>LJHW01000001.1 GCA_001295865.1 beta proteobacterium AAP65
CCGCTGGTGCACGGGGAGGGCTGCGCATGAAGCGGGTTGCCGTCATCGGCTCGGGCATCACCGGGCTGGCCAGCGCACACGAGCTTTCCAAGGACGCACGCGTCACGCTCTTCGAAGCCGACAACTACTTCGGCGGGCACACGCACACCGTCGACATCACGCTGCCCACGCCGCAGGGGCCGGTCACGCACGGCGTGGACACCGGCTTCCTGGTGTTCAACCACCGCACCTACCCGAACCTGGTGAAGCTCTTCGCCGAACACGGCGTGGAAACGGCGCCTTCGGACATGTCGTTCTCGGTGCAGGTGCGCCAGAACGGTCTGGAATGGAGCGGCAACAACCTGAACACGGTGTTCGCGCAGCGCAGCAACCTCTTCAAGCCGCGCTTCCTGGGCATGCTGCGGGACATCCTGCGCTTCAACAAGCTCACCACCGCCATCGCCCTGCGCAACGCCGAGGGTGAACTGGCGCAGCCCATCGGCGATTTCCTCGACGAGCACGGCTTCAACGCGGCCTTCCGCGAGTGGTACTTCCTGCCGATGATCGGCTGCATCTGGAGCTGCCCCACCGACCAGATGCTGCGTTTCCCCATCGGCACGATGATCCGCTTCTGCCACAACCACGGCCTGATCCAGGTGGCCGACCGGCCGCAGTGGCACACCGTGCGCGGCGGTGCCAAACACTACGTGGCCAAGCTGCTCAAGACCGTGGCCGATGCACGCCTGAACACCCCCGTGCGCAGCGTGCGCCGCCTGGCTGGCGGCGGCGTGGCCGTGGCCACCGACAGCGGCACCGAGACCTTCGACGCCGTGGTGATGGCCTGCCACAGCGACCAGAGCCTGGCGCTGCTGGCCGACGCCACGCCGACCGAGCGCGAGGTGCTGGGCGCCGTGCGCTACCACCCCAACCACGCGGTGCTGCACACCGACGAAGCCGTGCTGCCGCGCCGCAAGCTGGCCTGGGCCGCGTGGAACTACGCGCGTGCCGCCGATACCGGCCGCGAGCAGGCCGCCGTGTGCCTGCACTACCTGATCAACCAGCTGCAACCGCTGCCCTGGGCGCAGCCGGTGGTGGTGTCGCTCAACCCCGACCCGGCGCACATGCCCGCGGCTGCAAAGGTGCTGGGCCGCTTCGACTACAGCCATCCGGTCTTCGACCGCGCCGCCGTGGCCGCGCAGCAGCGCCTGCCGGCGGTGCAGGGCACGGGCGGCGTGTGGTTCGGCGGCGCCTGGACACGCTACGGCTTCCACGAAGACGGCCTGATGTCGGCGCTGGACATCGTCTCGCGCGTGCGCCAGGCCTGGGCATCTCAACCCGCCCTGCGCGCCGAGGCCCTGAGCGCATGACGGCACCGGTTCAGGCCCAGGCCCTGCTGGCCACCGGCACGGTGCGACACCGCCGCCTGCGCCCGGCCGCCAACGCCTTCGCCTACCCCACCTACTTCGTGATGCTGCCGATGCGCAGCCTGCGCACGCAGCCTTGCACGGCGCTGCGCCGCAACCGCTTCGGCCTGCTGAGCTTCCACGATGCCGACCACGGCGACGGCCGCGCCGACGCACTGGCCTGGCTGGACGAACTGCTGGCCCGCGAAGGCGTGCAAGGCGCCACCGGCGAGGTCTGGCTGCAGACCTACCCGCGCGTGCTGGGTTTCGTCTTCAAGCCCGTGAGCTTCTGGCACTGCCACCGCGAAGACGGTTCGCTGGCCGCGCTGGTGGCCGAGGTCAACAACACCTTCGGCGAGCGCCACTGCTACCTGCTGGCCGGCCCCGAGCTGGGCTACGGCCGCGAGCTGCGCGCGCGCAAGGTCTTCCACGTCTCACCTTTCTGCCACGTGACGGGCCAGTACCGTTTCCGCTTCATGCGCACCGCCGATCGCTGCGTGGCGCGTGTCGACCACGACGACGAACAAGGCGCACTGCTGCTCACCAGCGTCTCGGGCCACCTCGCGCCCCTGGACGCCGCAGCCGTGCGCGCCGCGTTTTTCGGCATGCCGCTGATGACGCTGGGTGTGCTGGCGCGCATCCACTGGCAGGCGCTGAAGTTGTGGCGCAAGCGTGTGCCCTTCGTCAGCAAACCAGCACCGCCCGAGGGGTTCGTCTCGCGCTGACCCGCGCCAGGCATCCACCCCGCCCGCCCCTGCGTACCACCCATACCTTCGTTTTGCAGAGACCGCCGGCCATGCGTTCAAACTCCGCCTCCACCACCGCGCAAACCTTCGCGCTGCCCGACACGGCCCCCGCCGCCGCGCGCGCCGTGTTCTCGCTGATGAAACAGCTGCGCGCGGGCACGCTGGACGTGCAACTGCCCGACGGCTCGCAAGCGCGCTTCGGCTCGGCCACGTTGCCCGAGCCGCGCGCCGCGCTGCGCCTGCACGACTGGCAGGTCTGCGCCGCCGCGTTGAAAAGTGGCGACATCGGTTTCGCCGAGAGCTACATCGACGGCCACTGGACCACGCCCGACCTCGCCGCGCTGCTCAAGCTCTTCATCGCCAACCGCGACGCGGTGGAGTCGGTGGTCTACGGCACCTGGTGGGGGCGCCTGGCCTACCGCATCAAGCACCTGATGAACCGCAACTCGCGCCGCGGTTCGGCCAAGAACATCCACGCGCATTACGACATCGGCAACCCGTTCTACCGCCTGTGGCTGGATGAGACGATGAACTACAGCAGCGCGCTCTTCGAAGGCGACTTCACCAAGCCCATGGCCGAAGCGCAGCTGGCCAAGGTGCGCCGCGCGCTGCGCGAGTGCGAAGTGCAGCCCGGCCAGCGCGTGCTGGAGATCGGCTGCGGCTGGGGCGCGCTGGCCGAATGCAGCGCCGGTGAGTTCGGCGCGCACGTCACGGGCGTGACGCTGTCCACCGAGCAGCTGGCCTTCGCGCAGGAACGCATGGCGCGCCACGGCCTGGCCGAAAAGACCGACCTGCGCCTGCAGGACTACCGCGACATCACCGACGGGCCTTTTGACGCCATCTGCAGCATCGAGATGTTCGAGGCCGTGGGCCGCGAGTACTGGGGCAGCTACTTCGGCACGCTGCGCCGGCAGTTGAAGCCCGGTGGCCGCGCCTGCATCCAGACCATCACCATCCGCGACGACCTCTTCGACCGCTACGTGCGCGGCACCGATTTCATCCAGCAGTACATCTTCCCGGGTGGCCTGCTGCCCAGCCCGCAGGCCTTCCGCGCCGAAGCCGCCAAGGCCGGCCTGGAGGTGGTGAACGAGTGCGCCTTCGGCCCCGATTACGCCGAGACGCTGCGCCGCTGGCGCGCGCAGTTCCTGCACCACGACCCGCAGGTGCGCCAGCTTGGTTTCGACCAGCGTTTCATGCACATCTGGGAGTTCTACCTGGCCTACTGCGAAGCGGCTTTCGACACCGGCAACACCAACGTCATGCAGTTCACGCTGCGCCGCACGCCATGAAGCCGGCACGCCGCCAGTGGCTGCAGGCCGCCGCAGTGCTCACCCTGGTGGGCAGCGGGGCGGTTTGGGCGCAATCGCCGCCGCCGGCGGGCGGCCCGGCCGAGGTGGCCGCCGAGATCACCGGCGCGCGCCTGCTGGGCAGCGGCACGCTGCGCTTCCTGGGGCTGAAGGTCTATGACGCGCGGCTGTGGGCTGGCGTGGCCGCGCCCGGGGCCGACTGGCAGGCCGTGCCCTTCGCACTGGAACTGCAGTACCTGCGCAGCCTCAAGGGCGGCGCCATCGCCGAACGTTCGCTCAAGGAGATGGAACGCCAGGGCGAGATCGGCGCCGTCGACGGCGAGCGCTGGCTGGGCAATATGCAGCAGCTCTTTCCCGACGTGAAACCCGGCGACCGCATCACCGGCGTGAACCTGCCCGGCGTGGGCGCGCGGTTTTTCATCAACGGCCAGCTGCGCGGCGAGCTGCGCGAGGTGGCCTTCGCGCGGATGTTCTTCGGCATCTGGCTCTCGCCGCGCACCTCGGAACCGGCGATGCGTGAACAGCTGCTGGGCCTGAAAAACGCGAGAAGTTCTCCGTGACCAGCCCCCGGGCAGCCGCAAGCCCAGCGCCCACCTGGCGCGGTGGCTGGGGCCAGGGCCTGGCCTATGGCGGCCTCGGCCTGCCGCTGGCCTTCGTGGCGCTGCCGCTCTACGTGGTGCTGCCCAACCATTACGCGGCGGAGTTCGGCATCCCGCTGGCCACGCTGGGCGCGCTGCTGCTGGGCGCACGCCTGCTCGACGCCGCGGCCGACCCGTGGATAGGCCGCTTGGTCGACGGCTGGTTCGCGCGTTCGGCGCGCGCCGTGCTGCTGGCCGCGGTGCTGGCGGCGCTGCTGTGCGCCCTGGGCTTCCGCGGCCTGTTTTTTCCAGCGGTGGACACCACGGCCGGCGCCGCCGGTCAGCCCGCACTGCTGCTGTGGTGTGCCGCGCTGCTGGCCCTGACCTACCTCAGCTACAGCGTGCTGAGCGTGCTGCACCAGGCCTGGGGCGCGCGCCTGGGCGGCGACGAAGGCCAGCGCGCGCGCATCGTCTCCTGGCGCGAGGGCCTCGCGCTGCTGGGTGTGCTGGTGGCCAGCGTGCTGCCGTCAGTGGCGGGCCTGTCGGTGACGACAGTGGTCTTCTCGCTCACGCTCGCACTGGGCGTGGCGCTGCTGGCGCGCGCGCCGCGGCCTCAGATCACCACCGCCAGCGCGCCGGCGCTGTGGGCGCCGCTGCGCACGCCGGCTTTCCGGCGGCTGCTGGCCATCTACCTCGTCAATGGCGTGGCCAGTGCGGTGCCGGCCACGCTGGTGCTGTTTTTCATCCGCGATCGGCTGCAGGCCGCGGCTTACGAGCCGCTCTTCCTGGCCAGCTACTTCGCGGCCGGCGCCTTGAGCATGCCGCTGTGGCTGCGCGGCGTGGCGCGTTTCGGCCTGGCGCGCACCTGGCTGGCGGGCATGGTGCTGGCCATCGCCACCTTCGCCTGGGCCGCGCTGCTGGGCGCGGGCGACGTGGCGGCCTACACCGCGGTGTGCATCGCCAGCGGCATTGCGCTGGGCGCCGACCTCACGCTGCCCGGCGCGCTGCTGGCCGGCGTGATCCAGCGCGCCGGCCACGGCCAGCAGCTGGAAGGCGCCTACTTCGGCTGGTGGAACTTCGCCACCAAGCTCAACCTGGCCCTGGCCGCCGGCGTGGCGCTGCCGCTGCTGGGCGCCTTTGGCTACACCCCCGGGGGCCGCGACGCTGACGCGCTGCAGGCCCTCACCCTGGCCTACTGTTTGCTGCCCTGCCTGCTGAAGCTGGCCGCGGCCGGCCTGCTGTGGACCCTTTGGCTGCGCAAGGAAGAACACCGATGAAACGACGCCTGATCACCCTGGCCGCGGCCTTCGCGGCCACCACCGCGTTGCTGGCGGGCTGCGCTTCGGCGCCGACGCCGGCCGACTACGCCGCCGAAAAGCCGGTGCTGGACCTCAAGACCTACTTCAACGGCCCCATGGTGGCGCACGGCATCTTCACCGACCGCTCGGGCAAGGTGGTGCGCCGCTTCACGGTGCAGATGACAGGCAGCTGGAACGGCAACCAGGGCGTGCTCGACGAACGTTTCACCTACAGCGACGGCAAGACCGAGCGCCGCGTCTGGAAGCTCACCGACGAAGGCAACGGCCGCTGGAGCGGCCGCGCCGACGATGTGGTGGGCGTGGCCGAAGGCCGCAGCGCCGGCAACGCGCTGAACTGGCGCTACACGCTCAGCCTGCCGGTGGACGGCAAGGTCTACGAGGTGCAGTTCGACGACTGGATGTACCTGATGGACGACAAGGTGATGCTGAACAAGGCCGTGATGAGCAAGTTCGGCATCTACCTCGGCGAAGTGACCCTGTCCTTCTACAAACCCTGAAAAGAACAACATGTCCCTGAACCCCCGCATCGAGCGCTGGGCCGGCAAGACCGTCTGGCTGGTGGGTGCCTCCACCGGCATCGGCCGCGCCACCGCCACGGCCCTGCACGCCGCCGGCGCGCGTGTGGTCGTTTCGGCGCGCGGCCGCGAGGCGCTGGACCGCTTTGTCAGCGAGCACCCGGGCAGTGACGCCATCGCGCTCGACGCCACCGACCGCGAAGCCATGCGCGACGCCGCGCAGCACATCGCGCGCGTGCACGGCCGCATCGACCTGGCGATGTACTGCGCCGGCACCTACAAACCCATGCGCGCGCCGGCTTTCGAGCTCGACGTGGCGCTGCAGCACGTGCAGGTGAACTACGTGGGCGCGCTGTACATGCTGGACGCCGTGCTGCCAGTGCTGCAAGCCCAAGCCAAGGCCGGCAAGGACGCCGGCCACATCAGCCTGGTCAGCAGCGTGGCGGGTTTCCGCGGCCTGCCGCAGAGCCTGGCCTACGGGCCCACCAAGGCCGCGCTGATCAACCTGGCCGAAACGCTCTACCTCGATCTGCAGCCGCTGGGCATCGGCGTGTCGCTGATCAACCCGGGCTTCGTGGAGACACCGCTGACCGCGCAGAACCAGTTCAAGATGCCGGCGCTCATCACGCCGGAAGACGCCGCGCGCGAGATCTTGCGCGGCTGGAAAAAGGGCGAGTTCGAGATCCACTTCCCGAAACGTTTCACCTTCTGGATGCACGCGCTGCGCCACCTCGGCTACGGCCCCTACTTCGCAGCGGTGCGCCGCTCCACCGGCCTGTGAACACGCCCCGCCACGCCGACCCGCGCATCGCCGCCATCGTGCAGGCCTACGAGGCGCTGTCGCCGCAGGGCCTGACGCAGCTGGCGCAGATCTACACCGAAGACGCGCGCTTCAAGGACCCCTTCAACGAGGTGCACGGCGTGCCGGCCATCACGGCCATCTTCGAGCACATGTTCCGCACGCTGGAGGCGCCGCGTTTCGTGGTGCACGAGGCCGTGGTGCAGGGCCGGCAGTGTTTCTTGACCTGGGACTTCATCTTCGGCCTCAAAGGCAAGGCTCAGCCGCCACTGGTGGTGCGCGGCGCCTCGCACCTGCGCCTGGCCGAAGACGGCCGCATCGAGATGCACCGCGACTACTGGGACGTGGCCGAAGAGCTCTACGAGAAGCTGCCCGTGCTGGGCGCGCTGATGCGCTGGCTCAAGCGCCGCGTCAATGCGGGCTGAACACGGGCTGAACGCCGTCAGCGTTGGCCTTCGGTGACCGACTGCGCCTGGAAGAGGCCCGACTTGTCGACGAAGTAGGTCTCGGTGTATTTCACCGTGCCGCCGGCCTGCTTGGCCGGCACCGGGAAGGGCGCAGCGCGCTTGATCATCGCGATGACCCAGGGCGCCACCTCGTCGGCGGCCGGCTTGCGCACCACGCTCACGTTGACCACCTGGCCCGTGGCGTCGATCTCGGTCTCGACCATCATCACGCCGTACAGCAGCGGCGGCAGCTTGCCGCGGTACACGCGCATCGGGTAGCAGGCGTAGAGGTGGCGCGCCGCGTCGACGCGGTACTCGCGTTCACCTTCGGTGGCCGACTCTTTGGGCTGGGTGCACAGAGGCGCCGGCACCATGCTGAACTGGGCCAGCGCCGGCGTGGCCAGCAGCGCACCCGCGGCCAAGGCGGCCCCCACGAGGGCACGGGGCAGCCAGGCGGCTGCCAGCGTCTTCGGTGTGATCTGCATGTTCTTGGCGGCCTCGAAGAGACGGGTGCCGGAGTGCCGACACCACGCGACGAGGTTACACGATGCTCCTGCGCCCGGCATCCGAAGCCCTGCGGAGTTGTGCGCAGGATGCGACGCCGAGGCCGCCTGTTGCGCGCCGTTGCAAGCCGCTAGCGCAACCAGCCCTTGCGTTTGAAGTACAGGAAAGGCGCCGCCACCGAGCCGACCATCAGCGCGACGGCGAAGGCGTAGCCGTACTGCCACTTCAGCTCGGGCATGTGGTCGAAGTTCATGCCGTAGACGCTGGCAATCAGCGTCGGCGGCAGCAGCGCCACGCTGGCCACCGAGAAGATCTTGATGATCTTGTTCTGGTTGATGTTGATGAAGCCGACGGTGGCGTCCATCAGGAAGTTGATCTTGTCGAAGAGGAAGGCGGTGTGGCTGTCCAGGCTGTCGATGTCGCGCAGGATCTGCCGCGCCTCTTCGAACTGCTCGGCGTTGAGCATGCGGCTGCGCATCATGAAGCTCAGAGCACGGCGCGTGTCCATCACGTTGCGGCGGATGCGGCCGTTCAGGTCTTCCTCGCGCGCGATGGCCGTGAGCGCAGCGCCGGCCACCTGGTCGTTCACGTCTTGCGTCAGCACGCTGGCGCTGACCTTTTCCAGCCCGTCGTAGATGCCTTCCAGGCGGTCGGCGCTGTACTCGGCATCGGCGTCGTACAGCTTCAGCAGCACGTCTTTCGCGTCTTCGATCAGCGCCGGGATGCGCCGCGCACGCAGGCGCAGCAGGCGGAAGACGGGCAGGTCTTCGGCGTGGATGGAGAACAGCACGTTCTTCGAGAGGATGAAGGCCACGCGCACGTTGCGCGCGGGCTGGGCCTCGGCGCCCTTGGCGGGGTCGTCGGCATCGACCAGAAAGTCGGAGCGGATGTGCAGCTCGCCGTTGTCCTCTTCGTAGAAACGGGCCGATTCTTCGAGGTCGTCGTCGATGACACCGGCCGGAATGCTGAGGCCGAAACAGCGTTGCACCCAGGCCTTTTCATCGTCGCTGGGGCTCTCGAGGTCCACCCACACCGGCTGCAGCAAGGCCAGCATGTCGAGCTGGGAAATCTCGGCCTGGACCAAGCGGCCCTGGACCAGCGTGAAGACGTTGAGCATGTGGCAACTTCCGAAAGAAGGGCCCGGGCCTGTGGCCAGGACAAGGGCTGCGAGCAAGGCGGCGGGCCTGTCGTCTCGCCCGGCGGGGGCAGCCGGCCCGGGCGACTAGCGCGCAGAGGCGGGATCCTGGGCCGTTTCCAAGGAAATCCTCCGGAAGTTCAACGCGGAATTATGCCCCGCGGTGCACAAGGCGCCGGGCCTGCGCCACCCCCGGTGGCAGACTCGCCCCATGAAAAGATGGATGCTCGCCGCCGCGGCCCTGCTGCTGGCCGCGGGGTTGGCCTTGTTGTTCGCCGTGATGGCCGCGCTGCAGCCCGCGCCCTCGGTCAGCCTGCAGGCCGAGCCGGTGGCCGAAGACGTGGCGCGGGCCCTGGCCCTGGTGCGTGTGCACGACCCGCGGCGCGCCACACCCGGCCGCGTGAACGCCCTGCGCCTGAGCGAGCGCGACCTGGAAGTGCTGCTCAACCACGCCGTGCTGCGCCGCCATGCCCCCTCGGCCGCCAGCGTGAGCCTGCAGCGCGGCAGTGCGCTGCTGCGCGCCAGCCTGCACGTGCCGGCCAACCCTTTCGGCCGCTGGTTGAACGTGCAGTTGCGCCTGCAGGAAACCGGCGGCCTGCCCGTGCTGCAAGACCTGCAGGTGGGCCGCCTGCCGCTGCCCGCCTGGGTGGGCGAACGGGTGCTGCTGTGGGCCGCCGGCCAGGCCGGGCTGCAGGCGCAGTGGCAGGCCGCGGGCGATGTGGTGCGGCGCGTGAGCTTCGGCACGCAGCAGCTGGCGGTGGTCTACGCCTGGCAGGGCGACAGCACCGAGCGCCTGCTCGGCGGCCTGGTGCCCGCCGACCAGCAAGTGCGCCTGCGCGCCTATGCCGAACACCTGGCCGCGGTGACGGCCCGCCAGGGCCCAGGCTGGCAGGTGGCGCTGCCCCCGCTGCTGGCGCCGATGTTTGCGCTGGCGCGCCAGCGCAGCGCCGCGCCGGGCGCCGATGCCGCGGCCGAGAACCGCGCGGCGCTGGTGGTGCTGACGCTCTACGTCAACGGCCGCGACCTGGGCGCGCTGTTGCCCACGGCGCGTGCCTGGCCGCGGCCGCGCCCGATGCAGGTGACGCTGGACGGCCGCGCCGACTTTCCGCGCCACCTGCTGGTGTCGGCCGCGCTGGCGGCCGAGGGCACCAGCCCGCTGTCACGCGCCATCGGTGTCTACAAAGAGCTGGCCGATGCACGCGGCGGCAGCGGCTTCAGCTTCAACGACATGGCCGCCAACCGCGCCGGCATCCGCCTGGGTGAACTGGCGGTGCGCGAGCCACAGCGCGTGCAGGCCGCCCTGGCCGCGGCCCTGAAAGACGGCGACCTCATGCCACCCTGGCAAGACCTGGCCGAGTTCATGGACGAGGCGAGCTTCGTCAAACGCTACGGTGGTGTGGGCGCGCCGGCCTACGAAGCGCAGTTGCAGGAGATCGACCGCCGCGTGGCGGCGCTGCCGGTGCTGCGCTAGGCGGCCCAGGCGCTGGCTTCAGGCTGCAGGCGCGGCCGGGCTGCGGTTGGTGCCCGCCACCAGGTCGAAGCGGAACATGCGGCACTCGATGGGGCCGTTCCACATCGGCACACGCCGGCTTTCTTTCAGGCGCATCAGGCCGGGCAGCTTCATGTCGGGGCTGAGCAGCCAAGCCGTCCAGCCCGGGTACTGGCGTTTCCAGTTCGCGGCCAGAGCACCGAAAAACTCGGCCGAGCTGCCGCCGCCTTCGAAGCCTTCGCGCGCCGTGGTGGTGCCCTGCCCCTTGGGCGCAATGCGCTCGCCATAAGGCGGGTTCATCAGGATCACGCCGCGCTCGGCCGGCGGTGGGCGTTGCAGCGCATCGGCGGTCTTGAAGTCGATGGCCGCCAGCACGCCCGCACGCTCGGCGTTGCGCGTGGCGAAGTCGGTCATGCGGAAGCTCACGTCGCCGGCAAACACGGCCACGGCCGGCGCGTGCACACGCTCACGCGCGGCCTGCTGCATGTCGCGCCAGGCGGCCATGTGGTCGCGGAAAGGCAGCAAACGCTCGAAGGCAAAACGCCGTTGGCCACCAGGCGCGATGCCGCAGGCCATCTGCGCGGCTTCCACCGCGATGGTGCCGGCGCCGCAGCAGGGGTCGTAGAGCGGACCGTCCTCAGAACGCCCTTGCCAGCCGGCGGCGGCCAGCATCGCGGCGGCCAGGGTCTCTTTCAGCGGCGCTTCACCGGTGTCTTCGCGCCAGCCGCGCTTGAAGAGCGCCTCGCCCGAGGTGTCGACATACAGCGTGGCGTGCTCGGGGCCGACGAACAGCGCGATGGGCAGGTCGGGCCGGCGGGTGTCGACACTCGGCCGCTCGCCCGTCTGCTCGCGCAGCGTGTCGCACACGGCGTCCTTGATGCGCAAGGCCGCGAAGTTCAGGCTCTGCAGCGGTGAACGCTGCGCACTGACGTCCACACGCAGCGTCTGCGCCGGGCTGATCCACTCGCCCCAGGGCACACGCCGCGCGAGTTCGTAGAGGTCGTGTTCGTCGCGGTAGTAGCCGTCGATCAAGGGCCACAGCACGCGCGTGGCGAGCCGGCTTTCCAGGTTCAGCCGCATCGCGGTGCGGGCGTCGCCGTCGACCCACACGCCGCCGCGCGTGGCCTCGGCGGCGGTGCCGGTGATGCGTTGCACCTCGTCGGCCAGCAAGGCCTCCACGCCACCGGCGCAGGGCAAAAAGAGTGAAGGCATCAGATGGCTTTCCGCAGGCTGGCCGGCGCGATCTTCAGCGACTCGCGGTACTTCGCCACCGTGCGCCGCGCCACCTGGATGCCCTGCTCTTCCAGCATGTCACTCAGCTGGCTGTCGGACAGCGGCTTCTTGGGGTCTTCGGCGGTGACGAACTGCTGGATCAGCGCGCGCACCGCCGTGCTGCTGGCGTTGCCGCCGGCTTCGGTGTTCAGGCTGCTGCCGAAGAAGTACTTCAGCTCGAAGGTGCCTTGCGGCGTGGCCATGTACTTGGCCGTGGTCACGCGCGAGATGGTGCTTTCGTGCAGGCCCAGTTCATCGGCAATCTCGCGCAGCACCAGCGGTTTCATCGCGATGGCACCGTGGGTGAAAAACGCCTTCTGGCGCTCGACGATGGCCTTGCTGACGCGCAGGATGGTGTCGAAACGCTGCTGGATGTTCTTCACGAACCAGCGCGCTTCCTGCAGCCGCGAGCTCAGGCCCGGGTTGGCGGCGTTGCCGCGCTGGCCGCGCGCGGCGGCGGCGTACAGGTCGTTGATGCGCAGCTTGGGCATCACGTCAGGGTTGAGCACCACGGCCAGGCCACGGCCGCTCTTGCGCACGATGACGTCGGGCACCACCACGGTGGCTTCGGCGTTGCCGAAAGGCCGACCGGGTTTCGGCTCGCACTGGCGGATGAGCGCCTGCGCCTGGCGCACGAGGTTTTCGTCGCAGCCGGTCAGCGCGGTCAGGCGCTTCATGTCGCGGCGGGCTAGCAGTTCCAGGTACTGCTCGGCGATGCGCAGCGCCAGCTGGCGTGCGGCGCACTTGGGTGTCTGCAGCAGTTGCAGGCAGAGGCACTCGCCGAGGTTGCGCGCGCCCACGCCTGCGGGCTCCAGGCTCTGCAGCCACTTCAGCGCGCAGCGCAGGCGGTCGGCGAGTTCGGCGCGCGCCTCTTCGTCGTCCTGCAGGCCCATCATCTCGGCCAGGCGCTCGGCGATCTCTTCCAGCGGGTCGGCCAGGTAACCGTCGCCGTCCAGGCTTTCGATGAGCACGGCCAGCGCCGCCTGGTCGGTGGCCGACAGGCGCATGCCCATCACCTGCTGGCGCAGGTGGTCTTCGAGCGAGCCGCTGCTGGTGCGGCGTTCGTGCGGGTCGAGCTCGTCGCCTTCGCCGCTGGCGGCCGAGGCCGACGGCGTCTCGCGGATGCCGTCGAAGTCGTCGCGTTCGGTACCGTTTTCCCAGTCTTCGCGCTCGGTGGTGCCGAACTCGTCGCCGCGAATCTCGGTGGCGGTGTCGCCGCCGCTGTCGCCGCTGCTTTCACCGGCATCGCTGCTGGTTTCCGCATCGGCCGTGCGGTCGGCCGCGCGGTCGACGGATTGGCGCTCCAGCGGCGTTTCGAAGGGGTTGGCGGGCAGCTCGTCGTCGGCTTCCAGGAAGGGGTTCTGCTCGAGCATCTGCCCCACCTCCTGGTGCAGCTCGAGCGTGCTGAGCTGCAAGAGGCGGATGGATTGCTGCAGCTGAGGCGTGAGCGCCAGGTGCTGCGAGAGCCGAACCTGCAATGAAGGTTTCATCGCCGGCTCACATCCGGAAATTTTCGCCGAGGTACACCTTGCGCACCTCGGCGTTCGCAACGATCTCTTGAGGCGTGCCTTCGGCCAGCACACGCCCGTCGCTGATGATGTAGGCGCGGTCGCAGATGCCCAGCGTTTCGCGCACGTTGTGGTCGGTGATGAGCACACCGATGCCGCGCGAACGCAGGAACTGGATGATCTTCTGGATCTCGATCACCGCGATCGGGTCGACGCCCGCGAAAGGCTCGTCGAGCAAGATGAAACGCGGCTGCGTGGCCAGCGCGCGTGCGATCTCCACACGGCGGCGTTCACCGCCCGACAGCGCCGGCGCGGGCGAATCGCGCAGCTTCTCGATGCTCAGGTCGTGCAGCAGCTGGTTGAGCAGCTCTTCGATCACCGCGGCCTTGAGCGGCCGGCCGTCGGCACCGCGCTGCAGTTCCAGCACCGCGCGGATGTTCTCTTCCACGGTCAGCTTGCGGAAGATGGAAGCTTCCTGCGGCAGGTAGCTCAGCCCCAGCCGCGAGCGGTGGTGGATGGGCAGCCCTTGCACGGGCTGGCCGTCGATGCGGATCTCGCCCTGGTCGGCGCGCACCAGGCCCACCACCATGTAGAAAGTGGTGGTCTTGCCGGCGCCGTTGGGGCCGAGCAGGCCCACCACTTCGCCGGCGCCCACGGCCAGGTGCACTTCCTTCACGACCATGCGCGCGCCATAACTCTTCTGCAGGCCGGTGGCCTCCAGGCGGCTGGTGGCGGCAGGCGCCGGCGGGGCCGCCGGCGCGGCGGCGGGCGAAGCGGGCGCCAGCATCAGCGCGGCGCCGGCAGCGCGCGGCTGGGCTGCAGCGGGGCCGGGCCGGGCGCGGCGGGCGGCGCGCTGGCGGACGCTTCGGCGCGCGGTGTCAGCGTCACGCGCACACGGCCGCTGGGGTTGGCCGGCGTCACCGCGCCGCCTTCCACCTTGAAGACCTCGGCGAGGTTGTCCCACACGATCGTGGCGCCCGTGATCTCGTCGACCACGCTGCCCGCCCGCAGGCGGCGCACGGCGCCATTGCCTATGAAACGCAGCGTGTCGGCCTTGCCGTCGAATTCGATGCGCTCGGCGCTGCCTTCCACCACCTCGTCGGCGGGGCCGTCGCGCTTCTGGCGCCAGGTGGCGGGTTTGCCGGGCAGGCCGATGGCGCTGGCCGCGCGGTAGCCGTCGGGCATTTCGCGCATCTCGATGCGGTCGGCGCGCAGCACCATCGTGCCCTGGCTGATGACGGCGTTGCCGTTGAAGACCAGCACCTGGCGCTGGTAGTCCAGCGTGCCGGGGCGGTCGGCTTCCATCACGATGGGCTGGCTGCGGTCGGCCTTGGCGGCCAGCGCCGCACCCAGGCCGAAGGCCAGGGGCAGCAGGCAGAGCAAAGGAAGGCGGGACAAGGGCAGCATGGATTCGGCACGAAACTTGCAGACCATTCTAGCCACAAGTTTCGCCGCTGCTGCCGCACAGCACCGTGAAAAGACACCGCGCCGGGCCCCGCCCGGGGCACCGCACCTGCGCGCGGCTTCAGGCGGGCCGGGCTGCCGTTCAGGCGCCCTGGCGGGCGCGCTGGATCAGGAAATCGGCCACCGCCACGGCACGCTCGCTGCTGCCGGCCAGCGAAGGCGCGGTGTAGAAGCGGCCCTGGATGCCGATGGCCGGCACACCGTCGATCTTGTACGCGTTCGACAGCTGCTTGCCGCGGTTGAGCTTGGTGTTCACGCCGAAAGACTTCCAGGCTGCGGTGAACTTCGCACGGTCCACGCCATTGGCGGCCACGAAGTTCAGGATGTCGGCCTCGGTGTTGATGCGCCGGTTTTCCAGGTGGATGGCGTTGAAGATCCGCTTTTGCAGCGCCTCGCGCTGGCCGATTTCTTCCAGCGCGTAGAAGAGCTTCTGGTGCTCCACCGGGCCGATGAAGGCAAACGGCATCTGGCGGAACTGCACGTCGGGCGCCAGGCGCTTGCTCCACACCTCGATGGTGGGCTCGAAGGTGAAGCAGTGCGGGCAGCCGTACCAGAAGAACTCGATGACCTCGATCTTCTTGCCCGTTGCCAGGCCCGTGACGGCGCTGGGCGTCTGCAGGCGCACGTAGTCTTTGCCTTCCACCGGCGCGCCCTGCGCAAATGCGGTGCCGGCGCCAGTGAGGGCCAGGCCCGTGCCCGCAGCGCTGGCCAGAAGGGTGGAGAAATCGCGCCGGTTCATGAAAGTCCTTTCGTGGGAGGTTCGGGCCCCGGTGGACCCGGCCGCGGCGGCCGAGTTCCAGGGCCGCTGCACGGGGTGGAGTGTGCCGCGTCTGCGAGCGCCCGGGTCCTTCAGGGGCGCTCGACGCGCACGATCTGCGATTCGATGCTCTGCTGCTGCAGGCGGCCCTGCAGGTCGTCGGCCACCTCGCGCGCCGGGAAGGGTCCGATGCGCACGCGGTAGACCACGCGCCCGGCCTGCTCACGCTCGCTGACCTTGGCCTCCTGGCCCAGCATCGCGAGCTTGGCCTTCTGTTGCTCGGCGTCTTCGGGCCGGGTGTAAGCGCCGGCTTGCACGAAGTAGACGAAGGGATCTGCAGCAGGCTTGACCCCAGGCGGGGCGCCACCCGGGGCGGGCGCACCGGCCAGGATGGCCGCTGGGTCGCGCGCAGCGGGCTTGGCCGTCGGGCCGGAAGCCACCACCGGCGGCAAGGCCGCCACGGCCGAGGCAGCGGCCGCCGCCGAGGCCGCGGCCGGGTCGACCAGCGGCTTGGCGGGTTTGCCGCCCAACAGCGCGTTGGGGTCCCAACTGCGGTTCTTCTCGATCTCGGCCTTGTCTTGCTCGGCGGTGCGCTGGGGCACCTTGTCGATGAAGGGCACGGGCGCCTTGGTGATGTAGAGCGCCACGGCCAGCGCCAGCGCCAGGCCCACCAGCAGGCCGGCCACCAGGCCCATCACGAAGCCGCCGCGCTGGCGGTGGCGTGCGGCGTATTTCATGCTGGAGCTCCTTCTGCAGCCGGTGCCGCAGGTGCGGCCTCGCGCGCCATGGCCTCGGGCGCCGAGACGCCCAGCACCGCCAGTGCGTTGCGCAGCACCTGCGCGGTGGCGCTCAGCAGCGCCATGCGAGCCAGCGCGAGCGCGGGGTCGTCGACGAGGAAACGTTCGGCCGCGTAGTAGCTGTGGAAGGCCGCAGCCAGTTCGCGCAGGTAGAAGGTGACGTCGTGCGGCGCCAGGTCGGCCGCAGCACGCGTGAGCATGGCGGGGTAGTCGGCCAGCTTGAGCATGAGCGCGGCTTCGGTGGGTGCGGTGAGCAGCGAGAGATCGGCCTGGGCGTAGGCCGCCGCGCCCCCGTTTTTCTCCTTGAAGGCCGCCAGCACCGAGCAGATGCGCGCATGCGCGTACTGCACGTAGAACACCGGGTTTTCGTCGCTGGCCTTCAGCGCGAGATCGATGTCGAACACGAACTCGGCGTCGCTCTTGCGGCTGATGAGGAAAAAGCGCACCGCGTCGCGGCTGGTCCACTCGATGAGGTCGCGCAGCGTGACGTAGCTGCCGGCCCGCTTGGAGAGCTTGACCTCCTGACCGTCCTTCATCACCAGGATCATCTTGTACAGCGCGTAATCAGGGTAGCCCTGGGGGATGCCCTGACCCACCGCCTGCAAGCCGGCGCGCACACGCGCCACGGTGCCGTGGTGGTCGGTGCCCTGCACGTTGATGACCTGCGTGAAGCCGCGCTCCCACTTGTTGAGGTGGTAGGCGACGTCGGGCACGAAGTAGGTGAAGGTGCCGTCCTGCTTGCGCATGACGCGGTCCTTGTCGTCGCCGTAGTCGGTGGTGCGCAGCCACAGCGCACCGCCCTCCTCGTAAGTCTTGCCGGCGGCCACCAGGCGCTGGACGGTGTCTTCGACACGGCCATCGCTGTAGAGGCTGCTCTCGAGGAAGTAGTGGTCGAAGTGCACGCCGAAGGCCTGCAGGTCGAGGTCTTGCTCGTGGCGCAGGTAGGCCACCGCGAACTGGCGGATGCCGTCGAGGTCGTCGACGTCACCGCTGGCGGTGAATTCGCGGTCGTCGGCGCGCACGGTCTTTTTCGCGGCGAAGTCGGCGGCGATGTCGGCGATGTACTCGCCGTTGTAGGCGCTCTCGGGCCAGCCGGCCTCGCCGGGCTTCAGGCCGAGCAGGCGCGCCCGCGTGGACAGCGCCAGGTTGTTGATCTGCACGCCCGCGTCGTTGTAATAGAACTCACGCTGCACCTGCGCGCCCTGCGTGGCCAGCAGGTTGCTGATGCTGTCGCCCAAAGCCGCGTTGCGGCCGTGGCCCACGTGCAGCGGGCCGGTGGGGTTGGCCGAGACGAACTCCACCATCACGCGCTGGCCGGTTTGCGCGGGCTGCTGGCCGTAGGCGGTGCCGGCCGTCAGCACCTCGTGCACCACGGCCTGCTTGGCGGCGGGCGCCAAGCGCAGGTTGATGAAGCCGGGGCCGGCGATTTCCAGCGCCTGCACCCAGCGCTGGAAGGCGGGCGTGGCGTTGAGCGCGCGCACCAGGGCTTCGCCGATTTCGCGCGGGTTCTTCTTCAGCGCCTTGGCCAGCGGCATGGCCGCGGTGATGGCGAGATCACCGTGCGCGGCCTGCTTGGGCGATTCGAAAGCGGCCACCGGGGCGGCAACGCCTG
Source organism: beta proteobacterium AAP65 (assembly GCA_001295865.1). Taxonomy (GTDB): domain Bacteria; phylum Pseudomonadota; class Gammaproteobacteria; order Burkholderiales; family Burkholderiaceae_C; genus Rubrivivax. Next base: position 17,631 of record LJHW01000001.1, read on the forward strand.
CGGCCGCGGCCAGTTCGGCCAGGGCGGCCTGCAGGGCCTGCTGCAACTCTTGCTTGGCTTGGATCATCGACCGATTCTACTTTTCGGCCTGTTCCGGGCTGGTGCTGGCAGCTCATTTGGCCGGCAATCCCGGCGCTGATGCCGGCACCGCCGCTGCGGGCCGCGGCCGAGAATGCGCGCAGGCAGACGCCCCGGCGCGCGCCACCCTGCCATGCCGCCCATGCCCTCCACCGTCGCCCCCGCACCCGACGCCGCCCCCGCAGCGGCGGCCTGGGCGGCCGAGCCCGGCCTGCCGGCGCAGATCGGCAAGTACCTGGTGAAGGCCAAGATCGGCGAAGGCGCCACCAGCGAGGTTTTTCTCGCCGACGACCCTTTCACCAACACCGCGGTGGCCATCAAGCGGGTGCGCCCGGGAGCGCGGCCCAACTCGCGCGAATCGCACTTCCAGCAGCGCTTCTTCGCCGCCGAGGCCGCGCTGGTGGGCCGGCTGCACCACCCGGGCGTGGTGCAGATCCTCGACGCCGTGGCCGACAACGACGCGCCCTACCTCGTGATGGAGTACGTGCCTGGCGGCACGCTGCGCCGCTTCTGCCGCGCCGATGCGCTGCTGCCGCTGTCGCAGATCGTCGAAGTGGGCTTCAAGTGCGCGATGGCGCTGGGTTATTGCTACCGCCAGGGCCTCATCCACCGCGACGTCAAACCCGCCAACCTGCTGACGCAGATGGACGGCGACAAGATCCTGCAGATCAAGGTGACGGACTTCGGAAGCGTCTTCAACCAGACCGCCGAACACACGCAGATCTTCCGCGTGGGCAGCCTGGCCTACATGTCGCCCGAACAGCTGGACGGCGATGCGCTGGACTGCCGCGCCGACATCTATTCACTGGCCGCCGTGCTGTACCACCTGGTCGCCGGGCGCCCGCCCTTCGATGCGCAGCAGCAGCAGGCCATCATGCACCAGATCTACCACGGCACGCCGCCGCCGCTGGGCACGCTGCGCGAGGGCGTGCCGGCGGCGCTGCAGGCCTTGATCGAAAGCAGCCTGGCCAAGGAACGCGAGCTGCGCCCGGCGAGCTGGGAAGAGTTTTCGCAGGCGCTTTCGGCCCTGGGCAGTGACACGCAGCTGCAGCGCGGCCCGCTGCAGGAAGTGCTGGACTCCGAGCGTTTCACGCTGCTGCGTGCGCTGGATTTTTTCGCCGGCTTCGGCGATGTGGAGCTGTGGGAGGTGGTGCACCGCGCCAAGTGGCACCGCCACACCTACGGCCACGCGTTGTTCCGCAAGGGCGACGAAGGCGACACCTTCCACATCGTCACGCAGGGCCAGGTGGAGGTGTACCGCGACGGCAAGCTCGTGGCGCAGATCGGCGCCGGCAGCACCGTGGGCGAGATGGCCTACCTGGCGCCCAACCCCGAGCTGCGTGTGCACACGGTGGACATCCTCGTCTCGCAGCAGGCCACCACGCTGAGCTTCACGCCCGAGACGCTGAACCAGCTCTCGCTGGCCACACGCAGCCTCTTCGACAAGGCCTTCATCGGCGTGCTGGTCAAACGCCTGCACGCGGCGCACGAGGCGCTGGCGCACCCGCGACGCATCCTGTAGCGGGTGTTGCGGCGGGGGCGGTCGGCGGCCGCAGCCCCTGGTGCGTTCACGGGTAGCCGGGCGCGCGCTTCGCTGTTGAAATGAGCGCCGGCAACTTGCCACGCCATTCAACACGGAAGAGGAGCACCCCCATGAAGAAGATCCTGCACATCGCCCTGTTCGCCGCCTGCGCGCTGTTCGCCAGCCAAGGCTTTGCGGCGAATGCCGCTTGCGAAGCCAAGGCCGTCGACAAAAACGGCAAGGCCCTGGCCGGCGCCGCGAAAAACAGCTTCATGAAGAAGTGCGAAAGCGAGATGGGCGGCAGCGCCTGCGAAGCCAAGGCTGTCGACAAAAACGGCAAGGCCCTGGCCGGCGCTGCCAAGAACAGCTTCATGAAGAAGTGCGAGGCCGACATGGCCGCCGCGCCGAAGAAGTAAGGCCGCGCCTCTCGGCCGAGCCAGGGCGCCTGCGGGCGCCTTTTTCATGCCCGGCGCAGCTCAGGCACTGGGGCCGGCCTCGGTGGCGCCCGACCAGTAGCCCGGGTCGCCGTAGCTGTGCTTGAGGAAGTCGATCCACAGGCGCACGCGCAAAGGCAGGTGCTTGCGCTGCGGAAACACCGCGTAGATGCCGTTGGGCGGCGCCGCGAAGGCTTCCAGCACCGCCTTCAGGCGGCCGGCGGCGATGTCGCGCTCCACCTCCCAGGTGCTGCGCCACGCGATGCCCAGGCCCTGCAGACACCAGTGGTGCAGCACCTGGCCGTCGCTGCAGTCCAGCGGGCCGCTGGGCCGCAGGTGCGTGACCTCGCCGTCCACCTGGAAGGCCCAGCCGCGCGTCTGGCTGGCGTCGCTGCTGAGCGTGAGGCAGTCGTGCCGCATCAGCTCGCCCGGTGAAGTGGGTTCGCCGCGGCGCGCCAGGTACTCGGGCGTGGCCACGCACAGGCGCCGGTTGTCCGCCAGGCGCACGCTGACGAGGCTGGAATCGGGCAGGTCGCCCACGCGCACGGCGCAATCAAAACCTTCGTTGACGATGTCGACGACGCGGTCGCTCAAGTTCAGGCTCAGGCTGACCTCGGGGTGCTCGGCCACGAAGCGCGGCACCAGCGGCGCCACGTGGCGGCGCCCGAAGCCGGCCGGCGCAGTGATGCGCAAATGGCCGCTGGCCTTCACGCCCCCGGCGCTGACGCTGGCCTCGGCGCTGGCCAGCTCGGCCAGGATGCGCTGGCAGTCCTCCAGGTAGGCGCTGCCTTCGTGCGTGAGCGTGATGCGGCGCGTGGTGCGCACCAGCAGCTTCACGCCCAGGCGCTCTTCCAGCGCATCGATGCGCCGGCCGATGACCGCCGGCGCCACACCCTCGGCCAGCGCAGCGGCCGTGAGGCTGCCTTTGGTGGCGACGGCGACGAAAGACTCGATCTGCTTCAAGCGGGCCATGCGGCTGATTATGCATAGCCAACGCACAAATCAATGACATTCGATGCGCTTAATGCCGCCACGCATATCGAATAGAGTGCTTGCATGAAAATACGGGCCGTTCTCTTCGACGCCTACGGCACGCTCTTCGACGTGCACAGCGTGGCCCTGGCCGCCGAGCAGCTCTTCCCGGGCCAGGGCGCGGCGCTCAGCCAGCTCTGGCGCGACAAGCAGATCGAATACACGCGGCTGGTGACGATGAGCGGCCAGCCCGACGCGCACTACCGCCCCTTCTGGGAACTGACGCGCGCGGCGCTGCAGCACGGCGCCGAGAAGCTGGGGCTGGCGCTCACGCCCGCGGCCGAAGAACGGCTGATGAACGAGTACCGGCACCTGAGCCTCTTCCCCGAGAACCGCGAGGTGCTGGCCGAGCTGCAGAAACGCGGCATCCCGGCCGGCGTGCTGAGCAACGGCGACCCGGAGATGCTGGGCGTGGCCGTGAAGAGCGCGGGCCTGGCCGAGCTGCTCTCGCCCGTGCTCAGCGTGCACCCGGTGCGGCGCTACAAGACCGACCCCGCGGCCTACGCCCTGGGCCCGGCCGCTTTGGGCCTGCCGGCCCGCGAAATCCTCTTCGTCAGCAGCAACGCCTGGGACGCCCTGGGCGCCACCTGGTTCGGCTACAGCACGCTGTGGGTCAACCGCGCTGGCGCGCCGGCCGAGCGCCTGGGCCCGCCGCCGCACTTCACCGGCCGCAGCCTGCGCGAGGTGCTGGTCTGCCTGGGCCGGCCGCGGGCCGCCAAGGCCGCCGTCGCTTCCCCCTGATTCCGCTTTTCCTTTCTCCTCTCTCGAACCCTGAACCTCACCATGCGCACCACCCTCCACAGCCTGCAAGTGGCCGACACCCTGGCCCGCTTCATCGACGACGAAGTGCTGCCCGGCACCGGCCTGGACCGCGAGGCCTTCTGGGCCGGCTTCAGCCAGCTCGTGCAAGACCTGGCGCCCAAGAACGCCGCGCTGCTGGCCGAGCGTGACCGGCTGCAGACCGAACTCGACGCCTGGCACACCAAGCACCCCGGCCCGATCAAGAACATGGCCAAGTACCGCGCCTTCCTGGAGAAGACCGGCTACCTGGTGCCGGTGCCCGAGAAGGTGAAGGCCACCACGAAGAACGTCGACGCCGAGCTCGCGCTGCAAGCCGGCCCGCAGCTGGTGGTGCCCATCACCAACGCGCGCTACGCGCTGAACGCCGCCAACGCGCGCTGGGGCAGCCTGTACGACGCGCTCTACGGCACCGATGCCCTGCCCGAGACCGACGGCGCCACCAAGGCCGGCCCGAACGGCGAGGCCTACAACCCGGTGCGCGGCGCCAAGGTCATCGAGTACGCGCGCCACGTGCTCGACCGCTGCGCCCCGCTGAAGAAGGGCTCGCACGTGCACAGCACCGGCTACGCGGTGGTGGGCGGCGCGCTGGTGGTCACGCTGAAGGACGGCAGCACGCAGGGCCTGAAGACGCCGGCGCAGTTCGTCGGCCACCAGGGTGATGCCGCCGCGCCGACGGCCGTGCTGCTGGTGCACCACGGGCTGCACCTGGAGATCCGCATCGACCGCAACACCGCCATCGGCGCCAGTGATGCGGCAGGCGTGAGCGACCTCGTGTTGGAAGCCGCGCTGTCCACCATCCTCGACCTCGAAGACTCGGTGGCCGTGGTGGATGCCGACGACAAGGTGCTGGCCTACCGCAACTGGCTGGGCATCCTCAAGGGCACGCTGACCGAGCCGGTGACCAAGGGCGGCAAGACCTTCACGCGCGGCCTGAACGCCGACCGCAAGTACACCGGGCCCAAGGGCGAAGACGTGTTGCTGCACGGCCGCAGCCTGCTCTTCCTGCGCAACGTGGGCCACCTGATGACCAACCCGGCCATCCTGTGGGGCGAGCAGGGCCAGGAGATTCCCGAAGGCCTGATGGACGCCGTGATCACCACCGCCATCGCGCTGCACGACCTGAAGCGCAACGGTGCCAACAACATCGTCAACAGCCGCAAAGGCAGCGTCTACATCGTCAAGCCCAAGATGCACGGCCCGGCCGAGGTGGCCTTCGCGGCCGAGCTCTTCGGCCGCGTGGAGAAGCTGCTGGGCCTGCCCGACAGCACCGTCAAGCTGGGCATCATGGACGAAGAGCGCCGCACCAGCGTGAACCTGAAGGCCTGCATCTCCGCCGCGGCCAGCCGCGTGGCCTTCATCAACACCGGCTTCCTCGACCGCACCGGCGACGAGATGCACACCGCCATGCGTGCCGGCCCCATGCGCCGCAAAGGCGACATGAAGACCAGCGAGTGGATCGCCGCCTACGAGCGCAACAACGTGCTGGTGGGCCTGCAGTGCGGCCTGCGCGGCAAGGCGCAGATCGGCAAGGGCATGTGGGCCATGCCCGACCTGATGGGCGCGATGCTGCAGCAGAAGATCGCCCACCCGCTGGCCGGCGCCAACACCGCCTGGGTGCCCAGCCCCACCGCCGCCACGCTGCACGCGCTGCACTACCACCAGGTGGACGTGGCGAAGGTGCAGAAGGGCCTGGAAAAAGTGGACGCCGATGCAGAACGCGAGGCGCTGCTGACCGGCCTGCTCACCATCCCCGTGGTGAAGAAGGCCAAGTGGACCGACGCCGAGAAGCAGCAGGAACTGGACAACAACGCCCAGGGCATCCTCGGCTACGTGGTGCGCTGGGTCGACCAGGGCGTGGGCTGCAGCAAGGTCCCCGACATCCACAACGTCGGCCTGATGGAAGACCGCGCCACGCTGCGCATCAGCAGCCAGCACATGGCGAACTGGCTGCGCCACGGCGTCGTCACCAAGGCCGAGGTGAAGGCCACGCTCAAGCGCATGGCCAAGGTGGTGGACAAGCAGAACGCCGGCGACAAGGCCTACCGGCCCATGGCCGGCCGCTTCAAGGAAAGCGCGGCTTTCCAGGCCGCCAGCGACCTGGTGTTCAAGGGCGAAGCGCAGCCCAGCGGCTACACCGAGCCGCTGCTGCACGCCTGGCGCTTGAAGGTGAAGGCTGCGGCCTGAACCCAGGGGCGAGAACGTGAGCGACGAGCGCTGGCGCCCCAGCGTCACCGTGGCCGCCGTCATCTGCGACGGCGGCACGCCCGCGCGCTATTTGCTGGTGGAAGAGAACACGCCCGAGGGCCTGAAGCTCAACAACCCGGCCGGCCACCTGGAGCCGGGTGAATCGCCCGAGCAGGGCGTGGTGCGCGAGGCGCTGGAAGAGACGGCGCGCGTCTTCAGCCCCACGGCGCTGCTGGGCGTGTATCTCGCGCGCTTCCAGCGGCCGGGCACCGAAGATGCTACCGACGAAGACATCACCTATGTGCGCTTCGCCTACAGCGGCAGCGTGGGCGATGAACTGCCCGGCCGCACGCTGGACAGCGGCATCGAACGCACGCTGTGGATGACGCTGGCCGAGGTGCGCGAGAGCGCCGCGCGCCACCGCAGCCCGCTGGTGCTGCAGTGCGTGGCCGACCACGCCGCGGGCCGCGGCTACGCAGTGCGGGTGGTCAGCACACACCCCAGCGTGCACCGCGCCGGCTGAGTGAGCCGGCGCGAAGTTCGTCTTCAGCCGCGGCGCTGGCGGCGCGCGATGAAGCCCACGGCCGCCAGGCCGGCCAGCATCAGCGCGTAGGTGCCGGGCTCGGGCACGGCGCTCACGCTGAAGCTGATGCGGTCGCCGGCCTGCAGGCCGGCCAGCGTCCAGTCGGTGGCGCCGGCGGTGGTGCCCAGGGCGTTGCCGATCTCCACGTCCAGGAACTCCATCGAGCTGAAGCTCAGCGTGGCGTTGCCACCGCTGGCGTTGACCACCGTGCTGCCTTCGAACTGGCGCGTGACGCTGCCGACGGTGCTGAAGACGCCGCGGTCCAGAGAGAACTGGTAGCCGCCGATGCCGGTGCCGCTGAAGTTGCGCAGCACGGCATTGAAGCTGATGGGCTGCAGCAGGTCTTCGGCGTCGACACGGAACTCCATCACCACCGGCAGCGTGTTGGCGAAGTCGATGTCGAAGGACAGCAGGCTCACGCCGCTGTAGCTGGTGACGACGGTGCCGCCCTGGGTGACGGCGCCTTCGAAGGTCAGGGCCTGGGCGGGTGCCGCGAAGACGGCGGCCAGGGCGGTGGCGAGCAGAAGCTTTTTCATGGGGAAGTCCTGAAAGGTGGATGAAACAAGAGCGGCCGCGTTCACAGGTGGCCGTTTTCGAAGGGGCCGGTGATGGCCAGCGTGACGCCGCAGTACAGGTTCACGAAGAGCACGCGGCCGTCGGGGCTGAACACGCTGCCGGCCCACTCGGTGTTGCGCTGGTTGCCGGTGGCGGCGCCGGGCTTGCCGGCACCGGCCAGCTGCGCGGCGGTGAAGTTGTAGTTGTGCTTGGCGAAGATGTAGCTGTTGCCCGTGGGCGCCAGCACCTTGAGGTGCTGCGATTCGATGGTGGCGCTGGTGGGGCTGCTGGTGCCGCCGTCTTCGTTGAAGAGCAGGCCGCCGCGCGGGCTGACGCAGATGTTGTCGGGCGAGTTGCCCACCACGCGGTCGCGGCTGACGAAGATGGCCTTGAGCACCAGCGTGCCGAGGTCCAGCGCCCAGATCACGCCGGCGCGTGCCACCGGCGAGGTGCCCGTGGCCTTGTCGGTGAAGAAGACCACGTTGTTGGCGACCCAGCAGCCTTCGTTGGCGCCGAAGATGGCAGCGCCGTTGGCGTAGGCCTGCAGGTAGGGGCCGCTGGCCGAGACGTTGCCCACCACGCTGGCAAGCGTGGCGCCGTCGGCGTCGGGGTTGGCGATGTCGACCCACTCGCAGTCGAAGGTCTGGCACAACGTGGGGAAGCGCAGGTCGGCGTTCATCACGCCGCGCACCTTCAGGCCCTGCAGCGTGCCACCGGCGTGCAGCGAATTCAGGCCGCCGCTGAGGTTGTTGGGGCGGAAGCGGTACAGCGTGTTCGCGCTGCCCTGGTCTTCGGTGAGGTACCAGTAGCCCGTGGCCGGGTCGATGGCGCTGGCCTCGTGGGCGAAACGGCCCATGTCGAACAACGGCGTCGTGTTGACAGCGTTCAGGCTCGTATCGGCCGGGATCTCGAAGATGTAGCCGTGTTTTTTGCCGGTGCTGCTGACGTCGTTGCTGCGGATCTCTTCGTTGCTGAGCCAGCTGCCCCACGTGCTGGCGCCGCCGGCACAAGGGCGGTGAATGCCGCCGAGCGTGGCGTAGCTCTCGACCCAGTTGCCATCGCGCCAGACCAGGTTGGTGTTGCCGCCAGTCCGGTAGCTCGTGCCCGTGACACCCGTGTCGTACTTGGCCACGGTCTCGCGGCCGGCGCCGACGATGTTGTTGGGGTTGGTGCTGGTGCTCAGCTCGTGGTTGCGCACCAGCACGATCTCGGTGCTGCGGCCGATACGGCGCGTGCGCACCACACCCATGCCGTCGTGTGCGGCGGGCGTGACGAGGCCGTCGCTCATCACGTCACCGCGCCAGCCGTAGCTCTTGTAGGTGAAGCCCGCGGGCAGCTCGATCAGCGGCAGGCCGGTGCTGAGGTCGTTGACGGGCGCGGTGGCGCCGTAGGGGCTGTCGATGAGCAGCGAGGCGTCGGCCGGCGTGCACTGCGCACCCGGCACGCTGCGCGTGGCGCGCAGGGCGTTGCTGGCTTCGGCAGAGCGGGCGGCCATGGCGGCGATGGGCGCGCCGAAAGCCGCGGCCACGGCGGCGCCGCTGCCCATCAGCAGGCCACGGCGGGACGGGTTGTGGAGAGAGTCGGACATGTGTGCTCCTGGCGGTGTGCGGGGTGGAAGACGGCAGGGCTCGGGTGAGCGCTGCCGCGGACGGTAGGCAGGCTCCGTGAAGCGCACATGACACGCCGCGGCCTGCGCCGCGCTTCGGGGGGGAGGGCCGCGTCTGTCGTCGGCCTGTCATGCAGCGACCACAACACTTCCCCTGTTAGCACCGCGGCCCCTGGCCGACCACCCACACACGGAGCCCACCGATGACCTCAGCTTCCAAGCTCAACAACCGCGCCGTGCGCGCTGCCTTGCTGGCCGCTCTGCTGGCCACCACCGCCGCCCACGCGCAGTCCACCACCTTCACCTTCCAGCACGGTGTGGCTGGCTATTTGGGCGCCGCCGACACCACGCTGCGCGCCGCCGAGCCCACCGTGGCACTGGGCAGCGAGCCCGAGGCCGGCGTGGATGCCAGCGACGGCGGCCAACCCGCGCAGGCGCTGCTGCGCTTCGACGGCCTGTTCGGCAGCGGCGCCGGCCAGATCGGCAGCGAGCGTGTCGTCACGCAAGCCACGCTCACGCTCACCGTCACCAGCGCGGGCAGCGGCATCCGCTTCTTCGAGATGCTGCAGCCCTGGAACGAAGCCACCGCCACCTGGGCCAGCCTGGGCGATGGCGTGCAGGCCGATGGCGTGGAAGCGGCGAGCACGCCCTTCCTGCAGATCGGCGCCAACGACGGCGGCGGCAACATCGAAGAAGGCACGCTGGTGCTGGACATCACCGCCGCGCTGCAGCGCCAGCAGGCCGGCCTCACAGCGGGCCACGGCTGGGCGCTGCTGCCCTTCATGCCCGACGGCACCAACGGCATCGACTTCTACACGCGCGAGTGGACGACGTTGGCCGAACGCCCGCTGCTCACCGTGGTGACGGCCCCGGTGCCCGAGCCCACCACGCTGGCGCTGTGGCTCAGCGGCCTGCTGGCGATGGCCTGGGGTTTGAAGAAGCGCCGCGGCTGAAACCCGGGCTGCGGCAGGCGGCTGCTGGCGGGCGGAGAATGTGGGGCATGCAGATCGCTCCCTTCCACCTCGCCTTCCCCGTGGCCGACCTGGCGAGCACGCGCGCCTTCTACGGCGGTGTGCTCGGCTGCCCCGAGGGGCGCAGCAGCCCCGAGTGGATCGACTACGACCTTTTCGGCCACCAGATCGTGGCCCACCTCGCGCCGCAGCAAACGCGTGCGCACCACAACGAAGTCGACGGCCACGACGTGCCGGTGCCGCACTTCGGCGTGGTGCTGGAGTGGGACCAGTTCCACGCCTTCGCCGAGCGGCTGCGCGCGCAGGGTGTGAAGTTCGTGATCGAGCCCTACATCCGTTTCGCCGGCCAGGTGGGCGAGCAGGCCACGATGTTCTTCAAGGACCCTTCCGGCAACGCGCTGGAGTTCAAGGCCTTCAAGGACATCGGCCAGCTCTTCGCGAAGTGATCGCAGCGCCGCGATGACCGAGCTGCTCTTCATCCGCCACGGCCAGACCGACTGGAACCGCCAGCAGCGTTTCCAGGGCCAGATCGACGTGCCTTTGAACGGCCACGGCGAACAGCAGGCCGCACGCCTGGCGCAGCGCCTGGCCGCCGAGCGCCACGACGCGCTCTACAGCAGCGACCTGCTGCGCGCACGCCAGACCGCCGCGCCGCTGGCCGCGGCCTGGCAGATGAGCCCCGGCCTCGTGCCCGGTTTGCGCGAACAGAGCTTCGGCATTCTGGAGGGCCTGGACGCGCCCACCATCCAGACGCGCCACCCCGAGCTGTGGCGCTTGTGGCTGCAGCAGGACGCCGATTTCGCGCCCCCGGGCGGCGAGAGCCAGCGCCAGTTCCACACCCGCGTGCTCACGGCCGTGCGTGAGCTGGCCGCCAGCACCGCGGCGCAACGCCTGGTGGTGGTGACCCACGGCGGTGTGCTCGACATGCTGTGGCGCACCGTGCACGGCCTGCCGCTGACCGGGCTGCGCGAGTGCGCCATCCCCAACACCGGCGTGAACCGCCTGCGCTGGGCCAGCGATACGCTGCAGATCGAGACCTGGGGCGACGCCGCCCACCTGGCAGACCTGCCGGAGCCCACCTGACGCGGGCCCGACGCTGGGTTCAGCTCAAAGGCCGCGCCAGCACCATCACCCAATACGCGACGTGTTTGCTGCCGGGCACCAGGCGGCCCACCACCGCACCGTGGCGGTAGTTGGCCTGCATCAGCGTGCGGCAATGCGCCGGGCTCTGGAGCCACTGCTGCAGCGTCAGCGCCGCGCTGGTGTGGCCGGCCGCCACGTTTTCACCCACCCCGCCCCACACATAACCGTGGCGGCGCAGGCGGCCGCCGACGGTGCTGCCGTCACTGCCGTCGTGCGTGAGGGCGGGCTGCTGCGCCACGTCGAGCAGGTGCTCGGTGGCCGCGGCTTCGGGCGCGGCGTGCCATTGCAGTGGCGGCGCCGGGGCTTGCAGCTCACCGCCGCACACCGCGCCAGCGGCGCGCTGTGCATTCACCAGCGCCAGCAGTTCCGCCGGGGTGGCCAGTGCTTGCGCAGCCGCCGGTGTGGCGCAGAAAGCGGCCACCAGAAGGGCGCAGGGCAACAACTGCAAATGTTTCATGATGTATCTCACGGAGCATAGCCGCAGCCTCCGGAGACAGGCACCACCCATTCACGGCCCTGCGGCCCCGCGGCCCTGCTGCACGGGCGCCGCAGGGCCGGCAGGCCGCCTCACTGCCAGCGCAGCGCCGAGAGATCGTTGGCGAGGATGGGCGCGTCTTTCCACAGCCCCTGCAGGCGCGCGTTCGCCACCGTCAGCCAGGTGGGTTGGTAAAGGTAGGCGGCCACGGCGTCACGCGCCACCAGGCGCTGCGCCTCGGCCAGCAGCGTGTGGCGCTCGGCCGGTTGCGCCGTGGCCTGGATGCGCGCCCACAGCGCCTTGAACTCGGCCGATTCGTAGCCCCAGTAGTAGTTGGGCCGCGCGAAGTTGCCGAAATCCAGCGGCTCGACATGGCTGATGACGGTGAGGTCGTAGGCCTTCTGGCCGTAGACACCGCTGAGCCACTGCGCCCACTCGATGTTCTCGATCTTGGCCGTGATGCCCACCTGCGCCAGCATCGCCGCGATCACCTCGCCGCCCTGGCGCGCGTAGGGCACGGGCGGCAGTTTCATCGTCAGCTGGAGCGGCAAGGCCACACCGGCTTCCTGGAGCAACGCCCGCGCCTGCGCCGGGTTGTAGGCGTTGATCGCGGTGGTGTCGACATAACCCGGCGCGCCCGGCACGTAATAGCTGCCGATGGGCACGCCGTAACCCTCGGCGCTGCCCTCGATGACGGCAGCGCGGTCGATAGCCATGGCGATGGCGCGGCGCACACGCACGTCGTCCAGCGGCTTGCGCCGGTGGTTCATCGCCAGGAGGGTCTTGGCGCGGCTGGCGCCCACCAGCACCTGGAAACGCTGCTTGTTCTGGAACTGCCGCAGGCTGCGTGCGGCCGAGACACGCGGAAAGGCATCGACATCACCCGACAGCAGCGCCGCCACCTGCGCCGCGGGCTCGTTGATGAACCGGATCTGCACACGCCGCAGCGCCACGCGTGCGGCGTCGCGGTGCTCGGGCCAGCGTTGCAGCGTCACCGCAGAACCACGCGCCCAGTTCTCCAGCCGGTAAGGGCCGGTGCCCACCGGCTGCGTGCCGTTGGTGGCAGCGCTGCCGGGCTCGACGATCACCGCCGTGGCCTGGCCCAGCTGGAAGAGCAGATCGGCGTTCGGGTTCTTCAGCTGCAGCACCACGGTGTGGCTGTCGGGCAGCGTGAAACGCTCGATGTTGGCGAAGGTGGCGCGGTCCTTGTTCAGGCTGCCGGCGGCGGCGGCACGCTCGAAGCTGAACTTCACGGCCTGGGCGTCGAAAGCCGCACCGTTGTGGAACTTCACGCCGCGGCGCAGCGTGAAGGTCCAGGTCTTGAGATCGGCCGAAGGCGTGCCGGCCGTGGCCAGCAGCGGCGCGGTGCTGCCGTCGCTCTGGATCTTGAACAGCGTCTCGAAGACGTTGTAGAGCACCACCTCGCCGATGGCCGAGGCCGCGCCGGCGGTCGGGTCCAGGCCCGGCGGCTCCAGCGACATCGCGAGCACGGCGGTGTCCTTCTTCGCCTGCGCCAGCGCGGCAGGCGCAGCCACCACCCCGCACAGCGCGAGCACCCAGCCCGCGGCCAGCACCGCCCAGGCCATCAACCCACGCCCCCGCATCACGCCAGGTGCTGGCGGAAGAAGGCCAGCGTGCGCTCCCAGGCCAGCTTCGCGGCGGCGGCGTCGTAACGCGGCGTGGTGTCGTTGTTGAAGCCGTGCTGGGTGTTGGGGTAGATGTGCGCCTCGAAGCGCTTGCCCGCGGTCTTCAGCGCTTCTTGATACGCCGGCCAGCCGGCGTTGATGCGCGGGTCGTCACTCGCGAAGTGGATGAGCAGCGGCGCCTGGATCTTCGGCACTTCCGCCGCCGGTGCGTGGCCACCGTAGAAGGGCACGGCCGCGTTCAGCTCGGGCATCTGCGTGGCCAGGTAGTTGGCCATGCCGCCGCCGTAGCAGAAGCCCACCACGCCGAGCTTGCCGGTGCTCTCGGGCAAGGTCCGCAGCGCTTGCGCGGCGGCGATGAAATCGGCGCGGGCCTTGGGTTGGTCGACCTTGGCGAAGGCCGCGCGGGCCTCGTCTTCGCTGCCCGGGTAGCCGCCGTAGGCCGCCAGTGCATCGGGCGCAAAAGCGAGGAACCCGTCCACCGCCAGCCGGCGCGTGATGTCTTCGATGTGCGGGTTCAGGCCGCGGTTCTCGTGCACCACCAGCACCGCCGGCCGCTGGCCGGCCGGCTGCATGGGCCGCGCCAGCAGGCCCTGCACGGTGCCGTGGCCCTCGGGCGAGGGGAAGCTGGCACGCCGCGTGGCGATGCGCGCGTCGTTGGGCGCCACCACCTGCGCCGCGGCGAACTGCGGGCTCAGCGCGGCCAGCAGGCCGGCCGCGGCGGCGGGGCTGCCGGCGAAGAGCGCGGCCTTGTCCAGAAAGCCGCGCCGGCTGAGATCGCCGTGCACGTACTGGTCGAAGAGGCGCAAGACCTCGGGCTGGAAATCGGCGGCGGTGAGGCGGGGCGTGGGCGGGCTCATGGCGTCTCCTCAAGGGCGGCCGGCGCCGCGTTGGAAGGCCGCACTGTACGGCGGCCCCACCTTCAGCGCGCCACGGGCTCGCCTTCCACCCACACGGCCTGGAGTTGCAGCGTCACCGGGTCCAGTTGCAGCACATCGGCCCAGGCGCCGGGCTGCAAGCGGCCGCGGTCTTGCAAGCCCAGGTAGTTCGCGGCGTGTGTGCTGCAGCGCGCCGCGGCTTCGGCCAGCGGCAAGCCGATGCTGACGAGATTGCGCAGCGCCTGGTCCAGCGTCAAGGTGCTGCCGGCCAGCGTGCCATCGGCCAGGCGCACGCCGCCCAGGCATTTGGTGACGGTCTGGCGGCCGAGGCGGTAGTCGCCATCGGGCATGCCAGCGGCCGCGGTCGCGTCGCTCACGCAGAAGAGGCCCGGGATCGCCCGCAGCGCCGCGCGGATGGCGCCCGGGTGCACGTGCAGCAAATCAGGAATGAGCTCGGCATGCTCGCCGTGCGCCAGCGCTGCGCCCGTGACACCCGGCGCGCGGTGGTGCAGCGCACTCATGGCGTTGAACAGGTGCGTGAAGCCGCTGGCGCCATGCTGTAGCGCCTCGCAAGCCTGCTCGTAAGTGGCCGAGGTGTGGCCCAGCTGCACACGCATGCCGGCCTGCACCAGTTGCGGAATGAGCGCCAGGTTGCCAGCCACCTCGGGCGCCACCGTCACCAGGCGGATGGGCGCGATGGCGTGCAGCGCCAGGATCTCGGCCAGCGACGGCGGCCGCGCAAAGGGCGGCTGCGCGCCGAGCTTGTCGGGGCTGATGTAAGGCCCTTCCAGGTGCACGCCCAGCACACGCGCCGCCCCCGGCAAACGCTGCGCCACGGCCGGCGCGAGCGCGTGCAGCGCGGCTTCGATGTCGGCCAGCGGCGCCGTCATCGTGGTGGCCAGCAGCGAGGTGGTGCCGTGCCGCGCGTGCAGGCGCGCCAGCGTGGCCACGGCCGCGCCGGCTTCCATGGTGTCGGCGCCGCCGCCGCCGTGCACGTGCAGGTCGATGAAGCCTGGCAGGAAGACGGGGGTGGCCGTGTCGGCACGCACCGCGGCTTCGCTCACCGGCGTGCCTTGCAACGCGGTGATGCGGCCGCCTGCGTGCGCCAGCGTGCCGCGCAAGAAACCTTCAGGGGTGAGCAGGTGGCCGGTGAGGGTCATGGGAAGCAGGGTCGCGAAAGGAGAAGGGCGGAGGCTGGCACTGGCCCTCAGGCCGAGCGCGGTGCGGCGGACAGCGCGGCGCGCAGCATCAGCAGCGCGCCATCCATGCTGTCGCCCGCCGCGGGCACCTGGCGCGCCTGCAAGGCCGGCGGCCACAGGGACGCGAGCCGCGTGCCGACGCTGCCGCTGGCCACCACGGGCCAGGGCGCGGCGGCGCCGGCGGGCTGCAGCGCGGCCACCATCGCGGCCAGCGCATCGGCGGCGGCCTGCAGCAGCGTTTGCGCCGTGCGGCAGCCGCTGTCGGCGCTGGCAAAGACCCAGGGCGCCAGCTCGGCGTAGCGCCGCGCGCCTGCACCGGCGCACCAGGCCAAGAGTGCGGGGGCGTCGGCGCCGGCGGTCTTGAACACGGCTTCCGACAAGGCGCTGCCCGCCGCGCGGCCATCGAGGACCGCGTGCGCATGGGCCATGGCGCGCAAGCCCAGCCAGGCGCCGCTGCCTTCGTCGCCCACCGGGAAACCCCAGCCGCCGCACTGGCGCGTGCGGCCGTCGGCATCGCGGCTGGCCGCCACGCTGCCGGTGCCAGCGGCCACCACGATGCCGGGCCCGCCGCCGAAAGCGCCCAGCAGTTGCGTGACGCCGTCGTTGTCGAGCACGCAAGAGGCGAAACCGGGGTCGGCCTGCAAGAAGGCCGCGCGTTGCGCCGCCACGCCGGCACCCGCCAGGCCCAGGCCCAGCGCCACGTCGGCGGGCGCGGCGGCGGCCAAGCCGGCCGCTGCAAAAGCCGACTGCAAGGCCTGCTGCACATGGCGCCAGGCCTGCTCGACGCCCTGGCCCAGCCCCGAGGGCCCGGCCTCGCCCTGGCCCAGGGTGCGGCCGGCGGCGTCTTGCAGGCGCACGCGGGTGCCAGTGCCCCCGCCGTCAACGCCGGCGAGGTAGGGGGAGGCCCCGGCCGGGCCGAGGCGTTGGGGGGGCGTCAAGGGAAAAAGAGACCGTCAGAACGGGATGTCGTCGTCCATGTCGTCGAAGCCCGTGCTGGCCTTGGGCGCGGGGCGCTGGGCCGGCGCGGGGGCGGCGCTGCGGGCCGGGGGCGCGCTGCGCGGGGCGCGGGCGGGCGGCTCGCCCATGTCGTCGCCACCGCCCATGCCGCCACCCATGCCACCGCCGTCGCGGCCGCCGAGCAGCTGCATCTCGTTGGCGACGATGTCGACCGTGTTGCGCTCGATGCCGTCCTTGTCGGTGTACTTGCCGTACTTCAGGCGGCCTTCGATGTAGACCGGGCGGCCCTTCTTCAGGTACTCGCCGGCGATCTCGGCCAGGCGGTCGTAGAAGGTGACGCGGTGCCACTGCGTCTCTTCGACGCTCTCACCGGTGTTCTTGTCCTTGCGGCGGCTGCTGGTGGCGATGCTGACGTTGGCGATGGCCGCGCCGCTGGGGGCGTAGCGCACTTCGGGGTCGCGGCCGCAGTTGCCGACGAGGATGACTTTGTTGACTGAGGCCATGGCGGGCTCCGGAATGGGCAAATGGGGCGTGGGTGGATGCCACGGATTATCGCGCCCGGGCCTCCGGCAGCCAGCACCACCGAAGATGGCCGCCGATCGGGCCACCGCACCAAGGGGCCCCCGAGCGGGGCCCTGCGCCCGGGCACTGGCGGCAAGGGGCTGCCTTACCATCCCCGCCAAGATGTCTGCCGTGATCTCGCTGCCCGCCACCCCCCCTGCCAGCGCCACAACGGTGGCTGCCACCCACCCCCAGGCCGTGCTGCACGAGGTCTTCGGCTACCCCGCCTTCCGCGGCGCGCAGCAGGAGATCGTCGAGCACGTCACCGCAGGCGGCGACGCGCTGGTGCTGATGCCCACCGGCGGCGGCAAGAGCCTGTGCTACCAGGTGCCGGCCATCGTGCGCCACCGCGCCGGCCAGGGTGTGGCCATCGTCGTGAGCCCGCTCATCGCGCTGATGCACGACCAGGTGGGCGCGCTGCACGAGGCCGGCGTGGCCTCGGCCTACCTGAATTCATCGCTCGAAGGCGACGAGGCGCGGCGCATCGAACGCGAGCTGATGAGCGGCCAGCTCGTGCTGCTGTACGCCGCGCCCGAGCGCATCCTCACGCCGCGTTTCCTGGCCATGCTGCAAAGCCTGCACGAGCGCGGCTTGCTGAGCCTGTTCGCCATCGACGAGGCGCACTGCGTCAGCCAGTGGGGCCACGATTTCCGCGAGGAATACCTGGGCCTCAGCGCGCTGCACGAGCAGTTCCCGGGGGTGCCGCGCGTGGCACTCACGGCCACCGCCGACAGCCACACACGCGCCGACATCGTCGAGCGCCTGCAGTTGCAAGAGGCGCGGCTGTTCGTGGCCAGCTTCGACCGGCCCAACATCCGCTACACCATCGTCGAAAAGGACGAGCCGAAGAAGCAACTGCTGCGTTTCATCCGCGACGAACACGAGGGCGATGCCGGCGTCGTCTACTGCCAGAGCCGCAAGAAGGTGGAAGAAACCGCCGCCTGGCTGCAGACCGAAGGCATCAACGCCCTGCCCTACCACGCGGGCCTGGACGCCGAGGTGCGCCGCCGCCACCAAGACCGCTTCCTGCGCGAAGACGGCATCGTCGTGGTGGCCACCATCGCCTTCGGCATGGGCATCGACAAGCCCGACGTGCGCTTCGTCGCCCACCTCGACCTGCCCAAGAACATCGAGGCCTACTACCAGGAGACCGGCCGCGCCGGCCGCGACGGCCTGCCCGCCAACGCCTGGATGAGCTACGGCCTGGCCGATGTGGTGAACCAGCGGCGCATGATCGACGAGAGCGAAGCCGGCGAGGACTTCAAGCGCCTGCAGCGCGGCAAGCTCGACGCGCTGCTCGCGCTGTGCGAGGCCATCGACTGCCGGCGTGTGCGGCTGCTCGGTTACTTCGGCCAGCCCAGCACGCCTTGTGGCAACTGCGACAACTGCATCGGCGCGCCCGAGACCTGGGATGCGACCGAAGCCGCGCGCAAGGCACTCAGTGGCATCTACCGCTTCCGCCAGGCCGGCGGGCAGCGGTATGGCGCCGGCCACCTGATCGACGTGCTGCGTGGCAAGACCACCGAGAAAGTCACGCAACACGGGCATCAAAGTCTGTCGACCTTCGGCATCGGTGCCGACGTGAGCGAAGCCCAGTGGCGCCTGGTGCTGCGCCAGCTGATCGCGCTGGGCCACGTGGAGGCCGAGGGCGAATACAACACGCTGGCGCTGGCCGAGAGCGCACGCGAGGTGCTGCGCGGCGAGGTGCCGGTGCGCCTGCGTGTGCCCACCGAGACCAAGGCGCGCGGCAAGGGCGCGCGCGCTGAACGCGGCAGCAGCCCGCGCGGTGGCGCCGGCAAACCCCCGCCCTTGCCGCTGGACGAAGCCGCCACCGAACGTTTCACCGCGCTGAAGGCCTGGCGCGCCGAGGTGGCGCGCGAGCACAACCTGCCGGCCTACGTCGTCTTCCACGACGCCACGCTGGCCGAGATGGCGCGTGCGATGCCGGGCTCGCTGGACGAGCTGGCAGGCATCAGCGGCGTGGGTGCCAAGAAGCTCGAAGCCTACGGGGCCGAGATCCTGCGCGTGCTGGCCGGCTGAACGACCATCACTTATGCGGCAAGCTCGCAAAAAGTGACCCTCGCGGCCGCGCTCAGCGGCATACTTGCCGAGGCATCCGCAGAGCCGGGTGCCTGCGCCCGGGCATGCCGGGCCGGCCAAGAGCAGCAACAACTTGCCGTTCACACCTGACACGCCTGCCGGCGACAACGCTGACGAAACGCTGCTGCCCGCCGACGAGCCGGCAGTCAGCCCCCACAGCGAACACACCGCGGCATTTGGCGGGTTCGTGGTGGCCATCGGCGCCAGCGCAGGGGGCTTGGACGCGCTGGAGCGCCTCTTCGGTGCACTGCCGGTCGACACCGGCGCGGCCTTCGTGGTCATCCAGCACCTGTCGCCCGATCACAAGTCGATGATGGACAACCTGCTGGCGCGTTACACCGCCATGCCGGTCTGTGTGGCCGGGCACGACATGCCGCTGGCGCCCAACGCGGTGTTCCTCATCCCGCCAGCCAAGAGCATGCGCATCGCCGGCGACCGGCTGCTGCTCAGCCCCAAGCCCGAGCACGGGCTGTCGCTGCCCATCGACGTGTTCTTCACCAGCATGGCCGAACAGTGCGCCGACCGCGGCATTGCCGTGGTGCTTTCGGGCACCGGCAGCGACGGCTCGCGCGGCATCCCGGCCGTCAACGCCGCGGGTGGCTTCGTCTTCGTGCAAGAGCCCTCCAACGCCAAGTTCGACGGCATGCCGCGCAGTGCCGTGGGTACCGGCCTGGCCGACGTCGTGGCACCGGCCGAGGACCTGGCCGCGCGGCTGACGACGCACCTGCGTGCACCGCGCCACGCTTCGATGCGCCTGCTGGCCGGCAGCCCGCCGCCCAGCATGGCCGAGCCGCTCGAAGGCATCCTCGAACTGCTGCTGGGCAGCAGCGGCATCGATTTCCGCGACTACAAGCCCACCACCGTGCTGCGCCGCATCGAACGCCGCATGCAGGTGCAGCGCGCGGCCTCGCTGCCCGCCTACCGCGAAGCGCTGGCCGCCTCGGCCGACGAACAGTCGGTGCTGCGCCGCGAGCTGTTGATCCCGGTGACGCGTTTTTTCCGCGACGCCGATGTGTTCGAGCAACTGGCCGAGCAGGTGGTTGCTGCGGTGGTCGGGCGCGAAGCGCCGATGGAGCCCATCCGCGTGTGGGTGGCCTGTTGCGCCACGGGTGAAGAGGCCTACTCCATCGCCATCCTGTTCGCCGAGGCCTTCCAGCGCCTGGGCCGCATGCGGCCGGTGAAGATCTTCGCCACCGATGTCGAGCAGCAGTACCTCGACCACGCCGCGGCCGGGCACTACCCCGACACCATCGCGGCCGAGGTCTCCGGCCAGCGCCTGGAGCGCTGGTTCACCGAACGCGACGGCGGCTGGACGGTGCGCACCGAGATCCGCCAGATGGTGATCTTCGCGCGCCACAACCTCGTGGCCGACCCGCCCTTCACGCGCATGGACCTCGTGAGCTGCCGCAACGCGTTGATCTACTTCCAGCCCGGCGCGCAAGAA
The DNA here is from genome assembly GCA_001295865.1 of beta proteobacterium AAP65. Taxonomy (GTDB): domain Bacteria; phylum Pseudomonadota; class Gammaproteobacteria; order Burkholderiales; family Burkholderiaceae_C; genus Rubrivivax. Next base: position 37,797 of record LJHW01000001.1, read on the forward strand.
CGCGCCATGCGGCGGCTGCAGTACGCGCTGCAGCCCGGCGGCCACCTGCTGCTGGGGCCGAGCGAATCGCTGGGCGTGCTGCACCGCGATTTCGCGGCACTGCCGGGCCGCGGCAAGATCTACCGCCTGCTGCGCCGCGACCGCCTCGGCCTGCAACTCGACAGCGCATCGCGGCACGAAACCTCGTCGCAGCGCCGCGCACTGCGGCGGCGCCCGCCCGAGGTGGTGCCGCCTTCGGCACAGGTTTGGGTGGCCCAGGGCGAACGCCAGCTGCAGCAGACCTACCTGCCGCCTTCGCTGCTGGTGGGGCCCTCGCGCGAGCTGCTGCATGTCTACGGCAGCGCCAGCGAGCTGCTGCAGATCAGCGAAGGCCAGATGACGCTGGACGTGCTGAAGCTGCTGCCGCGTGAGCTGTCGTGGGCCGCCGGGCTGCTGCTGCAGGCGGTGGCCGGCGAAGGCCGCGCCGAAAGCGCAGCGCCGGTGCAGCTGGGCCACGGCGACAACGCCCGCCACCTGCGCCTGGTGGCACGCCGCCTGGGGGCCGCCAGCCCAGACCACTCCGGTGGCGCCGCGCTGACGCTGCTGAGCTTCGAAACCCTGGCACTGCCTGCGCCCGGCGAGGCCCAGACGACGCTGCTCGACGAAGAGCAGCGCAAACGGGTCGAGACGCTGGAGCGTGAACTCGACCTCACGCACGAGAGCCTGCAGGCCACCATCGAAGAGCTGGAAACCGCCAACGAAGAGCTGCAGGCCACGAACGAAGAGCTGATGGCCAGCAACGAGGAGCTGCAGAGCACCAACGAAGAGCTGCAGTCGGTCAACGAAGAGCTCTACACCGTCAACTCCGAATACCAGGAGAAGGTGGACGTGCTCAACTCGGTGAACGCCGACCTCGAAAACGTCGCCAAGGCCACCGCCACGCCTACCCTGTTCGTCGACGAAGAGCTGCGCCTGCTGCGCTTCACGCCCGAGCTGATGCAGCTGTTCAAGGTGCGCGAGGGCGACCGCGGCCGCTCGCTGGAAGACTTCGCGAACCTGCTCGACTACCCCGAGCTCTTCAACGACCTGCGCCGCACGCTGGCCGAGCGTGTGGTCACAGAGCGCGAGGTGAAAAGCCGCGACGGCCAGTGGTGGCTGGCACGCATGCAGCCCTATGCAGCCCGGGTTCCAGGCAGCACCAAGGCGGTGATGAGCTTCGTCAACGTCACCTCGCTGAAAGACAGCCAGCGCATGCAGTCCATCCTGGACTCGCTGGCCGAGCACCTGGCCGTGCTCGATGCGCAGGGCACCATCGTGCGTGTGAACGCAGCCTGGCGGCGCTTTGCCGCCGACAACGGCGACCCCGACCTGCGCCACAGCGGCCCCGGCCACAACTACCTGAGCATCTGCGCCAGTGCGGCGCTCACCGACCCCGAAGCCCGCCGCGCCCACGAAGGCGTGGCCGGTGTGTTGCGCGGCAGCTTGCCGCGCTTCACGATGCAATACCCGTGTGACAGCAACGGACGCCAGCTCTGGTTCTTGATGCATGTGGCCCCGGTGGCGCATGCACAGGGCGGCGCCGTGGTCAGCCACATCGACATCACCACCTGGGTCGACAACCAGGGCCAGCCCAGCCCCAGCCTGGAGGAACCCGCCCGATGAGCGTGCACGGCCTGAAACAGCGCGTCGAAGCGCGCGACCGCCTGCTGCTGCAGGCCGAGAGCGTGGGACAACTGCTCAACGAACAGCTGCTGGGCGCGGTGGCGCGCGGTGAGCTCGCGCTCATCGAAGACGCCGCACGGCGCCACGACGCCAAGCTCGGTGAACTGACCGAGAACCTGCGCATCTACCAGGCCGAGCTGCACGCCCAGGCCGACGAATTGCAGGCCAGCTACGCGCGTGCCGAGGCACTGGCCCAACGTTTTGCCACGCTCTTCGCCGGCATGCCGGTGGCCTGTGTGCTGGTCGGTTTCAACGGTGAACTGCTCGAATCCAACGAACTGGCCACGCGCCTGCTGAAGCTGCCGCAGCGCCACAACACGCCGGTTTTCCTGCACCGCCTCGTCGACAGCAGCGACTACCAAGACCGCGTGCGCCCGGCCCTGCACGAGGCCCAGGCCGCTGGTGCCAGCGCGCTGGACAACGTCGGTTTCTTCGGCGAAGGCGGCCGGCGCTTCAGCGGCGACCTCTACATCTCGCGCCTGCCCGGCACCGCCGACAGCCGCCCCGACGACCCCGGCCAGTACGTCTGCGCCGTCATCGACCGCACCGAACACCTGCAAGACCTGCGCGCGCTCGAAGCCTCTGAAGACGCACTGCGCCAGAGCGAGGCCTTCCTCGCCGAGTCTGCACGGCTGGCGCGTGTGGGCGGCTGGGAACTCACGCTGCGGCCACACACGCTGCGCTGGTCGGCCCAGCTGCGCGAGATGCTGGAACTGCCGGCCGACACACCGGCCACGCTGGAAGCCACGCTGGCGCTGTGCGCGCCCTACGACCGCAAGAGTTTTGCCGGCGCCGTGGCGCGGGCCGAGCTGGGGCAGCCCTTCGAGATCGAGATCGACATGCTCACGGCCCGGCACCGCGCGCTGCGCGTGCTGGCCGTGGGCTCGGCCGACATGGCCAACGGCCAGGTGCTGCGCGTCAGCGGCGCGCTGCAGGACATCACCACCCAGCACCACGTGCGCCGCCAGCTCGGCGACCTGACCGAACGCCTGGCCATCGCCAACGAGGCCGGCGGCATCGGCGTGTGGGACTGGAACCTCGCCGACGGCTCGCTGCACTTCGACGCCCGGCTCTGCGAGCTGCTGGCGGTGCCCCGCGCGCCCGCCTGCACGCTGGTGGAGGCGCTCGCGCCGCAGTTGCTGCCGCACGAACACGAGCACCTGCGCGCCGCGCTGCACGTGGCGCTGAACCGCCTGGAACCACTGAACGTGGAGCTGCAGCGCGCCGACCGCGACGGCGCCGAACGCTGGCTGCACGTGACCGGCCGCGCGCATGCCGATGCCCAAGGCCGCGTGCAGCGTGTGATCGGTTGTGCCTGGGACAGCAGCCCCGAACACGAAGCCCTGCGCCTGCTGGCCGCGAAAGAGGCCGCGGAAAGCGCCAACCAGGCCAAGAGCGCCTTTCTTTCGCGCATGAGCCACGAGCTGCGCACGCCGCTGAACGCCATCCTCGGCTTCGCGCAGCTGATGCGGCTGGAGGCCGAGCGCGGCGACCTCGTGCTCAAGCCGCACCGCGTGACGCTGATCGAAAGCGCCGCGCGGCACCTGCTGGAACTGGTCAACGAGGTGCTCGATGTCTCGCGCATCGAAGCCGGCCGTGTGGCCGTGCAGCTGGCGCCGGTGGACCTGCGGCGCTGCCTCACCGAAGCCCTGCCCATGGTGCAGGGCCTGGCCGAACGCCTGGGTGTGCAGGTGGACGAGCAGGCCTGCCAAGGCGCGCCCTGCTGGGTGATGGCCGACAGCCTGCGCCTGCGCGAGGTGCTGATCAACCTCGTCTCCAACGCCGTCAAGTACAACGTGCCGGGTGGCCGGGTCGGCTGCCGCATCGAGACGCAAGACGGCCAGGTGCGGCTGCACGTGGCCGACACCGGCGTGGGCCTGAGTGCGGCGCAGCAGGCCGAGCTCTTCCAGCCCTTCAACCGCGCCGGCGCCGAGAACTCGGGCATCGAAGGCTCGGGCATGGGGCTGTTCGTGAGCCGCCGCTTCATCGAGCTGATGGGCGGGCAGATCTCGCTCACCAGCGCCCTGGGCGCAGGCACGACGGTGACGGTGCAGCTGCCCGGCGTGCCCCCCGGCTGAGAACAGCCCGCGTCGCTATGATGGCCGGTTGCCCTCAGCCGCCACCATGCCCCAATCCACCGACGCCCAGCCTGCCCTGCCCCGCGCATCTCATGAAAGGGCGCAGGAAAGAGCGCAGGAAAGCCGCTTCCTGAAGGTGCGCGGTGCGCGCACCCACAACCTGAAGAACGTCGACCTCGACATCCCCAAGCACGCGCTGGTGGTGATCACGGGGCTGAGCGGTTCGGGCAAGAGCAGCCTGGCCTTCGACACGCTGTACGCCGAGGGCCAGCGCCGCTACGTGGAGAGCCTGTCGGCTTATGCGCGGCAGTTCCTGCAGCTGATGGACAAGCCCGATGTCGACGTCATCGAGGGCCTGAGCCCGGCGATCAGCATCGAGCAGAAGGCCACCAGCCACAACCCGCGCAGCACGGTCGGCACCATCACCGAGATCCACGACTACCTGCGCCTGCTCTACGCCCGCGCCGGCACGCCCTACTGCCCCGACCACGGCCTGCCGCTGCAGGCGCAGAGCGTGAGCCAGATGGTCGACGCCGTGCTCGCGCTGCCCGAAGACACCAAGCTGATGGTGCTGGCCCCGGTGGTGCGCGACCGCAAGGGCGAGTTCGAAGACCTCTTCGCCGACATGCAGGCGCGCGGCTATGTGCGCTTCCGCGTGGGCGGGCAGGTGGTGGAAGCCGAGGCCCTGCCCACCCTGAAGAAGAACGACAAACACGACATCGACGTCGTCATCGACCGGCTGAAGACACGGCCCGACATGAAGCAGCGCCTGGCCGAGAGCTTCGAGGCCAGCCTGCGCATCGCCGACGGGCGTGCGATCGCGCTGGAGATGGACACCGGGCGTGAACACCTCTTCAGCAGCAAGTTCGGCTGCCCGGTCTGCAGCTACTCGCTGAGCGAGCTCGAACCCCGCCTCTTCAGCTTCAACAGCCCCGTGGGCGCCTGCCCGGCCTGCGACGGCCTGGGCCAGGTGACGGTGATGGACCCCGAGCGCGTGGTGGCTTTCCCCAGCCTGAGCCTGGCCTCGGGCGCGGTGAAGGGCTGGGACCGGCGCAACGCCTACACGCACTCGATGCTGGAGGCGGTGGCCAAGCATCTCGGCTTCAACATCGACACACCCTTCGAGCAACTGCCCGAGCGTGCGCGCCAGGTGCTGCTGTACGGCAGCGGCACGGAAGAGATCGAGTTCGTCTACGAGGCCGACAGTGCCGGCAAGAGCGGCCGCAAGCCGCGCGCGGTGAAACGCAGCCATCCTTTCGAAGGGATCATCCCGAACTTCGAACGCCGCTTCCGCGAAACCGACTCGGCCGCCGTGCGCGAAGAGCTGGCGCGTTACCAGGCCTCGCGCGCCTGCCCGCAGTGCGAGGGCTCGCGCCTGCGCCGCGAGGCGCGGCACGTCTTCCTGCAGCACGCCAACGGTGACAAGGGCCCGCCCATCTACGAGGTGGAGCACGCCACGCTGGCACGCGCGCTGGCCACCTTCGACAGCCTGAAGCTGCAGGGCGCGAAAGCCGAGATCGCCGAGAAGATCGTGCGAGAGATCCGCAGCCGGCTGCGTTTTCTCAACGACGTCGGCCTGAACTACCTCAGCCTCGACCGCGGCGCCGACACGCTCAGCGGTGGCGAGGCGCAGCGCATCCGCCTGGCCAGCCAGATCGGCAGCGGCCTCTCGGGCGTGATGTACGTGCTGGACGAGCCCAGCATCGGCCTGCACCAGCGCGACAACGAGCGCCTCATCGGCACGCTGCTGCACCTGCGCGACCTCGGCAACAGCGTGCTGGTGGTGGAGCACGACGAAGACATGATCTGGGCCGCCGACCACGTGGTGGACATGGGCCCGGGCGCCGGCGTGCACGGCGGCCGCGTGATGGCGCAAGGCACCCCGCGCGAGGTGGCCGACAACCCCGATTCGCTCACCGGCCAGTACCTGGGCCGTGTACTGCGCATCGAGGTGCCGAAACGGCGCCGGCCGGCCAGCGGTTTTGGCGCGGCCCCCTTCCGCCTGAGCATCGTGAACGCGCGCGGCAACAACCTGCGCGGGCCCGATGGCCAGGGCGTGAACGTCGACATTCCCGTGGGCCTGCTGACCTGCGTGACGGGGGTCAGCGGCAGCGGCAAGAGCACGCTGATCAACGACACGCTCTATGCCGCGGTGGCGCGCAAGCTCTACCAGGCCCATGCCGAGCCGGCGCCGCACGACCGCATCGAAGGCCTGGAGCACTTCGACAAGGTCATCAACGTCGACCAGAGCCCCATCGGCCGCACGCCGCGCAGCAACCCGGCCACCTACACGGGCCTGTTCACGCCCATCCGCGAGCTGTTTGCCGAGGTGCCGATGGCGCGCGAGCGCGGCTACGGCGCCGGCCGCTTCAGCTTCAACGTCAGCGCCGCTTCAGGCGGCGGGCGCTGCGAGGCCTGCGAGGGCGATGGCGTCATCAAGGTGGAGATGCACTTCCTGCCCGATGTGTACGTGCCCTGCGACGTGTGCCATGGCGCGCGCTACAACCGCGAGACGCTGGAGGTGCTCTACAAAGGCAAGAACATCACCCAGGTGCTGGGGCTGACGGTGGAAGATGCGAATGCCTTCTTCAACGCCGTGCCCAACATCGCGCGCAAGCTGCAGACGCTGCTGGACGTGGGCCTGGGTTACATCCGCCTCGGCCAGGCCGCCACCACGCTCAGCGGTGGCGAAGCGCAGCGCGTGAAGCTGGCGCTGGAGCTCAGCAAGCGCGACACCGGCCGCACGCTCTACATCCTGGACGAACCCACGACGGGCCTGCACTTCCACGACGTGCGGCTGCTGCTGAAGGTGCTGCACCAGCTGCGCGATGCGGGCAACACCATCGTCGTCATCGAGCACAACCTCGACGTCATCAAGACGGCCGACTGGCTGGTGGACATGGGGCCCGAGGGCGGCAGCGGCGGTGGCCGCGTGGTGGTGGCCGGCACGCCGGAAGAAGTGGCGGCCTGCGAGGCCAGCCACACCGGGCGTTTTCTGAAGACGCTGCTGGCCGAGGGCTGAGCCCGGACATGACAGGCCGGAAGGCCTGGTGCGCCAGCCGAAGGCCCGAACGCGATTGCACGCGTGAGGGCTGAGAACCGCGCTCAGGCTGTGATGGGCCGTGCGTGCTCCACCATGTCGGCGAACAGCAGTTCCAGGGCGGTGGGCCGCATCTCGTAGGGGTCGAACTCGGCCTGCGCGCCGTACTTCAGGAAGATGGCGCGGTGGGCCTCGGTGGTGCTGACCAGGCCCATGGCCCAGGCGCCGTAGAGACGCTGGTCGACTTCCTTGTACGACAGGATGGCCGGCTCGCGGTGGCGCGGGTCGAGCAGGATGCGGTGGTACAGCGCGTTGACCACGCGGTGGTCGCCTTCCAGGCACTGCAGGAAGATGCCGTTGCTCAGGATCAGCGCGCCCGTCACGCCCAGCGGGGCGTTGTTGCGCTGCGAGCTGCGCACGATGTCCTTCACCTCCACGGGCGAGAGCATGCCGGCGCTGCGGCTGGCGTAGATCAGGCGGATCAGCATGGGCACTCCGGGGCAGGCGGGCGCGCATCGTAAGCGGCCCCCAGTTGCACGCGCTGTGTGCAAAGAAAAAGGCCCCGAAGGGCCTTCCAACAAACAGGGCCCCGAAGGGCCCTTGGCGCTCAACAGGCCGAAGCCGGCTTCACTTCAGGTGGTTGCTGATCAGCTTGGTCATCTCGAACATCGAGACCTGCGCCTTGCCCAGCACTTCCTTGAGCTTGGCGTCGGCGTTGATCAGCGTCTTCTTGGCCTTGTCCTGCAGACCGTTCTTCTTGATGTACTCCCAGACCTTCTTGGTCACCTCGGTGCGCGGCATGGCGCCCGCACCGATGACACCGGCCAGCGCAGCGCTGGGGGTCAGCGGCTTCATGAAGGCGGCGCTGGGGGTGCGCTTCTTCGCGGGCGCTGCAGCCTTCTTGGCCGGAGCTGCCGCCTTCTTCGCCGGAGCCGCCTTCTTCGCGGGCGCTGCGGCTTTCTTGGCCGGCGCAGCCTTCTTCGCAGGGGCCGCGGCCTTCTTGGCCGGAGCGGCCTTCTTCGCAGGGGCTTTTTTCGCAGTTGCCATTTGGATGTTCTCCATCAGTGGATGAGGGATGCCGCTTGCCGCGCAAGCCCTGCATCACCTTCGTGCGCGGGCCTGTCTTTCCTGGGAAACGTGCAGGCGCGATGGTAATGCGCCTGTTTGGCACTGAGAAGCGGTTTTCCCAGGTAAAAGCGGCTTTCGCACCACGATTTGCGCCGCGTTATGCTGGGCACATGAAGATCATCGTGCGTTGGTTGCTTCTTGCCGCAGCGCTGCTGCTGGTGGCCCATCTCTACAGCGGTGTGCAGGTGGCCAGTTTCACCTCGGCGCTGATCGCGGCTTTTGTGCTCGGCCTGTTCAACACACTGGTGCGGCCGCTGCTCGTGTTGCTGACACTGCCGGTGACGTTGCTGACGCTGGGGCTCTTCCTTTTCGTCATCAACGCGCTGATGTTCTGGGCCTCGGCCAGCGTGCTGGACGGCTTCAACGTGACAGGCTTCAGCGCAGCGCTGATCGGCTCGTTGCTCTACAGCCTCTGCGGCATGGTCATCGACGTGGCGGTGGAGCGCCTGTTCACCCGCAATTCAGCCTGAAAACGCGGGCGGAGGAAGCGGGCTGGTCAGTTCGGCCCTTCGCCCGGCGGCGGGCCGCCGCGGCCCTCCCCGCGCATCTCGGCCGCGAGTTCGCGGCGCTGCTGCTGCAGCTGGCGCAGGCGGGCGTCGATGACCGAGGCTTCAATGAAATCGGTGGGGCCCGGTCCGCGGGAGGCCGCTTGTGCACGGCGCAGGCGGTCGATGGCGCCCGTCAGGTCGCCGACCGCGGCGCGCGCTTCGGCGCCGGCCCGCAAGGCCCGCAGCTTCAGACCCAGGGCTTCGCTGCCGCTGGCCAGCAGCTCCCACGCCGCAGCATCGTTTTTCTGCTCCGACACCCAGGTCTGCAGGTTCTCGACGTTGCGCCGCAGCGGCTCGGCGGCCACCGCGGGCTTGCTGTCGTGCAGGCGCAGCGCAGCCTGCGTGCGCAGCAGCAGGGCCGGGCGTTCGTTGCCTGCGCCCAGCGTGTCGAGCACCTGCAACGCGCCGGCGGCATCGCCTGCGCTCAACAGCACCTGGGCCTGCAACAGGCGCAGGGCACGCTCGGCGCCCGGCTCGCGTGGCACGGCGGTGGCGGCCAATTGCAGGGCCAGCGCCACCTGGCGTTCGGCGCGGTCGTGCTCCTTCAGCAGCGAAGCCGCCATCGCGCCGCCGTAAAGCGCAGCCACACGGTCGGCCAGCGCGGGCGACGAGGTGCTGCCGCTCAGGCGCTGCAGGCCGGTGACGCTCTCGTCCATCAGCACGCGCGCGCGCATCTGCATCAGCACGTGCTGCAGCGTGGGCTGCGAAGCGCGGTTGTCGCCCAGCAGCGTGCGGCTGCGCGCTTCGCTGATGCGGTCGATGGTCAGCGGGTGGCTGCGCAGGTAAGGGAAGCCGCCGTTGTCAGACAGGCGCGTGGCCGCGTCCATGCGGTCGAACATCTGCGCCTGGCCCGCGGGCGCAAAACCGGCCAGGCCGAGCAGGCCGTAGCCGATGCGGTCGGCCTCGCGCTCCATGTCGCGCGAGAAGTTCAGCTGCGTCTGGATGGCCGCGCCCTGCCCGCCCATGATGGCCGCGTTGGCGAGGTCGGCGTTGTTGGCGCGGCTGGCCGCGATGATGCCCAGCAGGATGGTGGCCACCGCGATCAGCGAAGCCTGCTGCTGCGGCGCGATGCTGCGCGCGATGTGGCGCTGCGTGACGTGGCTGAGCTCGTGCGCCATCACGCTGGCGAGCTGGTCGCGCGTGGTGGTGATGGCGATCAGGCCCAGGTGCGCACCGACAAAACCGCCGGGCAGCGCGAAGGCGTTGACGCTGCGGTCGCGCACGAGGAAGGTTTCCCAGGCGAAGAGCTGGTCGGTGTCGTGGTCGATCTGGCCAACCTGGCGCGCGGCGGCCACCAGCGGGTTCCAGATCGACTGCAGGTATTCGAGCAGCACCGGGTCGTCGAGGTAGACCGGGTCGCGCCGGGCCTCGCGCATGATCTGCTCGCCCAGGCGGCGCTCGTCGCCGACGCTCAGGTCGCGCGAGGCGCTTTCGCCCAAAGCCGGCAGGCGCACCTGCGCATGGGCCGGCAGGTGCAACGCGGGCAGCAGCAGGGCAGCGGCCAGCAGAGCGGCGACGGGGCGGTGCCAACGATGCCGGCGGGGCCGCGGGGCCAGGCTGTCCAGGGGCTGGGGCGAGGAAACCGCAGCGGCGGCAAAGGAGGGGCGGGAGGTGGGCAAGCGGTGTCTTTCGCGAGCGGCTGGAGGGCCTTGGAGCCGCCCGGGTGCGCGGCGTTCCCTCTGGCTATCATGACACCGCCCTGTTGCTGAACGTGAAGCCGCCTGCACCCACTGCTGTCATGAGCGCCACCCCGAACGAAACCGACACCGCCGGCCCGCTGACCCACTTCGACGCCCAGGGCCAGGCCCACATGGTCGACGTGGCCGGCAAGGCCGAAACCCACCGTGTGGCGCGCGCGGCCGGCAGCATCCGCATGCAACCGGCCACCTTCGAACTCATCGCCAGCGGCCAGGCCAAGAAGGGCGATGTCATCGGCATCGCGCGCATCGCCGCCATCCAGGGCGCCAAGCGCACGTCTGACCTGGTCCCGCTGTGCCACCCGCTGCCCATCACGCGCGTGGCGGTGGAGTTCGAGCTGGATGCCGCCACGAGCACCGTGCATTGCAGCGCCCAGGTGGAAACGCTGGGCCGCACCGGCGTGGAAATGGAAGCGCTGACTGCCGTACAGGTGGGCCTGCTCACGGTCTATGACATGTGCAAAGCCGCCGACCGCGGCATGGTGATAACCAACATCCGCGTGCTGGAAAAGCGCGGCGGCAAGAGTGGCGAGTGGGTGGCGGCGGTCTGAACGCCACACCCATCAATCAGGCTGGGTGAAGGCCCGCCAACCCAGCGCGCGCGCCGGCGGCCGGCAGGGGAAGGCCGAAGCGGCGGGCAAGGGCGCCACCGCAACGGGGGCCGGCTCTGTGGCACCTGTGGCCGGCGCAGACGCAGACGCAGCGCTCTCGCACACGGCAAAAAACGCCTCGGCATCGGGCTTGCGGAACTCACGCAGGCGTTCGGCGATGTGGCTGGCTTCATCGAGCTTGCCGCGCTCGGCCAGAGAGATCGACCAAGCCATCATCAGGCGCGCATCCAGCAGGAAGTGCACGGCGCGCGCGTAGGCGCGCTCGGGGTCGGGCACTGGCAGGCCGGCGGTGACGGCGGCGTAATCGGCATGGTGGGCGAAGAAGACACTCTTCTGCCCCTCGGCCACACGCGCGGCCAGCGGTGGGCTGCCCGCCGAGGCGCTGAAGATCGCGGCCACGCGCAGGTAGTCGACCACCGAAAACACCGCGCCGGCGGCCAGCAGCGCGGCGGCGGCCACCACGGCGCGTGAGGGTGGCGATGGCGGTGATGCTGGCGAAGCGTCACCGGCGTGGACCCCAGGCACCGAGGCTGCTGACGGCTGCAGCGCATAGCCCCAAGCCCAGGCCGCCGGCAGCAGGAAGTAGCTGTACCAGAGCGGGTACTCGAGCAGGCTGTGCAGGCCGATCATCACCACCATCAGCACAGCGGCGCGCTGCGCGGTGCTGGCGTCACCGCTGGCCCGCCACGCTGCGCGGCCGGCACACCACAGCGCCCACAGCAGCAGGCCCATCACCAGCGTGGCCAGCGGCAGGCCCAGTTCCACGGCCAGTTGCAGCGGCAGGTTGTGCGTGTGGTCGAAGAAGGCCACGGGGCGCTGCGGCAGCGGCGTCAGCGTCCAGGCGAGGTTGAACTCGCCGAAGCCCACGCCCGCCCAGGGCTGCTGGGCGATCATCGTCAGCGTGTCGCGCCAGATGGCCACGCGCGAGCCGCCGACATCGGCCTCGGCCAGGCGCTGCGCGCCGCCGAAGGTGTGTTGCGTGAGCGCGGCCCACTGCGCCATGCCCACCCACGACAGCGCATAGACCAGCGGCGCGGCGATCAGCAGCACGCGGGCGCTGCGCGAGAGGCGCCGGTCGAGCAGGCCCCAGCAGGCCAGCAGCAGCACGCTGACCAGGCCCGTGCGCGAGGCCGTGAGCACCACGGCGAACACACCCAGCGCCAGCAGCACGCCGGCCCACACACGGCGCACGCGGCCCAACTCGAACAGCGCCACCACCGCGATGCAGTGCCACAGCAGCAGGCTGCTGAGATGGTTGGGCTGTCGCAGGTTGCCGACTGCGCGGCCCGGGATGCCCGAAGCCGCGAGCCACTCGCCATCGGGCCAGGTGGGCGCGAACACCTGCACCAGCGAGATGGCGATGTTGAACATCCCTGCGATCACCCAGGCCCAGGCAAAGGCGGTGAAGTGTGCCACCCCGTCGGGCCGCGCCCGCGCCCCGGCGCCACCGGCCAGCACCACCGCAGCGGCGAAGAGCGTGCCCAGCGCTGACATCGCCAGGCTGGAGGGCAGGGAACCCGGGCCCCAAGACCAGAGCGCTGCGGCAGCCAACAAGGCCAGCGCCGCCCACACCGCCCAAGGCCCACGGCCCGGGCGCGCCGGGGCGCTGAGGGCGACAAAACCCGCCCACAACAGGAAGGCCAGGGCCTGGTTGAGGTAGGTGGGGGAGGGGCTGAGGTTGTAGGCGAGGAGGGCGGGGAGGCAGGCGGCGGCGGTGGCGATAGCGGCGAAGGGAAACATCAGCCACTGCCTGCGCGTTGTTTGAAGGGGAGAGGCCGTCGTAATGTCCATCGTCTAGTCTTGTTCTTCCTGCAAGACCCCACCAGTGCACGCAGGGGCCGCTGGGATCAGGCCCGGATTCTGGGCGAGCCCGGCGGGGCCTCAGAACAACTTGCGCAGCGCGATGCGGGCCAACTGCCAGCGGCGAGCGTTGCGCGATTGCATGAGGCGCCGCACGTGGGCGCCCAGGCGCCAGCGCCACAGTTGCAGCCAACGCGGCTGCTGGGCGGGCCGGGCCAACAAATGTGGAGGCAGCCAATCGCGGTCTTGCCGCTTGACCGACACCGGCAGCGTCCACGGGTCTGGGTGCTGCCGCTCGACCTGCCAGCCCAGCGATGGCCGCACCCACCCTTCCGCGAGCGAGCGCTGCAGGGCTTCTCGAATGGCGGGCCGCTCGGCCACGCCGCGCAGCAAGGCCGTGCACCACAGGTCCGCCAGCGGGTTGCAGATGCTCAGCCAGGGCTGGATGCCCATATCCGTGAAGTGCACGTTGGCGGTAAGCCCGCGCTCAAACTGCTCCAGGGAGTTCCAGTGCCGCGGGAGCAACGAAGCGCGGGGCTTCGCGAAACTGAACTCGGCCATCAATTCGGAATAGCTCAAGTCATTCTGCATATACCGATGCACCAGAGCATCAGGGTCCCAGCCCGCGAGTGCGTTGTTGACCAGGAAGACCGAGTACTGAGGCGCCCGTCCGGGCGTGGGCTCGCAGCCCAGCAACACGTTATCGCCCATGTCCCAATTAAACAGCTCATAGACGTCGCGCATGACCAGCATGTCGCTGTCGAAGTAGACGCCGCGCCCGCGATGTGCAGCACAGCGCGGCAGGTACAGGCGCTGGAAACTGAACGGTGTTCCCGTGTGTCCACCGGCATAGAGATCGCGCGCCACGCCATCGGGCTCCACGAAATCGACCGACAGGAAAGTCTGGCTCTGGATACTCCACTTCAGCAATTCGGTAGCCAAGCACTGCTCAGGCTCGCCGCCTATCAAAACGGTGGCGGTCGAGCAGCGCACCGAGCTGAACCGAACGCCAAACCGGTCGCGCACCTGCCGCAGGTCGGTGAACTGAGTGTCGAAACTGTCTTGCAGCGACTTCAGCTTTTTGTATTCGAGATCAGCGAACCTCGCAGCGTAGCGCTTGCCGCCGTCGATACCGGCCAGCTGGATGTCGCGGAAGCCTGCCAGCGCCAGCAAGTGCGCCAACGTTGGCGCACTGAAACTGTAGCCTGGCACGGTGTCTCCCAGCGAGGCGTCGGGCTCGGCACTGAAGAGGTTGAAGCGCAGGGCAGGCAGTGATGCCATGTGGGGCTGCCAAGCGGGCTCAGGGCCTTCCATGCGCTCTGGCGGGCCGTACATCGTCAGCTTGCCGATCTGCCGCGGGCGGTGCAGAACTCGCGGCAGGAGCAGCGACTGGATGCCGCAGGCCGAAAGAGCGGCGGCATGCTGATCGAGGATGTCCTCGTCGATCACGAAGGCCGCATGGCAGGGCACCTGCAGCGCCACTTCGTTCAGCCCGATCACCCACCGGTCGCGCTGGGCGGTGAGGGCGTCGAACTCCGCGCTGGAAGGCCCCTTGCCCACAATCACCGCGCGGCCGGAGAAGGCTACCGCTCGCTCGCGCAGGTAGGCCAGCGCCGGCTTCACCAGAGCACTTTCCTAGGCAGCGAGCGCAGCCACTGGCTCGCACGGTAGAGCGGCGCGAGGCGCTGGCTCCAGACCCAGCGCCAACTGCGCGCGTCGAGATCCCGCAGGTGCTGCCAGGTGCCGGCTTCACCGTCGGCGGTGCACGCGGGCGCCACCACCGGACCGGACCGGGCCAGCAAGCGCAATGACAGTGGGTGGTGGGGTGGATCATGGCGCTCACAGCTCAGCACCTCGTAGCCAGCGGCGCGCACCAAGACTGGCAAGGTCCGCAAGGTGAAGTGCAGGATGTGAGCCAGGTGAAGGTCGCCCACGTGGGTGTATCGGTCGGCGTCGGGCACGTCGAGATAGAGATACCCACCAGGCTTCAGGCGCGTTGCCAGATCACGCAACACAGCCACCGGGTCGGCCAGATGCTCCAGAGCGTGGTTGATGACCACGGCATCCAGCGCCTGGAACGTACGGACCTCAGGCTGCACATCGGCGCGGCCATTCTTCGCTGCGTAGCGCGCGAACTCCGGATTGGGTTCCACACCGGCCAAGCGCCCGGCGTAGCCTGCCTCGCGGAAGGCCGCGAAGAGCGAACCTTCACCGCAGCCGTAGTCAAGCAGCAGACTGTCGTCGTGGAGCCGAAGAACTCTCAGCAAGTGCTCGACGGTGTAGCGCAACCTTGAGTCCTTGCGGTAGGCCGCCACATACGCATCGCTGGGATCGTGTACGCCCTGGTATAGCCGGCGGTAGTGTTGCGCGTAGAACGCAGACAGCCCGGCGGCATCGGGCCGCGGGTTGGTCTGCATGAGACCGCATCGGGTGCAGCCCACCGTCTGCAGGCCTAGAAGGTGGCGGTCCTGGCGCGCCAAGGTCTCGAAAGCGTCGCCGCCGCACAAAACGCAAGGCCTAGAGCCGAGCTGCAGACCGAGTTCAGCCAGGGGGCGCATACAGATCGGGATGCAGCCTGTTCAGACGGACGGGGCCACGGCGCCGTGGCGCGTGATGAGCCGCTCTGCCAAGATGGAAAGTACGAGTAGGTGCCCGAGATGGTACAACGAGCTCGCGAGCGCTAGGCCTTGCGCGCCCAGCCACAGGAAGCCCACCGACTTGGCCGACACACCTACGGCGAAGCCCCCCAAACCCACCCACGCCGGGGTGCGTGTATCACCAGTTGCGTAGAAGACTGCCACCACGGCCGTGCTGGCAGCAGCCACCAAGGTCTGGCCCAGCAAGAGCAGGCACAGCCACCAGAGTTCGCCCGAGCGCACTGCAGGCAGGCCCAACAACGCATCCAGCGCCCAGACCCACCAGGGCTGGACGACCAGCAACGCCAGGCCGAGCAGCAAGATCACGGCTGCCACTGCGCCGGTGGCGCGGCGATAAAGCACACGCGCGGTCACTGTGTCACGGTCGGCCATGGCACGTGCGATGCGTGGGGCCACTGGCATACACAAGGCGCGCTCAAGCACCGCGGCTACGGCTCCAGTACCGCTCTGCGCCAAGCTGAACAGCGTCAGCGTGCCGGTCGGTGCGCCGGCCGTCCAGTAGCGGTCGACGAGCGGCGCGGTCTTCAGAACCGCAGAGCCGGCCAGCGCGGGCCGCATCTGACGCCACGCCGTCAGGTCGCGCCAGCCGCCCTGCACATCAGGCCACGATCCGCCCAGCAGGCACAGCAGCAGCAACCAGGCCGTCACGCCCCGCAGCAGCAGCACCTGCGCTGCCCCCAAGGCGCCCAATGCGTCGATCGCCGGAGTGACAAGTAGCAGGCTGAGCAAAGTGGCCGCGAGCGCGGCCACCTCCGCCGACAGCAAGCGGTCACGGCCACGCTGGGCCGTCGTGAGCACTCCGGTCACGCCGTTGAAGACACTGGCCAGTAACAGAACAGGCGTCATGCCCAGCAGCTGACGCTGCGCCTGGGGAGCTAGGCCACCGAAGATCCCATCAATCCACAGAGGGGCCATCAGCCCGATCGGCAGGCTGGCGGCGAGAAACACCATCCAAGCCTGCGCGTGCGCGTTGCGATGAGCCTGTCGCCATGCGCCGCTGGTACGGTCGACGGTGGCCAGCCTCGATTGCCACGCACTTTGCAAGGCGGTGGCGAGGATGGCCGTCAGCACGACAGGCACGGCCTGCGCTGCCACAAAAGCGTCGCTCGCAGGCCCGAGGCCGAGCGACGCCAGCGCCAGCACAAGGTAAACCATGTGTGCTGCCAGCTGCAGCACGGCGATCAGGCCCAGGAGCAGGGGTGTTTTCATGCCTCGTTCGACAGGCGGCGCGAGCGCGGCGGCCACCATCGCAGCTTGTGCAGCGCCAGCAGCAGACGGAATGCGAGTTCGGTCCACCAAGAGTCGCGCCACCGCCGCAAGCCAAAGATCATGCGCCAGCTGGCTTCGGCGCTGTACGGGCCGAGGATGAAGTGGCGGCGGATCAGCTCGGTGGCGGTCGGGTCGAGTTCCGCGCCGTAGTGCCGCCAGAACGCCTGCACCTGCCCCAGTAGGATGCCGACCCAATCCTTGCGCAGAAGGAACCGCACGATGTGGCGCTGCCGGCCCAGCCAGCCCGCGCCATGACCAATTTGGTTGCCCCCGTGCTGGCGATACAGCAGGCTCGGCTGTGCGTCGAACACCACCCGGCCAAAGGCGCTGACCACGAGAAATAGCCACCAGTCGTGGAAGTGCACGTTCTCCGGCACACCCGCACATTGGACCCGACGCAAGGCGGGCGCATTCAGCGCAGCGGTGCACCCGGTGATGATGTTCTCGGCCAGTGCGCCTTCGAAAGAAGGCGGGCGCAAGGGCACCCGAGTGACGTTCAAGGGCTTCAGCTCAGCGTCGGCCAGCATCTGCGCGCTGCCGTACAAGGCCGGAACCGGGCCGCAGGCGCGCAGGCTGTTCCAGGCCCGGTCCACTTTGCCGGGCAGCCAGTGATCGTCCTGATCAGCCAGCATCACCATGTCCGTGTCGGGTGGGGTGTCGTTCAGCAGTGTCAAGAAGCTTCGACTGAAGCCGAGATTGACGCCACGGCAAAGCTCGATGCGCCCATCGGCGAAAGCCTCGATGACGGCCACAGTGCCGTCGGTCGACCCGTCGTCGCGCACGACGATGAGGCCGCCTGGCGGCAACTGCACGAGGATGGAGCGCAACTGTTCAGCGATGTGTCTTTCACCGTTGAAAGTTGACATCAGCACCCGCACCCGGGCGTCGGCCGGAACCGCGGGCTCAGTCACGGGCCCACGGCGGCGCGTAGCGCCCAGGCAAGCGCACGCAATCAATGGAGAAATCGCCGGACCGCACCTTCGCCACCGGCCCGAGGACGCTCGGGTTTATCGAGCGCATGTGCTTGAAGTAGACCGTACCGTCGTGGTGGACGTAGATCGTAGTGTCAGAGCGGCTGTAGTGGCGCAAGACGCCATCATCCCCCGGCCTGGTGCGCGCGTCATCGACCGGGAAGAACCGCGGGCAGCGGCGTTCCACTTGGAGGAAAACATCGTCGAACTCGGGTGCAAACATGGCCGGTTGAGCCGCTGCCGCCGGCGCGGTGGACTTCTCCAGTTCACAGAACCAGAAGCCGCTCTCGTGTTCCTGGCTCAGCTTCAGTTCAAAGGGCAGGCCTGCGATGCTCGCGCGAGCAAAGGTGCATGGCCGCGCGACAGGCGCAAGGCCCTGGCGCAGCAGCGCCCGCCGGATCACACCCCAGGCCTCGTCGATGGGTTGTTTGTCTTCGGTCATCACCAGGCGCGTCGCGCGGATCACGCCGTACTTCGGCAACGGCAGGTCGATCAAGGCCTGAAGTCGGACGTACTCTCGCATGCCAGGCACAAGATCCTGCTGGCCGCTGACATTCGACCAGCGCGAGGCTGTGTGCATCTGCGGCACCAAGATCGAGTGCGATATCGCCCCGATGGTGAGGAACACAGCCGGCCGGTCGGACAGGGGCGTACGCTCCAGCTCCAGCCCAGACTTGCCGCTCCAAGGGCGAAGCGCCCACACGTTGGGCTCGTAGGTCATCCATACCGCCAGGCCCTGAAGGGCGAGCGCGCCGGCGATGGTGGTATTGCGCATGGCCACCGTGGCAGGCAACTCCCGCGCCACGACCACGAGCATGGGCCCGACCAGCATCAAGCCCCAGAGGAAGTACCGAGCGTTGCCGGAGACGGCCGTCCACAGATAGAAGGCCGCGAAAAGACCCAGCAGCGCACTCCATTGCGGAACGTTGAGCACGGACAAGCGTTGGCGCGCGGTCAGTGCGATCAAGAAGAACACGATCAGCAGCGCGAAACGGAAGTCCGGTGCATGTATCTCGGTGTACAGGCTGGCCACCGGATCGATCATCAGGAAGGGCCGCAACAGACCGTCGAGCCAGGTATCGGGTACGAAACGCAGCACGGTCAGCCCCCAAACACGCTCTGGAAGAATGGGAAGAAGGGGTTACCTGTCTGAACCCAGAGTTGCCAGCCCCAGGGGGCATAAGCAAGACCGAACCCGGCAGTCGCGCCAAAGCCCAGCGCCCAGCCGCGACACAGTGGGAAGGTCAAGCCAGGCCCACGCCACCACCACACCAGCAGCAATGGCAAGGACAAAGCGTTGGAAATCTTGAAGGCGCAAGCCATGCCCCAGAACGCGCCAGAGACAGCCACACGCCGGTTGTCGGGTTCCGGCATGCTCATGAGCGCCAGAGCCCAGAGCAGCGGCACCACGGACAAGGGATCGTTGGCCGTGGTACCGATCGCCGACAGTACGACGAGGCTCAGCAGGCCCAGAGCACATGCCGCACTGCGCTCCCAGACTGCCTGCCACACTCCGGCCTGCGCCGGTAGCAGGCCGTACGTGATGACCCAAAGCGGCGGCACCATCAGGCAGCATAGGAAAATCGCCCAGGCTGCACCGGCGGTCGCGCCGTCGATAGGCAACTGCGTAAGCCTGAAAACAGGCCAGTACAGATAGGGGTACTGCCAAGACTGAATGCTTGCTGCATTCACGTCCAGGTGCCAGCGAGGCGACTCGCTGAAGAACCCCAGGTAGACGTGATGGTTCAGCGCATCCCAGCTCAAGCCCCAGACACCCATGCCCACTGGCACTGCAGCAAGCGCAGCCGCTGCCCCCGCTGTGAGGAGCAGCAGCTCCAACCAGTGCCAACGTGTCATCGGGCGCGCTCGCCGCCCTTCAGCCTGCTGGAATCGAAAGCGCTTCGCAACGCCGCGAAGTACATCGAGGCCAGCAATGACTGTGTGCCCAGAATCACCAACCCCACCCCAGGAATGATGCGGCGCATGGCGACCTCAGGGTCCAGCGCGCCAAAGTTCGAAGCGCCCCATTGCAAGGCCAGGCCTGCACAGAGCACACCGCCGACCACAGTCGCCATCACCCCGCCCAGCGGCAGCAGCAGGCTGCTCGCCATGCGCTGCGCCCACTGTTCGCGCGGGTGCGGCGCATCCAGGCCTGCCAAATGCCGCGCCAGCACGGCCCCGAGAGCAAACAGCAGGGTCTGGTAACCCAGCACGGCCGCCGCCATTGCGAACAGTTGCGTGTGGATGCCCAGGGGCCAAGGCAGTTCGCCTTGCAACCAGATCTGGCTAGCCAGGAGCTGTAGCAAGCCAAGGCAGGTCAACAAAGCGCCCGGGTAGAGGAACAGCCACCGCGGCGAGTAAAGCAACAGGTAGCGCAGATGACGCCAACCGTCGCGCCAGGTGTTCAAGTGCGGCGGGCGATCGCGGCCATCCTTGTGCAGCTGGGTCGGCACTTCGCAGATGCGCAACCCCGCCTGAAGACTCTTCACGATCATCTCGCTGGCGAACTCCATGCCAGGCGTGACCAGACGCAGGCGGCGCATGGCGGCGCGTTCGAACCCGCGCAGACCGCAATGGAAGTCGCCCAGGCCCCCCCCGAAGAAGCGACGGCCCAGAAAGCTAAGCACCGGGTTGCCCAGGTAGCGGTGCAGGAAAGGCATCGCCCCAGGCGAAATGCCACCGCGAAAGCGGTTCCCCACCACCAACTGCTCACCCTTGCGCAGGGCGTTCAAGAACGGGTCCAGATCCCCGAAGTCGTAGCTGTCATCTGAGTCGCCCATCACGACGTAGCGGCCCTTCGCTGACTCGATGCCGGCGATCAGGGCAGCGCCATAGCCCCGCACGGCAACCGCCACAACACGCGCACCAGCTTGCTCCGCCAGAGTTTGCGAGCCATCGGTTGAACCGTTGTCCGCCACCAGCACTTCACCGCGGATGCCCCTCCGCTCCAGGTAGTTGCGCGCCTTGGCAATGCAGCGCGCCAGAGTTCGCGCCTCGTTCAAGCAGGGCATCAGCACCGTGAGCTCCAGCTCACCTTCGACCTGCAGCACTGCCGCCGCGGGCACGAGCGAGGACTCAAGGGGCACGGTGATATCCAGAGACGGACTCTCCAGGTGAAGGGCAGACATAAGCGCTTTCAAAGGCTGGGATTTCGCGGCAGACCAGGGCGGCGCGGAGTCGCATGTTGTCACCGGGCCGAGGCCTCGGCACAAAGAAAACCGGGGCCAGAAGGCCCCGATTCCACTTGAGACAACAGAGACGCTGGGTCAGTTGCCGCGGCACGAGCCAGGCATCAGGCGCGTCGGGCTGCCAGAGCAGGTCCAGGTGGTAATCGTGCTCGACTGACCAGCGGTCAGCGCCGGGCTGGGGGTCAAGGTCACGGTAACGCCAGCCGACTCGCCAAGAGCAGCGGCGTTACCAGTCACGGTGATGACACCAGTGGTCGCATTGACCTCGAGGTTCTGGACGTACTTGGTGGACGCAAAACCGGTTGCGCAACTGTCCAGCGCCGAGGCACCCGACGACTGCACGATCTCCGAAACGCAGGTACGGGCCGAGCTCGCAGCCAGCACGACTTCCGAGACCTTCGCCTTCTTCGTGTAGTCCTGGTAAGCCGGCAGAGCCACGGCAGCCAGAATACCGATGATCGCCACGACGATCATCAGTTCGATCAGGGTGAAACCTTGTTGGACGCGCTTCATGTCAGAAACTCCTGTGGGGCAAAAAAGGGGGTGGGCGGACGTCCCCCTTGAATGCAGGGGGCGTGCCAGGGAGTCTGGGGCCTTTGGATCGGGCATTTTTCACGCCAAGCGACAGATCTTGTCACTCCGCCCCAGCCCCGCCAGGCGCAGAAGCGCCCGTGTTGACAATTCCTGTCAGTCCGCCAGCAGCAGGATCTGGCCGGTTGTCAGCGCCTGGATGTGATGCCGGCTGCTCTGCGCGCCCACCTCGGTCATCACCGCGTCCATCTCGCCGGGCTTGATGTGGGTGATGTAGACCTCGGCGGCCTGCTCGAACCCTTCGAGTTCACGCTGCAGCTGCGATGGGCACAGGTGCTGGCTCACGGTGGCCAACGCGTGCTCGTCGTCGCGGAAGGCGGTCTCGATGACCAGCACCGCCACGGGGAGGCTGCGCAGCCGCTCCCATAGCGCCGGGTTGGGCCCGGTGTCGCCCGTGAAGACCCAGGCGCCGCCACTGCCATGCACGGCATACCCGACCGCCGGCACGGTGTGGCTGGCCGGCAGCACCTCGATGCGGTGGCGGCCCAGTGCCAGCACCTCACCCACTGCGAGCGGCTGGAGAGCCAGCACCGGATGCGCGGCATCCGGCAGGCGCGTGAAGTCGGGCCAAATCACGCCGTTGAAGACGTGGTTCTGCAAGGCAGCGATGGTGGCAGACAGTGCATGCACCACCACGGGCGGGCGCTGCGCGGCATGCCGGCGCCGCGTGACGCTGTCGGCCAGCAGGCCGATGGCCAGCACGTGGTCGAGGTGGGAATGCGTGACGAAGATGTGGTCGACGCGCACCATCTCGTCGAGCGTGAGGTCGCCCACGCCGGTGCCGGCGTCGATGAGCACATCGTCGTCGAGCAGGAAGGACGTGGTGCGGTTGCCGGCGGCAATCGAGCCCGAACAACCGAGGACGCGGATCTGCATGGAAGGGTAAGGCGTAGACCCGCGGCACTGCAGGCAAGGCACGCATGCTGATCGGGCCGGCGCCCCCCGGCAAGGCAAGGTGTCAGCTTTATGGCCTGCTTGTGCAGGCAGCGAGGTGCGGGCGTGAAGCCCGTCACGCTGGCGCCGACGCTCTCGCTGCCAGCCGCTGGCGGCCGGCGAGAGAAGCCGAGCGCCGGGCGGGCCTCAGCGGTAAATGAACTGCATCTGCGTGCCGGCGAGTTCGATGACGTCGCCGTTGCGCAGTGGCACCGAATCACCGACCAGCGGCACCCCATTGATGCTGGGTCGCGTGGCGCCTTCCACGTGCGCGAAGGCGTAGCCGTTGGGGCGCTTGGTGATGGAGGCCACCTGCACGCCGGGCTTGCCGACGGTGGTGACCACCTTGGTCAGCGACACCTCGCGGCCCGCGGCAGCCCCGTTGAGCACCTTGATCGAAGCAGGCTGCGTCGGCACGGGCGGCGGCGGCGGTGCCGACGGGCCCAGGCCGCCAAAGTTGGAGGGCGTGCTGGTGTAGGTGGGCGCGGGTTGCGTGGGCGGCACACCGAGCCCGGCCGAAGCGCTGCTGCCCGGCCGCATGATCATGGTCTTCTCGTACTCGCCGCTCTCGTCGACGAGGAACTTGATCTTGTACTTGCCGATCTCGACCGTGTCGTTGTGCGTCAGCAGCTGCTTCTTGATCGCCTTGCCGTTGATGTAGGTGCCGTTGGTGCTGTTCAGGTCTTCGATGAAGACGTCGGCGCCCACCATCTGCAGCACGGCGTGCTCGCCACTGACGGCAAGATTGTCGATGACGATGTCGTTGTAGGGCCGGCGGCCAAGCGTGGTCTTGTCCTTCGTGATCTGGACTTCCTTGATGACCACACCGTCGAGCGAAACCACCAGCTTGCCCATGCCTACCCTCGATTCAATCCGCTGCTGACCGCAGCTGCCTCAATGCGCCTGCGGCGTCTGTGTTTTTCCCTGCCACCACCGGCTCAACTTCAGCGCCGGAAGGGCCACCAGGACCGTGCCGGTGCGCTCGCGCCGCCTGAGGCGCGGGCCAGGATGACGGAGATATTATCCTTTCCCCCCGCATCGTTGGCCGCGTCGATCAGCGCCCGGCCCCTTGTTTCCAGCGAGTCGTGCGCCAGCAACACCTGGGCGATGGCGGCGTCATCCAGCATGTCTGACAGCCCGTCTGAGCACATCAGGAACACATCGCCGGGCAAAACATCGTGCTGGTGGGTTTCCAGCAGCACCGAGTCTTCGACGCCGACGGCGCGCGTCACCAGGTTCTTGTTCGATGAGAAGGCCGCCTGCTCAGGCGTGATGAGGCCGGCGTCGAGCTGCTCTTGCAACAGCGAATGATCACGCGTGATCTGCTGCAGCTTGCCCGCGCGCAGGCGGTAGCAGCGTGAATCGCCGACGTGGCCGAGCAGCACGCGATCGTCGCGGAACACGGCCACCACCAGCGTGGTGCCCATGCCGGCGTACTGCGGGTTGGAGGTGGAGGCGTTGAAGATGGCGCGGTTGGCGTTGTCGACGCAGATGTCCATCGCGCGGCGCACTTCGGCATCGCTGGCCTGCTGGCTGGCTTCACGCAACCAGCGGCCGAGTTCGGTGCGGATGAACGAGGTGGCCATGCTGCTGGCCACCTCGCCGGCGTTGTAGCCCCCCATGCCATCGGCGAGCACCGCCAGCGCCACGCCGTCATCGGTGGCCACCGAATCCTCGTTGTTGCTGCGCGCCCGGCCTGGGTCTACCGCAGCAAAGAGCTCGATCGTCATGGACACGGGAAAGGTCGTCGGCGCGCGGAGTGAAGTGCGCTGGGATTGTGCATCGGAACGCGGGGCCTGCTGCGCCCCCGCAAGCCCGGGTTCGGCACCCGGCAGCTGCACGATCACCGCCTGCAACTCCGCCACGAGCAGCTCGCAGGAAACCGGGCGCTGCGCCGGCTGCTTGGCCAGCAGGCGGGCCACCAGGCCGGCCGTTCCGGCAGACACCGTGGGCACCAGCGAGCGCAGGTCGGGCGCCGGGGCGGAGGCCACTTCGCGCAGCAGCTCGCCCATCGAATGGGCCTCGTGCGGCAGGCGCCCGCTGAGCAGTTCGAACAACATCACGCCCAGGGCGTAAAGGTCGGTCGCGGGCGTCGGCTTGTTGCCGGCCAACTGCTCGGGCGCCATGTACGACGGGGTGCCCAAGACCACGCCGGTGCCGGTCTGGGCAGCATCGGCGGCGTGTGCGATGCCGAAGTCGGCGAGCTTGACGATGTTGCCCGGCAGATGCACCAGCACGTTGGCCGGCTTCAGGTCGCGGTGCACCACGCCATGGCGGTGCGCGTGCGCCACGGCGGCGGCCATGCGGCTGCCAAGCGCCAGCACCAGGGCTTCGGGCAGGAGGCGGCTGAGGTGGGTGTAGCGGGAGAGGTCGTCACCCGGCACCAGTTCCATGGCCAACCAGGCCAACCGGCCTTCGATGCCTGCGCCGTGCACGGCGACGATGTCGGGGTGCACGAGGCGCTGCGCATTGCGCGCAGCGGTGATGAAGCCCTCTTTCCAGGCAGCCTCGGCATCGCCCGTGGGCACCGCCGAAAGCTTCAAGGCCACCGGCGGCCCGCCGGCGCCTTCGGCCAGGTAGACCTCGCCAGCGGCGCCACGCCCGAGGAGGCGCTGCAGGCGAAAGCCGGCGACGGTCTGGCCGAGACGCCAGCCTTCTTCCATCAAGCTGGCGTCAGGCGGCGGCGCCAGCGCGGCGGCGCTTCACCAACACACCGATGGCCAGCACCAGCAAGGCACCTGCCACGCCAGCGCTGTACTTCACGGCGCCGACCACCTCGGGCAGCTTGCCTTCCACCAGCTCGCTGGCCAGCGGCATGTAGCCGACGATGGCGGGGTCGGTCACGGCCATCGTGCCGGCGATCCAGCCCAGCAGCATGCCGCCGGCCGTGATGATCAGCGGGAAGCGGTCCATCAGCTTGATGACCAGCTGGCTGCCCCAGACGATGATGGGAATGCTGACCAAGAGGCCGAAGATGACCAGCACCATCTGGTGTTCACCCGCGCCCTGCGCCGCGCCAGCGATGGCGATGACGTTGTCGACGCTCATCACAAGGTCGGCCACGATGATGGTCTTCACGGCGGCCCACAGCTTGTCAGATGCGCTGATGTCGCCATGGCCGTCTTCGTCGGGCGCCAGGAGCTTGACGCCGATCCACACCAACAGGATGGCGCCCACCAGCTTCAGGAAGGGGATGGCCAGCAGCGTGAGCGCGAAGAAGATGAGGACGACGCGCAGGATGATCGCGCCCGCGGTGCCCCAGATGATGCCCTTGGTGCGCTGCGCAGGCGGCAGCTTGCGGCAGGCCAGGGCGATGACCACGGCGTTGTCGCCACCCAGCAGGATGTCGATCATGATGATCTGGCCGACGGCGATCCAGAACGCGGGGTCAGTGAGCATGTCCATGTACGGGTGGGCGCTTTCAGCAGGGGAACGGCGGCACCGGCAAAAGGCCCGGTGCGGATAGGCCCAAAAGTGTAGTCGGCGCCCCAGGGGCGCCGACTGTGGAAATTACGACCGCCCGCGCGGGCGGCCGAGACCGGCTAGATCAGAGCAGCGCCTTGAGCAGGCGCGCCATCTCGCTGGGGTTGCGCGTGACGGTGAAACCGCACTCTTCCATGATGGCGAGCTTGGCGTCGGCCGTGTCGGCACCGCCGCTGATCAGCGCGCCGGCGTGGCCCATGCGCTTGCCCGGGGGCGCGGTCACACCGGCGATGAAACCCACCACCGGCTTTTTCATGTTCGCCTTCACCCAGCGGGCGGCGTCGGCTTCGTCGGGGCCGCCGATCTCGCCGATCATGATGACGGCGTCGGTGTCCGGGTCGTCGTTGAAGGCCTTCATCACGTCGATGTGCTTCAGGCCGTTGATGGGGTCGCCACCGATGCCGACGGCGCTGCTCTGGCCCAGGCCGATCTCGGTGAGTTGCGCCACGGCTTCATAGGTCAGCGTGCCCGAACGGCTGACCACGCCGATGCGGCCCTTGCGGTGGATGTGGCCGGGCATGATGCCGATCTTGATCTCTTCGGGCGTGATGAGGCCGGGGCAGTTCGGGCCCAGCAGCAGCGTCTTCTTGCCACCGGCGGCTTCCTTGGCCTTCATCTTGTTGCGCACGTCGAGCATGTCGCGCACGGGGATGCCTTCGGTGATGCAGATGGCCAGGTCGAGGTCGGCTTCCACGGCTTCCCAGATGGCGGCGGCGGCGCCGGCCGGCGGCACGTAGATCACGCTGACGGTAGCGCCGGTCTCGCTCTTGGCTTCCTTGACGCTGGCGTAGATGGGGATGTCGCTGAACTTCTCGCCGGCCTTCTTCGGGTTCACGCCAGCGACAAAAGCCGCCTTGCCGTTGGCGTAGGCCTGGCAGCCCAGGGTGTGGAACTGGCCGGTCTTGCCGGTGATGCCTTGCGTGATGACGCGGGTGTCTTTGTTGATGAAGATGGACATGTCTTGTTCTCCGGGTCAGGCAACGGCGGCGACGATCTTGGTGGCGGCTTCGGCCATGGTGTCGGCGGCGATGATGGGCAGGCCGCTCTCGGCCAGCATCTTCTTGCCCAGGTCTTCGTTGGTGCCCTTCATGCGCACGACCAGCGGCACGCCCAGGTTCACGGCCTTGCAGGCGGTGATCACGCCTTCTGCGATGGTGTCGCACTTCATGATGCCGCCGAAGATATTGACGAGGATGCCCTTGACCTCCGGGTTCTTCAGCATGATCTTGAAGGCCTCGGTGACCTTCTCGGCGGTGGCGCCACCGCCGACATCGAGGAAGTTCGCCGGCTCGCCACCGAAGAGCTTGATGGTGTCCATGGTCGCCATCGCCAGGCCCGCGCCGTTGACGAGGCAGCCGATGTTGCCGTCCAGGCTGATGTAGGCGAGGTCGAACTTGCTGGCTTCCACCTCGGCCGGGTCTTCTTCATCGAGGTCGCGGTAGGCCACGATCTCGGGGTGGCGGAACAGCGCGTTGCTGTCGAAGTTGAACTTGGCGTCCAGCGCGATCAGGTTGCCCTTGCTGTCACGGTTGAGCGGGTTGATCTCCACGAGGCTGGCGTCGGTGGCCATGTAGCAGGCGTAGAGCTTCTGGAACACATCGATGGCCTGGGCCGTGCTGTTCTCGGGCAGGCCGATGGAATCGGCGATCTTCTTGGCCTGCTCGGCGCCCAGGCCGGTCAGCGGGTCGATGTACTCGGTGATGATCTTCTCGGGGGTGCTGAGCGCCACCTCTTCGATGTCCATGCCGCCTTCGCTGCTGGCGATGAAAGCCACCTTCTGCGTGGCGCGGTCGGTGACCAGCGACACGTAGTACTCCTTCTGGATGTCGGCGCCTTCTTCGATGTAGAGGCGGCGCACCTTCTGGCCCTCGGGGCCGGTCTGGTGTGTCTTGAGCTGCATGCCCAGGATCTGGCTGGACAGCGTTTCCACCTCGCCCAGGCTGCGCGCGAGCTTGACGCCGCCGCCCTTGCCGCGGCCACCGGCGTGGATCTGCGCCTTCACCACCCAGACGCTGCCACCGAGCTTTTGCGCGGCTTCCTGCGCTTCTCGCACGGTGAAAGCGGCGTAACCGCGGGGCACTGGCACGCCGTGGGCGCGCAGCAGCTCCTTGGCCTGGTATTCGTGGATCTTCATGGGGAGGGCTCCTCTTCGCTCGCGCGGTCTGTCGTCGGGAAACGGGTCAAACGCTGGACGCGGCTTGCGCCCAGCGGGGGTAGAACTGGGCCACCACGGGGCCGTCGCTGCGCAAGGCATGGCAGCGGTCGATCTGGAAGGGCCGGCTCGCGCCTTCGCTGTCGCCCCGGGTGTCGATCACTTCACCGGCGAAAGCCTGCACCACGGCGGTGGGCAGCACCTGGGCCAGTTCGGTGATGTGGGTGCAGCCAAGAACGCCGCCCACGCGGTCGCGCAGGCGCAGGCGGAAGTGGTCCATCAGGTTCAAGCCGACCAGCCGCGCGTAGATGTCGCCATGCGCGTTGCATTGGCCGGTGTAAGGCATCCAGCGGGTTTCGGAGCCGGCCTCGACGATGTCCATGCGGCTGTTCACCACCAGGCGCAGCAGCATCTCGTGGATGGGCACACCGGCCGGGCGCGGACCGCTGCCGAGTTGGGTGGTGCGGGTCTTGGTGTCGGTGAGCGTGGCATCCACTTCCCACAAGCCATCGCCACGTGCATAGACCTGCACGTCGATCTGACGGCGGTGCTTCAGCTGGCGTTGGGCCGCCGCTTGTGGGAGGGTCATGGGGGGACTTCGGAGGCAGACGCTGCAGGGCGCTGAAGCAGCGCGGCGGCGAATTTAGCATGCGGCGCTGCAGCAAAAACTTACAGCAGGGCTCGAAGTGCACGGTCGTGCGAAAAGAGCGCGCGCTGGCTTCAGCCGTCTGCGTCGTCGCCAGCGCCGCGCACCACACGCTGGATGACCTCGGCCTCGAAGCCGCGGCCGGCGAGAAAACGCATTTGTTTGGCGCGCTCGGCGGCGTCGGCCGGCGGCTCGCCGAAACGGCGGCGCCAGACCTCCAGCGCACGCTCGTACTCGGTGGCCCGTGCCTGCTGCAGGGTGCTGGCCACCAGCGCTGGCGCCAGGCCCTTGTGCTGCAAGGTCTGCCTCAGGCGCCGCACGCCATGGCGGCGCCCCTGGCCCTGGAGCACCGACTCGGCCGTGCGCTCTTCGCTCAGCAAGCCCTTGGCCGCCAGATCATCCAGCGCAGCCGCAATCTGCGCCGCAGCGGTGGCCTCGTCGGTGTCTTGCACGTGCCTCCCGAGCTTGCGCTCGAGTTCGGCGCGAGAGTGTTCTCGCTGCGCCAAATGGCGCAGCGCCCTGCCCTTGACCGACAGCGCGCCGAAACCCACGCCTGCCTGCAGACAGGAACGTCTGGGCCTCAGCCCGCGGCTTCGGCGTTGAGCAGCGGAATGCCCATGTGCTCACGCACCTTGTTCTCGATCTCGCGCGCCACTTCGGGGTTCTCGCGCAGGAACTCGCGGGCGTTGTCCTTGCCCTGGCCGATCTTCTCGCCGTTGTAGGCGTACCAGGCGCCGCTCTTCTCAAGGATGCGGGCTTCGACACCCATGTCGATGATTTCGCCCTCGCGGCTGATGCCTTCGCCGTAGAGGATGTCGAACTCGGCGGTCTTGAAGGGCGGGCTGACCTTGTTCTTGACGACCTTGACCTTGGTCTCGGAACCGATGACCTCTTCGCCCTTCTTGATGTTGCCGGTACGGCGGATGTCAAGACGAACGCTGGCGTAGAACTTCAGTGCATTGCCGCCCGTGGTGGTTTCGGGGTTGCCGAACATCACGCCGATCTTCATGCGGATCTGGTTGATGAAGATGACCATGGTGTTGGTCTTCTTGATCGTGGCGGTGAGCTTGCGCAGCGCCTGGCTCATCAGGCGGGCCTGCAGGCCGGGCAGGCTGTCGCCCATCTCGCCTTCGAGTTCGGCCTTGGGCGTGAGTGCGGCCACCGAGTCGACGACGATGAGGTCGATGCTGCCGCTGCGCACCAGGGCGTCGACGATTTCGAGCGCTTGCTCGCCGGTGTCGGGCTGGCTGATCAGCAGGTCTTGCAGGTTGACGCCCAGCTTCTGGGCGTACTGGATGTCGAGCGCGTGTTCGGCGTCGATGAAGGCGGCGGTGCCGCCCTGCTTCTGCATCTCGGCGATGACCTGCAGCGTGAGCGTGGTCTTGCCCGAGCTTTCCGGGCCGTAGATCTCGACCACGCGGCCGCGCGGCAGGCCGCCGACGCCTAAAGCGATGTCCAGGCCCAGGCTGCCGGTGGAGACGACCTGGATGTCTTCGATCACCTCGCCTTCACCGAGGCGCATGATCGAGCCCTTGCCGAACTGCTTTTCAATCTGGGCCAGCGCCGCCTGCAGGGCCTTGGCTTTTTCGGTGTTCAGTGCTTTCACAGGTGCATCCATGCTGGGTTCTCCTCGGTTGGCCGTGATTATGCCGCCAAGACTGGATATGCGTACAGTTCTTTTGGGGTAACTCCGTGGGGGCACCCGGCCGAGGGAGCCGCAGCATAGATGCTGATCAAGGCGGGCTCAGGCCGGCTGCCTAGAATTTCTGAACAGCCAGGCAAGCCGCCGGACACAGGTACGCCGCACGTGCCGCCAAGGAGACAAGGTCATGCGCATCCTCATTGCCGAAGACGACCAGGTACTGGCCGATGGACTGCTGCGTTCGCTGCGCGCCGGGGGCTATGCGGTCGACCAGGTGGGTACGGGCAACGAGGCCGATGCGGCCATCGCAGGCCACGAGTTCGATCTGGTCATCCTCGATCTGGGCCTGCCCAAGATGCACGGCTTCGAGGTGCTGCGCAAGATGCGGGCGCGCGGCAGCAGCGTGCCCGTGCTCATCCTCACCGCGGCCGACAGCGTGGAGCAGCGCGTCAAGGGGCTGGACTTGGGCGCTGATGACTACATGGCCAAGCCCTTTTCGCTGCAGGAATTGGAAGCGCGCGTGCGGGCGCTCACGCGCCGCGGCTTGGGCACTGCCAGCAGCGTGCTGAAACACGGGCCGCTGACCTTCGATGCCACCGGCCGCGTGGCCTACCTCAACGACCAGATGGTCGAGCTGAGCGCGCGTGAGCTCAGCCTGCTGGAAGTGCTGCTGCAACGTGCAGGCCGCCTTGTCAGCAAGGACCAGTTGGTGGAACGCCTGTGCGAGTGGGGCGAAGAGGTGAGCAACAACGCCATCGAGGTCTACATCCACCGGCTGCGCAAGAAGATCGAGCAGGGCCCGGTGCGCATCGCCACCGTGCGCGGTCTGGGCTACTGCCTGGAAAAGATCGCGGCCTGACTTGGCCGAAGCCGCCCCGGTCGCCCCCATCACGGCCCCGCAAGACGCGCGGCCGGCAGCGGCACCCGCCGCAGCCCCTTACCGCGAGCAGCGCTCTCTGTTCGGCGAGATCCTCGACTGGATGCTCGCCCCGCTGCTGCTGCTGTGGCCCATGAGTCTGGGCCTGACCTGGGTGGTGGCACAGTCCATTGCCGCGCGTCCCTACGACCGAGAACTGGCCGATGCCGCGCGGGCGCTGGCGCGCCAGGCCACGGTGCAGACCTCTACCGTCGATCTGCCCGTGGGCAGCGTGCGGGCCGAGCTTGAGCGCGCCGCCGCCACGCTCAAGCGCGACGACGACGACGACCGCAGCTACTACCAGGTGCTGGGCCGCCGTGGCGAACTGCTGGCGGGCGAGGCCGCGCTGGCTGTGCCCACCGAGCCCGGCGGCGAGACCACGCCGGTGCCGGAAGGCGGCGTGCGCTTTCGCGACGACACCATCGGCGACGAGCCCGTGCGCGTGGCCTACCTGTGGCTGCCGCCCGCGCCCGGCGACACGCGCAGTGAAGCGCTGGTGCAGGTGGCCGAGACACTGGGCAAACGCAGCAAGCTGGCCACCGAGATCATCAAGGGCGTGATCCTGCCGCAGTTCATCATCCTGCCGCTGGCGGTGCTGCTGGTGTGGTTTGCACTCACGCGCGGCATCCGGCCGCTGGCCGAACTGCAGCAGCGCATCCGCAAGCGCGAGAGCACCGATCTTTCGCCCATCCCCGATGGCGACGTGCCCGACGAAGTGGCGCCGCTGGTGGGCGCCATCAACGACCTGCTGCAGCGCCTGGACAAGACGATCGCCACACAACGCCACTTTCTCGCCGACGCGGCGCACCAGCTCAAGACGCCACTGGCCGGTTTGCGCATGCAGGCCGAACTGGCCGCGCGCGAGATCGACAGCGGCCGTGGCGACCCGGCCTCGATGAAACACACGCTGCGGCAGATCGCGCTCAGCACGCAGCGCGCCGCGCATATGGTCAACCAGCTGCTGGCGATGGCGCGCGCCGAAGACACCGGCCAGACAGCCCGCCACCAGGACGTGGACCTCGCGGCCATCACCCGCGCTGTGGTGCGCGATTTCGTGCCACGCGCCATCGAGCGGCGCATCGACCTCGGCTATGAAGGCCCGGCCGATGCCGACGCCGCTGGCGAGGGCGCGCCGCAGAAACCTGGGGCCACGCGCCTGCGCGCCGAGCCGGTGCTGCTGAGCGAGATGGTGCGCAACCTCGTCGACAACGCGCTGCAGTACACGCCGCAAGGCGGCACGGTCACCGCGCGTGTGCTCACCGACCCCTTCGGTCAGGTGGTGGTGCTGCAGGTGGAAGACACCGGCCCTGGCATCGCACCGGCCGAACGCGAGGCGGTTTTCCGTCCCTTCTACCGCGCCCTGGGCACGCAGGTCGACGGCAGCGGCCTGGGCCTGGCCATCGTGGCCGAGGTGGCGCAGCGCCATGGTGCCGACATCACCGTCACCGATGCCCGCCCGCGCCCCAGCATGGGTGGCGCGCCGGGCACCACCCCCGGAGCGCTTTTCACCGTGCGCTTTCCGCTGGCTGCGGCGGCAGCCGCGCCGGCGTCATGACTGCATAAGGCGGCGGCTGCGCGCAACGGACATCAAGATGCCCAGCCCCAGCCCCAGCGACACCATCGCTGTGCCGCCGTAGCTGACGAAAGGCAAGGGCACACCCACAACGGGCAGGATGCCGCTGACCATGCCCATGTTGACAAAGGCGTAGGTGAAGAAGCTCAAGCTCACCGCGCCGGCCAACAGCCGCGTGAAGACCGTCGGTGCCTCGGCAGCGATCATCAGGCCGCGGAAGATGAGGAAGGTGAAAGCCGCCAGCAGCACCAGCACACCCGCCAGGCCGAACTCTTCGCTGAAGGCCGCGAAGATGAAGTCGGTGGTGCGTTCGGGAATGAACTCCAGGTGTGTCTGCGTGCCTTGCATGAACCCCTTGCCGCCGAGCCCGCCCGAGCCGATGGCGATCATCCCCTGGATGATGTGGAAGCCCTTGCCCAAGGGGTCGCGCGTGGGGTCGAGCAGCGTGCAGACGCGGCTGCGCTGGTACTCGCGCAGCACCGGCCACTCCACGCCGGGCTGGCAGATGGTGTCGCCCGTCAGCACGATGGCCAGCAGGCCCAAGGCGCCGATCACCAGCGCCGGGATCACCAGCTTCCAGCTCAGCCCCGCGAAGAACATCACGTAGAGACCACTGCCCAGGATCAGCAGCGAGGTGCCCAGGTCGGGCTGCTTGGCCACCATCATCACCGGCACACCCACCAGCAGGCCGGCGATGGCGAAATCGGGCACACGCAGCTGGCCTTCGCGCTTCTGGAACCACCAGGCCATCATCAGCGGCATCGCGATCTTCATGATCTCGCTGGGCTGGATGACCATGAAGCCGATGTTCAGCCAGCGCTCGGCACCCTTGCGCGTGATGCCGAACATCGCCGTGGCCACGAGCAGCACCAGCCCCGCCACGTACAGCGGCACGGCCAGCTGCTGCAGCTTCTGCGGCGGCACCTGCGCCACCACGAACAGCACGGCCAGCGCGAGCAGCATGTTGCGGCCGTGGTCGACGAAGCGCGTGCCGTGGTCGTAGCCGGCCGAGTACATGGCCACCAGGCCGATGGCCGCCAGCAGCGCGATGGCCACGCTCAACGGGCCGTCGAAACCGCTGAACACCCGGCGCAGCAGCAGCCAGGGCGAAGGCCGCTCGAAGACGGCGTTCATCGGCGTTGCGCGCTCGTGGTGGCCAACGCCGGCAGCAACGCCGCCACACGTCGCGATGCCGACGCCGGGGCTGCAGGAGCAGCGGGAGCCCCCGGCGCCGAAGCCGCGGCCACAGGCGGCAGCGGCGCGGCCTGCTGGCCGGGCAGCGGCACGTCCACCGCGCGTCGTGGCGTGCCGATGGGCGTGAGCACCCGGCCTTCGCGCACGCCGGCGAGATCTTCTTCGCTGGGGTACAGGCCCAGCAGCAGGTAGTCGAACACACGCCGTGCGATGGGCGCGGCGGCGTCGCCGCCGAAGCCGGCGTTCTCCACCACCACGGCCAGCGCCACGGTGGGCGCGTCGATGGGGGCGGCGGCCATGTAGAGCGCGTGGTCGCGTTTGTGCTCTTCCAGCTTGGCGGCGTTGTACTTCTCGTTCTGGCGCACGCCCACGGCCTGCGCGGTGCCGGTCTTGCCGCCGCTGGCGTAGGGCGCACCGGCAAAACTGCGGATGGAGGTGCCTTCGGTCGTCACACCGGCCAGCGCGCGGCGGATCACTTCCACGTGCTCGGGCTTCAGCGCCAGCGGCGGCAGGGCCTGGCCGGCGATGGGCCGGCGCTCGCCGTTGAGCACGTTCTCCACCTCTCGCACCAGGCGCGGCTGGTAACGCAGGCCACCGCTGACCAGCGTGGCCGTGGCGCTGGCCAGCTGCAGCATGGTGAAGTTGTTGTAGCCCTGGCCGATGCCCAGCGAGATGGTCTCGCCGGCGTACCAGCGCTGCTGCTCGGGCTTCTTGTAGTAGCGGCGTTTCCAGTCGGTGGAAGGCAGCACGCCGGCGACTTCGTTCTCCAGATCGATCCCCGTGCGTGTGCCGAAACCGAAGGGCGAGAGCTGCTCGTGCATCAGGTCCACGCCCATCTCGTTGGCCAGCGAGTAGTAGTAGACGTTGCTGCTCTTGACGATGCTGCGGTGCATGTCCACGGGGCCCAGGCCCTTGTCACCGTGGCTGCGGAAGACGTGGTTGCCGAACTGGAAGGTGCCGCCGTCCTGGATGACAGCACCCGCGCTGCGTTTGCCCGAGTTGAGCGCCGCCATCGCCATGAAGGGCTTGAAGGTGCTGCCCGGCGGGTAGGTGCCGCGCAAGGCCCGGTTCAGCAGCGGTTTGTCGATGCTCTCGTTCAGCTCGCGCCAGCTCTCCACATCGATGCCGTCGACGAAGAGGTTGGGGTCGAAGGTGGGCTTGCTCACGAAGGCCAGCACCTCGCCCGTGCGCGGGTCCATGGCCACCAGCGCGCCGCGGCGGTCGCCGAAAAGCTGCTCCACCAGCGCCTGCAGCTTGATGTCGATGCTGAGCACGAGCTTGTCGCCCGGCGTGGGCGGGTGGCTCTTCAGGCGCCGCACGGCGCGGCCGCCGGCGCTGGTTTCCACCTCTTCGAAGCCGGCGGTGCCGTGCAGCACGCTCTCGTAGGCCTGCTCCAGACCCAGCTTGCCGATGTACTCGGTGCCCTTGTAATTGCCCTGGGCCTCTTCGTCCCACTCCTCCATGGCCTTCTTCTCGGCCTGGTTGATGCGGCCGATGTAGCCCAGCAGGTGGCTGCCCGTGTCGCCCAGCGGGTAGCTGCGAAACAGCCGCGCCTTGACCTCAACACCGGGGAAGCGGAAGCGCTGCGCCATGAAACGCGCCACCTCTTCGTCGCTGAGCTTGGTGCGGATGGGCAGGCTCT
Organism: beta proteobacterium AAP65; assembly: GCA_001295865.1. Taxonomy (GTDB): domain Bacteria; phylum Pseudomonadota; class Gammaproteobacteria; order Burkholderiales; family Burkholderiaceae_C; genus Rubrivivax. The sequence goes on from LJHW01000001.1 coordinate 73,257, forward strand.
CGGCGCCTTTGAGCTCTTCCTGCAGGCGCTTGAAACGGCGGCGGTCGCGCGGCTCGATGGTCACCACCTCCGCCAGATCGTCCATCAAGGCATCCAGCTCGGCGGCCGATGCGCGCCCGCGCTGCGGCGAAATTTCCAGCGTGTAGGCCGAGTAGTTGGTGGCCAGCACCACGCCGTTGCGGTCGACGATGAGCCCGCGGTTGGGCACGATGGGCACCACCGCGATACGGTTGGCCTCGGCCTGCGTGGCGAGCTCGTCGTGGCGGATGACCTGCAGGTAGATCAGGCGCGCGGCCAGCAGCGAAAAGGCCAGCAGCACAAAGGCGGCGGCGGCAAGCAGCCGCCCGCGGAACAGACCGACTTCTTCATCGACGTCACGCAGGATGGTCATCACAGCGGCCGATTCTGATCGGGGTCGGGCGCGCGGCGCTGCGGCGCCAGCAGCAGCAAGGTGGCCACCGGCCACAGCAAGGCCTCGAACACCGGCGCCAGCAGCAGGCTCCAGCCCGGGAACATGCCGCCTGCTGCCATGCGCACCGCCAGCGAAACCAGGTGCACGGCCACGAACACTGGCAGGATCTGCAGCGCTTGCTCCACCACGCCGAACCACAGCAGCCGGCGGTGGATGCTGATGCCGGCATAGCCCAGCAGCGTGTAGGCCAGCGCATGCTGCCCGAGCAGCGCACCCTGGTGCACGTCCATCAGCAGCCCGAACAGGAAAGCCAGCCCCACGCCCACGCGGCGCGGCTGGTGCACGCTCCAGAACACCAGCACCACGGCCAGCAGGTCGGGCATGGCCGGCAGGCGGCCCAGCGGCAGCATGTTGAAAGCTGCGGCCACGGCCAGCGTGAAGGCGATGAAAAAGGGGTTGACCGGCAACAGCAGCTGGTCGGATCCGCGCGGCATGATCATCGGGCAGGCCCCCGCCCACGCGCGCTCATGGCGCGCTCGCCGCGCGGCGCGGCGTCTTGAGCTGGCGCTCGGGGCGCTCGGTCTTCTCTGCGGCTTCGGGCTCGGGGCGCGCCGGCAGCAGGGCGGCCATCGGCTCCAGCACCAGCACATGGCGCACGCCGTCTGCCAGCGCCGCAGGCGTGAGCAGCACGCGCGCAAAACCCGATTCCACACGCCGCTCGACGGCGGCCACCCGCGCCACCGGCAGGCCTGGCGGGTAGACGCCGTCGAGCCCGCTGGTGTGCAACTCGTCGCCCACCTTCACGTCGGCATTGGCCGAGGCGTAGCGCAGCTCCATGCCGCCCTGCCCGCCAACGCCCGCACCACCGAAGGCCGCACCGCGCTGCTGCGTGCGCACGTTGAGCACGGGGATGGCGGCATCCTTGTCGGCCAGCAAGGTGACTTCGGCGGTCAGCGGGTAAAGGCGCGTTACCTGCCCCAGCACGCCGGCTTCGTTGATCACGGGCGCCCCGCGCACCACGCCCTGCGTGGCGCCACGGTCGATGATGACCTTGCGCGAATACGGGTCGGCCGCCTCGTACAGCACCTCGGCAGGGCGCGAGCGCACCGGCACGGCCTCACGCAGCTCGAGCAGCATGCGCAGGCGGTTGTTCTCTTGCTGCAGCTGTGCCATGCGCAGCGAACGTTCGGCCTGCGCCGCCAGCCGTTGCTGCGCCTCGCGCTCGGCGGCCTGGGCACTGCGCAAGCCGCGCAGATAGTCTTCGCCCCCGTCCCACATCTCCACCGGCACGGCCAACGAGCGCTGCACCGGCAGCAGCACGACGGCCAGTGCGGCGCGCAGCGGCTGCGTCCAGCTGAACCGGGTGTCGGCCACCATCAAGAAGACCGCCAGCGCCGAGAAGAAGACGAGCTTGCTCAGGGCCGAGGGGCCCTGGCGGAAGAAGGGCGGCGGGGTGCGGTCGAGCGTTCCCAAAGGCATTGGGGTCGCTCCTGCTCCGTGGGGCCGGGCTTACTCGGAGGTGAAGATCGAGCCGAGGCGCTCCATGCGCTCCAGTGCCATGCCGCAGCCGCGCACCACGCAGGTCAGCGGGTCTTCGGCCACCAGCACGGGCAGGCCGGTTTCTTCGGCCAGCAGGCGATCGAGGTCGCGCAGCAGCGCACCGCCGCCAGTGAGCATCATGCCGCGCTCGGCGATGTCGGCGCCCAGTTCGGGTGGCGTCTGCTCCAGCGCGTTCTTCACGGCGCTGACCATCTGGTTCAGCGGGTCGGTCAGGGCTTCGAGAATCTCGTTCGAGGAAATGGTGAAGCTGCGCGGCACGCCCTCGCTCAGGTTGCGGCCCTTGACTTCCATCTCCTTCACCTCGCTACCGGGGAAGGCGCTGCCGATGTTCTTCTTGATGGCCTCGGCCGTGGGCTCTCCGATCAACATGCCGTAGTTGCGGCGGATGTAGTTGATGATGCTTTCATCGAACTTGTCGCCACCGACGCGGATGCTGCCCTTGTAGACCATGCCGCCGAGCGAAATGACGCCCACTTCGGTGGTACCGCCGCCGATGTCCACAACCATCGAACCGCTGGCCTCGCTCACGGGCAGGCCAGCGCCGATGGCCGCGGCCATGGGTTCTTCGATCAGGTAGACATCGCTGGCACCGGCACCGAGCGCCGATTCGCGGATGGCGCGGCGCTCGACCTGCGTGGAACCGCAAGGCACGCAGATGATGATGCGGGGGCTCGGGCGCAAGACGGACCGCGGGTGCACCATCTTGATGAACTGCTTGAGCATCTGCTCCGTCACCGTGAAGTCGGCGATGACGCCGTCTTTCATCGGGCGGATGGCCTCGATGTTGCCGGGCACCTTGCCCAGCATGGCCTTGGCTTCCTTGCCCACGGCCTGGATGGTTTTTTTGCCCTGGGGCCCGCCTTCGTGGCGGATGGCAACGACCGAGGGCTCGTCCAGCACGATGCCCTTGCCTCGCACGTAAATCAGCGTGTTGGCGGTGCCGAGGTCGATGGCGAGGTCGGTGGAGAAATAGCGGCGCAGGGAAGCAGCAAACATGGGCGTGGGGGCGAGGCGGGTGCGCGGGCGGCGGGCGGACGGGGTGCGTCGTTCGCAGGCGGGTGGGGGGCCTGGGGTGGACCGGGTGGAAACCTGAGGTCTGACCGGGTACGACGGCAGGGCCGCCGGGCGCTGGCGCTGGGGTGTTGGGGGGTGTTCGGGTCGCAAGACCCGGCGCTTTCAGGGCCACCACGGTAACCCGCAAGCGGCCGCGCACCAAAGGACTTGCGGGTAACCGGAGATAATAACGTAAACACCCCCCGCCTCCGTGGTAAAGCGCTGCTTTTTTCAGCAGCGCCGGCGCCCGCGACAGGCGCCGGCGGGCCCGAACCGAGACGCCCCGCGCGGGCACACACACCCCTGGCACCGATGGCCCTGACCTTGCAGGAAGTGAGCCGCATCGCTCACCTGGCGCGTCTGGAACTCTCCAGCGCCGAACAGACCCAGATGCTCGAACAGCTCAACGGCTTCTTCGGCATCGTCGAGCAGATGAGCGCCGTCGACACCCGCGGTGTCGAGCCGCTGTACACGCCGCTGTCGGCGGTGCAGGCGGTCGAGTTGCGGCTGCGCGAAGACCGCGTCACGGAGACCGACCAGCGCGAGGCCAACCAGCGCAGCGCCCCGGCCGTGGAAGACGGCCTCTTCCTCGTGCCCAAGGTGATCGAATGAGCGCGCCGCTGCACACCCTGGGCGTGGCCGACCTGGCGCGCGGCCTGGCCGCTAAAGCCTTCTCCAGTGTCGAACTCACGCAGGCGCTGCAGGCGCGCATGGCACAGCACGCGGGGCTGGGCGCCTTCCTCGCGACGAACCAGGAAGGCGCGCTGGCCGAAGCAAGCGCCGCCGACGCCGCCATCGCCGCGGGCTCCGCGGGCCCGCTGACCGGCATACCGCTGGCGCACAAGGACATCTTCGTCACCGACTTCGCGCGCAGCGGCCTGGCCACCACCGCCGGCAGCCAGATGCTGAAGGGCTACGCCAGCCCCTTCGACGCCACCGTGGTGGCGCGCCTGGTGGCCGCCGGCACGGTGACCTTGGGCAAGCTGAATTGCGACGAGTTCGCGATGGGCTCGGCCAACGAGAACTCGGCCTACGGCCCGGCACGCAACCCCTGGGACCCCACGCGCGTGCCCGGCGGCAGCTCGGGCGGCAGCGCCACGGCCGTGGCTGCGCGGCTGGTGCCGGCGGCCACCGGCACCGACACCGGCGGCTCCATCCGCCAACCGGCCAGCTTCACCGGCATCACTGGCATCAAGCCCACCTATGGCGTGTGCAGCCGCTACGGCATGGTGGCCTTCGCCAGCAGCCTCGACCAGGCCGGCCCGATGGCGCGTTCGGCCGAAGACTGCGCGCTGCTGCTGTCGGCCATGAGCGGCTTCGACGAGCGAGACGCCACCAGCGCCGAGCGCCCGCCCCAAGACTTCCACGCACAGATGCTGCGGCCGCGCGAGGGCGCCAGCGCCAGCAAGCCGCTGCAGGGCCTGCGCATCGGCCTGCCGAAAGAGTTTTTCCCGGCTGCGCTGACCGCCGATGTGAACGGCGCCGTTCGCAGCGCGCTGGCTGAGCTGGAAAAGCTGGGCGCCACGCTGGTGGACGTGAGCCTGCCACGCACCGAGCTGTCGATCCCGGTCTACTACCTGATTGCCCCGGCCGAAGCCAGCAGCAACCTGAGCCGCTTCGACGGCGTGAAGTTCGGCCACCGTGCCGAACAGCATGGCGACCTGCTCGACATGTACAAAAAAACGCGCGCTGAAGGCTTCGGGCCCGAGGTGAAGCGCCGCATCATGATCGGCGCCTACGTGCTGAGCCACGGCTACTACGACGCCTACTACCTGCAAGCGCAGAAGCTGCGCCGCATGATCGCCGACGACTTCCAGGCCTGTTTCCAGCGTTGCGACGTGATCGCCGGGCCGGTGGCGCCCACCGTGGCCTGGGCCCTGGGCCAGAAGCGCAACCCACTGCAGGATTACCTGGCCGACATCTTCACGCTGCCCGGCAGCCTGGCCGGCCTGCCCGGCATGAGCGTGCCAGCGGGTTTCGCGAACTCCGAAGAAGGCGGCGGCCTGCCCGTGGGCCTGCAGCTCATCGGCAACTATTTCCAGGAAGGGCAGTTGCTGCACACCGCCCACGCGCTGCAACAAGCCACCGACTGGCACCTGAAGGAGCCCACCCTGTGAGCGCGCCCGTCCTGATCCGCGGCTACGAGGTCGTCATCGGCCTGGAAACGCACGCGCAACTCTCCACCGTCAGCAAGATCTTCAGCGGCGCTTCCACGCAGTTCGGTGCTGCGCCCAACACCCAGGCCTGCGCGGTGGACCTGGCCCTGCCCGGCACCTTGCCGGTGATGAACAAAGGCGCGGTCGAACGCGCCATCCAGTTCGGCCTGGCGGTGCACGCGAAGGTGGCGCCGCTCTCCATCTTCGCGCGCAAGAACTACTTCTACCCCGACCTGCCCAAGGGCTACCAGATCAGCCAGTACGAGATCCCGGTGGTGCAGGGCGGCAAGGTCGAGTTCGTGCTCAACGGCCAGAAGAAGGCCGTGCGGCTGACGCGTGCGCACCTCGAAGAAGACGCAGGCAAGAGCCTGCACGAGGACTACCAGGGCCAGACCGGCATCGACCTGAACCGCGCCGGCACGCCGCTGCTGGAGATCGTCTCCGAGCCCGACATGCGCAGCAGCGCCGAGGCCGTGGAGTACGCCAAAGCGCTGCACACGCTGGTGGTGTGGCTGGGCATCTGCGACGGCAACATGCAGGAGGGCAGCTTCCGCTGCGATGCCAACGTCAGCGTGCGCAAGCCCGGCGCGCCTTTCGGCACGCGGCGCGAGATCAAGAACCTCAACAGCTTCCGCTTCCTGCAGCAGGCCATCGATTTCGAGGTGCAGTGGCAGATCGACCGCGTCGAAGACGGCCTGGCTGTCGAGCAGGCCACCGTGCTCTTCAACCCCGACACGGGCGAGACACGTGCCATGCGCAGCAAGGAAGACGCGCACGACTACCGATACTTCCCCGACCCCGACCTGCCGCCCCTGGTGATTGCGCCCGAGTGGGTGGCGCGCGTGCAGGCCGCGATGCCCGAGCTGCCAGCCGCGATGGCCGAACGTTTCACGCGTGAGGACGGCCTGCCCGAGGCCGACGCCGTGCTGATGACGCAGAGCCTGGCCTTCGCGAAGTTCTACGAGGCTGTTCGCGACGGATGCGGCAACCCCAAGCTCGCCGCCAACTGGCTGATGGGCGAGGTGAGCAAGCGCCTGAACGCCGAAGGCCGTGGCATCGAAGCCGCCGCGCTGCAGCCGGCCACGCTGGCCGCGTTGATCCGCCGCGTGGCCGACAGCACTGTCTCGAACAACGGCGCGCGCCAGGTCTTCGAGCTGCTGTGGTCAGGGGAATCGACCGATGTCGACGCCATCATCGAAGCCCAGGGCCTGAAGCAGATGAACGACAGCAGCGCGCTGCTGGCCATCGTCGACGAGGTGATCGCGGCCAATGCCAAGAGCGTGGACGAGTTCCGCGCCGGCAAGGAGAAGGCGTTCAACGCCCTGGTGGGCCAGGTGATGAAGGCCAGCAAGGGCAAGGCCAACCCGGCCCAGGCCGGCGAACTGTTGCGCCAGCGTCTGGGCTGAAACATCAGCCCGGCCGGCGGCTGGTCAACGCCCGACAGCGAACGATCAGCGGCCGGCCGGCTTGGGCGCCGAAGACGCCGGCGCCATGGGCCCCAGCGAGCCCGCGGGCGCACCACCCCACAGGCGGCGCAGGCGGTCGAGTTCCACGTCGTAGAGCTTGTTGATGCGCTCGAGTTCGGCCTGCTGCGTGGCGGTGGCGCCCTTCTGGGCTTCCACGGCGGCGTCGTTGGCGTCGATCTGCGCGCGCAGGCGCGGGGGCAGCGGCTTGCCCTGGTAGAACTCGGCTTCGTCCAGCAGCGGCTTGCGCTCGGCAGCCAGGCCGCGCAAGCGAATTTCGGTGGCCTTCATGGCCAGGCGCACGGTGTCGAGCGCGTTTTCACGTGCACGCTGGTGCGCGGCCTCGTTCGGAAAACGCGCCATCAGGTTGCGGTCGCGCCGCACGGCATCGGCGGCAGCGGCCTTGGCTTCCTTGTCGGCGCGTTCACGCGCTTCCTTCTCCGCACGCTCTTCGGCTGTCAGCGTGGGCGGGATCACCCTGCGCAACGACCCATCGCGGTTAAGGATCTGCTGTTCTTTGGCCGAGCACTCGGCGATGGGCCGGTCGGCCGTGAGGCGCCGCCCCTTGTCGTCGATGCAGGTGTAGATGCCCGCCGGCGGCGGTGCCGATTGCGCCAAGGCCGCGCCCACGCTCACGCCCGCCGCCAGCAGCAGGGCCAGGCGGTGCGGGGTTTGGCAGGTCGGGGCTCGGGTCATCAGATGCCGTAGCGTTCACGGTAAGCCTGCACCGGTGCGGCGTAGGCGCTCAAGGGCGTATCGGCATGGGCCTGCAGATACTGAAGCAAGTCTTGCAGGGTGGCGATGGCCACCACCGGCAGTTTCAGTTCACCAGAAACATACTGCACCGCGCTCCACGGCACCTCTTGCCCCTGGGCGTCGGTGGCGCGCTCCTGGCGGTCGAGGGCGATGGCCACAGCCGCGGGCGTGCCGCCGGCGGCCGTGATCATCGCGATGGATTCGCGCACCGAAGTGCCCGCAGAAATGACGTCATCGACAATGAGAACGCGCCCGGCCACCTTGGCGCCGACAAGCGTGCCCCCCTCACCGTGGTCTTTCGCTTCCTTGCGGTTGTAGGCGAAGGGCACATTGCGGCCGTGGCGCGCCAGTTCCACCGAGAGCGCCGCCGCCAGCGTGATGCCCTTGTAGGCGGGGCCGAAGATCATGTCGAACTGCAGGTCGCTGTCGATCAGGCGGCGTGCATAGAATTCTGCGAGGCGGCCCAGTTTGGCGCCGTCGTCGAACAGGCCGGCGTTGAAGAAGTACGGCGACAGCCGCCCCGCCTTGGTCTTGAACTCACCGAAGCGCAGCACACCGGCCTGCACCGCAAACGACACGAAGTCCTGCGCCAGCGGGGTGGAAATGTCGTTCGGCATGGTCTTCAAAAGGAGTGGAGTTTGGGCTTCCGACTGATCTCGCTGAACGTGAACGGCATCCGTTCCGCGGCCAACAAGGGCCTGCAGGCGTGGGCTGAAAGTGCGGCCGCAGATTGTATGGGGGTGCAGGAGCTCAAGGCCCACCAAGCCGACATCGCTGGCAGCCTCGATTCCATCGCCGGGATGAAGGGCCATTTCCACTGCGCCGAGAAAAAGGGCTACTCAGGCGTCGGCTTGTACCTGAAGAAGCCGCCGCGCGAGGTGGTCACCGGCATCGGCAACCCCGAGTTCGACGCCGAAGGGCGCTGGGTGGAAGCACGCTACGACACGGCCAAGCGCAAGCTCTCGGTCATCAGCTGCTACTTCCCCAGTGGCAGCAGCAGCGAAGAGCGCCAGCAGGCCAAATTCCGCTTCCTGGCGCTGATCTACCCGCACCTGATGCAGTTGAAGCAGGAACGCGAGTTCATCCTCGTGGGCGATGTCAACATCGCGCACCGCGAGGCCGACCTCAAGAACTGGAAGAGCAACCAGAAGAACAGCGGCTTCCTGCCCGAAGAGCGCGCCTGGATGACGCGCCTGCTGACCGAGGGCGGGCTGGTGGATGTGTACCGCCAACTGCACCCTGACACCACCGACGAGTGCTACACGTGGTGGAGCAATCGCGGCCAGGCCTGGGCGAACAACGTGGGCTGGCGCATCGACTACCACCTCGCCACGCCCGGGCTGGCGGCAAAAGCGCGCACCGCTCACATCCTCAGGGCGCAGCGCTTCAGCGACCACGCGCCGCTGACCATCGACTACGACTTCACGCTCTGAAACCGGCTGCGCGGCCTGTGCCTCAGGCCGCCTGCAGCATCACCGCTTTCAGCTCTTTCAGCAGCGACTGCCCGAGCTGCTGGGCTTCCACCGGGTCGACCGGGCCCAAGTCGCGCAGGTCGCTCTCCACGTCGTCGCGGCGGCGCCGCGACAGCGCGCCCAGCACCTTGTTGCGCACCGGGCCTTCGTCCAGCGTGGACAGCACCTTGGCCAGGTCATAGGTGTCCATCCTGGCCACCACCGCGTGCACGGCCTTGGTATCGGCAAACTCGATGTCGGTGACGTCGGTGAACTCGGCCGGCGACTTCATGCGGCGCTCGACGAAGTAGCGCCGGCCTTTTTCGTCGAGCAGGCGCACGATCTCGCTGCGCCGGAAGGTGAACACGTCTTCGGCGAACTCGCCGCTGGCCAGCTTGCGCAGCAGCGTGCTGCGGTCCACGTCCACCATCTCGGCAAACTCGCCGACGCCGATGTACTCGTGCGTCTGCTTCTCGCCGGCGCCCTCGGCCTGCGCCAGGCACTTGCGCACCTGCGCCACGATGTCGCGCGGCGCGAAGATCACCTGCTTGCCCGTGCCACGCTCGTCGTCGATGCGCACGAGGTGCAGGTTCACCAGCTTGTCCAGACAAGCGCGGATGTGGCGGTCGGCATGGCCGAACATCGCCCGCGCCTGCGCCATCACGTCCTGCAGCAGCGGGCGTGCGAGCACCACGCCGCCGCTGGCACTTGCGCTGCGGCCGTGCACGGCCCCTTTGCCCACTTCGGCCGCGCCCATCAGGTACAGCAGCTGCGCGTAAAGCGCCAGGTCGGGCTGGTGGTTGACGCGGCTGGCGATCAGCCCGTGCGCAACGGTGAGCCGCTCCGACATCGTGTGCAGCAGGCCCTGCACGAGGTCGGGGCTGAGGCCCACGGCCTGGCCCATCACCGCCAGATCGATGACGTAGAGCTCGCAGTAGCGGCGCGCCACGGCCCCCTGCAGGCGCGTGGGCTTGCCCAGGTGCGGCTCGACGCCGAAACACTGGCCCTTGCCCAAGGTCTCGACCACGGTGCGCTTTTCGTCGCGCACCAGGAAGAGGTCGATCTCGCCGTCCTTCACGACATAGAGGTTGGGCGCGGGCATGCCTTCGGTGTAGAGCACTTCGCCGGCATACAGGCGCACCTGGCTGAAGCGGCAGTGTTCGGCGAACTGGAGGAGGCTGGTGCGGGGCATGGGGTGCGCGGGCGCGGGGTACGCCTCAAGTGATGTAAATGCTAGTTATGAAATTTAAGTCAGATCAAAAATTGACGTGCGCGCAAATTTGCGCAGTTTTCAGCAGGGGCTGGCAGCGAGGGCGGCCTCCGTAAACTGCAGCGGCCCTCTCAGGAGACCCGATCCATGCACGGCGATGACACGCCCGCCCCGCGAACCCTGCGCACCTCCGACGGCCAGACCCTGCACCTGCAGCACTGGCCGGCCCACCCGACCGCCGGGCCCGTGCAGGGCACGGTGCAGCTGGTCCACGGCCTGGGTGAGCACACCGGGCGTTACGAGGCCCTGGCCCAGAGGCTGAATGCCGCGGGCTGGCACGTGGCCGGGCACGACCACCGCGGCCACGGCCGCAGCAGCGGTGCGCGCGGCGTGCTGCCCGTGCAGCCGGTGCTGCTGCCCGACCTGGCGCTGGCCCTCGATGCCGTGCGCAACACGCCTGGCGGCGTGGGGCCGCGCCACGTGCTGCTCGGGCACAGCCTGGGCGGGCTGATCGCGGCGCGCTTCGTGGCCGAGGGGCTGATGCACCGGCCCCGGCCCTGGTACCGCGAGCTGCACGGCCTGGTGCTCAGCAGCCCCGCGCTCGACGCCGGCCTGCGCTGGCACCAGAAGGCCTTGCTGGCCGTGCTGCGCCCGCTGATGCCGGCCCTGGCTCTGTCCAACGGCCTGCAGGCCGACTGGCTCAGCCGCGACCCCGAGGTGGTGCGGCGCTACCAAGCCGACCCGCTGGTGCACGACCGCATCACGCCGCGGCTGCTGCACTTCATCGTCAGCGAGGGCGCGGTGCTGCGCCCGCTGGCGGCACGCTGGCGCACACCCACGCTGCTGATGTGGAGTGGCGCCGACCGCTGCGTGCAGCCCGCGGGCAGCGCCCGGTTTGCCGCGGCCGCGCCACCGGCGGTGGTGCAGGCCCGCGAGTTCCCGACTTTCTTTCACGAGATCTTCAACGAACCCGAACACGCCGAGGTGGAAGCGCTGTTGCTCGCCTGGCTGCAGCGCCAGGCGGCACCGCCGGGCCCGCCGCAGTCCTAAACTGCCGCCCTTCAACGCTGCGGAGACCGCCCCATGAACGCACCCACCCGAGCCGAAGAATCCGCCGCCCTGGCCGCGCTGGCCGACTACAGCAACGACGCCTGGGACCAGCGCATCGTGCCGGCACTCACCGAGTACATCGGCGTGCCCGCCAAAAGCCCGATGTTCGACGCCGACTGGGCCAAGAACGGTTTTGTCGACCGCGTGGTGCGCGACGCCGCCGCCTGGGTGGAAGGGCGCAAGCTGCCAGGCCTCAAGCTGGAGGTCATCCGCATCGAGGGCCGCACGCCGGTGATCTTCTTCGAGGTGCCGGCCAGCGGCGGCCACGAAGGCCGGCCGGCCAGCGGCGACACCGTGCTGCTCTACGGCCACCTCGACAAACAACCCGAGTTCAGCGGCTGGCGCAAAGACCTGGGCCCCTGGACACCCAAGTACGAAAACGGCCTGCTCTACGGCCGCGGCGGCGCCGACGACGGCTACGCCGTCTATGCCGCCGTCACCGCACTGGAAGCGCTGCACGCCCAGGGCCTGCCGCACCCGCGCTGCGTGGGCCTGATCGAGAGCTGCGAAGAAAGCGGCAGCCACGACCTGCCGGCCTACATCGCCGCCCTCGGCAACCGGCTCGGCAACGTGAGCCTCGTCGTCTGCCTGGACAGCGGTGCCGGCAACTACGACCAGCTCTGGCTCACCACCAGCCTGCGCGGCATGGTCAGCGGCGTGTTGAAGGTGGAGATCCTCACCGAGGGCATCCACAGCGGCGACGCCTCGGGCCTGGTGCCCAGCAGCTTCCGCGTGCTGCGCCAGGTGCTCGACCGCCTCGAAGACAGCAAGACCGGGCGCCTGCTGCCCGAGAGCTTCCACTGCCAGTTGCCGGCCTCGCGCCTGGCGCAGGCCCAAGCCACCGCGGCCATCCTCGGCGATGAAGTCTGGAAACGCATGCCCTGGGCCTGCGGTGCCGACGGCGGCGCGGTGCTGCCCACCACGACGGACCCGGTGGAGGGCCTGCTCAACCGCACCTGGCGGCCCACGCTCAGCGTGACGGGCGTGGACGGCTTCCCCGAGCTGAAGAATGCCGGCAACGTGCTGCGCCCCTACACCGCCTTCAAGCTGAGCCTGCGCCTGCCGCCGCTGGTGGACGGGCATGAGGCCAGCATCGCGCTGAAGACGCTGCTGGAAGACAACGCGCCCTACAACGCCAAGGTCACCTTCCACCCCGACGGCCGCGCCGGCGCCCTGGGCGCCACGGGCTGGAACGCGCCCGAGCTCTCGCCCTGGCTGGAAGATGCGATGAACCGCGCCTCGCAGGCACACTTCGGCGCGCCGGTGGGCTACATCGGCCAGGGCGGCACCATCCCGCTGATGAGCATGCTGCAGAAGGGCTTCCCGAAGGCGCAGATGATGGTCTGCGGTGTGCTGGGCCCCAAGAGCAACGCGCACGGCCCCAACGAGTTCCTGCACGTGCCCTATGGCAAGAAGCTCACGGCCTCGGTGGCCCAGGTGATCACGGCCTGCCCTTGAGATGCGGGGGCACCGCAGGCCCCTTGCATGGGGGGTCGCAGGCCAAGGCAGCCAGGTTTCGCCTTGTCAAGGCATGGGGGCCCTGTCAGATTAGGGACGTTGGTCTGCAAGGCGTTGGGCTCGGCAGGCCGTCGTTCAATCCAGGAGGTTTTTGATGTCTCTGAATCAATGGGCCGTGCGCACCGTTGCCGGCGCGGCCATGGTGTTGGCCAGTGTGGCCTTTGGCAGCGCGCAAGCGCAAACCACCCTCAAGCCGATCACCGGCACCTTCACGAAGGCCTCGGGTGGTGGCGGCAGCGCCTTCGCACCAGCGAACCCCAATGCAGCGGCCCCGGTGCCGATGAGCGATCTGATCATCGACGCCACCGGCGTGGCGAGCTTCGACGGCCCGGCCGCCGTCGGCAACACCGTGCTGACCTTCAACCTCGCCCCCGGCGCGCTGGTGGACGCCATCGCCTACAACCTGTCGCTGGCCACCGTGGGCGCGAGCTGGCTGTCGGAAGCCACCATCTCCTTCCTGAACTCCAACGGCGACGGCGTGGTGCTGACCGCTGGGTTCGGTGAAGACAACCCGGGCACCGGCACCTACGCCGACAGCGCGCTGCTGTCGGAGTTCGGTCTGTCCTTCAACGTCGGCGCCGACGGCCTGCTGCTCGTCGAGTTCTACGAGAGCTTCGACGACGTCGAAGGCGCTGCCGATGCCAACTGGACGGCCGGCAACATCACCCTGGGCAACGTGGGCGCGATCCCCGAGCCCGGCACCTACGCACTGATGGGCCTGGGCCTGCTGGCCGTGGTGGGCGCTGCCGCCCGCCGCCGTCAGCAAGGCTGAGCGCCGGGCTGCTGCCGGGCCGCAAAGCCCGGCACGCGCTCAAATCAAAAACCCCGCGCGTCCAGGCCCGCGGGGTTTTTTCTTGGCTCAGGCGGCCGGGCTGTCGATGGTCTTGTGCCGGCTGGCCTTCCAGGCGCCAAAAAGCACGACCAGGCCGGGGATGAGGATCATCGCCCAGATGATCATCGACAGGTTCTTCTGCACCCAGGGCAGGTTGCCGAAGAGGTAGCCCGCCAGCGTGAGGCCGCACACCCACAGGATGCCGCCGCCGATGTTGTAGAGCGTGAACTTGGTGCGGGTCATCTCACCCACACCGGCCACGAAAGGCGCGAAGGTGCGCAGGAAGGGTGCAAAACGCGCCACCACGATGGTGATGCCACCGTACTTTTCATAGAAGGCGTGCGTGCGGTCGAAAGCTGCGCGGTTGAACCAGCGTGAGTTCGGCCAACTGAAGACCTTGGGCCCGAAGTAGCGGCCGATGGTGTAGTTCGTCTGGTCGCCCAGGATGGCCGCCAGCGTCAGCAGCAACATGGCCAGCGGCAGGCTCATCAGCCCCAGGCCGCAGAGCGCGCCCACCACGAAGAGCAGGCTGTCGCCGGGCAGGAAGGGCATCACCACCAGCCCCGTCTCGACGAAGATGATGAGGAAGAGCAGCGCGTAGACCCAGGCGCCGTAGGCCTGCACGAAGGCCGCGAGGTGGTCGTCGACGTTCAGGATGAAGTCGATGAGAAAGCTGATGATTTCCATGGCGGCGCGAATTCTCGTTGCTCAAGGCGCGGCAGCGGCCGTCGGCAGGTCTTCGAGCAGGAAACCGCCGCTCTGGTGTGCCCACAATTTCGCGTAGTGGCCGTTCTGCGCCAGCAGCTCGGCGTGGCTGCCCTGCTCGACGATGCGGCCCTGCTCCAGCACGATGAGGCGGTCCATGCGCGCGATGGTGGAGAGGCGGTGCGCGATGGCGATCACCGTCTTGCCTTCCATCAGCCCGAGCAGCTGCGTCTGAATCGCGAGCTCCACCTCGCTGTCCAGCGCGCTGGTGGCTTCGTCCAGCACGAGGATGGGCGCGTCTTTCAGCACCACACGCGCGATGGCGATGCGCTGGCGCTGCCCGCCGCTGAGCTTGACGCCGCGCTCGCCCACGTGGGCCTCGTAGCCGGTGCGGCCCTTCCAGTCCTGCAGCTGCAGGATGAACTCGTGAGCCTGTGCCTTCTTCGCTGCGGCGACGATCTCGTCCATGCTCGCGCCCGGCCGCCCGTAGCCGACGTTGGCGGCGATGCTCCGGTGCAGCAGCGAGGTGTCTTGCGTGACCATGCCGATGGCCGCGCGCAGGCTTTCCTGCGTGAGTTCACGCACGTCATGGCCGTCGATGCGCAGGCTGCCCGCCTCCAGGTCGTGGAAGCGCAGCAGCAGGTTCACCAGCGTGCTCTTGCCCGCGCCGCTGCGGCCGATCAGGCCCACGCGCTCGCCAGGGCGGATGACGAGGTTCAGGTCGTCCAGCACCTTCTTCCCGTCGTTGCGGCCGTAGGTGAAGGTCAGGTGTTCAAAACGCACCTCGCCGCCTTCGGGCGCGGGCTTCACCACCAGTTCGCGCGCGGCCGGAGCGTCGTGCATGCCGTGCGTCACGGCGATGGTCTCCATGCCCTCCTGCACCACGCCGATGTTCTCGAAGATGCCCGTCACCTCCCAGCTCACCCAGCCGGCCACGTTGGCGATGGTCCAGGCCAGCGGCAGGGCGGTGGCCACGGTGCCGGCGTCGATCTGCCCCTGCCCCCACAGCGTGATGCCGATGGCCGCGGTGCTGACCAGCAGCATCGCGTTCAGCGCCGACAGCGTGGTCATGAAGGTGGTGATCAGGCGCATGTGGGCCTGGATGGCACCGGTGTGCTCGTCGATCACCTCGCGCACGTAGTTGTCTTCGTCCTTTGAGCGCGCGAAGAGCTTGACGGTGAGGATGTTGGTGTAGCTGTCCACCACACGGCCCATGACCAGGCTGCGCAGCTCGCTGCTGGTCTTGGCCAGGTCGCGCATCTTGGGCACGAAGTGGCGCAGGAAGAACACATAACCCGCGAACCACAGCGCCGTGGGGATGGCCAGGCGCCAGTCGGCCAGGCTCATCAGCACGGTGGCCGAGAGGCCGTAGACCAGGATGTACCAGACCGCGCGGATGGAGCTCACCACGCAGTCGCGCAGCGCATTGCTGGTCTGCATGACGCGGTTGGCGATGCGGCCAGCGAAATCGTTCTGGAAGAAAGGCCAGCTCTGGCGCACCACGTGCCAGTGGCTCTGCCAGCGGATGAGGCTGGTCACCCCGGGCACGACGGCGTTGTTGCGCACCAGGCTGTCGAGCATCAGCGCAAAGGGCCGGCCCAGCAGGATCAGCAACGCCATGGCGATGAGCATGGGCATCGCGTCGGCCAGCGCGGCGGCGCGATCAGTGGCCTGCATCAGGCGCACCAGCTTGCCGATGAACACCGGGATCAACGTGTCGATCAGCGCCACCAGCAAGCCGGTGAAGAACATGGCGCCGAACAGACCCTTGGTCTGGCGCACGTAGTGCCAGTAGAAGGCCATCAGCCCCGCAGGCGGGGCGCTGCCCGGGCGGGCGGTGGGGCGGATGCGGGTTTCGAAGAAGGCAAACATGGCTGCGATCGATTGTGGCAGTGCCCCCTGAACGGCGCCGATGCCGCAAGAATGCAGGCTCGAGCTGCAGGAGAGCCCCACCATGGACCAGCTGCGCGCCATGCGCGTTTTTGCCCGCGTCGTCGATGACGGCGGCTTCGCCAAGGCCGCGCGCTCGCTGGACATGGCGCCGCCCGTCGTCACGCGCCTGGTGGCCGAGCTCGAACAGCACCTCGGCGCGCGCCTGCTCACCCGCACCACGCGCCGCCTCTCGTTGACGGAAGTGGGCGAGCGTTACCTCGACAAGGTGCGCGGCATCCTCGCCGAGGTGGACGAAGCCGCCGCCATCGCTGCCGATGCCACGCTGCTGCCGCGCGGCCACCTGCGCCTGCTGTGCCCGCCAGCCGTGGCCGTGCACCAGCTGGCCAAGCACATGCCGCGGTTCCAGGCGCAATACCCGCAGGTGACGCTGGAGATCACCTCGCCCGGCCCCGTCGACACCATCGACGACAGCTACGACATCACCATCTTCGCCAGCCGCGAGCTGCCCGACGGCGATTTCATCGCACGCCGCCTGGCACGCAGCGAAGTGGTGGTGTGCGCCTCGCCCGACTACCTGGACCGCCGCGGTCGGCCCCAGCACCCGCTGGAGCTCAACGACCACGAGTCCGTGGTGCCGCCGCTGGTGATGCAGCAACGCAGCCTCACCTTCTTCAGCGGGCCGATGAACGGCCAGGCGCAGCGCGTGGAGGTGCCGATGCAGACGCGCTCGGCGCTGTCCACCACGCACATCGACACCATGTACGCCGCGGTGCTCTCGGGCCTGGGCATCGCAGGCCTGCCCAGCTACGTGATCGAAGACGCGCTGCTCGAACACGCGCTGGAGCGGGTGCTGCCCGAGTGGCGGCTCTTCGACATCACGCTGTGGGCTGGCATGCCCTCGCGCCGCTACCTGCCCGCACGCACCCGGGTGTTTCTCGACTTCCTGCTGCAGATCTTCGGCGGCGAAGACCGCGACCCCTGGCTGCAGGCGGCCGGCTGCGCCACGCCCTGGACAGGCCCGCTGCCCGCCGCAGGATGATCACCGGCGCAATTTGTGACGCACTCGTTACAACAAGACCGTACAGTTGTTAATGTGAACTGATCAGTTCACACTCCGGCCGCCGCAGTTCAAGAATCCTGCGGCGCGGCGCCACGCCGCCCCGAACACAACGCCGGAGAACCCCGATGCAACACTGGACACGCCGCCTCTTTGCGCTGGCGATGGTGTCGACGCTCGCCGCTTGCGGCGGCAGCGACGAGATCACGCTCGACCCGCCGCAGAACATCGTGCAGGTCGCGCAGACCGACAGCCGTTTCACCGTGCTGGCCGAGGCCGTGGTGGCCGCCGACCTGGCCACCGCGCTGTCCGCGCCCGGCCCGCTGACGGTCTTCGCCCCCACCAACGACGCTTTCAACGCCCTGCTCACCGAGCTGGGTCTCACCAAGGCACAGCTGCTGGCCAACAAGCCGCTGCTCACCGCCGTGCTGCAGTACCACGTGCTCGGCAGCCAGGTGCTGCGCGCCGATGTGCCGCTGGGCCGCGCCATCACGCCGCTGGCCGGCGGCTTCTTCAAGGTGGAGAACAACGCCGGCGCGCTGGTGGTCACCGACGGCCGCAACCGCAACGCCACCATCACCAGCACCGACATCCGCGCCAGCAATGGCGTGATCCACGTCGTCGACAAGGTGCTGCTGCCCGCGAACCGCAACATCGTCGAGACGGCCATCGCCTCGGCGCCGGAGTTCAGCATCCTGGTGGAAGCCGTGGTGGCTGCCAACCTGCAGGGCACGCTCTCGGGCACCGGCCCCTTCACGGTGTTCGCCCCCACCAACGCCGCCTTCGCCGCGCTGCTGACCGAACTGGGCACCAGCAAAGAAGCGCTACTGGCCGACACGGCACTGCTCACCAAGGTGTTGACCTACCACGTGGTGCCAGGCCGTGTGCTGCGCGCCGACGTGCCGGTGGGCCCGGCCATCACGACCGTCAACGGCGAGACGCTCACCGTCAACGCCTCGCTGGCCATCACCGACCGCCGCGCACGCACGGCCAACATCACGGCCACCGACGTGTTGACCAGCAACGGCGTGATCCACGTCATCGACAAGGTGATCCTGCCGGCCGACATCACGCTGAGCACGCAGCGCAACATCGTCACGCAGGCGCAGGCGCTGCCGCAGTTCAGCATCCTGGTGGAAGCGGTGGTTGCGGCCAACCTGCAGGGCACGCTCGCGGGCACCGGCCCCTTCACGGTGTTCGCGCCCACCAATGCCGCCTTCGAGAGCCTGCTCACCGAGCTGGGCCTGACCAAAGCGCAGCTGCTGGCCGACGTGCCGCTGCTCACCGCGGTGCTGCAGTACCACGTGCTCGGCGCCGAGGTGCTGCGCGCCCAAGTGCCGGCGGGCCAGGCCATCACGCCGCTGGCCGGTGGCATCTTCAAGGTGGATGCCGTCAATGGCGGGCTGGTGGTGAACGACGGCCGTAACCGCAAGGCCACCATCACCGCCACCGACATGCGCACCAGCAACGGCGTCATCCACGCCATCGACAAGGTGCTGCTGCCGGCCAACCGCAACATCGTCGAGACGGCCATCGCCTCGGCACCCGAGTTCAGCATCCTGGTGGAGGCCGTGGTCGCGGCCAACCTGCAGGGCACGCTGTCGGGCACCGGCCCCTTCACCGTGTTTGCGCCCACCAACGCGGCCTTCGCGGCGCTGCTCACCGAACTGGGCGTCACGAAAGAAGCGTTGCTGGCCAACACGCCGCTGTTGACGCAAGTGTTGACCTACCACGTGGTGCCTGGCCGCGTGCTGAAGGCAGCCGTGCCCGTGGGCCCGGCCATCACCACCGTGCAGGGCGGCAGCTTCACGGTGGACAGCACCCTGGCCATCACCGACGCCCGCGGCCGCAGGGCCGCCATCACGGGCACCGACGTGCTCACGAGCAATGGCGTCATTCACGTCATCGACAAGGTCATCCTCCCGGCGCCGTGAAGCGGGCCGCCGGTTTTTTAGCTGTTCTGTTATTCAACCCTGAAAGAGAAGTCACCATGAAAAAGATCCTGATCGCCGCCGCACTGGCCGCCAGCACCCTGGCCGTGCAAGCCAAGGACATCGTCGACACCGCCGTCGCGGCCGGCAGCTTCAAGACCCTGGCCACCGCGCTGCAGGCCGCCGGCCTGGTGGACACGCTCAAGGGCAAGGGCCCCTTCACCGTGTTCGCGCCCACCGACGAAGCTTTCGCCAAGATCCCCAAGGCCGATCTCGAAGCGCTGCTGAAGGACAAGGCCAAGCTCACCGCCGTGCTGACCTACCACGTCGTGCCGGGCAAGGTGATGGCCAAGGACGTCAAGGCCGGCATGGTCAAGACGGTGCAGGGCGGCTCGCTGACCATCGGCACCATGGGCGGTGTGACGGTGAACAACGCCAAGGTCGTGAAGACCGACATCGTGGCCGACAACGGCGTCATCCACGTCATCGACACCGTGGTGCTGCCGAAGTAAACACACCCCGGTGGGGTGCGCAGGGCGCGGGGCCTTCGGGCCGCCGCGCCTTTTTCATGGCCTCGTGCTGCGGGCTAGAAGGTGTAGCCCGCACCCACTTCGGCCCCGGGCTGGGCGGGCAGCAGGCGCAGCAGGCGCAGCAGCGGCTTCAACGGGCTGTAGCGCAGCGCCACCTTGGCCACGGCCGCGAAAAGCGCGGCTTCGGCCGCGCCGGCGCCGGCCGCCAGGCGCAGCAGGTGCTGGTGGAGCGCGGTCCATTCGATCGCCTGCCAGCAGGCGCCGAAATCGGGGTCGACCGGCAGGCCGGCGCGGCGTGCGCCTTCCCACCAGCGGATGGCGAGGTCGAGCTCCACGGCTTCGTCGTCGTGCACACCCTCGCCGCGCAACAGCAGCGCAATGTCGTGCATCAGCGGGCCACGGCCACCGCCGTTTTGCAGCGGCACCTGGGGCTGCGCCGCTTCGTTTTGCAGCAGGGCCTGAGCCACCCGCGTCCACCAGGCTTGCTCGGTGTCGGTCCAGGTGCGGCCGCGGGCATGCTGCTGGCACCACGCGGCAAAGGCGTTCAGCGACGTGGCGCCGTCGGCCGGCGGGCTGGCATCGTTCTGGGCCAGCGCTGCGGTCTGGAACTGCAGCAGCGCCTGCAAAGGCGCCAGCGCGGGGTCTGGTGGGTTCATGGGAGGGAGCGAAATGCGGCGCAGCGCCGGGGGTGGGTAGCGAGAGGCGCACAAACCCCTCATGGATAATGAATTCTAAGAACCGGCCGTGTCTGGCACGGCCCCACCCGCCTCCCTCTTGCTTCCGATGCGTTACACCCCGCTGGCCCTGGCGGCGGGCCTCCTGGCCGGCGCCGGTGCGGCCCGTGGGCAAACGCCTCCTTCAGCTCCTGCGCCGCAGGCCCTGCCGGCCGTCAGCGCCGCGGCATCGGCGCCAGGCGCCGGCGCCACGCTGAAGCTCGAAGGCAGCCGGCTGCTGCAGCCCTTGCCGCGTGGCGACGCCGCCAAGCGACTGCCCATCGTGCTGCAGGCCGACCGCATCACCAACCAGCCCGACCTGGAAACCGTGGCCGAGGGCCGCGTCGAGTTCCGCCGCG
The DNA here is from genome assembly GCA_001295865.1 of beta proteobacterium AAP65. Classification (GTDB taxonomy): domain Bacteria; phylum Pseudomonadota; class Gammaproteobacteria; order Burkholderiales; family Burkholderiaceae_C; genus Rubrivivax. The sequence continues at coordinate 93,966 of LJHW01000001.1, forward strand.
GCGGCACCGTCATCAAGGCCGATCGCCTGGCCTACGACACCGCCCAAGATCTGGCCACGGCCAAGGGGCAGGTGCGCATCAGCCGCGCCGGCGCCATCTACACCGGTCCCGAACTGGTGCTGCGCGTGCAGCGTTTCGAGGGCTACTTCCAGACGCCGGCCTTCGAGTTCACACAGCTCGGTGCCGGCGGCCGGGCCGAGCGCATCGATTTCCTCGACAGCGCCCGCTCGCGCGCCACCAAGGCCGAGTACACGAGCTGCCCGCGCGACACGCCCGAAGAACCCGCCTGGGTGCTGCGCACCGACCGTGTCAGCCTCGACCTCGACAAGAACGAAGGCGTGGCCGAAGGCGCGGTGCTGCGTTTCCTGGACGTGCCCATCCTCGCGCTGCCGGCGCTGAGCTTTCCGCTCTCGGAAGCGCGCAAGTCGGGCTGGCTGCCGCCGTCGATCAACACCGACAACCGCAGCGGCATCGAGCTCTCGGTGCCCTGGTACTGGAACATCGCGCCGCAGCGCGACGCCACCTTCACGCCGCGCCTCATCACACGCCGCGGCCTCGGTCTGGACACCGAATTCCGCTACCTGGAGCCGCGCGACGAAGGCACCGTCAACTTCGACTGGCTGCCGCACGACCGCCTCACCGGCCGTTCGCGCCAGGCGCTGCAGTGGCAGCACCAGGGCGCCACTGGCGGCGGCCTGCGCTACAGCGCCGACCTCGTGCGCGTGTCGGACGACGAGTGGTGGAAAGACTTCCCCAACGCCGGCCGCAGCCTCACCGCCCGCCTGCTGCCCGGCCGCCTGGCGCTGGAGCAGCCGCTGCAAAGCGGCGAGGTGCAGGGCCTGGCCTACCTGCGCGCCCTGCGCTGGCAGGTGCTGCAGGGCTCGGACGCCGCGGTGGTTTCGCCCTACGAACGCACGCCGCAGGTGGGCGTGCGCCTGGGTTGGCAGCGTGCTGGCTGGGACGTGGCGGTGGAAGGCGAATACAACCGCTTCACGCTGCCCACGGGCGCCGAAAGCCGCGCCAACCGCGAAGGCGGCGAACGTGTGCACCTGCTGGGCCACGTGAGCCACGCGCTGCGCGCGCCCGGCTGGTGGCTGGTGCCGCGCCTGAGCCTCAACGCCGCGGCCTACCGCAACGACCTGCAGAAGACCGGGCGTGTGATCCCCACGCTGAGCATCGACACCGGCTTCGAGCTCGAGCGCCGCACCACCGCCTTCGGCCGCGCGCTGCTGCAGACGCTGGAGCCCCGCCTGCTCTACGTGCGCACGCCCTACCGCCAGCAGAGCCAGCTGCCCAACTACGACGCCGCGGCCAAGGACTTCAACTTCGTCTCGATATACACCGACAACCAGTTCTCGGGCGTGGACCGCGTCAACGATGCCAACGCACTGACGGCCGGCGTCACCACACGTTTTGTCGACGCCGTGACGGGCGCCGAGGCCCTGCGCCTGGGCCTGGTGCAGCGTTACCTCTTCCGCACGCAGCGTGTCACGCCGCAGGCCGACGGTTCTCCCGACGGTGCACCGCTGGAGCAGAAGTTCAGCGATGCGCTGCTGCTGGGCAGCACCAGCGTGCTGCCCGGCTGGACGCTGGACGGCGCCATGCAATACAGCACCGACATCCAGCGCTCGGTGCGCTCGATCATTGGCGTGCGCTACTCGCCGGGGCCTTTCCGCACCGTCAGCACCACCTACCGCCTGGCGCGCGGTCTGTCCGAGCAGATGGAACTGGGCTGGCAATGGCCAGTCTATGGCGGCAAGCGGGCGAAAGAAGGCGGCAAGGCGTGCAGCGGCACCTGGTACTCGGTGGGGCGTGTGAACTACAGCCTGAAGGACAGCCGCATCACCGATTCGGTGCTCGGGCTGGAGTACGACGCCGGCTGCTGGATCGGCCGCTTTGTCGCCGAGCGCCTGTCCACCGGCCGCAGCGAGGCCACGACGCGGCTGATGCTGCAGCTGGAGCTGGTGGGCCTGTCGCGCATCGGATCGAACCCGCTGAGGGTCTTGAAGGACAATATCCCCGGTTACCGCCTGCTGCGCGACGAACGCAGCGCGGCCTCATCCGCCGACGAACGGCCCACCGCTCCTGTCCATGACTGAACCCCTATTCCGCCTGCGCCCTGCTGTGCAGGCCTTGCGCATCGGCTGCAGCCTCGGCCTGCTGGCCCTGTGCGCCGGCCTGGGCCCCTGGGCAGACGCCCACGCGCAGGCCCGCACGCGCAGCGGCGACTACATCGCCGTGGTCGTCAACCAAGAGCTGGTGACGGCTGGCGAGATCGACCGCCGCATGGAACGCGCCCAGGCCGAGGCCGCGCGCGGCGCGCGCCTGCCGCCCGAGCCCGAACTGCGCCGCATGATGCTGGACGCGCTGATCGACGAGCGCGTGATGATCAGCAACGCCCGTGAAAGCGGCATGCGCGTGGACGACGGCGAGGTCGACCGCGCCATCCAGAGCATCGCGGCGCAGAACCAGATCACGCTGCCGGTGCTGCGCCAGCGCCTGGCCGCCGAGGGCACCGACTACTTCCGCTTCCGCGCCAACGTGCGCGAGCAGATCATGATCGAGCGCCTGCGCGAGCGCGAGGTCTACCAGCGCATCAAGGTGGCCGACGAGGACATCGACAAGTACCTCGAAGACCAGCGCGCCGCGGCCAATGCCGATGCCGAGACCAACCTCGCGCAGATCCTCGTCACCGTGCCCGAAGACGCCGACGCCGCCACCGTGGCCGCACGCCGTGCCGTGGCCGAGCTGGCGCTGGCCCGCGTGAAAGGCGGCGAGGCTTTCGAGGCCGTGGCCCGCGAGGTCAGCGAAGACGCCAACCGCGCGCAGGGCGGCGTCATCGGCGCGCGGCCGGCTTCGCGCCTGCCGGATGCTTTTGTCGAAGCCACCAAGGCCCTGAAGGTGGGCGAGGTGACGGCGCAGCCGCTGCGCACCGGCGCCGGCTTCCACCTCCTGAAGGTGGTGTCGCGCAAGGAAGTGGTGCTGGGCCAGGTGCAGCAGACGCGCTCGCGTCACGTGCTGCTGCGCACCTCGCCGCAGCTCACGCCCGAAGTGGCCGCGCGCCGCCTGGCCGAGTACCGCCGGCAGATCGAAGCCGGCACCAAGAGCTTCGAAGACATCGCACGCGAGTTCAGCGAAGACGGCTCGGCCGCCGGCGGTGGTGACCTCGGCTGGTCGTCGCCCGGCACCATGGTGCCGGAGTTCGAGCAGGCGATGAACGCGCTGCCGATCAACGGCCTGTCGGAGCCTGTGGTCTCGCGTTTCGGTGTGCACCTGATCCAGGTGCTGGAACGCCGCGAACAGGCCGTGGAGTTGAAGCAGCTGCGCGAACAGGCGCGCAACGTGCTGCGCGAGCAGCGTTTCGACCAGGCCTATGCCGACTGGACCAAAGAGCTGCGCTCGCGCGCCTATGTCGAGTACCGCGAGCCGCCGCAGTGAAGTGGCGCCGCGCACCGGCCCCGTTGCAGTGAAGCCCGGCGCGGCGCGATGAAACACATCGCCCGCAAGCGTTTCGGCCAGCACTTCCTGACCGACGATGCCGTCATCGACGACATCGTGCGCTGCATCGCGCCCTTGCCCGGCCAGGCGCTGGTGGAGATCGGCCCCGGTCTGGGCGCGATGACCTTCCCGCTGCTGCAGCGCTGCCAGGCGCTGACCGTCATCGAACTCGACCGCGACCTCGCCGCCCGGCTGCGCAAACAGGCCGGCCTGAACGTCATCGAGGCCGACGTGCTGAACGTCGACTTCGCCGCGCTGGCCGATGCCGCGGGCCAGAAGCTGCGCGTGGTGGGCAACCTGCCCTACAACATCAGCACGCCCATCCTGTTTCACCTGCTGGGCGTGTTCGGCCGTGTGCAAGACCAGCACTTCATGCTGCAGAAGGAAGTGGTCGACCGCATGGCCGCCGCGCCCGGCAGCAAGGACTACGGCCGCCTGAGCGTGATGCTGCAGTGGCGCTACCGCATCGAAAACGTGCTCGACGTGCCGCCCGAGGCCTTCGACCCGCCGCCGCGCGTGGACTCGGCCATCGTGCGCATGGAGCCGCTGCCCGCCGACGACGGCGTGGACGGCGCGCGCCTGGGCGAGCTGGTCGCCATCGCCTTCTCGCAGCGCCGCAAGATCCTGCGCGGCACGCTGGGCCGCTGGATCGCCCAGCAGGGCCTGGAGGTCGACTTCGACCTGCAACGCCGCGCCGAAGAGGTGCCGGTGGCCGAGTACCTGGCGCTGGCCCGGACGGCGAAACGCGCCCAGGCATGAAAAAGGGCTCCAGCAGGAGCCCTTGATCTTTCAGCGATGCCAGACCCGGGGTCAGGCTGCGCTGAGCCAAGCAGCGGTATCGAACGCGCTGCTCATCATCGGCATGTTCATGCCGAAGTTCGGGTTGGTGCCGTTCTTCGGCACAACCTTGACTGCCGGTTTGACAGTCGCCGCCGCAGCGGTTGTCGGGGCCACCTCAGCAGCCCGCTCCCATGACCCTGTTTCTTGGGAGCGGGCTACTGAAAAGAATAGAAACACCTGAAGGGTATTCGTCGTTCGCTCCAGAACTCGGCGGCATCGCGGAACACCTCCAGCAGCTGCTCACGCGCTTCGCGGTCGAAACGCGCGTTGTCGGGCAGCTGTTCCAGCACGACGACGAAGCCCGGCTGCTGGCCGGCCTTGTGCACGAGGTCGGTCATGCAGTCGTACAGCGCGTCGAGGTTCTTGCCGAAGTGCGCCGGAAAGGTGAAAGCCTCGGCGATGCCTTCCAGCACTTCCTGCTTGGACTGCGCCGCCGACAGGTTGGCGTAGAGGAAATGCTGGCCGGCCGTTTCGGCCGCCTTCATCAGATCGTCGACACGGTAGGCCCGGATGGCCTGCACGATGTTCGAGCGGATGGTCTGCAACTCCATGGTCGCGATCCTCCTTGGCAAGGGCGAAAAGGTTTCAGAACTGGCGACACCGGCGTTCATGGGGCGATGCGTTGAAAACTCGCGTAGTGATCGCTGGTGTAGTAACAGGCTTCGGGCTTCGTCGGAGGGGTGCCGCCGCAGACGATGCGGCGGGCACCCCGGTGGCGCAGACCCGGGGTCTTGACCGTGTACTCCCGGTAAAAGCCCCGGGGGTGCATGGGCAGCAGGCGTTCGCGGTTGCCGAACACCGTGCCGTCTTTGGAGTAAGGGAACGGGCCGCCCGCAAGGATGAGCTTGTGGGTGGCTTGCGCCTCTTGCGGCAGGGTGACCAAAGCCACCGGGGGCACCCGCGAGGGGTTCTCAGGGGTGCGAGCCACGGCGTTCGACGCCAGCCCACCGGACGCCAAGCCAGCGGCCACCACGACGGCGGCGCCCCACTTGTGCAACGCTCGCCGCAGCCCACTGCTCGACGAGGCCAGACCGGTCCGAAACACGGGTTTACCCTGAAAAATCAAACCAGAATGTTAGCGGAACCCCCCTAAAAACTCAAGCTGCTGCCCAAGAATGGGGCAGAGGGCAGGGGCGCTCAGTGGGTGCTCACATGCTGAAGCGGGCTGTTTCAGCCGGGTGCGGGGCTGCGGCCGGCGGCGGCATCGGCCACCGTCAGCGCCGTCATGTTGACGATGCGGCGCACCGTGGCCGAGGGCGTGAGCACGTGCACCGGCTTGTCGGCGCCCAGCAGCACGGGGCCGATGGCGATGCCGCCGCCGGCGGCCGTCTTCAGCAGGTTGTAGGCGATGTTGGCGGCGTCGATGTTGGGCAGCACCAGCAGGTTGGCCTCGCCTTGCAGCGTGCTGTTGGGCATGAGCTTGGCCCGCGCTGCGGGGTCGAGCGCCACGTCGCCGTGCATCTCGCCGTCCACCTCCAGCCAGGGCGCCTGCTCGCGCAGCAGCGCCAGCGTGCGGCGCATCTTGATGGCGCTGGGCGTGTCGTGGGTGCCGAAGTTCGAGTGGCTGAGCAGCGCCACCTTGGGCTCGATGCCGAAGCGGCTGATCTCCTCGGCCGCCATCACCGTGATCTCGCACAGCTCTTCGGGCGTGGGGTCGGCGTTGACGTGCGTGTCCACCAGGAAGATCTGCCGACCCGGCAGCATCAGCCCGTTCATGCAGGCGTAGACCTGCACGTCCTGCGCCGTGCGCGGGCTGCCGCCCTGGCGCTTGCCGATGACCTGGTCGATGTACTGCAGGTGCTGCGCCGTGGTGCCCCAGGTGCCGCAGAGCAGGCCGTCGACCTCGCCCTTGCGCAGCATCATCGCGCCGATGAGCGTCAAGCGGCGGCGCATCTCGATCTTGGCCATCTGCACGCTCACGCCCTTGCGTTCGGTGAGCTGGTGGTAGGTCTGCCAGAAATCGCGGTAACGCTCGTCGTGCTCGACGTTGACGATGTCGTAGTCCAGCCCTTCCTGCAGGCGCAGGCCGAACTTCTCGATGCGCTGCGCGATCACCGCCGGCCGGCCGATGAGCGTGGGCCGCGCCAGGCCTTCGTCCACCACCACCTGCACGGCGCGCAGCACACGTTCTTCTTCACCTTCGGCGTAGGCCACACGCTTGTGCGTGGCGCGCTTGGCGGCCTGGAAGATGGGCTTCATCGTCGTGCCCGAGGCGTAGACGAAACCCTTCAACTTCTCGCGGTAGGCGTCCATGTCGGCGATGGGCCGCAGCGCCACGCCCGACTCCACCGCGGCCTGCGCCACAGCCGGCGCGATCATCATCATCAGCCGGTGGTCGAAGGGTTTGGGAATCAGGTACTCGGGCCCGAAGCTCAGCGTGGCGCCGGCATAGGCCGCCGCCACCACCTCGCTCTGTTCGGCCTGGGCCAGGTCGGCGATGGCGTGCACGGCAGCGATTTCCATCGCGTCGGTCACCGTCGTCGCGCCGCAGTCGAGCGCGCCGCGGAAGATGTAGGGGAAACACAGGACGTTGTTGACCTGGTTCGGGTAGTCGGTGCGGCCCGTGGCGATGATGGCGTCGGGGCGCACGGCCTTGGCCTCGGCCGGGTTGATCTCGGGCGTGGGGTTGGCCAGCGCGAAGATCAGCGGTTGCGGGGCCATCTTGGCCACCATCTCGGGCTTGAGCACGCCCGCGGCACTCAGCCCCAGGAAGACATCGGCGCCCTCGATGACTTCGGTCAGCTTGCGTGCCGTGGTGCGCTGGGCGTAGACGATCTTGTCTTCGTCCATCAGCTCGGTGCGGCCCTCGTAGACCACGCCGGCCAGGTCGGTCACCCAGATGTTCTCGCGCTTCACGCCCAGCTTCACCAGCAGGCCCAGGCAGGCCAGCGCCGCAGCACCGGCGCCGCTGGTGACGAGCTTGATCTCGCCGATGTTCTTGCCCACCACCTTCAACGCGTTGAGCAGCGCCGCGCCCACCACGATGGCGGTGCCGTGCTGGTCGTCGTGGAAGACGGGGATCTTCATGCGCTCGCGCAGCTTGCGCTCGACGTAGAAGCAGTCGGGCGCCTTGATGTCTTCGAGGTTGATGCCGCCGAAGGTGGGCTCCAGCGCGGCGATCACGTCGACCAGCTTGTCGAGGTTCTTCTCGTTGATCTCGAGGTCGAAGACGTCGATGCCGGCGAACTTCTTGAACAGCACCGCCTTGCCTTCCATCACCGGCTTGGAAGCCAGCGGGCCGATGTCGCCCAGGCCCAGCACCGCGGTGCCGTTGGTGACCACGGCCACCAGGTTGCCGCGCGCGGTGTAGCGGAAGGCGTTGGCCGGGTCTTCGACGATGGCTTCACACGCGAAGGCCACACCTGGGCTGTAGGCCAGCGCAAGATCGCGCTGGTTGATCATCTGTTTGGTGGCGCTGATGGCCAGTTTGCCGGGCGTCGGAAACTCGTGGTATTCGAGCGCGGCCTGCTTGAGTTCGGCGGCCTTCTGTTCGTTGCTGGACATCGCGCAAGAGTCTCCTGGTGTTGCCGCGCTCCAAGCGCCAGGGGCGGGCGCAGAGCGGGCGCGGATTGTAGGAGCGCAGTGTCGGCGCTGCCGGCACCGGGGCCATGCGCGAAACTGCGTAGCCGGCATCCACACGGCCGGGCCAATACTGGGGCCCCACGCAGCCTGGCCCCGCAAGCGGCCGCACCACCTGGCCCGACCCGGTTCCATCGCGCCGTGAGCACCGCAACGCCCCTGCCCCCCGGGCCCGCCGCCACGCAAGGCGACGCCCTGGCCACACCGCTGCCCGCCGCAGCGCCGCGGCGGTTGCGGCGCGCGCTGCTCTGGGGCGCGCTGGTGGCGCTGCTGGTGGTGGCGCAGACGCTGCTGGTGGCGCTGACGCTCAGCTACGAAGAGTCGCGCGCGCAAGAAGAGGCCGACGCCGCCGCGGCCGAGGCCGCCAGCGAAGTGCGCCGCAACCTGCTGGCCGTGGTGCAGAACCTGCAAGCCCTGGCCTGGGTGGAAGGTGCACCCGGCGAAGCCCGCGCAGCGGCCGAGGCGCTGCTGCGCACGCAGCGCGAACTCAAGCGCGTGGAATGGCGCGCGCCTTCGCTCACCGTCACCGAGGCGGCCCAGACGCCCTACCTGCCGCGCCTGTTCAACACGCTGCCGCGCGCCGAACTCTCCATCGACGCCGAACTCGCCTGCAACGCCGCGCGCCGCAGCTCGGCCCCCACCTTCTCGCGCAGCTACTTCGTGCCGCTGCAAGACGGCCAGGGCCTGGAAGTGATCGACCTCTGCCTGCCCTTGCAGCGCGCCGGCCGCGAGGCGGGTTTTCTCGTCGGCAGCTTTGCGCTGGCCGACCTGCTGGAGTCCTCGATCACCGCGCGCAACCTGCGCCGCCACGAGATCAGCTTCGTCGAAGGCGATGGCACACGGCTGGCGCGTGCCGGCGTGCCGCGTGGCGCGGGCGTCTACACCGCCGAGCGCGTGGTCGACCTGCCCGGCGCCACGCTGCAGCTGCGCGCCGACAGCAGCGCCGGCCGGCCCAGCCTCATCCCCAACCTGGCCACGGCACTGGTGCTGGGCCTGTCGATCGCGCTCTTCGGCCTGGTGCTGCTGCTGGCGCGCGACGTGCGCCGCCGGGCCTTCGCAGAAAGCGCGCTGGCCGAGGCCCTGGCTTTTCGCAAGGCGATGGAAGATTCGCTGTCCACCGGGCTGCGCGCGCGCGACCTGCGCGGCGCCATCACCTACGTGAACCCGGCCTTCTGCGCCATGGTGGGCTGCAGCGCCGAAGAGCTGTTTGCCCCCAGCCGCGACCGCAGCGCGCCCTACACGCCGCCCTACTGGCCGCCGGAGTTCGCGGCCGAATACCACCGCCGCCAGCAGCTGCGCCTGGGGCACGAAGTTGCTGCCGCGGGCGCCAACGTCGCCGACCCGCGCGACCCCCGCGAAGGCTGGGAAACCGTGTTCATGCGCAAGAACGGCGAACGTTTCCCGGTGATGATCTACGAAGCCCCGCTGGTCGACGGCCAGGGCCGCCACACCGGCTGGATGAGCGCGGTGGTCGACCTCAGCGCCCAGCGCCGCGTGGAAGAACTTTCTCGCCAGCAGCAAGACCGCCTGCAGGCCACGGCGCGCCTGGCCACCGTGGGCGAGATGGCCAGCCTGCTGAGCCACGAGCTGAACCAGCCGCTGGCCGCCATCGCCAGCTACGCCAGCGGCTCGCTCAACCTGATGGCCGACCCGCAGATGCAGGCCGACCCCGAGATGCCGGCGATGATCCGCGGCGCGCTGGAGCGCATGGCCGAGCAGGCCGAACGCGCCGGCCGCGTCATCAAGAGCGTGCACGATTTCGTGCGCCGCCGCGAGCAGCTGCACGAAACCCTGGCCGCCGAGCGCCTGTTCGAGGCCGTGCTGCCGCTCGCGCGGCTGCAGGCGCGCAAGAGCGGCACGCGCATCGAGATCGACCTGCCGCCGGCCGGCGAAGGCCCCTCGGCCGCCAAGTCGCCGCGTGTGCGCTGCGACCGCACCATGGTCGAGCAGGTGCTGCTGAACCTGGCGCGCAACGCCCTCCAGGCCATGGAGGGCCACACGCCGGCGGCCGAACGTGTGCTGACACTGCGCGCGCGCCAGACGCACCCGCGCTGGGTGACGGTGTCGGTCATCGACCGCGGCCCGGGCATCAGCGCCGAGGTGGCCGCGCGCCTGTTCACGCCCTTTTTCACCACCAAGCCCGAGGGCATGGGCCTGGGGCTGAGCTTGTGCCGCACCGTGATCGAGCAGCACGGCGGCGCGCTCGACCACGGCCCGGGGCCGGAGGGCCGCGGCACCGAGTTCCGCTTCACGCTGCCTGCAGCCGCGCCGGGGGGCGCGGCCGCGCCCGCCCACCCGCCGGAAACAGGCGAAACTTCGGGCTCCCACGCCACCGCCTGAGCCCGCCCCGTGACCGTTCAGCTCGACCCCTCTCTGGGTCTTCCGGTTGTCTACCTCGTCGACGACGAAGACGTGGTGCGCGAGGCGCTGGCCTGGCTGCTGCGCTCGCGCCGCCTGCTTTCAGAGGGCTACGCCAGCGCCGAGGCTTTCGAAGAGTTTCTCGCCCAGCGCAGCCCGCCCTGGCCCAGCGCGCCCTCGTGCCTGGTGCTGGACGTGCGCATGCCCGGCACCAGCGGCCTGGTGCTCTTCGAGAGCCTGGCGCAGCGCGGGTTGCTGCCCACGCTGCCGGTGATCTTCCTCACCGGGCATGGCGACGTGCCCACCGCGGTGGCGGCCGTCAAACGCGGCGCTTTCGACTTCGTCGAGAAGCCCTTTTCCAACAACACGCTGGTCGACCGCGTGGAGCAGGCGCTGCAACTGAGCGCCCAGGCCCTGCTGGCGCGGCGCGGGCAAGACCACACCTCGCGCGCTTGGGGCGAACTCACCGAACGAGAGCGCGAGGTGGCGCAGCTGGTCATCGAAGGCCGACCGAACAAGCTGATCGCCGACGAGCTGGCCATCAGCGTGCGCACGGTGGAAGTGCACCGCGCGCGCGTGTTCGAAAAGATGGGTGTGAAGTCGGCGGTGGAGCTGGCCAACCTGTTGCGCGACAGCCCACCGCGCCTTTGACCATGGGCGAGTTCGAACTCATCGCGCGGCACTTCACGCGCACGGGCCGCAGCGCGCGGCCGGCGCTGGCCCTGGGCGTGGGCGACGACTGCGCGCTGCTGCAGCCGGCCCCCGGCCAACAGCTGGCCATCAGCACCGACATGCTGGTGGAAGGCCGCCACTTCCTCAGCACCGTGGCGCCCGAGCGCCTGGGCCACAAGGCGCTGGCGGTGAACTTGTCGGACCTCGCCGCCTGCGGCGCCGAGCCCCTGGGCTGCACGCTGGCGCTGGCGCTGCCGCGTGCCGACGAAGCCTTCGTCGCCGGTTTCGCACGCGGCCTGTTCGCGCTGGCCGATGCCCACGGCATCGAACTCGTGGGTGGCGACACCACCGCCGGGCCCTTGAATCTCTGCATCACTGTTTTCGGCCAGGTGCCGGCAGGCCAGGCGCTGCTGCGCAGCGGCGCGCGGGCGGGTGACGAGCTGTGGGTCACCGGCAGCACGCTGGGCGATGCGCGGCTGGCGCTGGAGGTCTTCCGCGGCACGCACACGCTGCCCGGCGAGGCTTTCGAATCCGTGCGCCGCGCGATGGAACTGCCGCAGCCGCGTGTGGCCCTGGGGCTGGCGCTGCGCGGCGTGGCCACCAGCGCCATCGACATCAGCGACGGCTTGCTCGGCGACCTGGGCCATGTACTGCAGCGTTCGAAGGTGGGCGCCACGGTCGAGGTGGATGCGCTGCCGCGCAGCGCCGTGCTGGCTGCCCAGCCGCTGGCGTTGCAGCACGAATGCCTGCTGGCCGGCGGCGACGACTACGAGCTGCTTTTCACCGCACCGGCCTCGGCCCATGCCGCGGTGCGGGCAGCCGGGCAGCGGGCCCACGTGGCCGTGACGCGCTGCGGACGCATCGAGGCCGCGCCCGGCTTGCGTGTGGTCGACGCCGCAGGCCACGCTGTGCCCACGCCCTGGCGCAGCTTCGACCACTTCCAGTGAGATGAGCGGTATCGCACGCCCCACCGCCGGCTTCATGTGGCGCCACCCGGCGCGCTGGCTGGCTTTGGGTTTCGGCAGCGGGCTCAGCCCCAAGGCGCCGGGCACGGTGGGCACGCTGTGGGGCTGGCTGAGTTTTCTCGTGCTGTCGCAATGGCTGAGCACGGCGGTCTGGGGCTGGGTGATCGTGGGTGCGCTGGTGGTGGGCACCTGGGCCTGCACCCGCACCGCACAGCACATGGGCGTGGCCGACCCCGGGGCCATCGTGTGGGACGAGATCGTCGCCTTCTGGATCGTGCTGTGGCTGCTGACGCCTGCGGCCTGGTGGGCACAGCTGGCGGCGTTTGCGCTCTTCCGCTACTTCGACGCCGCCAAGCCCGGCCCCGTGGGCTGGGCCGACCGGCGCTACAAGCTGCGCGCGGGCGAGGCCATAGGCTGGCGCCAGGGTTTCGGCATCCTGTTCGACGACCTGGTGGCGGCCGGCTGCACGCTGCTCTTCATTGCCGTGTGGATACGTTTATGGAATTCCTGAGCCTGCAGACCCCGCTGCAAGCCTTGGCGGCCGCACTGCGCGCGCGCGCCTGGCGCCTGGCCACGGCCGAGAGCTGCACCGGCGGGTTGATCGCCGCGGCCTGCACCAGCTTGGCCGGCAGCAGCGACTGGTTCGAGCGCGGCTTCGTCACCTACAGCAACGAGGCCAAGACCACCTTGCTCGGCGTGCCGGCAGCCTTGATCGCCGCGCATGGCGCGGTGAGCGAAGAAGTGGCGCGGGCGATGGTGCAAGGCGCGCTGCAGCACGCGCCTGTGCAGCTGGCCGTGGCCGTGACGGGCATCGCCGGCCCTGGCGGTGCGGTGCCGGGCAAGCCGGTGGGCACGGTGTGGCTGGCCTGGGGCACGGCGGCCCAGGTGCAGGCCGAACGCCTGCAGCTCGCCGGCGACCGCAGCGCCGTGCGCGGCGATACCGTGGCCGCGGCGCTGCAGCGGCTGATCGAGACGGCCCACGGAGACCCGCGCGCATGAAGCTGCTGCTGGCCGGCAGCTTCGACCCCGGCGAAGAAGAGGCCTGGCGCGCTGCGCTGGAGGCCGCGCTGCCGGAGGCCGAGCTGCTGACTCCCGCGCAAGCGCAACAGGCAGCGCCCGAGGTGGTGGCGGCCATCGTCGCCAACCCGCCGCCGGGCAGCTTGCAAGGGCTGCCGGCGCTGCGGCTCATCCAGAGCCTGTGGGCCGGTGTCGACCGCTTGCTGGCCGACACCACGCTGCCGGCCGGTGTGCCGCTGGCCCGCATGGTCGACCCGGCGATGAACGCTGCGATGGCCGAAACCGCGCTGTGGGCCGTGCTTTCGCTGCATCGCCACTTCTTTGCGTACGCCGCGCAGCAGCGCCAAGGGATGTGGCAACCACTGCCGCAGCGCCGCGCCGATGAAGTGCGTGTGCTGGTGCTGGGCCAAGGCCAGATGGGCGGCACCGCTGCGGCGCGTCTGGCGCAGCAGGGTTATGCCGTCAGCGGCTGGCGGCGCGATGGCCAGGCCTTGACGCCGCTGCTGGCGCAGGCCGACATGGTGGTGAACCTGCTGCCGCTCACGCCGACCACACGCGGCCTGCTGAACGCCGACTTCTTTTCAGCGCTGCCGCGCGGGGCTGGCGTGGTGAACCTGGCGCGCGGCGCGCACGTGGTCGATGAAGACCTGCTCGCCGCGCTGGACAGCGGGCAGCTGGGCCACGCGGTGCTGGATGTCTTCCACCAGGAGCCGCTGCCCGCCAGCCACCCGTACTGGCAGCACCCGCGCGTGACGGTGCTGCCGCACGCCGCTGCCGCCACCGACCCGCGCAGCGCCGCACAGGTGGCCGCGGCCAATGTGCGCGCGGTGCTGGCCGGGGCTGAGCCGGCGCACCGCGTGGAGCGCGCGCGCGCTTACTGAGCGGCGGTGGTGGCCACCGCGCGGGCGGCCACGGGGGCCTTGCGCGTGGCTGCGGCAGCGTCGCCGCGCGCCACGGCCGGCGTTGCGTCGCTGGCCAGTTCCACCATGAAGGCCAGCGCCAGCTGCGTGAACTTCAGCGCGTGGTTGGCCTGGTTGCCGAAGGTGGCGGTGGTGTCGTTGACGGTGTGGATGGCGCGGTTGTAGGTGACGTCCGAGCTCTCGAAGGGGAAACTCACCGCAAAACCGCCGGCGTGCCACGAAGCGTGGTCGCTGCAGCCATAACCGCAGCGGTCGTAACCCACGGTGAGCGTGGGCAGGTAGGCGGCTGCGAGGCTGGCCACGAAGGCGTTCTGCGCCGCGTTGGTGAAGTCGGTGTAAATCCACAGGTCGGTGGCGCTGCCCTGGAAGGCCGTCATGTCCAGCTGCATCACGCCCACCACCTTGTCGCGCCGCGCGGCCTGCTGCGCGACGATGGCCTTCGATCCCAGCAAACCCACCTCTTCGGCCGCGTAGGCGATGAAGCGGATGTTGCGCTTGGGCTGGTAGTTGCTGGCCATCATCACGCGGATGATCTCGGTCAGGCCGGCCACGCCGCTGGCGTCGTCGTCGGCGCCGGGCGCGCGCGAGGTCTCGATGCCGCTGCCGGCGATGCTGTCGAGGTGCGCGCCGATCACCACGGTTTCGCCCGAGTTGCCACTGCCCAGGATCTCGAACTCCACCGAAGGCTGGGCCCAGGTGTGCGCGATCTGGCGCACGCGGATCGTGCGGCGGTTGCCCGGGTTCAGGCTCTGCCAGTGGTTGAACAGCCAGTTCGAGGCCGCCACGCCGTGCGTGCTGTTGTAGCGGCGGTTCTGGAAGCTGGAGAGCTGCGTGATGGTGGACAGCAGGTTGCTGGCCTGCAGCTGCGGCAGCATGGCGTTGACTTGCGTCTGGTTGTCGATGGCGTAGCTGGGCGCCAGCAGCGGTTCGGGGTCGCCTTCCAGGCGGTGCAGCGCGGCCAGGGCTTCGGCCTGGCTGGCGTGCTGCATGAAGCCGCCACACTTGGCCAGCTTCATGTGCACGGCCAGCGACAGCGTGGGGATCATGTTGTCGTCGATCTCGACGACGCGCACGTTCTCGATGGCCTGCTTCAAGCGCGCGCTGCCGCGCTGCACCGGCACGTTGACGCTGATGCCGCGCGTGGCCACGGTGCGCGCCGCGGGCGCCACCTTCTGCATGACCTGGTAAGCGTCGTCGCCGACGGTGATCCACACCGGTGCGGCCTGCGCGGCCACCGGGGCCAAGCCCGCGAGCACGGCAGCGAACAAGGGGGCGACGGAGGCGCGCGTTACGCGGCCGGCAAGGCGAGACATCATGGGAGCTACCTGCAGAAGTGGGGGGAGCCTGGGCGCTGTGCAGCCCAGGGTCGATCGACCCATTCTGAACCCACTTCGGGCAGCAGCCTCGCGCAGCAACCCGCAGAGCGGGGGCGCCCCCTCAAGCCAGGGGTGCGGCTGGGCCAACGCCGTGTGGAACGGCGGCCGGCCGCTCAGGCGCGCAGCGCCGTGAGCACCTCGTCGAGCATCTTCTTCGCGTCGCCGAAGAGCATGCGGTTGTTCTCTTTGTAGAACAGCGGGTTGTCCACGCCGGCATAGCCGCTGGCCATGCTGCGCTTCATCACGATGCTGGTCTTGGCCTTCCACACTTCCAGCACCGGCATGCCGGCGATGGGGCTGGTGGGGTCGTCCTGCGCAGCGGGGTTCACGATGTCGTTGGCACCGATGACCATGGTGACGTCCGTGGCCGGGAAGTCCTCGTTGATCTCGTCCATCTCCAGCACGATGTCGTAAGGCACCTTGGCCTCGGCCAGCAGCACGTTCATGTGGCCCGGCATGCGGCCGGCCACGGGGTGGATGCCGAAACGCACGTTCACGCCCTTGCCGCGCAGCAGCTTGGTGATCTCGAACACCGTGTGCTGCGCCTGCGCCACCGCCATGCCGTAACCCGGCACGATGATCACGCTGCGGGCTTCTTTCAGCAGCTCGGCCGTCTCGACCGCGCTGACCGACACCACCTCGCCAGCCGGCTGTGCCGCAGCGCCACCGGCGGCCGCCGGGGCCGGCGCACCACCGCCGAAACCACCGGCGATCACGCTGATGAAGTTGCGGTTCATCGCGCGGCACATGATGTAGCTGAGGATGGCGCCCGAGCTGCCCACCAGCGCACCCGTCACGATCAGCAGGTCGTTGCTCAGCATGAAACCCGTGGCCGCCGCGGCCCAACCCGAGTAGCTGTTGAGCATGCTCACCACCACCGGCATGTCGGCGCCGCCGATGGCCATCACCATGTGGATGCCGAAGAGCAGCGCGATGACCGTCATCACCAGCAGCGGCAGCATGCCGGCGTTCACGTCGTGCGACTGCAGGAAGACGTAGCCGAAATACACGACCACCAGCAGCCCCGCCAGGTTCAGCAGGTGGCGCCCCGGCAGCAGCAGCGGCTTGCCACCGATGCGGCCCGAGAGCTTGCCGAAAGCGACGATGGAGCCCGAAAAGGTGACGGCACCAATGAGGATGCCGACGTAGATCTCGACCTCGTGGATGGTCTTTTCCACGGGCGTGGGGAAGACGGTGGAGGTGTCCACATAGCTCGCGAAGCCCACCAGGCAGGCCGCCAGGCCCACCAGGCTGTGCATCAGCGCCACGAGCTCGGGCATCTGCGTCATCTGCACCTTCTTCGCGGCGTAGAGGCCGATGCCTCCGCCCACGACCAGCGCGCCCACGATCCAAGGGATGCCGGCGGCCGTGACGCGCGGCCCCAGCACCGTGGCCACCACGGCCAGCGCCATGCCGGCCATGCCGAGGAAGTTGCCGCGGCGCGCCGTCTCGGGGTTCGAGAGGCCGCCCAGGCTCATGATGAAAAGGATGATCGCGCCGATGTAGGCGACGGTGGCGAGGCTTGCGCTCATGTTCTTCTTCGCCTTCTTTTACTTGCGGAACATCGCGAGCATGCGCCGCGTGACCGCGAAGCCGCCGAACATGTTGATGGCCGTGAGCACCAGCGCCAGCACCGCGCACACCAGGATCAGGGTGTTGGGCCGGTCGGCAGCGCCTGCGGCATCCAGCGGCGGCGCCACCTGCACCAGCGCGCCGATGGCGATGATGGAACTGATGGCGTTGGTCACGCTCATCAGCGGCGTGTGCAGGCTGGGCGTGACGTTCCACACCACCATGTAGCCGACGAAGCAGGCCAGCACGAACACGGTGAAGTGCTGCAGGAAGCTCGCCGGGGCGTAGGCGCCCACGAACCAGAACAGCACCGCGCCCACCGCGAACACGATGGCCAGCGTCTTGGCCGACATCGGCTCCACCGAGCC
This sequence comes from beta proteobacterium AAP65, assembly GCA_001295865.1. Taxonomy (GTDB): domain Bacteria; phylum Pseudomonadota; class Gammaproteobacteria; order Burkholderiales; family Burkholderiaceae_C; genus Rubrivivax. The sequence continues at coordinate 111,131 of LJHW01000001.1, forward strand.
GTGGCCGTGGCCCTTGGCAGCCTTCGCGGCCGGTGCGGCTTCCGCCTTCGCCTTGGGCGGCGCCGGCGGCAGCTTGGGCGGCGGCGCGGGCCAGGTGACGGCGCCTTCCTTGATGACCGTGAGGCCGCGGATCGCGTCGTCTTCGAAGTTGACGTTGACCTGGCCGTCCTTGGTCTTGCAGAGCTCTTCCGTCAGGCGCAGCAGGTTGGTGGCGTAGAGCGTGCTGCTCTGCTTGGCCAGGCGGCTGGCGAGATCGGTGTAGCCGACGATCGTGACACCGTGCCGCACCACGGCCTGCCCCGGCACGGTGAGCTCGCAGTTGCCGCCCTGTTCGGCGGCCATGTCGACGATGACGCTGCCCGGCTTCATCGTGGCCACCATCTCGGCGGTGATGAGCTTGGGCGCCGGCTTGCCCGGGATCAACGCGGTGGTGATGATGATGTCGACCTCGCGCGCCTGCTTCGCGTACATCTCGCGCTGCGCCTGCTGGAAACCTTCGCTCATGACCTTGGCGTAGCCGCCGCCGCCCGAGCCTTCTTCCTCGTAGTCCACCTTCACGAACTCACCGCCCAGCGAGACCACCTGGTCGGCCACTTCGGCGCGCGTGTCGTTGGCGCGCACGATGGCACCCAGGTTGGCCGCCGTGCCGATGGCCGCCAGGCCCGCCACGCCAGCGCCGGCGATGAACACCTTGGCCGGCTGCACCTTGCCGGCGGCCGTGATCTGGCCGTTGAAGAAACGCCCGAACGCATTCGCCGCTTCGATGACGGCGCGGTAGCCGCTCACACCGGCCTGCGACGTGAGAGCGTCCATCTTCTGCGCGCGGCTCAGCTGCCGCGGCAGCGCGTCGATGGCCAGCACCGTGGCGCCCTTGGCCGCCAGCTGCTGCATCAGCTCGGGGTTCTGCGCCGGCCAGACAAAGCCGATCAGCATGCCGCCTTGGCGCATCAGCGCCACTTCGTCGGCGCTGGGCGCGCGCACCTTGAAGACGATGTCGGCGCGGGCCCAGAGTGTGGCCGCATCGGGCAGCACCTCGGCACCCGCAGCGCGGTAGGCCTCGTCGCTGCAGTTGGCGGCGTCGCCGGCACCGCTTTGCACGGCCACCTGGAAACCCAGCTTGACGAGTTTTTCCACCACCTCGGGCACGGTGGCGACACGTTTTTCACCCGCCGCAGCCTCTTGGGGCACGCCGATCAGCAAAGCCATGCAAGCTCTCCTCAGTTGTTCTTCGCCGGGTCCCGGAACTGCTGGATTTTCGGGCGGCGGAAGGTAACACAAACACCGCTGCCGGCCCTGGGCGTGGGACTCTGCCTGGGCCGCTGCCTAGAATGCCGCCGTGACTGAAACCCCCGGCCGCACCCCCACCGCTTTGCCCCTGCAGGCCGACGTGCTCGTCGTCGGCGCCGGCCCTGCCGGCAGCGCCTGCGCGCAGATGCTGGCACGCACCGGGCTGCACACGGTGCTGGTGGACCAGCACAACTTTCCGCGCGACAAGGTCTGCGGCGACGGCCTCATCCCCGACAGCCACGCCGCGCTCAAGCGCCTGGGCGTTTACGACGAAGTGGCCGCGGCGGCGCAGGCCGTGCCGCATGTGCGCTGCGTGGCGCCACGCGCCGGCCATGTCGACGTGCCGGGCACGCTGAGCGTGCTGCCGCGCAAGGTGCTCGACCACATCCTCGTGCGCGCCGCGCAAGGCGCGGGCGCCGAGCTGCACACCCCGTGGCGCTTCGAGGCGCCGCTGCTCGACGAGACCGGGCGTGTCGTCGGCGCGCGGCTGCAGGGCGCCGAAGGCACGGCGGCCCAAGAGCTGCGCGCCCGCTGGGTGGTGCTGGCCACCGGCGCCGTGCCACAGGCGCTGGCCGCCGCCGGTCTGTGCGAACGCCACACGCCCAGCGGCACGGCGCTGCGCACCTATGTGCGCCACCCGGACCTGGCCGAAGAGATCACCCAGCTGCAGGTGGTGTGGCACCGCCAGCTGCGTGGTGGCTACGGCTGGGTGTTCCCGGGGCCGGGCGGCGTGTTCAACATCGGCGCCGGCCTCACCGACAGCCACCGGCTCGAAGGCGGCAAGGGCCGGAAAACGAACCAGGCCCAGGGCATGAACCTGCGCCAGATGTTCCAGGCCTTCTGCGAGGTGCACCCGCCCGCCGCCAAGCTGATGCGCCAGGGCCAGCAACTCGGCCCGCTCAAGGGCGCGCCGCTGCGTTTTTCACTGCGCGGCGCGAAGTGGTCGCGCCCGGGTTTGCTGGTGGCCGGCGAGGCCGCGGGCACCACCTACGCCTTCACCGGCGAAGGCATCGGCAAAGCGCTGGAAAGCGGCCTGCTCGCGGCCGAAGCGCTGCAGCACGCCGCCACCCGCCCCGATGCCCAGGTGCAGCAGGCGTATGAAGCCGGCCTGCGGGCGCTGCAACCGCAATTTGGTCTGTACGACCGCGCCGGCATCGTCAACCAGCGGCCGTGGCTGGCCGACCTGGTGATCTGGCGCGCGCGCAAGAGCCCGCGCATCCTTCGCCGTCTGGCCGGTGTGCTGGACGAAACACAAAACCCCGCAAGGCTGTTCACGCTGAGCGGGGTCACCAAGCTGTTGTTCGAATAACCCTCAGGAGCCCCCCATGAATCTGCAGCGCACCCGCCTGCTTCTGGCCGCCACGGCCGCCACCTCGCTGTTGTCGGGCTGCGGCGGGGGCGGCGGCGACAGCGGCACGCCCGGCGCCGAGCTGCCCACCTTCAGCTCGGCCACGGCTTCGGCCACGCCGCGCTACAGCCAGAAGCTGCTCGTCACCGTCAATGGCACGCGGCTCGACCAGGGCCTGACGCTCAGCTCGGCCGGCTGCCGCAACTTCACGCGCCTGAGCACGGCGCCGAACATCAGCACCGCCACCACGGCCTACTACGAGTGCACGGTGTCGGGCGTGGGCGCACAGACGGTGGCCATCACGCGCAGCGCGGATGGCGGCGCGCTGGGCAGCGTGGCCTACACCGTGGCCGTGCCGCAGGTGACCATGACCATCGGCAATGGCAGCACCAGCCTGGGCAGCTTCGTCATCACGCTCGACCCGGCGCGCGCGCCCATCACGGTCGACAACTTCCTCAACTACGTCAACACCAACTGGTACGTCGGCACGGTCTTCCACCGCCACGCGCCGGGCTTCGTGCTGCAGGGCGGCGGCTACCCGACGGGCGTGAGCACCACCAACATCCCGATGCTCAAGGCCACCAACCCGCCCATCACGCTGGAAGACAACGCCGGCCTGTCGAACCTGCGCCTCACGGTGGCCATGGCACGCACGCAGGCGGCCGATTCGGCCACCTCGCAGTTTTTCATCAACCTCGTCGACAACACCTTCCTGGACCGCACCGCCACGGCACGCGGCTACGCCGTCTTCGGCACCGTCAGCGGCGGCGCCGACGTGGTCACCGCGATGACGGCCTCGCCCTGCACGCCCGTGACCTTCTTCTCCGAGTGCCTGCCCATCCCCAACCTGGAGATCACGGCCGCGACCCAGACGCGCTGAAGCCGGCCCGGCACCGACGCGGACCCAGCCATGTGCCAGCTGCTGGGCATGAACGCCAACACGCCCACCGACGTGATGTTCAGCTTCACGGGGTTGGCCACGCGCGCCGACGAGCACAAGGACGGCTTCGGCATCGCCTTCTTCGAAGACCGTGGCCTGCGCCACTTCATCGACCGCGACGGCGCCATCGGCTCGCCGGTGGCGCAGATGATCAAGCGCTACCCGATCAAGAGCGAGGTCGTCATCGCGCACATCCGCAAGGCCACCGTGGGCTCGGTGGCCTTGCAGAACTGCCACCCCTTCGTGCGCGAGCTCTGGGGCCGCTACTGGGTGTTTGCGCACAACGGCGACCTGAAGGACTACCAGCCGCGCCTGCACGGCCAGTTCCGCCCCGTGGGCGACACCGACAGCGAGCGCGCCTTCTGCTGGCTGATGCAGGAACTGGCCAAGGCCCACGCCGGCGTGCCCACGGTCGACGAGCTGAGCTGCACGCTGCGCGAGCTGCTGCCGCAGCCGGCGCGCCACGGCACCTTCAACGTGCTGCTGAGCAACGGGCAGGCGCTGTGGGCGCACGGCACCACGAAGCTGTGGTCGGTGGAGCGCGCCCACCCCTTCACCGCGGCCACGCTGGCCGACGAAGACCTCAGCGTCGACTTCGCCGCCCACACCACGCCGCAAGACCGCGTGGCCGTGGTGGCCACCGAACCGCTGACCACCAACGAGGCGTGGGTGCCTTTCGAGCCCGGCGAGTTGCGCGTGTTCATGGGCGGGCGACAGCACCATCCGTGACGCGTTTTCTGCCAGCGGTGCGGCTGCCAGAGCCAAACGCCGCCTAGCGCAAGGCGCGCCAGCGGGCCGCTTCTAAACTGCCCGCCATGACACGCCAACGCATCGACTGGAGCCAGCTCTGGTACCCCGGCCGCAAACAACCCTTCACGCCCGAAGAGATGGCACGGGCCGGCAACGACCCGCCGAGTGCCACGCTGCTGGCGGTGGCGGCGGTGAACCTCGCAACGCCGGCCTTCGTGACGCTGTTGCTGGCACCGGCCACCCAAACGGCGCGCCTGACGGCCGCCTTCGCTGCCGTGGCCGTGCTGGGCACCGCGCTGGGCCGGTGGCTCTGGTGGCGGCCGTGGCGCAAGCCGCTGATGCAGGCGCACTGGGTCTTGTCGCTCGTGATGGTGGCCTTTGCGCTGGGCATACGCTGGCGCGTGGAAGACCGCGCCGACCGCGAAGTGGTGATGCTGGTGGTGGGGCTGGGCATCGGTCTGCTGGTGCTGCTGGGCTGGTTTCTCGTGGTCTGGCGCGCGCAGACCATCGAAGCGCGCCTGCGTGAACAGGCCGAACGTGAAAAGTCCATCGAGATGGCGCGCCGCCTGGCAGCCGCGCAGATCGAGCCGCACTTTCTCTTCAACACCCTGGCTTCGCTGCAGCACTGGGTGCAGACCCGGGACGAGCGCGCCGCACCGCTGCTGGCCGCACTCACCGGCTACCTGCGGGCCACGCTGCCGCTGTTCAACCACGCCCTGCTGCCTGCCGGCCAGGAACTGGTGGCGGTGGAGCGCTACCTGGCCGTGATGCAGGCGCGCATGGGCGCGCGGCTGCGCTACACGCTGGACATCGAGGCCGGTCTCGAACGTGCGCTGCTGCCACCGGGCCTGCTGCTGACGCTGGTGGAAAACGCCATCGCCCATGGCCTGGAGCCACAACTGGCCGGCGGCCACCTGCGGCTGCGCGCCCGCCGCCAGGGCGCGTTGGCGCTGTTCGAGGTGCTCGACGACGGGCCCGGCCCCAGCGCCGACATGCAAGACGGCGTGGGCCTGGGCAATGCCCGCCAGCGCCTGGCCCTGAACTTCGGCCCCGCGGCGCGCTTGCAGATCGGCCCCGCGCCCGGCGGCGGCTGCCTGGCCGAGATCACCCTGCCGTGGCGTGAAGCCACCCCCGCCTGAACGCCACCATGAGCTTCGCCACCCCCAGCCCCCTGCCCCACACGCCCCCTGTCGCGCCGCTCACCGCGCTGGTGGCCGACGACGAAGAAGCCCCGCGTGAACAGCTGCTGGCTGCCTTGAAAGAGGCCTGGCCCTCGCTGCAGATCGTGGCCGTGGCCAGCAACGGCGTCGATGCCTGGGACAGCTTTCTGGAACACGAACCGGCGGTGTGTTTCCTCGACATCCGCATGCCGGGGCTCAGCGGCATCGACGTGGCGCGCCGCATCGACGGCCGCGCCGCGGTGGTCTTCGCCACGGCCTATGGCGACCACGCGCTCGCGGCCTTCGATGCCGGTGCGGTCGACTACCTGATGAAACCCGTGGACCCCGAACGCCTGGCGCAGACCGTGCTGCGCCTGCGCCAGCGGCTGCAGGCGCCCACGGCGCCTGCAACACCCACACCCGGCGCGGCCCTGCCCGACCCCGCCATGCTGCAAAACCTGCTGGCCCAGCTGGCCGGCCAGACACGCCGCGCGCCACCGCTGCAGGTGCTGCAGGCCAGCGTGGGCCGCGAGGTCAAGCTGATCCGCAGCGACGAAGTGGTGTACTTCGAGAGCGACAGCCGCTACACGCGCATCGTCTTCGACGGCTCGCACGGCGCGGGCGACGCGCTCATACGCACGCCGCTGAAGGAATTGCTGGCGCAGCTGGACGAGCAGCTCTTCTGGCAGGTGCACCGCAGCGTCATCGTCAACCAGCGCCACATCGCCAGCGCCGTGCGCGTGGACGAAGGCCACATGCACCTCACGCTGCGCGGCCGGCCCGAGACGCTGCCGGTCTCGCGCCACTTCCAGGGGCTCTTCAAGGGGCAGTGAAAGCGCATTGGGGGCCGGGGGGCCGCAGTAGCATCAGCCATCCCCAACACCGGCCCGCCCCCATGCCAGCGCTGCCCGTCCCGCGGTTCGACCAGTTCTACCGCCACACCGAACTCACCCGCCTGTTGCAGGACTATGCGCAAGCGGCGCCGCACCTGGTGCAGCTCACGAGCCTGGGCCAGAGCTTCGAAGGCCGCGACATCTGGCTGCTGACGCTGGGCAACACCGCCACCGGCGCCGACACCGACAAACCCGCCTTCTGGGTGGACGGCAACATCCACGCCGCCGAGCTGACGGCCAGCACCGCCTGCCTGTACTGGCTGCACCAGCTGCTGGCGAACTACGACACCGACGCGCAGGTGCGCCAGCTGCTCGACACCCGCGTGGTCTACATGGTGCCCCGCCTGAACCCCGACGGCGCCGAGCTCGCGCTGGCCGACCGCCCGCGCCACATCCGCAGCGGCACAAGGCCCTACCCCTTCGACGAAGAGCCGGTCGATGGCCTGACCGTGGAAGACGTCGACGGCGACGGCCGCGTGCTGCAGATGCGTGTGCCCGACCCCCATGGCACCTACAAGAAGCACCCCACCGAGCCGCGGCTGATGGTGGCGCGCGAGCCGGGTGAATTCGGCGGCGAGTACTACCGCCTCATCCCCGAGGGCACGCTGAAGAACTTCGACGGCCTGAAGATCAGCGCCAACCCCGACCGCGAGGGCCTGGACTTCAACCGCAACTTCCCCGCCTTCTGGCGGCAGGAGTTCGAGCAGGTGGGCGCCGGCCCCTACCCCACCAGCGAGCCCGAGGTGCGGGCCATGGTCGACTTCATCACCAAGCACCCCAACATCGGCGCGGCGGTGAGCTTCCACACGCACAGCGGCGTGATCCTGCGGCCCATGGGCACGCAGAGCGACGACGACATGACGCCCGAAGACCTGTGGATGTTCAAGCGCCTGTCGGACATCGGCGCCAAGCTCACGGGCTACCCGGCCATCAGCATCTGGCACGACTTCAAGTACCACCCCAAGCAGGTCATCACCGGCACACAAGACTGGGTCTACGAGCACCTGGGCGCGCTGTTCTGGACGGTGGAGATCTGGTCGCCCAACAAGGAGGCCGGCATCACCGACTACAAGTGGATCGACTGGTACCGCGACCACCCGGTGGACGACGACCTCAAGCTGCTGAAGTGGAGCGACGAGCAGTGCGGCGGCCAGGCCTATGTCGACTGGCACCCCTTCCGCCACCCGCAGCTGGGCATGGTCGAGCTCGGCGGCTGGGACCGCATGAACTACTGGCGCAACCCGCCGCCGGCGCTGCGCGAGCGCGAGGCGGCGCGTTTCCCGGCCTGGCTGCTGCAGATCGGCCTGACGCTGCCCAAGCTGGAAGTGCTGCGCACCGAGGTGCGCGCTTTGGGCCCCGACACCTGGCGCGTGCGCTTCGCGGTGGCCAACGCCGGCTACCTGCCCAGCTACATCAGCAAACGCGCGCTGGAGCGCAAGACCGTGCGCGGCACCGTCTTCAACATCCTGCTGCCCGATGGTGTCAGCCTGGTCAGCGGCAAAGAGCGCGAGATCGGCGCCCACCTCGAAGGCCATGCGCCCAAGAGCAGCCAGCAGGCATTTCTGCCCAGCCGCGAGATCACCGCCGACCGCGCGGTGGTCGAGTGGGTGGTCAAAGGCGCACGCGGCACGCGCATCGCGCTGAAGGCCACGGCCGACCGCGCGGGCACCGTGCACACAGAAGTGACGCTGGACTGAGACACCCCGCACCGGCCGGCCCATGGTGGAACACGACTTTTCGTCGCTCTTCGAGTTCCTGCCCATCGGGGCCTACCGCAAGCGCCCCGATGGGGTGATGCTGCGCAGCAACCCCGCGCTGGTGCGTCTGAACGACCTGGCCAGCGAGGCCGATCACCTGGCCATCGTCAACGGCGGGGCCGCCAGCTGGTATGTGCAGCCCGAACGTCAGCAGCGCTTCATGGCGCAGCTGCTCAGCGAAGACCGTGTGGTGGGTTTCGAGTCGGAGGTGCGCGCCCGCGGCAGCGGGCGCCGGCTCTGGGTGCGAGAAAACGCCCACGCCGTGCGCGGCGCCGACGGCGAGGTGCTGTTCTTCGAAGGCACGGTCGAAGAGATCACCGAGCAGGTGCAGGCGCGCGGCGCGCTGGAACGCCGCGAGCGTGAACTGCGCGAAATCACGGCCCAGGTGCCGGGCGTGGTCTACCGCGTGGTGCTGATGGCCGATGGCAGCCGCCATCTCGACTTCATCAGCGATGGCGTGCGCCAGCTCTACGGCGTGGCGCCCGAAGAAGCGGTGCGCAACCGCCGCCTGCTGGCCCACTTCCGCCACCCCGACGACCTGCCGCGTGTGGACGCCGAGCTCACCGCCGCCGCGCGCGCACGCCGCCCCTTGACCACCGAGTTCCGCATCCTGCGGGGCGACGGCAGCCAGCGCTGGGTGCAGCAGATCTCGGTGCCCGCCGAGAGCCTGGGCAGAGACCAGGTGCGCATCGGCGTGATGATCGACATCACCGAACGCAAGCAGGCCGAGCTGGCGCTGGCGCGCAGCGGCGAGCTGTGGAAACGCGCGCTGGAAGGCACCGGCGACGGCGTCTGGGACTGGCACATCCAGGAAGGCCGCGAGCTGCTCTCGCCAGCCTGCAAGGCGCTGTACGGCTTTGCACCCGACGAGCTGCCCGACACCCCCGACGCGCTGGACGCCCGCACACACCCGGAAGACCTGGAGCACATGCGCATCGCGCGCGAAGCCCATTTCGCGGGCCAGGCACCGACCTACGTCAACGAGCACCGCGTGCAGTGCAAGGACGGCAGCTGGAAGTGGATCCTCTCGCGCGGCATGGTGCTGGCGCGTGACGAGCAGGGCCGGCCGCTGCGCATGGTGGGCACGCACACCGACATCACGCTGCGCAAGCAGGCCGATGCCTTGCGCGCAGAACGTGACCGCGCCGCGGCGGCCGATCTCGCCAAGTCGCAGTTCCTCAGCCGCGTCAGCCACGAGCTGCGCACACCGCTGAACGCGGTGCTGGGCTTCACGCAGCTGCTCGAACTGGAGCCGGGTGACGGTGAACGCCAGCGGCAGTGGATCGCCCAGGTGCTGAGCTCGGGCCGGCACCTGCTGGCGCTGATGGACGACGTGCTCGACCTGAGCAGCGCACAGACCGGCCAGCTCGCGATGGCCACCGAAGTGCTGCCGCTGCGCGAGCCGCTGGACGAAGCGCTGGCGATGCTGGCGGCCACCGCGGCCGAAGCCGGGGTGAGCCTGCACGACGACACGCGCAACGCCCCGCCCTGCGCGGTGCGCGCCGACCGCCGCCGCCTGCTGCAGGTCTTGATCAACCTCATCGGCAACGCCATCAAGTACAACCAGCCGCAGGGCTGGGTGCGCCTGCAGGCGGAAACCCGCGCCGGCTGGGTGAGCCTGCACGTCATCGACAGCGGCCCGGGACTGGACGCCTTGGCGCAGGCGCGCCTGTTTCAGCCCTTCGAACGCCTGGGCGCGCTGCGCGGCCCGGTGGCCGGTACTGGCCTGGGCCTGGCGCTGAGCCGCGAACTCGCGGAAGCCATGGGCGGCAGCATCCAGGTGCATAGCGCGGCAGGCGCGGGCGCCACCTTCACGCTCAGCCTGCCGGCGGCCTGATCAGGCGCTCTCGAAGCGGAACACCGCCACGCTGGCCCGCAGGTTGGGCCAGCGCCGCACCAGCTGGCCGGCCTGCAGCCCGAAGCTGTCGGTGATCTGCAGGCCGCAGCGCCGCGCCAGCACGCCGAAATCGGCGTAGGTGCCGACGCGGATGTTGGGCGTGTCGAACCACTCGTAAGGCAGTGCGCGTGTCACCGGCATGCGGCCGGTCAGCACGTGCAGGCGGTTGGGCCAGTGCGCGAAGTTCGGGAAGCTGACGATGCCGATGCGGCCCACACGCGCCGTCTCGCGCAGCATCTTCTCGGTGTTGCGCAGGTGCTGCAGCGTGTCGAGCTGCAGCACGACGTCGAAGCTGCGGTCTTCGAACAGCGCCAGTCCTTCGTCGAGGTTGAGCTGGATGACGTCGATGCCGCGTTTCACGCAGGCCTGCACGTTGGCATCGTCAATTTCGATGCCGTAGCCGGTGCAGCCCTTGCGGTCGCGCAGGTGGGCCAGCAGTTCACCGTTGCCGCAGCCGAGGTCGAGCACGCGGCTGCCGGCGGGCACCAGGTCGGCGATCAGCTCCAGGTCCTTGCGCTCGCTCATGGCCCCACCTCGGCTGCGATGCGCTCGAAGGTGCCGCGCATCACCGCGTGGTAGCGCGGGTCTTCGAGCAGAAAGGCGTCGTGCCCGTGCGGCGCATCGATCTCGGCGTAGCTGCACGCGATGCGGTTGGCCACCAGCGCCTTGACGATCTCGCGGCTGCGCTCGGGCGCAAAGCGCCAGTCGGTGGTGAAGCTCACGAGCATGAAACGTTTTTGCAGCGTTTCCGCGTTCGCGGCGAAGGCGCGCGCGAGGTCGCCGCCGTGCGCGGCCGCCGGGTCGAAGTAGTCGAGCGCGCGCGTGATCAGCAAATAGGTGTTGGCGTCGAAGTACTCGGCGAACTTGTCGCCCTGGTGTCGCAGGTAGCTCTCGATCTGGAACTCGATGTCCTGCGTGGAGTAGCGCAACGCCGCGGCCTTGAGCTCGCGGCCGAACTTGCTCTCCATCGCGTCTTCGGCCAGGTAGGTGATGTGGCCCACCATGCGCGCCACGCGCAGCCCGCGTTTGGGCACCACACCGTGTTCGTAGAAATGGCCGCCGTGGAAATCAGGGTCGGTGACGATGGCGCGGCGCGCCACCTCGTTGAAGGCGATGTTCTGCGCGCTGAGGTTGGGCGCCGTGGCCACGGCGATGCAGTGGCGCAACCTCTCGGGGTGGCGCAGTGTCCACGCCAGCGCCTGCATGCCGCCCAGGCTGCCGCCCAGCACCGCGGCCAGCTGCGTGATGCCCAGGCGCTGCACCAGGCGCGCTTGTGCATCGACCCAGTCTTCCACCGTCACCACCGGGAAATCGGCGCCCCACACCCGCCCGGGCACGGCCGATGTCGGGTTCAGGTGCATGGGCCCGGTGCTGCCGAAACACGAGCCCGGGTTGTTGACGCCGATGACGAAAAAGCGGTTCGTGTCCAGCGGCTTGCCGGGGCCGATGAGGTTGTCCCACCAGCCCTTGTTGCCGCTGGCATCCACCCCGGCCACGTGGTGGCTGGCGTTGAGCGCGTGGCACACCAGCACGGCGTTGCTGCGCTCGGCGTTGAGCGTGCCGTGGGTCTCGTAGGTGAGCTGGTAGCTCGGCAACAGCGCGCCACTGCGCAGCGGCAGCGGCTCGCTGAAGTGCATCTGCTGGGCGGTGACGGGGCCGGCGGAAGACATGGTCGGAAAAACAAGAAACCCGGTGCCGCATGAAGCGAACACCGGGTCGGGCGTCCTCTTTTAGCGGAATTTGTTGAGCGCCCGCAATCTGGATCAAATCGGCGCTGTGCGGCGGCATTGTAGCCAGCGGCCCCTGACGGCTGCAGCCCGCACGGCAGCCCGGCACGGCTGGAAAAACCGGCCAATTCAGGGCTTGTCCGTCGCTGCGGATGGCTAGCATCGCGCGAACCAAAGGCTGCACAAGAACGGGGTCAACCGCATGCATGCATGGCTGCACAGGATCGACCAGCACTTCCCGGTGCGCTACACGGCGTGGCTGCTCAGCGCCATCGGATGCCTGCTCTTCGCCTTCACCTGGGTGGCCTTCGGCTGGGGCGGGCCGGCCGCGCTGGTCTGCCTCTTCCTCGTGGCCCTGGGCTGGCGCGACGTGCGCCAGCGCCGCCACAGCATCCTGCGCAACTACCCCGTCATCGGGCATCTGCGTTTCCTGCTGGAGTTCGTGCGGCTGGAGGTGCGGCAGTACTTCATCGAAGGCGACAACGAGGCCACGCCTTTTTCGCGCACGCAGCGCAGCCTGGTCTACCAGCGGGCCAAGGGCCAATCCGACAAACGGCCCTTCGGCACCCAGCTTGATGTGCACGCGCCGGGCTACGAGTGGATCAACCACTCGATGAGCCCCAGCGCCGTGGCCACGCACGACTTCCGCGTCACCATCGGCCATGCCGACAACGGCTGCACCTTGCCCTACGCGGCCAGCCTCTTCAACATCTCGGCCATGAGCTTCGGCGCTCTGAGCGCCAACGCCATCCTCGCGCTCAACGGCGGCGCCAAGAAAGGTGGCTTCGCGCACGACACCGGTGAAGGCAGCATCAGCCAGCACCACCGCGTGCACGGCGGCGATCTCATCTGGGAAATCGGCAGCGGCTACTTCGGCTGCCGCGACGAGCAAGGCCGCTTCAACGAAGAGAAGTTCATCGCCAACGCACGCGAGCCGCAGGTGAAGATGGTGGAGCTCAAGCTCAGCCAGGGCGCCAAGCCCGGCCATGGGGGTGTGCTGCCGGGGTCCAAGGTCACGCCCGAGATCGCCGCCGCGCGCGGCGTGCCGGTGGGCGTGGACTGCGTCAGCCCGGCCAGCCACGGCGCTTTCAGCACACCGCGCGAGTTGCTGCAGTTCATCGCCAGGCTGCGTGAACTCTCAGGCGGCAAGCCCACGGGCTTCAAGCTCTGCATCGGCCACCCCTGGGAGTGGTTCGCGATCTGCAAGGCCATGCTGGAAACCGACCTGGTGCCCGACTTCATCGTGGTGGACGGCGCCGAGGGCGGCACCGGCGCGGCGCCGCTGGAGTTCACCGACCACGTCGGCGCACCGCTGCAAGAAGGCCTGCTGCTGGTGCACAACACGCTCACCGGCCTGGGCCTGCGCCACCGCGTGAAGATCGGCTGTGCGGGCAAGATCATCGGCGCTTTCGACATCGCTCGCGCCATGGCCCTGGGCGCCGACTGGTGCAACGCGGCGCGCGGCTTCATGTTCGCCCTGGGCTGCATCCAGGCGCAGACCTGCCACACCGGCGCCTGCCCCACGGGCGTGACGACACAAGATCCGCAGCGCCAGAAAGCCCTGGTGGTGCCCGACAAGACCGAGCGTGTCTACCGCTTCCACCACCACACGCTGGAAGCGTTGAAAGAGCTGGTGCAGGCCGCGGGGCTGCAGCACCCCAACGAGATCAGCGCCAGCCACATCGTGCGGCGCCGCGCCGACAGCGATGTGCGGCTGCTGGCCAACGAACTGAGCTTCGTGGCGCCCGGCACCTTGAAGGCCGCCATCGAAGGCCGCGGCGCCTGGCCGCACCGCGTCTACGAGCTCTACTGGCCGCTGGCCAGCGCCGACAGCTTTGCGCCGAAAGCCGAGAACCCCCGCGCGCTCAGCGCGGCCGGTGCATCTTGAAGAGCTGCTCGGGCCCGATGCTGAAGTAATCGGCCGGGCCGCCGCCGCGCAGGATGTGCTGGGCCTGGGCGGTGTCGTAAATGCCGTCCACCAGCAGTTCGCGCGCGATGTGCACGGCCACCACCTCGCCCATCGTCAGCCAGGCACCGGCCGGGCTGCCGTCGCCGCCCTGCAGCGCGATGATCTGCGTGACCTTGCACTCGAAAGCCACCGGGCTTTCGCCCACCCGCGGCACGTTCACGTTTTGCGAGGCCACGGGCGTCAAGCCCGCGAGCTGGAACTCGTCGACCTCGGGCGGCACGGCCATGCAGGTGGTGTTCATCGCCTCGGCCAGCGGCCGCGTGACGAGGTTCCACACGAACTCGCCCGTGGCGCGCGCGTTGCGCAGGCTGTCCTTCTCCGACGTGCTGCTGAAACCGATCAGCGGCGGCGTGTAGTTGAAGGCATTGAAGAAGCTGTAGGGCGCGAGGTTGAGGACACCCTCGGCGCTGCGCGTGCTGACCCAGCCTATGGGCCGCGGGCCCACGATGGCGTTGAAAGGGTCGTGCGGCAGGCCGTGGCCGGCGCGCGGCTCGTAGCTGTGCAGCGCCGTGAACAGCGGCAGGCCAGGGGCGCCGGCCATCAAGCGGCCGGCGGCGCCGAATCGACGAAGCTCGGCCGTGCGGCCAGCTTGTCGTAGAGCTTGTGCAGGTGGGGGTGGGCGCCGCGCCAGTCGATGGCGGGGAAGCGGAAATCGAGGTAACCCAGCGCGCAGCCCACCGCGATGTCGGCCAGCGTGAGGTGGTTGCCGGCGCAGTAGGGTTTGTCGCCCAGGCCCAGGCTCATGGACTTCAGCGCGTTGTGCACGGCGCGCATCTGGCGGTCTATCCAGGCCTGCGAACGCTGCTCTTCGCTGCGGCCTCCCCAGGTGGCTTCCAGGCGGGCCAGGATGCTGGCGTCGAGCAGGCCGTCGGCCAGCGCTTCCCAGGTGCGCACCTCGGTGCGTTCACGGCCGCTGGGCGGGATCAGCTTGCCCACGGGCGAGAGCGTGTCGAGGTACTCGACGATGACGCGCGAATCGAAGATGGCTTCGCCACCGTCCAGCACCAGGCAGGGCACCTTGCCCAGCGGGTTGCTCTTGACGATGTTGTCGTTGCCCCAGACGTCTTCCAGCACCAGCTCGCAGTCGAGCTTCTTTTCGGCCATCACGACGCGCACTTTGCGCACGTAGGGGCTGGTGAGTGAACCGATGAGTTTCATGTTGTGCCGCGCGTTGCGCTGGTGCCTGTGCTCTTCCCTGGGGTCTGCTTGATTCTAGCGAGGGGGTGATTTCCCGGCCTCCCCACCCTGTCGTGTGAAATCCACGCGCGCCGGACGGCCCGGCAGCGCCAGTTCGGCCACCGCCGGCGCCATGCGCGAGAGCACCTGCCCGCCGCGCACCACGCACAGGCGCTGCGCGCGCAGACGGATGGCCTCTTCGGGGCAACGCGCCTGCAGCAGCACGAAGTCGGCCCGACAGCCCACCTCCAGACCGTAGCCCTCCAGGCCCAGGATGCGCGCGTTGTTCACCGTGACGGCGTCGAAACACTGCCGTTGCGCGGCCGAAGACGTCATCTGCGCCACGTGCAGGCCCATGGCCGCCACCTCCAGCATGCAGCCCGAACCGAGGCTGTACCAGGGGTCGAGCACGCAGTCGTGGCCGAAGCCCACGTTCACGCCGGCGGCCAGCAGCTCGGGCACGCGCGTCATGCCGCGGCGCTTGGGGTAACTGTCGTGCCGGCCCTGCAGCGTGATGTTGATCAGCGGGTTGGCGACGGCGTGCACACCGGCCTCGGCGATCAGCGGCAGCAGCTTGCTGACATAGTAGTTGTCCATCGAGTGCATGGACGTGAGGTGCGAGCCCGTCACGCGGCCCTGCAGCCCCAGACGCTGGGTGTGCAAGGCCAAGGTCTCGATGTGGCGCGACATCGGGTCGTCGCTCTCGTCGCAGTGCAGGTCCACGCGCAAGCCGCGCTCGGCCGCCAGCTCGCAGAGGATCTGCACGCTCTCGGCGCCCTGGGCCATCGTGCGCTCGAAGTGCGGGATGCCACCCACCACCTCGACGCCGAGGTCGAGCGCGCGCTGCAGATTCGCCAGCGCGCCCGGGCTGCGCAGCAGGCCGTCTTGCGGAAAGGCCACCAGCTGCAGATCGAGATAAGGCGCCACGCAGCGCTTCACCTCGAGCAGCGCGCGCACGGCGAGCAGGCGCTCGTCGCAGACATCGACATGGCTGCGGATGGCCAGCAGCCCGCGCGCCACCGCCCAGTCGCAGTACTGCAGCGCACGTTCGGCGATGGCCTCTTCCGTCAGCAGGGGCTTGAGCTCGCCCCAGAGCTGGATGCCCTCCAGCAGCGTGCCGCTGGCGTTCACGCGCGGCAGGCCGTGGCTGAGCGTGCTGTCCATGTGGAAATGGGCGTCCACGAAAGGCGGGCTGAGCAGCCAGCCCTTGGCCTCGATCACCTGCGCACCCGGCGTCAGGGGCAGCGCCGGTGCCAGGGCGGTGATGCGGCCGCCTTCGGCCAGCAGATCGACGCCGGTACGGCCGTCGGGCAGGGTGGCGTTGCGGACGAACAGCGGGGCGGTCTGGGGCATGGCGCCTGCGGTGGGAAGCCTGCATCACCGCAGGCAATTCGGGTGCCAGCATACGTCGCGCCGCCGCGCCGCGCTGCGCGCCGGTCGCGCCGGGGCCCATTCCTTCACGGCCCGATTCGGGCTTTCCTGCACTGGCGCCAGGGCCGCTTGTCAACCCCCGCGAACGAGCGCACACTGGGTTCGACGGGCTCAGACCTCCGAGCCCTCGCATCCCGCCCCCACCCCTTTCCCCGCCTTCCTCATCCCCCCTGCCCTTCACCCCCCGCTGGCGGCTTGCCGCCGGCTTCTTGCCCACCCTCGCTAAAGGAGGTTCTGATGAACTTGACGATCAGCGGCCATCACCTCGAAGTCACCCCGGCCCTGCGTGAGTACGTGCTCACCAAGCTGGAACGCGTGACGCGCCACTTCGACCAGGTTGTGGATGTGAACGTGTTGCTGACGGTGGAAAAGATGAAGGAGAAAGAACGGCGACAAAAGGCCGAGGTGACGCTGCACGTGAAGGGCCGCGACATCTTCTGCGAGCAGTCGCACGAAGACCTCTACGCCGCGATCGACCAGCTGATGGACAAGCTCGACCGCCAGGTGGTGCGCCACAAGGACCGCGTGCAGGATCACCACCACGCCACGGCCAAGCGCATGGACATGGGCGCGGTCTGAAGCGCCCGCGGCGGCCGGGGCAGCCCGGCCCGCCACGCGAAACGGCACGGCCCTGCGGGGCCGTTTTGCATGGTGGCATCGGTGTTGCTGCAGCGCCGCATCGAACACGGATTCCACCCGATTCAAGGCCTTCTTCGCTGACATGTCGCCAGAGCCGAGGTCTATCATCCGCCCTCCCTATTCAACAACCCCGCCCAAAGCGAGCCCCCACCGGCCGCTGCCGCGGGGTCCGGCCCGATGAACCGTCTCGCCTCGATCCTGCCCGCCAGCAATGTGCTGGTGAATGTGGATGCGACCAGCAAGAAGCGCGTCTTCGAGCACGCCGGTCTGCTGTTCGAGAACCAGCACGCCATTGCGCGCAGCACGGTCACCGACAACCTCTTCGCGCGCGAACGCCTGGGCTCCACCGGCCTGGGCCACGCCGTGGCCATCCCGCACGGCCGCATCAAGGGCCTGAAGAATCCGCTGGCCGCCGTGGTGCGGGTGCAGCAGCCGATTCCTTTCGACGCGCCCGACGACGAGCCCGTGTCGCTGCTGATCTTCCTGCTGGTGCCCGAAGCCGCCACGCAGCGGCACCTGGAGATCCTCTCGGAAATCGCCGAGATGCTCAGCGACCGCGAACTGCGCGAACGCCTGAAGACCGAGCCCGAAGCGGCCGGTGTGCACAAGCTGATTTCCGACTGGGAACCGCTGAAGTCGGTGGCTTGAGGTGAAGCCCACATCGATCAGCGCGGAAGCGCTGTTCGAAGCGCACCGCGAGGCGATGCGCTGGGAGTGGATTGCCGGCCACGCCCACCCCGAGCGCCGCTTCGACGACGCCGCCGTGCTCGACGCCCGCAGCGCGGCCGACCTGGTGGGCTACCTCAACTACATCCACCCCTACCGGGTGCAGATCGTCGGCCGGCGCGAGGTGGCCTACCTGCTGGCCAGCGCCCCTGACGACCAGGAACGCCGCATCTCGCGCATCGTGACGCTGGAGCCGCCGGTGATCATCGTCGCCGACGAGCAGACGCCACCCGACCGCCTGGTGGCGATGTGCGACCGCGCCGAGATCCCGCTCTTCATCACGCAGCAGTCGGCCGGCCACGTCATCGACGTGGTGCGCGGCTACCTGGGCCAGCACTTCGCCGAGCGCATCACGCGCCACGGCGTGTTCATGGACATCCTGGGCCTGGGTGTGTTGCTGACCGGCGAATCGGGCCTGGGCAAGAGCGAACTGGGGCTGGAACTCATCAGCCGCGGGCACGGCCTGGTGGCCGATGACGCGGTGGACATCTTCCGCATCAGCCAGACGGCGCTGGAAGGCCGCTGCCCGGCGCTGCTGCAGAACCTGCTGGAAGTGCGCGGCATCGGCCTGCTGGACATCAAGGCCATCTTCGGCGAAACCGCGGTGCGCCGGAAGATGCGGCTGAAGCTCATCGTGCACCTGGTGCGCAAAGAGACCATGGAGCGCGAGTTCGAGCGCCTGCCCTACGAGCCGCTGAACGAAGAGATCCTGGGCCTGCCGGTGCGCAAGGTGGTGATCGCGGTGGACGCGGGGCGCAACCTCGCGGTGCTGGTGGAAGCCGCGGTGCGCAACACCGTGCTGCAGTTGCGCGGCATCGACACCTACCAGGAGTTCATCAAGCGCCACCAGGCCGCGATGGAGCGCGGCGGGCCTGACTGAGCCTCCCTACTTCGCGCTCTTGCGCTCGCAGTTCTGGCGTGTGCAGCGCGCGTAGAGCGACAGCGAGTGTTCCTGCAGCTCGAAGCCGCGGGCGATGGTGACGGCGCGCTGGCGCTGTTCGATCTCGGCGTCGTAGAACTCTTCGACGTGGCCGCAGTCCAGGCACACGAGGTGGTCGTGGTGCTCGCCTTCGTTGAGCTCGAAGACGGCCTTGCCGCTCTCGAAGTTGCTGCGGCTGAGCAGGCCGGCCTGCTCGAACTGCATCAGCACGCGGTAGACGGTGGCCAGGCCGATGTCGGCCCCCTCGGTGAGCAGGGCCTTGAACACGTCTTCGGCCGTCATGTGGCGGCGTTCGGTGCGCTGGAAGACCTCCAGGATCTTGATGCGCGGCAGCGTGGCCTTCAGGCCACTGCTTTTCAATTCGTCCAGACGCGTCATCAGCTTCTCCATCGCAGCCCGGCGGCGGGCTGCTGCCGTCGTGGGCGCAGGCCCCTCGCTAGAATGCGTCGATCATAGCCAGCCGGGCGTGACCCCAGCGCAGCTGCACCTGCCTGCCCTGGGCCCGGCACCGAACGCCGGTTCAGCCGCCCATTGCGCCGCTGGAGCGGTGCCGCAGCAAGTTTTCCCGAACGCCCCATGCCACGCCCGACCCCCTTCTTGAGCCTACTCGCCGCTGCAGCCCTGCTGAGCGGCTGCGAGTCGCTGCAGCGCACCGACAGCCTGTTCGGCGTGATCACGCCCTACCGCATCGACATCGTGCAGGGCAACGCCATCACGCAAGAGCAGGCCGCGGCCATCAAGCCCGGCATGACACGGCTGCAGGTGCGTGACGTGCTCGGCACGCCGCTGATGACCGACCCCTTCCGCGCCAACCGCTGGGACTACATCTTCACGCTGCGCCGGCCCGGGGCCGAAGCCCAGCGCCGCAGCGTGGTGGTGTTCTTCGAAGGCGACGCGGTGAAGTCCATCGAAGCCCCGCAGCTGCCTTCCGAGCGTGAGTTCGTGGCCAGCATCAGCCGCTTCAAGGACATCAAGGCGCCCAAGCTGGAGCTCACCGAAGCCGAACGCGCCGCGCTGCCCGTGCCGCCCAAGCGCGAAGCGCCGGCCGCCGAGCCCATGGGGCCGGTGCGCGAGTACCCGCCGCTGGAAAAGAGCTGAGCGTGGCCGGCATGCCACCCATCAAGGTCGCCATCGCAGGCGCCGGGGGCCGCATGGGCCGCATGCTCATCGACGCCGTGCTCGCCAGCCCCGATTGCCACCTGAGCGGAGCGCTCGACGTGGCCGGCAGCCCGGCCTTGGGGCAAGACGCCGGGCTGCAGGCGGGCAAAACCACGGGCGTGCCCATCACGGCCGACCTGCAGCAAGGCCTGGCCGGCGCGCAGGTGCTCATCGATTTCACGCGGCCGGAAGGCACGCTGGCGCACCTGGCCGCCTGCCGTGAACTGGGCGTGCGCGCGGTCATCGGCACCACCGGCTTCAGCACCGAGCAGAAGGCGCAGATCAGCGCCTTTGCGCTGGCCCAGGCCACCGTCTTCTCGGCCAACATGAGCGTGGGCGTGAACGTCATGCTGCGCCTGCTGCGCGACGCCGCGCTCGCGCTGGGCCCGGGCTACGACATCGAGGTCATCGAGTCGCACCACAAGCACAAGGTGGATGCACCCAGCGGCACCGCACTGGCCATGGGCGAGGTGCTGGCCGCCGCGCGCGGCACCACGCTGGAGGCCGACGGCGTGTTCACGCGCCACGGCCACACCGGCGAACGTGCGCCCGGCAGCATCGGCTTCGCCACCGTGCGCGGCGGCGACATCGTCGGCGAGCACACGGTGATGTTCTGCGGCGCCGGCGAACGTGTGGAGATCGCGCACAAGAGCAGCAGCCGCGCCAACTACGCCGACGGCAGCCTGCGCGCCGCGCGTTTCCTGGCGGCGCTGCCGGCGGGCCAGACCGGCCAGTACGACATGGCCGACGTGCTCGGCTTGCGCTGAGACCGCGCCTGCACCCGGCATGGAAGGCCTGAGCACCTTCTGGAACGCCAGCGACGGCGTGGGCCGCGCGGTGGCGCTGCTGCTGCTGGCGATGTCGGTGGTGGCCTGGGTGCTGATCTTCTGGAAGGGCTGGCTGCTGCGCCGGGCGCAGGCCGACATCGCGCGCGCGGTGCCGGCTTTCTGGGACGCGGCCACGCTGCCCGACGGCCGCGCCCGCTTGGCCGCGATGGACCGCGAACAGGTGCTGCTGCCGCTGCTCGATGCGGCGCTGGCGCAGCCCGCGCCCGGCACGCTGGAAGGCGCGGGCCAGGTGGCCTCGCAGCTCACGCGGCGTCTGCGCGACGCTTTGCACCGCGCTGTGGCCCACCTGCAGTGGGGCCAGGTGCTGCTGGCCAGCATCGGCAGCACGGCGCCCTTCGTGGGCCTGTTCGGCACCGTCTGGGGCATCTACCACGCGCTGGCGGGCATCGCCGCGGCCGGCACCATCACCATCGACAAGGTCAGCGGCCCCATTGGCGAAGCGCTGATCATGACGGCCGCCGGCATCGCCGTGGCCGTGCCGGCAGTGCTGGCCTACAACGTCTTCGGCAAGTGGGTGGGCGCCTGCGAGGCCGAGCTCGAAGGCTTTGCGCACGACCTCCGCGAAGTGATGCTGCCCGGCAGCGGCGAGGGCTGAATGGCTTTCGGCAGGCTGGAGCGCAACCCCGGCGCCAAGCCGATGAGCGAGATCAACATGACGCCGCTCATCGACGTGATGCTGGTGCTGCTGGTGATCTTCATCATCACCGCGCCGCTGATGGCCAGCAGCCTGAAGCTGGAACTGCCGCAAGCCGAGGCCGGCGAACCCACCGAGGCCGCGGCCACGCTGGACTTGGCCATCGACGAACAAGGCCAGCTCTACCTCGGCGAGCAGAAACTCGACGCCACACAGGCGCAGGCGCTGATCACGCAGCGCAGCCGTGAAGCAGCCCAGCGCGACCCCAGCACCGAGGTGCAGCTGCGCGCCGACGCACGTGTGCCCTACGGCCGTGTGGCCGAGGTGATGGGCTGGGTGCAGGCCGCCGGCCTGAACCGCATCGGCCTGGTGACCGAAGCGCCCGCGAAGTAGTCGCGCGCGAGACGCGCACAGCGTCTCTCTGCCAGGGCCGCTTCGTAGAATCGGCCCATGAACGACAAATACGTCCCCGCCGAGGTCGAATCGGCCGCGCAAGCCCACTGGCAGGCCAGCGGCGCCACCACCGTCACCGAAGACGCCTCGCGCCCCAAGTTCTACGCCTGCAGCATGCTGCCCTACCCCAGCGGCAAGCTGCACATGGGGCACGTGCGCAACTACACCATCAACGACATGATGGCGCGCTACCTGCGCATGAAGGGCTACAACGTCCTCATGCCCATGGGCTGGGACGCCTTCGGCCTGCCGGCCGAGAACGCCGCCATGGCCAACAACGTGCCGCCGGCGGCCTGGACACGCGCCAACATCGCCGACATGAAGGCGCAGATGCAGCCGCTGGGCCTGGCCTTCGACTGGAGCCGCGAGCTCGCCACCTGCGACGCCAGCTACTACAAGTGGAACCAGTGGTTCTTCCTGAAGATGCTCGAAAAGGGCATCGCCTACAAGAAGACGCAGATCGTCAACTGGGACCCGGTCGACCAGACCGTGCTGGCCAACGAGCAGGTGGTGGACGGCCGCGGCTGGCGCAGCGGCGCCCTCGTCGAAAAACGCGAGATCCCGGGCTACTACCTGGCCATCACGCAGTACGCCGACGAGCTGCTCAGCGGCGTGAACGACCACACCGTGCCGCACTACCTGGAAGGCTGGCCCGAGCGTGTGCGCCTGATGCAGGAGCACTGGATCGGCAAGAGCGAAGGCGTGCGGTTCGCTTTCCCGCACCGCATCAGCGGCGCTGACGGTCAGCTGGTGCAGGACGGCAAGCTCTACGTCTTCACCACGCGCGCCGACACCATCATGGGCGTGACCTTCTGTGCCGTGGCGCCCGAGCACCCGCTGGCGCAACTGGCCGCAGCCACGCAGCCCAAGGTGGCCGCCTTCATCGAAGAGTGCAAGAAGGGCGGCACGACGGAAGCCGAGCTGGCGCTGAAAGAGAAGGCCGGCCTGCCGCT
Source organism: beta proteobacterium AAP65 (assembly GCA_001295865.1). Lineage (GTDB taxonomy): Bacteria > Pseudomonadota > Gammaproteobacteria > Burkholderiales > Burkholderiaceae_C > Rubrivivax. The sequence goes on from LJHW01000001.1 coordinate 133,817, forward strand.
GGGCCTGCACGTGCAGCACCCCATCACCGGGCAGGACGTGCCGGTGTGGGTGGGCAACTACGTGCTGATGGGCTATGGCGACGGCGCCGTGATGGGCGTGCCCGCGCACGACGAGCGCGACTTCGCTTTCGCCAAGAAGTACGGCATCCCGATGCTGCAGGTGGTGGCCATCGACGGCGAGACCTTCAGCTACGAGCAGTGGCAAGACTGGTACGGCGACAAGACACGCGGCTACACCGTCAACAGCGACAACTACAGCGGCCTGGCCTACAAGCCCGCGGTGGACGCCATCGCGGCTGTGCTGGCCGAGAAGGGCCTGGGCGAGAAGAAGACCACCTGGCGCCTGCGCGACTGGGGCATCAGCCGCCAGCGTTACTGGGGCACGCCCATCCCCATCATCCACTGTGACGATTGCGGCAGCGTGCCGGTGCCGGAGCAAGACCTGCCCGTGGTGCTGCCCGAAGACCTGGTGCCGGACGGCAGCGGCAACCCGCTGAACAAGTGCGCGAGTTTCCTCAACGTGCCTTGCCCGAAGTGCGGCAAGCCGGCGAAGCGCGAAACCGACACCATGGACACCTTCGTCGACAGCGCCTGGTACTACATGCGCTATGCCTGCCCGGGCAGCGACAACGCGATGGTGGACGCGCGCAACGAGTACTGGATGCCGATGGACCAGTACATCGGCGGCATCGAGCACGCGGTGCTGCATCTGCTGTACGCGCGCTTCTGGACCAAGGCCATGCGCGACCTCGGCCTGGTGAGCTTCAGCGAGCCCTTCACCAAGCTCTTCACGCAGGGCATGCTGCTCAACGAAAGCTTCTACCGTGAAGAGGCCGGCGGCAAGAAGCGCTGGTTCTACCCGAGCGAAGTGGAGGTGCAGTACGACGAGCGCGGCGCGCCGGTCTCGGCCACCGCCAAGGCCGACGGCCAACCCGTGAGCCTGGGCGGCATCGAGAAGATGTCCAAGAGCAAGAACAACGTCGTCGAGCCGAAAGACATCATCGCCAAGTTCGGCGCCGACACCGCGCGTGTGTTCACGATGTTCGCCGGCCCGCCCGACCAGAGCGCGGCCTGGAGCGACAGCGGCGCCGAGGGCAGCTACCGCTTCCTGCGCCGGCTGTGGAACAGCGGCGTGAAGCTCGCGCCTGCGCTGGCCACGGCCGCGGCTTCGTTCGATGGCGCAAGCCCCGCTGCCGCGGCGCTGCGCCGCGAGATGCACCTGCTGCTGCGCCAGATCACCAGCGACTTCGACCGCCTGCAATACAACACCGTGATCTCAGGCGCGATGAAGATGCTCAACGCCATCGAAGACGCCAAGCTGGCCGCCACGCCGGCCGACGCGGCGGTGGGGCAAGAGGCTTTCGGCCTGTTGCTGCGCGCGCTCTACCCGGCCGCGCCGCACATCACGCACGCGCTGTGGCAACAGCTGGGCTTTGCCACGAAACACGGCAGCGAGATCGTCGGCGCGCCCTGGCCGCAGGTGGACGAAGCAGCGCTGGTGCAGGACGAGATCGAGCTCATGCTGCAGGTGGCCGGCAAGCTGCGCGGCAGCATCCGCGTGCCCGCGGGCGCCGACCGCACGGTGATCGAGGCCGCAGCGCTGGCCAGCCCCGATTTCCTGCGCTTCGCCGAAGGCAAGGCCGCGAAGAAGGTCGTGATCGTGCCGGGCCGGCTGGTCAATGTCGTCGTCTAGGCGCCACTGGCTGCGCGCCGGGCTCGCCCTGGGCCCGGTGGCCTTGCTGGCCGGCTGCGGCTTCGAGCTGCGCCGCCCGCCGCGCCTGGGCTTCGACAGCATCGCACTCACCGGCTTTGCGCCCCGTTCGCCACTGGCCGAAGACCTGCGCCGCCAGCTGCTGCTGCAGGTGCGTGTGCTCGATGCGCCCGACCGCGCGCAGGTGGTGTTGCACGCGCTGGAAGACCAGCGCGAGCGCAGCGTGGTGGCCAGCACCTCGGCCGCGCAGGTGCGTGAACTGCAGCTGCGCCTGAAACTGAACTTTCGTGCCCACACGCCGGCTGGCCGCGAGCTCATCGCGCGTTCTGAACTGCTGCTGCAGCGCGACCTGAGCTACAGCGAAACCGCGGCCCTGGCCAAGGAGTTCGAAGAAGCCGAACTCTTCCGCGAGATGCAGGCCGACCTGGTGGGCCAGGTGTTGCGGCGCCTGGCCGCGGTGCAGGTCTGAGCACCCCACAGCACGCCATGCAGATCCGCCCCGAACAGCTTGAAGCCCAGCTCGCGCGCGGGCTCAAGCCGGTCTACACCATCCACGGCGACGAGCCCTTGCTCGCGCAAGAGGCCGGCGACGCCATTCGCGCCGCCGCGCGCGCGGCCGGCTACACCGAGCGCCAGGTTTTCACCGTCAGCGGCGCGCACTTCGATTGGAGCGGCGTGCTCGGCGCCGCGCAGGCCATGAGCCTGTTCGCCGAGAAGCAGCTGATCGAGATCCGCATCCCTTCCGGCAAACCCGGCAAGGAAGGCAGCGAGATGCTGCAGCGTTATTGCGAGCAGCTCAGCGATGACGTGATGACGCTCGTGACGCTGCCCAGGCTCGATTTCCAGCAGCTCAAGGCGGCGTGGTTCGCGGCGCTCGACAGCCACGGCACCACCGTGCGCGTGGAAACGCTGGACCGCAAGGCCCTGCCCGCCTGGCTGGCGCAGCGCCTGCAGCGCCAGGGCCAGCGGGTGCGCGCCGGCGACGAAGGCCAGCGCACGCTGGCGTTTTTCGCCGACCGTGTGGAAGGCAACCTGCTGGCTGCCCACCAAGAGTTGCAGAAGCTCGGCCTGCTGCACCCGCCGGGTGAGCTGAGCTTCGAGCAGGTGGAAGCCGCGGTGCTGAACGTGGCGCGTTTCGACACCGCCAAGCTCAGCGAAGCCGTGTGGACGGGCAACGTGCCGCGCGCGCTGCGTGTGCTCGACGGCCTGCGCCACGAAGGCGAAGCCGCGGTGCTGGTGCACTGGACGCTGGCCGACGACCTGCGCGGCCTGGCCCGCGCCCGCGCCGCGCTCGACGACGGCAAGCCCATGCCGCTGGCGCTGCGCGAAGCCCGCGCTTGGGGCCTGAAGGAAAAGCTCTTCGAGCGTGTGCTGCCGCTGCTGGCCGGCCACCAGCTGGCCCACCTGCTGGAGGCCGCCAGCATCTGCGACGGCATCGTCAAAGGCCTGAAGCACCCGGATTGGCCGCACAGCCCCTGGGACGCGCTGCGCCGCCTGCTGCTGATGGCGATGCAGCACACGCGCCACGGCGTGCCGGCGCGCGCGCCCAGCCTGGCGCTGCAGGCCTGAGGCCAGGCCGCGGCACCGCCCGCGGGTCGGCCCTGATGGGAAAGCTCCGGATGGCCGGCCGTCAGCCAGCCGTCAGAATCGCCGCCAGCACAGGGTGGGGTGGGGATGGCGAAATCGTGGCTCAGGCAATACCCCGCTGGCGTGCCCAGCGAGGTGGCCGTGGACGCGTGGCCTTCGCTGGTAGCCCTGCTCGACGAAAGCCTGCACACCCACCGCGAACGCAGCGCCTGCCTCTGCCTGGGCCGCAGCCTGCGCTACGCCGAACTCGACGAACGTTCGCTGCAACTGGCCGCCTGGCTGCAGGCCCAGGGCCTGGCCCGTGGCGAGCGCGTGGTGGTGATGCTGCCCAACACGCCCAGCTTCCTGGTGGCCACGCTGGGCGTGCTGCGCGCGGGGCTGGTGGTGGTGAACGTCGACCCGCGCAGCAGTGCGCGTGAACTCGAGCATGTGCTGAAAGACGCCGGGGCGCGGGCCATCGTCGTCATCGACCAGGCCGCCGCCACGCTGCAGCAGGCGCTGGAGAAAGTGCCGCTGCAGCACGTGCTGCTGGCCCGCCTGGGCGACCTGCTCGGGCCGCTGAAGGGCCGGCTGGTCAACCAGCTGGCGCAGCGTGTGCGCAAGCTCGTGCCCAACTTCCAGCTGCCGGGGGCCGTGCCCTTCATGGCGGCATTGGCGCGGGGCAAGCGCCTGCGGCCTGCGCACAGCCGGCCGGCCCTGGGCCCCGACGACATCGCCGTGCTGCAGTACACCGGTGGCACCACCGGGCCCAGCCGCGGCGTGGTGCTGCTGCACCGCCACGTGGTGGCGCACCTGCTGCAAAGCCGGGCCTGGTACGCGCCGGCGCTGGCGCGCATCCCGCCCGGTGAACAGCCGCTCACCGTGGGCGCACTGCCGCTGCACCATGCCTACGGCTTCCACCTCATCGCGCTGCTGGGCCTGTTCACGGGCGGCTGCACGTTGCTGGTGCCACAGGCGCAAGACACGGGCGCGCTGCTCAAGACCCTGGCGCGCCACCGTGTGCACGCCTTCCCGGGGGCGGAATCGCTCTTCGCGGCGCTGCTGCGTCACCCCGAGATGGCGCATGTGGACTGGTCGTCGTTGGTGCTGTGCATCGGCGGCGGCATGGCCGTTCAGCCGGCCACCGCGGCGGCTTGGGCGGCGCGCACGGGCTGCGCGCTGTGCGAGGGCTACGGCCTCAGCGAAGCCGTGGCCTCGGTGTGCTGCAACCCGGTGGACAACCGCGGCTACAGCGGCCACCTCGGCGTGCCGCTGCCGGGCACCGAGGTGGTGCTGCTCGACGACGCCGGCTGCGAGGTGCCCGCCGGCACGGCCGGCGAGATCGCCATCCGCGGCCCGCAGGTGATGGCCGGCTACTGGCAGCGCCCCGACGAAACCGCGCGTGTGATGGCCCCCGGCGGCTGGCTGCGCAGCGGCGACATCGGCGTGATGGACGAACCAGGCCGGCTGCGCCTGGTCGACCGCAAGAAGGACCTGATCTTCGTCAGCGGCTTCAACGTCTACCCCGGCGAGGTGGAAGACGTGCTGGCGCAGATGCCCGGCGTGGAAGAGTGCGCCGTGATCGGCGTGCCCGACGAGCGTGTGGGTGAACTCGTGAAGGCCGTGGTGGTGCGCCAGGGCGGGGGCGGCAGCCGGCCGAACGAGGCCGACGTGCGCGCCTGGTGCGAGGCCAACCTCACCGGCTACAAACGCCCGCGGGTGGTGGAGTTCCGCAGCCAGCTGCCCAAGAGCACCGTGGGCAAGGTGCTGCGGCGCGCGCTGCGCGAGGCGGGGTGAACTCGGGTGCGGCGGGCCGGCTAAGCTCGCGGCCCATGCTGCCTGCCATCGCCGAACTCCGCGCCACGCTCACCACCCCCGGGGCCCACGCCGCGCTCATCGAGCAGGTGCTCGATGCCGCCCGCGGCCCGGCCGCGACGAGCGTCTACACAACGCTGCTGCCCGAGCGCGCGCGCGCCGCTGCACAGGCGGCCGATGCGGCACAGGCCGCCGGCCAGCCGCTGGGGCCGCTGGCCGGCCTGCCGGTGAGCGTGAAAGACCTCTACGACATCGAAGGCCGCACCACGCTCGCCGGCTCGGTGCTGCGCCGCGGCGCGCCCGCGGCCTTGTGCGACGCCGAAGCCGTGGCACGGCTGCAGCGGGCCGGCGCGGCGATCACTGGCCTCACGAACATGACCGAGTTCGCTTTCTCGGGTGTGGGCATGAACTCCCACCACGGCACGCCGCGCAACCCGTGTGATGCCGCGGTGGCGCGCATCCCCGGCGGCTCGTCCTCGGGCGCGGCGGTGTCGGTGGCCCTCGGCCAGGCCGTGGCCGCGTTGGGCTCCGACACCGGCGGCTCCATCCGCGTGCCGGCCGCGCTGTGCGGGCTGGTGGGCTTCAAGAACACGCAGGCCCGCACGCCGCTGGCGGGGGCCTTTCCGCTGAGCTTCACGCTCGACACCGCCTGCGCGATGGCGCGCACGGTCGCCGACTGCCTGCTGGTGGATGGCGTGCTGGCCGGCGCGCCGCGGCAGGTGCCGGCTCGCAGCGTGAAAGGCCTGCGCCTGGCGCTGCCGCAGACCGTGGTGCTCGACGGCCTGCAGCCCGCCGTGGCCACGGCCTTCGAGCGTGCGCTCACGCGCCTGTCGCAGGCCGGCGCGCAGATCGTGCCGCTGCCGCTGGCAGAGCTGGCCGAGGTGGCGCAGATCAACGCGCCCGGTGGCTTCTCGGCCATCGAGGCCTACGCCGTGCACCGCGAGGCCCTGGCCACACAGCGTGAACTGTTCGACCCCCGCGTGGCGCGCCGCATCGCGCTGGGCGAAGGCGTGAGCGCGGCAGACTACATCGTGCTGCAGCAGCGCCGGCGCGATTGGATCTTGCGCACCACGCAGCGCCTCGCCGGCTTCGACGCGCTGCTCTGCCCCACGGTGCCGATCGTCGCGCCGTCCATCGCCGAGCTGCTGCACGACGACGAGGCCTTCTTCCGCAGCAACGGCCTGCTGTTGCGCAACACCTTCCTCATCAACTTCCTCGACGGCTGCGCCTTCACGCTGCCCTGCCACACGCCCGGCGAGCTGCCCGTGGGCCTGATGCTGGCCGCCCCCGGCGGGCACGACGCCGCGCTGGCCGGCGTGGCGCTGGCGGTGGAAGCCCTGTTGCAGCGGGGCTGAGCGGCATGCGTCTTTTTGTTGGCGAGCCCCTGCAGGCGCACACCGAACTCAGCCTGCCCCCGGGCGCCGCGCGCCACGCGCAGGTGCGCCGTGTGCAGCCGGGCGACACGCTGCGGCTCTTCGACGGCAGCGGCCACGACTGGCCCGCCACCGTGCTGGCCGTGGGCCGCAGCGAGGTGCGTGTGCAGCTCGGCGCGCCCGAAGCGGTGCAGCGCGAACTGCCGCGCGCCGTGCACATCGCGCTGGTCATGCCGGCCAACGAACGCATGGATGCGCTGGTTGAAAAAGCCACCGAGCTGGGCGTGGCTGGCGTGCAGCCGCTGATGAGCCAGCGCTCGGTGCTGCGCCTGGCGGGTGAACGTGCGCAGCGCAAGCAGCAGCACTGGCAGGCCATCGCCGAAGGTGCGTGCGAGCAGTGCGGCCGCGCACGCGTGCCCGCCGTGGGCGCGGTGCAAGACTTGAGCGCCTGGCTGGCCGCCTTGCCGCCGGCCGGCGCTGGCACCCGCCTGCTGCTGAGCCTGCAGCCCGATGCGCAGCCGCTGGCCGCGCTGGTGCCTGCCGATACCAGCCCCGTGCTCACGCTCAGCGGGCCCGAGGGCGGCCTCACGCCCGACGAAGAAGCCGCCGCGCGGCGCGCCGGTTTCCGCCCCGTGGCGCTGGGCCCGCGCGTGCTGCGCGCCGACACCGCCCCACTCGCGGTGCTGGCCTGGCTGGGGCTGCAGGCACCGGCCTGACGCCGGTTTCAGGCACAGTCTGCGCCTCACCACAGCAGACCAGAAGGAAACACCATGGGCTTGTTCGACTCCGTGATCGGCGCCATCGGCGCGCAGGCCGGCGGCCAAGGCGGCACCGACCCGCTGCAGGCCTTGATGGGCCTGATGAACCAGAGCGGCGGCCTGCCCGGGCTGCTGCAGCAGCTGCAGCAAGGCGGCCTGGGCGAGGCCGTGGCTTCGTGGATCTCCACCGGCCCCAACCAGGCCGTCTCGGCCGATGCACTGGGCCAGGCGCTGGGCGGCGACACGGTGGCAGGCTTCGCACGCCAGCTCGGCATCGACCCCCAGCAGGGCCTGGGCATGCTGGCCCAGCTGCTGCCGCAGGTGGTGGACGGCCTCAGCCCGCAGGGCCGCCTGCCGGAAGGCCTGGGCCAGGGCGGCAGTGCCGACCTCGCCGGCATGCTGGGTGGTTTGCTTGGCGGAGGCGGCGGTGCCGGCGACCTGGGCGGCCTGCTGGGTGGGCTGCTCGGCAAACGTTGACACGGGCCTTCAATCGGCCCTCACTCGGCCTTCCTGCCGAAGGCCGGGTCGATGCGCAGCAGCGCCGCTGCCGCGAAAGAGGGCAGCGTGGCCACGCAGGCCCAAATGAAGAAGTGGGTGTAGCCCAGCTGGTCTTGCAGCCAGCCGGCCCACATGCCCGGCAGCATCATGCCCAGGGCCATGAAGCCGGTACACAGCGCGTAGTGCGCGGTCTTGTTCGGGTTCTCGCCGCCCGCGCCGTCGGTGCCCGCGGGGCCGTCATGGCCGCCGGCGATCATCAGCATGTAGACCATGTAGGCGGTGAAGCCCAGGCCGTAGCCGAACTGCTCGGTGGCGATGGCCGCGGCCACCGGCGCCAGGCCGCTGGGCTGCCACACGGCCAGCGCGATGTAAACGGTGTTGGGCAGGTGCATGCACAGCACCAGCGGCCACAAGAGCTTCTTGAGACCGCCGCGGCTGATGAGCCAGCCGCCGAGCAAACCGCCCAAGGTGAGCGCGCCCACGCCGAAAGTGCCGTAAGCGATGCCCACGTCTTGGGTCGTGAGGCCCAGACCCCCGGCTTCGCGGGGGTCGAGCATGAACGGCGTCACCAGCTTCAGCAGCTGCGCCTCGGCAAAGCGGTACAGCAGCAGGAAAGCCAGGATGCGCGCCACGCCCGGCCGCTTGAAGAAGGCCACGAAGACGGCCGCGAAATCGGCGAAGAAGGTGGCGCTGCGCGGCACCGGGCGGTCGCTGGCGGGGCGCGGCAGCACGAAGTGGTGCCACACCGCCACGGTGACGAAAAACGCCGCCATCAGCCCGAAGACCCAGGCCCACGCCATCGCCACGTTGCCGGTGGTCTGCTGCAGGTGGCCCGCCAGGTAAACGAGTCCGCCCTGGCCACCGATCATCGCCAGCCGGTAGCAGGTGCTGCGCACGCCCACGAAGGCCGCCTGCTGCGGCGCCGGCTGCGCCAGCATGTAGAAGCCGTCGGCCGCGATGTCGTGCGTGGCCGAGGCGAAGGCCATCAGCCAGAACACCACCAGCGTCATCTGCAGGAAGGCCGGCGCCGGCACCGCCAGCGCCACCATGGCCAGCAGCGCGCCCACCAGGAACTGCAGCACGACGATCCAGCGGCGCTTGGTGCCCAGCAGGTCGACCACCGGGCCCCACAGCGGCTTGATGACCCAGGGCAGGTAGAGCCAGCTCGTGAGCAGCGCGATGTCGGTGTTGCTGACGCCGAGGTTCTTGTACATCACCACGGCCAGCGTCATCACCACCACATATGGCAGGCCCTGGCTGAAGTACAGCGTGGGGATCCAGCGCCACGGGTGGCCCGTGGCGGCCGGGTGCTGGGCGGGCGGTGCGGGGGGGGCGGCAGGGGTGCTCAAGGGCGTGTCGGCAGGCGTGGCAGGCCGCGATGTTCACACGGTTCGCAGGCCTGGCGGCCCGTGCAGCGCCATCCAAACACTGTTGTATGGACGCCGCATCGCCTGCGGTTATGGGCTTCCAACCGCCGAACATTGGTTATCACTGATGGGCCGCCGTATGCTGAGCGGCAACACTGTCACAAGGTGTGCACCCCCGCGCGACCCGGCTGCAAGACCCGGCGCCTGACCAACCCCTCCGAGGAACCCCGATGAAACTCAAGACCATCGTTGGCAGCCTGGCCCTTCTGGGCTTGGCCACGCACGCTGTTGCGCAGACCGCGCCGGCCAAGCCCGAGCGCATCGTCATCACCGGCTCGAGCATCAAGCGCATCGCGTCCGAAGGCGCGCTGCCGGTGCAGGTCATCACCGCCGAAGAGCTTGAGCAGCAGGGGCTGGTCACCGCGCAAGACCTGCTCGGCTCCCTGGGTGAAAACTCGGCCAACACGAACAACGAGGTCTCCAGCAACACCGTCTTCGGCCCTGACCAAGACCGCCTGACCGGCGGCGCGGCCTTCGCCAACCTGCGCGGTCTGGGCCCCACCGGCACGCTGGTGCTGCTGAACGGCCGGCGCATCAGCACCCACGGCCAGAGCGGCTCGGCGGTCGACCTGAACGCCATCCCGATGTCGGCGGTGGCGCGGGTGGAGATCCTGAAGGACGGCGCCTCGGCCATCTACGGCACCGACGCCATCGGCGGCGTGATCAACTTCATCCTGAAGTCGAACTACCGCGGCGCCTCCATCGGCGGCACCATCTCCGAGCCCGAGGCCAAGGGCGGTGGCGGCACCAAACGTGCCACGCTGAGCTTCGGTTTCGGCGACATGGACACCGATGGCTGGAACTTCCTGTCCAGCGTCACCTACGACAAGAACCAGATCCTGCGCGGCATCGACCGCGAGTGGGCCACCGGCTACCAGCCCGGGCGTCAGCTTTCTCCCGAAACCACCAGCGCCCCGCACGCCAACATCATCGGCGCGGCCAACACGGCGCTGAGCACGGCGGGCACCGTGGTCGGCACCGGCGACACCACGCGGTACACCAACCTGAACCTGCTGGCCATCCAGGGGCAGTGTGAGGCCATGCCCTTCGGCACACCCCTGGCTGCGAACGTGACGCTCTGGGATCGTTTCGGCTACACCAACGCGAACTCTCGTTACCGCTGCGGCACCGACTACGGCCGCCAGTTCATGCTGCGTTCGCCGCGCGAAAGCTGGAACGTCGTCGCGCGCGGCCAAGTGAAGATCGCCCGCGACCACATCGGCTTCGTGGAGCTGGTGGGCTCGCGCACCGAGATCGACGGCGAGTACACGCCCTACCAGTTCAGCAGCACCTCGAACGCGCTGACCCACCTCAAGCCCACCAGCCCGCACTACCTGGACATGCGCGCGCTCGTCGGCGCGGCGCAGTTCGACCCGACGCTGCCCATCGCCTACCGGCTGCGCATGAACGACTGGGGCTACCGCACCAACACCAACAAGTCGGAGAACACCCGCATCGCCGTGGGTGTGGACGGCGACTTCGGTGTCTACAGCTACCGCGTCGGCGTCTCCAGCGGTCAAGCCAAGGGCGACACCTACCTCAAGCAGGGCTACGCCTTCACGCAGAAGCTCGTCGATGCCCTGGCCACCGGGCTCATCAACCCCTTCCTGAACCCTGGTGAAGAGCAGACCGCCGAAGCCAAGGCGCTGATCGAATCGACGCAGGCGCGCGGCCGCGTCTTCGGCGGCAAGACCAGCGTGACGCAGATCGACGGCTCCATCTCCGGCCCGTTGATGAAGCTGCCCGCCGGCAGCATGGACTTCGCGCTGGGCTTCGATTCGCGCAAGGAAGGCTACGAGTTTTCGGGCACGCAGGGCTTCACCTGCGTGAGCACCTTCACCGTGGCCAACGCCGCGCAGCCGAATTCGGTGATGGGCTGCCCGGGCAATGCCCGCTCGCCCAAGCTTACGCGCGATATCAACGCGGTGTTCGCCGAACTGGCGATTCCGGTGTTCAAGTCGCTGTCGATGCAGCTGGCGGTGCGCCATGACAACTACTCGCAGATCGGTGGCACCACCAACCCGAAGGTCGCGCTGCGCTGGCAGCCCAGCGACAAGTTCATCGTGCGCGCGTCTGCCAACACCGGCTTCCGCGCCCCGACACCGCAGCAGCTGAACCTGGGCACCGTGGAACTGGCGTTGACCGGCACCTTCCGCGACCCGGTGCGTTGCGCCGACCCCGCCAACCCCATCGACCCGACGCAGTGCACGCGCGCCAGCCTGCCCTACCGCCAGGGTGGCAACCCCACGCTGCAGCCCGAGACCTCGGAGCAGGCGCTGATCGGCTTTGCCTTCCAGCCGGTGGGCTGGTTCTCGGTGGGCATGGACTACTGGCAGGTCAAGCTCGAAGACCGCATCCGTTCGCTGTCGCCGGCACTGATGATCGCGAACTACGACCTGTTCCGCGACAACTTCATCCGTGACGCCAGCGGCAACGTTTCGTACATCCAGGCTGGCTGGGTGAACGCCGCGCAGAGCGAGACCAAGGGCCTGGACTTCAACGTCACCGGCATCGGCAACGTGGGCGGCGGCCGCCTCACGGCCAAGCTCAACGGCACCAAGATGATCAGCCACAAGGAGCGCCTGATCGCCAGCCAGCCGCTGCAGCAGTTCGTCGGCAAATGGAGCAACGTGACGCTCTACCTGCCGTGGCGCATCAGCGGCAGCGTGGGCTTCAAGAAGGGCGCCTGGAACACCACGCTGTCGGGGCGCTGGAGCAGCAGCTACGACGACGAGAACCGCGCGACCTACACCGTGAACCAGCCCACCAGCCGCACGGTCGAGCCTTACTTCGTCGCCAACCTCTTCACCACCTTCACGGGTGTGAAGAACCTCAGCATCACGGCCGGCGTGATCAACCTGTTCGACAAGGAACCGCCCTACACCTGGCACAACGTCGACAACGTCATCGGCGCCGGCTGGGACCCGCGTGTCGCCGACCCGCGCGGCCGCACCGCCCAGCTGTCGTTCACCTACAAGTTCTTCTGAGCCTGAACGACCCTGGCAACGAGGGGCCTCGCACGAGGCCCCTTTTTTCATGGGCAAGCCGCACCAGACGTCGCCCGCAAGCAGCCCTTGGAGACACCGCCCATGCACGCCCACCCCGCCTTCGCCGAGGCCCTGCGCCAGGCCGTCATCGCGCAGGACTTCGCGGCCACGCCCGACCGCGCGCAGGGCGGCGCGCCGCTGGGGCAGCACCCCAGCATCGACCTGGCGGTGGTGGCCTTTCCGCCTGACGAGCCGCCGCGCTGGGCCAACGTGCTCTTCTCGCGCGAGCACCCGCAGGGTGTGGTGGCGCACACGGGGCGCGAGGCCGGCGCGGTGCAGAACATCGAGTACCTGCAAGACCTGCAAGGGCCGGCCCCCGAACGCGCCTCCATCGCCTGGGCGCCGGGTGCCGACTGGGCCACGCTGCCCTGGCAGCGCCTGGCCGGCACCACGCCGGCGGCGGGCGCGCTGCGTTTTCCAGCGCCCTACCCGGCATCGCTCCTGAAGCTGCTGGTGGCCGTGGGCCTGGGTCTGGCGCTGGACCGCGGGCTGATCAAGGCCTGGCCGGCGGCGCTGGAGCCGATGATCACCGTCAGCGACAACGCCGCCACCGACCGCTGCGTGGCCGAGCTGCACCGTGCCGGCGCGGTGACGCTGCTGAACCAGCGTCTGGCCGAGTTCGGCCTGCACACGCTGCAGCTGCACGACACCACGCCCGCCGGCGGCTGGCGCAATGCCGACGGCGCCGGCGTGGGCCACATCCACATGACGGCTTGGGACACCGTGCGCCTGCTGTGGCTGCTGGACGCCGCGGCGCCCCCGCCCCCCTGGCTGCCCTTCGGCATGCGGCTGTTGAGCGACGCCGCACGCGGCCACCTGCATGCCGTGCTGCGCCACCAGCGGCTGGACGAGGTGCTCACCAGCGGCAGCCTGCAGCAGCACGAAGGCTGGGTGCGCGGCCTACCCGACGCGCCGCGCTTCGCGCACAAGACCGGCACCACCGACAACTACGCCTCCGACGCCGGCATCGTGCACGCCGACGGCGCGCACTACCTCGTGGCCGTGCTCACCAGCCTGGGCCGGCGTTACGCCGCACACGAGGGTTGCGCCACCACCTGGCGGCTGCCGGCGCTGGGCGGTGCGCTGCGCGGGCTGCTGGAACGCTGGTCTTGAGCGCCCGGGGCCGCGGCCGGCCCCGGGCGAAGACAATAGGGGGCAGACCGCAGCCCGACACGGCGCAACGCGCCGCCCCGCCATGACCCAGCCCTCGCTCGCCTCGCTCGGCCCCGCCGTGCTTTCCACCACCCTGCACTCGCTGCCGCTGATCGCACGCGGCAAGGTGCGCGATCTCTACGCCGTGGGGCAAGACCGCCTGCTGATGGTCGCCAGCGACCGCCTGAGCGCCTTCGACGTGGTGATGAAAGCCCCGGTGCCCGGCAAGGGCCGGCTGCTCACCGGCATGGCGCTCTTCTGGTTCGAACTGCTGAAAGACGTGGTGCCCAACCACCTGACCGGCGAAGCGCCCGAGAGCGTGGTGGCCCCGGATGAAGTGGCCCAGGTGCAGGGCCGCAGCATGCTGGTCAAGCGCCTGCAGCCACTGCCCTGCGAGGCCGTGGTGCGTGGCTACGTGGCCGGCTCGGGCTGGAAGGAATACAGCAAGAGCGGCACCGTCTGCGGCCAGCCCCTGCCCGCCGGGCTGCAGATGAGCACGCCGCTGGCCGCGCCCATCTTCACCCCGGCCACCAAGGCCGCCGTCGGCGACCACGACGAGAACATCAGCTTCGAGCAGCTGGAACAACTGCTGGGCACGGCGCGCGCAGCCGAAGTGCGCAACAAGGCCATCCAGATCTACACGACCGCGCGCGACTACGCGGCAAAACGCGGCATCGTCATCGCCGACACCAAATTCGAGTTCGGCCTCGACGAACAAGGCACCCTCACGCTGATGGACGAGGTGCTCACGCCCGACAGCTCGCGCTTCTGGCTGGCCGACGAGCTGGCGCTGGGCCGCATCACTGCGCTGGACAAACAACCGCTGCGCGATTGGCTCGCAAGCACCGGCGTCACCGGCGGTGCCGAGCAGGCCGCGCTGGACCTGCCGGAAGACGTGATCCTCGGCATCCACGAACGTTACGCGCGCGCGCACCGCCTGCTGTGCGGGCCGCAGGCCTGAGGACGCTGGCGATGATCAGCAACCAGCAGCTGCGCAGCCACCGCATCACGGGCCTGCAGGGCGGGGCCAGCGTGCCGCGCTTGATCGTCACCGGCGCGGTGCACGGCAACGAGGTGGCGGGCACCAAGGGCATCCGCCGCGTGCTGGCCGAGATCGACCACGGCGAGCTCGAGATCGTGCGCGGCACGGTCACCTTCGTGCCGGTGTGCAACCCGCTGGCCTACAACCAGGTGCGGCGCATGGGCGACCGCAACCTCAACCGCCGCCTGCAGCCCACGGCCACGCCGCAAGACTTCGAAGACCGCATCGCCAATGTGCTGTGCCCGCTGCTGGCCGAGCACGACGTGCTGCTCGACCTGCACAGCTTCCGCAGCCCGGGCCGGCCTTTCGTGATGCGCGGCCCGGCCGACAACCACGGCGCGCTGGAGCCCTTCCGCCACGCCGCCGCCGAGGCGCAGCTGGCCGCGCACGTGGGCGTGAGCCGCATCGTCGAGGGCTGGATGAGCGCCTACGCCGCCGGCGTGGCGCGCCGCCGCGAGCGGGGCCTCACGCCCGGCGCGGTGCACGAAGACCCGAGCTACGGCGTCGGCACCACCGAGTACATGCGCAGCCAGGGTGGCTACGGCGTGACGCTGGAATGCGGCCAGCACGACGACCCCGAAGGTGAACACGTGGCCTACCACGCCATCCGCCAGACGCTGGCGCTGCTGGGCCACACCAGCACGCCGCTGGCGCCGCCGGCGCGGCCCTTCGAATGCCTGGCGCTGGCCGAGGTGGTGGACCGCCACGCCGAGGGCGACCGCTTCGTGAAGGCCTGGACCAGCTTCGACCCGCTGGCCGCAGGTGAACTCATCGCCGTGCGCGCCGACGGCAGCGAACTGCGCGCGCCGCAGGCCGGCTACATCGTCTTTCCCGACGTCGGTGCGCTGCCCGGGCACGAGTGGTTCTACCTCGCGCAGGCGAGCCGCCGGCCCATCGCCTGAAACGCCCGCTGCGCGCCGCGGCGCGGGGCCTCCCCCTGAAGGTGGTTTCCCTCTGCCGAGGGATGGGAGGCCCTCCTTCGCGGGTCGATCATTTCGACCGTTCTGCACACACAAACAGACCGGACCGAGGAGATCCCCATGCAATTCAGCGAAAGCCACGAAGGCGATTACCGCATCTACGTGGGCGCCGTGGAATCCACGCGCGGCGATGGCTACATCGCGGCGATGGTGCTCAAGCGCATGCAGGGCGGCAGCATCGACGCTGGCGTCGCCTTCCGCGACGACAGCCTGGCCTGCGGCTACCGCTGGCCCTCGGCCGACGAAGCCATGCAGTACGCCATGAACCGCGCGCGCGAGCTCATCCGCAAACGTTCGCCCGCGCTGGCCTGCTGAACACCCCACGCTGCGCTGCGCCGGATAATCCGGCGCATGAAAAAGCAGCGTGTCGTGGTGGGCCTGAGCGGCGGCGTCGATTCCGCCGTCAGCGCCTGGCTGCTGAAGCAGCAAGGCCACGAGGTCGTCGGCATCTTCATGAAGAACTGGGAGGATGACGACGACAGCGAATACTGCTCGTCGAACATCGACTTCGTCGACGCGGCCGCCGTGGCCGACGTGGTGGGCATCGAACTCGAACACGTGAACTTCGCGGCCGACTACAAAGACCGCGTCTTCGCCGAGTTCCTGCGCGAGTACAGCGCCGGGCGCACGCCCAACCCGGACGTGCTGTGCAACGCCGAGATCAAGTTCAAGGCCTTCCTCGACCACGCGCTGCGCCTGGGCGCCGAGAAGATCGCCACCGGCCACTACGCCCGCGTGCGAGAGGCGGCCTCGGGGTTCCAACTGCTCAAGGGCCTGGACCCGGCCAAGGACCAGAGCTACTTCCTGCACCGCCTGAACCAGGCGCAGCTGAGCAAGACGCTGTTCCCGGTGGGCGAGCTGCACAAGACCGAGGTGCGCCGTATTGCCGAGCAGATCGGCCTGCCGAATGCCAAGAAGAAGGACAGCACCGGCATCTGCTTCATCGGCGAGCGGCCTTTCCGCGACTTCCTCAACCGCTACCTCAGCCACGCCCCCGGCCCCATGCTCGACGACCAGGGCCGAGAACTCGGCCAGCACGTGGGCCTGAGCTTCTACACGCTCGGCCAGCGTCAGGGCCTGGGCATCGGCGGCAAGAACTTTGGCGGCGCCAACCAGACCGCAGCAGAGGGCGTACACGCGCCCTGGTACGTGGCGCACAAGGACGTGGCCACCAACACCCTGCACGTGGTGCAGGGCCACGCACACCCCTGGCTGCAAAGCCCCTGGCTGGAAGCCGAAGACCTGAGCTGGGTGGCCGGCCATGCGCCTGCCTGCGGCTCGGTGGCGGCCAAAACGCGCTACCGCCAGACCGACGCCCCCTGCACCGCCAGCCAGCCCGCGGCGCAGGTGCTGCGCCTGGACTTCGACACGCCGCAATGGGCCGTCACGCCCGGCCAGAGCGCCGTGCTCTACGACGGCGAGGTCTGCCTGGGCGGCGGTGTCATTGCACGCGCCGCCACGCCGCAAGTGGTGCCAGCCCGGCAGGCCCCACGGCCGCGTCGGCGCAGCAGCGGCCAGCGCGGCACGCCGGCCGTGACAAAGGCACGCGAAGCCTGACCGCCGCAGGGGGCGCACTGCGCTCCATGGCCAACCGAACGGGCTGTCAGGACTTGCTGACGCTAAACCCCAGGCTCGCGCGGCCGAAAACCTGCCATGCGCCCACTGTTTTCATCACTGCTGCGCGTCTGCTCCTTGTCTGGCCGGCGTTTCATCACGCTGCTGTTCGCCCTGGCGAGCAGCGGCCCCCTGCAAGCCGCGGTGGTGGAGGTGGCAGCGCTCGGCAGCGATGGCAAGCCCCTGCCCGAGACCGTGGTCTACCTGGAATCGGCCGAAGCCAAGGCGGCGGCCAAGCCCACGGGCGTGATGGAGATGCAGCAGATCGAGCGCCGCTTCGTGCCCGGCGTGCTGGTGGTGGTACGCGGCACCGAAGTGCGTTTCCCGAACCGCGACCGCGTCCGGCACCACGTTTACTCGCTCTCGCCCACCAAGACCTTCGAGCTCAAGCTCTACGCCGGTACCCCGGCCAACCCGGTGCTCTTTGACAAGCCCGGCGTGGCCGTGCTCGGCTGCAACATCCACGACAACATGGTCGGCTGGGTGGTGGTGGTGGAAACCCCGCACCACGGCGTGGCCCCTGCCAGCGGCGTGGTGAAGCTGCCTGACGTGCCCCCAGGCCGCTACCGCCTGCGCGCCTGGCATGCCGGCCTGCCCGCCGGCACGCCTGCCACCGACACCGCCTTCGAGGTGCCCGTCAACGGGGCCCGAACCCAGGTCAAGCTGCCGCTGGTGGCCAGCGCCCAGTGAACGCCCTGCAGACCTGGTGGACGAGGCGCCTCTGGCGCCGTATCGCCGTGACCTCGGTGGGCCTGCTGCTGCTGGTGCAGGCGGTGGTGTTCGGGTTGGTGCAGCACAGCGTGCCCGGCCTCGTGCAATTGCTCGGCGCGCAAGATCTCGACCGCGGCGAGCAGGTGTGGCTGGAAATGCTGAATTCGCGCGCCAGCGTGCGCGAGCGTCAGCTGGAACTGCAAGCCGACGACGGTGGCCTCAACCGCGCACTGATCGCTGCGGCCGAAGAGAACGACCCCGACACCGCGCGCTCGGCCATCGAGAACGCCGCCTCACGCCTGGGTGCCACGCGCTCGGCGCTGCTGTCCGAGACACTGGAACCCCGCTTCCTCGGCGAAAACACGGCCGACGCCGACTTGCAGCGGCTGCTGCCCGCGGTGCAGGGCCTGGTCGAGGGCCTGCGGCCCACGCCCTCGCGCCGTTCGGCCAGCCGGTTGATGTTGATCGGCGACGAGCCCAGCCTGCTGGTGGTCAGCCGCATGCGCGGCGGCGCGGGCGTGCTGGTGGCTGGCGTGCCCTTGTCGGCCGACATGCCGCGGGTGATGCAGAAGACCGCGCTGATGGAGGTGGCCCTGGTCGTGCGCCGGCCGGACCAGCCCCCGCAGGTGGCCCTGTCTTCGGTGTCCATGAGCGAGAACCCCGCGCTCCTGGCTTTGTCGGCAGACAGCCGCACCGTGATGCTGCCCGGCGGCAAGCACCTGCTGCGCCGGTCTCCCGCGGTGCAAGGGCCCTATGGCGAGATGGAGACCTTGCTGCTGACGCCCGTCAGCCGCATCGAAAAACCCTTTGACGAACTGACGCTCCCGTTGCTGGCGGCCTCGGCCATCGGCGTGTTGCTGGCGCTGCTGGGGAGCCTGTTCACGGCACAACGTGTCACCACCCCGCTGGGCGCGCTTGTTCAGACCGCGCGCCGCCTGGGCGACGGCCATTTCGACGAAGCCGTGCCGATGCCACGCTACCGCGACGAGGTGGGCCAGCTGGCCCAGGCCGTGGATGTGATGCGCGAGAACATCCGCACCCAGCAGAGAGAGATCCGCGGCCTGGCCTTCACCGACCGGCTCACCGGCCTGCCCAACCGGGTGAGCCTGGGCGACGCGCTGCGCCACGCCATCGACCACGCCCTGGCCGAAACCCAAGGCAGCGGCGAGCCGGCCTGCTTCAGCACCGTGATGCTGGGCCTGGACCGCTTCAAGAACATCAACGAGAACCTCGGCTACACGCTCGGCGACGAGGTGCTGCGCGAGGTGGCACAGCGCCTGCGCCGCCATGTGCAGCGCGACGGCGATGTGGTCGCCCGCCTGGCCGGCGACCAGTTCGCGCTGCTGTTGCAGGGCGCCGACCTCTCGCGCGCCACGGCGGTGGTGGACGGCATCTGTGCGGCCTTCGTGCACCCCATCGTGGTGCAGGGCGAGACCGTGGACGTCTCGCTCACCTTCGGCGTGGCGGTGTGGCCCCGGCACGCGTCCGAGACCTCGGCCGCGGCCAGCCCCGGCGGCCGCGAGCAGGCCGAAATGCTGCTGGCCCGCGCCGAGATGGCCATGCACGCCGCCAAACGCGGCAAGTCGACGCACATGGCCGTGTACGACCCCGGCATCGACGCCGGCAGCCAGAAGACACTGACGCTGCTGTCGGAGCTGCGCCAGGCCATCGGCGCCAACGAGCTGCGCCTCTTCCTGCAGCCCAAGATCGACGTGGCCACCAACGCCTTGGTGGGCGCCGAGGCGCTGGTGCGCTGGCAGCACCCGGTGCGGGGCATGGTGCCGCCGGTGCAGTTCATCCCCTTCGCCGAAGACACGGGCTTCGTGCGCCAGCTGACGCTGTGGATCTTCGAAGAAGCAGCGCGGCAGTGGGCGGCGCTGCACGCGGTGGGCCTGCACCGCATCTCGGTGAACCTGAGCACACGCGACCTGCTCGACCCCGAGCTGCCCACGCGCTTCGACGCCATCCTGCGCCGCCAAGGCGTGCCGGCCACGGCCTTCTGCCTGGAGATCACCGAGAGCGCGGTGATGAACGAACCCAAGCGCGCGCTGGCGATGCTGAACACACTGGCCGCGGCCGGCTTCGAGCTCAGCATCGACGATTACGGCGAAGGACAGACCTCGCTGAGCTACCTGAAGACGCTGCCGGTGCACGAGCTGAAGATCGACCAGATCTTCATCAAGCAGATCGACCGCGACGAAAAGGACGCCACCATCGTGCGCAGCACCATCGGCCTGGCGCACAGCCTGGGCTTCCGTGCGGTGGCCGAAGGCGTGGAGAACGCCGCCATCCTGGCCCTGCTGCGAGAACTCGGCTGTGACGAGGCCCAGGGCTACCACCTGGCGCGGCCCATGCCGGCGGCCGAGATGGGGGCCTGGGCACGGCAGTGGGCCGGCACGGCCGCGGCACCACGGGCCGAAACAGTGCCGGCCTGAGCCGGCGGGTTGCGGCCCCAGGCCCAGCTCAGACGCGCACCACCGGCACCGGCGGCAGGCGCGGCGCCGAGAACAGCGCAATCGCCTCGAGTGCGGCGTCGCGCTGCGCTTCGGGCAGGAAGGCGTGGCGTGCGGCCTCGGTGGTCATGGCCAGCAGATCGATCTCTTCCAGCGCCGTGTGGGCCAGCAGCACCGCCGCCTCTTCGCTCTGCGTGACGCAGCTGATGAGGCGGTTGTCGGTGTTGTAACCGAGGCTCACGCCGGCCTGCCACAGCGCGGTGATGGGGTGGCTGGCGATGCTGCTGGCCGCGCCGGTGTGCACGTTGCTGCTGGGGCAGACCTCCAGGTGCACGCGGCTTTCGCGCACACGCTCGACCCATTCCGCACGTGCCGGGTCGTTCAAGGCCTGCACCAGCTGCACGCCGTGGCCGATGCGCGTGGCGCCGAGTTCGATGGCTTCCATCACACGCTCGGGGCCGTCGGCCTCGCCGGCATGCAAGGTCAAGGGCAGGCCGGCTTCACGCAGGCGCTGCAGGGCACGGGCGTGGTTGCCCGGTGGAAAACCAAACTCGGGGCCGGCGAGGTCAAAACCCACCACGCCCTGGCTTCGGTACTTCAGCGCCAGTTCGGCGGCGCGGGCGGTTTCGCTTTCGGGCAGCTGGCGCATGCCGCAGACGATCAAGCCGCTGGGCAGGCTGCTGCGCTTCAGGCCAGCGAGCATCGCCTCCACGGCCGCTTCGCCGGCCACGCCGTGCGCTTCAAAGAGCAGCGGCGCGACGCGGAACTCGGCCAGCACCGCACCATCGGCCAGCGCGTCTTCGGCGGCCTCGTAGGCCACCCTCTCCAGCGCCGCGGGGCTGGCCATCGCGGCCACCGTGAGGGCAAAACCTTCGAGGTATTTCTCCAGGCTGCCGGCGTGTGCGTTGCCGGCGAACCAGGCTGCCAGGCCCTCCACGGTGCTGGCCGCAGGGGTGATGCCGCGCGCTTGCAGCAGTTCCAGCAGCGTGGCCACACGCAGGCCGCCGTCGAGGTGTTCGTGCAGCAGCACCTTGGGCAGCTGGCGGGCGCGTTCCAGCGCCTCGGCGGGCAAAGGAGCGGGGGGCGATGCGGGTGTTCTCATCGGCGAATGCTAATGGCGCGCGGCACACCCGCCCGGGCGGGCCGGTGCCGCAGCCCGCAGCCGCGGGGGCAGCCCGGGCTGTTCTGGGGTTCGCACCCCAGGCCGCACGGCGCGAGTCTTGCTATCCTGACGGGCTGCACCTTGGAGAGCCCCAGCCCATGTTCCGCCTCAGCTTCAAGCCCATCGCCCTTCCGGCGCACACCCTGGCCCTGACCCTGGCCGCGGGGCTGGCCGCCCATGGCGCGGCCCAGGCCCAGGCCCAGCCCGCCGTCATCTACGACATGGGCGGCAAGTTCGACAAGAGCTTCAACCAGGCCGGCTACGAAGGCGCCGAGCGCTGGAAAAAAGAAACCGGCAAGAGCTACATCGAGTTCGAGGTCAGCAACCCGGCGCAGCGTGAACAGGCGCAGCGCCGCATGGCCCAGCGCGGTGCCGACCCCATCGTGGGCATCGGCTTCAGCCAGGGCAGCAGCATGGAAAAGGTGGCCAAAGACTTCCCGAAGCTGAAGTTCGCCGTCATCGACGCCGTGGTGAAGATGCCCAATGTGCAGAGCATCCTCTTCAAGGAGCAGGAAGGCAGCTTCCTCGTCGGCATGATGGCCGCCATGGCCAGCAAGACCGGCAAGGTCGGCTTCGTGGGCGGCATGGACATCCCGCTGATCCGCCGCTTCCAGTGCGGCTTCGAGCAGGGCGCCAAGTACGCCAACCCCAAGGTGGAGACGCTGGCCAACATGACCGGCACCACGCCCACCGCCTGGAACGACCCGGCCCGCGGCGCCGAACTCGCGAAGTCGCAGTTTGCCGCTGGCGTGGACGTGGTGTTCGCAGCCGCCGGCGGCACCGGCATCGGTGTCTACCAGGCCGCGAAAGACAACAAGAAGCTCGCCATCGGCGTGGACAGCAACCAGAACCACGTGCAGCCCGGCACCATGCTCACCAGCATGGTCAAGCGTGTGGACGTGGCCGTGTACACGGCCTTCAAGGGGGTGACACCCGGCATCACCAGCCTGGGCCTGAAAGAAGGCGGCGTGGACATCGCGCTCGACGAGCACAACGCCAAGCTGGTGACGGCCGAGATGAAGAAGCGCGTGGATGCGGCGCGCGCCGACATCATCAGCGGCAAGATCAAGGTCATCGACTACATGGCGAACAACGCCTGCAAGTGATGCCAGAGCAGGCGGTCGCAGCTGTTGCACCGACGACGGGGGCCTCACGGCCCCCGGCCGTTTTGATGCAGGGCATCGAAAAGCGTTTCGGCGCGGTGCACGCCAACCGCGCCGTGCAACTGCGCGTGGACAGCGGCACGGTGCACGGCATCGTGGGCGAAAACGGCGCTGGCAAGAGCACGCTGATGTCCATCCTCTACGGCTTCTACGAAGCCGACGCGGGCGAGATCAGCATCGAAGGCGTGCCCGTCCAGATCCGCGGCAGCCGCGAAGCCATCGCCCTGGGCATCGGCATGGTGCACCAGCATTTCATGCTCGTGGACACGCTCAGCGCGCTCGACAACGTGATGCTCGGCGCCGAGCCCAGCTGGCGCCTTTCCAGCGCGCGCGCCGAGGTGCGCGCCAAGCTGGAAACGCTGATGCGCGAAACCGGCCTGCAGGTGCAGCTGGACGCCTTGGTGCACGAGCTGCCGGTGGGCGAGCGCCAGCGGCTCGAGATTCTGAAAGCGCTGTTCCGCGGCGCGCGCATCCTCATCCTCGACGAGCCCACCGCGGTGCTCACGCCGCAAGAGACGGAGCAGCTTTTCGTCACGCTGCGCGGCCTGCGCGAGCGCGGCACCACCATCCTGCTGATCACGCACAAGCTGAAAGAGATCATGGCCCTGTGCGATGCCGTGACGGTGATGCGCGCAGGCCAGGTGGTGCTGGACACCAAGATCGCCGACACCAGCATCGACGGCCTGGCCGAGGCCATGGTGGGCCGGCGCGTGAACCTGGGCCGCAGCGGTGCCAACGCGAAGCCGGGCGCGGTGCTGCTGGGCGCGCAGGGGCTGGGCGTGGTCGACAGCCTGGGCGTGGCGCGGCTGGCCGAGGTGTCGCTGCAGCTGCGCGCCGGTGAGATCGTCGGCATCGCCGGCGTCTCGGGCAACGGGCAGAGCGAACTGCTCGATGTGCTGTCGGGCCTGCTGGCGCCCAGCAGCGGCACGCTCACCTTGGGCGGCCAGAGCTTCACGCCGCAGCGCTGGCTGAACCCGCGCACGGCACGCGCGCTGCGCCTGGCCCACGTGCCCGAAGACCGCCACCGCCGCGCGATGGTGCTGCCTTTCGGCGCCTGGGAATCGGCCGTGCTCGGCCACCAGCAGCAGCCGCGCTACAGCCGCTGGTTCGGCTGGATGCGCCAGCGCGCGATGCGCGACGACACCGCGCTGATGATGGAGCGCTATGACGTGCGCCCGCGCAACCCGGGCTTGCGCAGCAGCAAGTTCAGCGGCGGCAACCAGCAGAAGCTGGTGCTGGCGCGCGAGGCGCAGTTTTTCGCCACCGAGCCGCAGGTGCTGCTGGTGGGCCAGCCCACGCGCGGCGTGGACATCGGCGCCATCGAGTTCATCCACGGCCGCCTGCGCGCCATGCGTGACGCCGGCGGCGCGGTGCTGGTGGTCAGCAGCGAACTCGACGAGGTGCTGGCGCTGGCCGACCGCGTGATCGTGATGAACGCCGGGCGCATCAGCGGCGAGTTGCCCATTGACCAATGCACCGAAGCGGCTCTCGGCCGCCTGATGGGCGGAGCCTCGCACTGAGATGAGCCAACCCGTAGAACTGCCACGTTGGATGGACGTGGCCTTGCTGCCCGCCGTGAACCTGGCCATCGCGCTGCTGGTGGCCGGCGGCGTGGTGGCGCTGGTGGGTTTCGAGCCGCTGCAGGTGCTGGCCCTGCTCATCAAGGGCGCCTTCGGCTCGCAGGCCGGCATCAGCTACACGCTGTACTACGCCACCACCTTCGTGTTCACGGGGCTGGCGGTGGCCGTGGCCTTCCACGGCGGGCAGTTCAACATCGGCGGCGAGGGCCAGGCCATCATGGGCGGGCTCGGGGCCGGCGTGGCGGCACTCGCGCTGGCCGATCACCTGCCCGCGGCGCTGATGCTGCCGCTGATGGTGCTGGCCGCCGCCGGCTTCGGCATGGTGTGGGGCGGCATCCCCGGCGCGCTGCAGGCCTGGCGCGGCAGCCACACCGTCATCACCACCATCATGTTCAACTTCATCGCCTCGGCGGTGGTGGGCTACCTGCTGGTGAACCAGCTGAAAGAGCCCGGCAACATGACGCCCGAGAGCCGCGCCTTTGCCGACAGCGCACGCCTGCCGGGCGTGCACGATGCGCTGGCGTGGCTGGGCATCGAATGGCCCAGCACACCGCTGAACCTGAGCGTGCTGCTGGCCATCGCCGCGGCCGTGCTGGTGTGGCTGGCGCTGTGGAAAACACGCGGCGGCTACGCGCTGCGCGCGGTGGGGTTTTCGCCCGACGCGGCCGTCTACGGCGGCATCCAGCCCCAGGGCCTGGTGGTGGTGGCCATGGCCGCCAGCGGCGCGCTGGCCGGGCTGGTGGGCGTGAACGAGATCGCCGGTGTGCACGGCCGGCTGATCCCTGATTTCGTCGCCGGCGCGGGCTTCGCGGGCATCGCGGTGAGCCTGATCGGGCGCAACCACCCGGGCGGCATCGTGCTGGCGGCGCTGCTCTTCGGCGCGCTGTACCAGGGCGGCAGCGAGCTCGCTTTCGAGATCAGCGGCTTCAGCCGCGACATGGTGTTCATGCTGCAGGGCTTGATCGTGCTCTTCGCCGGTGCCATGGCGCAGGTGGCCGCACCGGCCTTGTTCAAGGCCTACAAGGCTTTCGGGGGAGGCCGCCATGGATGAGGTCTTCATCGGCACGCTGGTGGCCAGCACGCTGCGCGTGAGCGTGCCGCTGATCCTGTGCGCGCTGGCCGGCGTGCTGTGCGAGCGCTCGGGCGTCATCGATCTGGGCCTGGAAGGCAAGATGCTGCTGACCGCCTTCGCCACCGCGGCGGTGGGCGTGGCCAGCGGCTCGCTCGGGCTGGCGCTGCTGGCGGCCATCGCCGTGGGCGTGGCGCTATCGATGGTGCATGGCTACGCGTGCGTCAGCCACCGGGGCGACCAGGTCGTGCTCGGCATGGCCATCACGATGACGGCCGCGGGCCTGAGCGTGGTGCTGGGCATCGCCTGGTTCGCGCAGGGCGGGCAGACGCCGCCGGTGCCCGAGGCCGTGCGCCTGAGCCGCTGGTTCGTGGGCGCGGGCGAGGTGGTGGCGCAGATCCCGTTGATCGGGCCCACGCTCTCGCTGGCCTTCTTCGGCCACAACCTCATGGTCTACGGCGCGCTCTTGCTCGTGGTGGGCGTGTGGTGGCTGCTGTACCGCACGCGTTTCGGCCTGCGGCTGCGCGCGGCCGGCGAGAACCCCACGATGATTGACGCCGCAGGTGTGAGCGTGAAGGCGCTGCGTTACCAGGCGCTGGCGCTCAACGGCGTGCTCAGCGCGCTGGCCGGCGCCTACCTGGTGCTGGCGCAGAACCCGAGCTTCATCCCCAACATGACGGCCGGCCGCGGCTACATGGCGCTGGCCGCGCTGATCTTCGGCAAATGGCACCCGGTGGGCGCGCTGTGGGCTTGTCTGCTCTTCGGTTTTCTCGACGCCGTGTCCATCCGCATGCAGGGCGCCGAGCTGCCCTTCATCGGCGCCGTGCCGGTGCAATTCATCCAGGCCCTGCCTTACGTGCTGACGGTGGTGCTGCTGGCCGGCTTCATCGGCAAGAGCGTGGCGCCGGCCGCCTTGGGAAGGCCTTATGTCAAAGAACGTTGAGCAGCACCAGGCTGCGCTGATCGCGGCGGCCAAGGCCGCGCGCGAAAAGGCCCACGCGCCCTACTCGCGCTTCGCCGTGGGCGCGGCGGTGCTGGACGAGCAAGGCCGCATCCACGCCGGCTGCAACGTCGAGAACGCCGCCTACCCGCAGGGCTGGTGCGCCGAGGCCTCGGCGCTGGCCGCGATGGTGATGGCCGGCGGCAAGCAGGTCGTCGCTGCTGCGGTCTTTGCCGTGGCGCCGCAGCCCGTCACCCCCTGCGGCGGCTGCCGCCAGAAGCTGCGCGAGTTCGCGGCCGACACCTGCCCCGTCTGGGCCGCCGACGACAGCGGCGTGCGCGGCACCTACACCCTCGGTGGGCTCTTGCCGCACAGCTTCGGCCCCGACCACCTTCCGACCTGAACACCATGAACGAACACATCCGCCTGTCCGCTGCCACGCTGCAGCAACGCCTGGGCCCGGCGCCCGAGATCGCCGTGCTGCTGGGGTCGGGCTGGGGCCCGTTCGCCGAAGTGCTGCAAGGTGCCACCGAGGTGGCCTATGCCGAGCTGCCGGCCTTCCCGGCGCTGGCCGTGGGCGGGCACAAGGGCCTGGTGCGCGTGGGCACGGTGGGGGGCACGCGCGTGGCGGTGCTGGCCGGCCGCAAGCACGCTTATGAAACCGGCAATGCCGACGGCATGCTGGGCGCCATCCGCAGCCTGGCGGCCTGGGGCGTGAAGCTGCTGCTGCAGACCAACGCCGCTGGCAGCATGGACGCCACCATGCGCCCGGGCGAGCTGATGCTCATCACCGACCACCTGAACGTGGTGCAACGCTCGCCGCTGATCGGCGAGCCCGGCGACCAACGTTTCCAGGACATGAACCACGCCTACGACCCGGCGCTCAACGCGCAGGCCAAGGCCGCCGCAGCGGCGATGGGCACGACCTTGCATCAGGGCATCTACGCCTGGGTGCTGGGCCCGCAGTTCGAGACACCGGCCGAGATCCGCATGCTGCGGGCCTTCGGCGCGCAGGCCGTGGGCATGAGCACGGTGCCCGAGACCATCATTGCGCGCCACGCCGGCATGAAGGTGCTGGCGCTGTCGATGATGACCAACATGGCCGCCGGCATGGAGAACGAGGTGCTGAGCCACGCGCACACGCTGGCCACGGCCAACGCCGCCAGCGATCGCGCCGTGGCCACGCTGGCCGCGGTGGTGCAGGCGCTGCAGCCCTGAACGGAGTTCCGATGAAACACTTCACCTGGCTGGCCACCGCTGCGGCCCTGTTCGTGGCGGGCTGCGCCACCGCACCGGCGCCGCAGGCGCCCGTCACGCTGCGCCTGATCGCCTTCAACGACCTGCACGGCAACCTGGAAAGCAGCAACCTCGTGCTGCCCCACCCCGACCCCGCCAAGCCCGGCCAGGCCTTGCGCATGGCCGTGGGCGGCGCGGCCCACCAGGCCGGGCTGATCCAGGCCCTGCGCGCCGGTGCGCAGCACAGCGTGGTGGTGAGCAGCGGCGACGCCATCGGCGCCACGCCGCTGGTCTCGGCGCTGTTCTGGCACGAGAGCACCATCGACGTGATGAACCGCATGGGCGTGGACATCTCCACTTTGGGCAACCACGAGTTCGATGCCGGCGTGGCCGAGCTGCAGCGCATCGTGGGCGGCGGCTGCCGCGGCCCCAAAGCCGGCGACCCCGCGGTGAGCTGCGCACTGGGCAACTACGAAGGTGCGAAGTTCGCCATCGTTTCGGCCAACATCGTGCAGGACAACGGGCGCCCGCTGGTGTCGCCCTCCGTCATCCGCGAGGTGGGCGGCATCAAGGTCGGTTTCATCGGCGCCGTCACCACCAGCATGCCTTCGCTCGTGGTGCCTTCGGGCATCGCCGGGCTGCGTTTCATCGACGAGGCGAAAGCCATCAACGCCGAGGCCGCGCGCCTGCAGGCCGCGGGTGTGCAGGCGCTGGTGGCCGTCATCCACGAAGGCGGCAGCACCGGCGAGCCGGGCAGCACCATGGAGTGGAA
Organism: beta proteobacterium AAP65; assembly: GCA_001295865.1. Taxonomy (GTDB): domain Bacteria; phylum Pseudomonadota; class Gammaproteobacteria; order Burkholderiales; family Burkholderiaceae_C; genus Rubrivivax. The sequence goes on from LJHW01000001.1 coordinate 161,886, forward strand.
CGACGCCGGCTGCGCCAACCGCCGCGGCGCCATCTTCGAGATCGAAAAGCAGCTCTCGCCTGCCGTGGACGTGGTGCTCTCGGGGCACTCGCACCAGGGCTACAACTGCAAGATCAACGGCCGCCCGGTGATGCAGGCCACGGCCCAGGGCCGCGGCCTGAGCGTGCTCGACCTCGTGCTCGACCCCAAGACCGGCGATGTCGACCGCACACGCAGCCAACACCGCAACCTGCCGGTGTTCAACGAAAAGACGAGCGCGGCCCACCGCGCACTCATCATTTCGCAAGAGCCAGCGCCCTATGCCTTCGCGCTGAGCGCGGCGCAGCCCGATGCCGCCATCGCGGCGCGTGTGTCCGCCTACAGCGAACGGGCGCGCCCGCTGGCCGAGCGCAAGGTGGGCCGCATCACCGGCAACTTCGCCACCGCCGCCAACAACGGCGACATGGCCGCCGGCCGCCTGGTGGCCGATGCGCAATGGCACAGCACCCGCTCGGCCGAACGCGGCGGCAGCCAGTTCGCGCTGATGAACAGCGGTGGCGTGCGCGCCGCGCTGTTCTGCCGCAACGGCGCGCCCTGCGACGTGAGCTTCGGCGACGTGTTCACGATGCAGCCCTTCGGCAACACGCTGGTGGTGATGACGCTCAGCGGCGCCGAGATCCAGGCGCTGATCGAAGGACAGAGCCGGCCGGGTGCACTGATCCCCTCGGCCAGCATCCGCTGGACCTGGCGCGCCAACGCGCCCAAAGGCCAGCGCGTGCACGACCTGCGCATCGCTGGCGAGCCGGTGAACCCGGCCAAGGACTACCGTCTCACCGTCAACAGCTTCATGGCCGAAGGCGGTGACGGCTTCAACGCGCTGCGCCAGGGCCGCAACCGCGTGGGCGGTGATGTCGACATCGACGCGCTGATGGCTTTCCTGGCCGCCAACCCGAACGGCGTGGGCCCCGACCCCGACCTGCGCTACACGGTGGAATGAACGTCGCATGACGACCCCGGCCGAACTGCCGGTGCGCGTGATCGCCGCCAAGCGCGACGGCGGCACCTTGAGCACGGCGCAGATCGAGGGTTTTGTGCAAGGCCTGGTGAGCGGAGCTTGGGCCGACGCCCAGGCCGCAGCACTGGCCATGGCCATCGTGCTGCGCGGCATGGACGAGGCCGAGACCGTGGCCCTCACGCGCGCGATGACGCACAGCGGCGAGGTGCTGCGCTGGGCTGCAGAAAACTTGCAAGGCCCCATCCTCGACAAACATTCCACGGGCGGCGTGGGCGACAAGCTCAGCCTGATGCTGGCGCCCATGGTGGCGGCCTGCGGCGGCGTGGTGCCCATGATCAGCGGCCGGGGCCTGGGCCACACCGGCGGCACGCTGGACAAGCTGGAAGCCCTGCCCGGCTACGGCGTGAACCCGCCGCGCGCAACGCTGCTGGCCACCTTGCGCGCGGCCGGCTGCGCCATCGTCGGCGCGGGCGACACGTTGGCGCCGGCCGACCGGCGGCTCTATGGCATCCGCGATGTCACGGCCACGGTGGACAGCGTGCCCTTGATCACCGCCAGCATCCTGAGCAAGAAGCTCGCGGCCGGCCTGCAGGCCCTGGTGCTGGACGTGAAGCTGGGCAGCGGCGCGGTGATGCAGCGGCTGGACGACGCGCGCACGCTGGCCCAGAGCCTGGTGCGCGTGGCGCGCGGCGCCGGGCTGCCGGCGCGGGCGCTGATCACCGACATGAACGAGGTGCTGGGCACGAGCGCCGGCAACGCGCTGGAGGTGGCCGAGGCGCTGCGCTACCTGCGCGGTGAAGAGCGCGAACCGCGCCAGCACGCGCTGACGTTGGCCCAGGTGGGCCACCTGCTGCAACTGGGCGGCCTGGCCGCCACGCCCGAAGACGGCGCCGCGATGGCGACGCAAGTGCTGGACAGCGGTGCCGCCGCCGAGAAGTTCGCGCAGATGGTGGCCGCACTCGGCGGCCCGCGCGACGTGCTGGCCGATGCCCAGCTGCCGGTGGCGCCGGTGATCAGGCCCGTGCCCGCGCCGCGCGCCGGCCACGTGCAGCAGCTCGACGTGCGCGCGATCGGCTACGCCGTGGTGGCGCTGGGCGGTGGGCGCGTGCGGCCGGGCGACCGCGTGGACCCGCGTGTGGGCCTGGACCGCGTGGCGGGCCGCGGTGCAGCGGTGCACACCGGCGACCCGCTGGCTTTCGTGCACGCGGCCGATGAAGCCGCGGCCGAGGCGGCCATCGCCGCTGTGCTGGCGGCCATGCAGATTGGCGACGAGGCGCCGCCGACACTGCCGCTGATCGCCGAAGTGATCAGCGGCTGAACCTCGCGTTCAGACCCCGTAGGGGACCCAGACGTTCTTGACCTGCACCGCCTGCTCCAGCACGGCGTGCAGGTCGTGCTGAGCAGCAGCAGCGGCCTCGCCCACCCAGGTGCGCTTCAGGTTGCTGACCGACAGCGCCTCCACCTTCTGGCACTGCGCGGCGCTGGCGCCGGGCCACCACAGCGCATCCACCTCGGCGTGCGAGGCCAGCGTCTCGGCCAGCGCGTCGGCGTCGCCCGTCACCAGGTTCACCACGCCGGCGGGCACATCGCTCGTGTCCAGCACCTGGTAGAGCTCGGCGGCCACCAGCGGCTGGCGGCGCGAGGGCACGGCCACCACGCGGTTGCCCATCGCGATGGCCGGCGCGATCAGCGCCACCAAGCCGAGCAGCGGCGCGTCGTCGGGCGCGATCACGCCGATCTGGCCCACGGGCTCGTGCAGCGCCAGCGTCACGCCGTGCATCGGCGGCTGGTGCACCGCGCCGTCGTACTTGTCGGCCCAGGCTGCGAAATCGAAGAGGCACTCCACCGCAGCCTGCACCTCGGCGGTGGCCGCGGCTTCGCTGCTGAAGGGCGCCAGCAGCGCCACGAAGCGCTGGCGCTGCGCCTGCAGGTTCTCGGCCAGGTAGTACAGCACCTGGGCGCGGCCGTGCGCGCTGTTGCGCGCCCAGCCGGCGGCGGCACGCGCGGCCTCCACGGCGTTGCGGATGTCCTTGCGGTTGCCTTCGGGCACCAGGCCCAGCAGCGTGTTGCCGGCCCACACCTCGCGGCTGTAGCCGCCATCAGGCCGGGTCTGCTTGCCGCCGATGTAGAGCTTGGCGGTGCGGTCGATGGCGTTCGGGTCGGCGGCCACCAGCGCGGTGCTGGCCTTCGCGGTCTTGGTCGAATTGGCGGCAGCTTTCGTCGCCTGAACGCCCTTCACGGCGACGGGCTTCAGGTACTCGCGCAGCCCCTCGCGCCCACCTTCGCGGCCGTAGCCCGACTCGCGCACGCCGCCGAAGCCGCAGGCCGCGTCGAACTGGTTGGCGGTGTTGACCCACACCACGCCGGTCTTGAGCTGGGGCGCCACGTGCAGGGCCAGCGTGATGCTCTCGCTCCACACGCAGGCCGCGAGGCCGAAACGCGTGTTGTTGGCCAGCTCCACCGCCTCGGCCGGCGTGCGGAAGGTCTGCACCGTCAGCACGGGGCCGAAGACCTCCTGCTGCACGATCTCGCTGGCGGTGTCCACGCCCGTCACCAGCGTGGGCGGGAAGTAGCAGTGTTCACCCGCGGGCAGCTCGGTCGCGCAGGCCTGGTAGACCTCGGCGCCTTCGGCGCGCGCACGTTCGACAAAACCGCTCACGCGTTGCCACTGCGTGCGGTCCACCAGCGCGCCCATGTCGATGCTCTTGTCCAGCGGGTCGCCGACGCGGATCTTCGCCATGCGCGCCTTGATCTTGGCCAGCAGCGCCGGGGCCGTGCCTTCGTGCACCAGCAGGCGTGAACCGGCGCAGCAGACCTCGCCCTGGTTGAACCAGATGCTGTCGACGATGCCTTCCACGGCAGCATCCAGGTCCGCATCGGCGAACACGAGGTAGGGGCTCTTGCCGCCCAGCTCCAGGCTCAGCTTCTTGCCGCTGCCGGCGGTGGCCTGGCGGATGAGCTTGCCCACCTCGGTGCTGCCGGTGAAAGCGATCTTGGCGACGCCCGGATGCGCGGTGATGGCTTGGCCCACGGCGCCGTCGCCGGTGACGAGGTTGAACACGCCCGCGGGCAGGCCCACCTCCTGGCAGATCTCGGCAAACAGCAGCGCCGTCAGCGAGGTCTGCTCGGCCGGCTTGAAGACGATGGTGTTGCCGCAGGCCAGCGCGGGCGCCACCTTCCAGGCCAGCATCAGCAGCGGGAAGTTCCAGGGCACGATCTGGCCCACGACGCCCAGGGCCTCGTGGCCGGGCAACTCGCGCGGCAGCAGCTGTGCCCAGCCGGCGTGGTGGTAGAAGTGGCGCACGGCCAGCGGCACGTCGGCATCGCGCGTTTCGCGGATGGTCTTGCCGTTGTCCAGCGTCTCCAGCACCGCGAAGAGCCGCGCGTGTTTCTGCAGCGCACGCGCCAGCGCGTAGAGCAGCTTGGCGCGGCCGTGGCCGCCCGAAGAGCGCCAGGCGGGCAGGGCGGCTTCGGCGGCCTGCACAGCGCGGTCCACGAGCTTGGCATCGCCTTGCGCGATGGCGGCCAGCGTCTGGCCGTTGGCGGGATTGGTGCTGTCGAAGTGCTTCGCACCCTTGACCCAGGCGTCGTCGATGAAGTGACCGAAGCGGCGGCCGTGGCGTTCGAGCCAGGCCTGCGCGACCTCGGCGCTTTCAGGAGAGGGGCCGTAGTCCATGGTGGCGAGGATGTCTTGCAAGGTCGGCATGGCGGAATCAGGGCATGGCGTGGCGATAGGCCGCGCTGTAGTGGCCGGTGACGTGGTGCTCCAGCTGCCGCTCGATGTCGGTGAGCAGGCTGCTGGCGCCGAAGCGGAACAGGTCGGGCTGCAGCCAGCGGTGGCCCAGCTCTTCCTTCATCAGCGCCAGGTACTGCAGCGCGCCCTTGGCCGAGCTGATGCCGCCGGCGGGCTTGTAGCCCACCACCTGGCCGGTCTCGGCCTGGAAATCGCGGATGGCGCGCACCATCACCAGCGAGACATCCAGCGTCGCGTTCACGCCTTCCTTGCCGGTGCTGGTCTTGATGAAGTCGGCGCCGGCCATCATGGCCACCCACGAGGCGCGGGCCACGTTCTCCAGCGTCTGCAGCTCGCCGGTGGCGAGGATGGCTTTCAGGTGCGCCGGGCCGCAGGCCTGCTTGAAGGCGACCAGCTCCTCGTAAAGCGCCGCCCAGTCGTGCGTGAGCGCATGGCGGCGGCTGATGACGATGTCGACCTCTTGCGCGCCGGCGGCCACGCTGAGTTCGATCTCGCGCAGCTTGGTTTCCATGGGCGTCAAACCGGCCGGGAAACCCGTGCTCACCACCGCCACCGGGATGCCGCTGCCCTGCAGCGCCTGAACGGCCTCGGCCACCATCTCGTGGTAGACGCAGACCGCGCCCACCTGCAAGGAAGGCAGGCCCAAAGCGGCCAAGAGATCGGCACTCAAAGGCTGGCGCGCCTTGGCGCACAGGCGGCGCACACGGCCGGGCGTGTCGTCGCCCGAGAGCGTGGTCAGGTCCATGCACTGGATGGCCTTCACCAGCCAGGCGGCCTGGTAGGCCTTCTTCACCGAGCGGCTGGCGTTGAGCGTGGCCACGCGGCGCGCCACGGCGGGCTGGTTCACGCGCACGGCGCGCACGCGCGCCAGGTCCAGCGGCGTGCCGGCGTTCAACGGCGGGTGGGCCGCAGGGGCCGGTGTATCGAGCTTGGGCTTGGCGCGCATGCGCAGGCACTCCAGGGCGTTCGGGCGAAGCCGCGCAGCATAAAGCCTGCAAGCCGGCGCCGGCCCTGGGGCCGGGCCGGCCTCAGGACAAGCTGTCGATCGCGCGGCGCGCCACGCTGGTGAGCGTGGTCATCAGCAGCGCCAGCACCCAGCGCACGAAAGCCACCGTCACCTCGGCCGTGCCCAGCACGACCTTGCGGCCCAGGAAGCGGAAGATGGCGCCCATCAGCGTCTTCACATGGCCGGCCACTTCCTTGCTGAACTGCGCCGCGTGGCCGAGCAGCCAGGACAGCTGGTCGAGCAGCGTGAGCCCCGCAGTGGCGCCCGCGCCCAGCACGCTGCCAATCAGGTACACCGCCTTGCGCACCAGCCAGGCCAGCGCGCGGCCGATCAGGCTCAGCAGCTTGGCCGAGCCCATGACGAAGCTGTTGTGGCCCTCGGCCGCGCGCTCCAGCCAGCCTTGGACCTCAACACCGTCGTTCGGCGCCGAGCCTTGGCCCTTGGCCAGGCCTTCCCAGCTGCGGCCGGCCACGCCGGGCATGTAGCTGCCGTCCATGTTGTGCGCGGCCACGCTGAACAGCGCCGCCGAGCCCGTGGGCAGGCACAAACCACCGCCCACCAGCGGCGCGTGGAAGAAGGGCAGCATGGGGATCATCGGCACCACGTCGGCCGGGTGGTAAACGCGGTGGATGTTGCCCGGCCCCAGGCGCCGGCTCAGCGCGCCGGCGAAGATGGCATCGCCCACACGCGGCGCGCCGAAGGTGTAAAGCGACACCGGCGCCACCGCGTTGCTGCTGGCCCAGTCGGCCGTCAGCGCCGCCAGCGCGCCGCCCAGGCTGTGGCCCACGCAGTGGATGCGCGAAGGCCGCTGCGCGCGCAGGAAGGCGGTGAGGTTGCTCTGGAAGGACTTCCAGGTCTCGTGGAAGCCGGTGTGCACGGGCCAACCGCCCGGGCCGGTCTGCATGCCGATGTTCAGGTTCACGAGCCAGTCCAGGCCGATGGCGGTGCCGCGCGTGGCCACCAGCACCTCGCCTTCGTGCGGGCCGATGCCCGCGGCCACGTAGCCGAAGTTGGACAGCGCCGTCCACTTCAGGGCCCCGGTCTTGCCGGCGAACTGCGAGCTGTCAGCCAGGGCGAACTTGCCCTCGGTGCCGAAGCGTGTGCCGCGCTCGCGCTCGGCGCTGACGGTGCTTTCGCGCAGCGCATAAACGCGGCGGGCGATGAGGGCGGCTTCGGGCGGGGTGAGGATGGGCATGCCGGTCTCCGGAAAAAGGGGGCTCGCAGCGGCTGCGCCGCGCTCAGTTCAGCTCGCAGATGCCGAACACATCGCCCTGGTGCGTGGGCTCTTTTTCGAGCCGGCAGGTGAGCACGATGGGGCGGCCGATCTCGCCTTCGGGCTTGTAGTTCGGCTTGTCGAACATCCAGGCCTTGTAGGTCTTGCCGCCGTGCTTGATGAGGATGGTCTGGCGCACGTTGGGTTCGTGCGGCAGCACCGAGCCCATGAAAGAGCTGCGTTCGATCAGCGGCAGCTTGAAGCCGCCCTGGGCGTCGGTCTGCGTGCTGTCGGTGCCGGTCTCGGATTTCCACGACCAGCGGAATTCACGCTCCACCACCGCACCGGCCACGGGTTGGCCGTTTTGCAGCACCTTGCCGCTGACGGCCGAGAACATCACCATCTTTGCCATTGCCGTGCCTTGTGTCGCCAGGGTCAGCCCCAGGCCCGCCAGCACCAGCCCCGCCAGCCAGAAGAGGCGGCGCAGGGCACGGTGGCGGGGGGCGGGCGGGGCGGTGTTCATCGGAAGTTGCGGTGCCGGCGCGCCGGGTGCAGGCGCCGGTGCTACCGCGCAGGTAACGCTGACAGGGGGGCACGATAGCCAGCCGCTGCGCCGTGCGCCAGCGGGAAATCGCAACCAATCCGAACACCCTCCTGCGGCCGAAGGAGGGCGGCCCAACACGCCCCTCAGAGCCAGCCCGCCACCAGGTGCCCGAGCAGCCCGGCCAGCGCGCAAGCGGCCAGCACCGGGACCACACCCCGCTTGAAACGCATCAGCGCCACCGCGGCCGCCAGCGCGATGGCGGCGGCCAGCGCATCGAAGCCGCGCTCGAAACCCGCGGGCCAGAAGACGTGCTGCGCAAAAAACAGCGCCAGGTTCACGATGACCCCCACCACCGCCGCCGAGATGGCCGCCAGCGGTGCGGTGTAGCGCAGCTGGCCGTGCGTGGCCTCCACCAGCGGCCCGCCGGCGAGGATGAAAACGAAGCTCGGCAGGAAGGTGAAGAAGCTCACCACCACCGCCGCCAGCACGGCCGTGGCCAGCGCCGACCCGGGCCCGAAAGCCGGCTGCGCCCAGCCACCGAGAAAGGCCACGAAAGCCACCACCATGATCAGCGGGCCGGGCGTGGTTTCGCCCAGGGCCAGACCGTCGATCATCTGAGGGGCGCTGAGCCACTGGTGCTGCTCCACCGCACCCTGGGCCACAAAGGGCAGCACCGCGTAGGCACCGCCGAAGCTCAGCAAAGCGGCCTGCGTGAAGAAGCCGGCCATCTGCGTGAAGAGCCCCGGCCCGCCCTGCAGCGCCCACAGCGCCGCAGCCACCGCCACGCCCAGCCCGACACCCAGGCCCACCACGCGCAGCAAACCCGCGCGGTGCCAGCGTGCGTGGGGCGGGGTGGGGGTGTTGTCGTCGATGCAAGCGGCTGGGTGAGGGGCGGCCTGGCCCGCAACGCCGCGGCCCGTGCCGGGCGCAAAGGCCTGCGGCCACACGCGGGCGCCCAGCAGCCCCACCAGCGCCGCGCCGGCCACGATGGCCGGGAAGGGCAGGCGCAGCACAAAAAGCCCCAGGAAGGCCGCCACCGCGATGGCCCACAGCAGCGGGTGCTTCAGCGTGCGCTGGCCGATGCGCCACGCCGCCTGCAGCACCAGGGCCGTGACCGCCGGCTTCAGGCCGTAGAAGAGCGCGGCCACCCAGGGCACGTCGCCATGGCGCACATACACCCAGCTCAGCAGCACCAGCAGCAAGAGCGAAGGCAGCACGAACAGCGCGCCGGCCACGATGCCGCCCCAGCTGCGGTGCATCAGCCAGCCCAGGTAGGTGGCGAGCTGCTGCGCCTCGGGGCCGGGCAGCAGCATGCAGTAGTTCAGCGCGTGCAGGAAACGCCGCTCGCTGATCCAGCGCCGGCGCTCCACCAGCTCGGCGTGCATCAGCGCGATCTGCCCGGCCGGGCCGCCGAAGCTGATCCAGCCCAGCTGGAACCAGAAGCGCAGCGCCTCGGCGAAGGTCGGCATGGCAGGGGCCCTCAACGGGGGCGGAACGGCGGCGCGCATGCACCCATTCTTGCGCCGGCCGCGGCCGCCGGCGGTGCCGGACTTTTGCGCTACCGTGCACGCCCATGCCTGCTGCGCCCGCCATGCCCACCGGGGCCCCATGCCCGAACCGCGTCGAGCCGCTGCCTTCGCGCCTGCACGTGAAGGTGAGCGCGCGGCTCTTCCTGGCGGTGCGCGAGACACGCTGCTTCGATGCGGTGGGGGGCGTGCAGCGGCCGCAGGTGGTGGCGCTGCTGGCATGAAAACCTTCGCCCACGCGCCGCCGCCCGACACCCTGCCGGCCGACCACTGCCGCAACTGCGCGCAGCGCCTGCCCGAGCCCACGCCGCCCTTCTGCCCGCAGTGCGGGCAAGAGACGCGGCTGCGCGCGCCCACGCTGGGCGAGTTTGCGCAGCAGTTCGGCGGCGCCTACCTCAGCACCGAAGGCGCGCTCTGGCGCACGCTGAAGCTGCTGCTGCTCCAACCTGGCGTGCTCACGCGCCTGTACATCGACGGCCGACGCAAACACTACGTGCTGCCGCTGCGGCTGTACCTCACCATCAGCCTGCTCGTGCTGCTGGCGCTGCGGCTGGTGGCGCAGGCCAGCCTCGAAGCGCCCGACGCCGTGCGCATGGACGGCCCGGCGCCACCGAACTTCGAGCTGCAGCTGATCGCCGGCAGCGCCGGCCTGAAGGACGGCGTCTTCTACTGCCAAGGCCTGCCCGAGCCGCTGTGCAAACGGCTGAAGCGACGCATCGACGTGAAGCCCGAGGCCGCGGCCGACGCGGTGCGCGAGCTCGGCGGGCGCTTCATGGGCAACCTGGGCCTGGCGCTGTTCCTGCTGGTGCCGAGCTTCGCGCTCTTCATGAAACTGGTCTACCTGAACCGCCGGCTGCGCTACACCGAACACCTGGTCTTCGGCCTGCACGTGCACGCCTGTTGGTTTCTGCTGGTGGCCTGCACGCTGCTGCCGCTGGGCGGCGCCGAACGCTTCGCCTTGCTGGCGGTGCCCGTCTACACGCTGATGGCGATGAAACAGGTCTACGGCGGCGGCTGGGGCTGGCGCTGGTGGCGCGCGGCGGTGGTCAGCACGCTCTACCTGACGGTGCTCTCCTTCGCGATGGTGGCCGTCGCGCTGTACGCGCTGCTGACCTGAGGCGTCCTCAACCGCAGACGCGGTCGCGCCCCGCGTGTTTGGCGCGGTAGAGCTGGCGGTCGGCGGCCTGCACCAGGCCTTCATCGGGTGCACCGGCCTCGAAGGCGGCCACGCCGATGCTCACGCTCAGCGCGCGCAGCCCGGGGTGCACCGCCGTCCAGGCGTGGCGGGCCACGCGCTCGCGCAGCTTCTCGCAGGCTTCCAGGGCCTGGGCCAGTGAGCTCTCGACGAGGATGAGCATGAACTCCTCGCCGCCGTAGCGGCCCAGCACATCGCTGGCGCGGCAGTTCGCACGCAGCAGGCCGGCCAGCGTGCGCAGCACCGCATCGCCCACGCCATGCGAGAGCTGGTCGTTGACGGCCTTGAAGTGGTCGACGTCGATCATCGCCACCGCCAGCGGGTGGCCGAAGCGGCGCGCGCGTTCGGTCTCGCGCTGCAGCTGCAGGTCGAGCCAGCGGCGGTTGGCCACGCCGGTGAGGCCGTCTTCGCGCGCCAGCTGCTGCAGCAGCTCGGCCTGGGCCTGCAGCTCGGCCAGCAGCTGGCTGCGGCTTTGCTCGGCGCGCCGCGCTTCGTCCAGCGCCTGCAGCAGCTGCGCGCTGCGCGCACGCTCGGCCTGGGCGTCGTGTTCGGCGCTGGTCAGGGCCTGCTGCTGCAGGAACTGGCGCAGACGCCGCTGCGCGGGCTGGTTGCGCAGTCGGCGCTCGCAGGCCTGGAAAGCCCGCTGGTGGCGCAGCGCGGCGGCCAGGTCGCCCGCGGCTTCATGGGCGAGCGAGAGACCTTCATGGGCCTGGGCGCAGAGCTGCAGCGCGCCGGCAGCTTCGGCCAGCTGGTGGGCCTGCGCCAGCAAGGCCAGGGCCTCGGCAGGACGGCCCAGGGCCCGGGGCGTTTCGGCCTGCGCGAGCAACACCTCGGCTTCAAGGCTGAGATCACCGCGGCGCTGCGCCAAGGCGGCCGCCTCGTCCAGCCACGCACCCGCAACTGCATGCGCCCCATGCTCCTGCAGCGCCTGCGCCAGGGCCACCAAGGCATCGACCTGGTCGCCCATGTTGCCCGTGCCGCGGGCCAGCACCAGCGCCTGTTCGGCCAAGGTCCCGGCCGCTGCCGCGTCGCCGGTCTTCCGAAGCAGCTGCGACAAGGACACCAACACCGTGCTCTCATGCGCACGGTCGGCGGTGGCACGCACCAGGGCCAGGCTGGCCCGTAAGTGCTGCTCGGCAGCAGCTGGCTCTTCCAGCATCGCCAGCAGCGTGCCCAGGTGCGTGAGGGCGTAGGCCTGCACACGCCCGTCATCGCTCTGCTGCGCAAGCTCAAGGGTCTCCTGGGCACAGGCCAACGCCAAGGCCAGGTCGCCGTTGTGGCGGTGCTGCAGCGCGATGTTGTGCAGGGCCGCGGCCTCGCCGACGCGGTCGCCCACTGCAGCCCGCAGCGCGCGCACCTGTTCGAAGACGCGGATGGCCGCTTCGCCATGCCCCGCCATGCCCAGCCGAACGCCTTGCTGGTTCAGCGCCTCGGCCTCGCCGGCCTGGTCGCCCAGGCTGCGCAGCAGGCTCACGGCCTGCTGCAGCAGCGATTCGCAGTCTTCGCCCGCCGGTGCGGCATCGCCCAGGATGGACAGGCACACCGCGCGCCGCAGCAGCGCGTAGGCCAGGCCGCGCTGGTGGTCGCAGGCCAGCGCCAGCGTGTGCGCGTGCTCGGCCAGTGCGAGTGCGGCACGGGCGTCGGTGTGGCGCAGCGCGTGCGCCTGCGCCACCAGCGCGTCGATCTCGGCGGCCTGCGGCGCCGTGGTGTTCACGGCAGGCCCAGGGTGTCGGCCAGGGCCTCGAAGCTGTCCACCGCGAGGTCGAACTCGCCCGGCTGCCAGCGCTCCATCGCGCCACCGGGGCCACGCTCCAGCGGGCGCGCCACGTAGGCCGTGCGCAGGCCGCAGGCGGCCGCGGCGCGCAGGTCGCTGGGGTGGGCGGCCACCAGCATCACCTGCGCCGGCGCCAGGTCGAGCAGGCGCGCGGCGCCGAGGTAAACCTCGGGGTCGGGCTTGTAGTGGTGGAAAAACTCGGCCGTAAGCACCGCGTCCCACGGCAGGCCGCCGAACTTGGCCATAGCCACCAGCAGCGACAGGTTGCCGTTGCTCAGCGTGGTGAGGGTGTAGCGGCGCTTCAGGCGCTGCAGGCCGCCCACGCTGTCGGGCCAGGGGTGCAGGCGGTGCCAGATGCGGTTGAGATCGGCACGCGCGGCTTCGTCCAGGGTGATGCCGTGCTCGGCCAGCAGGCCATCCAGGATGCGGCGGTGCAGTCCGTCGATGTTCGTCCACGGCAGCGCACCGCTGCGCACCTGCTGCATGGCCGGCTGGTAGCCGGCGCGCCAGGCCAGCGCAAAGGCGCTGCCGTCCACCGGCAGGCCCAGGCGCTGCACCTCGGCAGCGATGCTGCCGTGCCAGTCGACGACGGTGCCGAAGACGTCGAAACACAGGGCTTGCACGTCAGGAAGTGGGGTCGACAGGGGCATCGGTGGCTCGGGGTGGGGCGCTGCGGTGGCCGCGCGACGACGGCGGCGTGTGTCACGTGAATTTGACACAACTCAAGCCCGCGGCCGGCCCCCGCGCTTACGGTGGGCACCCTGCCCCTCCACCCCAGGCCCGAGACCGCCCCATGCGCATCCTCTTCATCCACCCCAACTACCACTCGGGCGGGGCCGAGATCGCTGGCAACTGGCCGCCCGCCTGGGTGGCCTACCTCACCGGCTACCTCAAGGCCGACGGCTACACCGACGTGCATTTCGTCGACGCGATGACGCACCACCTCAGCGACGAAGAGGTGGAAGCACGCATCCGCGAGATCCAGCCCGACATCGTGGGCTGCACCGCCATCACGCCGGCCATCTACAAGGCCGAGCGCCTGCTGCAGGTGGCCAAGCAGGTGAACCCGGCCATCGTCACCGTGCTGGGCGGCATCCACGGCACCTTCATGTACCCGCAGGTGCTGAAAGAGGCGCCGTGGATCGACGCCGTGGTGCGCGGCGAAGGTGAACAGGTCTTCCTGAACTTCGTGCGCGCCGTGGAAGACGGCAGCTGGGCGCGCGAGCCGCTGTCGGTGCGCGGCGTGGCCTACAACGACGCGCAGGGCCAGGTGGTGGCCACCGCGGCCGAGCCGCCCATTCAGGACCTGGACCGCATCACGCCCGACTGGGGCCTGCTGGAGTGGGACAAGTACACCTACATCCCGCTGGGCGTGCGCGTGGCCATCCCGAACTTCGCGCGCGGCTGCCCCTTCACGTGCAGCTTCTGCAGCCAGTGGAAGTTCTGGCGCGATTACCGCATCCGCGAGCCGAAGAAGGTGGTCGACGAGATCGAGACCCTGGTGAAGGACCACGGCGTGGGCTTCTTCATCCTGGCCGACGAAGAACCCACCATCCACCGCAAGAAGTTCATCGCCTTCTGCGAGGAGCTGATCGCACGCGGCCTGCCCGACAAGGTGCAGTGGGGCATCAACACCCGTGTCACCGACATCCTGCGCGACGAGAAGCTGCTGCCGATGTTCCGCCAGGCCGGCCTGGTGCACGTGAGCCTGGGCACCGAGGCTGCGGCGCAGCTGAAGCTCGACCGCTTCAACAAAGAGACGACGATCGAGCAGAACAAGAAGGCGATACGCCTGCTGCGCGAGGCCGGCATCGTGACCGAGGCGCAGTTCATCGTGGGCCTGGAGAACGAAACCGCCGAGACGCTGGAAGAGACCTACCAGATGGCGCGCGACTGGAACCCCGACATGGCCAACTGGGCGATGTACACGCCCTGGCCCTTCAGCGACCTGTTCCAGGAGCTGGGCGACAAGGTCGAGGTCTTCGATTTCGAGAAGTACAACTTCGTCACGCCCATCATGAAGCCCGACGCCATGGACCGCGCCGAGCTGCTCGACCGGGTGATGAACAACTACCGCCGCTTCTTCATGAACAAGAGCTTCTTCCAGTACCCCTGGGAGAAAGACAAGTTCCGGCGCAAGTACCTGATGGGCTGCCTCAAGGCCTTCTTGAAGAGCGGTTTCCAGCGCACCTTCTACGACCTCGGGCGCGTGGGCTACTGGGGACCACAGAGCAAGAAGAACGTCAACTTCCAGTTCGCCGGCACGCAGGTGCACGCGCGGCCCGATGCCGAAGCCATCGCACGCGCCGATGCCGACTGGGTGACCATGCACGGCCCGAAGATCGAGATGCGCCGGCGCAAGGGCGACGAGAACTTCGCCGCGGCCGAGGCCGCGATGGCCTGCGGCGGCGGCAAAGAGCAGCTCGAACAGGCCTGAGCCCATGACGCCAGCCGCCGTGCTGCCAGGCCGCATCGGGCCCAACGCCATCACCCGCGTGGCCGAGGCCCTGGCCGCGCGCCTGGGCACCAGTGCCACCTGGGACTTGTTCGACCGCGCCGGCCTGCTGCGCCACCTGCGCACCCCGCCCACGCAGATGGTGGACGAGGCCGAGGTGCGCCGCCTGCATGCCGCCCTGCGCGAGCAGCTGGGCGCGGCCGAGGCCGCCGACGTGGCGCGTGCCGCGGGCCGCTGCACCGCGCACTACCTGCTGGCGCACCGCATCCCGCAGGCCGTGCAGCGGGTGTTGCGCCGGCTGCCGGCCCCGCTGGCAGCGCGCGTGCTGCTCAAGGCCATCACACGCAACGCCTGGACCTTCACCGGCAGCGGCGAGTTCAGCGCCACCGTCGCGCCTTGGTTCGGCCAGGCCGCAGCGCCGCCGGTGCAGCTGCACATCCGCCACAACCCGCTGTGCCAGGGCCTGCACAGCAGCGCGCCGGCCTGCGACTACTACGCCGCCACCTTCGAGCGCCTGTTCCAGGTGCTGGTGCACCCGGCCACCCGCGTGCAAGAGGTGGCCTGCGAAGCCTGCGGCGACGCCGAGTGCCGTTTTGAGCTGCGCTGGCACCGCTGAGCGCGCCTGAGCCCACGGGCAAGCGCCCGGCGCTGCGGGCTTGTACCCCGTCGCCGCCGAGGGGGCGCCGCCTAGAATCGAGCCTGTCCGCGCCGGGTCTGTTGCCGCCTTTTCAGCGGCGAACCGCGGCGCGGCTCCCTCACACGGCCTGCTGCATGAACCTCTCCGCCCTCACCGCCCTGTCGCCCCTGGACGGGCGTTACGCCGCCAAGCTGCAGACGCTGCGGCCCCTGCTCTCCGAATTCGGCCTCATGCAGCACCGCGTGCAGGTGGAGGTGGAATGGTTCATCGCGCTGTCCGACGCCGGCTTTGCCGAGTTCAAGCCGCTGAGCGAAGCCTCGCGCGGTTTGCTGCGGTCGCTGTCGCTGCGTTTCAGCGAGGCCGACGCGCAGGCCATCAAGGACATCGAAAAAACCACCAACCACGACGTCAAGGCCGTGGAGATGTGGATCAAGAGCCGCTTCAAGGGCCATGCCGATCTTGAAGCCGCGGCCGAGTTCGTGCACTTCGCCTGCACCAGCGAAGACATCAACAACACCAGCCACGCGCTGATGCTGAAAGCCGCGCGTGAGCAGGCGCTGCTGCCGGCGCTGGACAAGCTGCTGCTGCAGCTGGGCGCGATGGCGCAGACCCTGGCCGCGCTGCCCATGCTCAGCCGCACGCATGGCCAGACGGCCAGCCCCACCACGGTGGGCAAGGAAGTGGCCAACGTCGCCGCGCGCCTGGCCACGGCGCGTGCGCGCATCGCCGCCGTGCCGCTGCTGGCCAAGATGAACGGCGCGGTGGGCAACTACAACGCGCACCTGGCGGCCTACCCCGGGTTTGATTGGGAAGGCTTCAGCCGCCGCGTCGTGGAAGAGCGTCTGGGCCTGGGCTTCAACGCCTACACCATCCAGATCGAGCCGCACGACTACATGGCCGAGCTCTTCGATGCCGTGGCGCGCGCCAACACGCTGCTCATCGACTGGGCGCGCGATGTCTGGGGCTACATCAGCCTGGGCTACTTCAAGCAGAAGGTGAAGAAGGGCGAGGTCGGCAGCAGCACGATGCCGCACAAGGTCAACCCCATCGACTTCGAGAACGCCGAAGGCAACTTCGGCCTGGCCAACGCGCTGCTGGGTCACATGAGCCACAAGCTGCCCATCAGCCGCTGGCAGCGCGACCTGACCGACAGCACCGTGTTGCGCAACATGGGCGTGGCCCTGGGCTACGCGCTGCTGGCCTGCGACAGCCTGAGCCGCGGCATCGACAAGCTGGAGGTCAACGCCGCCGCGCTGGCCGCCGACCTGGATGGCGCCTGGGAAGTGCTGGCCGAGCCGGTGCAGACCGTGATGCGCCGCCACGGCCTGCCCGACCCCTACAACCAGCTCAAGGAATTCACGCGCGGCCAGCCCATCACACGCGAGCTGATGCAGGGGTTCATCACCGGCCTGGCGCTGCCTGAAGAAGACAAGCAGCGCCTGCTGGCGATGACGCCGGGCAGCTACACCGGCCTGGCCGCCGAGCTGGCGCAGCGCTGGAAGCCATGACGGCAGACTTCCGCGCCCAGCTGGTGGCCGCGCAGGCCACGAACGATTCGATGCTTTGCGTGGGCCTCGACCCCGAGCCGGCGAAGTTCCCCGGTGCCTGGAAGGACGACCCCGCACGCATCTTCGATTTCTGCAGCGCCATCGTCGACGCGACGAAAGACCTCGTCTGCGCCTTCAAGCCGCAGATCGCCTACTTCGCCGCGCAGCGCGCCGAAGACCAGCTCGAACGCCTGATGGCGCACCTGCGCGCCGTGGCGCCGCAGGTGCCGGTGATCCTGGACGCCAAACGCGGCGACATCGGCGCCACCGCCGAGCAGTACGCGCGCGAGGCTTTCGAGCGCTACCGCGCCGACGCCGTGACGCTCTCGCCCTTCATGGGCCTGGATTCCGTCGAGCCGTACATGAAGTGGGCCGGCAAAGGCCTGATCCTGCTGTGCCGCACCAGCAACCCCGGCGGCAGCGACCTGCAGGCGCAGCGCCTGCAGGACGGCAGCCTGCTCTACGAGCACATCGCGCGCCTCGCGGCCGGTGATTGGAACCGCGGCGGTCAACTGGCCCTGGTGGTGGGCGCCACCTTCCCCGCCGAAGTGGCGCGTGTGCGCGAACTGGCGCCGACGCTGCCGCTGCTGATCCCCGGCATCGGCGCACAAGGCGGTGATGCCGAAGCGACGGTGCGCGCCGGCTGGCGGCCTGGTGGCCCCATCGTCGTGAGTTCTTCGCGCGCGGTGCTCTACGCCGGCTCGGGCGAACAGGGCGGGGCCCAGTTCGCCGTGGCGGCGCGCCACGCCGCGCTGGGGGCCCGAGAGCAGCTGCAGCGGGCCCGCCCGCGCGGCTGAACACGCACGCCATGGCCGACAACCCCGAAGCCCAGCCCGCCACCACGGCGCCCGAGGCCGAGGCGGCGGCCCTGATGAGCCGGGTCTTCCTGGTGGTCAGCGGCCTGGCCTGCATGACCGGCACCGGGCTCGTGTTCCTGCTGCTGCCCAACCATGCGCAAGCGCGCTACACGGCCCTGGCCTTTGGCACGATGGCGCTGGTGTCGCTGCTCAGCACGCGGATGCGGGGCGGCGCGCTGCGCGCCGCGGTGACGCTGGTGTTTTCGTCGCTGGTGCTGCTCATCGGCCTGAACAGCGTGGTCCAGGGCTGGGGCCTGCGCACGCCCTCGATGCCGCTGCTGGGCTTGCTGGTGTGCATGCTCAGCGTGGCCGCGGGCTGGCGCGCCGGGGCCTTGCTGTGCGGCCTGGCGCTGGCCATGGTGCTGGCGGTGGCGCTGCACGTGCCCACCGTGCCCGGCGGCCCGGGCCTGCCGGGCGTGCCGCTGCTGCTGGGCACCTGCCTGCTGGCACTGGGTTCGGGCCTGGCCTGCGGTGTGCTGGCCTCGCAGGCGCTGCAGCGCCTGTCCATCCAGGCGCACGACCGCGAAGACCGCTTCCGCCGTCTGCTCGCACTGGCTGCCGACGCCTACTGGGAAACCGACGCGCGCTACCGTGTCGTCACTGCCGCCATCGGCCGCGAGGCCCCGCGTGCGCTGTCCCCCGGCGAAGGCGGCGGCAGCATCCCCTGGGAGCTGCCGCAATTCCGCTGCGAAGACGAGGTGCTCGACGCGCTGCAGGCCGACATGGACGCGCGCCTGCCCTTCCGCGACGTGCCGGTGTACTGGACCGACGAGCACCGCCGTGAACACGCGCTGCTGATCAGCGGCGAACCGCGTTTCAGCGCCAGCGGCGTGTTCACCGGCTACTGGGGCGTGGTGCGCAACGTCACCGCGGTGCACGCCGCGCGCGACGCGCTGCAGGCCACGGAAACACGCTACCAGGAGCTGTTCTCGCGCATCCCCACGCCGCTGGTGCTGCACCGCAACGGCCGTGTGCTTGACGCCAACCCGGCCGCGGTGTCGCTCTTCGGCCATGCCGACCTGGCCAGCATGCTGGGCACCGACCTGCTGGAACGTTACGAAAGCGGCGAATCACGCGCGCTGGCCACCGAGCGCATGCACAACCTTCAGCGCCAGGCCAGCGGCAACGCGCTGCCGGTGGCGAACTTCACGCTCGCTGTCGACGGCCGGCAGATCTTCGTGCGCGGCACCAGCGTGCGCGTGGACACCGAAGGCGGCCCGGCCCTGTTGGCGATCTTCATCGACGACACCGACCGCATCGCGGCTGACGAGGCCGTGCGGCGCTCGGAGACGCTGCTGTCGCACCTGGTGGCCACCAGCCCCGACCTCATCACGCTCACAGATTTCGCCACCGGCCGCTACGCCATGGTGAACCACAGCTTCGAGCAGCACATCGGCTGGTCGGCGGCAGAAGCCGTGGGCCGCACATCGCTGGAGCTGGGCGTCTGGGCGAGCGAGGCCGACCGCCAGCACTTCGTGCAGACGCTGCAGCAGGAAGGGCAGGTGGTCGACACGGCGGTGGGCTTCCGCACACGCACCGGGCGCACACTGCCGATGATCGTGTCGGCCGCGCGTTTCACCATCGAGCGCCGCGAGTACATCGTGATCAACGCGCGCGACGTCAGCGAGCGTGAACGGCAGCGCCTGGAACGCGAGGCCATCCTCACCAACGCGTCCATCGGCATCGCCGTGACGCGCAACCGCGTCTTCACGCTCACCAACCGCCACTTCGAGCAGCTCTACGGCTGGGAACCCGGCGAGCTGCTGGGCCGATCGGGGGCCGAGGTCTGGCCAGGGCAGGAAGCCTACGAGCAGCTCGGCCGCGAGATCGGCCCCGCGCTGGCGCGGGGCGAAGCGGTGCAACTGCAATGCCTGGCCCGCCGCAAGGACAACAGCACCTTCCTGGCCTTCGTGCGCGGCCGCGCCATCGACCCGCAGAACCCGGCCGAGGGCGGCTCGGTGTGGATCATCGAAGACGTGACGGCGCGTGAAGAGGCGCAGAGCGCGCTGGCCCGCGCGCGCGACGAGGCCGAGGCCGCCAGCCGCGCCAAGAGCGCCTTCCTGGCCAACACCAGCCACGAGCTGCGCACACCGCTCAACGGCATGATCGGCCTGGCCCGGCTGGCGCGCGACGAACGCAGCGACGGCCCGCGGCGCGAGCAGTACCTGGAGCAGATCGTCGAGAGCGCGCAATCGCTGGCCGGCATCATCAGCGACATCCTCGATCTCTCGAAGATCGAAGCCGGCAAGCTGCAGATCGAAGCCGGCAGCTTCGACCTCGACGCGCTGCTGCACACGCTGCAACGCACCTACGCCACGCTGGCCGACGCACGCGGCCTGGCGCTGCGCCTGCAGCTGCCGCCGGCCCTGCCCGGCGCGCCGCTGGGCCGCGTGACGGGCGACGCACTGCGCCTGCGCCAGGTGCTCAGCAACTTTCTCGGCAACGCGCTGAAGTTCACCGCCAGCGGCCAGGTGGTGATGCGTGCGCGGCGCCTGGCGGCCGACGGCGAAGGCAGCATGGACAGCGGCACCGTGCGCTTCGAAGTGGAAGACACCGGCCCGGGCATCGCGCCCGAGCTGCAGGCGCGGCTCTTCGAGCCTTTCACGCAGGCCGACCAGAGCATCACGCGGCGCTACGGCGGCACGGGCCTGGGCCTGTCGATCTGCCGCGAACTCGCCACGCTGATGGGCGGGCGCGTGGGCCTGCACAGCCTGCCGGGCAGCGGCAGCACCTTCTGGGCCGAGCTGCCCCTGCCGGCGGCCACGGCCGCCGAGATGGCCGCCAGCGCCGACGAGCCGCTGCTGGCCGCCAGCCTGGCGGGCCGGCGTGTGCTCATGGCGGAAGACAACGCCGTCAACATGATGATCGCCGTGGCCCTGCTGGAGGCCTGGGGCGCTGAAGTCACCCAGGCTGGCGACGGCCACGAGGCCCTGGCTGCGGTGCAGCAGGCGCAGGCCGCGGGGCAGGGCTTCGACGCCGTGCTGATGGACGTGCAGATGCCGCGCATGAGCGGTTACGAGGCCACACGCCGCCTGCGCGAAGCGGGGCTGGAGGTGCCCGTCATCGCGCTCACCGCCGCGGCGCTGGTCACCGAACGCGAAGAAGCCCTGGCCGCCGGCATGAACGATTTCCTCACCAAACCCATAGACGCCGAACGCCTGCGCGCCACGCTGGCACGCTGGTGCGGCCAGCGCGCCGTGGTGCCGGCGTTGCCCACCACGCCCGACTGACAAAATCGGCACACCGCCCCCGGAAAGAGACCATGGAAGTCAAGCTCGACAAGCGTTACCCCGTTGCCGCCACCCCGGCCCAGGCCTGGGCCGTGCTCAGCGACATCCGCGCCATTGCCGCCTGCATGCCGGGTGCTGCCATCACCGAACAGCTCGACGAGACCCACTTCAAGGGCACCGTGAAAAGCAAGATAGGGCCGGCGGTGATGAGCTTCGGCGGCGACATCGAACTGCAAGGCCTGGACGAAGCCACGCGCGAACTGAAGATGCTGGGCAAGGGCGCCGACAAGGCGGGCTCCTCGGCCTCGATGCAGCTCACCGCGCGGCTGGAGCCGGGCGAAGAAGCCGGCACCACGGTGCTGATGGGGCAGGCCACCATCACCGTCAGCGGCAAGCTGGCGCAGTTCGGCAGCCGGCTCTTGGTGCCGGTGAGCGATGCGATGCTGGCGCAGTTTGCGGACAACTTCCGCGCGGCAGCAGCGGCGGTGCCGGTGGCGGCAGCACCGGCCGAGGCTCGGGCGGCTTCTGCGGCCGAAGCCGCCCAGGGCACGGCCGACACGGGCCTGCCTGCGCCCGCGCCAGCCGTCCCGGCGGTGCGTGCGCCCGTGGCCCCGGCACAGGTCAAGGAACTCAACGCCCTGGGCCTGATGTGGACGGTGTTCAAGGGCTGGCTGGCAGGGCTCTTCGGCAAGAAAGGCTGAAGCCCGCGGCGGCGCTCAGACCGACGTCACGGGCACCGGCCGGCCGGTCAGGTAGCCCTGGATGAGCTGGAAGCCCATCTCGCGGCACACCTCGGCCTCGGCCTCGAGCTCCACGCCCTCGGCGAGCGGCACGCTGCCAAGGTCAAGCACCTGGCGCACCAGCGAGGCCAGGCCACGGCGCTTCGCGTCCACGGCCTCGTGGATGCCGCGGATCAGGCCCATGTCGAACTTGACGAAGTGCGCGGGCACCTCCCACAGCTCGTTCAGCCGCGCCTGGCCGGCACCGAAATCGTCGTAGGCAAAACGCACGTCGATGTCCTGCAGCCGCGCGGCCAGCTCGCGCATGCGCGGCACTTCCACCACGGCCGATTCGTGGACCTCCAGCACCAGCTGGGGCTGGCACGGGCCGTGGCGCAGCGCGCGCAGGTCGTCGAAGAAGTCGTCGCTGAAGGTCTCCAGCGGGTGCGCGTTGACGAAGAGGGGGGCGCCCTTCAGGCGCGGCGCCATGGCCTGCACGCCGTGCGCCCGGAAGGCAGCACTGAGCTCCACCTCGAGGTCGAGCGTGGCGGCCAGCTTGAACAGGAGCACGGGCGGGTAGCGCAACTCGGGGTGCTCGCAACGGCCGAGCAGCTCGTAGGCGAAGACCGCCCCGCCCTGGGCCTGCACGATGGGCTGGGCGGCGGCCGACATGCCCCGGCCTTGCAGGAACTCGCGGAAGGGGCGCTCTTCGCGCACGAAGTTGCTCGACAGCTTGCGCGGCTGGGTGGGCACGATCATCGTGCGCTGCTCGGCCTCGGCCACGGTGGGCTGTGTGCGCATGGCGGTGCTGACCACGCCAAAGCGGAACTCGGCCGCCCCGAAGTGGATGACATCACCTTCGCCCAGCACCTGCGGGCCGGCCAGGCGGGTGCGGTTGACGTAGGTGCCGTTGGTGCTGTTCAGGTCGGTGAGCAGCACCTCACCGCCCGGGCTGAGCGAGAGCACGGCGTGGTGCCGGCTGAGGCCGCGCGCTTCGACCGCGAGTTCGTTGTCGACCTCGCGCCCGATGCGGAAAGGCAGCCTGTGGATGGTGTGCGTCACACGCGTACCGTCTGCTGCCACGCTTTCCAGGAACACGCCGTCGACCACAGCCACCCTCCGCGCCACGGAAGGGCGCCCGCCTGCAACTCAATGTAGCCGAAAGGCTGCGGCCCCAGCGCGGCAGAATCGCGCCATGCCCCCAGATTCAAGGCCCCCAGTCCAGCACCAGCCCGAGGCCTCGCGCTTCGTCGTGAACACGCCGCAGGGCCTCGCCTTGTGCAGCTACCACCGCGAGGGCGGCACGCTCGTGCTGCCGCACACGCTGGTGCCGCCGGCGCTGGAAGGCCGCGGCATCGCCGCGGCGCTGGTGAAGGAGGCCCTGGCCTGGGCCCGCCAGGAAGGCCTGCGCGTGCGGCCCACCTGCAGCTATGTGGCGGCCTACATGCAGCGCCACCCCGAGACGCAAGACCTGCTCTAGGCCCGCACCCGTGCGCTACAGCACCGCCGGCTGCAGGAAACGCAGCGTGCCGGCATCGGCGTCCATCTCCACCGGCAGGCCCACGGGCAGCGTGAACTTGCGCTTGATGTGGCCGAAGAGCGCGCCGCTGTAGACCGGCACCTGCAGCGGCTCGAAGTAGTCGTCGAAAACTTCATCGAGCGTGAGCGTGCCGTAGTTGCCATCGCCCGGGCCGCAGTTGGTGAAGCCGCCCAGCACCACGCCGGCCACACGGTCGAGCGCGCCGCTGAGCTTCAGCGTGCTGAGCATGCGGTCGACGCGGTAGATGTACTCGTTGACCTCTTCGAGGAAGAGGATGGCGCCGTCAAAACGCGGCCAGTAGGCCGAGCCGGCCATCGAAGTCAGCACCGCCAGGTTGCCGCCCACCAGCGGCCCGCGCGACTTGCCGCCGCGCAGCGTGGTGATGCGGCCGCCGCGCACGGCGAGGTTGTCTTCGCGGTCTTTCGGGTTGGCCAGCGTCACCGCCTGCGCTTCCATCACGGCGCTGCGCAGCCACTGCACGCTGAAGTCGTTCCACTCGCTGGCGCCCATGGGGCAGTGGAAGGTGACCAGGCCGGTCTGCACCTGCACGGCGTTGATGAGCGCGGTGAGGTCGGAAAAACCGCCCAGGAATTTGGGGGTGCGGCGGATGGCCGCGTAGTCGATCAGCGGCAGGATGCGGTTGCCCCCCGAGCCGCCCGTCATGGCCAGGATGCCGTGCACGGAAGGGTCGGCGAACATCGCGTTCACATCGGCGGCGCGCTGCGCATCGGTGCCTGCGAAATGGCCGTAGCGCGCCCGCAGGTTCGGCGCTTCGCGCACCTTGAAGCCCAGGGCCTGCAATGCCTCGGTGGCGAACTGGTAGGGCGCCCGTTCGTAGATCGCGCCCGAGGGGTTGATCAGCGCGACGGTGTCACCCGGGCGCAGGCGCGGGGCACGCAGCAGGGGCGGCGGCGGCGCAGCCCCTGCGGTGGATGCGGTGGCGGCCGCGGTGGCCGCCATCGAAGCGGCCAGGAAATGACGCCGGGGCAAGGCCATGCGGTGAGCTCCGTGGAGGGGAAGGGTGGGCTGGTGCGCCGTCTAGACCACGCGCGGCCACGCGTGGCGCACGCGGTCACGGTCGCCGTGGTCGAAATGCCACCACTCGGTGGCGATGCCGTGGAAACCGCCGTGCGCCATCACGCGCGCCAGGCACTCGCGCTCGGCCACGTGGGCGGCCGTGAGCAGGCCGCTTTTCAGGTGCTGGGCGTGCAGCGCCGGGTGCGAGGCCAGCGTCATCTCGTCGAAGCCGCTGCCCATGTCGGCCTCTTGGCCCTGGGGGTCGAGCAGGGTCACGTCCACGGCCATGCCGAAGCTGTGGATGGAGCCGCGCACCGGGTGCGCGAAGTACTGCGCCATCGGCGTGCCTTCGACATCGGCCCAGATGGCCTCTTGCACACGCTGCGGGCGCAGCGCGTCCAGTACCACGATCTGCCAGCCCGGGCGTTCGGCGGCCAGGGCCACGGCCGCAGCTTCCAGGCCCTCGGCGGCCTCGCGGCGCAACCACGCGCAATCCATGCCGCGGTAGAGCTCGACGCCGGCGAAGTTGTTGCGGCTGGCGTAGCGCAGGTCGTACCGCACGCCGCGCAGGCTGGCCAACGGGCGGAACATCGGGTGGCTGGCGATGGCTTCCACCGGCACCGGCGGCACGGCGTGCAGGGCCAGCGTCATCACCCGGCCCGCCCGGGTGATGGCGCTGCGCCGGGCTCCTGCAGCGGCAGCACGCAGGCTTCGGCGGCTTCACGCAGGTGTTTGACGAGGCGGCGTGCCGCCTGCGAAAGCGGCGCCTGGTGCGCCGACAGCAGCACCAGCGGCACCGGCAGCGCGGGCTCGATCACGCGCACCCGCACGCGGCTGCGGTCGGCGCTGGCGGCGGTGTAGGGGTCGACCACGGTCACGCCCAGGCCGGCTTCGGCCAGGGCACGCGCCAGCGGGTAGGTCTGCACCGTCACGCGCATCTGCGGCACCGCGCCGGTGGCCTCGCAGGCGGCCAGCACGCGGTGGCCGAGCGGGTCGTCGTCGGCCAGGCCGATGAGTTCGGGCGGCAGGTCTTTCACGTGCAGCGGGCCAGCGAGCCGCGCGGCGGGCTGGCGCATGGGCACCAGCGCGGCCATGGGCGCGGTGGCCAGCACCTCGGCGCGCAGGCCGGGGTGGCGGGGGTCTTGCAACGTGAGCGCCATGTCGGCCTCACCGAGCAGCAGCGCGCTGATGAGTTCACGCGTGTGCTGCGTGCTCAGCAGGCAGCGCCCGCCGGGTGTGGCCTGCTGCCAGCGCGCCATGGCCGCGGGCACCACCGTCAAGCCCAGTGCAGGCGTGGCGGCCAGGCGCACGGTCTGTGTCTGGCCGGTCTTGAGGCTGGCGGCCAGGCGGCGCACGGCGAGCAGGTCGCCCTGCAGGCGGTCGACCTCCACGAACAGGCGCTGCGCCTCGGGCGTGGGCACGAACTTGCCCTTGCTGCGGTCGAAGAGCATCACGCCCAGTTGGGCCTCGGCGTGCTGCAGCAACTTGGTGACGGCCGGCTGCGAGATGTGCAGCACCTGCGCCGCACCGCTGACGGTGCCGGCCTGCATCACGGCGTGGAAGACCTCGATGTGGCGAAGTCTCATCGCGGCAGTGCGGGGTGCAAGAGGCGGGCTGGGGCCATGGTGGAGGGGCATCATAGCCAGCGGCCGCCCCGGGCCGACTGGGGATGACGGGGGGCCGAAACGGCCTCGGCACAATGCCGCCGCATGTTCCTGCTGCACCCCGCCACACCCCCCTGGGCCGTGCCCGATGCCCAAGGCCTGCAGCTGGTGCTGCTGAGCGACACGCCGCTGCCCGCCGGGCGCGTGTTCGTGCGCTGCCTGCCCGACAACGAAGAGCTGCTGACGCCGATGCAGCCCGATGGCCACGCTGGCGCACTGCAGCGCTGGCGCGCGCACATCGCCTGGGACGGCGGGCACGGGTTGCAGCGCTACTGCTTCGTGGTGGCGGTGGCGGGGGCGGTGCCAGGCGATGAAGGCCGGCTGCACTGGCTGGCCGCCGATGGTCTGCACGCCGAGCTGCCGCCGGAGGCCGTGCACTTCCGCCATCACCGCCACGGCCAGCCGCCGGCCTGGGTGCAGGACCAAGTCTTCTACCAAGTGTTCCCCGACCGTTTTGCGCGCGGCAACCCGGCGCCTTTCGAGCCCCCGCCCGGGGCCGTGGCCAGCCCCTGGGGTGCCCGCCCCGAGGCCCACCTCGGCCAGCGCCAGTTTTTCGGGGGTGACTTGGCCGGCGTGACGCAGCAACTGCCCTACCTGCAGGAAGAGCTCGGCGTCAGCGCGCTCTACCTCAACCCGGTGTTCCTGAGCCCCAGCAACCACCGCTACGACACCAGCGACTACACGCAGGTCGACCCGCTGCTCGGCGGTAACGCGGCCCTGCTGGCGCTGCGCCAGGCCACGCAGGCGCGCGGCATGCGCCTGATGCTGGACGCGGTGGTCAACCACACCGGCGAGCAGCACCGCTGGCTGCAGCAGCACACCGACTGGTACGCCCGCGATGCGCAGGGGCGCGTGCTCGGCTGGAAGGGCCACGGCTCGCTGCCGGTGCTCGATTTTTCCGTGCCCGCCGTGCAGCAAGCGGTGTACGGCGCGCCCGACAGCGTGCTGCGGCGCTGGCTGCAGCCGCCCTGGTCCATCGACGGCTGGCGGCTGGATGTCGTGCACATGCTCGGCGAGGGCACGGGCGCGCGCCACAACGCCCGCCACATCCGCCGCATGCGCCAGGCCGTGCGCGAAGAAGACCCGCAGGCCTACCTGCTGGGTGAACACTTCGCGGAGGCCACACGCTGGCTGCAGGGCGACCAGGAAGACGGCGCGATGAACTACCACGGCTTCACCACGCCCGTGCGCGGCTGGTTGGCCGGGCTGGAACTCACTGGCGTGCGCCAGCGCCTGACCACCGCGGCTTTCGAGGCTTGGCTCACACGCGCCATCGCGGCCATTCCCTACGCCAACCAGCTGGCGCAGATGAACCTGCTCGACAGCCACGACGTGCCGCGCCTGCTGACGGAACTGGGCGGTGACCTTGCGAAATTGCAGCTGGCGATGACGCTGCTGTTCACGCGGCCCGGCGTGCCTTGCCTTTACTACGGCGACGAGATCGGCCTCGAGGGCGGCGCCGACCCCGACTGCCGCCGCTGCTTTGACTGGGAGCGCAGCCGCTGGCAGATGCCGCTGTGGCTGCACGTGCAGCGCCTGGCCCGCCTGCGCCAGCAGCGCCGTGAATGGCGCGAAGGCGGCACGCTCACACTGGCCCGGGGTGACGATTGGCTGGCCTACGCCCGCTACACGCCACAAGCCGCCAGCGTGGTGGTGGTCAACCGCGGTGGCAGCGCCGATGTCTCCCTGCCGCTGGACCGGCTGCCCATCGCCCCGCAGCGCGTGCAGGGCTGGCAAGGCGAGGGCGTGCTGCTGGCCGGCGGCGTGGCCACCCTGCGGCTACCCGCCTGCGGCAGCACGGTGCTGCTGCTCGACGCCTGACGCTGCCTGCGCCCAGACAGCGCCCGGACGCTTCATCCTCCCATCGGTCGATGCCGAGCCGGCCGGCCCGGGCTACCTTGCGCAGATGTCGCTGCCGCCCGCCCCGCCTGCTTCGCCCCGGCCCTCCCCATCACTGGCGGCCCCGGCTGCGGCCCTGCTGTCCGGGGCGGCCGACGAACTGGCCGCGGCCCTGATCGTGCTGCAGGCCGACGGCAAGCTGCTGCACGCCAACGCCGCCGCGCAGGCACTGCTGCACGACGCGCAGGACTGGCAGCTCGATGCGGCGCAGCGCCTGCACCCGACACGGCCGGCTGCGCGCACCGCTTTCGAATCGGCCCTGGCGGCGGCACGGGCCGGTGATGCAACTGGCCGCTTGCCCCTGGCCGGGGTGGCCGGTGCGCGCCTCGGCGTGCTGCCGGGTCCCGAGGGCAGCCCACCGTGCCTGCTGCTCAGCCTGCAGCCCGCACCGGGCCTGGCGGCCGACCTGCCGAGCTACGCCGCCGCACACGGCCTGAGCCCCACCGAAACCCGGGTGCTGCAGCGCCTGGCCCTGGGCGAAGGCAGCGCGCGCGCCGCCGCGGCGTTGGGCCTGCAGGCCACCACGGTGCGCACCCACGTGCTGGCGCTGCGCCGCAAGACGGGTCAGCCCTCCTTGGCAGCTTTGGTGCAGACCCTGGCGCGCCTGCCCCCGGTACGGCCACGGGCCCGGGCCGGGCCCGCAGCAGCCGAGGCGGGCGGTGTCGCCTCGCCAAGGTGAACAATTCACCAAACGAACCGCACGGATTCACCCCCTGTCGGCGGCGCCCTTCCCTAAGGTTGCATCCAAGGCGCCGGTCTCCGGCGCCACCGACCAGCCACACACAGGGGGTGCCATGCTTCAAGTCTTCGAACCGCCGCCGGCCGTGCCGACCATGGCCGCCGTGATGGCCCGCGCTGTCGCCGATGACAGCCGTGAGCGCACCGAGCGCCCCGGCCGCGAGACACCGCACCCGAGCATCTGGATGCTGGGCATGCTCGACGAGATCGACTACGGCATGCTGCTCGTCAGCGCCGATGCGCAGGTCAGCTACCTGA
The DNA here is from genome assembly GCA_001295865.1 of beta proteobacterium AAP65. GTDB lineage: Bacteria > Pseudomonadota > Gammaproteobacteria > Burkholderiales > Burkholderiaceae_C > Rubrivivax. The sequence continues at coordinate 190,453 of LJHW01000001.1, forward strand.
ACCACGCCGCGCGCCTGGAGCTCGACGGTGAGCACCCGCTGCAGCTGCTCGGCAGCACCCTGCGTGCGCACCGCGCGCAGGACGTGGCGCCGCTGTACGACGCGCTGGCCGCCGCACAGCGCGGGCTGCGCCGCCTGGTGACGCTGGGCGAAGGCACGCAGCGGGTGTGTGTTTCGGTGGTGCCGCTGCCCGGCCCCACGGCCAGCGGCCACACCGACCCCGCCCGCGCCACGCTGCTGGTGCTGGGCAAACGCCAGGTCTGCGAGCAGCTCTCGGTGCAGGGCTACGCGCGCAGCGTGGGCCTGACGCCGGCCGAGACGCGCGTGCTCGAACAGCTCTGCGCCGGCGCCCGCCCGGGTGATGTGGCGGCCCGCGCTGGCGTGGCGGTGTCCACTGTGCGCACGCAGATCGGCAGCATCCGCACCAAAACCGGCGCTGGCAGCATCCGCGAGCTGGTGCGCCAGGTGGCGGTGCTGCCGCCGCTGGTGGGGGCGCTGCGCGGGCTGGGGGGCCTGGGCGGCGCGGGTGGGTCGGCCGGGGCGCGCCGCTAAGATCGGCAGGCCGGTGGGGCGTGGCCCCGTGCTGGCCCTGCGATGCCCAGCCGACGCCCCCCGAAACCCACCGAACCCGACGACCCGCTGCTGACCGCGCCCATGAGCGGCTCGCTGCGAGCTTTGGCGCGCCGCGGCGTGCAGCGGCCCCTGCGCAAGGGCTCGCAGCTCATCCACGAAGGCGACGTCGGCGACACGATCTACATCGTGCTGCACGGCCGCCTGCGCGCCTACACCACCGGAAGCGACGGGCGCGAGCTCACCTACGGCCTCTACGGCGCTGGCGAATTCGTCGGCGAGATGGGCCTGGACGGCGGTGCGCGCTCGGCCCACGTCGAGGCCGTGGAACCCACGCTGTGCGCGATGGTCACGCGCACCACGCTGGAAGCGCACCTGCAAGAAGACCCGGCCTTCGCCTTCGAACTGCTGAGCAAGGTGATACGCCGCGCACGTTCGGCCACGCTGAACATGAAGCAGATCGCGCTGAACGATGTCTACGGCCGGCTCAAGGCGCTGCTCGACACCCTGGCCGAAAACCAGCCCGACGGCAGCCGCCTCATCGACCCCGCGCCTTCGCACCTGGAGATCTCGCAGCTGCTGGGCTGCGGGCGCGAGATGGTCAGCAAAGTGCTCAAAGAGCTGGAAAAGGGCGGTTATGTCGAGGTCGGCCGCCGCCGCCTGCGCCTGCTGCGGCCGCTCGCGGCCAAGTGGTGAAAGGCGCCGCCGCGCCGCCGTTCAGCTGGCAGCCGGCGGCCCGAAGCGCCGGTCGGGCTTGGCCGCGGCGCTGAACATCGGCTGCACGGCCGGCAGCTTGCTCTGGATGTCCTTGATGCGCGCCTCGCCCGCAGGGTGGGTGGACAGCCATTGCGGCGGCGCCTTGCCGCCGGTGGCCTTGCCCATCTTCTGCCACAGCGTCACGCCAGCGGCCGGGTCGTAGCCGGCGCGCGCGGCCATCAGCAGGCCCAGCGAATCGGCTTCCGATTCGTCCTGGCGGCCGAACTTCAGGCTCAGCAACTGCGAGGCGCCGGCAGCCGCCAAGTCGCCCAGGTTGCCCAGGCCCAGCAACGCGGCACCGCCCCGCAGCAGCAGTTCTGTACCGCCGCTCTTGGCCATGCGCTCGCGGGCATGTTCCAGCAGCGCATGCGCAACTTCGTGGCCCATGATCATGGCCACCTCGTCGTCGTTCAGCTGCAACTGCTGCAGGATGCCGGTGTAGAAGGCGATCTTGCCGCCGGGCATGCAAAAGGCGTTGATCTGTTTGCTGCCCAGCAAGTTGACTTCCCAGCGCCACTGCGCGGCACGCTGGTTGCACGCAGGCGTGAAGGGCACCATGCGTGCGGCGATGTAACGCAGGCGCTGCAGTTGCGGGTCGCTGGCCGGTGCCAGCGCGCCCTGGCTGCGCGCCTGGCTCAGCATCTGGGCGTACTGCTGCTGTGCCGTGCCTTCCACCTGCCCGGCGGGCACCAAGCCGGCGGCGCGCGAGCGGCGGCACTCGGGCATGGATTGCGCCTGCGCCGCTCCCAGCGGCGCCAGCGCGGCGCCGGCCAGCAGGCCGGTGAAGAGGCGCCGCGTGGGCCCGCTGCAGCCGCACGGGCTGTTGGGGCGAAGCGGGCTGGAATCGGCGGCGTCAGACCAGGAAGGGGAAGTGGTGCTCACGGCATGCCAGGTGGGGACAGTGGACCAAGATTCTAGGGAGCGTGCACCTGCGCATTGAAAGCCGCCCGAAACGCACCACATGCCACTCATGGACACACCCCGCCTCCACCTGCCCTGCCCGCACTGCGGCGCCACCAACCGCCTGCCGGCCGCCCGCATCGACGAAGCCCCCAACTGCGGCAAATGCGGCCAGCCGCTGCTGCAAGGCCAGCCGCTGGAACTGGGCGACGACAACTTCGACGCCGTGCTGGCCGCCACCGCGCTGCCGGTGCTGGTGGACTTCTGGGCGCCCTGGTGCGGCCCCTGCCGCATGATGGCGCCCGCCTTCGCGCAGGCCGGCGCCCAGCTGCAGGGCCAGGCACTGCTGGTGAAGGTCAACAGCGACGACAACCCGGGCCTGAGCCAGCGTTTCGGCATCCGCAGCATCCCGACGCTGGTGCGCCTGCAAGCCGGGCGCGAGACCTCGCGGCAATCGGGTGCGCTGCCCGCCGGGGCCATCGTGGCGCTGGCCCAGCGCGGCTGAAACCGGCGGCTGCCGGCGCCGCCCTCAGCGCAGCGTTTCCACCTTCAGCAGCACCGCGCCGAAGGCGTCAGAACAAGTCGGCTGGCCCGGCTGGCCGCAGCCCGCCGGCGGCGTGCCGTTACCCAGCACGGCCTGCAGGCGCGCGCGGCCTTGGCTGTCCAGCAGTGTCTGCATGAAAGGCCCGGCCGGGGCCTGCGCCAGGCCGCGCAGGTCGCGCGGGGCGTCGCTCACCATCACCAGCAACGTTTCGGGGCCCGGCGGGCCGGCAGCCACGATCTCCCAGCCGCCGCTGCCCGGCAGGCTGACACGGCGGCCGGCCTGCACGCGGTTGTCGGTGGCCAGCGCGTTGGGGTAGAGCAGGTAGAGGCTCTGGCCGTCGCTGCCGGCCAGCGCCACGTAGAGGTAGCCATCGCGCGAGGGCGTGACGTCGATGTCCAGCGTGTCGCGGCCTATCTTCATCAGCGGCTGGCGCACCGTGGCCACCACACGCCGGCTGCCATCGCGCTGGCCATGCACCTCGGCCAGGATCTCGGCCGGGCTGGCCGTGCGCAGCGGCGGGGTGTTCGCCGCCGGCTGCGCGGCCACCGTTGGCGCAAAGGCCGCGCCCATCCAGGCCGGCACGAAGTTGGCGTTGCCGGCGATGGTCATCTGCTGGCCCAGGATGCCGGGCTGGCCCGCCAGCGAAGGCGTGATGCGGGCCTGCGCGCAGCGCGTCACCTCGTCCACCGTGATGGCGCCGCTGCCGTCGAGGTCTTGCGCTTGGCCGAGCAGGCAATCGCGCCAGTGCACGGTGGCGTAACCGCCAAACAGGCTGCTGTCGAAGCTCACCTCGTCAGGCCGGCTGGCGGCGATGTGCACCACGTTCTGCGCCACCGGCAGCGTGGGCTGCAGCCCCTGCGCCAGCGAGCGCGTGCGGAAGTTGCTGGGCTGCGCACAGGCCTCGGGGGCGCCCACGCGGGTGAACTTGGGCGTCACCAACTCACCGGCGGGCGTGCTGGCGCTGCGCACGAAACTGCGCGTGCGGAAGGGCTCGCCGGCCACGCCGCCGGAAAAGCAGGCGTCGTAGAAGACCAGCATCTTGTCGGCGCGCGCCGCCAGCGGCCCCAGGCGCTGGCCGAGTTCGACATTGCTGAGCACACGCCCGTCGGTGGCCAGCAGGCCTTCGGTGCAGCCCTCGGCCTTCACGGCCTCGTCGAACCAGCGTGTGCCGTGGCCCGAGTAATAGACGAAGACGCGGTCGCCGTCTTTCACGCGGCGGGCCAGCGCGTCGATTTCCTGGCGGATGCGCTCGGCGGTGGCGGCCTCGTCGCGCACCACCGTGATGTTGGTTTCGGGCACGCCCATCGCGGCGGCCATGCGGCGGGCGCTGACGAGGTCGTGCACCACGCCTTTGAGCGCCGGCACGGCCGGGTCGGTGTAGGTGCCGATGCCGATGACCAGCGCGTGGCGCGTGGCCCGCTCGGCCGCGGGCAGCGGCGCGCTCGCTGGCTGAGCGGCCACCGGCCCGACAACGATCGCTGCGACCAGCGCCGCCAGCCCCTGGATGCACCGCTGCAGCGCGGGCGTGCGCATGTTCACTCCACCGTCACCACACGCACGCGCCGGTTCTCGGCAGCGGCCGGGTCGCCAGGGCGCACAGGCTCGCTCGCGCCCTTGCCCACGGCGCGCAGACGCGAGGGGTGCACACCCAGGGCGACGAGGTAGAGCCGCACTTCGTCGGCACGTTCTTGCGACAGGCGCAGGTTGCGGTCGGCCGCGCCGCGGCCGTCGGCATGGCCTTCGATGATGAAGCGGCTGGTCTTGAGTTCGGGCGATTGCATGGCCGCCACCAGCGTGCCCAGCACGGGGCCGCTGACGGGCCGCACCCGCGACGAATTGGGCTCGAACTGGATGGCCAGCGCCAGGCTGGGGGCCGGCCCCGGGGCGGCCGTGGCCACAGGGGCCGCGGCCGGCGGGGGCGCCACCGCAGGGGCCACAGGCTCAGCGACGGGCACCGCAACTGACGCAGGCGCCGAAGCGGCCTCGGCGCGTTGCCGCACCACCAGGTTGCGCAGGCTGCGTGTCTGGCTGGGCATCAGCGCTTCGATCATCTCGCGGGTGTCGGGTGCCACCGCAGGGTTGGCCGTGGCCGGCGCGGCAGCAGGCCCGGCGGCCTGGGCGGCACACGGCAAGGCCGCCAGCGCAGCCAGCAAGACGGCGGCAGCACCGGCGGCCTGCGCGCGCTGCGGCTTCATGTCGGGCCCCCGACGCGCAAGCGCAGCTCTTGCTCGGCCGTGTTGCCCTGGTCGTCGGCCACCTGCAGGATGAGCCGGTGCTGGCCGGCAGGCACCTGGGCGCGGTCGACGACCACGCCTTCTTCGGTGACGGTGGCGTGCTGGCGCAGGCGCTCGGTGAGGTCGATCTTCAGCAGCCCGTAGAGCACACGGAAGGTGGACGGCACGATGCGCGCCCCCGGCGCCGGCTTGAAGGCCAGCTGGATGCGCACCGGCGCTGGCACCGCCTCGCCCGGGGCGTTGGGGGCCACCACCTCGATCACCGGTTGGTTCGGCCTGGGCACCGGCAGGCTGCGGGTGCGCGGTGCCATCGGGGCGGTGGGTGTGCCGGCCTGCGCCTGGGCCTCTTGGCGCGCTTCGGTGGCGGTGATGAGGTCAAAGCCTTCGGCGGCGGCCTGGGCGCGGGCCGGCAGGGCCGTCATCAACAGGGCCAGGCAGGCAATGCCGATGCGCAAGGGGATGTTCATCGATGGGTCCTCGGGGCCGCGACCGGCGCGGTTAACGGTGCTGTGGCGCATTCTCGCGCTGGCACTGGCGCTGCGGACATGATCCCGTGGGATACCCAAAGCCACGTTCTCACGCAGCCTCGCCGGGCGCCAGGCGCCGCAGCGTCGCCACCAGCGTCACCAGCGGCACTGGCTTGGCCAGCACCGTGCAGCGTGGCGGCAGCGGCACCGTGCCCATGGCGGCGATGCGGCCGGTGACGATGACCGCCGGCAGGTTCAGCTCCCAGGCCTGGCGCAGCGCCGCCACGGCGGCCAGGCCGTCGGGCTGGCCGGCGCCGAGGTCGAGGTCGAAGACCAGTGCATCCGGGAAACGCGGTTCGGCGTCCAGCGCTGCTTGCAGCTGGCCCAGCGTGGCTGCGCTCACCAGCGTGGCGCCCACGCCTTCCAGCGCGGCCTGCAGCGCGGCGCGCGGGCCGGCTTCGTCGTCCAGCAGCGCCAGCAGCCAGCCGTCCAGGCGCGCCGGGTCTTCGCTGGGCACGGTGTCGGGGCCACCATCGGCTTCGGTCTGCGCAGTGGCGGTGCGGCGCAGCTCGGCCGGCACCAGCACCCGGAAGCGCGTGCCATGGCCCACGCGCGAGCGCACCGGCGCGAGCTGGAAACCCAGTTGGGCCACGAGCCCGCGCACGATGGCCAGCCCCAGGCCGCGGCCGCCGCGCGAGGCGCCGGCGCTGCCGGCTTCCAGCTGCACATAGGGCTCGAAGATCGCCTCCACCTTGTCGGCCGGGATGCCGCGGCCGTTGTCGACGATGTCGATGGCCAGGCCTGCTGGGTGCTCACCGCCGCTGCGGCTGTGCGGCCGCACCGCCAGCACCACCCTGGCGCGTTCGCCCGGCCGCGCGCCCAGGCTGTAGCGCACGGCATTGCCGGCGAGGTTCTGCACGAGGCGTGCGAGCTGGGTGCGGTCGGTGTGCAGCCACTGGCGCTGGCCGTGCACCGTGAGGCTGAGCTGCTCACGCGGGTGCGTGGCCTGCAGGCTGGCGGCCACGCCGTCGAGCACGTCGCGCACGTCGACCCATTGCGGGTGCGACTGCAGCGCGCCCTGCTCGATGGCGCTGAACTCGCTGAACTGGTCGAGCATGGCCACGGCGTCGTCGGCGGCGCGCATCTGCTGGCGCAGCAGGTCGGTGCGGCGCTGCTCGGCCTGGGCGTCGCCGGGTTCGTTGCGCGCTTGCAGCGCCTCGGCAAACAGGCGCACGGCCTGCAGCGGCTGGCGCAGGTCGTGGCTGATGCTGGCCAAGAGCCGCGTGCGCGCGCCCTGCAGCGCGGTGAGCTGCTCGCCGCGCTGGTCCAGCCGCGTGATCAGTGCGTCACGTTCGGCCAGCGCGCTGAAGAGGCGCCGGTCGTTGGCGCGGATGTGCATGCGGTCGATCCACAGGAACATCAAGCCCAGCACACCGGCGGCCAGCCACAGTGTGGGGAAGTTCGACAGCGCCGCGTCCCAGGCCGCCACCGCCACCGCCGTGGCCGCCAGCAAGGTGAGCCCGCCTTCGCGCAGCGCGTGCCAGCCCAGGCTGGCCACGCCCACCAGCAGCAGCACCGCCGAAGAGGCCGCGGGGCCGCCCGCTGCGCCGTGGGCCGAGCCCAGCGCCAGCCCGCACAAGACGGCCAGGCCCTGCGTTTCCAGCAGCGAAGCGGCGCGTGCACGCGCCAGGCCCCACAGCAGCACCGCACACAGCAGCGCCCAGGCCCACACCAGCTGCGCCGGCGCCAGCGTGGGCAGCCCGCTCAGGCGGCGCATGGCCTCCAGCGCGGCCAGGTCGTAGGGCAGCAGCCATTCCAGCCAGGCCTGCGCGGCCAGCGCCAGCACGCCCAGGCCCACCAGCGCCAGGCCCAGCCGCCGGCGCCGCCGCGGCAGCTGTTCGCTGATGCTGGCGGCGTCGCCCGGCTGCATTCAGTCGTCGGCCGGGGCGACCCCGGCGCGCATCGAGGGCACGCGGTAGCCGCGCTGGCTCAGCAGCACCAGCAGCTTGGTGCGGTTGGGTGCGCCCAGGGCCTGCAGCGTGGCGGTGACGTGTTTTTTCACCACCACCTCGCTGCGGTCGAGCAGGCGCGCGATCTCCTTGTTGCGCAGGCCCTGCACCACATAACCCAGCACCTCGATCTGCCGCTCGGTGAGGCCCAGCGCCGAGAGCTCGGCCAGCGCGCGCCCGCCGCCACCTTCGGGCAAGGCCGCCATGCCGCCGCTCACCGACTGCGGCAGGTGGATGCGGTGCTCCACCAGCACGTGCAGCAGCGCGTCTTTCAGCTCGGCGGGCGCTGCGGCCTTGCTGATGAAGCCCATGGCGCCGCCGTCCAGCGCGGCGAGCACGGTATCGCGGTCGTCTTGCGCGCTGAGGATGACCACGGGCACGTATGGGAAGTCTTCGCGCAGCTTGTGCAGGCCGGCCAGGCCGTGCACGTCAGACAGCGTCAGGTCGAGTAACACGAGGTCAAAACGCCCCGCGGTTTGCAACGCCTGCAGCGTTTCGGCCAGCGAGCCGGCCAGCTGCACACGCAACTGCGGCATCACTTCGGCGATCAGCAGCTGCAGGCCGTGGCGCACGAGGCCATGGTCATCGGCAAGTAGTACCGATCCGGCGGGGTTCGAAGGGCTGTTCATGGGGCAGGACGGCGGCCTCGGTGTTAGGCGCACGGCACACAGCCGGCGGGGCAGCAAGGTATCACGCCGAAACGGCCGTGGGCCCGCGCGCCCCTATACCTTGGTCTCCTGTTCACGGGGCTGCGCTTCAGGCGCAATACAGCCCATGCCGCAACACCAGCGGCGAATGAACAAGAGCCCACCAACGCCCACCGCCACCCGACACCGAGGACCCGCACCATGAACCGCACCGTCACCCCCTGCGCCGCCGCCGCCACCCTCACCGCCGCCTTGCTGCTGGGCGCGTTCTGCGGCCAGGCCCAGGCGCAGAGCGCCGACCAGGTGAAAGCCGACTTCGCCCGTGCCGTCTACCAGCACTCGGCCAGCCAGGTGCACAACGACCGACCGCAGCCGCTGCTGCGCGCCGTGGTGGTGCTGCGCATCAAGCTCGACGAACAGAACCAGTGGCGCGCCGAGGTCTTCCGCGACAACCCCGAGCAGCCCGAGCTGACGCAGGCCGCGCTCAACTCGGTGGCGCAGCTGCCGGCGCCGGTGGGCCTGTCGCCCAAGGCCCAGCAGATGCTGCGCGACGAAGGCCTGATCGAAGCCTGGCTCTTTCAGAAGGACGGCCGCTTCGCTTTGAAGACCCTGGCCAAGCCGCAACGCGGCGCGTGATACACCCCGCCGCTGGGCGTAGCATTCGGACACAACCGCTGCGCCCCGGCATCCACCCCCCGGAAAGAACGCCATGAAGCTCAACGCCCGCCTCACCACCCTGGCCCTGGCCGCCCTGTTCGCCACCGGCGCCGTGCAAGCGCAAGACAAGGCGCCCGAAAAGGTGCTGCGCGAAGGCCAGGTCACGCAGCAGGCCCTGATCGACGCGCTGACCCCGGCCGGCGCGCCCGACGACACGGCCCAGGCGGCCGAGGGCGCGGCTTCCGGCGTGCGCACGCGCAGCTTCCGCCCGGCCTTGCGCCCGGCAGCCGCCGCAGCGGGCACGGCCGCGGCGGCGGCCCAGCCGGCGCGGGCTTCCATCCTCGTGACCTTCATCACCAACTCGGCCGACCTCACGGCCGGTGCGAAGAGCGCACTGGACGTGCTGGCCGCCGCGATGAAAAGCGACAAGCTGGCCGCCGTGAAGTTCACCATCGAAGGCCACGCCGACCCACGCGGCAGCGAAGAGCTCAACCTCAAGCTCAGCCAGGCCCGCGCAGAAAGCGTGCGCGACTACCTGATGGGCACGCACGGCCTGGCTGCCGAACGCGTGAACGCGGTCGGCAAGGGCAGCAGCGCGCTGATGAAGCCCAGCGAGCCGGCGGCGCCCGAGAACCGCCGCGTGACCATCGTCGCGCAGCCCAGCTGAAGCCCGCCCGCCGGGACGGCGGGTTCAGCCCGCGCGGGCCGACGCGAAGGCCACGAACCAGTCGATGCTCTCGGCGTTGGCCATCGCATCCCGCTTGAGCACCTGCTCAGGCGCCGCGCCCAGCAGCAGCTTCTTCACCGGCAGTTCCATCTTCTTGCCCGAGAGCGTGCGCGGCACCGCCGCCACCTGGAACACCTCGTTGGGCACGTGGCGGGCCGACAGCGCCTCACGGATGGCCTGCTTCAAGCGCTGCGTGAGCGCTTCGTCCAGCAGCAGGCCTTCACGCAGCACCACGAAGAGTGGCATCCAGCTTTCGCGGCCCAGGTATTCCAGGTCCACCACCAGGCTGTCCAGCACCTCGGGCAACGCCTCCACCGCGCGGTAGAGCTCGGCCGTGCCCATGCGCACGCCGTGGCGATTGATGGTGGCGTCGCTGCGGCCGTAGATCACCGCGCCCACCGAGCCGCTTTCCGGATGCGGCACCAGGCGGATCCAGTCGCCGTGGCGCCAGGTGTTTTCGAACATGTCGAAGTAGCTGTCGCGGTAGCGCCGGCCGCCTTCGTCTTTCCAGAAGAAGAGCGGCATCGAAGGCATGGGCTGTGTGCACACCAGCTCGCCCACCTCGCCCATCAGCGGGCGGCCGTCTTCGCTGTAGGCCTGCACGGCGGCGCCCAGGCAGCGCACCTGCATCTCGCCCACCGTCACGGGCAGGCCGCGGTGGCCCGCCACGAAGGCCCCCGCGAAATCGGTGCCGCCGCTGATGGGGTTGAGCCAGATCGGCGCACCGTCCACTTGCGGCATCTGTGCCCAGATCCAGCGGTAGCCGTCTTCCGAGAGCGGACTGCCGGTGCTGCCCACGGCGCGCAGGTGTGACAGGTCGGCCGCCTGCTGCGGCACCACACCGGCCTTCAGGCAGCTGAGGTAGAAGGCCGCGCCGCTGCCGAACCAGGTGACACCGGCCGCGCCGGCAAAGCGCCACAAAGTGCCCCAGTCGGGTGACTTCGCGGGCCCACCGGGGTTGCCGTCGAAGACGCAGATGGTGGTGCCACCCAGCAGCGCGCCGAGCTGCGCGTTCCACATGATCCAGCCGGTGCTGCTGAACCAGAAAAAGCGCTCGCCGGTCTGCACGCTGGGGAACACATCGTTGTGCAGGCCGCCCTTGAGCGCCTCCAGCACGATGCCGCCGTGGCCGTGCACGATGGGCTTCGGCAGGCCGGTGGTGCCGCTGGAGTAGACGATCCACAGCGGGTGGTCAAAAGGCAGCCACGCCGGCGCCCAGCCGGCCGGCGCTTCGCCTTGCAGCAGCGTGGGCCAGTCGTGCGACTGTGCACCGGGTGTCTGCAGCTGGGCCTGGAAGTCGGCCGCGCGGGCGCTGGTGTCCACATCGGCCACCAGCACGAGGTGCTGCAGCGTCGGCAGGCCCGCCAGGATTTCACGCAGCACGGCGCGCCGGTCGTGCGAGACGCCGCCCCAGACCTGGCCATCCACCGCAAACAGCACCTTCGGCTCGATCTGGCGAAAGCGGTCGAGCACGGCCACCGGGCCCATGTCAGGGCTGCAGACGCTCCAGATCGCGCCCAGGCTGGCGCAGGCGAGAAACGCGACGATGGTGTGCGGCGTGTTGGGCAGCCAGGCGACGACGCGGTCACCGCGCTGCACGCCCAGGCCCTGCAAGCGCGTGGCGAGCACGGCCACCTGGCGCTGCAGCTCGGGCCACGGGGTCTCCACAGGCGCGGCGAGGCGCTCGTTCTGGAACACCAGCGCCGGGTGCCCGGCGACGTGCGCCGCATCGGCATGGCGCAGCACCTGCTGCGCGTAGTTCACCTGCGCCCCAGGGAACCACACCGCACCCGGCATCACCGGCGCTTCCAGCACGCAGCGGTGTGGTGTGGGCGACTGCAGATCGAAAAAATCCCACAGCGATTGCCAGAAGCCCGACAGGTCGCTCACCGACCACTGCCACAGCGCCTCATAGCTGTCGAACTGCAGGCCGCGCGTGGCCTGCAGCCATTGCTGGTAGTCATGCAGGCGCGGTGGGGGCAGTGCTTGCAGGGCCATGGCTCCAGTCAGGCGGCAGGCGCTACATCCACCCAGCGGTACCAATCGCCGTTGTACGGGTGGCGGAAGGGGCCGGTGACGTTCGGCCGGCGCAACTCCGTCATCACCGGGTGGTAATGCGCGATGTAGGGCACATAGGCCAGCATCAGCCGGTTGGCGGCGTGCATCAGCGCCAGGCGCTCGGGGCCGTCGGGCAGCACACGCTGGCGTTCGTAGAGGCGGTCGAAAGCCGGCAGCTTGAAGCGGGCGTCGTTGCTCTGGCCGCTGTTGGGGCCGTAGGCCAGGCCGAGGAAAAAGTCGCCGTCGACCTGCCCGCTCCAGATGAAGCCCCACATCATCACCTGCCCGGCCAGCGAGCGGCGGATGAGCTCACCGAAGGGCGCGATCTCGACCTGCACACGCAGGCCCACGGCCTTCAGGCGCTTGAACCACAGCTCGCTGCTGGCGCGCGCGCGGCGGTCGGGCGTGAAGGCGATGCGCAGCACCAGCGGCTGGCCATCGGGCTGCTCGCGCCAGCCGTCGCCGTTGCTGTCGGTGTAGCCGTAAAGGTCGAGCAGCGCGCGGGCCCGTGCGGCGCTGGACTGCGTGAACTCGCTGCGCAAGTCGGGCTCGTGCCCGTAGGTGCCGGGCGGCAGCATGCTCTGCGCGGGCAGGCCCAGGCCGTTGAGCACGATGCGCAGCTCTTCGGCGCTGTCGAAAGCCAGCATCAGCGCGCGGCGCAGCGCCACGCGCGCGGGTGCGTTGCCGCCGACGACGGGGTCGTCGTGGTTGATGAAGGTGTGCGCCACGCCGTTGACCTGCTGCTCGGCGGTGATGCCCTGGCGCGCCAGAAAGGGCGCCAGCCGGCCGCCGGGCAGCACCAGGCCGCCCAGATCACGCGGCACGGTGAGCACGTCGTGGTCGCCGTTCAGGAAGGCCAGCCAGCGCGGCTGGCTCTCTTCGATGATGTCGATCTCCACGCGCTCGATGCGCGGCGCCTTCACGCCGGCCAGCTGCTGCGCCAGCGGCTCCAGACCCGGACCGGCACCCACGGTGTGGAAGAGCTGCTCTCGAAAGCGCGGGTTGCGCTCGAGCACGATGCGCGAGGCGCGCCGCCACTGCGCCAGGCGGAAGGGCCCGGTACCCACGGGGTGGGCCATCAGGTCGTCGGCATACAGCTCCACCACTTCGCGCGCGACGGCACCCGTCATCCAGCCGGCCACCAGCTGGGCAAAACGCGGCGAGGGCGCTGCCAGCACGAACTCGAGCCGGTAGCGGTCGAGCACGCGCAGGCCGGGCACTTCCACGTCGTAGGGGAAGGGCGTCTTGTTCTTCAGCGCCGCGGCACGCAGCTCGCTCAGGCCGAGGATCTTCTCGTTCTCAAAGAGGTAGAGGTGCTCGGTGCGGATGGCCGGGTCGTAGAACCGCTTGAAGGCGTAGACGTAGTCGGCCGCCACCAGCTCACGCGGCTGGCCCTTGAAAGCCGGGTCGTCGGCGAAGTAGAGGCCGCGCTTGAGCGTGAAGACAAAACGCTTGAAGTCGGCACTGGCCTCGGGCAGGGCCTGGGCCGTCTGCGGCACCAGCACGGCCGGGCGGGCCAGCAGGTCGTAGGCCAGCAGCGGCTCGAAGATGTGCGAGATGACGCGGATGGACGACTGGTCGCCCACACGCGGCGGGTCGAAGCCGGTCTCGGCGAAGTCGTAGGCCACGCGCAGCGTCTTGGCAGCCACGGTGGCCCGCGCCACGCTGGGCAGCGCGCCCTGCAGCGCCGTGGCCGCGGCCAGCGCGGCCGGGCCGATGATGAGACGACGGCGCTTCATGCGCGGGGCTCCATGTCGACGAGGTGCCACCAGGTGTTCCAGAAGGCCGGGCGGCGGTAGCCGATGAGGCCCGGCGCCATCAGGTCGGCCTGGTAGCGGTGGCAGTGCAGCTTGTAGGGCGCATAGGCCACGGCCAGGCGCTTGGCGCGGTCGAAGAGCGCCAGGCGTTCGGGGCCGTCAGGAATCTGCGTCATGCGTTCGTGGATGGCGTCGAAGGCCGGCAGCCGGAAGCGCGAGAGGTTCTGCAGCCCGGCCTGCGGACCGTAGTAACGCGTGAGCATGCCCATGCCGTCGCCGCCCGTGGCCGCCGAGGCCACGCCCCACATCTGCAGCTTGCCGGCGCGCGCGGCCTTCAGGTTCTCGGGCCACTTGGCGGTCTTGAACTCGATGCGCACGCCGATGGCGTTCATGTTGCGCTGCCAGAGCTCGTTGAGCTGGCGGTTCTGCTGGTCGGGCTGGGTGGCGTACTCCAGCACCAGCGGGCGGCCGTCGGGCAGCTCGCGCCAGCCGTCGCCGTCGCGGTCGGCATACCCGTAGAGGTCGAGCAAGGCACGGGCGCGGGCCGGGTCGTAGTCGCTGTTTTCGCTCTTGAAGGCCGGGTCGTAGCCGCTCAGGTGCGGCATCACCGGGCTCTGCGCCGGGATGGCCATGCCGCGGCGCACGAGGCGGATCTCACGCTCCAGGTCCACCGCCAGGTTCAGCGCGCGGCGCAGCGCCACCTTCTCGGGCGCCAGGCCGCCGACGACGGGGTCGTCCATGTTGTAGAAGGTCATCACCACATCGGAGGTGAGCACACGCTGTCCGCTGACGCCGCGCTTGGCCAGGTTGGGTGCGATGCGGCCACCGGGCAGGGCCACGTCGATGAACTCCGGAGGCACGCGGTCCATCAGGTCGGCCTCGCCGTTGAGGAAGGAAAGCCAGCGCGGCTGCGCCTCTTCGATGATGCTGATCTCCACGCGGTCGAGCAGCGGCACGCGGCGGCCGCGCAGCTTCGCGGCGATGGCCTGGCCTTCGGCGTCGTCGGGCGCGGGCTGCGCGTCCCACAGGCGCTCGCGGTAGTTCGGGTTGCGCGCCAGCACGATGCGCGACGAACGCCGCCACGCCGCCAGCGTGAAGGGCCCGGTGCCCACCGGGTGCTCGGCGATCTTGTCCTTGTAGAACTCCACCACCTCGCGCGCCACGCTGCCGTAGAGGTCGCTCACGGCCAGCGTGTCCTGGAAACGCGGGCGCGGCTCTTCCAGGTTGAACTGCACCGTGTAGCGGTCGAGCACGCGCAGGCCCTCGATGGGCGCGTCGTAGTTGAAGGGCTGCTTGTTCTTCAGCGCCTGCTGGCGCAGTGCGGCCAGGCCGAGGAACTTCAGGTCGTCGATGCTGGCCCAGAAGGGGCTCTTCACCGCCGGGTCGGCAAAACGCTTGAAGCTGTAGACCACGTCGGCCGCCACCAGCTCACGCTTCTGCCCCTTGAAAGCCGGGTCGTCGACGAAGTAGGTCCCGGGGCGGATCTTCACCGTCCAGCGCCGGTAGTCGTTCTCCACCTGCGGGTGGTCTTCGGCCGTCAGCGGCACCAGCCTGGCCGGGCGCGCCAGGTGGTCGAAGGCGTAGAGCGCCTCGAAGAGGTGGGCGGTGACGGTGCGCGAGTAGGTGTCGCTGATCTGCGCCGGGTCGAAACCGGTTTCGGCCACCTGGAAGGCATATCGCAGCACCCGCGCCGCGGGCTGGGCCGCGGCCGGGTGCCAGCCCGTGGCCAGCCCGGCCGACAGGCCTGCCGACAGCCCCAGGGCCAGCGTGTCGCGGCGTTTCACGCCCGCGGCCTCAGCCCCGTTTCGCGGCGGACCGCGGTTCGACGTCCACCATGTGCCACCACTCGTTCCAGTAGGCGGGGCGGCGGTAGCCGATCACATCGCTGTAGCTCATGTCGGCGATGTAGCGGTGGCAGTGCAGCTTGTAGGGCACGTAGGCCACGGCCAGGCGCTTGGCATCGCGGAACACGGCCTCGCGTTCGGGGCCGTCGGGCAGTTGCGTGAGCTTGTCGTAGAGCGCGTCGAAGGCCGGCAGCTTGAAGCGCGCCAGGTTGCCCTGGCCGGCTGAAGGCCCGTAGTAGCGTTCCAGGATGCCCTGGCCGTCACCGCCCGCGGCCGACGAGGCGACACCCCACATCTGCAGCGTGCCGGCGCGTGCGCCCTTCAGGTTCTCGGGCCACTTGGCAGGCTTGAACTCGATCTTCAGGCCCACCGCGGTCATGTTCTTCTGCCACAGCTCGTTGAGCTGCCGGCTCTGCTGGTCGGGCTGCGTGGCCGACTGCAGCACCAGCGGGCTGCCGTCGGGCAGCTCGCGCCAGCCGTCGCCGTTCTTGTCGACGTAGCCGTACATGTCCAGCAGCGCCTTCGCACGCGCCGGGTTGTATTCGCTGTTTTCGCTCTTGAACTTGGGGTCGTAGCCCGAGGTGTAGGGGATGACCGGGCTTTGCGCCGGGATGCCCATGCCGCGGCGCACGACGCGGATCTCACGCTCCAGGTCCACCGCCAGACTGATGGCGCGGCGCAGCGCCACCTTCTCGGGCGTGTAGCCGCCGATGACCGGGTCTTCCATGTTGAAGTAGGTCATCACCACGTCGGTGGTCAGCACACGCTGGCCGCGTATGCCCTGTTTCACCAGGTTGGGCGCGGTCTGGCCGCCGGGCATGGCCACGTTGATGAACTCGGGCGGCAGCCGCTCCAGGAAGTTGGCCTGGCCTTGCAAGAAGGACAACCAGCGCGGCTGGTTCTCTTCCACGATGCTGATCTCCACGCGGTCGATCAGCGGCAGCTTGCGCCCGCGCAGCTTGGCGGCGATGGCCTGGCCCTCGGCGTCGTCCGCAGCGGGCTGGGCTTCCCAGAGGCGCTCGCGGTAACCGGGGTTGCGCGTGAGCACGATCTCGGAGCTGCGGCGCCAGGTGCTCAGGCGGAAGGGGCCGGTGCCCACCGGGTGGGCGCTGATCTTGTCGCCATAGAACTCCACCACCTCGCGCGCTTGCGCGCCCAGCAGATCGCTGGCGGTGAGGATCTCCATGAAACGCGGGCGCGATTCGGCCAGCTTGAACTGCACCGTGTAGCGGTCGAGCGCGCGCAGGCCTTCGATGGGCGTGTCGTAGTCGAAGGGCTTCTTGCTCGCCAGGGCTTGCTTGTGCAGCGTGTCCAGCCCGATGATCTTGGCGTCTTCCACCACCGCCCAGGCCGGGCTCTTGTTGGCCGGGTCGGCGAAACGTTTGTAGGTGTAGACGAAGTCTTCGGCCGTGAGCTCGCGTTTGCGGCCCTTGAACGCCGGGTCGTCGGCGAAGTGGATGCCAGGGCGGATCTTCACCGTCCACAGCTTGAAGTCGGGGCTGATCTCGGGCATGGCCTGCGCCACCAGCGGCACCACCTGGGGCGGCCGCGCGAGGTGGTCGTAGCCGTAGAAGGCCTCGAAGATGTGCGAGGTGACGATGCGCGAGTAGATGTCGCTCAACGCCGGTGGGTCGAAACCGGTCTCGGCGATCTGGAAGGCGTAGCGCAGCACGCGGTCGCCGGCGGCAGCCGGCTGCGCGTGGGCCAGCCCCGCAGCGCCCGTCACACCCGCCAGGCCCAGCCCGAGGCCAAGCCCGGCGCCCAGCGTGTCGCGCCGCTTCATGGCGCGGCCCCCCGCGAGCGCTGGTAGGCCTCGAGGTCGACGTCGATGTACTTCCAGAAATCGCGCACGAAGATGTTGCGGTGGTAGCCCACCACCCAGGGCTGCGCGATGTCGGTGAAGATGCGGTGCACGTGCACCTTGTAGGGCATGTAGGCCACCATCAGGCGCGCAGCGTCGGCCATCACGGCAAAACGCTCGGGGCCGTCAGGCATGCCGCGCTGCTGTTCGTAGAGCTTGTTGAAGGCCGGCAGGTCGAAACGCGCGTGGTTGGCCTGGCCCTTGTTGGGGCCGTAGCCCAGCGCGAGGAAGGTGTCGCTGTCGGGGCCGCCGCTCCAGCCCACGCCCCACATCATCAGCTTGCCGGCGCGGCTGCTCTTCAGGTTCTCGGGCCACTTCGCCGCGCTGAATTCGATCTTGATGTTGATCTGCTTCATGTTGCGGTTCCACTGCTCGATCAGCTGGCGGCTCTGCTGGTCGGGCTGTGTGGCGTACTGCAGCACCAGCGGGCTGCCATCGGGCTGGTCGCGCCAGCCGTCGCCATCCTTGTCGACGTAGCCGTGCAGGTCGAGCAGGGCCTTGGCTTCCGCCACGCTGTGGTCGCTCATCAGCGTTTTCAGCTTGGGGTTGTAGGCGCTGGTTTCGGGCGCGATGGGGCCCTGGCCGGGAATGGCCTGGCCGCGGCGCACGAGGCGGATCTCACGGTCCACGTCCACCGCCAGGCTGATGGCACGGCGCAGCGCCACCTTGTGCGGCTCGTAGCCGCCAACCACCGGGTTCTCCATGCCGAAGTAGGACACCGCCACGTCAGCGCGCGGGTAACGCACCATCTGCATGCCGCGTTTGGCGTAGATCGGCGCGAGCTGGTTGTTGGGCATGACGCTGCCCGCGAAGTCGGCCGGCACTTCCTCCATCAGGTCGTGCTCTTCGTTCAGGAAGGCCAGCCAGCGCGGCTGGTTCTCTTCGATGATGGAGATGTGCACCTCGTCCACCAGCGGCAGGCGCTGGCCCTTCATCTTCTGCGCGATGGCCTGCAGCCGGGCGTTGCCCTCGGGTGCAGTCTCGTCGTAGAACACTTCGCGGAAGTTCGGGTTCTTCGCCAGCACGATGCGCGAGCTGCGCTTCCACTGCGCCAGCCGGTAGGGGCCGGTGCCCACGGGGTGTTCGCCGATCTTGTCGCCGTAGAACTCCACCACTTCGCGCGCCAGGGCGCCCGTGAAGCTGCCGTCGGTGAAGTTGCTGCTGATGAAACGCGGCGCAGCTTCGGCCAGCTTGATCTGGAAGGTGTAGCGGTCCAGGACCTTCAGGCCTTCGACAGGCGCGTCGTAGTCGAAAGGCTTCTTCTCGGCGATGAGCTTCTTGCGCAGTTCGCTCAGGCCCAGGATCTTGGCGTTCTCCAGGATGTAGAGGTTGCCGCTCTTCCAGCGCGGGTCGTAGTGGCGCTTGAGGCTGTAGACATAGTCTTCCGCCGTGAGCTCGCGCTTCTTGCCCTTGAAAGCCGGGTCATCGGCGAAGTAGATGCCCGGCTTGATGCGGATGGTGAAGGTCTTGAAGTCGTCGCTGATCTCGGGCATGCCTGCGGCCGTGGCCGGGCGCATCTGCATGGGCTTGGCGAGGAAGGTCCACTCGTAGGGCGCGTCGTAGATGCCGGCGGCGATGGTGCGCGAATAGAGGTCGGTGATCTGCGCCGGGTCGAAGCTGGTTTCGGCCACGCGGAAGGCGTAGCGGATGACCTTCTTCGCGCCCGCGGGGGCTGCGGCCGAGGGGGTGGTCTGGGCCCAGGCCGCGGGCAGCGCCAGGCCGGCGCCCAAGGCCACGGCACAGGCGCCGAGCAGCAAGGTTTTGAGGGTGGTCTTCATCGGTGACTTTCGGGTCAAGGCCAAGTGTCGCTCAGCGTTGGCGCGGTTTCAGGGCTCCGGCGTCAGGTCGACGTGGCGCCAGAAATCGCGCATGAAAGGGTGGGGCATGTAACCCTGCACGCGGGGCTGCATCACCCAGGTCTGGATGTCGTGGCCGCTGGCCTTGTAGGGCATGTAGGCCAGCGCGATTTTCATGCCTTGCTGGACCAGGGCGTCACGCTCGGGGCCGTCGGGCAGCTGGCGCTGGCGCTCGTGCAGCGCGTTGAAGGCCGGCAGGTTGAAGCGCGAGGCGTTCGACTGCCCCTTGTTCGGGCCGTAGAGCAGGTCCATGAAGTAGGTGCCGTCGGGGATGGCCGCGCTCCAGCCGGTGGTCCACATCATCAGCTTGCCGGCGCGGCTGGCCTTGATGTTCTCGGGCCAGGCGCCGATGCGGAAGCTGATCTTCACGCCCACCGCCTTGAGCGACTTCTGCCACAGGCCTTGCAACTGCCGCGCCAGCTGCGTGGGCTCGGTGGTCAGCTCCAGCTCCAGCGGGCTGCCGTCGGGGTTCTCGCGCCAGCCGTCGCCGTCGCGGTCGATGTAGCCGTAGAGGTCGAGCAGGGCCTTGGCGCGTGCCGGGTCGTGCGTGCCCATTTCAGAACGCAGCTTGGGGTCGTAGCCGCTCACGCCCGGCGGGATGGGCGCTTGCGCGGCCACCATCTGGCCATGGCGCACGAGCTCGATCTCGCGCTGCACATCGTAGGCCAGGCCCACGGCGCGGCGCAGCGCCACCTTCTCGGGCGCGAGGCCGCCCACCATCGGGTGCTCCATGCCGAAGTACACATGCCGCGTGATGGGCATGACCAGCTGCCGCATCTGCACACCCTGCTTGGCCAGGTTGGGGGCCAGCCGGTTGTTGGGTGCGGCGCGCGTGATGAACTCGGGCGGCACCCACAGGATGTCGAGTTCGCCGTTCAGGAAAGCCAGCCAGCGCGGCTGCGCTTCTTCGATGATGGCCACCTCCACGCGGTCGAGCATGGGCAGCTTGCGCCCACGCATCTGCTGCGCGATGGCCTGGCCTGCGGTGTCGTCGGCGTTGGGCTGCTCGTCGTGCACGCTGTGCTGGTGCAGCGGGTTGCGCTCCAGTTCGATGCGCGAACTGCGCACCCAACGCCCCAGTTTGAACGGGCCGGTGCCCACGGGGTGGCGCATGGTGTCGCCGGGGTGGGCCTCGATGACCTCGCGCGCCACCGCGCCGCTGACGGCCGGCGTGGCAAAAAGATAGGGCAGCCGCGGCGCCGGCTGCGCCACGCGCACCTCGAAGCGGTAACGGTCGAGCGCGCGTATGCCCGCCACCTCGGTGTCGTAGTCAAAAGGCTTCTTGGTCGCCAGCGCCTGCTTGCGCAGCTCGCTCAGGCCCAGCAGGCCGACGTTTTCCCACTGGAACATCGTCGGGCTGCGCGTGACCGGGTCGTAATAACGCTTGATGCTGTAGACGTAGTCGGCCGCCACCAGCTCACGCGGGCGGCCCTGGAAGGCCGGGTGCTCGGTGAAGTAGATGCCCGGCTTGATGCGGAACACGAAACGCGTGTGGTTGTCGTGCACCTCGGGCATCTCGGCCACGGTGTTGGGCTTCAGGCGCGCGGGGCGGGCGAGGTAGTCGTAGGTCAGCGGCGCGTCGAAGAGGCTGCTGACGATGGCGGCGCTGACCACGTCGCTGATCTGCGGCGGGTCGAATCCGGTTTCGCTGCCCAGGAAGGTGACACGCAACACCTTGGGCGCAGCGGCGGCCTGCGCGCCAGCCCACCCGGGGGCGCCCAGCGCCACCAAGAAGACCAGCAGGGCGGCCCCGCAAGCGGAGATCTGGCGTAGCAGCATGGACAGGTGCACGGGGCCTGCGGCAGGCCCCGAAGAAAAGCGCGAAGTCTAGGGGTGGCCGGGCACGGCGCTTGCTGGCGATCACCCGCATACCGGGGGGGAAATCACCGGCGGAAAGCCCTCGGGGGCCCCCCTACACTCGCGCATCCCAAAAACCGGGTGGCCCGCCACGAGTGCGGCCGCCCACGGAGATCCTTTTTAATGGCTGCCTATCTGATACGCCGCCTGTGGCAGATGATTCCCACGCTGGCTGGCGTGGTGCTGCTGGTGTTCTTCCTTTTCAAGTACTTCGGCGGTGACCCGGCCGAGGTGCTGGGCGGCCTGAACGCCAGCCCCGACCAGATCAAGGCGATACGCCAGACCCTGGGGCTGGACGAACCCGTCTGGTACCAGCTGTGGCTTTTCGTCAAGCAGATCGTCACTTTCGACTGGGGCAAGAGCTGGGCCACCAACGAGGCCGTGAGCAACCTTTTTGCCACGCGGCTGCCGGCCACGCTGACGGTGATGGTGCCCATCCTCATCCTTGAAGTGACGCTGGCCATCCCCATCGCGATGTGGGTGGCCTACCGCCGCGGCAGCCTCACCGACCGCACGCTGACCGTCGTCACCACCGTGGCGCTGTCGATCAGCTTCCTGGTCTACGTCATCGTGGGCCAGTACGTGTTCGGCTTCCAGCTCGGCTGGTTCCCGGTGCAGGGCTGGAGCGACAGCACCTGGACCAACCTCACCACCTACGTGCCGCTGCCGGTGTTTCTGGCGCTGCTGGTGAGCCTGGCGCCGCAGACGCGCCTGTACCGCAGCTTCTTCCTCGACGAGCTGGGGCAGGACTACGTGCGCACCGCACGCGCCAAGGGCCTGACCGAAAACACGGTGCTGTTCCGCCACGTGCTGCGCAACGCCACCATCCCCATCCTCACCAACATCGGCCTGCTGCTGCCGGGCATCTTCGTCGGCAGCTTCCTGATCGAGGTGTTCTTTTCGATTCCCGGCATCGGGCGCGAGGTGCTGCTGGCCGTGAACCGCAGCGACTTCCCCGTGATCCAGGCCGTGACCATCTATCTCGCCGTGTTGACGATGTTCATCAACCTGCTCACCGACCTGGCCTACAAGGTCGCCGACCCGCGCGTCGTGCTGAAGTAAGGGCCGCCAAGATGAACACCGCTGTCAAATCCGCTGCCCTGGGCAGCGCGGCCTCGATGGACGACGCGCTGCAGAAGAGCGAAGGCGTCTGGTCCGCGGCCTGGCGCCGCTTCAAGGCCGACCGTGTGGGCCTGGCCTCCATGCTCGTGGTGCTGGGCTTTCTGCTGCTGATCGTGCTCAGCTACACCGGCGTGGTGGCCAAGGGCTGGCAAACCGAGGTGGGCGTGCCCAACGCACCGCCCACCTTCGTTGGCCCGAAGCCGCCGCAGGCCGCAGGCGCCATCGAGGTGCCCACCGGCCCCAACGTTGACCTCTCCGACATCGACCCGCTGGCCCCGCGCTACAAAGAGTGGGAAGAACGCGCCAAGCAGTTCCAGACCACCGAGACGGTGAAGGCGCAGACGCTGCCGCTG
This sequence comes from beta proteobacterium AAP65, assembly GCA_001295865.1. Classification (GTDB taxonomy): domain Bacteria; phylum Pseudomonadota; class Gammaproteobacteria; order Burkholderiales; family Burkholderiaceae_C; genus Rubrivivax. The sequence continues at coordinate 212,671 of LJHW01000001.1, forward strand.
GGCGGCGACCGCCTGGGCCGCGATGTGCTGGAAAAAACCATCAAGGGCACCGAGATCAGCGTCTTCGTGGGCCTGGCAGCGGCGGTGGTGGCCACCACCATCGGCGTGTTTCTGGGCGCCTTCGGCGGCTTCTTCGGCGGCAAGATCGGCGACCTGCTGGAGTGGCTCTACAACGTCTTCGAGAGCATCCCCAACATCCTGCTGATCTTCGCCTTCGCGGCGGTGGTGGGGCGCGGTGTGGAAAGCGTGGTGGTCATCCTCGCGCTCACGGGCTGGACGGGCATGTACCGCCAGGTGCGTGCCGAGTTCATCAAGCACAGCAGCCGTGAGTACGTGCGCAGTGCCGAGGCCATCGGCGCCACGCGCATGAGCCGCATGTTCCGCCACATCCTGCCCAACATCAGCCACGTGGTGCTGGTGCGCATGGGCCTGATGGTGGTGGCCTTCATCAAGGCCGAGGTCATCCTCAGCTACCTGGGCCTGGGCGTGCGCGTCGACCAGGTTTCCTGGGGCACCATGCTCGCTGAAAGCCAGGCCGAGCTGCTGCTGGGCCACTGGTGGCAGCTGGCCGCGGCCACGCTTTTCATGGCGGTTTTTGTCACCGCCTTCTCGCTGATGGCCGACGCGCTGCGCGACGCCCTCGATCCCAAGCTGCGCGGTCTGGAGTAAGCCATGCTGTTGTCGATCCAAGACCTGAAGGTCAGCTTCCGCATGGGCAAGGGCGTCCTGGCGGAGGCCGTCAAGGGCGTGAGCTTCGACGTGCCCGAGAACACCACCGTGGCGCTGGTGGGTGAATCGGGTTCGGGCAAGAGCGTCACCGCCATGTCCATCCTGAACCTGCTGCCGGAAAACGCCGTGCGCCAGGGCCGCGTGCTGTGGCAAGGCAAAGACCTGCTGCAGGCCAGCCTGCCCGACCTGCAGGCCATGCGCGGCAAAGACATTGCCTGCGTCTTCCAAGACCCGATGAGCTCGCTGAACCCGGTGTTCAACGTCGGCCAGCAGCTGTGCGAACCACTGATGCGCCACCTGGGCCTGAGCCGCAAGCAGGCGCTGGTGCGTGCCGAAGAACTGCTGGGCGAGGTGGGCATCCCCGAGCCCAAGCGCCGGCTGAACAGCTACCCGCACGAGATGAGCGGCGGCCAGCAGCAGCGCGTGATGATCGCCATGGCGCTGGCCTGCGAGCCCAAGCTGCTGATTGCCGACGAGCCCACCACCGCGCTGGACGTGACGATCCAGCGCCAGATCATCGAGCTGCTGCGCAAGTTGCAGGACAAGCACCGCATGAGCGTGCTCTTCATCAGCCACGACCTCGGGCTGGTGGGCGAACTCGCCAAGCACGTGGTGGTGATGCGCCACGGCCTGGTCCGCGAGCAGGGCGCCAGCAGCGTGATCTTCGAAGCGCCGAAGGACGACTACACCCGCGCGCTTCTGGCCTGCCGCCCCAGCCTGGAAGGCAACCCGGCGCGCCTGATGGTCATCGACGACCACATCGCCGGCAAAGCCACGCAGCAGCACAGCAAGGCCAAGGACCCCAACGCCCCTGTGGTGCTGGAAGTGCGCGGCCTGGCCAAGAGCTTCTGGCTCAAGCAGGGCCTGTTCGGCAAGCGCGAATTCAAGGCGGTGCAGAACGTCAACTTCAAGCTGAAGAAGGGCCACACCCTGGGCGTGGTGGGCGAATCGGGCTCGGGCAAAACGACCATGGGCCTGACGCTGCTGCGCCTGCACGAGCCCACGGGCGGCGAAGTCATCTTCGACGGCCAGAACCTGCTCAAGCTGAGCGACAGCGAACGCCTGCCGATGCGCCGCCGCATCCAGGTGGTGTTCCAGAACCCCTACGCCAGCCTGAACCCGCGCTTCACCATCGGCCAGACGCTGGTGGAGCCCATGGTCATCCACGGCATCGGCAAAGACCTGGCCGAGCGTGAACAGCGCGCCCGCACGCTGCTGGAAAAGGTGGGCCTGGACGGCCGCGCCTTTGGCAAGTACCCGCACGAGTTCAGCGGCGGCCAGCGCCAGCGCGTGGCCATCGCGCGCTGCCTGACGCTGAACCCTGAGGTGCTGGTGCTGGACGAAGCGGTGAGCGCGCTCGACGTTTCCGTGCAGGCCCAGGTGCTGAACCTGCTGAAGGACCTGCAGGACGAGTTCGGCCTGAGCTACGTCTTCATCAGCCACGACCTCGCGGTGGTGCGCTTCATCAGCGACGAGGTGCTGGTGATGAAGGACGGCGTGGTGGTGGAGCAGGCCAGCGCCGAGCAGATCCTGGCGGCGCCGAAAGAGGACTACACCAAGCGGCTGCTGGCGGCCATTCCGCGCGGGTACCGCGCGGCCGCCTGATTCACGCGCGGGTACTTCGCCGCGGCCTGATTCACGCGCGGGTACTTCGCGGCCGCCTGACTCACGCGCGGTTGCCGCAGCCCGCGCCATCCCCCAGCGGGCGGGCGGACCGCCTGCGCTTCCGTGTCATATTCGCCACCTGCAGCTCTCGCGCAGTGGCACGGGCTCAACAGGGGCCGACACCTTGCCGACAGCTGTGGTGCGGCCACGGTGGCCGCAACCGGCGCTTGCGCCGCCGGCCCCCGCCCTGCGTCCCAAGGCCGCTCATGCCAGCCACCCTGTACCTCACCCGCGGTTCGGGCCGCAGCTTCAAGCCGGCCCTGCGGGCCCGCTGAACCAGGCGCACCCGCCCGCCCATGGACCTGCAGCCCCGCGAGGCCCGTTACGCCGCGCTGAACCTGCTGCACCAGCCGGTGTGGATCTTCGACATCGACCTGCGCCGCGTGCACTGGTCGAACACCGCCGGTCTGCACATGTGGAGCGCCAGCTCGCTGGCGGAACTGTGCGCACGCGACATGGGCGCCGACATGTCGGAATCGGTGGCCCGCCGCCTGGCCCAGTACCAAAGCGACTTCATCGGCCAGGGCGCCACCTTCAACGAGCAGTGGACGCTCTACCCCAGCGGCAAGCCGGTGTCGCTGACGGTGCGGCTCAGCGGTCACCGCCTCGACGACGGCCGCATGGCCATGCTGTGCGAGGCCCGCGAGCAGGCCGCAGACCAGCCCGAATCGCTGCGCTCGGTGGAAGCGCTGCTGCACACGCCGGTGATGATCACGCTCTTCGGTGAAGACGGCCGGCCGCTGTACCGCAACCCGGCGGCGCGTGCCTCGGTGCGCAGGCTCGACGAAAAGCTGGCCGAGCGCGTCGTCGACACGCGCGGCCATGCCGCGCTGCTGGCCGCATTGGCCAGTGATGGCATGGCCACGCAGACCCTGGCCGTGCACACCGAGAGCGGCCCGCGCTGGCACGAGATCTCGGCACGGCGCTGCAACGATGCCGTCACGGGTCAGGCGGCGCTGCTGGTCAGCGAGGTTGATGTCAGCGCCATCAAGCGCACCGAAGCGCAGGCGCAGTACATGGCGCTGCACGACGCGCTCACGGGCCTGCCCAACCGCAGCCACCTGATCCAGCGCTTCGAGATGGTGCTGGGCGCGATCCGCGACGCGCAGCAGCAAGCGGCGCTGATCTTCATCGACCTCGACCACTTCAAGGACGTCAACGACACCCTGGGCCACGCCACCGGCGATGCGCTGCTCATCGAGGTGTCGCGCCGCCTGCGCGGCGCGGTGCGCGGTAGCGACCTCGTGGCGCGGCTGGGCGGCGACGAGTTCCTCATCCTGATGGTGGCCGCCGACATCCGCAGCGAGATCGAGCGTGTGCGCCTGCGCCTGACACGCGCGGTGGCCGAGCCGGTGCACCTGGCAGGGCGTGATCTGCACGTCACCGCCAGCATCGGCGTGGCGCTGTACCCGCAGCACGGCACCGATGTGCAGACGCTGATGCGCAACGCCGACCTGGCCATGTACTCGGCCAAGGAAGGCGGGCGTAACGCGCTGGCCTTCTACGACGCGGCCATGGCCGATGCCGTGGAGGGGCGCACCGCGCTGGAGGCCGAGATGCGCTTGGCCTTCGAGCGCCGCGAGTTCGAGGTGCACTACCAGCCCATCGTCGAGGCCAGCAGCGGCCGCATCGTCGGCGCCGAGGCGCTGGTGCGCTGGCGCCACCCGCAGCGCGGGCTGGTCTCGCCCGACGTCTTCATCCCGCTGTGCGAGAGCACCGGGCTCATACGCCGCCTGGGGGCGCTGGTGTTCAGCAGCGCCGCGCACCAGCAGGTGGCCTGGGCGCGGGCCGGGCAGGTGCTGCGCATCTCGGTGAACCTCTCGGCGCGCCAGCTGCGCAGCGCCGAGCTGCTGCCCGACCTGGCCGCCGCGCTGCGCGCCTCGGGCGCCGACCCGCGCCAGCTGCAGCTGGAGATCACCGAAAGCATGCTGCTCGGGCAAGACGACGAACTGCTGGCGCTGTTCCAGGCGCTGCAAGACCTGCAGCTCGGCCTGGCGCTCGACGATTTCGGCACCGGCTACTCGAATCTGGCCTACCTGCAGCGTTTTCCCATCGACACGCTGAAGATCGACAAGACCTTCATCCAGGGCCTGCAGAGCAACCGCGCGCTGGCCGAGTTGATCGTCTCGATGGCGCGGCTGATGCGCCTGCGCGTGGTGGCCGAGGGCGTGGAAACGCAGGAACAGCTGGCCTGGGTGCGCGCCCAGGGCATCGAGTTCTGCCAGGGCTACCTGTTCTCGCGGCCGCTGCCGGTGGCGGATTTCAGCGCGCTGCTGGCACGCTAGGCGCTGGGCAGGCTGCGAATCGGGATGCGCCGCGCGGGCGCCGCCGCTCGAGCCCGCAGCTGGCCGCAACCGCCGTCCACGTCCTGACCCGCACTCTGGCGCAGCTTGGTCAGCACGCCGCGGCGGTGCAGCGTGCGCGCCATCTCGGCGGCGCGCTCCCAGCTCGGGCGCTGCCAGGGCATGCCTTCGACGCTGTTGTAGGGGATGAGATTCATCATCGCGTGTTTGCCGGCCAGCAGGCGCGCGATGCCTTCCACCTCGTCGTCGCCGTCGTTCACGCCTTCGATCAGCGTCCACTGGTACTGAATGGGGTGGCCGGTGGCGCGCGCATACACCTCACCGGCGGCCACCAGGTCGGCAGGGTCGAACCGCGGCGCGCGCGGCAGCAGCTCGGCGCGTTTGTCGGCGTGCGTGGTGTGCAGCGAGAGCGCCAGCGCCGGCTTCACGCGCTGCTGCGGCAGGGCCTCGAAGACACGCGGGTCGCCCACGGTGCTGAAGACCAGGTTCTTGTGTGCGATGCCGCCGCCGGTGCCCAGCAGCTCGATGGCCTCGAGCACGGCTTCCAGGTTGTGCGCCGGCTCGCCCATGCCCATGAACACCACCTTGTTGACGGGGCGCAGCGAACGCGCCAGCACCACCTGGGCCACGATCTCGGCGCTGCCCAGCTGGCGCACCAGGCCGCCGGTGCCCGTCATGCAGAACACGCAGCCCACCGCGCAGCCGACCTGGGTGCTGACGCACACGCCGCTGGATGGCAAGGCTGGCGTGTGGCGCTTGGGCCGGTCGGGCTGCAGCAGCACGGCTTCCACCTGCTGCCCGTCGTGCAGGTTCACCAGCAGGCGCGCCGAGCCGTCTTCACCCGGGTGCTGGCTGTGCAGGCGCACCAGGCCCTGCAGTTCACCGACGATGCCCGGGAGCTGCTCACGCAGCGCCAGCGGCAGGAAGTGTTCGAGCTGCTTGCGCCCGCCTTCCTGCGGCTGCGCCATCGCCCAGCGGCGCAGCACACGGTCTTCGTGCAAAGGCAGCGCACCCAGGGCGCGCAGGCGGTGGCGCAAGGCGCTGATCTGCATGCTCAAGCCAAATGCTGGGCGTGGTGGCGCAGGTGGTCTTCGACGAACGAACTGATGAAGAAGTAGCCATGGTCATAGCCCGCGTGGCGGCGCAGCTGCAGGGGCTGGCCGGCGTCGCGGCAGGCCGCCTCGAAGCGGTGGGGCAGCAGTTGCTCGGCGAGGAATTTGTCGGCCTCGCCCTGGTCGATGAGCAGCGGTGGGCAGCGGGCGCCGCGCTCCACCAACGCGGTGGCGTCGTGCGCGGCCCAGGCCGCCCGGTCTTCGCCCAGGTAACCGGTGAAGGCTTTCACGCCCCAGGGGCAGTGCATGGGCGCGGCGATCGGCGCAAAAGCCGAACAGCTGCGGAACAAACCCGGGTGGCGCAGCGCGAGCGTGAGCGCGCCATGCCCGCCCATCGAATGGCCGAACACACCCATGTGCAGGCCATCACGGTTCTCCACCGGGAAGTGCTGCGCCAGCACTGCCGGCAGCTCGCCAGTGAGGTAGCTCTCCATGCGCCAGTGGTGGGCCCAGGGCGCTTGTGTGGCGTCGAGGTAGAACCCGGCGGCGGTGCCGAAATCCCAGGCCGCGTCGGCCTCGGCGATGCCGGTGCCGCGCGGGCTGGTGTCGGGCGTCACCAGCATCAGGCCCAGCTCGGCCGCCACACGCTGTGCGCCGGCTTTGATGGCGAAGGTCTCTTCGTTGCAGGTCAGCCCGGCCAGGAACATCAGCACCGGCACCGGCTTCGTGCCCGGGCCGCAGGCCTGCGGCGGGCGGTAGACGCCGAAGCGCATCGGCAGCCCGATGACCGTCGAAGAATGTTTGTAGTAGCCCTGCACACCGCCGAAGCAGGCGTGCTCGCCGATCACCTCGAAAGTCATGGGCCGGCCTGCTTCAGAACACCACCACGGAGCGGATGCTCTCGCCACGCTCCATCAGCTCGAAGCCGTGGTTGATGTCTTCCAGCTTCAGCGTGTGCGTGATCAGCGGGTCGATGCTGATCTTGCCGTCCATGTACCAGTCGACGATCTTGGGCACGTCGGTGCGGCCGCGCGCGCCGCCGAAGGCCGAGCCCATCCACACGCGCCCGGTGACGAGCTGGAAGGGCCGCGTGCTGATCTCCTGGCCCGCCGCGGCCACGCCGATGACGACGCTCTTGCCCCAGCCCTTGTGGCAGCACTCCAGCGCCTGGCGCATGGTCTTGGTGTTGCCGATGCACTCGAAGCTGTAGTCGGCACCGCCGTCGGTGAGCTGCACGATGGCATCGACCACGTTTTCGACGTCTTTCGGGTTGATGAAGTGCGTCATGCCGAACTGGCGCGCCATCGCTTCCCGGGCCGGGTTGATGTCGATGCCGATGATCTTGTCGGCGCCCACCATCTTCGCGCCCTGGATCACGTTCAGCCCGATGCCGCCGAGGCCGAACACCACCACCGTGGCGCCCGCCTCCACGCCCGCCGTGAACAGCACCGCGCCCACGCCCGTGGTGACGCCGCAGCCGATGTAGCAGACCTTGTCGAAAGGCGCGTCGGGCCGGATCTTCGCCAGCGCGATTTCGGGCGCCACGATGTGGTTGGCGAAGGTGCTGGTGCCCATGTAGTGCAGGATCGGTTGCCCGTTGAGGCTGAACCGCGATGTGCCGTCGGGCATCAGACCCTTGCCCTGCGTCGGGCGGATGGCCTGGCAGAGGTTGGTCTTGCGGCTCAGGCAGAACTTGCACTGCCGGCATTCCGGCGTGTAGAGCGGGATGACGTGGTCGCCCTTGCGCAGGCTGGTGACGCCCGGGCCGACATCGACGACCACGCCCGCGCCCTCGTGGCCCAGGATGGCCGGGAACAGGCCTTCGGGGTCGGCGCCGCTGAGCGTGTACTGGTCGGTGTGGCAGATGCCGGTGGCCTTGATCTCCACCAGCACCTCACCGGCGCGCGGGCCTTCGAGGTCGACGGTTTCGATGGTGAGCGGGGCGCCGGCCTTCCAGGCCACGGCTGCGCGGGTCTTCATGGGGTCTTCCTCGGATCAGCTGGAGCGCGGCATTGTCACCGCTGGGCCGGGCAGCCCGCACGTCAGGGGGCACGCCAACGGTCAAGTTCGCCGCCCGGCGGCCGACAATGCGCTCACGATGGATAGCTTTCGCTCCATGGCTGCGCGCGTCTGCGCCGCTGGGCTGGTCGGTCTGCTGTGGCTGGGCACGGCAGCGGCTTCGCCGCGCCTGGCCGAGATCGAGCGAACGCTGCGTGCGCAGCCGGAAGCGACGCTGGCCGCCCTGAAAGCAGTGCTGACCGATGCCAGCGGCGACGAGCGTGCCCTGGCGCTGCTCTTGCAGGCGCGCCAGCAGTACACCCAGCAAGACCTGGCCGGGCTGGACGCCACAGCGCAGGCGCTGGAGGCCCTCGCCCCGCAGTCGGGCCTGGCGCCCGCCGCGGCGCTGCTGGCACGGGGCCTGGCGGTGTCGCGCCAGCCCCCGTTGGGCCGTGCCGACCGCAGCTTCAGCGCAGCCGCGGCCGCGCTGCCGGCGGCCACCCCGCCGCAGGTGCGCTGGTACTTCACCAAGGAGCAGGCCCGCATGCGCGAGGCGCTGGGCCGGCTCGATGAGTCCGTGGCCTTCGGCCAACAGGGGGTGGAACAAGCCGACGCCGGCGGCGTGGCCTGGCAGCGCTCGGAGGCGCGCTCCGCGCTGGCCTACAGCCTGTTCCTGGCGCAACAGGTCGACCGCGCGCTGCCGATCAACGTCGAGGCCGACAAGATCGCCGTGGCGGCCGGCGACATCAACGCCCGCATCCACGCGGCCACCACGGCGGGCATCCTGTACACCGCACTCGGCAACGATGCCGAGGAGCTGAAGGCCTCGAAGCTGGCGGTCGACCTCGCCCGCCAGGCCGGCGACCGCCGCATGGAGGCGCTGACCACGGCCAACCTGGCCGACTTCTACGTCAAGCGCGGCGACTACCGCACTGCGCTGGCCCTGGCCGAGCAGGCCTTGCCCCTGGCGCGCGAGGTCGGCCAGCCCAGCAGCGAAGCCGTCGCGCTGATCAACGCCGGGCTGGCCCAGATCGGCCTGGGCCGGCACGAAAAGGGCATCGAGCTGGTCCGGCAGGCGCTGGTCATCGATGAACGCACCTCGGGGCTGCCGGCCCTGGCCGACACCCACCGGGAACTCGGCGCTGCGCTGGAGAAACACGGCCAACTCCAGGAGGCCTGGGCCGCTTGGGTAGAGCACCGCCGGCTGGCCGATCGCGTCTTCCAGCGCGAACACCAGCAGGCCGTGCTGGAGTTGCAGGAAGGCCTGGACGCCGAACGCCGCCAGCGCGAACTGGCCGCCCTGGAAACCGAAAACGGCCTGAAGACAGAGCAGCTGCTGGCGCGTGAACTGCAGCAGCGCCTGTGGGCGCTGGGCCTGGTGGCCGGGCTGCTGCTGCTGGCGCTGCTGGCGGTGCTGCTGCGCCGCATGCGCCAGACCAACCTGCGCCTGCGCCACAGCAACAACGAGCTCAAGGTGGCCACCGAGCGCGACCCGCTCACCGGCCTGGCCAACCGGCGCCACTTCCACGCGGTGATGCAGCAGAGCAGCGCCACGGCTTTCGAGGGCACGCTGCTGCTGCTGGATCTCGACCACTTCAAGCGCGTCAACGACCGCCACGGCCACGCCGCCGGTGACGCCGTGCTGGTGGACATCGCGCAACGCCTGCGCGGCGTGTTGCGCGAAGAAGACCTCACGGTGCGCTGGGGCGGTGAAGAGTTTCTCGTGCTCGTGCACCGGCTGCCGCCGGCCCAGGTCGAGGCCCTGGCCGAGCGCCTGCTGGCCGCCATCGGCAGCCGCCCGGTGTTGCACGGCCCGGAGGCGGTGGCCGTCACGGCGTCCATCGGTTTTGCCAGCTTCCCGCTGCCGCCGGCGCGGGAGCCGGTGTCTTGGGAACGGGCGCTGGACATCGTGGACACCGCGCTCTACCTGGCCAAGGCACACGGCCGCAACCGCGCCTACGGTGTGCGCTCGATGCAACCGAACCGGCAGGAAAGCCCGGCCAACCCCGGCGTGGCGCTGGAGGCCGCCTGGCGGCAGGGCAAGGCCGAGCTGGCCCACCTGGCCGGGCCCGGGGCGGCCCCCGCCGCCGGGGTGGCTGTGCCATGAAGCCGCTGCCGCCTGGCGCCGCGCGCCGCCCACGCTGCCGTCCACAGCGCCACCTGGCCGCGGCGGCCGTGGCCTTGTGGGGGCTGGCGGGTCTGCCTTTCGTCGCGGGCGCCGGCGCTGCCGCGGCCACGCCGGCAGCGACAGCGGCGGCTTCCAGCAGCACGCAGGGCCAGCACGCCCCCGATCTGCAGGCCGAAATCAACGCCCTGGTGCAACTGGCGCAGGACGAGGCCGATGGTGCCGATACCGCGCTGAAGGGCCTGCAGGACCTGGCCGCGCGCGGCGCCACGGTGCGCCCGCTGGCGCTGGCGCGCGGCCTGGTGGCTGCGGCCTCGGGCCGTGCCGAGCTGCATGCCCAGGCCCTGGCCACGCTGGCCGCGCTGAAGACCGACCCGCTGGCCGCGGCCGATGCCGCGCTGCTGCGGGCGGCCTGGGCCGATGCCGCCGATGACGCCCTGGCCGCACTCACAGCCGCGCAGGCCGCCACCGCGGCCTACGCCAGCGCCTGCACGCCGGCGCTGGCCTGCGACCACCGCCCGCGCTGGCTGGCGCTGCACCTGCTCTCGCGCCAAGACCGCCGCCGCGGCATGAGCAGCGCCGCGCTCGAGCACGCGCTGGCTGCGGCCGAGCTGGCGCGCGCCGCGGGCGATGTGGTGCACCAGGCGCTGGCGCTGGCCCTGGCCGCCGACGCGGCCGGCCTGCAGGGCGATGTGGCGGCCGAGCAGCGCCACCTCACACGCGCGCAGGCCATCGCGAAGAACCTCGGCGACCCGCTGCTGCGCTCGCGCCTGGCCATGGGCGAGACGCGCATGCACCGCCGCCGCGGCGAGCTGCCGGCGGCACGGCGCGCGGCCGATGCTGGCGTTGCGCTGGCCCGCCAGGGCGGCTCGGCCCGCCTCGAGGCCGCCCACCAGACCAACCTGGCCGATGCCCTGGTGGCCCTGCAACTGCCGCGCGAGGCGCTGCAGACGGTGCAGGCGGCGCTGCCCGTTGCACGCCGCCTGGGCGACCGGCGCATCGAACGGGCGCTGCTGCACAACGCGGCGCTGGCCCACATCGCGCTGCGCCAGACCGATGCAGCGCGGCGCGAGATGGACAGCGTGCTGGCCGCCTACCGCGATGGCGGCGCCACGGGCGACCAGGCGCAAGCCCTGCGCGAGTTCGGCGACGCCTTTGCGGCGGCGGGCGACCTGCCGGCCGCGCTGGCGCTCTTCCACGCCGAGCGTCGGCTGGCGGCGGAGATCATGGCCGCCAACCGCGATGCGGCCCTGGCCGAGCTGCGCAAGCGCCACGACCACGAGGCCCAGCAGCGCCGCCTGGAACAGCTGGGCCTGGAGCGCACGCTGGTCAACGCCCAGCTCGACAACCGCGCCGCGCTGCAGAAGGTGTGGGCAGCCGGGGCCGCGGTGATGCTGCTGGCAGCGGTGCTGGTGGCCTTGATGTACGGCCGTGTGCGGCGCCTCAAACGCCGACTGGAAGACAACCAGGAACGCCTGCGTGAACAAAGCCGCCGTGAACCGCTGACCGGCCTGCACAACCGCCGCGGCCTGCACGAAACACTGCAGGCCCGCGGGCTGACCCAGGCTTTCGAGGGTGCGCTGCTGCTGCTGGACATCGACCACTTCAAGCGCATCAACGACCGCCACGGCCACGCCGCCGGCGACGCCGTGCTGGTGGAGACCGCACGCCGCCTGCGCGAGGCGGTGCGCGAGGCCTTGGGCGAAGCCGAGGGTAGGCTGGTCGTGCGCTGGGGCGGCGAAGAGTTCATCGTCTGCCTCACCGCGGCCGGCCCGGGCCACGCGGGCACCGAAGACCGCGCAGCACGCGCGCGTGCACTGGCCCGTCGTCTGCTGGATGCCGTGGGCGGCCAGGCTTACGCCTTGCCGGACGGCGGGCTGCTGCGTGTGACGGTCTCGCTGGGCCACGCCGGTTTTCCGCTGGGCCCGGCCTGGCTGCCGCTGAGCCTGGAGCGCGCCATCAACCTCGTCGACATGGCGCTCTACACGGCCAAGAACCACGGCCGCAACTGCGCCATGGGCATCGTGAGCACCAGCGCCACCACGGCCGCAGCGCTGGTCGCGGTGGAAACCGACTTCGACCTCGCCCGCAGCGAAGGCAGGGTGCTGATGGAACGCCTGAACGGCCCTGAAGCCCAGGACGCGGCCGCCGCGACCGTGGCTGCCACCGGCGCCCCGGGCGACACGCGCGAGGCCGAAATCCAGGGCCATTGATCGCGCACGGCTTTGCGCGCCAGCGCAGACAGCGCACCCTGGCAAGCCAGCGTGCGCGTGAAGAAGTGCAAAGCCCAGGCAAAGGCGTCCCTGCGCCTGAAAGCTTCTGTGCCAGCAAGGACAATCCCGCGCATGCCCTTGAAAAACAAGACCTGCCTGCCCCCCGCCGCACGCCCCCGGCGCCCTGCCCGCAGCCTGCCCCAGGCCCTGGCCCCCTGCCTGGCGCTGGCTTTCACCAGCGCCGGGGCGCAGACGCCGCCCGCCACCGCCCCAGCGCCCACGGCACAAGCGCAGGCCCCTGCCGGCGCGGCCTCGGCCCCGCGGCCCCGGCCTGCACCGGCGGCACGCGCACCGGCACCCGCGCCTGCGCCAGCCCCCGCGGCCGCCAACCCCACGCAGCGCATCGAGGTCACCGGCGGGCGCGAGAGCGACACCTCGCAGCGCCGCCAGGCCACGGCGAGCAAGATCGTCATCGGCCGCGAAGAGATCGACAAGTTCGGCGACGCCACCGTTGGCGAGGTGCTGCGCCGCCTGCCCGGTGTCACCACCCCCGGCGCACCCGGCCGTGGCGGCCCGCCGCGCATGCGCGGGCTGGGCGGCGGCTTCACCCAGTTGCTGATTGACGGCCAGCGTGTGCCCCCGGGCTTCAGCCTGGAGAGCCTGACGCCCGAGCAGGTCGAGCGCATCGAGGTGCTGCGTGCGCCCACCGCCGAGACCGGCGCGCGCGCCATCGCCGGCACCATCAACATCATCACGCGCGAAGGCTTCCGCCGCCGCCTGAACGATGTGCGCATCGGCTTCGGCGTCGAAGACGGCCAGGTCAGCCCGGGCGTGAACTGGACGCACAACAACAGCGCCGGCGCGCTCACCTACAACCTGTCGGGCTCGGTTTTCCAGCGTCGCAACAACGACCAGAACGAGAGCCGCACCACGGTGGAGAACGCCAGCACGGGCACGCTGCTGGAAGACCGCCGCACACGCAGCAGTTCCAAGAGCGAGCGCCTGGGCGGCAACTTCAGCGGCCGCCTGCAATGGCGCCTGGGCGAAGGCACGGGCGACATGCTGGCGCTGGCGCCCACGCTCTTCCACGCCAGCGGCAAGAGCAGCAGCCAGTACACGCTGGACCAGGCCCTGGAGCGGCCCGGCCGCGCGGTGCTCTACGACTTCGGCAACACCCGCAGCGAAAGCAGCTTCACCAACGCACGCCTGAACGCCCAGTGGCGCCAGCGCCTGGGCGACGTGCGGGCCGAGCTCAATGGCGGTGGCGGTGTCTTCCGCAGCGAAAACGAGAGCCTGCGCACCGATTTCAACAACGGCGGCACCACCGCCGCGCGCACGCTGCAAGACTTCGGCCGCACCAGGCAGACCAACCTCGACTTCAAGCTCAAGCTTTCGGCGCTGACCGCGGGCAAGCCCGAAGGCGGCGGCGAGCACAGCCTGGTGGGCGGGCTCGATGTCGACACCTCGCGCCGCAGCGAAACGCGCACCTCGCTGCAGAACGGCGCGCCGGTGCTGTCCGATTTCGGTGACGACCTGCAGGCCAGCTCGCTGCGCCTGGCGGCTTTCGCGCAGGACGAGTGGACCATCAACCCGAACTGGTCGGCCCACGCCGGCCTGCGCTGGGAAGGCATCACCACGCGCGGCGACAGCGCCGGCGCCGCCGGTGCGCACCGGCCCACCAACCGCAGCAGCGTCTGGACGCCGCTGCTGCACGCGGTGTGGAAGCCCGACCCCAAGGGCCGCGACCAGGTGCGCATGAGCCTGACGCGCAGCTACCGCAGCCCCGACCTCGGCAACCTGATCGCGCGGCCCACCATCAACCGCGACTACGACCCCGACACCGGCAGCAACATCGAAACCGCGCCCGACCGCGCCGGCAACCCCGATCTGAAGCCCGAGCTCGCCACCGGCATCGACATCGCGCTGGAGCGTTACCTCGACAGCGGCGGTGTGCTCAGCGCCAACCTCTTCCACCGCCAGATCAGCAACCTCATGCGCGGCGGCACGCGGCTGGAGACGGTGAGCTGGAGCCCCTTCCCGCGCTGGGTGCGCCGCATGCAGAACATCGGCGATGCCACCACCACGGGCGTGGAACTGGAGGCCAAGTTCCGGCTCGACCAGATGATCACCGGCGCCACGCCGGTGGAAGTGCGGGCCAACCTGTCGGTCTTCGACAGCAAGGTCAAAGCCGTGCCCGGCCCCGACAACCGGCTCGACCAGCAAAGCAAGGCCACGGCCAACTTCGGCGCCGACTACCGCCTGCGCGGCCTGCCGCTCACGCTGGGCGGCAACATCAACTGGGTGCCCGAGACCACCACGCGCATCGAGGCCGACCAGACCGTCACCGTCAGCAGCAAGCAGGTGTGGGACGCCTACGCGCTGTGGACCTTCAGCCCCAGCGTGGGCCTGCGTGTGCTGGGCAGCAACCTGAATCCGCGCGACTACAGCACCCGCACCGTCAACGACAGCGTGGTGGCCGGCGTCACCGAGCGCACACGCACGCGCAGCGGCGGGCCCAGCGACACCAACTGGCAGCTGCGGCTGGAACTGAAGCTCTAGGCCAGCGCTGTCGGCGCCGGGCTGCGCAACTGGGGATGCCCCGGCTGCCCGCCCGCGCCCTGGCGTGCACACTGCCTGTTCCCCTGAACAGCCTGTGCCCACCACCATGACACGTCGCCGCCACCTGCTTGCCGCCGCCTCTGCCCTGCCGCTGGGGCTGGCGATGAGCCGTTTTGCCCACGCCCAAGGCGCCTGGCCCAGCAAGCCCGTGCGCATCGTCGTGCCCTTCGCGGCCGGCGGCACCACAGACATCCTGGCCCGCGCCATCGCGCCCGAGCTGCAGCGCGTCTTCGGCCAGCCTTTCGTCGTCGACAACAAACCCGGCGCCGGTGGCAACAACGGTTCGGCCGAGGTGGCCAAGGCCGCGGCCGACGGCCACACCTTCCTGATGGGCACGGTGGGCACGCACGCGATCAACCCGTCGCTGTACCCGAAGATGCCGTATGACGCGGTGAAAGACTTCGCGCCCGTCACGCTGGTGGCCGGCGTGCCCAACGTGCTGGTCTTCAACCCCGAATCGGCGCAGAAGTACAAGATCAACTCGGTGGTCGACCTCATCCGCGCGGCCAAGGCCAACCCGGGCAAGCTCAACGTGGCGAGTTCGGGCAACGGCACCAGCATCCACCTGGCGGCCGAGCTCTTCAAGAGCCTGACCGGCACCTTCATGCTGCACCTGCCCTACCGCGGCAGCGGCCCGGCGCTCATCGACCTGATGGCCGGCAACGTCGACCTGATGTTCGACAACCTGCCCAGCGCCATGCCGCACATCAAGAGCGGCCGCCTCAAGGCCCTGGCCGTCACCAGCGGCGTGCGCTCGGCGGCCTTGCCCGATCTGCCGACCATCGCCGAAGCCGGCGGCTCGCTGCTGCGCAACTACGAAGCGAGCTCGTGGTTCGGCCTGCTGGCGCCTGCCGGCACACCGGCCGACATCGTCAACCGCGTGCAGCAGGAGACCGCCAAGGCCCTGGCCACGCCGGCCATCAAAGACCGGCTGCAGTCGCAAGGCGCCATTCCCAGCGGCATGAGCCCGGCCGATTTCGCGAAGTTCATCGGCGCCGAGACCAAGAAGTGGGCGGTGGTGGTCAAGGCCTCGGGCGCGAAGGTGGACTGAGCCCGGACGTGCCAGGCCGGAAGGCGTGGCACGCCTGGCGAAGGCCCGAGCGCGATTTCACGCGTGAGGGCTGAAGCACCGCGCTGGCATCATCGCGGGCTGAACAGGAGCCCGACGTATGTGTGCCAGCAAAGTGGCCGAAGGCAAGCAGCGCGGATGGATCATCCCCATCGGCGGTGCCGAGGAAAAAGAGAACGCGCCGCAGATCCTCAACCGTTTTGTGCAGCTGGCCGGTGGCCGCGGGGCCGACATCGTGGTCATCCCGACGGCCAGCCAGATGAAGGCCACGGGGCCGCGCTACGAACGTATCTTCGGCGAGCTGGGCGCGGCGCGGGTCACGGCGCTGGACTTCGACACGCGGCGTGATTGCGACGAGCCGGGGCGGCTGCAGCGCCTGCAGCAGGCCACCGGCGTGTTTTTCACCGGCGGCAACCAGCTGCGCCTGAGCACGCTGATCGGCGGCACGCCCATCGCGAAGGCGGTGCGCGTGATGAACGCCGCCGGCGTGCCGGTGGCCGGCACCAGCGCCGGCGCGGCCTTCATCAGCGAGCACATGATCGCCTTCGGCGACGAGGGCAGCACGCCCATCGCCGGCAGCGTGCGCCTGGCCGCGGGCCTGGGCCTGACCAACCGCTTCATCATCGACCAGCACTTCCGCCAACGCGACCGCCTCGGCCGCCTGCTCACGGCGCTGGCCTACAACCCCTTTGCCGTGGGCATCGGCCTCGACGAAGACACCGCGGCCTTCATCGCGCCCGACAACACCGTGCATGTGGAAGGCAGCGGCGGCATCACGGTGGTGGACGCCGCCGAGGTGCAGTTCAGCAGCATGGACACCGTGGGCGAAGGCCGGCCGGTGTGCCTGCTGGGCGTGAAGCTGCACATCCTGACGCAGGGCGCCACCTTCAACCTGCACACGCGCCTGGCCGACGCCGGCGTGCTGCACGAGCCCAAGCGCTGAGCGCGGTGGGCGACACCGGTGCCGGGGCCGGGATGCAGCGCTTCCCGGTGCGCCTGCCGGCGCTGTGGCGGCAGGCCTTCCCGGGCGTGATGGCCGGCGCCGTGGCCGGGCATGCCTGGGGCTGGCTGCAAGGCGAGACCTTCTCCTGGCCGCAGAGCCTGCCGATGATGGTGACGGCGGCCATCACGGTGGTGCTGGTGCACCTGCTCATGCCCACCGAGGCGGGGCCCGACGGCCTGAAGCTCGGCACCTTCTGGGGCTGGCGGCGCAGCGTGGCCTGGGAGGACATCGTCAGCGCCGAACACCTGCGCGGCGTGCCCTTGATGGTGGGCATCCGCCTGCGCGACCGCCAGGGCCGCAACTACCTGCTGCCGCGCGACACCGTGGGGCTGCCGACGCTGCACGCGCTGGCGCACGCACGCGGTGGCCCGCAGCACCCGCTCACGCTCGCGCTCGAAGTGCCGATGTACAGGCTGTAGGGCGCGCAGCGCGCAGCCGACAACGCACCCCTGCGCCAGCAGACCGCGGCCATCGGCCCGACAATGCAGGCCAGCGCGCCGGCAGCGGCCCGCGGCCCCGAAGACGGACCCGGCGTGCCCCGCGATGGACGGAGCCCCACGATGACGACGGAAGGAGCCCCGTGAAGACCCTGGACGAGATGCTCAGCCTGCGCCTGCTGTCGCCCGAACAGCACCACGACATCGGCGCCTACATCGCCGAGGCGCGCACCCCCGACGCCATCCTGCAGATGCCCGAACCGCTTTGGCGTGCACTCTCGCTCGCCAGCGTGCTGATGAACCTGGACGCCGAGCTGCAGCAGCCGCCGTTGTTCGAAGCGTGAGCGCCAGGGCTGCAAAACCACGCGTGGCCGTGGTCGGCGCTGGCATCGCCGGGCTGGTGGCCGCGCGCGTGCTGGCCGATGCGGGCTGCGCGGTGACGGTCTTCGAGAAGAGCCGCGGCCCCGGCGGCCGCTGCGCCACGCGGCGCAGCGAGGTGGGGCCTTTCCACCACGGCGTGGCGGGCTTCGGCGCGCAGACCGCGGCTTTCCGCGAAACGCTGGCGGCCTGGCAGGCGCAGGGTTGGGCCGCTGCCGACGCGGCCGGCCGCTGGGCCGGCCGGCCGACGATGAACGCGCTGGCGCGCCAGCTGGCCGAAGGCCTGGTGCTGCGCACCGAGCACACGGTGCGCCCGCCGCAGCGCAAGGCCGACGGCAGTTGGCAACTGGCCACTGCGGAACACGGCACGCTGCCAGAGCCCTTCGACGTGCTGCTGCTGGCCGTGCCGGCCGAGCAGGCAAGACCGCTGTGCGCCGACAGCCCCTCGCTGCTGCAGGCCTTGGCCGGCGTGCACGGCCAGCCCTGCTGGACGCTGATGCTGGGCTGGCCGCCCGGGGCGGCAGCACCCGCGCTGCCCGACGCCGCGCGGGTGGCGGCCAGCCCGGTGCTGGACGAGGTGGTGGATGTGAGCGCCCTGCACGGCGCAGCGCCGGCGGCGGACCCGGGCTGGCAGCGCTGGGTGCTGCACGCAACGGCCGCCTGGAGCACCGCCGAGCTGGAGCGGAGCCCCGAAGACGCCGTGGCGGCCTTGCTGGCCGCCCTGCAGACGGTGGCCGAGCCCGGCCCGCCTTGGCCGGCCCCGGCCCACGCGGTGGCCCACCGCTGGCGCTACGCGCAGGTGGCCGAACCCGCGGCCGGCGCCTGCGGCTGGGATGCCGCGCTGCGCCTGGGCAGCTGCGGCGACGCCTGGGGCGGCGGGGCTGCAGCGGGACCCGAGGGCGTGGAACGCGCCTGGCTCAGCGGCCGGGCGCTGGCGCAGGCCGTGCTGGCCGGCGCTTGAGACACAGCCGGCCTCCAAGGCCGGCCGCAGCCTCAGCTCAGAACCAAGCCCACACGCGCCACAGCCACTGGGGCAGGCGCACGCTGTCGGGGCGGTAGTGCTGGCGCAGGGCTTGGCGCATGACGGGACCTCTCAGGAGCAGATGGAAGAAAGCGACTGAGAAGAACTGTATACGCACACAGTACTGTGTGCAAGAACAGGTTTTCCCGCGTCTGCCCCAACCCGGCTGCCGCCGAGCGCGTCACGCCCCGCGCAGCACCTCCAGCGCTGCCGCCACCACGGCCTGCGCGTCCACTTCGAAATGCCGGCGCAACCGCGCCCGCGTGTCGCTGCGGCCGAAGCCGTCGGTGCCCAAAGTGACCATCTTCGCGTCGACGTACTCGGTGATGAGCTGCGGCCAGGCGCGCACCCAGTCGCTGGCGGCGACGATGGGCGCATCCCCCGCCAGCAGGCGCTGCACGTGGCTGACGCGGCGTTCGGGCAGCGGCTGCGCACGGTCGAGCCGCTGCAAGGCCTGCGCCTCACGCGCCAGTTGGCTGTAGCTCGTGGCGCTGTAGACCTCGCAGGCGATGCCGTGCTGCTCGTGCAGTTGCAGCGCGGCCTTCAACACCTCACGCAAGATCGCGCCCGAACCCAGCAGGCGCAAGCGCGCCGGGCCCTCGCCGAAGCTCTGCAGCCGGTACAGGCCGCGCAGCAGGTCGTCTTCCACACCCGCCGCCAGGCTGGGCATGGCGTGGTTCTCGTTGCCCATCACCACGTAATGGAACTCGTCGTGTTGCTGCACCAGCAAACGGTTCATCGCGTGCTGCAGGATGACCGCGAGTTCGCCCGCAAAGCCAGGGTCCCAGGCCACGCAGTTGGGCACGGTGCTGGCCACCAGCAGGCTGCTGCCGTCCTGGTGCTGCAGGCCCTCGCCGCCCAGGGTGGTGCGGCCGGCGGTGGCGCCGAAGAGCAGGCCGCGTGAACGCTGGTCGGCGGCGGCCCAGATGAGGTCGCCCACACGCTGGAAGCCGAACATCGAGTAGTAGATGTAGACCGGCAGCATGGGCAGGCCGTGCACGCTGTAGCTGGTGGCCGCAGCGATCCAGCTGCTCAAAGCGCCGGCTTCGTTGATGCCTTCTTCGAGCAGCTGGCCGTCGCGCGTTTCGCGGTAGTACAGCATCGTGTCGCGGTCTTCGGGCTCGTAGTGCTGGCCCTCGGGCGCGTAGATGCCCACCTGGCGGAAGAGGTTGGCCATGCCGAAGGTGCGCGCCTCGTCGGCGACGATGGGCACGATGCGCGGGCCGAGCGTCGGGTCCTTCAACAGGTTGCCCAGCAAACGCACTGCGGCCATGGTGGTGCTCATCTCCTTGCCGTCCGCCTCAACAGCAAAGGCGCCCCAGGCCGAAAGCGGCGGCACGGGCAGCACGGGGGCCTTGCCATTGCGCTTGGGCAGCGGGCCACCCAGGGCCTCGCGCCGCTGGCGCAGGTAGCGCATCTCGGCGCTGTCTTCGGCCGGTTTCAGGAAGCGCAGCGCGGCGACGTCTTCGTCACTCAGCGGCAGCGCGAAGCGGTCGCGGAAGGCCTTCACGGCTTCCAGGTCCAGCTTCTTGGCCTGGTGCGCCGTCATGCGGCTTTCACCGGCGCCGCCCATGCCGTAACCCTTCTTGGTCTTGGCGAGGATCACCGTGGGCCGGCCGCGGTGGTCGCGCGCTTCGGCAAATGCCGCATAGAGCTTTCTGAAGTCGTGACCGCCACGTTTCAGGCCATCGATCTCGGCCTCGCTCATGTGCGCCACGAGCTTCTGCACTTCGGGGTCTTGGCGGAAGAAGTGCTCGATGTTGTAGGCGCCGTCGTTCGCACCCAGCGTCTGGTACTGGCCGTCGACCGTGCGGCTGAGCGCGCGCAGCAGCACGTGTTCGGTGTCGCGTGCAAAGAGCGCGTCCCACTCGCTGCCCCACAGCACCTTGATGACGTGCCAGCCAGCGCCGGTGAACAGCGCTTCCAGCTCTTGAATGATCTGCCCGTTGCCACGCACCGGGCCGTCCAGGCGCTGCAGGTTGCAGTTGACGATGAAGGTCAGGTTGCAGAGCTTCTCGCGCGCGGCCAGCGTGAGGCCGGCGATGGACTCGGGCTCGTCCATCTCGCCGTCGCCGAACACGCCCCAGACGCGCCGCGAGCTGCAGTCGAGCAGGCCGCGCGCGGTGAGGTAGCGCATGAAGCGCGCCTGGTACACGGCGTTGATCGGCCCCAGGCCCATGCTGCCGGTGGGGAACTGCCAGAACTCGGGCATCAGCCAGGGGTGCGGGTAGCTGCACAGGCCACCTTCTTCGGTGCTGTCTTCGGCCTGGATCTCTTGCCGGTAACGCGCCAGCTGCCCTTCGCTCAAACGCCCTTCGAGAAATGCGCGTGAATACACACCCGGCGCGCTGTGCGGCTGGAAGTAGACGAGGTCGCTGCGCTGGCCGCAGGCGCTGCCCTGGAAGAAGTGGTTGAAGCCCACCTCGAAGATCTCGGCCGCGCTCGCGTAGCTGGCGATGTGGCCGCCGAGTTCACCGTGCGCCTCGTTCGCGCGCACCACCATGGCCAGCGCGTTCCAGCGCATCAGGGCCGTCAGGCGCTCTTCGGTGCGCAGGTCGCCGGGGTAGGCGCCCTGGCGCTCCAGCGGGATGCTGTTGCGGTAGGCCGAAAACGGCTGCAGGTGCGGCACCATGCCCTGCTGCTGGGCCTGGTCTTGCAGTTGCTCGATGAGGAAGAGGCCACGCTCGGGGCCGGCGCCGGCCACCACGGCTTGTAGGGCATCGAGCCATTCGCGCGTTTCTTCGGGGTCGGTGTCGTGCCGAGCATCTCGGGGCAGCTCGGCGGCCGGGGCCTGCGGGTCGCGTGCGTTCATGTTGTGCGGTCTCCTGGCGCCATTGTGTGGCGCCCTCGCACACCCAGCCGCCCCGGGGCGATACGGCGCGCGCTCTACAGTCGCGGCCCATGTCGCGCACCACCTGGGCCCGCGCCCTCTCGATCGCCGGCCACCCGGCCCTGTTGATGCCCCTGGCCGTGGCCGGCGGCAGCAGCGCGGCCGGCGGCGGCCCTGGCGCGCGCGCAACGCTGGCCGCCGGCCTGGGCGCTGCGGTGTTCATCGCGCTGTGCGTGGGCGCCTACACGCTGTGGCGCGTGAAGACCGGCCGCTGGGCGCACGTGGATGCCTCGCAGCCGCGCGAGCGCCTGGAGCTCAACCTCTTGCTCGTGGCCCTGCTTTTCGGCATGGCGGCCTTGCTGGCCGCGTCAGGCCAGCCGGCCATCACCAGCCTGGGCCTGGCGCTGGGCGGCGCGCTGGTGGCCGCGGCGCTGGCGCTGCGGCGCTGGGGCAAGGTCTCGCTGCACGCGGGTTTTGCCGTGCTGGCGGTGGCCTTGCTGTGGGCGCAGCCGCTCGGGGCGCTGGCCGCGGCCTTGCTGGCCACGGGCGTGGCCTGGTCGCGCCTGGTGCTGCAGCGCCACACGCGGGCCGAGGTGACCGCCGGCCTGGGGCTGGGCGCGCTGGCCGGCGCCACGTTCATAGGGATGGCCGGCCGGCTCGGCGCCTGAGGCGCTGCACAGCCCCTACAGTCACGGCCCATCGTCCAACCGACGCCCCCAGGGGCACAAACCACATGGCCGCCATCCAAGTCCAATGCACCGACAGCCGCAGCACCCGCTTGCTGCTCGAACTCTTCCAACGCAACGCCGACGGCAGCGGCGGCACCCTGGTGCGCCAGGGGCTGGTCGCCGCGGGCACGGCCATCACCGTGGACACGGCGGCCGACCAGTACCTCGTCGTCAGTGATTTCGGCGACGGCGCCGGCAAATCCGTCGACAACTGGTGAAGCCGCGGGCACCCGGCCGCAGCACCGGGACGCACGGGCCGCTATGCTGCGCGGCCCTGCCTCACCAGGCCAACCGCGCCGGCCTCTTGCCGAGCCCATTGCCGTGCCACCACTTGTGCCCCTCCGCCGCCTGACCCGCCCCTTCCTCGCCGCTGCGCTGGCCGCAGGCCTGCTGGCCGCGGCCCCCACCGCGGGGGCGTTCGGCGGCGTGGGCCACCGGCTCATTGCCGAAATGGCCGAAGCCCGCCTGAGCCCGGCCGCACGCGCCGAGGCCCAGCGCCTGCTGGCGCTGGAACCCGGGGCCACGCTGGTGAGCATCTCCACCTGGGCCGACGAAAACCGCTCGCTCGGCACCGCGCGCTGGCACTACGTGAACTTCCACCGCGGTGAAAGCTGCCAGTACGAACCCGCGCGCCTGTGCATCGAGGGCGAATGCGTGGTGGGCGCGCTGGAAAAGCAGATCGCGCTGCTGGGCAAGGCCGAGGCCATCGATGCCGAACGCCTCTCGGCGCTGAAATACGTGGTGCACCTGGTGGCCGACGTGCACCAGCCGCTGCACGCGGGCTTTTTCGACGACCGCGGCGGCAACAGCTTCCAGCTGCAGGCCTTCGAGCGCGGCACCAACCTGCACTCGCTGTGGGACACGGGCATGGCCGTGAACTGGCCCGGCGGCGACGAAGCCTTCCGCGCCGCCGTGAAGGCAGCGCCTGCGCCGGCCAGCCCGGGCACGCCCGTGTCGTGGGCCGAAGAAAGCTGCAAGGTGGTGGCGCAGCCGGGCTTCTACCCGGAAGAACGCACCCTGCCCGCGGGCTATGCGCCGCGCTGGGCCGACACGCTGACGCAGCGGCTGCAGGCCGCCAGCGTGCGGCTGGCGCAGGTGCTCAACGGGGCACTGGGGCCCCGTTGACCCTTGGCCTCAGGCCGCCTTCCAGAAGATGTAGTCGGCCTGGTAGTTCACCACCTCGCGGCGGCCCTTCTCGGCCGCGCCGCAGGGCAGGGCCGGCGCCACGCCGCCCTGGGTGGCCACACGCTGGATGTGCGTCACACCTGTCAGCGCACCAGCGCCCATGACCGGGTTGGCCTTCACCAGCTGCAGCGGGATGCTGCCGGCCGCGCCTGGCGCCACGGCCAGCTGCGTGGCGGTGAGCGACGAGCCATCGTCCAGCGCCCAGGTGGCCGGCGGGCCGAAGTAGCGGCCCAGGCGGCGGCCGTTGCGGTCTTGCAATGAAGCCTCGGGGCCGGCGAACACCCACTCGAACTGCCCGGCCATGGCCGTCTTCTCACGGCACTCGTAGGTGATGCGGCCCACACCCACGGTTTCCATCGCCACGCGGTGGCCCGCGGGCACCTGCACGGCGGCCGGCAGCAGGGCCTGGCTGAAGGTCGGGGCGGCGTTCATCGAGGTACCGGCGCAGGCCGACAAAAGGGCAGCGGCAGCCAGTGTGGCCAGCAGGGCGGGGCGGGTGTTCTTGTGCATGCGGACTCCAGGCGAAAACGAAGGACGTTGGGGGGGGGTCGGGCGGGGCACCGGCGGCGCCCACCCTCCCACTTACGCGGCCGCGGCCGCACTGGATGCAGCGCCCGCGCCGCTAGACCGAACCCAACGAGACCACCGGCCCCGTGGGCGCCCCGGTGGGCGAGCCGCCGGCAGGCTCGACACTCACCGCAAAGGCCGCCGTGCCCTGCTGGGCACTGGCGGGCAGCAACAGCGTGGTGGCGCGGTCGGCGCGCACCACACCCAGCGAGCGCGGCCCGCCCTGGCGGGGCACGGCCCACAGTTCCAGCGCCTGCGCCGCCGTCAGGGCCGGGGCCTGCAGCGGCTGCAGGACCAGGGCGCGGCCGTCGGGGCTGAGGCTGGCCACGAAGAGCGCCGGCCCGCCCTGCGCAGCCACGGGCTGGGCGGCCAGCACCACCACGGTGGGGGCCAACGGCGGCGGTTCTTCGAGCATCACCACCAGCAGCGCCACGGCCGCCGTGCTCGCGAAGGCGCTGAGCCCGCGCCACAGGCCGAGCGCACGCCACCAGCGCAGCGGGGCGCGCACCGGCGCTTCGAACAATCGCGCCTCGACGCCCGCCCACACACGCGGCGGGGCGGCCACCGGGGCCAGGCTCTGGGTCAAGGGCAAGAGCCGCGCCTGCCAGGCGCGCACGGCACCCTGCAGCGCCGGGTGGGCCAGCAGCAGCACGTCGAAGCGCCGCCGCGCAGGGCCGCGCAACGTGCCCAGCACATAGGCGCCGGCCAGGCGGTCGGCCAGCTCGGGGCGGGCGAGGTCCACGGCTCAGCGCCTGCCGGGCGGGGAGCGCCCGGAAAAGGTGTCGATGGTCTGCAAGGGGTCCTCCGGCCGGGGCGGCGATAAGGGGGTGACAAGGGGTGCGATGGACCTACATACGCAGCCCGGGGCCGAAGAGATGCGCCTGCGCTGCATTTCAGCGGTGGCGGCGCTGGCATCATCAAGTGGCGGCGCGCGGCTTGCATGGGCGCGCCCACCCCTGTTCCGTGCATGCCAGAAGGAGCCGGCGCGATGCGCATCGTCGAACGCAATGTTTATGTGGGCCCGTCGCTGTACGCGCACTTCCCGGTCATCAAGCTGGTGCTCGACCTCGGCGCGCTGGAGGCTTGGCCCACCGGCAAGCTGGGCCCGGCCTATGTGGACGCCCTGGTGGCTGCGCTGCCCGGCCTGCAGGAGCACGGCTGCAGCTACCGCGTGCCGGGGGGCTTCATCCGGCGCATGCGCGGCGACGCCGAAGACCCCGACGGCACCTGGCTTGGCCACGTCATGGAGCACGTGGCCATCGAGCTGCAGAACATCTCGGGCGAAAACGTCACTTTCGGCAAGACCCGCAGCATCGACGGCCAGCCCGGCGTCTACATCGTGGTCTACGAGTACGAGCAGCGCGACCAGGGCATCGAAGCCGGCGAGCTGGCCATCAAACTGCTGTGTTCGCTGCTGCCGGCCGCGTTGCGCCCGGCCGAGGTGGTGCCCGACGACTGGGTCTGGGCCGAGGCCCGCGACGAGTTCATCCGCTACGCGCAGCGCCGCGCGCTCGGGCCTTCCACCGCCAGCCTGGTGAAGGCCGCGGTGGACCGCAACATCCCCTGGCTGCGGCTGAACGAGCAGAGCCTCATCCAGCTGGGCCACGGCAAGTACCAGCAGCGCATCCAGGCCACCGTGACGGGCCGCACCAGCTACATCGCCGTGGAGCTGGCGCAGGACAAGGAAGAGACCAACAAGATCCTCGGCAACTGCGGCCTGCCGGTGCCGCGGCAGGAACTCGTGCGCAGCGCCGAGCGCGCCGTGCGCGCCGCCGAACGCCTGGGCTACCCGGTCGTCACCAAGCCCTACAACGGCAACCACGGCCGTGGCATCAGCATCGGCCTGAAGACGCCCGACGAAGTGCGCAGCGGCTTCGCTGCGGCGCAGGAGCACAGCAGCAGCGTCATCGTGGAGACCTACCTCAGCGGCGAAGACCACCGCCTGCTGGTGGTGGGCGGCGAGCTCATCGCCGCCACCAAGCGCACGCCGGGGCGTGTGATCGGCGACGGCACGCACACCGTCAAGCAGCTGGTGGAGATCGTCAATCAAGACCCGCGCCGCGGCATCGGCCACGAGAAGGTGATGACGCGCATCGAGCTCGACGCGCAGGCCGACATGATGCTCACGCGCCAGGGCCTGACGGTGGACAGCGTGCCCGCCGCGGGCCAGGAAGTGCTGCTGCGCAGCACCGCCAACCTCAGCACCGGCGGCACCGCCACCGACGTGACCGACATCATCCACCCCGACAACCGCGAGATGGCCGTGCGCGCCGTCACCGCCATCGGGCTGGACGTGGGCGGTGTCGACTTCCTCTGCCCCGACATCAGCGAGAGCTACAAGGCCGCGCCCAACGCCGGCGCCGGCATCTGCGAGATCAACGCCGCGCCGGGCTTCCGCATGCACGTGGCGCCCAGCGAAGGCACGCCGCGCGATGCCGCCGGGCCCGTGATCGACATGCTGTTCCCGCCTGGCACGCCCAGCCGCGTGCCCATCGCCGCCATCACCGGCACCAACGGCAAGACCACCACCAGCCGCATGCTGGCGCACATCACCAAGATGGCCGGCTACACACCGGGCCTGACGACGACCGATGGCGTGTACATCGACGGCCAGCGCACCGTGGAAGGCGACATGACGGGGCCGGTGGCCACGCGCATGGTGCTGGCCGACCCGAAGATCGATATGGCCGTGCTGGAGGTGGCGCGCGGCGGCCTGCTGCGCGCCGGCATGGGCGTGCCCTTCGTCAACGTGGGCGCGGTGCTCAACGTGAAGAGCGACCACCTCGGCATGAAAGGCATCAATACCCTGGAAGAGCTCGCGGAGGTCAAACGCATCATCGTGGAGGTGGCGAAGGACTGCGCCGTGCTGAACGCCGACGACGAGAACGTCATCCGCATGAGCGCGCACACCGACGCCAAGCACCTCTGCTACGTGACGACCAACCCCGAGCACGCTGTGGTGCGCGAGCACATCCGCGCCGGTGGCCGCGCGTGCGCGCTGGAAGCGGGCGTGAACGGGCAGATGATCACGCTCTACGACAAGGGCCGGCACATCCCGCTGATGTGGACGCACCTGATCCCGGCAACCCTCGAAGGCCGCGCCATGCACAACGTGCAGAACGCGATGTTCGCGGCGGCGCTGGCCTTCAGCCTGGACATCAAGCTCGACGCCATCCGCCAGGGCCTGCGCACCTTCGACACCACCTTCTTCCAGGCGCCGGGGCGCATGAACGTGTACGACGAACACCCGTTCAAGGTGATCTTCGACTACGCGCACAACGCCCACGCCGTGGGCGTGATGGCCGACCTGGCGCAGCGCCTGGACGTGCGCGGCCGGCGCATCGTGGTGGTGGCCGGGCCGGGCGACCGGCGCGACGAAGACATCCGCGACATCGCGCTGGCCGTGGCCGGGCGCTTCGACCACTACATCTGCCGCCGCGACGACGGCCTGCGCGGCCGCGCCAGCGACGAGGTGCCGAACATGATCGCTGGCGTGCTGCGCGGGCAGGGCGTGCGTGAAGACCAGATCACCATCATTCCCGACGAGCAGGAAGCCATCGACCACGCGCTGCGTTTGGGCCAGTTCGGCGATCTGCTGCTGGTGTTTGCCGATGCGCTGACACGCAGCTGGAAGCAGGTGACGAAGTTCCGGCCCGAGGGGGCGGTGGCGCATGCGGCCCCCGCGACAGCGAGCGCGCCCAAGGTGGCCGCTGAGGGCGGCGACAGCGGCTCGGACGACCGCCACCGCAACCCGCTGTCCGACGACGGCGCGCTGCTGGCCAGCGGCTTCGTGCGTGACGAACGCGGCCTGCGTTTCGTCGGCGAAGCCAGCGACTGAAGCCGCGGCGCGAGCACCCGTGCACGACGACGATGAAGGCCCGCCACCGGCGTTTGACAGCTCACGCCGGCTGACCGGCCCCAACCGCTGGTTTGCGCAGCCGGCCGTGGCGCTGACGCCGCTGGGCGCAGCGGCGCAAGACCCGGCCGCGCTGGCCGGCTGGGCGCAGCGCGTGCAAGCGCTGTGCGCCGCCCTGGGCTGGCCCGCACCGCAAGCGCACGTGGCCACTGGCGCGGCCGGCACCGTGCTGGCCTTCGTGCCGCCCGAGCCCGCGCTGCTGACGGCCACCGACCTCAACGAGTGGGCCTGGGAGCGTGCCGCCGAGGCGCACACGCCGTTGGCGGCTCAAGGCTTCGCAGTCACACAGCCCGCGTCCGAAGACATCGCCACGATGGCCCGGCACTTCAGCGCCAAAGCTTCCACCGAAGCCTCGCGCCCGCTGCAGCGTCTGCAGGCTGCCGCCAGCGCGCATGGCCTGCCGCTCTTCGACGACGACGACAGCGTCTCCATCGGCATTGGCAGCGGCAGCCGCACCTGGCCGCGCGCTGCGCTGCCCTTGCCGATGGACCTGCCCTGGCCGCAACTGCACGCGCAGCCCGTGCTGCTGGTGACGGGCAGCAACGGCAAGACCACCACCACGCGGCTGCTGGTGGCGATGGCCGAGGCCGCCGGCCGCGTGGCCGGCCACTGCAGCACCGAGGGCGTGGTGGTGGGCGGCGCGCTGGTGCATGCGGGCGACTACGCTGGCCCGGCCGGTGCCCGCGCCGTGCTGCGCCACCCGGCGGTGCAGTTCGCGGTGCTGGAGACGGCACGCGGCGGCCTGCTGCGCCGCGGCCTGGTGGCAAGGCAGGCCGACGCCGCCCTCGTCACCAACGTCAGCGCCGACCACCTGGGCGAATACGGCATCGCCAGCGTGGAAGACATCGCCGAGGCCAAGCTCGTGGTGGCACACGCGCTGCGCGAGCACGGCACGCTGGTGCTCAACGGCGGTGACGCCGTGCTGATGGCTGTGGCACGCCGCACGCCGCACGTGCAGGCGCTGTTCGATGCGGGCCGCGTGGCGCTGTTTGCGCACGATCTGGCGCACCCGGCGCTGCAGGCGCACCGCACCACCGGCGCGCCCGTGTGCGGTGTCGATGCCGACGGAGAACTGGTGTGGGCCCAGGGCGATGTGGCAACTTCGCTGGGCGAGATCACGCAGATGCCACTCACGCTGCAGGGCGCGGCGCGGCACAACGTCGAGAACATCGCCGCGGCGGTGCTGGCTGCGCTGGCCACCGACCTGCCGCTGCCAGCCTTGCGCGCCACGCTGGCGCAGTTCGGCGCCCTGCCGCAAGACAACCCCGGCCGCCTGGAGCGCTGGGCCTGGCGCGGCGCCACCGTGCTGGTGGACTACGCGCACAACCCCGACGGCCTGGCGCAGCTGCTGCAGGTGGCGCAGGCCTTGATGTCGAAAGACCAGCCCGTGCGCCTGGGCCTGCTGCTCGGCCAGGCCGGCAACCGCGACAACACGGCCATCACCGAGCTGGCATGGACCGCAGCGCGTTTTGCGCCAGCCCGCGTGGTGGTGAAAGAACTGCCGCTGATGCTGCGCGGCCGGCCGCTGGGCGAGGTGCCGGCGCTGCTGCAGGCCGGGCTCTTGCAGGCCGGCCTGCCCGCCGCAGCGGTGCAGCACGAGGCCGACGAAGCCACCGCCGCGCGGGCGCTGCTGGCCTGGGCGCAGCCGGGCGACGTGGTGGTGCTGCCCGTGCACACCACGGCCGTGCGGCAGGCCCTGGCCGCAACGCTGCTGGCGGCAGGCGGCGGCGCCTAGGCCGTCGGCGCGGCCGGCGCCACACCAGCCCCGGCGATGCCGTGGCGCTGCAGCGCCGCCGCGATGGCGCCCTCGGCCTTGGCCGCTTCCACAAACCGGTGCAGCAGCGCCTGCGCCGCCGCGCCGCGGCCGGCCGGGATGCCCGTGGCCTGCTCGATGACCATGAAACGCCCGGGCAACAGGCGCAGGCCGCCGGCCGCCGGGCCCAGGCGCTCGGCCTCGGCCTGCAACGGCTGCTTCACGCCGGCGGCCACCTCGGCCCCGCTGGCCAGGAACTCGGCCACCACGGCCTGCGAGCTGGGCGCGCGCTGCAGCGTGGCCTGCTGCAGCGTGCGGCTGAGGTAGAGGTCGTAGGCGCTGCCCTGGCCCACCACCACGCGGTTGCCGGGGCGGTCGACCTCGTCGTTGTGCTGCAGCGGGCTGGCCGCGCGCACGAGGTAAGCGCCTTCGATCAGCAGGTAGGGCGCCGAGAAACGCAAGCCCTCGCCACGCAGCGGGTCCACGGCGAAGAAGCCGAGGTCGGCGGTTTCGCTGCGCACGGCGGCCACGGCTTGTGCGGCGGTGTCCACCACCTGCAGCGCCAGCGGCACGCCCAGCTGTGCGGCCAGGGCGCGCGCGAGGTCGACGCTCACGCCTTCGGCCGTGCCGGGGCCAGCCCCGGCACGGGCGAGCAGCGGGTTGCCCAGGTTGATGACGGCATGCAGCGTGCCGCGGGGTGCCAGCAGGGTGGACGGGGTCATGGACGCGCTCATGAGCGGGTGTGGGGTCTTGGGGAACACGAGCAGTGTAGGAGCCGCCCGCACCACCAGAATGCGCGCCCATGACGCACCCTGCCCACCCCCACACCACCGCCCCGGCCCCGGCCGGCCTGCAGCGCCGCCACCTGCTGGCGGCCGGCCCGGCTGCACTGCTGGCCCTCGGCCTGCCCGGCTGCGCCAGCAGCCCGGGCGGCAGCGCCAGCCAAGAGCCCGATGCCGCGCTCCGCGCCGTGCTGGCCGCGCCGCACCGCAGCCCAAGCAACCGCGCCCGCGACGCCTGGCGCAACCCCGGCCCCACGTTGGCCTTCTTCGGCATGCGCCCCACGCTGACGGTGGTGGAGCTCTCGCCCGGCGGCGCCTGGTACAGCGAGATCCTGGCGCCCTACCTGCGCAGCAGCGGCAAGCTCTACCTGGCGCACTTCCCGGCCGACAGCGCCAACGCCAACATGCGCCGCGCCCGTGGCAACTTTGCCGAGCGTTTGGCCAAGGCGCCCGAGCTCTACGACAAGGCCGTGCTCGCCACGCTGCCCACCGCCACGGGCGCGCCCGACGTGCCGGCCGGCAGCGTGGACCTGGTGCTGACCTTCCGCAACGTGCACAACTGGGTCAGCGACAAGAGCCTGGACGACAAGCTGCGCGGCTGCTTCGCGATGCTCAAGCCCGGCGGCGTGCTGGGCGTGGTGGAGCACCGCGCCAACCCCGGCGCCACGCTGGAAGCCATGGCCAAGAGCGGCTACGTCACCGAAGCCTTCATGGAAGAACGCGCCCGCGCCGCCGGCTTTGTGCTGGGGGCCAAGAGCGAGATCAACGCCAACCCGAAGGACACCAAAGACCACCCGAACGGCGTGTGGACGCTGCCGCCGACCTTTGCGCGCAAGGAGGTGGAGCGCGAGCGTTATGCCGCCATCGGCGAGAGCGACCGCTTCACGCACCGCTACGTGAAACCGGCGGCCTGAGCCGCCGGAACATGGCCCTGGCGGCCGCGGCCGCCGGCGTGATTCAGGCGCGGCGCCCGCGCCGCGCCGCAGCGCCAACGGCCAGCAGGCCCGCCGCCCACAGCAGCACCGTGGCCGGTTCGGGCACCACGCTCAGCACCTCCAGGTAACGGCCACCGCCGCTGTAGACCTGGGTGCTGAGGCCGCTGCCCACGTCGAGCACAAAAGCGCCGGCACCGCTGGTCCACATCACATTGCCATTGCCCAACTGCGCCACGCCGCGCGCACCCGCGGCCGTGTAGGTGGCCAGCACGGTGCCGGTGCTGGCATCCAGGCGCACGATGTTGTTCGAGCTGAAGCCGGCCACGAGGATGTCGCCATTGCTGGCATAGACCATCTGCTCGGCGAAGTTCAGCGTGGCGCTGTTGTGGAAGCTGCCCAGCGCCGTGCCCGTGAGGCTGTAGCGGTGGATGTCGTCGTTGGCCGCCGACGAAGACACCAGCAGCCCACCCTGGTAGGCCAGCGCGCCGAAGGGGCTGGGCGACGTGGCGCCGGTGGCGAAGCTGCCCAGGCTGGCACCGCTGGTGCTGACCATCACCACCGCCGCGCCCGGCGCGCCGTTGGCGGTGCCGGCGTTGGTGATGTAGACCGTGCCGCCCACCAAGGCCATGCCGCGCACGTTGTCCAGGCCGCCGCTGGTGCCGCCGCCGATCTGCCCGAGCAGGCTGCCGTCCAGGCTCCAGCGCGAAACGCGGTCACCGATCTGTTCGCTCACCCAGATCTCGTTGCCCACGCTCAGGGCGTGCAGTGGCGTGCCCCCGGCCAGCGGGAAGAGTTCGGCGTTGATCAGGCTGCCATCCACCGCGCTGAAGGCCACCAGCCGGTTGTTGACGGAGTCGGGCATGGCCAGCACCTGGGCCTGCGCGCCCGTGGCCAAGGTGGCGGCGGTCGCCAGGCCCGTGGCCCAGCGCAGCAGCCTGCGGGCGCCGTGTTGCCAGCGTGAGGTTGGGTGGTTCATGAAGGCCTCCAGGTCCGGTTGATGTGGACGAGCCCGACGGTAGCGCGCGCGGCCTCCCTTGCGTGCAGCGGCATGCGCAGCCACCCCTAACTTCAACAGCGCAGCACGGGCGATCACCAGCCGGCGAGCCAGGCCTTATCGTTCCACCGAACACGCGGCGCGGCCGCAGCGAACCAGCAGGAGCTCTCATGCACAGACGCGTCGGCATCATCGGCACCGGTTCGGTGGGCACCAGCGTGGCGGTGTCCACGCTGCACGCGGGCGTGGCCAGCGCCTTGTGGCTGCACGATCTGAACGCAGCGCGCGCCGAAGGCGAGGCCATGGACCTGGCCCACGGCGCGGCCTTCTACCCGCCCTGCGAAGTGCGCAGCGCGATGCTGGCCGAGATGCGCGAGTGCCAGGTGGTGGTGGTGGCCGCCGGCCGCAACAGCCGCCCCGGCGAGACGCGGCTGGATCTGCTGCGCGACAACGCGCGCGTCATCGCCACCATCGGCCAGGGCCTGGCGGGCTTCGGGGGCACGGTGGTGCTGGTGACCAACCCTGTGGACGTGCTGACTTTGGTGATGCAGCAGGCCAGCGGCCTGCCACCCGAGCGTGTGCTGGGCACCGGCACCATGCTCGACACCGCGCGCCTGCACCAGATGCTGGGTGCAGAACTCGGCGTGGCCACCCAGTCCATCCACGCCCAGGTGCTGGGCGAACACGGCGATTCGGAACTCGTGCTGTGGTCGGGCGCGCAGGTGGGCGGCGTGCCGCTGCGGCAGTGGGCGGGCTGGACGCCCGAAGCCGAAGCGCGTCTGGCGCACGCGGTGCGTGTGGCCGCCTACGAGGTCATCCAGCGCAAGGGCGCCACCAACCACGCCATCGGTCTGGTGACGGCGCGGCTGCTGCAATGTCTGTTGCGCGGCGAACGCCGCGTGCTCACCGTCTCACGCGTGCAGCAGGGGGCCTGCGGGCTGCACGGCGTGGCGCTCTCGCTGCCCACGGTGGTGGGCGCGGGCGGCGGCGTGCAGGTGCTGGTGCCGCAGATGGACGCCACCGAACAGGCCGCGCTGGCCCACTCGGCCCAGGTGCTGCAGGCCGCGGCGGCCAGCGTGGCGGGCTGAACCGCCCGGGCCGCCCGCAGCGCCGCGGTTTCAGGCCAGGGCGGGCTCGGGCAGGGCCTGCGGCCGGCCTGCCGCTGGCGTGGTGCGGCGTGCGTGCAGGCCCACGGCCACCAGGCCCAGCGCCATCAGCAGCCAGGTGCCCGGCTCGGGGATCACCGCCACCTGGCGGATGCCCACGGTCTGCATCAGCGTGCTGAACTCGGCGTAGGAAAAATCGCGGTCTTTGGTGCGCTCGATGCTGGGCATCAGCGAGGGCGAAGCGCCGGTGGCCATCACAGACCAGAGGCTCTGACCCGGGTTGGGCGCCTGGCCGCTGGGGTGCACCAGGCTCAGGCCGTGGCCGATTTCGTGGGTGACGGTGCCAGCCAGCAGGTTGATGCGCTGCTCGTTGTTGGTGGCCAGGCTCAGCAGCCCGGCGATGCTGTCGGTGAGCGTGCTGCCGAAGATGGTGCCGTTGGCCACGCTGGAATTACCGGCGCTGTTGCGCACGCAGCCCAGGCAGGCCTGGCCGAGGAAGCCGACGTTGGGGTTGGCGTCGCCGATGGCCATGTAGTACCACTCGGTGTCGCCATTGGTGGGCGCCGTGGCGCCGTTGCTCCACTCGAAATTGATGTCGAGCTCGAAGCCCGCCGGCAGCGGGCTCAAGGCGTTGGTAGCGAAGCTGGGGTAGCCCAGGTAGTGGTTCTGCACCGCGGCCAGCGTGGCGTTGCGGATGTCGGTGAGCGACATGCCGCTGAAGCCCCAACTCGCGAAGGTCTCGGGGGTGCTGCCCACGCCGGCGCGGTCGATGGTGGGCGCGGCCACGAAGTTCAGCATGATGGTCAGCGCTTCGGCCGGCTTGTCGGTGGCCAGGCCGAGGCCGAGGGCCAGGGCGGCCGCAACGGCCGCCTTGCGGCCGGTGTGCAGCGCGCTGCGCGAAGTGGTGGTGTTCATGGCGGCGTCCTCCCTGGGGTGCTCGGTGGCGGTGTGATCGGCGTCCGCGCTTTTGCCGCGGCGCCGACGACTATGCCGACGAAGCCCCGCAGCGTCTCGATCTCCGCGGCCTGCACCCCGTGAATGGGGGATGCGCTGGGGGCAGCGGGCTTCAGGCGGGCGCGGTGTCCCAGGGCGCGACCGAGCCGTCGTCGCGGGCCGGCAGGGGCACCGGCGCCGCGGCGGTGGGCTCGGTGCGTTGCTGTGGGCCCCCCAGGGCCTCGATCAGCTCGGGAATCAGCAGCTTCAGCTCGCCGGTGAACAGCGCCACGTCGGCGTCGAAGCCGCCCTCGTCCTTCTGCGAGGCGCCGGCATCGGCGCCGCTGCCCTCCAGCACCACGTCCAGCAGCTTGATCTTTTTCAGCGTCAGCGCTTCGGTGAGCACGAAGCTCACACGCCCGGCCCAGGTGAGCGCCAGCTGCGTGGGCAGCTTGCCCTGGCGCACGTGTTCACCCACCTCGTCGATGTCCAGCGTGTGGCGCGCGTAGCGCACGGTCGCCTTCTCGCTGTCGGGCTGCTTGAGCTCACATTCACGGTCGATGCTGAAGCCGGCGGGTGCTTCTTTTTCGGCCAGCCAGGCCGACATCGCGCTGGCCGGGGCCAGCGCCGTCTGCACCAGCGCGACCTTGAAGCCACCGCCCA
This sequence comes from beta proteobacterium AAP65, assembly GCA_001295865.1. Classification (GTDB taxonomy): domain Bacteria; phylum Pseudomonadota; class Gammaproteobacteria; order Burkholderiales; family Burkholderiaceae_C; genus Rubrivivax. The sequence continues at coordinate 247,675 of LJHW01000001.1, forward strand.
GCAGTTCCACCAGGCGCGTGACCACGGCATCGGCCTTCTTCACGCTGCCGGCGCCCACCAGCAGCCAGTTCGCCTTCGGGTCTATCCACACCGCGGTGTGCGAACGCTTCGGAAAAGCACGCGGCAGCAGCTGGTGGATGACCTCTTCCTTCAGTTCCTTGACGATCTTGCCCTTGGGCCGCCGGCCGGTGTCCTTCTCGATGGCGTCGAGCTTCTTGCCCACCTGGTCTTTGATGACGCCACCGGGCACGGCCTTGGTCTCGGTGGCCATGCGCAGCACGTACTGCCCGCCCACGCTCTCGATCAAGGGACCGTGGGCCTCGCCGCGCGGCTCGACCCAGCCGATGGATTCGGGCTGGCTGGCGCCGCATTCGACGAAACGCGCGCCTTGCAGGCGGTCGTCGATCTCGGCCAGGCCGGGGGCGTCCCAGTGTTCGATGCGGTAGACGAGGGCGTTCTTGAACATGGCGGGGCCGGGGCGCCCGAAGGGCCGCGGCGGCAGGCTTCAGGTGTGGGAAAGGGGAAAGGGGCGCGATTATGGCCGCCGGGGCAGCCGCAGCACGGCCTGCAGCCCACCGCCGGCGCGCGGCCCCAGCGTGAGCGTGCCGCCCAGGCGCTGCGCGAGTTCACGCGCGATGAACAGGCCCAGCCCGGCGCCGCCGGTGGCGCGGTTGCGCGAACTCTCCAGCCGCACGAAGGGCTGCATCACAGCGGCCAGCTCGGCCGCGGGGATGCCGGGGCCGCGGTCGAGCACCTGCACCTCCACGGCCTCGGCGCTGCTGTGCAGCAGCACCTCGGTGGCGCCGGCGTAACGCAGTGCGTTGCCCACCAGGTTGTCGACGATGCGGCGCAGCGCCAGCGGCTCGGTGCTCAGCACCGCGGGCGGGGCGCCCTCGGCCAGGGGCTGCAGGGCCACGGGCTCGCCCTGCTCGGCGCGGTCGTCCACCAGCGCCTGCACCAGCGCGGCGGCGTCCACCTGCTGCGGCGCGGGGGCGGCGGCGCTGCCGCGGAAGACCTCCAGCACGGCGTCGATCAGCGCGTTCATCTCGGCCAGGTCGGCCACGCTGCGCTGCTGGAACTGCGCCTCCAACGGCGTGGTTTCCAGGCGCATGCGCAGCCGCGTGAGCGGGGTGCGCAGGTCGTGCGAGATGGCGGCCATCATCAGCCCGCGGCCTTCGAACACCTCGCGCAGCTGCTGCGCCATGCGGTTGAAGACGGTGGCCGCGCTGCGCACCTCGGCCGTGCCGTGATGTTCGTCCAGCGGCGCCGGCGTGCGGCCGCGCGCCAGCGCCGGGCCCAGCTGCTCGGCCGCGCCCACGAGGCGCGACACCGGCTGCGCGAGCCAGCGCGAGCCCACCCAGGCGGCCAGCGCGATGACGATGAAGCGCACGCCGTAGTCCACCACCCACAGCCCGCCGGGCAGCGCCGGCGGCAACGACGGAAAGGTGGGCGTGGGCGGTGGCACCGGCCTGCTGCCCGGCCCCCCAGGCGCCCCGGGTGCGCCACCCCAAGCAGCCCCCGGCGGTGGCCTGGGGCGCGCGCCGGGCGGCGGCTGCGCGCTGTCGGCCGCCGGCGCACGCGGCGCCCCGGCCAGCAGCTGCACCGTGCTCCAGGCCGCCACGTGGCTGAGCACCAGCGCCGCCCACATCAGCAGGAAGAGGCGCAGCGCCAGCGTGTCGCCGCGCCAGCCGCGCCGGCGGCCAGCGGCCGTTGCGGCGCTCACTGCACCTCCACGTCGAAGAGGTAACCCTCGCCGCGCACGGTGCGCAGCAGCGTGGCCTCGCGCGAGGTGTCGCCCAGCTTGGCGCGCAGGCGCGAGACGGCCAGGTCGATGCTGCGGTCGTTGACGTCCACGCCCGGGGCGCGCGTCAGCTCCAGCAGGCGTTCGCGGCTGAGCACGCGGCCGGGGTTGTCGACGAAGGCCGAGAGCAGGCGGAACTCGGCGCCGGACAGCGGCACCGTCACATCGGCCGCCGTGAGCAGCTGGCGCGCGACGCGGTCGAAGCGCCAGCCGGCAAAACGCACCACGCGCGCGGCCGCCGCACCGCCCCGCTGGCCGCGCCGCAGCACGGCCTGGATGCGCGCGATGAGCTCGCGCGGTTCGAAGGGCTTGGCCACGTAGTCGTCGGCACCGAGTTCAAGGCCCACGACGCGGCTCATCGGGTCGCCGCGCGCGGTGAGCATGATCACCGGCAGGTTCGGGTGCTGCTGCTGCAGCCAGCGCAGCAGGCTCAGGCCGTCTTCACCCGGCAGCATCAGGTCCAGCAGCACGAGATCGGCGCCGCCGGCCTGCACCAGGCGGCGCATCACCGCACCATCGGCCGCGGCCTGCGCCTGCAGGCCGTAGCTCTGCAGGTAGCTGCACAGCGAGCTGCGGATCTCCGGGTCGTCGTCGACCACCAGGCAGCGCGTCATCGTCTCCTCCAACCCGGCCCCGCGGGCCGGTGGCGGAAGGTTACCCAGAGTCACGGGGCGCCAGGGCCTCAAGCCGCGATGCCGACCTGCAAGCGCGCCACATAACCGGCGCTCAAGCTGCCGGTGACGGTGGCCATCTGCGTGCTGGTGCCGTCGCTGAAGACGTTGTCGCTGGCCAGCGTGATGTTGCGCAGGTTGTTGACGCTGCTCGTGTACAGGCTGCTGCCGTTGTAGACCGTGCTGCACACGTCTTCGGGCAGGGCCAGCTGCGAAGTGCGCAGCTTGTTCGTCCAGCTGCTGGCGCTGTTGGTGCTGCGGTAGATCTCGAAGTGCACGTGCGGCCAGCGCCCCGAGTAGCAGCCCGGGAAGACGGTGACGAAGGTGGCCGTGCCGTCGCTGGCCGTGGGCTGCACGCCGCGCAGGTAGTTTTCGGCGGTGATGCCGCTGCTGTACATCGAGTAGCGGCCCTGGGCGTCGCAGTGCCAGAGGTAGATGGCGTACTCGGCCAGGTCGGCACAGCTGCCGTTGGTGTTGACGAGGTCGAGGATGATGGTCAGCGGCACACCCTGCGCCGTGCCGCTGGCGCTGGCCACGCTGGTGCGGATGTCGCTGCGCACGATGCCGCTGAGCGCCAGCGCGTTGGCGATGCTGCCGTTCGAGCTGTTGGAGCCGTCACCGGGGTAGGGGCCGGCGGTTTCTTCGTTGATCACGCTGCAGCTGGTGCTGCTGCCCGTGCCGCTGCCGCCCCCGGTGGTGGTGGTGCCACCGCCCGAGCTGGTGGTGGCCGTGGTGCTGCCGGCGTCGTCACCACCGCCGCCGCAACCCATCAGCGCCATCGCGCCGGCGCCGGCACCGCCCACCAGCCAGCGCAGCGCGCCGCGGCGGCGCTGCTGCTGCGCCAGCATGCGGCCGAGGTCGTGGGCCAGACCCTGGTCGTGGTCGTGGTCGTGGTCGTGGTCGTGCAGCGCTTCGGCGCGGGGGACGGGGTGACGCATGGCGATGGCTCCGGGGGCTGGTTGGGGGAGGCGATGCGCCATTGCACCGCCCGCGCTTGTCGGCGGTGTCGGTGCTTTGTGTCAGGGCTGACACGCTGCGACAAGAACGCGCGGCCCCGGCCGCAGCTCCAGAGCGGGGCCGGTGTCAGCCGTGCAGCGCGGGCTCGTGCGGCGGAGTCTGTTCGACCTGCACCACGCAGTTGCGCCCGGCACGCTTGGCGGCGTAGAGCGCGGCATCGGCACGGTCGACAGCCACGGCCAGGTCTTCGCCGGGCTGCAGCTCGGTCAGGCCGACCGAGAGCGTCACGCACAGCAGCGGGCCCGTGCCAGCAGACACCGGGGTGTCGGCCAGGCGCTCGCGCAGCTTGTTGGCCAGGGTCCAGGCGGTGGCCGGCGGCACATTGCGCAAACAGATGACGAACTCTTCGCCGCCCCAGCGTGCCACGGCATCGCCGGCGCGCACGGTGTCGCGCAGCACCGTGGCCACGGCACGCAGCACCTGGTCGCCGGCGGCGTGGCCGCGGCTGTCGTTGATGCGCTTGAAGTGGTCGATGTCGGCCACCAGCACGGCGCAGGGCGGGTCGTGCGGGGTCACGCGGCGCAGATGGGTTTCCATCAGCGCCAGGCCCTGGCGGTTGGCCAGGCCGGTGAGGGCGTCGCAGTTGGCGGCACGCGCCAGCGCCGCGCTGCGTTCGCTGCGCTCGAGCACGGCACTGAACAAGTGGGCCAAAGCATCGAAGACGCCCACGCCCACGGTCTCGAAGTAGTCGGGCACGTCGGCGTACAGCACGAAGAGCCCGCGTTGGGCCGTGCCGGGCTGCAGGCCGGGGCCGCCGCTGAGCGGCAGCGCCAACACGCTGCGCACGCCCAGCTCACGCGCGGCGCGGCGCCAGGGCCCGAACACGGAACGCGGCGACACGCGGAAGGGCTCCAGGCGCTGCCCGGCCAGGGTGCGGAAGGCCGGGCCCCTGCGGGTGAGTGCGTTGCGCTGGATGACGAGGTCGCGGGCATAGGGTGCCGCCGCCCCGGCGAGCACCTGGGGGCTGATCTGCTCGGTGTCAGCCGGGCCGAACCACACCCAAGCCAGCACGAGGTGCGGCACCAGGGTGGTGAGACGTTCACAGTGCGCGGCGATCACCTCGCCGGCGCCGCGCTCGTCGTGCAGCAGCTGGGCCGCGCTGCGCAACACGGCCTCGGTCACGCGCTGCTGTTCAAGCACCGGGTCGAAAGCGGGCGCAGGCGTGCGACGGACAAGAGCCCAGAGATCCATGCTCGGGATATCGGCCCGCCACGGCGCCGCTGTAGGCCCTGCGGCCCACGGGGCTGCCGATCGCAGGCTCACACGCGGAAGTACAGCCGCCGCCGGTCCAGCCACAGCGCCAGCGCGGCATAGGCCGAGAGGTTGGCGCAGGCGAAGAGGAAGGAGCCCAGCCGCGGGTCGCTGCCGATGCCGGCAAAGACGTTCTGGTACAGCCAGGGCAGCGGGCTGATGAAGGCCACGGTGCCATCGGGGCGGAAGGCATCGGGCCAGCGCAGCAGCGCCAGCACGCGCGGCACGAAGCCGGCCAGCACGAAGATGAAGAGCGGGTTCTTGCCGAAGGCTTCGAAAACGCGAAGCGTGAAACGCGTCGGGGCCGACAGGGGTGCTGCGCCCGGCGCGCGGTTTTCCAGCAGGTGCATCAGCGTGGCCAGCGTGGCCAGCGCCAGCGCGGTGCTCAGCAGCACGTAGCTCGGCGTCCAGATCTTCTTGTTCAGCGGCACCGCCAATTGCCAGGCGTAGGCGGCCAGCGCCAGCAGCGCGGCGGTGACAAAAAATCGCACGAGCAGTGCCGCGTCCACACGGCCGTGCTGCTGCAGCGTGTGACCGACCCACCAGCCGAGAAGCACCTGCGCGATGGCCGGCGGCGTGCTGGCCAGGCCCTCGGGGTCGAAGGGCAGGCCTTCGCCGCGGTAGAGGTGGCTCGCGCCCAGCAGCGCGCGGTCGACCGCGGTGCCGAACCAGCCCAGCAAGCCGTAGGGGTCGGCCGGATCGCCCAAGGCCAGGCAGGCCGCCCAGTAGCCCAGCAGCAGCACGGCCACCGCGATGAGCGCGCCGCGCACCGACAGCCACCACACGATGAGCGCCGCCGCGCCGAAGCACAAGGCGATGCGCTGCAGCACACCCATCGTGCGCAGCGTCTCCACGCTCTTGAGGGCCAGCGCGCCATCGACCGTCCAGAAGACGAAGGGGGCGGCGTTGAGGAAGAGCCCCAGCGCGAAGATCAGCGCCACGCGCTGGGCCACGCGGCGCAGGAACACGGCCTGCCCCGCGGCACGGTGCCCCGGCATCACCAGCGCCAGCGCGTTGCCCACCGCGAACAGGAAAAACGGGAAGACCAGATCGGTGGGCGTGCAGCCGTGCCAGCCGGCGTGCGCCAGCGGCGGGTAGAGGTGGGCCCAGCTGCCAGGGTTGTTGACGAGGATCATCAGCGCCACGGTGGCACCGCGGAAGACGTCCAGGGACAGCAGGCGCTGCGGGCTCATGGCGCAGGTGGGCTACGGCCGCCGTCAGCCACCGTCAGCCACGGACGGCGGCCTCGATGCTGCCGCCAGCGGCCTCGAGCCGGGCTTCGGCCGCGGCAGCCGCCAGGCCCGTCTTCAACATCACGATGGCCAGCTTCACGCGGCTGCCGCTGGCGGCCAGTGCCGCGCTGGCCGCGGCTTCTTCGGCGCCGCTGGCCAGCATGGTCAGCCGCAGAGCGCGTTTCACGAGCTTGGCGTTGCTGGCCTGCACATCGACCATCAGGTTGCCGTAGACCTTGTGCAGCTTCACCATCACCGCGCTGCTGAAGGTGTTCAGCGCGATCTTCTGCGCCGTGCCGGCCTTCAGGCGCGTGCTGCCGCTGATGACCTCGGGGCCGGTGTCGAGCAGCACGCCCACTTCGCAGGCCGCCAGCAGCGGCGCGCCGGGGTTGTTGGCAAAACCCACGGTGAGTGCGCCGCGCGCGCGCGCCGCCTCGGCAGCGCCCAAGGCGTACGGCGTGCCGCCCGAAGCAGCCAGCAGCAGCACCACGTCGAGCGCGCCCACACCGGCCGCGGCGATGTCGGCGGCGCCGCCTTCGCGGCTGTCTTCGGCGCCTTCCACCGCGCGGTACAGCGCACCTTCGCCGCCGGCCAGCAAGGCCACGGCGCGTTCGTGCGGCCACGAGAAGGTGGGGTGCAGCTCCACGCTGTCGAGCAGGCCCAGGCGGCCGCTGGTACCGGCGCCCCCATAAACCAGGCGGCCGCCTTGGCGCAGGCGCGCAGCGGCGGCGTCCACGGCCTGTGCCAACGCCGGGCCGGCCGCGCGCACGGCCTCGGCGGCGCGGGCCTGGTCGGCGGCCAGCGCGTCCACCAGCGTGGCGGTGTCGTAGCGGTCGAGCTGCGGGTGGTCGGGATGGGCTTGTTCGGTGTTCAGCAGCATGGGGGCGGTGGGTCTCGGAGAAAGTGGTTCACAACTGGATCAGCGCCCGCGGGCCCAACGCGCCCACGGCATTGAGACCTTGCACCCAGAGCAGGTCGGCGCCTTCGGGGTCGAGCTCCCTTTCGCCAGGAGGCGCGGCGCTGAAAACCCAGCGCGGGTGGGCCGCGCCGCCGTAGCGCCGCCACAGCGCCCAGCGCACCGGCAGGGCGCCGGCCACCGCGGGCTCCACACGAACACGCAGGCCGGCCGGCGTGGCCACACGGCGCAGGCCGGGCAGGCCCACGGCCGGCGCCGCCAGCCAGGGCGTGGCGGGCACCAAGGCCGGCGTGGCGTAGGCGCCGCGCTGCAGCAGGGTGGCCAGGCCGTCGCGGTCTTGCTGCAGGGCGATGAGGCTGAAATGCACGTGGCCGCCGGCAGCGGGGCGGTGCCGCGTCAGCGCGATCTGGTCGGCGATCTCGCGCGCCGGCCACACGTTGCCGGGCACCCCCTGGGCGGCGACGCCGGCCGTGCCCACGCGGCTGGTGAACAGGCCCGGCCAGACGTGGCGCTGCTGGGGGTTCTGCGTCAGCCAGTGGTCGAGCAGCACGCCGAACTGCTGGCCGCTGCGTGCCACGGGCCAGTAGAGCTGCGGCGTCCAGTAATCGAGCCAGCCTTCAGCCAGCCACTTTTCGGCGTCGGCATACAGCTTGTCGTACTGGCTGAAGCCGGTGATGCCGGCCGGCCGCCGGTCGGGCCGCGGCAGGCCGAAAGGGCTGATGCCGAAGCGCACGTGGGGCTTTACCTCGCGCACGGTGCGGTGCATCGCCTGCACGAGGCGGTTGACCTGCTCGCGGCGCCAGTCGTCGCGCGCCAGCAGGCCCCCGCCTTGCTGGTAGCGCGCCCAGGCTTCGTCGTCGGGAAAGGGCAGTTCGGCGCCCGCCGGGCCACCGGGCTGCGGGATGGGGTAGGGGTAGAAGTAGTCGTCGATGTGCACGCCGTCGATGTCGTAGCGGCGCAGCACATCGGCCACCACGGCCAGGGTCTGCGCGACGGCGGCGGGCTCGGCGGGGTCCATCCACAGCATGTCGCCGTAGCGTTTGACGGCGGCGGGCTCGCGCAGCGCGATGTGCGGCGGCGCCAGCGGGCTCTTGGCCGACGAATGGCGCGCGCGGTAGGGGTTGAACCACGCGTGCAGCTCCAGGCCGCGGCGGTGGGCTTCTTCCACCCAGAAGGCCAGCGGGTCCCAGGGCGCTTCGTCGGCGCGCCAGGGCGGCTGGCCCTGCGTGCCCGAGAGGTACTCGGTCCAGGGCTCCAGCGTGCTGGCGTAGAGCGCGCAGCCCGCCGGCCGCACCTGCAGGATCAGCGCGTTCAGGCCCAAGGTGCGCGCACGCTCCAGCAGCACCAGCGCTTCGGCACGCAGCTCGGCCGCGCTCAGGCCGGTTTGGCTGGGCCAGTCGATGTTGGCCACGGTGGCCACCCAGGCGGCACGGAACTCGCGCGGCGCCGGCGGTGGCTGCAGCGGGCCCACGGCGGGCGGTGGGGCCGCACCCGCCGGCGCGGCCGCTGCGGGCCCGGCAGCGGTGGCCGCGCCTGCCGCGTCGGCGCCGCCGGCCGGCACGGCGGGCTGCTGGGGCTGCTGCGCACAGCCGCTGCTGCCCACCCACCAGGGGGCGCCCGCTGCCGCCAGCGCGGCAGCGCCAAACTGGCGGCGCTTCAAACCACCACCACCGCGGGCAGCGGCTGCAGGGCGTTCTTCAAAGCGCTGCCGCTGCGCTAGCGGCAGGCGATGGCGCCGCCGGAGCGGCGGGTGCCGGCTGCAGCGGCAATGGCGTGATGGGCCGGGCAAACGGCCCCGGCCCGGCCGACAGGCCCTTCGCACCGCCCTTGGTCAGCACCCACAGGATGGCCGAGCTCTCGGCATCGGGCAGGCCGCTGTAGCTGGTGGGCCGGTAGCGCATCTGGAAGTTCATCAGCACCCGCTCGGTCTGCTTGTCGAACACCCCAGTGGGCTGGATGTTGTAGCCGTGCTGGGCCAGGCTCTTCTGGATCCACAGCATCTCCGGCGGCTGCGCCTCGAATACGGCGCGCTGCGCGGCCACCGCGGCGGCGTCGGGCCAGGGCGGGGTGATGCCCAGGTCGCTGAAGAGCTTCCAGGGGAAGGTGGGGCCCGGGTCTTCCTTGTAGCTGGGCGTGACCTCACCGTGGCCGAGGATGTGCTCGGGCTTGATGCCGTGGCGCTGGACGATGTCTTTCACCAGCGGGATCAGCGCGTCGATCTGCGCCTGCGGGAAGGGCGCGAACACCTTCTGACCGTTGGGCAGCTGCACATAGCCCGGGTGCACGATCTCGATGCCGATGCTGCTGCTGTTCAGCCGGTGGTTGGGCCCCCAGGCGCTGGCGCCCGAGTGCCAGGCGCGGCGGTTTTCATCGACGAGGCGGAAGATGCGCGGCTGCGGCTCGTCGCTCAGCAGGTAGTGGGCCGAGACCTGCTGCTCGGTGAGGATCTTCATCGAGGTGGGGAAGTTCGCCACCGTGTAGTGGATGACGAGGAACAGCGAGCGGCTGTCCTGCCCCTTGGCCGTGCGCGTGGCGTCGATCGGCACGCCGCCCTCGGTGGTGGTGGGCGGGCCGCTGGCGCAGCCGGCCAGCAGCGCAGCAAGAACGAGGGCCAGCGCGGGGGCGGTGGCACGGGCCAGGTGGGGCATCTTCATGGCGCTGCATTCTGCCGCCGCGTCGCACAATCTCCGCATGCTGCTTCGCTCACGCCCCATAACCCTGCGCGCCGTGCTGCAGGCCACGCTGCGCTGTTCGGCCCTGGCGGCCGCCAGCCTCTTCATCGCCGGCCCGGTGCAGGCGCAAGACACGCTGCCGCCGGCGGTGCAGGCCGCGATGGCGAAGATCGGCCTGCCGGCCGACGCGCTGGCCGCCGTGGCGCTGCCGCTGGGCCACCGCGCTGCCGCGTGGGAACACCGCGGCCGCGTGCCGGTGCAGCCGGGCTCGACGATGAAGCTCGTCACCAGCGTCGTGGCCCTCGACCTGCTGGGCCCCAACCACCGCGGCCACACCGAGCTGCGCAGCGCTGCCACGCTGAACAACGGCGTGCTGCAAGGGGATCTGGTGCTGAAGGGCGGCGCCGACCCCGAGCTCGGCCTGCCGCAGCTGTGGGCGCTGCTGGTGGACCTGCGCCAGCGCGGCGTGCAGCACCTCCAGGGCGACCTGCTGCTCGACCGCACGCTCTTCCGCCCCGCGCGTTTCGACCAGAACCTGCCGCCCTTCGACGAAGCGCCCGAGTTCCCCTACAACGTCATCCCCGACGCGCTCTTCCTCGCCGGCAACCTGTTGCCCTTCGAGCTGCGCTCACTGCCCGATGGCAGCGTGCGTGCCGAGACCGTGCCCGCGCTGCCCGGCGTGAGCTTCACCAGCCGCATGACGCTCAACGACAAACGCTGCGCCGACTGGGACGACGGCTGGTTGCCGGCGGCGGTGACGCCCGGCACCAACACCACGACAGGCACGCAGATCGAGCTGCGCGGCAGCTTCCCGCGTGATTGCACGCGCCGCGTGGCGCTGCAGCTGATCGACCGCAGCGAGATGGCCGGCGCGATGTTCCGCGCGCTGTGGCAGCAGCTGGGCGGCACCTGGGCCGGCCGTGTGCGCGAAGCGGCCGCACTCGCGGGCACGCAGCTGCTGGCGCGCCGCGACGCCCGCCCCTGGGGCGAACTGCTGCGCCCGCTGAACAAGACCAGCGACAACGCGCTCACGCGCCTGCTCTACCTGCAGCTGGGCGTGCCCGCGATGGCCGCGAACCCGCAGGCCAGCACCTTCGAGCTGGCCGACCGCGCGGTGCGCGACTGGTTCAACAAACACGGCATCGACCCCACGGGCCTGGTGATGGACAACGGCTCGGGCCTGAGCCGCAGCGAGCGCATCAGCGCCTGGCAGATGGCCCGCCTGCTGCAGGTGGCCGGCGCCGGCCCGAACGCCAGCGACCTGGTGATGAGCCTGCCCACCGTGGGTGTGGACGGCACCATGCGCAACCGCCTGAAGGCCGGCCCGGCGGCCGGCTGGGCGCGCCTGAAAACCGGCACGCTTCGCAACGTGGTGGCCGTGGCCGGCTACGTGCGCGACGAGGCCGGCCGCCCCTGGGCGCTGGCGCTGATGGTCAACCACGAACGCGCCTCGCAGGCGCGGCCGGTGCTCGACGCCTTCGTCGACCACTTCGCACGGCAAGGGCCTTACATCGCCTGGCCCGAGAGCTTCATGCAGCAGCCCGATACACCGCCCCAGCCCGGCCGCTGGCCCTGAGAGCACCGCTGCAGCCCTGAACGAAAAAACCGCCGCGCCCCGTGAGGGGCAACGGCGGTTCGGTGGCAGCCCGGGCCGCAGCCCGGGACACACCTGGCGTCAGAAGAACTTGTAGGTCGCGCTCAGGCTGAAGCGGCGGCCCAGGGCGCCGTTGAGGCCCGGATCCCAGTAGGTGAAGGCCGACGGGATGCCGTTGCTGCGGTTGTAGTCGTTCATCAGGTTGAAGACCGTGCCCGTGAACGACAGGTTCTTGTAGCCGCTGTAGGTCACGCCCATGTCCACCGTGCGCTCGTGGCGCACCTTGCAGCGGCCGGCCGCGCGCAGTTGCGTCTGCGCGGCGGTGGGGGTCGCCGAGTTCAGGCAGGCCGACGAGGTGCTGGTGGAGATGGGGTCGGTGTGGTTGTGGCGGATGAAGCTGTTGAAACTGCCCGCGTTCCAGCGCAGCGTGATGCTGGCGCGGGTCTTGGCGATGTCGCTGTTCGACGTGCCCACCCAGCGGTCCACCTGCGCACCGGCCAGCACCAGGCGGTCGAACCGCTTGGTGTAGGTGCCCTGCAGCTTGATGCTGAACTTGCCGAAGTCGGTGGCCGGCAGGCGCACGTTCAGGTCGTAGTCCACGCCCGCGGTCTTGGTCCACTCGAAGTTGCCGTACTGGCGCGTCAGCAGAATGATCGGGCCGCTGTTCGGGATGACGTTGCCCTGCGCATCACGCAGCCAGGTGGCTTCGTTGGTGTCGCGCGTGATCTGGGGTGCCGGCGCCGTGGGGTTGGCGTTGTAGGCGTCCATGATGTCGGCGCCGCGCTGCACGCGGATCTCGTCGTCACGGTGGAAATACCACATGTCGATGCCGAGGTCGATGTCCTTCGTGGGCTCCAGCAGCAGGCCGAAGGTGAAGGAACGCGAGGTCTCGGCCTTGACGTTCGGGTTGCCGCCCACCACGGTGGGGATCGAGCCGGGGTTGGTGGTGCCGGCCGGCACCGGGGTGAAGCCCAGCACGTTGCAGTCGCGCGGCACGCGCAGGTTGGTGTTGGGCGAACCGATGGTGAAGTTGGTTGCCGGGTCGCAGCGCAGGCTGTCGATGATGCGGCGCTCGCCAAAGCTGTGGAAAGACAGGTTGAAGGCGGTGCCGATCTGCGAGATGGCCGGCGCGCGGAAGCCCGTGGCCGCGGTGCCGCGGAAGGCCAGCATGCCCTTCATCGGCGTCCACTTGAAGCCCAGCTTGCCGGTGGTGGCGTTGCCGAAGTCGCTGTACTTCTCGGCGCGCAGCGCGGCCTGCACTTCCAGGCTCTGCAGCACGGGCAGGCTCAGTTCGCCGAAGGCGGCGAAGGTGTTGCGGCTGCCCGTGGCACCGTTGGCCACCAGGCCGATGTAGTCGCCGGCGAAGTAGTTGTCGTCGGAGGTGGCGGCCAGTTCTTCGCGGCGGGCTTCGACACCCAGCGCCACGGCGGCGGTGCCGCCGCTCATCTTGAAGAGTTCGCGGCTGGCACGGAAGTCGAGCGAGGTGATGGTCGACTCGCCGTTGTTCACGGCCGTGCTCGACACGCTGGCGATGCCCTCGGGCGTGTTGGGCTTGCCGAAACGGTAGGTCTGGTTGGCGATGGCGGCGGTCAGCAGCGAGGCGCGCACGCGGCCTTCCTGCTCACGCTTGTTGTCCTGCTTGCTGTAGAGCAGCGCGGTGTCGAAGTCCCAGGCGCCGAAGCTGCCTTCCAGGCCCGTGGTCAGACGCAGCGACTTCAGCGTGTTGATGTCGCCACGCGGCAGGTCTTCGAAGCGGTAGATCAGCTGGATGGGCTGGGCCGTGGCGGTACCGCGCGTCGGGTTGTCAGGGTGGGTGGCCGGCAGCACGATGGCCGGCTGGCGCCGGAAGCTGCCGTCGAGCAACGGCCAGGTGGTGGCCGAGGTCTGCGTGGTGGTGGTGAACAGCGTCGTCGTCATCGCGTACGGCGTGCGCTGCTCGTTGGTCTTGGTCTGCGAGTACATCAGATCGGCATAGGCCGTGAGGCTGTTGCTGATCGCGAAGGTGCCGCGCACGGTGGCGTTGAAGCGGTCCTGCTCGGCGATGGTTTCGTCGGCGCTGTCCAGGTCGAAGCGGCACATGCCGTTGGGCAGGCTGGCCGTGGTGGCCGAGAAGCCGGCGGGCCGGTTGGGCACGCCCTGGCCGACGGTGTTCTCGGCCGGGCAACCCGGCAGCGTACCGAGGTAGTTCACGCCCGACAGGTTGTTGTTGGCCACCGAGATGCCATTGATGGTGGTGCTGCCCGTCAGGCTGGTGGGCACGCGGTAGTAGTTGCCGTAGAAGGAGGCCGTGGAACTGGGCGTGAAACGCGCCAGCGAGCCGGTGCTCGTGAGGTAGGCGTCGTAGGCGGCCTGGTTGCCGCGGTCGACGAGGTCACGGAACATCACCGGGTCGCGCTTCGAGTAGCTCAGGCCGCCGAAGACGTTGAAACGCTGGGTGTCGATGTTGCCGAAACCGAAGGTCAGGTCGGCGGTCTTGGTGGTGCCGCGGCCACGGTCGTTGGTGGTGTAGCCCACGCTGGCTTCGGCGCCCTGGTAGTCCTTGCGCAGCACGTAGTTGATGACGCCGGCCATGGCGTCAGAGCCGTACATGGCCGAGGCGCCGTCCTTCAGCACGTCGATGCGGTCGATGGCGCCCTTCGGGATGGTGTTCACGCTGATCAGCGAACCCCGGCCGAAGTTGATGTCCACCGCGGCCACGGGGGCGGTGCGGCGGCCGTTGATCAGCACCAGCGTGGCTTGCGAGCCGAAGCCGCGCAGCGAGATGGTGGACAGGCCACCCACGAAGCCCGAGGCGGCGGCGTCGCCGATGGAGCCGGTGTCGACCGCGCCGGTGGAGCGCAGCAGTTCTTCGATGGTGGTGTAACCCGAGCGCGTGATCTCTTCGCGGCCGAAGCTCTGCACCACGGAAGGCGTGGCGGTGTCGGTGCGCTTGATCAGCGAACCGGTGACTTCGATGCGCTGCGGCGCGGCGGCGGCGGGCGCGGCCGTGGTCTGTGCCAGCGCGGGCGCGGCGATGGCCGTCAGGGCCGCCAGGGCGATGAGGTGGTGACGTGCTTTCAAGGTGGTCCCTCGTTGTTTTGCGAAAGGCGCTGCTGGAAGCAGCAACCGTGCCATTGCTGGCGTCTTGCGGTGCGTCTGCCGGCGGCGGGTGCGCATCGGCTGTGTGTCGCCAGTGTGTCTGCCGGGTCTCCGGACCGTAAGAGATTGCATCACTCGCGCGCGGGCCGGCCGCTCCGGGCTTGCCCCGATTTGTGGCGTCCGTGCATCGCCGTGGCGCGAGAAATGCACGGCAACCCCCAGCCCAGGGGCCGGCCCCGCACCCGGCTTGGGCGCAGCGCGCGCCGGCGTGGCGCCTGCTAGATTTCGCCGCTTCGCCACGCCGCACCGCGCCCGAAAGGCCCGACCCATGCCCCTGCCGCCCCTCCGCCGCCGCCCTTCGCGCGTGCACCCATTTGCACACCAGGCCGCCCTCAGCGCCATCGCGCTGGCCACCGCCTTGCTGCTGGCCGCGGCGCCATCGGCAGCCAACGAGCCGGCTGCCGCCGTCTACCAGCAGCCATCGGCAGAGATCCGCGCTGTTCTCGATGCGCCCGGCCTGCCGCTGCACAGCGTCTCGCCCGACCAGCGCACGCTGGCCGTGGTGCAGCTGCGCCGCCACCGCGGCGTGGCCGAACTCGCGCGGCCTGCGCTGCGCCTGGCGGGCGTGCGTTTCGACCCCGCGGCCAGCGGCCCGCAGCTGGTGGGTGTCATCGAGCGCCTGGCGCTGCGCAACATCGAGCAGCCCACGGCCCCCGAGCGTGTGGTGGCGCTGCCCCCAGGCGGCGGCTTCCACCAGATGCGCTGGTCGCCCGACGGCCGCCGCTTTTTGCTGCAACGCCGCACCGACACCGCCACCGAGCTGTGGGTGGGGGATGTCGCGCGTGGGTCGCTGAAGCCACTGAAAGGCGTGCGCTTGAACGCCGTGCTGGGCGCCGACGTCGCCTGGCTCTCGGCCGACGAGATCGCCGTGCTGGCCGTGCCCAGCAAACGCGGCGCCGCGCCGGTGTTCACCGCGCCCAGCGGCCCGGTGGTGCAGGAATCGATGGGCCGTGTTTCGCCCGAGCGCACGCTGCAAGACCTGCTGAAGGACAGCCAGGACGAGGCCGTCTTCACGCACCACGCCACCTCGGTGCTGCGGCGGGTGCACCTGGGCACGGGCGCCACGCGCGAGATCGGCGAGCCGGGGCTGTTCAGCAGCCTGGTCGTCACCGGCAAGGGCCAGCTGCTGACCGAACGCCTGGTGCCGCCCTTCAGCTACCAGGTGAGCTGGCAAGACTTCAACACCGTGGCCGAGCTGCGCGATGCGCAAGGCCAGGTGCAGCGCGAGATCGGCCGCGTGAAGATGGCCGTGGGCGTGCCCATCGGCGGCGTCGTCACCGGCCCGCGCAACTTCTGGGCCTCGCCACTGGGCGATGGCGCCGTGTACTGGGTGGAAGCGCTGGACGGTGGCGACCCCAAGGCCAAGGTGCCGCACCGCGACCGCCTGATGCGCCTGGACGCCCCCTACCGCGGCGAGCCGCGCGAGGTGCACCGCACCGCGGGCAGGCTGGCCCAGCTGCAGTTCGTGGAGAGCGAACAAGCCAGCGCCCCGCGCGCACTGGTGACCGACTTCGACCGCGACCGCCTGTGGCTCACCGCAGCACTGGTGGCGCTGGACGGCAGCGCGCCGGCCCGCACGCTGCAAGACCGTTCGATGCGCGACCGCTACCGCGACCAGGGCGCGCCGGTGAGCCGCATGCTGGCCAACGGCCGCAGCGTGGTGCGCGTGGACGGCGGCGCGATGTGGCTCGTCGGCGCCGGCGCCAGCCCTCAGGGCGAGCGCCCCTTCCTCGATCGCATGGACCTGGCCAGCGCCAAGACCGAGCGCCGCTTCCAATCCACCGCCACGCACTACGAGCGCCCCATGGCCGTGCTGGCCGATGGCCGTGTGCTGACCAGCCGCGAGAGCGCCACCGAGCCGCCGAACATCGTGCTGCGCAGCGGCGAGAGCCTGGCGCAGATGCAGGCGCTGACCACGCACGCCGACCCCACGCCGCAGCTGCGCAACATCCAGCGCGAGCTGGTGAAATTCAAGCGCGCCGATGGTGTGGCGCTGTCGTTCTGGCTGTACACGCCGCCCGACCAACAGCCTGGCGAGCGCCGCCCGGCCTTCGTCTGGGCCTACCCGCTGGAGTTCACCGACGCCAGCACCGCCGGCCAGGTGAGCGGATCGAGCAGCCGCTTCTCCACCTTCGGCGCCACCAGCCCGCTGATGCTGGTGCTGGACGGCTACCCGGTGCTGATGGACGCCACCATGCCGGTGGTGGGCAAGCCCGAGACGGTGAACGACAGCTTCGTCGAACAGATCACCGCCAACGCGCAGGCCATCATTGACAAGGCCGTGGAACTGGGCGTGGCCGAGCGCGAGAACATCGTCGTCGGCGGCCACAGCTACGGCGCTTTCATGACGGCCAACCTGCTGGCCCACACCGACCTCTTCAAGGCCGGCATCGCGCGCAGCGGCGCCTACAACCGCACGCTCACGCCCTTCGGCTTTCAAAGCGAGCGCCGCAGCTACTGGGAGGCGCAAGACGTCTACCTGCGCCTGAGCCCCTTCAATTACGCGAACAAGCTGAAGGAGCCGGTGCTGCTGATCCACGGCGACAGCGACAACAACTCGGGCACCTTCCCGATGCAGTCGCAGCGCCTGTACCAGGCGCTGGCCGGCACCGGCGGCAGCGTGCGCTACGTGGTGCTGCCGTTTGAATCACACGGCTACGTGGCGCGCGAGAGCGTGGGCCACACGCTGCGCGAGATGAGCGACTGGATGAAGCGCCAGACGCGCGACCCGCGCGCTCCCGCCGCGAAGTAACGCTTACACGCCCAGGCGGGCCTCAGAAACGTAGTGCTGGCGGAAGGTTTCGAAGTCCATCGAGTCTTCCGCCTCCAGCTGCTGCTGGCGCCGCACCGAAACAGCGGCCATGGCCTCGAAATTGGCCTGGTGCTCGGCCGGCCAGGGCAGGGCCAGCAGCTGTTCACGCGTGGCCTCGGCCTGGTGGCGGATGAAGGCGGTGTAGCGCAGGTCGAAGTTGTTCTCGATGGCAGCCAGCACACGCGCCGACGGCAGCGTGGCCGGCGCGGCCAGCGCGGCCTGGCCTGCGGCCACCGCGGCGCTGTAGGCCTCGGTGCCGTGCGCGGCATCCAGCGCCTGCGCAATGGTGGCGCATTCGCCCAGCAGTTCATGCGCCCAGTCGGCCAGCAGCACGGCCCGGCCGCCGCGCTCCAAGGTCAAACCCGGCTCGCGGCCATGGGCCGCGGTGTGGTGCTGGTTGCGGCCCAGCTCGGCGATCTCGGCCGGTGTATCGGGCGGGCTGTCCTGCAGCAGGCAGTGCAGCAGGAAGACATCCAGGAAGCGCAGCGTCTGCGCGTTGATGCCCACCGGCTCGAAGGGGTCGAGGTCCATGCAGCGCACCTCGATGTACTCCACGCCCCGTTCGCGCAGCGCGTGCAGCGGGCGCTCGCCACTCTGGATCACGCGCTTGGGGCGGATGGTGCCGTAGAACTCGTTCTCGATCTGCAGCAGCGTGGTGGCGAGCTGGTTGTACTCGCCGCCGAGGTTGCGCACGCCGATCTGTTCGTAGGCCGGGTAGGGCTGCGTCAGCGCTTCGTGCAGGCTGGCCGCGTAACCGTCCAGGCCGTTGTAGCTGACGGCCAGGTTGGCCTGCGCCTCGCTCTGGTAACCCAGCCGGCCCATGCGCAGGCTGGTGGCGTAGGGGTGGTAGAGCGTGCCCGGGCTCAGGCGCTCCAGGCCGTGCGGCCGGCCTTCCACGAAGGTGGGGCACACCGCCGGGCTGGCGCCGAAGAGCGTGAGCAGCAGAAAAGCATGGCGGCGGAAATTGCGGATGAGCGCGAAGTGCTCGTCGTTGCTCAGCCCCGGCATCGACCAGTTGTAGTGGATGCCGCTGATGGTCTGCATGCGGCGGCCGTAGCGGTGGCCCAGGCCCATGCGGTAGACGCTCTTGGCGCGGCCGATGTTGCTGCTGCCGTAGCGGCCCAGCGGGATGGTTTCGTCCGTGGGCAGGCCGCAGGGCATGCTGCTGACCCACAGGCGCTCGTCACCCGTCTTGGCCAGTTCGCGGTAGACGAACTGGTGGATGCGCGTGAGCTCGTCCAGACAGCTCTCCACGCCTTCGTGCACGCCGGTGATGAGCTCGAGCTGGCTCTCGCTGTAGTCGGTGGTGATGTGCGGGTGCGTCAGCGGCGATCCGAGCGAAGCCGGGTGCGGCGTCAGCGCCAAGCTGCCGCTGGGCAGCGCGCGCAGGCTTTCCTTCTCGACGCCACGGCGGATGCCGAGCAGGCGCTCGGCAGGCAGTTGGCGCAGTCGTCGGGCCAGGGTCATGGGCTCTCTTCCAAGGCAAAAGGGCCGGCCGTGGGAGGGCCACGGGCCGCCGGGGGGCGAAGGTTAAAGCCTTGTGTCTGTTCGTGCAGGAGGCTGGTCAAACCTTGGACGGGACCCCGGGGCAAGCCTGCAGGGCCGCGCAAGCACCGGGCGCCTAGACTGGCACAACGATGCGACACCCTCTTGACACCCTCACCACCGATGGCTGCCCGGCGTGCGACGCCGCCACGCTGCCCGACCGTGCACGCCGCCGCGGGCTGCAGGCGGCGCTGGCCTGGCCGGCCCTGGCCATGGCCGGGGCGCTGGCCGGCTGCGCGACGGCACCGCCGGCCCCGGCCCCCGATTTCGATGCCTGGAGCGAAAGCTTCGCCGCCGACTGGGTGCGCCTCTCACCCGAACGCGCCACGATGTCGCAGTACTTCAGCGGCGCCGAGCAGGCCGCGCTGGACCGCCAGCTCGGCCCGCAGACGCCCGAGCGCCGCGCCGCGCAAGGCCGCCTGGCGCGTGATGGCCTGCAGCGCCTGGCCGGCTTCAAAACCGAGAGCCTCACGCCCGAGCAGCGCGTCAGCGCCGACATCCTGCGCTGGAGCCTGGCGCGTGAGATCGCTGGCGAGCCTTACCAAGACCACAACTTCCTCTTCAACCAGCTGGGCGGGCCGCACCTGCGGCTGGTGAACTTCCTCACCGTCTCGCACCCGCTGCGCACGGCGGCCGATGTCGACGCCTACCTCGAACGCCTGGGCCAGGTGGCGCAGCGGCTGGACGAAAGCCTGGCGCGCTCACGCGCCGCGGTGGCGCGCGGGCTGCTGCCACCGCGTTTCATCGCCGAACGTGCGCGCGGCCAGGTGCAGGCTGTGCTGGCGCCGCCGCCAGCGCAGAGCGAATTCGTCACCGCGCTGGCCCGCCGCACCGCCGGCCTGAAGGACGTGAGCGCCGCGCAGCGTGAGCAGGCCGTGGCCCGGGCCACGCAACTGGTCGAACAGCAAGTGCTGCCGGCCTACGGCCGCGTGCTGGCGCTGCTGGACGAGGTGCTGCCACGCACCACGGCCGATGCCGGCCTGTGGCGCCTGCCCGAGGGCGACAAGGCTTACGCCCAGGCGCTGGCCGCCAACACCACCACCACGCTGGGGGCGGAAGAGATCCACCAGATCGGCCTGCGCGAGGTGGCGCGCATCGAAGCCGAGATGGACCGCGTGCTGCGCAGCCTGGGCCGCAGCGAGGGCAGCGTGAACGTCCGCTACGCCGCGCTGCGCGACGCCACCTCGCCGCCGCCCGAGCCCGACCCGCGCCCAGCGCTGCTGGCCCGCTACACCGCCGCCGTGCGCGACGCCGAACGCCGCGCGCAGGCGCTCTTCAACCTGCAACCGAAGGCGCCGGTGGAAGTGCGGCGTGTGGGGGCGCTGACCGAACGCACCAGCAGCGCCTACTACACGACACCCGCGCCCGACGGCAGCCAGCCCGGCATCTTCTGGATGCCGCTGCCCGGCCCCAGCTACAACGTGCTGGGCCTGCGCAGCCTGGCCGTGCACGAGGCCGTGCCGGGCCACCACTTCCAGCTGGCGCTGCAGCAGGAGCAGGCCACGCTGCCGAAGTGGCGCCAGCGCCGCATCTTCGGCGGCGGCAGTGCGCACGCCGAGGGCTGGGCGCTCTACGCCGAGCGCCTGGCCATCGAAGAGGGCTGGTACGAAGGCGACCCGCAGAGCCTGCTGGGTGCGCTGAACAGCGAACTCTTCCGCGCGCGCCGGCTGGTGGTGGACACCGGCCTGCACGCGAAGAAATGGACGCGCGAACAAGCGATCAGCTACGGCATCGGCGCGCAGGAGGTGGAGCGTTACATCGTCAACCCCGGCCAGGCCACGGCCTACATGATCGGCATGCTGCGCATCCTGGCGCTGCGCGACGAAGCGCGCAGCAAGCTGGGTGCGAAGTTCGACATCAAGGCCTTCCACGACGTGGTGCTGAAGACCGGCAGCGTGCCGCTGGATGTGATGGCCGAGACCATCCGCCAGTGGACCGCAGCGCGGCAGCGGGCCTGAAGCCTCGGGTCAGGCGATCTCGTCGGCCTCGATGTGCAGCGTGCGCCGCCGCACGCCCTGGCCGGCCACCGCCACCGTCACGCGCAGCGGCCGGCCCACGGGCACGCTGCGGCTGAAGCGGAAGTCCAGCCCGTCGAACTCGCCCGGGTTCTGCGCGGGCAGGCGGCGCTGCCACTGCTGGGCGCCGTCGGCCAGCACCGTCATCTGCAGCCACGGGGCCGGGCCCACGGGCGCTTCGGGCACGGCCACGGTGATGGCGCAGGCGATCTCGAAACGCCGCTCGCGTTTGAGGTCGGCCGGGATCAGCAGCGTGGCCGTGGCGGCATCACCGGCCTTCAGGGCCCAGCGCTCGGGGGCGGGGCCGCGCTCGGGCTGCGGCGGAACGGGGGTGGCTTTCATCGTCGACCGGCATTCTGGCGTGGCCGCTGCCGCGGGGCGCAAACCCCCGGCGGCAGCGGCCGCAGCGCAGCCGTTGTAAGGTGGCCCCGGCTCGCACGACCCACCGTGTTGCCCTCTTGCCGCCCACGAAAGAAAACCCCGCCCATGCACGCCACCCTGCCCTTGCTGGCCGCCACCGACTTCCCCGCGCTGCGCCGCCGCGCGCTGGAGACCCTGCAGGTCAACCTCGGCTACAAGTGCAACCAGAGCTGCCTGCACTGCCACGTCAACGCCAGCCCGCAGCGCACCGAGATGATGGACGCCGAGACGGCGGCCCTCGTGCTGCAGGTGCTGCGCCAGCGCCGCGTGCACACGCTGGACCTCACCGGCGGCGCACCCGAGCTCAACGAACACTTCCGCGAACTCGTCATCGGCGCGCGCGCGCTGGGCGTGCGTGTGATCGACCGCTGCAACCTCACCATCCTCAGCGAACCGGGACAGGAAGGCCTGGCCGAGTTCCTGGCCGCGCAGGGCGTGGAAGTGACGGCCTCGCTGCCCTGCTACTCGGTGGGCAATGTCGACCGCCAGCGCGGTGATGGTGTGTTCGACCGCAGCATCGCCGGGCTGCAGGCGCTCAACGCCTTGGGCTACGGTGTGGAAGGCACGGGCCTGGTGCTCAACCTCGTCTACAACCCGCAGGGCGCGGTGCTGCCACCGCCGCAGCAGGCGCTGGAGGCCGACTACAAACGCGAGCTGATGGCGCACTTCGGCATCGTCTTCAACCACCTGTACGCGCTGACGAACATGCCCATCCAGCGCTTCGGCAGCACGCTGGTGAGCAAGGGCAGCTTCCAGACTTACCTGCAGCTGCTGAAGAGCAGCTTCCAGGCGCACAACCTCGACACCGTGATGTGCCGCAGCACGCTGAGCGTCGACTGGCAGGGCCAGCTCTACGACTGCGACTTCAACCAGATGCTGGGCCTGCGCGCGCAGGTGGGCGAGCTGGCCACGGCGCACCTGCGCGACCTGCTGGGGGACGACAGCAGCGATGGCAACGGCAGCCCGATCCGGGTGGCCGAGCACTGCTACGGCTGCACGGCAGGGCAGGGCAGCAGCTGCGGTGGTGCGCTGGGCAGCTGAGTCGGCAGCTGAAGCCGTGGGCGCAGCCCCGCGCCTGAGCATCGTGCTGCCGGCGCTGAACGAAGCCGCCGGCATCAGCGCCACGCTGCAGGCGCTGGCGCCGCTGCGCGCCGCCGGGCACGAAGTCATCGTCGTCGATGGCGGCAGCAGCGACGGCACGGCCGCACTCGCCGCACCCCTGGCCAGCCGCGTGGTGGCCAGCGAGCGCGGCCGCGCGCGGCAGATGAACGCCGGCGCGGCGGTGGCCACGGGCGAGTTGCTGCTCTTCCTGCACGCCGACACCCGCCTGCCGCCCGGCGCCGATGCGGTCGTCACCACCGCGCTGCAGCGCGGCGCGCGCTGGGGGCGTTTTGACGTGCACATCGAAGGCCGCTCGCGCTGGCTGCCGGTGGTGGCGCGGCTGATGAACTGGCGCTCGCGGCTGACGGGCATTGCCACCGGCGACCAGGCGCTGTTCATCGAAACCGCGCTCTTCCGCGAACTGGGCGGCTACGCGCCGCTGCCGCTGATGGAAGACATCGAGCTGTGCAAGCGGCTGCGCCGCGTGTCGCGCCCGGCCTGCCTGCACGCGCGCGTCACCACCTCGGGCCGGCGCTGGGACACGCGCGGCGCCTGGCCCACCATCTGGCTGATGTGGACGCTGCGCTGGCGCTACTGGCGCGGCACACCGGCCGAAGAACTGGCCCGCGCCTACCGCTGAAACCGGCCCTGCGGGCACGGGCTGGATAGCGATGACAATCGGCCCCCTGCACTGCCGCAGCCCTTTGCCTCCTGGCCATGTCCGACACCACCGTTCCTCCGCTGCCCGAAGACGCCACGCCCGGCGCACCTGCCCCCGCGCCCGTGGCCGCAGCGGCGGCCCCCGAGACACCTGCGCCCGACAGCACCGAGGCGGCGGCGCCAGGCGAGGTGGCGGCCGAAGCCGCTGCGCCCGCACCGGCCGAGCCGACGGCTGAAGCACCCGCGGAAGCCTCTGCAGAGGCACCCGCAGAAGCACCTGCAGAAGCACCTGCAGAAGCACCTGCTGAAGCGGCTGCAGAACTGCCTGCCGAATCGGCTGCTGAATCGGCTGCTGAAGCGACACCCGAAGCCGCCGCCAGGCCCGATGCCGCCGCTGGCGAAACGCCTGCGCCCGAGATGAGCCCGGCGGCCGTGGCCAAGGCCCTGGCCGCGCATTTCCCGCTGCTCTTCGGCGCGCCGCGTGCGCTGCCGCTGAAACTGCGCATCCAGGCCGACATCCAGGCGCGTGCGCCGGGCGTGTTCACGAAGAAGGCCTTGAGCATCTTCCTGCACCGCCACACCACCAGCACCGCCTACCTGAAGGCGCTGGTGGGCACGCCCACGCGCCACGACCTCGACGGCCAGCCCGCCGGCGAAGTGGCCGAAGAACACCGCGTGGCTGCCACCGCCGAGGTGGAACGCCGCCGCGGCATCGTCGAGGCCAAGCGCCTGGCCGAGCGCGAGGCGCAGCGCCAGGCCTACCGCGAAGCGGCCCGCGCCGCACGCGCGGCCGGTGGCGGCGCACCTGCGGCCGAAGGCGCTGCGGCGCCGGCCGAAGGCAGCCCCGACGCCGCCCGCCCGCCACGCCCCCCGCGCCCGCCCCGGC
>LJHW01000010.1 GCA_001295865.1 beta proteobacterium AAP65
ACCCTCCACTCATCTCGCTCTGCAACCGTTGCCAGCTGCTGCGCGATCAGCGAAGCCCACGACTGTAGCACAACGGTTTCCAATTGCGCAAGCGGCTTGGCGGCTCTCAAGCGAAGCCAGCCAATGCCCCGCTGCGCTGACCAGCAAGCAAACAAGCGCATCTGCATCTTTGATGTACGCCTCACGCGCTCCCGGGCACCTCCGCCTTAGCCACCAGCAGGGCGCTCAGGCGCGCCGCGCGGCGCCAGCACCACCTTCCCAGGCACGCCTCCGGCGACTGAGGCCTGAGGCTAGGCCCATCACGCCCACACTTACACTCCGGCCGTGCCATCGCAACCCGCCATACTCCCCACCGGACTGCAGGCCGCCCCGCCCACTCTGCCTCTTTCATCTTGTACGCATCCACGGCCCCTGAAACCAGCGCAAGGCGCGATGGTGCCCCGGCCTGGGTTCTGCAAACAGAGGGCCTCGCCGGCCACCGCGGAGAACGTGCTCTTTTTGCGGACTTGACGCTCGCACTGCCGCCTGGTTCGGTGACGTGGCTGCGCGGCCGCAACGGCCGCGGCAAGACCAGCCTGCTGCGCCTGCTTGCCGGGCTTTCAAGCCCCGCTGCCGGGCTCGTGTTGATCAATGGGCGAAGTTTGCGAGACGCAGGTGCTGCATGGCGCCAGCAGTTGGTCTACATCGGCCACCAAAACGCCCTCAAGGACGACCTCAGCGTGGTCGAGTCGCTGCGCTTTCTCGCGCAGCTGCACGGCGTTTCTGCCGACGACACCGCGCTGCAGCAGGCCCTCCAGCGCATGGGCATCGCCCACCGGCGCCACGCGCCCGTGCGCACCCTCAGCCAGGGGCAGCGCCGACGCGTGGCGCTGTCACGCCTGCTCCTGCATGCGCACAGCGCGCTGTGGCTGCTGGACGAACCTTTCGATGCGCTCGATGTCGAAGGCATCGACGCCCTGAACACTGTCATCGCACAGCACGCATGTTCCGGCGGCTGCGTCCTGCTCACGAGTCACCAGCCACTGACCCTGGAGCACCCGGCACCCACGGTGCTGAACCTCGACACGGCCGCTCCCGACCCCCGCACCTCCGCAGGCGAGACAAGGGCATGACGTTTACAGCCCATGCCATAACGCACGCCTTTCCCGATGTCCGAGTTGAAGAAGCCTCGACGCGGGCCGTCTTCCGCTCGGTGCTGATGCGCGACCTGCGTCTGGCTTCGCGGCGCCGCATCGACGCCTTGCTGCCCTTGGCCTTCTTCATCGTGGCCATCAGCCTGTTCCCGCTCGGCGTTGGCCCCGAGCCCGGGATGCTTCGAGACATCGCACCCGGCATCGTCTGGGTCTGCGCGCTGCTCGCCAGCATGCTGTCGGTGGGTTCACTTTTCGCCGCCGACCACGCCGACGGCTCGCTGGAGCAGATGCTGCTCGCACCCACTTCGGCGCTGCCCGTGGCCATCGCCAAAAGCACGGCGCACTGGATGCTCACGGGCCTGCCCTTGATCGTCGCCACCCCGCTGGTGGGCCTGCTCTTCGGCATGTCAGGCACCGCGGTGCTCGCTCTGCTCGCGGGTCTGGCTCTGGGCACACCCATCCTCAGTCTGCTTGGCGGGCTGGGCGCCGCACTCACACTGGGGCTGCGCAGCAGTGGCATGCTGCTGATCCTGATCGTGTTGCCGCTGGCCATACCCGCTTTGATCTTTGGCGCAGGGGCTGTTGGCATGGTGGAAGCGGGCCTGTCTGCGAGCGGGCACTTTTCGCTGCTGGCCGCCCTGCTGATCGTCACGGTCGTGGGCGCCCCTTGGGCCACGGCAGCGGCGCTGCGCATCTCCACCGAATGACCCGGAAGCTGACAAGGACCCGCGCGTGACCAACGCACCGAACCCCAAACCTGCCGCCTCGCTGCGCCTCTTCACCTTCGCGGCGCCCTCTCGTTTTTATGCCCTCACCGGCTGGCTGGTGCCTTTGTGCTGGGTGGTCTGTCTGGGCGCCGCTGCAGCGGGCCTGTACGTCGGCTTCTTCGTGGCGCCCACCGACGCCACCCAGGGTGATGCCTATCGCATCATCTACATCCACGTGCCCGCCGCCTGGATGTCGATGGTGCTGTACCTCGTGATGGCCTTCTGGGCCGGCATAGGCTGGGCTTTCAATGCACGCATGGCCTCGATGCTCGCGCGCGCCATCGCGCCCACTGGGGCCATGTTCACCTTTCTGGCGCTGTGGACGGGTGCCATCTGGGGCAAACCCACCTGGGGCACTTACTGGGTGTGGGACGCACGCCTGACGACAGAACTGATCCTGCTTTTCCTGTACCTGGGCTACATCGCCTTGGTCAACGCCATCGACGATGTGCGCCGGGCCGACCAGGCCGGCGCGCTGCTGGCCATCGTGGGCAGCGTCAACGTGCCCATCATCTATTTCTCGGTGAAGTGGTGGAACACACTGCACCAGGGTGCCACCATCAGCATGACCGCAGCGCCAAAGATGGCCGACACCATGCTCACCGGCATGCTCTTGATGACCGTGGCCTGCTGGGCCTATGCCTTCGCGGTGGTCTTCATGCGAGCCCGCGCACTGACACTGGAGCGTGAAGCCCATGCCGGATGGGTGGCCGCCCTCACCCAGCGGAGAATCGCACGATGAACTGGAACAGCGCCGCCGAGTTTTTCCACATGGGCGGCTACGGATTTTTCGTCTGGACAAGTTATGCCGTGTGCGCCGTGTGCATGCTGGCCGAACCACTGCTGGCGCGTGCGCGCCACCAGCAGGCCTTGCGCGATGCCGCGCAGGCGGCCGCCGACCCCGAGGAGATGACATGAAGCCCCGCAACAAGAAGCTCGCCATGATCGGCGGCGTCGTATCTGCCGCCGGTATCGTGGTGGCGCTGGTCCTGAACGCCTTCGAGAGCAATCTCGTCTTCTTCTACTCGCCCACCCAGGTGGCGTCAAAAGAAGCGCCGACGGCGCGCACCTTCCGGGTTGGCGGCCTCGTGGAAACCGGCTCGGTGAAGGTGGACGGCACCTTGGTTCAGTTCGTCATCACCGACACCGCGCAGAAAGTGCCAGTGCGCTACACCGGCATCCTGCCCGACCTCTTCAAAGAGGGCAAAGGCGTGGTGGCCCAAGGCCAGTTGCGCGAGGGCGTGTTCGAGGCGCGCGAGGTGCTGGCCAAACACGACGAGAACTACATGCCGCCCGAGGCTGCCGAGGCTCTGAAGAACGCGCAGACCGGTGACCACAAGCAGATGAGCCAGACCCTCTACAAGGGCACCGAGGCAGCCGCTGGCACCCAGGCGCCCTATGGAAAGGGAGCGCCGCAATGATTCCGGAACTGGGGCACTTCGTCCTGTGGCTGGCGCTGGGCCTGTCCATCGTCATCGGCACCGTGCCGCTCGTGGGCGCACAGAAGGGCCGCGCAGACTGGATGGCACTGGCCCGACCCGCCACCACGCTGCTGTTCGTGCTGGTGCTGCTGCCCTACCTCGCCTTGACCTGGGCCTTCGTCGAGCACGACTTCTCCGTGCTCTACGTCGCGCAGAACTCCAACAGCGAACTGCCGCTGCACTTCCGCATCGCGGCGGTGTGGGGCGGGCATGAAGGCTCAATGCTGCTGTGGCTGCTGATGCAGGTGGGCTGGATGATCGCGGTGGCGCAATTCAGCCAACGCCTGCCCTTGCCGGTGGTGGCCCGCATCCTGGCCGTGATGGGCTGGCTGACCGTGGGCTTCCTGCTCTTCACGCTGGCCACTTCCAACCCCTTCGACCGCCTGAACCCGGCGCCGCTGGACGGCCGTGACCTGAACCCGCTGCTGCAAGACCCCGGCATGATCTTTCACCCGCCCATGCTCTACATGGGCTATGTGGGGTTCTCGGTGGCCTTTGCCTTTGCGGTGGCGGCGCTGATCGGCGGCAACCTCGATGCGCAATGGGCGCGCTGGACGCGCCCCTGGACCACCGCCGCGTGGATCTTCCTGACGCTGGGCATCGCACTGGGCAGCTGGTGGGCTTACTACGAGCTCGGCTGGGGCGGCTGGTGGTTCTGGGATCCGGTGGAAAACGCCAGCTTCATGCCCTGGCTGGTGGGCACCGCGCTCATCCACTCGCTGGCGGTGACTGAAAAGCGCGGGGCCTTCAAGGCCTGGACGGTGCTGCTGGCCATCTCGGCGTTTTCGCTCAGCCTGCTGGGCACCTTCCTCGTGCGTTCCGGCGTGCTGTCGTCGGTGCACGCCTTTGCCACCGACCCCAAGCGTGGCCTGTTCATCCTGGCCTTCCTGGCCTTGGTGATCGGCGCCTCGCTGGCGCTGTACGCATGGCGCGCGCCGAAGGTGGGCCTGGGTGCCCGTTTCGAGCCGGTATCGCGTGAAGGTTTCCTGCTCGCCAACAACGTGCTGCTGGTGGTGGCCACCGCCGCGGTGCTGCTCGGCACGCTCTACCCGCTGCTGCTGGACGCGCTCAACCTCGGCAAGATCTCCGTGGGCCCGCCCTATTTCGACACCGTTTTTGTGCCGCTGATGGCGCCGCTGGTATTCCTGATGGGCGTGGGCACGCTGGCACGCTGGAAACACGCCGAACTGCCCGACCTCGCCAAGCGTTTGCGCTGGGCCGCCGTGGTGGCAGTGCTGTGCGCCGTGGGCGCAGAGCTGCTCGAAGGCCGCATCTCCTGGATGGGCGGCCTGGGTTTGGTGATGGGTTTCTGGGTCTTCGCTTCCGTGGCGACCGACCTGTGGGAGCGCTTGCGACCCACGTCGGGCGTGCAGGGTTCGGTGCTGCACCGCTTCGGCCAGATCCCGCGGGCCATGAAGGGCATGATGCTGGCGCACCTGGGCATCGGGGTGTTCATCATCGGCGTGACCATGGTGCGCACCTACGAGGTCGAGCGTGACCTCAACATGGATGTCGGCCAGAGCGCCGAGATCGCCGGCTACACCTTCACCTTCCAGGGCGTGCGCGACGTCGAAGGCCCGAACTACCGCGCCGCGCAGGGCCTCGTCGTGCTCAGCAAGAACGGCAAGGAACTGGCGCAGCTGCGCCCCGAGAAGCGCGTCTACCGCGTGCAGCAGAACCCCATGACCGAGGCCGCCATCCGCAGCCGGCCCATGGGTGACATCTACGTCTCGCTGGGCCAGGCCACGCAAGGCACGGCCTGGGTGGTGCGCCTGTACTACAAGCCCTTCGTCACCTGGATCTGGGGCGGCTGCGTGCTGATGGCGCTGGGCGGTGTCTTCGCCGCCAGCGACCGCCGCTACCGCACGGCCCGGCGCGAACAGACGGCAGGGCTGGCGCCCGCAGGGGCCGCCGCGGCATGAAGCGCTGGCAATACCTGGCGCCGCTGGCGATCTTCGCGGTGCTGCTGGCCTTTCTCGGGGTCGGCCTGAACCTGAACCCGCGCGAGGTGCCTTCGCCGCTGATCGGCAAGCCCGCACCCGATTTCACACTGCCGCGCCTGGACAACAGCAGTCAGGTCCTCAGCCGCCAAGACATGGCGGGCCAGGTCTGGGTGCTCAACGTCTGGGCTTCGTGGTGCGTGCCCTGCCGCGAAGAACACCCGCTGCTGGTGGAGTTCGCGCGCCAGCGTGCCGTGCCGCTGTACGGCTTGAACTACAAAGACAAGCCCGCAGACGCCATCGCCTGGCTGGGCCGCTACGGCAACCCCTACACGGCCACCGTCAGCGACCTGCAGGGCCAAGTGGGCATCGACTGGGGCGTCTACGGCGTTCCCGAGACCTTCGTCATCGACAAGCAGGGCGTGATCCGCTTCAAGCACATCGGCCCGCTCACGCCGCAGGTGCTGCGTGAACGCATCGTGCCGCTGATCAAGGAACTCAATGCTTAAGCGTTTGACGGCGGCCATCGCGGCCGCCACCCTGGCCGCCGCGTGCCTGGCGCTGGCCGTGCCGGCCCAGGCGCAGGACAAGCCGGCCCCGGCTGTGGCCCAGCAGGCCCCAGACGCCAGCGCCGACCCGGCGCTGGAAAAGCGCGTGCTGGCCATCGCCGCCGAACTGCGCTGCCTCGTGTGTCAGAACGAGACCATCGCGGCCAGCCATGCCGACCTGGCCGTGGACCTGCGCAACCAGGTGCGCGAGATGCTGCGCAAGGGCCGCAGTGAACGCGAGATCCTCGACTACATGACCGCCCGCTACGGCGACTTCGTGCTGTACCGCCCGCCGGTGAAGACCACCACCGCCCTGCTCTGGTTCGGCCCCGCCTTGTTGCTGGCCGCCGGCCTGCTGACGCTGTGGCTGGTGCTGCGCCGCCGCGCCCGCATGGCACCCGAGGCCTTCGAGGCCGATGAAGAAGACCCCGACGCCGCACCCCAGGCGCGCCCCCGATGAACGACTCGATAGACACCCTGCGCCAGCGCCTGCACCAGCTCAAGACCCTGCACGACGAAGGCACCCTCAGCGCCGAGGCTTACGCCGAAGCCCGCACGCCCCTGGAGCGCCAGCTGCTCGACCGGGTGATGGTGACGGCCCCCCCGGCCGAACGGCCTTCGCGCAAGCTGGTCGGCTTCAGTGGGGCCGCGGTGCTGGCCCTGGCCGTGGCCGGCTACGCCGTGTTCGGCTCGCCCGGCTTGCCGAGCGCCGGCGCACCAGGCTCGACAGCCGCCGCGCCGGCCAACGCCCCGCAGCTGAGCGAGCAGGAATTCATCGCCGCGGTCGAAAAACTCGCCGTGCGCATGCAGGAAGAGCCGCAGAACGGCGAGGGCTGGGGCCTGCTGGCGCGCTCGTATTCGCGCCTGGGCCGCCATGCCGAGGCGGTGCCCGCCTTCGCCAAGGCCGTGGCCATCGTCGGCGACGACCCCAGTCTGCTGGTGGATTGGGCCGACGCGCTGGCCATGAGCAACGGCCGCGTGCTGGAAGGTGAACCCATCGCGCTGGTGGAGCGGGCCCTGAAGTCCGACCCCGACAACGGCAAGGGGCTGGCGCTGTCGGGCACGGCGGCCTTCAACCGCAAGGACTACAAACTCGCTGTGCAGCGCTGGGAAAGGCTGGCCCAGGTGTCGCCACCTGACAGCGCCTTCCTGCCGCAGCTGCAGAACAGCATCGACGAAGCACGCAGCCTGGCAGGCATGCCAGCGGTGCCGCGGGCCAACGCTGCGCCAGGCACGGGTGCTGCGCCCACCGCAGCCGGCTCGGCGTCCGCGGCGGCAGGCGGTGCGCTGCTGACGGGCACCGTGCGCCTGTCACCCGCGCTGGCCCAAAACGCGAGTCCCGAAGACACCGTCTTCATCTTCGCCCGCCCGGCCGAAGGCGCCCGCATGCCGCTGGCCATCCTGCGCCACCAGGTGAAAGACCTGCCCGTGAGCTTCAGGCTCGACGACAGCATGGCGATGTCGCCCGCGGCCAAGCTCTCGGCCTACCCGCAGGTGGTGGTGACGGCGCGGGTCAGCAAAAGCGGGCAGGCCGCGCCGGCGCCGGGCGATCTCAACGGCCAATCGGCCGCCGTGCCCAACCAGACGCAAGGCCTGGTGGTCGAGATCAACGAGGTCGTGAAACCCTGAGGCGGCGCGGAGCAGGCCCGGCCTTCAGGGCACCGGCGCTTCGGGGGTGCTGCCTTCGGCTTCGGCGTCAACTCTCTCCGCAGCCAGCCACTCTTCTTCGCTGAAGACCTGCACCCCGGCGGCGCGCAACACCGCCGCTGTCACACCGGGTTGATCGGTGCGGCCGCCCTGGAAACGCCCGTCGTAGGTCCAGGCGCTGCCGCACGAGGGGCTGCCGGCCTTGAGCACCGCCACGCGCACGCCGTGCTGGCGCACCAGGGCCAGCGCCGCCTCGGCGCCGCGCAGGAAGGCCGCCGTGACGTCGCCGCCTTGCACATCGAGCACCCGCGCCCGGCCGGCCACCACCGCAGCGCCGCCCGCACCGGCCTCGATCTCCGCCGGCAGACGCGGCACGGACAGCCCGCCGGCCAGCTCGGGGCACAGTGGCAGCACACGCCCCTGCGCCAGCCAGGCGCGCAGCACGGGGTGATCGCTGCGTTTGTCGCGCCCGTCGTGGCGCACGGCCTGGCCGAGCAGGCAGGCGCTCACGAGCACCGGGGGCCGGGGTGGCGCCATCCGGGCTGCAGGGCTGTTGGGGCCCTGCCTCAGCCCAGACGCCGGAAATGCTGGTGCCGCAGCACCGTCCAGCCCACCGCGAAGGCCACGAACACCCCCAGGCCGAGCAGGAACAGCTGCTTGTCGAGCACCGGGGCCTGCGGCGTCACCGCGTGTGCGGCCACCAGGCGCCAGAACACGAAACACATGAAGGCCGACAGCGCCGCCGCAAACACGGTGGCATGCGCGGCCAGGTAGGCCACGGTGGCGGCGCGCCGCGGCTCGGCATACCAGTGCTCCGGGTTGGGAATGCGCGTGCGCGACAGCTGCGAGTTCCGCATCTGCAGCAACGCCGTCACCACCGGCATCACCGCCGCCAGCAGCATCATCAGCCCGACAAAGGTTTCGCGGGCCATCCAGCTGACCGCCACGCCCTGGCTGTCGAAACGCGAAGCCACCTGCGCAGGCAGCATCTGCCCGGCCCACCAGATGAAGGCGGCGCTGACAAGGGCAAGAAGGGCAAGCAGCAGACGGAACATGGCAGGCGGCGCGCGCTGGCGCGGCAGTGGCGGAAGCAACCCCGTATTTTGCGTGCAGCGCTGCATCGAAAACGCCGGGGCTCAGGTATGGCACCGAAGTGCCGATGCCGATGTTTGCGATTTCGAGATGGAGACCTGCGCGCCATGACACCTGCACACCCCCACCCTGCTCCCGCGCCTGCCGCCCGCCGCACACGCCGCACCCCCAGGCACCTGGCCCAGGCTGTCATCACCGCCGCCTTGCTGATGGCGGGCCCCGTGCAGGCCGGCACCGGCAAGCTGCTGCTCACCGGTGGCGTCAGCACCGTGGATGGCGCCGCCGGTGGCGGCCTGACACCTTGGGCCTTGACCGGCACGCAGGCCACCGAGGGCCAGGTCGGCGCCAGCGCCTTCGCCAGCCGCGCGGTGACACGCGACTACGCGCTCACGGTGGCAGGCGCCGCCTTCGCGTGGAACAACCGGCTGGAGCTTTCATTGGCGCAGCAAGCACTCAGCACCGGCGTCACGGGCCGCGCACTCGGCCTGCCGGGCCTGCGCCTGCGCCAGAACATCGTGGGCCTGAAGCTGCGCGTGGCCGGCGACGCCGTGCTCGACAGCGACACCTGGCGCCCCCAGGTGGCCGTGGGCTTGCTGTCCAAGCGGCTGCAAGACAACGACCTGAGCCCCACGCTGAACGCGCTGGGCGCGCGGCAACGCGACACCGAGGCCTACGTCAGCGCTACCAAGCTCTTTCTCGCCCAGGGGCTGCTGGTCAACACCACGCTGCGGCTGACACGCGCCAACCAGGGCGGCCTGCTCGGCCACGGCGGTGAGATCGCGGGGGTGGTGGACGACCGCGGCTACAGCCTGCAACCCGAGGTATCGGTGGCCTGGCTGCTGAACCGCCGGCTGGCGGTGGGTTTCGAGTGGCGCAGCATGCCCGACAAGCTGCGCCGCGCCGGTGAAATCGCAGGCCTGGGCTCGGGCTTGAAGGGCGAAGACTGGAAAGACCTGTTCATCGCCTGGGCGCCCAGCCCGCACCTCTCGCTGACGGCGGCCTGGGTCGACCTCGGCCAGGTGGTGCCGGCCACCACCGAGCAGCGCCGCCAGACCGGTGCCTACCTTTCCGCGCAGATCGCGTTCTGACCGACTTCGAGGCCCACCATGCCCAAGCACTTCCTTCTTTCCTGCAGCCTGATCGCAGGCGCTTTGCTGCTGGCCAGCGCGTCGAGCCTGGCACAGCCCGCCGCACCATCAAACAACGGCGCCGACCGCGCCACCGCCTACCCCGTGGCCCCGGCGCCCGGGCTCTACCAGGCGCTCGGCGAGCAGGCCGGCCTGCAGGTGCTGATGACGGATTTCGTCGCGCGGTTGAAGGCTGACAAGCGCATCGGCCACCAGTTCAAGGACACCAACGCCAAAGAGCTGGCAGCGCGCCTGACGGAACAGCTGTGCCTGCTCAGCGGCGGCCCTTGCCGCTACGAGGGCGGCAACATGAAAGACGCGCACGCCGACATGAAGATCACACGCGCCGACTTCAACGCGCTGGTGGAGGTGCTGCAGAAGGCCATGGACGCTCGCGCCATCCCCTTCACACGCCAGAACCAGCTGCTGGCGCTGCTGGCGCCGATGCACCGCGACGTCGTCACGCCATGAAAAATGGCCGCGTGTTGAACGCCACGGCCGCCGCTTGGCTGGCCGGCGCGGCCTGGCTGCTGGCCGCGCCGGCGGCCAGCGCCGCCACGCTGCAGGTGACGGTGCTGGCCGCCGACGGCCAGCCCC
>LJHW01000011.1 GCA_001295865.1 beta proteobacterium AAP65
GGACAGTCTGCAAAACCTCTCGTCATTCCGACTGGCGCGCGGCTTGACGGCGTTGGACGATGCAGGGCATGGATCAGATGACGTTTGGACTGGACCCACTGCCCAAGAAGACCCGCAAGGAGGTCTTCCTCGACGAGATGAACCAGGTCGTGCCCTGGGCCGCGTTGGTAGAGCTGATCCGGCCCCATGCCCGAGGTGCGCACCAGGCGCTGGGCGGTCGACCTCCGTTCCCCATCGAGACCATGCTGCGCATCCACTGCTTGCAGCTCTGGTGGAACCTCAGCGATCCGGCAATGGAAGAGGAGTTGCACGAGCGACCGCTGTACCGCCGTTTCGTCGGCCTCGAAGGCGCGGCGCGTATGCCCGACGAGACCACCATCCTGCGGTTCCGGCACCTGCTGGAGAAGCACGAACTCGCGCCTCAGGTGCTGGGCATCATCAACGCGGGCTTGGCCCAGCATGGCCTGATGCTCAAGACCGGCACCGTGGTAGACGCCACCATCATCGCCGCGCCGAGTTCGACCAAGAACAAGAGCGGCGAGCGCGATCCCGAGATGCACCAGACCAAGAAGGGCAAGCAATGGCACTTCGGCATGAAGGCGCACATCGGGGTGGATGCCGAGTCGGGGCTGGTGCACACGGTCATTGGCACTGCGGCCAACGTCAACGACGTGACGCAGGCCGGCGCGCTCTTGCACGGGCAAGAGACTGCAGCGTTTGGTGACGCCGGCTACCGCGGCGTGGACAAGCGACCGGAGGCCCAGGGGCCGACCTGGTTCGTGGCCATGCAGCCGAGCAAGCGCAAGGCGCTGGACCCGACCAAGAAGTGGGCGCGGTTGCTGGAGAAAGCTGAACAGATCAAGGCCAGCGTGAGGGCCAAGGTCGAGCACCCGTTCCGCATCGTCAAGCAGCAGTTCGGCCATACCAAGGTGCGCTACCGAGGCCTGGCCAAGAACACCGCGCGGCTGACGATGCTGTTCGCGCTGAGCAATCTGTGGATGGCTCGGCGGCAAGTCCTCGGAGCGCGGGGATGAGTGCGTCTGCGATCCAGCGCAAGGCAGCCGAAGGGCTCGAATTCACGAGCTGCGCGAAGCGCATCGCGCTCAGCACCTCGACAGATTCCGCATCACGGCATGCCAGCCATAAAGCCAACCCCACCGCGCGTTCTGGGCGGGGTTTTGCAGACTGTCC
>LJHW01000012.1 GCA_001295865.1 beta proteobacterium AAP65
CGGTTGGTGGCGCCGCAGTGCGGGCAGGGCAGGTGGAGGCGGGCTGGGCATCATCGTGCTGGCGGTGGCCATCCTGCCCATGCTGGGCGTGGGCGGCAGCCAGCTCTTCAAGGCCGAGATGGCGGGTCCGATGAAGGACCAGAAGCTCACGCCGCGCATCGCCGACACGGCGCGCGTGATCTGGGGCGCTTACCTCGCGATGAGCGTGGCCTGTTTCCTCGCCTACGCCGCGGCCGGCATGGGCTGGGCCGACGCCTTCATGCACATGTGCAGCACCGTCAGCCTGGGCGGCTTCTCGTCTTACGACGCGAGCTTCGGGCACTTCGATTCGCCGCTCATCGAGGCCATCGCCATGCTCTTCATGGTGCTGGCGGGCGTGAACCTGCTGCTGTACTTCGCGGTGTGGCGCGCACGCTCGCTGCGCACCTTGTGGCGCAACACCGAGGTGCGTTCTTTCTACACCGTGCTGCTGGCCGGCACGGGCGTGGTGGCGGCCTACCTGCTGTGGCGCGGCGAGTACAGCGAGCCGCTGGTGGCGCTGCGGCACAGCGCCTTTCACGTGGTGTCGGTGGCCACCACGGGCGGCTTCGCGACGCAAGACTACGGCCAGTGGCCGCTGTTCGCGCCGCTCTTGATGATGCTGCTGGGCTGCTTCGCCACCTGCGCCGGCAGCACGGGTGGCGGCATCAAGATGGTGCGCATGCTGCTGATGCTGAAACAGGCGCGGCGCGAGCTCGTGCGCATCGTGCACCCCAACGTGGTCAACCCGGTCGTGCTCAACGGCCAGGCCATCAGCGACCGCGTGATGCAGAGCGTGATCGCCTACATGATGATCTACGGCGCCATCCTGGTGGGCTTCACGATGCTGCTGGTCTTCACGGGGCTGGACGTCGTCACGGCCTTCACGGCCGTGATCGCCTGCGCCAACAACATCGGCCCCGGCCTGGGCGAAGTGGGGCCGGCCGGCAACTTCAGCGGCTTGAGCGACGTGCAGACCTGGGTGCTCACCTTCGCGATGATGCTGGGGCGGCTGGAGCTGCTGAGCGTGCTGGTGCTGTTCACGCCGGCTTTTTGGCGGCGTTGAAGCCTCAGGTTTGGGGCAGGTACAGGCGGTCGGTGTAGGTGGCCAGCCACTGCGGCCTGAAGGCCACGAAGATGGCCACCAGCATGCCGGTGATGAAGGCGTCGCCGAAGGCGGCCAGCACCCGCGCCAGCACCACGTCTTCCACCGCCAGGGTGGGCGGCACGCCTTGCACCCAGGCCGAGAGGGCCCCGGCCGCGCCCACGGCCAGGGCCGTGGCGAAGAAGCCGCGACCGAGGATGTAAACAAACAGGTGGTTTGGCAGCCAGCGGCGCAGCGCCGCACCCAGCGCCAGTGCCAGCGTCATCGGCACCAGGCCCAGCCACACCAGGCGCTGCAGCGCATCGGCCGCGCTGGCGTCGGCCAGGCCCACCACGGCCCCGGCCACGGGCAGCAGCATCAGCACCGCCATGGGCCAGCCCAGCATCAGCATCAGCAAGCAGGTGCCGGCCAGCGGCTGCATCACGGGCTGGGCCGAGAGGAGGTCCACGCTCCACAGCACGGGCAGCAGCACCCACCAGGCCAGCGCTGGCCAGGGCGGCGTGGCCGGCAAGGCGCGCCACGGGCGCAGGGCCATCGCCAGCGCCACGGCCAGCAAGGCCAGACCCAGATGCACCCATGACAGCAGCCCCATCGCCCCATGCTAGCCGCCGACCCTAGAATGTTCTTTGATTGACGTTAACGTCAATGCACCGCGTGCCCACCCGGCGCGCGCTTGCATGCCGGCCCACCGCAGGCCACCCCCCGCGCAGGAGACCCGATGCCCGTCCTCACGTCCCAGCTGAACCCGCGTTCCGAGGCCTTCAAGGCCAGCGCGGGCTGGATGCAGCAGTTGCTGGCCGACCTGAATGCCAAGCTGGCGCAGGTGGCCCTGGGCGGCGGCGAGGCAGCGCGGGCCAAACACACCGCGCGCGGCAAGCTGCTGCCGCGCGAGCGCGTGGAGATGCTGCTCGACCCCGACACGCCTTTCCTCGAACTGGCACCGCTGGCCGCGCTGAACCTCTACGACAACGCCGCGCCCGGCGCTGGGCTCATCGCTGGCATCGGCCGCGTGAGCGGGGTGGAGTGCCTGATCGTCTGCAACGACGCCACCGTCAAGGGCGGCACCTACTACCCCGCCACGGTGAAGAAGCACCTGCGCGCGCAAGAAGTCGCGCAGCTCAACCGCTTGCCGTGCATTTATCTCGTCGACAGCGGCGGCGCCAACCTGCCCAACCAGGACGAGGTGTTTCCTGACCGCGACCACTTCGGCCGCATCTTCTACAACCAGGCGCAGATGAGCGCCCTGGGCATCCCGCAGATCGCGGTGGTGATGGGCAGCTGCACGGCCGGCGGCGCCTACGTGCCGGCGATGAGCGACGAAGCCATCATCGTGAAGAACCAGGGCACCATCTTCCTCGGCGGCCCGCCGCTGGTGAAGGCCGCCACGGGCGAGGTGGTGAGCGCCGAAGACCTGGGCGGCGGCGACGTGCACACGCGCCTGAGTGGCGTGGCCGACCACCTGGCCGAGAACGACCTGCACGCGCTGGCCATCGCCCGCGCCAGCGTGGCCAACCTGAACTGGCGCAAGCCCGAGCAGCTGGCCCTGCGCGCGCCGCGCCCGCCGGCCTTTGATGCGGCCGAGTTGCACGGCGTGATCCCCACCGACCCGCGCAAACCTTTCGACGTGCGCGAGATCATCGCCCGCATCGTCGACGGCAGCGAGTTCGACGAGTTCAAGGCGCGTTATGGCGCCACGTTGGTGACGGGCTTCGCGCACATCGAGGGCATGCCGGTGGGCATCGTCGCCAACAACGGCATCCTCTTCGGCGAGAGCGCGCAGAAGGGTGCGCACTTCATCGAGCTGTGCTGCCAGCGCAAGATCCCGCTGGTTTTCCTGCAGAACATCACCGGCTTCATGGTCGGGCGCAAGGCCGAGAACGAGGGCATCGCCAAACACGGTGCGAAGATGGTCACGGCCGTGGCCACGGCCACGGTGCCCAAGTTCACCGTCATCATCGGCGGCAGCTTCGGCGCCGGCAACTACGGCATGTGCGGCCGCGCCTACAGCCCGCGTTTCCTGTGGATGTGGCCGAACGCGCGCATCAGCGTGATGGGCGGCGAGCAGGCCGCCGGCGTGTTGGCCACCGTGCGGCGCGACGGCATCGAAGCCAAGGGCGGCTCCTGGAGCGCGGAAGACGAAGCCGCCTTCAAGGCGCCCATCCAGCGCCAGTTCGAAGAGC
Organism: beta proteobacterium AAP65; assembly: GCA_001295865.1. Taxonomy (GTDB): domain Bacteria; phylum Pseudomonadota; class Gammaproteobacteria; order Burkholderiales; family Burkholderiaceae_C; genus Rubrivivax. The sequence goes on from LJHW01000012.1 coordinate 3,304, forward strand.
AGGCCCACCCCTACTACGCCACCGCACGGCTGTGGGACGACGGCATCATCGACCCCGCCGACACGCGCCGCGTGCTGGCGCTGGGCCTGAGCGCGAGCCTGAACGCACCCATCCCCGACGCGCCGCGGTTCGGCGTCTTCCGCATGTGAGACCCGGGCAGCAGACCCGGCACAACGGCATGGCACCCCAAGGAGGCCCTGACATGGCAGCACAAGCAAGCTGGTTGAAACGTTGGCGCGGCCTCGGCCTGCGCCTGGGCGCGGCGCTTGTCCTCGTGGCCGCGCAAGGCGGCTGCCAGGTGGTGCTGGCGCTCACCTCGATGGCGGCATGACGCCCACGCTGGACATCCGCCGCCCCTCGCCCTTCGTGGCCGAGGTGTGGCTGAACCGGCCCGAGGTGCGCAACGCCTTCAACGACGGTGTCATCGCCGAGCTGACGATGGCCTTCCGCACGCTGGGCGCCGACCGCGAGCTGCGCGCCATCGTGCTGGGTGGCCATGGCAAGGCTTTCTGCGCCGGCGCCGACCTCTCGTGGATGCGCGCCATGGCCGACTACAGCTGGGCGCAGAACCACGCCGACGCGAGCGCGCTGGCCGAGATGTTGTGGACGGTCTACAGCTGCCCCGTGCCCGTGGTGGGCCGCATCCAGGGCGACTGTTACGCCGGCGGCGTGGGCCTGGCTGCGGTGTGCGATGTGCTCATCGCCGCCGAGGGCGTGCACTTCTGCCTGAGCGAGGCCAAGCTCGGCCTGTTGCCGGCCACCATCGGCCCGTATGTCGTGAAGGCCCTGGGCGAACAGGCCTCGCGCCGTTACTTCACCACCGCCGAACGTTTCAGCGCGCAGCGCGCGTTGGCGCTGGGCTTCGTGCACGAGGTGGTGGCGCCTGAAGCGCTGGATGCCCAGGTGGCCGAAACCGTGGCCGCGCTGGTGGCCAACGGCCCGGCCGCCGTGCGCGCCTGCAAGCAGCTGGTGAAGGACGTGGCCGGCCGCCCCATCGACGCCGCGCTGCGCGACGACACCGCGCGCCGCATCGCCGACATCCGCGCCAGCGCCGAGGGCCGCGAAGGCGTGCAAGCCTTCCTGAACAAACGCGACCCGGCCTGGCGCACGCCCGGCTGAACGGCCCGCGCCCCCGACTGCTGCGACAGCCGCCTTGAACCCGCTGCCCACGCTCGACCTCACCCAGCTGCTGGCGCTGGCCGCCGCCCTCGGCTGGGCCAGCGGCATGCGCCTGTACCTGGTGGTCTTCCTCACCGGCGCGGCCGGCTTTTTTGGCTGGGTGCCCTTGCCGCCGGGCCTGCAGCTGCTGCAGCACCCGCTGGTGCTGGGCACCAGCGGCCTGATGCTCACCGCCGAGTTCGTGGCCGACAAGGTGCCAGGCCTGGACACGCTCTGGGACACGGTGCACACCTTCATCCGCATCCCTGCCGGCGCTGCGCTGGCCGCGGGCGTGTTCGGCGGCCTCGGCCCCGAGTGGGGCAGCGCCTGGACCACAGCCGCGGCGCTGGCCGGCGGCACGCTGGCGGCCACGGCCCACGCCGCCAAGGCCACCACACGCGCGGCGGTCAACACCAGCCCCGAGCCCTTCTCCAACATCGGCTTGTCGCTGGTGGGTGATGCGGCCGTGCCCGGCCTGCTGTGGCTGGCCTGGACCTACCCTTTGGCGGCACTCGGGGTGGTGGCGCTGGCCGTGGTGCTGGCGGTGGTGTTGATCGCCGTGCTGTTCAAGTTCCTGCGCAAGCTGCTGCAGCGGCTCACACCGGCCCGGCCCTCGGTGGCCTGAAGAAAGCCTGACGATGTTCAAGAAGATCCTGATCGCCAACCGCGGGGAGATTGCCTGCCGGGTGGCCACCACCGCGCGCCGCCTGGGCGTGCGCACCGTGGCCGTCTACAGCGACGCCGATGCCGACGCGCGCCACGTGCACGCCTGCGACGAAGCCGTGCACGTGGGCGGCAACGCCCCGCGCGAGAGCTACCTGCAGTGGCAGCGCATCATCGACGCGGCCCTGGCCACTGGCGCCCAGGCCATCCACCCCGGCTACGGTTTCCTCAGCGAGAACGAAAACTTCGCCCACGCCTGCGCGGCAGCGGGCCTGGTGTTCATCGGCCCGCCGGCCAGCGCCATTGCCGCGATGGGGAGCAAGAGCGCAGCCAAGGCGCTGATGGAAAAGGCCGGCGTGCCGCTCGTGCCCGGTTACCACGGCGACAACAACGAGCCCGCCTTCCTGGCCGAGCAGGCCGCGCGCATCGGCTACCCGGTGCTGATCAAGGCCAGCGCCGGGGGCGGTGGCAAGGGCATGCGGCGTGTCGACAAGGCCGAAGACTTCGAGGCCGCGCTCGCCAGCTGCCAGCGCGAGGCGCAGACCAGCTTCGGCAACGCGCACGTGCTGGTGGAGCGTTACGTCACGCGGCCGCGGCACATCGAGATCCAGGTCTTTGGCGACACGCAGGGCCACGTCATCCACCTCGGCGAGCGCGATTGTTCGGTGCAGCGCCGCCACCAGAAGGTGCTGGAAGAGAGCCCGGCCCCGGGCCTGAGCGCTGCGCGCCGTGCCGAGATGGGCGCCGCCGCCGTGGCCGCCGCGAAGGCCGTGGGTTATGTGGGCGCGGGCACGGTGGAGTTCGTCGCCGAAGAGCTGGACGACGGTGACATCCGCGCCTATTTCATGGAGATGAACACGCGGCTGCAGGTGGAGCACCCGGTGACGGAGGCCGTCACGGGCCTCGATCTCGTGGAGTGGCAGTTGCGCGTGGCCAGCGGCGAGCCGCTGCCGCTGACGCAAGACCAGGTGAGCCTGCGCGGCCACGCCATCGAAGCGCGCATCTGCGCCGAGAACCCCGACGCCGATTTCCTGCCCGCCACCGGCACCTTGCACGTGGCCCGCTGGCCCGCCCACGTGGCCTTCACGCGCAGTGAACAGCAGCCGCGCGTGGACAGCGGCATCCGCGAGGGCGACACCATCAGCCCGCACTACGACAGCATGATCGCCAAGCTCATCGTCTGGGGCGAAACGCGCAAGCAGGCGCTGGCGCGGCTGGACGCGGCGCTGGCGCAGACGCACCTGATGGGCCCGGCCACCAACGTGGCCTTCCTGCGGCGTGTGGTGGACACCCACGCCTTCGCGACAGCCGATCTCGACACCGCACTCATCCAGCGCGAGCGTGCCGCCCTTTTCGAGGCGCCGCCCCTGGCACCCGAACTCGCCGCCGCGGCCGTGGCAGCGCAGGTGCTGGCGGCCGAAGCGGCGCTGGAAGGCGCCGATCCTTGGTCGCACCGCGACGGCTGGCGCTTGCACGGCGGTGCCGTGCGCGTGCTGCACCTGGAGCTGGCCGGCCAGCCACTGCCGGTGCGCATCGAGCGTCAGCACGGCGGCAGCGTGCAGCTGCGCGTGGGCGCGGGGGGCGCGCCGCTGGCCTTCAGCGCCAGCGCTTTGGGCGAAGAGCGCTTCGAGCTGCATGTGGAGGGCCGGCGGCTGACCGCCACCGTCTACGCCCACGGCGCACCGGCAGACCGGCGTTACGCTGTTTTCACCGCCGAAGGCAGCGCGCTGCTGGCCGACCACGACCCGCTGGCCCAGGCCGGCGCCGGAGCCGCCGCCGAAGGCCGGTTGAGCGCGCCCATGCCCGGCAAGGTGGTGGGCTTTTTCGTGAAGCCCGGCGATGCCGTGCTGCGCGGCCAGGCCGTGGCCGTGATGGAGGCCATGAAGATGGAGCACACGCTCACCGCGCCGCGCGACGGCGTGGTGGGCGAGCTGCTCTACGCTGTGGGCGACCCCGTGGCCGAAGGCGGCGAACTGCTGCGCCTGGCCCCTGCGGCGGGCTGAGGCCTGAGGCCGCTACTTGATGCTGTCGCGCAAGCGGCCGAACCAGCTGCGCGGCGGCTTGTCCGAGGGGGTGTCCAGCGTGCTGGCCGGGCTGCCCGTGGTGGCGCCGAACAGCGAGTTCAAGAAGCGCGAGGGGCTGAAACCCGAGGCCTGCCCGGCGCGGGCCGCTTCTTCGGGGTCGACCGCGGCCAGGGCCTGGCGGAACTTGGGTGCGAGTTCGGCCAGTTCGGTGCCGGGCAGGCCTTCGCAGACCAGCAGCACGTCACGCGCATACAGGGGTTCGGCGAGCATGCGCGCCGGATCGACGCCCTGGCCCAGTTCCTGGACCAGCAGCGCGTTGATGCGGGCGGCAATCTTCAGACAACGACGCGTGTTCATGGTGGCCATGGCAGTGTGCGCTGGTGAACGTGGGCGCGCCATCCCCACGAAGGCCGAACGGTGGCGCGTAACGGGCGGTGCCCCTGTGATCTGATACGCCATAAAAACGGGAAAAAGAGCTCATGAACGTCACCGAAGTCACCCTGGTCGAGGTCGGCCCGCGCGACGGCCTGCAGAACGAGGCCCAGCCCGTCAGCGCCGCGCACAAGATCGAGCTGGTGCACCGGCTGCAGGCCGCGGGCTGCCGCGAGATCGAGGTCACCAGCTTCGTCAGCCCGAAATGGGTGCCGCAGATGGCCGACAACACCGAGGTGCTGGCCGGCATCAGCCGCCAGCCGGGCGTGCGCTACTCGGTGCTCACGCCCAACATGAAGGGGCTGGAAGCGGCGCTTCCCACCCAGGTGCACGAGGTGGTGGTGTTCGGTGCCGCCAGCGAGGCCTTCAGCCAGAAAAACATCAACTGCAGCATCGAAGAGAGCATCGAACGTTTTCGCCCCGTGGTGGCCGCGGCGCACGCGGCCGGCTTGAAGGTGCGGGCGGCGATCTCCTGCGCGCTGGGCTGCCCCTACCAGGGCGAGGTTTCGCCCGACGAGGTGGAGCGTGTCGTCCTGCTGATGAAGGCCATCGGCGTGGACCACTGCGGCGTGGCCGACACCATCGGCGTGGGCACGCCGCGGCGCGTGCAGGCGGCGTTGGAACGCGCGCTGAAACACTACCCGCTCGCCGAGGTGAGCGGGCACTTCCACGACACCTACGGCCAGGCCCTGGCCAACATCCTGGCCAGTGTGGAAATGGGCGTGCATGTCTTCGACACCAGCATCGCCGGCCTGGGCGGCTGCCCTTACGCCAAGGGCGCCACGGGCAACGTGGCGACCGAAGACGTGGTCTACATGCTGCAGGGCATGGGCATCGCCACCGGGCACGACCTGGAAGCGCTCGTGGATGCCGGCGCCTACATCAGCGAGGTGCTGGGCCGGCCGAGTGCCTCGCGCGCGGGCAAGGCGCTGCTGACGCGGCGGCAACGGGCCGCAGCCGGGGCGGCGGCATGAGCACCGCCGGTCTTGCGGCTTCGCCCTGCATCAACGTCTGCCAGATGGACGCCGCCACCGGCTGGTGCGGCGGCTGCCTGCGCACGCTGGACGAGATCGCGCGCTGGTCTTCGCTGGACGAAGCCCGCCGCCACGCCGTGCTGGCCGCGCTGCCCGAACGCCGCGTAACCTGGCTGGCCAGCGGCCGCACGCTGCCCGCGCCGCAGCCGCCGCGCACGCGGCCGCGTTGAACCTGAAGGACCCGCTATGCACCGCATCGTTTTCCACTTCGACGTGCTCTCGCCTTTTGCCTGGCTGGCCTTCCAGCGCCTGCCGCAGGTGCTGGAGGGCCTGAGCTTTGAGGTCGAGTACCGCCCGCTGCTGCTGGCCGGCCTGCTGCAGCACCACGGCCAGAAGGGCCCGGCCGAGGTGGAGCCCAAGCGCGCCTGGACCTTTCGCCACGTGCACTGGCTGGCGGCGCAGCAGGGCGTGCCGCTCGTCACCCCGGCGCAGCACCCCTTCAACCCGCTGGCGCTGCAGCGGCTGGCGCTGGCCTGCGGGCCCAACCGGCGCGTGGTGGAGGCGCTGTTCCGCCACGTGTGGGCCGAAGGCGGTGATGCCAACGACCCCGCGCGCCTGGCCGCACTGACCGACGCCCTGGCCCCCGCCCGCGACCCGAACAGCGTCGAGGTGAAGGCCGAATTGCGCGCCAACACCGAAGCCGCGGCGGCGGCCGGCATCTTCGGCGTGCCCACCTTCGAACACGCCGGCCGCCTGTTCTGGGGCCTGGACGCGCTGCCGATGCTGCGCGACGCCCTGGCCGGTGGGGCCTGGTTCGAAGGCCCGGCCTGGCAGGCCGAGGGTGCGCCGCGCCCGGGCGTGCGCCGGGGCTGAAGCGCCGCGGCGGCGGTGCACGGCCCCCCGCCCGCACGATGGCGCGCCCCGGGCCGCGCCGCCTAGCATGCAGGCCCAGCCTTGAGGAGCCGCCATGCCCGCCGCCGATCCGAACCCGGTCTACCCCAGCCACCTCACTGTCACCGTTGGTGTCAATCAAACCGTCAACGTGGGCGGCAGCAGCACGCGCGCAGTGGGCCGCGACGCCAGCAGCAGCGTGCTCGGCAGCCAACAAGAAAGCGTCGGCAAGAACTACACGCTCACCGCCGGCGACAGCCTGGTGCTGCGCTGCGGCGCTGCCAGCATCACGCTGAAGAAAGACGGCACCATCGTCATCAAGGGCGGTGACATCACGCTCGACGCCAGCGGCAAGATCAACGCCAAGGCCAGCAGCGATGTGCTGATCAAAGGCAGCAAGCTCGGCAGCAACTGAGCACAGCCCGCCTCGCCTTGCGGCCTGGGTGGCCGCATTTTTTTCGGCACCCGCCTGTTGATCGAGGGTTAACCCGGTGTTCCGGGGCCCTGCGGCGGCTTTCTGTCAGCGCACGTTGGTTTCGCGTCAGAGCATGGTCAGTGGGCCTGCTCACAGTGGGGTCAAGCCTTCCCGGCACCGGGTGGGCAGCACCAAGACCCCCAGGAGACCCGATGGACGCCTCACTTGCCGCGCGCATCACAGCGCACCCTTCGTACCAGAAGCTCAGAGCCGACCGCACCCGTTTCGGCTGGTGGCTCACCGCCGCCATGATGCTGGTGTACTACGGCTTCATCATGCTGGTGGCCTTCAACAAGCCGCTGCTGGCCACGCGCCTCGGTGATGGCGTGATGACCGTCGGCATGCCGCTGGGCCTGGGCGTGATCGTCTTCACCATCGTCATCACCGGGCTGTACGTGCGCCGCGCCAACAGCGAGTACGACCGCCTGGCGGCCGAAGTCAACGCCTCGGTGCTGAAGTGAGGCCGGCCATGAAGACCTCCAACACCCTTCGCCAGGCTGCGCTGCTGGCCGTGCTCTTCGGCACCTCGGCTGCCGTGCTGGCGGCCGGGGCCGATCTCGGCCAGGCCACCAAGCAGGCCACCAACTGGACAGCCATCGGCATGTTCGGTGCCTTCGTCGCGTTCACGCTGTGGATCACCAAGTGGGCCGCAGCCAAGACGCGCAGCACGTCCGATTTCTACACGGCCGGTGGCGGCATCACCGGCTTCCAGAATGGCCTGGCGATCGCCGGCGACTACATGAGCGCGGCGTCCTTCCTGGGCATCAGCGCGGCGGTGATGGCCAGCGGCTTTGATGGCCTCATCTACAGCATCGGCTTCCTGGTGGGCTGGCCGGTCGTCACCTTCCTGCTGGCCGAGCGCCTGCGCAACCTGGGCAAGTTCACCTTCGCCGACGTGGCGGCCTTCCGCTTCGAGCAGACGCCGGTGCGCGTGTTCGCAGCCAGCGGCACGCTGGTGGTGGTGGCGTTCTATTTGATTGCGCAGATGGTCGGCGCGGGCCAGCTCATCAAGCTGCTCTTCGGGCTGGAGTACTGGATCGCGGTGGTGATCGTCGGCGGCCTGATGATGGTTTACGTGCTCTTCGGCGGCATGACGGCCACCACCTGGGTGCAGATCATCAAGGCCGTGATGCTGCTGGCCGGCGCCACCTTCATGGCCGGCGCGGTGCTGTGGCACTTCGGTTTCAGCCCCGAGGCGATGTTCGCCGAGAGCGTGAAGATCAAGACCGGCATCGCGCAAGCCGCCGGGAAGACGCCGGAAGAAGCCGCGGCGGCGGGCTTCAGCATCATGGGGCCGGGCGGCTTCGTGAAGGACCCGATCAGCGCCATCAGCTTCGGCATGGCGCTGATGTTTGGCACCGCCGGGCTGCCGCACATCCTGATGCGCTTCTTCACCGTGCCGAACGCCAAGGAAGCGCGCAAGAGCGTGCTGTGGGCCACCACCTGGATCGGCTACTTCTACATCCTCACCTTCATCATCGGCTTCGGCGCCATCACCTTCGTGCTGACGAACCCCGATTTCCTGGATGCCAAGGGCGGGCTGATCGGCGGCAGCAACATGGCCGCCATCCACTTGGCCAATGCGGTGGGCGGCAACGTCTTCCTGGGCTTCATCTCGGCGGTGGCCTTCGCCACCATCCTGGCGGTGGTGGCCGGCCTCACGCTCAGCGGCGCCAGCGCCGTGAGCCACGACCTCTACGCCACTGTCATCAAGAAGGGCAAGGCCAACGGCCGCGAGGAACTGCGCGTCTCGAAGATCACCACCGTGTGCCTGGGCATCATCGCCGTGGTGCTGGGCATCGCCTTCGAGAAGCAGAACATCGCCTTCATGGTGAGCCTGGCCTTCGCCATCGCGGCGAGTGCCAACTTCCCCGTGCTCTTGATGAGCGTGCTGTGGAAGGGCTGCACCACGCGCGGTGCGGTGATCGGCGGCTTCCTGGGGCTGATCTCCAGCGTGGGCCTCACGGTGGTGTCGCCCGCCGTGTGGGAAGCCACTTTGGGCAACCCCAAGGGCAGCGCGCTCTTCCCGTACACCAGCCCGGCGCTGTTCAGCATGACCATCGGCTTCGTCGGCATCTGGCTCTTCAGCGTGCTGGACAACAGCAAGCGCGCCGCCAAGGACAAGGCCGGCTTCGCGATGCAGCAGCTGCGCTCGGAGACCGGCATCGGTGCCGCGGGCGCCAGCGGGCACTGAGCCCGTGCGCGCAAGGCCGGCCGGCCTTGCGCCAGATCACAGCCCACACCAGGGGCCGCAGGCATCATGCTGCGGCCCCTGGTTCTTTGCTGAGGCCTACTGGTGTGATGCCCGCGCTTGCCCCCGCCGTTGATGAAGCCCCACCCGGGTTGATCGGCCTGCTCGCGCGACATTCGCGCAGCGCAGCCTTGCAGATCGACGCCGCCACCAGCGTCGCCGCGCTGCAGGCCGCGGCGCAGCACATCGATCAAACCGTGCGCCACCTGCAGACCGCCGGCATCCGCGTGGAGCGCATCGCGCGGCTGGTGGGTGAGCTGCACGCGCGGCTCTTCGCGCGCCTGTGGGCGCTGCAGGCGCCGCCGGCGCTGGCCCGCAGCGCCTGCCTGCTGGTGATGGGCAGCGAGGGCCGCGGCGAACAGCTGCTCAAGACCGACCAGGACAACGCGCTGCTGCTGCCCGATGAGCTGCCGGCCGGCATCACGCCCGAAGCCGTGGCCAGGTTGACGCAAGACTTCAGTGCCGCGCTGGCGCAGCTGGGCTACCCGCCTTGCCCGGGCGGCGTGATGCTCAGCCGCGCACCGTGGTGCCAGCCGCTGTCGGCCTTCAAGGCCGCACTGCAAAGCTGGGTGATGGGCGGCACGCCCGAGGGCCTGCTGAACCTGGCGGTGTTTTTTGACGCCCGCTGCGTGGCCGGCGACCCGGCGCTGCTGCAGGCCGCGCGTGCGCACCTGGGCTGCCTGCTGGGCGGGCAAGATGCGTGGCTCGCGCGCTTTGCGGCACCGGCCGACCAGTTCAGCGAACCCGCCCATTGGTTCACGCAGCTGGCGCAACTCGCGCATTGGGCGCACCTGGGCCCGCAGCGCGAAGAGCCCGCCATCGACCTCAAGAAGCTCGGCCTCTTTCCGCTGGTGCACGGCGTCCGTGCGCTGGCGCTGCAACACGGCCTGACCGAAACCGGCACCGCCGCGCGCCTGCAGGCCCTGGCCGAAGCGGGTGTGCTGGAAACGACCTTCGCGCGCGACCTCACCGAAGCCCTGCACCTGCTGATGGGCCTGCGCCTGGCGCACCAGCTGCGCGCCTTGGCCGCGGGCCAGGCGCCGGGCAACACGGTGCAGCCGGCCGCGCTCTCGACGCGGGAGCGCCAGACCCTGCAAGATGCGCTGGGGCTCGTGCGGCGCTGGCGCGCTTGGCTGCGTTTGCACTTCCGCCTGGACACCTTGTGATGCGCACCGACCGCCCGCTGTTGCGCACCCGCCTGGCCGTGGCCGCGGCGGCGGCGCTGGTGCTCTTGCTCTTCACGGGCTTGGGCGCGCTGCTGCTGTGGGGCAGCTTCAGCGCTGAAGAGCGCGCCGCGCTGCAGGGCGTGCAGGGCCTGCTGGTCGACAGGGCGCCGCTGCTGGTGGTGCTGGCCCTGGGCGTGGTGCTGGCCGCCGCCGCCGCGGCCGGCCCGCTGCACCGCCGCTGGGTGGCCGCCCCGGCGCAGCTCGCCGAGCAGGCCGAGGTGCTGCTGGGCCCCGAGGTGCAGCGCACGCTCACGCTGCCCGCAGCCTCGGCGCCGCTGCAGGCGCTGGCCACACACATCAACGCGCTGGCGGCCCAGCGTGATGCGCTGCGCGCCGACATCGCCGGCGAGGTGGCCCGCGCCAGCCGCCACATCGAGCAAGAGCGCCAGCGCCTGGCCGCGCTGATGAGCGAGCTGCCGCAAAGCGTGGTCGTGTGCACGCTGGACGGCCGCGTGCTGCTCTACAACCGGCGCGCGCGGCTGCAGTTCCGCGCCTTGAGCGGCGCGCCCGGCGCGGCTGGCGGTGCCGAGCTGCTGGGCCTGGGCCGCAGCATCCACGCCGTCTTCGACCGCGAACTCGTGGCGCACGCGCTGGCCTCGGTGCAGCAACGCCTGCAGCGCGGGGCCGAGCAGCCGAGCGCGCAGTTCATCACGAGCACGCCCAGCGGGCAGCTGCTGCGGGTGAGGCTCTCGCCGGTGCGTGCCGTGGAAGAGGCCGGTGCGCCTAATTCGCCGCCGGCCCGCGTCGGCACGGCGCCGCTGGCGGGCTTCGTGCTGCTGCTCGACAACGTCACACGCGAGTTCGAAGCCGACACCGAAAACACCCGCTGGCCGCTGGAAGACATGCGCGGCAGCGACGTGCTGCAGGCCGCGCAGGCGCGCATCGAGGCCGGCGGGCGCCTGGCCTGCACGCTGGGGGCGGTGGACGAAACGCTCTGGCTGCGTGTGGACAGTTACTCGCTGCTGCTGGCGCTGGCCGGCCTGGCCGAACGGGTGCACGACGAACTGGGGCTGCGCAGCGTGCAGCTGCGGCTGCAGGTGCAGCCCGCGTCCGAAGGCGCAAAGCCGGGCCCGCGCCGCGCCCAGCTCGACCTGCTGTGGACCGGCCCCGCGCTGAGCACGGAAACCGCGATGGGCTGGGAGCTCGATGCGCTGCCCCGCTCAGGCGCCGCCACCGGCCCCGGTGGCCCGGCTGGCCTCAGCGTGCGCGATGTTGTGCAGCGCCACGGCGGCGGCTTCTGGTTCGAGCGTGAACGCACGCGGCACGAAGCCTTCTTCCGCTTCGTGCTGCCGCTGGCCGCCGAGCCCGCTTTGCTGGAGACGCTGGAAGCCGCCGACCCCGGCGCCGACAGCCGCCCCGACTACCTGGGCTTCGACCTCTTCGCCGCCAGCCAGCACCAGCGCGCGCTCGACGACCGGCCGCTGGCGGAGCTGAGCTACACCGTCTTCGACACCGAGACCACGGGCCTGGACCCGGCCACCGACGAGATCCTGCAGATCGGCGCCACGCGCCTGCTCGCCGGCCGCCTGCTCAAGGGCGAAAGCTTCGACCAGCTGGTGCACCCGGGCCGCAGCATCCCGGCCGAGGGCATCGCCATCCACGGCATCACGCCGGCGATGGTGGCCGGCCAGCCGCCCATCAGCACGGTGCTGCCGGCCTTCCACGCCTATGCGCGCGACACCGTGCTCGTGGCGCACAACGCAGCCTTCGACCTGCGCTTTTTCCAGATGAAAGAAGCCGCCACCGGCCTGTGCTTCGAGCAGCCGGTGCTCGACACCCTGCTGCTCTCGGCGGTGGTGCACCCGGCCCAGGCCTCGCACCGGCTGGAGGCCATCGCCGAGCGTTTCGGCGTCAGCGTGCAGGGCCGGCACACGGCGCTGGGCGATGCGCTGGTCACGGCCGAGATCTTCCGCCGCATGCTGCCGTTGTTGGCGCAGCAAGGCATCGTCACGCTGGGCCAGGCGCGCGCCGCGGCGCAGAAGACCTGGTACGCGCAGCTGCGGTACTGAGTCACGCGCCAGAGACGGGCCAGCCACAGCAGTGGGGGCGGGTGCTTGACATGGTGTACTAGTGAACCCGTACACTAGTCCACATGGACACCCCGATCCTGTTCCAGATCAACACCGGCTCGCCCGAGCCCATCTACCGCCAGCTGATGGACCAGCTGCGCCGGCGGGTGGCCGCGGGGCAGTGGGTGGCGGGGCAGGCGCTGCCTTCGGTGCGTGACCTGGCGCTGCAGCTGGCCGTGCACCCGATGACCATCTCCAAGGCCTACAGCCTGCTAGAGCTGGAAGGCCTGCTGGAGCGCCGGCGTGGTTTGCCCATGGTGATTGCCGCCGGCCACGCCCGGCCCGCCGCCGCGCGCGACCGGCTGGAGAGCCTGCGCCCCACGCTGCAGCGCGCCGCCGCCGAAGCGCGTGAACTCGACATCCCGAAAGCCCAGGCCCTGCGCCTGTTCGAACGCCTGCTCGACGCCCCTGACACCGGAGCCCTGTGATGAACCTGAGCCCCTCCTCCTCCGCCGGCGCCGCCCCCCCCACCGGGTTGGTGCTGCAGACCGCTGCGCTGCCCGCGGCACCGGCCAGCGTGCAGATCCAGGGCCTGCACGTGGGCTACCGCGGCCAGCCCGTGCTGCAGGGCCTGGACTGGACGCTGCAGCCCGGCCAGGTGGTGGGCCTGCTGGGCCGCAACGGCGCCGGCAAGACCACGCTGCTGGAAGCCCTGCTGGGCCTGCGTGATGCGCAGGGCGGCAGCGTGCAGCTCTTCGGCGAACCGGCATCCAAGCCCAGCGATGCGGTGCGCGCGCGCATCGGCTACGTGCCGCAGAGCAGCGACCTGTTCGGCGAGCTGCGTGCGCAGCAGTTGCTCGACTACTTCCGCGGCTTCTACCCGCGCTGGAACGGCGAGAAGGTGGCGCAGCTGCTGCAGCGCTGGGCCGTGCCGCTGGACCTGGAAATCGCCCGCATGAGCGGCGGTCAGCAGCAGCGCCTGTCCATCATCCGCGCGCTGGCGCACGAGCCCGACCTGCTGGTGCTCGACGAACCCGTGGCCAGCCTCGACCCGCTGGTGCGGCGCGACTTCCTGCGTGAACTGGTGGAGCAGGTGCTCGACCGCGGCACCACGGTGGTCTTCAGCACGCACATCCTGTCGGATCTGGAGCGTGTGGCCTTCAACGTCGCCTTCCTGCGCGAAGGCCGCATTGCGCTGCAGGCCGCGCTGGACGAGCTGCTGGAGACCAGCCAGCTCGTGGTGGGCGCCGAGGCGCAGCTCCATCTGCTGCCGGCCGCCGAGGTGCTGGCGCGCCAGCCCGGCCGCTGGCTGCTGCGCCGCGTGGACGGCGCGGCGCTGCCCGCCGGCCTGGTGGCGCAGCGCGCCAGCCTCGAAGACCTGTTCGAGGTGCTGACGTGAGCGCGGCGGCCCCGCGCCTGAACGCTTGGTCGCTGCACGCGTCGCTGCTGCGCCAGCCCTGGCAGGCACGGCTGAACCGGCGCAGCTGGCTCTCGCTGTCGTTGGTGCCGGTGCTGGCGCTGGGCGTGGCCTTGGGGCTGGGCACGGCCATGCGCCTGCAGGCCGGCGGCGTGCTGATGCTGGGCGGCTTGGTGCTGCTGGTGATCTTGTGGCACCTGCAGGTGGAGGGTTTGCTGAGCCAGAACCGCTACGCGCTGGCGCGCCTGGTGCCGGGCCACGCACAGGCCTTGCAACTCAGCCTGCTGCTGCAGGGCCTGCTCGTCACCGTCGCGGCGGTGCTGCTGATCAGCCTGGGCAGCAGCCCGCAGCTGCGCTGGCTGTGGCTGTGCCTGATCGTCGTGGTGATGCTGGCCTGGCTGGCGCGCGAGCCCTTCGGCTGGATCGCCTTCGGCCTGCTCTCGCCGCTGCTCGGCGAGTTGCCGCGCTGGACGCTGCAGCTCGCCGGCATGCCCTGGGGCGTGCAGCTGCTCGGGTTGGGCAGCCTGGTGCTGTTGCTGGCCACCTGCGCCGGGCAGGGCGGGGCGTGGCACCGCTGGGCCGATGAGCGCCAGCGCCGCCTGCTGCGCACCATCGACGCGCTGTCGCGCGGCGAAGCCGCGGCGGCGGTCGACCAGGGCCGCATGGGCCGCGCGGTGACACGCTGCTTCGACTGGCCGCAGCGCGTCTGGCGCCGCCGGGTCATCGCGGGCGGTCCGCGCCTGCCCATGGGCACGCGGCTGGGGGTGGCACTGGGCACGGGAGGCGCCATGCCCGCTTTGCTGTGGCTGGGCTCGTGCATAGGCGTCGTGCTGGGCGGGATGATGTGGGCGCAGCAGGTGACGTGGTCCTTGCTGGCGCAGCCCGGGCGCCTGGGCCTGTGCATCGGCCTGTTCTCGATGCTGGCCGGCATCTTGAGCGGCCGGCTCGAGCGCCTGTGGGCGCGCCGCCGCGAGCAGGCCTTGATGCTGCTGCTGCCGGGCTGCCCGCGCGGCGCCGACGTGGCCGGGCTGGAGGCGCGCTGGCGCGCCCAGGCACTGCTGCTGTGGGCCGGCCTCACGGCGCTGGCCCTGGCCCTCACGCACCAGGGCGGCGCCGCGGGCCGCGACTTCGTGCTCTTCGTGGCGCTGCTCTGCCTGCCCTTGCCCTGGGCAGCGCAGTGGCGGGCGCGGCGCCTGCATGGCAAGCCCAGCCCCTGGGTTTTCGGCCCCTGGCCGGCGCTGGCCGGTGTTACCGGCCTTGCCGCCGCACCGCTGGGCATCACGGCGGCCTGGAGCCTGGGTGCTGCGCTGGCCGTGGCGCTGGTGGCCGAAGTGCTGGTGCGGCGCGACGCGGGCCCCCCGCTGCCGCTGCCCGCAGGCCGCGGCCGGCGCACCTGATGGGCCTGGCGCCGGCCATGGCCTGGCTGCTCTTGCAGCCATGAAAAAGGCCCCGCAACGCGGGGCCTTGTTTCGCAAGGGAGATCGGCGGTGCGCTCAGGCGCGCGGTGCCGGCGCGGCGGCCAGCAGCACCGGGCCTTGCTGGGCCAGCAGGCTGTTCGGCGCGGGCGCCACGGCGAGGCTTTCGATGCTGCCCATGAGCACCAGCGTCATCACGGCGGCCAGGCCCAGCGAAGCGGCGCGGTGGCCGATTTCGCGACGGCTGACGCCGAAAGTGAGCGGGGTGCTGGGGGTGTGACGGGCGGTGTTCATGAGAGGCTCCTTTGCGCTGTTGAGGGCACCGACGGGGTGTGTCGATGGGTGCACTGTAGGCAGCGCTTCGGCTTGCGGCCACGGGCTTGCGACCGGGCGCCGGAGGAGCGCGCCGAGCGGCAGATGCCGGCGATGAACGGTGGCTGCCGGCCTGCTGTCAGCCGCGCGCGTGCCAGGCCTGCAGCAGCGCCGCTTCGCGCTCGGGCGCCAGGCCCACGCTCGGGCGCGGCGGCCCGCCTGCAAGGGGCTGCACACCGCCACCGTGCTGCGCGGCCCAGGCTGCGGTGTCGGTGAAGGTCTGCGCCAGCGGCCGGCATTGCAGCCCGGTGGCCAGGGCGCGGTGGATGTCGGCGCGGTGCACGCCGCTGCTGGCCGCGGGCAGCCACACGGGCAGTTCGCTCCAGGGCGCGACGCCTTGCGCGAGCAGGAAGTCTTCTTCCACCCACCGCAGGCGCGCCTGCGGCGCCAGCGCGGCTTGCCCGGCGGCCAGGAAACCGGCCATGGTCATGGGCTCTTCGGGGCCGGTGAGGTTGCAGGCGCCGCTGGTGCAGGCCTCGGCCTGGTGCAGCAGCCACAGCGCGGCGTCGCGCGCGTCGATGCACTGCACCGGGCCCAAGGGGTCGCCGGGCGCCAGCATTTCGGTGCCGGGCTCGGCCGCCGCGCGCGCCAGGCGCTCGGCCCACCAGGTGAAACGGCCGGTCGGGTCCCAGGGGCCCACCAGCAGCCCCGGCCGGGCGATCAGCGCCCGTTCGCCGAAACCTTCCAGCGCCTTGTCTTCACACAGCGCCTTCAGTGCGCCGTAGTTCGCGCCGGTGACGGCCTGGGCCTTTTCAGCGCCCGGCAGCGTGAGCCGCGGTGCACTTTCGTCGGTGGCCAGGCCGTCGAAGCTGGCGTAGACGCTGATGCTGGAGATCAGCTGGTACTGCCCCACGCGGTCGGCGAGCAGCGCCGCCGCCTGCGCCACCTGGCGCGGGAAGTAGGCGCTGGTGTCGATGGCGGCGTCCCAGGTGCCGCCTTCGCTGACGCGGCCCAAAGCGCTGGCGAAAGCGGCCGCGTCGTCGCGGTCGACGATGCGGTGTTCGGCTTCGGGGAAAAGCTGCGCATTGCTGCGGCCGCGGTGCAGCAGCGTCACCTCGTGGCCAGCCTGCAGGGCCAGTTCGGCGAGGTGGCGGCCCAGGAAGCGGGTGCCACCGAGGATGAGCAGGTTCATGGGGTATCTCCGTGGCGATCGGGCCGAGGGGGCGGTTCTATCATCCGATGCATCCCGCCCTGGCGGGGATGCCCCGAGCCTGTGCAACGGGGCGCGCGCTGGCGGTGGCGATCTTCGATGGGTGCAGTCGGTTCAGCAGAGGATGGCGCTGCGGCCCCGCCGGGGTCGGTGTCCGGCCGCCTGCCCACCGCAGCGCTGGCGGCGCTGAGTGCGCTGCTGCCGCCGCTGCGCGAGGCCCTGGCGGCCGAGGCCGTCTGGTGGCAGTGCCTGACCAGCGAGGACGGCGACCCCGGCCCCGTGCTGGCGGCGGTGGGCCCGCCGGGCTTGCCGGTGACAGCCACCAGCGACGCGCCCTGGGTGCTGCAACTGACCCCCGCCGATGCCGGCGCACCGCCCACCAGCCTGCGCCGCGAACCCTGGAACGAGCCCCTGGGCCTGCGCGCTCACGGTGTACAGCAGCCCGGCACCCAGGCGCTGGCGCTGGCGGCCGCGGTGGCCCAGGCGCTGATCGACGCGCACGCCCGCGCCGAAGCCTGGCGCCAGGAGGCCGTGCGCCGCGGCGATGCCGGCCGGGTGGCCTCTGACTGGCTCTGGGAAACCGACGCCGAGGGTCTCATCGTCTGGATCAGCGAGCCGGTGCATCCGCTCACCGGCGAGGCCACGCGGGCCGAGTTGGGCCGGCTGGTGCGCGAGGTCTACACGCCGCGCAGCGACGAACACCGCGCCAGCTGGGAGCGTTACCAACAGGCCCGCGCCGCGCACGCACCCTTCCGTGACCTGCTGGTCGACCGCGAACTGCCGCGTGGCCGCGTCACGGTGGCGATCAGCGGCAACCCGCGTTTCGACGAAGCCGGTCGCTTCTGCGGCTACCGCGGCGCCAACCGCGAGGTGACGCAAGAGTTCGCGATGCGGCACGAGGCCAACCGCTCGCGCGAGCTGCTCGAACAAACCGTGGCCGGGCTGCCGGCCCGCGTGATGATCAGCGACGCCGAAGGCCGCGTGCTGATGGCCAACGCCGCCTGGCGCGCCAACATGGACGCCGCGCAGGCCGCCGGTTGCAACACCTGGGCCGAAACCGTGGCCTACCACGTGGCGCAGGGGCACTACCCGGATGCCCGCGGCCGCGAACAGGAATTTCTGGCCTGGCGCCTGGGCCTGGTGGGCGTGGCGCCAGTGGCACAAGAGCTGCGCTGGTGTGACGGCTGGGCCCTGGTGGTCGACCGCCTGCTGGCCGATGGCAGCGTCGTGCACCTCTCGCTCGACATCACCGAGCGCAAACGCGCCGAGCAGGCGCTGGTGGACGCCGAGCTGCGCTGGCGCTTCGCGCTCGAAGGTGCCGGCGACGGTGTCTGGGACTGGGATGGCGAGGCCGACCACACCTACTTCAGCGAACGTTCGGCGCAGATGCTGGGCCTGACGCAGGCGCAACTGGGCACCGACTGGCGCGGCCGCCTGGCGCTGATGCACCCCGAAGACCGCCCGCAGGTGATGGCTGCGCTGCAGGCCCACGTGGAAGGCCGCAGCGAGCTATACGAGGCCGTCAACCGCGTGCGCCATGCCGATGGACATTACGTCTGGGTGCGCGACCGCGGCAAGGCCGTGCGTCGCGACGCGCAGGGCCGCGCGCTGCGCATGGTGGGCACGCACAGCGACATCACCGGTGAGCGCGAGGCCGAGGCCGCCGCGCGCGAGCACCGCGCCATCGAACTGGCCAGCCGCAGCAAGAGCGAGTTTCTCTCGCGCGTGAGCCACGAGATGCGCACGCCGCTGAACGCGCTGCTGGGTTTTGCGCGCCTGCTGCAGCAGCAGGGCCGCTACCGCGACGACTACCTGCAGCACATGCTGGTGGCCGGCACGCACCTGCAAGACCTCATCAACGACGTGCTCGACGTGCAGCAGATCGAGCAAGGCCTGATGGTGCTGCAGCGCCAGCCCGTCGACCTGGCGGCGCTGGTGGCCGAGGTGGGCGCGATGCTGGCGCCGCTGGCGCAGAGCCGGCAGGTGAACCTGGGCCCGGCACCGGCCGGGCCGGTGTGGGTGCTGGCCGACCCGCAGCGCCTGCGCCAAGTGCTGCTGAACCTGGGCTCCAACGCTGTGAAGTACAACCGGCCGGGCGGTGGTGTGCGCTGGGTGCTGGCCGGGTCGGCGCTGGGGCTGGTGGCCGGCCACGAGCTGCAGCTGCAAGACGACGGCCTGGGCATGAGCGCGATGCAGCTGGCGCGCCTGTTCCAGCCCTTCGAGCGCCTGGGCCGCGAGCGCAGCGGCATCGAAGGCACGGGCCTGGGCCTGGTGATCGCGCGGCGCCTGGTGGAAGCGCAGGGCGGCCGCATCTCGGTGCACAGCCAGCCCGCGCAGGGCACGCGGGTGCAGCTGTGGCTGCCGGCCGCGCCCGGGCCGGGCGAGGCCGCCCGGGGGGCCGCAGGCGCCTCCAGCGCAGCAAGCGCCGAGCCACCGGCCGCACCGCCTCCGCCAACGGCTGCACCCGCGCCGCGCCGCGTGCTGCTGGTGGAAGACGACCCCTTGAGCGCGCTGCTGTTCGGCGAGGCGCTGCGCCCGCACGCCACGCTGGCGCTGCGCATCGCCGGCAACGCCGAAACGGCGCTGGCCTTGGCGGCGCAATGGCAGCCCGAGCTGCTGGTGATCGACGGCCACCTGCCCGATGCCAAGGGCCACGAGCTGCTGGCGCGCCTGCGCACGCTGCCCGGCCTGGCCGAGGTGCCGGCGGTGATGGCCACCGCCGACGCCATGCCCGCCGACCGCGAGGCCGCACTCGCACGCGGCTTCGTCGAACACTGGCCCAAGCCGCTGGACGTGCGCCACCTGCCGGCGCAGCTCAGCGCGCTGTTGCCGCGCTGACGGGGCGCGGCCTCAGCGCGCGAACAGCCCCTTGTGCTGCTCGCGCAGCAGGTTCTTCTGCACCTTGCCCATGGTGTTGCGCGGCAGCTCGGCCACCACGTACACCTGCTTGGGCACCTTGAAGTTGGCGATCTGCTGCTTCAGCGCCGCGCTGATGGCGCCGCCTTCGAGGGCGGCGCCGGGCTTGGCCACCACCACGGCCACCACCGCTTCGCCGAAATCGGGGTGCGGCACGCCGATCACCGCGCTCTCGGCCACGCCGGGCATGTCGTTGACATAGCCCTCGATCTCGGCCGGGTAGACGTTGTAGCCGCCGCTGATGATCAGGTCTTTGCTGCGGCCGACGATGGTCACGTAACCCTCGGCGTCGATCTTGCCGACGTCGCCGGTCTTGAACCAGCCGTCGGCGGTGAACTCTTCCTTGGTCTTCTCGGGCATGCGCCAGTAGCCCTTGAAGACGTTGGGCCCGCGCACCTCGATGCCGCCGATCTCGCCGGCCGGCAAGGCCTGGCCTTGCTCGTCGTGCACACGCACGCCCACGCCGGGCAGCGGCCGGCCGACAGTGCCGCCGCGGCGTGCGTTTTCTGGGCGGTAGGGGTTGCTGGTGAGCATCACGGTTTCGCTCATGCCGTAACGCTCAAGAATGCGGTGGCCGGTGCGTTCTTCCCAGCTGCGGAAGGTCTCCAGCAGGAGCGGCGCCGAGCCGCTGACGAAGAGGCGCATGCCGGCGCAGGCCTCTTTCGTCAGGCCGGCCTCGCCGAGCAGGCGCACGTAGAGCGTGGGCACGCCCATGAACACCGTGGCCTCGGGCAGGCGGGTGGCGGCGGCGCGCGGGTCGAAGCGGCTGAACCACAGCATCTTCGCGCCCGCCAGCAGCGCACCGTGGCTGGCCACGAAGAGGCCGTGCACGTGGAAGATGGGCAGCGCGTGGATGAGCACGTCCTTCTGCTGCCAGCCCCAGGCCTGGTGCAGCACCTGCGCATTGCTCAGCAGGTTGCCGTGCGTGAGCATCGCGCCCTTGCTGCGCCCGGTGGTGCCGCTGGTGTAGAGGATGGCGGCCAGGTCGTCGGCCGCGCGCACGGCCGGCGTGTGCCGGGGGCTGTGGAAGGCGGCGCGGTCGAGCAGGGTGCCGGTGCGGTCTTCGTTCAGCGTGTAGACGTGTTTCGTGCCGGCCACGAAAGCGATCTTGCTGACCCAGCCGAAGTTCTTGCCCGCACACACCACCACCGCCGGCTCGGCGTTGCCGATGAAGTACTCGATCTCGCTGGCCTGGTAGGCCGTGTTCAGCGGCAGGAACACATGGCCTGCGCGCAGCACGGCGAGGTAGAGCATCAGCGCCTCGACGCTCTTCTCCGTCTGCACCGCAATGCGCGAGGCCGGCGGCAGCCCCAGGCTGTCGAGCAGGTTGGCCAGCATGGCCGTGCCGCGTTCCAGGTCGCGCCAGGTGTAGAAAAGCGGCGTGGCCGTGTCGGCCGTCTCGATGGCGGTAGCTTCGAGATCGGCCGGAAAAGCCGCGCGCAGCGCGGTGAACAGGTTGTGGTTGTTGTCAGCGCCCATGCCCACGTCAGTCCAGCTTGGCTCCAGAGCTCTTGACGACGGCCGCCCAGCGCTCGACCTCGCTGCTGGCAAAGCGGCCGAAGTCTGCAGTCCAGGTGTTGGGGGTCTCGGCGCCCATGCCGTTCCAGGTGGCCTTCAGCTCGGGGCTGTTCAGGGCCTTTTTCATCTCGGCGACCATGGCCGCGGTGGCTTCGGCCGGCGTGCCCTTGGGTGCCCAGATGCCGTACCAGGTACTGACCTTGTAGTTCTTCTCGCCGGCTTCGGCGGCGGTCACGAGATCGGCAAAACCCGGGGCGCGCTGGTCGGCTGCCACGGCGATGGCACGCAGCCGGCCGCCCTTGATGTGCGCGGCACTGCTGCCCAGGCCGTCGAACATCATGTCCACCTGGCCGGCGATCAGGTCTTGCAGCGCCGGGCCCGCGCCGCGGTAGGGGATGTGCGTGATGAAGGTCTTGGTCTGCAGCTTGAACAACTCGCCGGCCAGGTGGTGGCTGGTGCCGTTGCCGGCGCTGCCGTAGTTCAGCTTGCCGGGGTTGCTGCGGATGTAGGCCAGCAGGTCCTTCAGGTTGGTGGCCTGCACCTTCTGCGGATTGACGACGATGACCTGCGGCACGCTGGAGACCAGGCCCACGGGCACGAAATCGGCCTCGATGTTGTAGTCGAGCCTGGGATACATGCTGGGCGCGATGGTGTGGTGCACGGCGCCCATGAAGAAGTTGTAGCCATCGGGCGCGGCCTTGGCTGCGAGGCTGGCGCCCAGCGTGCCACCGGCACCGCCCTTGTTGTCGATGATGAACTGGCGGCCGGTGTTCTTGCTCATCATCGCGAAGAGCGGGCGCGCGAAGGCGTCGGTGCCACCGCCGGGCGGGAAGGGCACGATCACGTTGACCGGTTTGGTCGGCCAGCCACCCTGGGCGTGCACCCAGGGGGCGGCGAGCGTGGCCGCGCCGGCGATCAGGGCCGTGCGGCGGGTGGGGCGTGTCGGTTGCGTCATGGTCTTGTCTCCGTCTTTGTGGTGGTGGGTGATTCTCAACCCGGGGTGGCGATGGCGCGCGAGCGCGCCACCTCGCCCTGGCGGAACTTGGTGTGGCTGGCCTCGACCTTGCCGAGGTCGTACAGGTAGTTGACCATCATGCCGAAACTCTGGCGCAGCCCGTGGGCGCTGAGGTTGCCGCGCGGGTTCAGGCGCTCCAGCCGCGCGCCGTTGTCGAGGTGGAAACGCGCCACAGCGTCGCCGCCCGGGTGCGGCGACAGCAGCGTGAGGTAGGCCCCGCACAGCAGCTGCAGCGCGGCGTTGCCGTCGTGGCCCAGCAGCTCGTGCACATGCGCGCCCTGCAGCGCGCCGAGGTCGCCTTCGCAGCGCTGGCGCAGCAGCGTGCGCGCGTTCTCCAGCTCGGCCACGGCGGCCTTCTTTGCGCCGGGCAGCGCGGCGAAATCGGGATCACCCAGCAGCCAGGCCGCAAAGCCGGGGATGGGCGAGAGCGTGCAGAAGGTCTTCAGCCGCGGCAGTTCACGCTGCAGTTGCGTGGCCACGGTCTTGATGAGGAAGTTGCCCAGGCTCACGCCGCGCAGCCCCGGTTCGCAGTTGCTGATGCTGTAGAAAGCCGCCACGCGGAAACGGTCGGGCGGCAGCGGCGTGCTGCCCTTGTCGATGAGCGGCGCGATCGCGCCCGGCATCTCGGGCAGCAGCGCCACCTCCACGAAGATCAGCGGCTCGTCGGGCAGCTGCGGGTGGAAAAACGCGAAGCAGCGGCGGTCGGGCTGCAGGCGGCGGCGCAGGTCGTCCCAGCCGTCGATGGCGTGCACGGCCTCGTGCAGGATGATCTTCTCCAGCAGCTGCGCGGGCGAGTTCCAGTCCACGCGTTTCATGCGCAGGAAGCCGGGGTTGAACCAGCTCGTCAGCAGGTGCAGCAGGTCGGCCTCGATGGCGGCCAGCTCGGGCCGCGCGCGCAGCCGGCGCATCAGCGCGCGGCGCAGGCGCAGCACGGCCGAGGTGCCGCCGGGCATGCGGTTCAGGCGGCGGAAAAGCTCTTGCCGCGGCGGTTCGGCCAGCTGTGTCAGCGGTGCCAGCGTGGCCGCGCCCGGGGCCGCGGCGTAGGCCTGCGCGGCCTGCAGCACCGCCTGCGGGTCGGGGCTGAGGTCGTTGGCGAGGTAATCGAAGAAGCCGTCGAGGTCTTCGTCGTCCAGCGTTTCCAGGCGGTCGATGAGGTCCACCGCCACGGCCTGACCGCCGAGCTCGCCTTTCTCGGACAAGAGGCGCTTGCAGTCCAGCGTCATGCGGCGCACGGCGCGGGCCTTGCGCTGGCGCGCGGCGGCGTGGCGGATGTCTTCGAGCATGGGGCCTCCTGGTGGGCTGCGTTCAGGGGGTGCGGCCGCTGGCGCCCGCGCGGCCCTGGCGACTGCGCAGTTTTTTCAGCGCCACCAGCTGCGCCATCAGGTGGTCGTGCATCGCGCGTTCGGCGCGCGCGGCGTCGCGCTGCGTGAATGCGTCGATGAGCACGCGGTGTTCGTTGATCGAGGCCTCGATGCGCCCCGGCAGCGCCAGCTGGCGCCCGCGCATCAGGCGCATGAAGCGGCGCAGGTCACTCGTCACGCGGTCGAGCCAGCGGTTGGCTGCCAGGCCCTGCACGCAGCTGTGGAAGGCGTGGTTGGCCTGGTAGTAGCCGCCGATGTCCTGCGCCGCGGCATGGCGTTCCAGCGTTTCGTGCAGGTGCTGCAGCGTGCGCAGTTCGTCGTCGCTCGCCTTGCTGGCGGCCTCGAAGGCGCAGCGGCCTTCCAGCAATGCCATCACCGGGAAGAGCGCATCGGCGTCGGCATCGGTGAGCTCGATGACGCGGCAGCCGCGGTGCGGCACCAGCTCCACCAGGCCCTCGGCGGCCAGCACCTTCAGCGCCTCACGCAGGGGCGTGCGGCTGACTTGCCAGACCGCGGCCAGGGCCTTTTCGTCGATGAAGGCGCCAGGCTGCAGTTCACCGTCGAAGACCATGCTGCGCAAGCGCGCGGCCACGCCGTCGTGCAAGGAGGTGCCGCGCAGGGGGATGGGGTCGACCATGGCGAGGAGCATAAGTCTGTAATTACGGCATCACAAGCGCGGGTTTGCCCGCCCGCCCGCCCGTCGGGCCGGCGCGCGGGTGCGCAGCGGCGCAGGTGCGAAGCTGCAGGCCGCGGCTTTCCTGCAAATGGGCGAAGCCGCGTGCCCGGGCCCTGTGCCGGCGCAGCCCGGCGGCACCAGAATGTCGGCCATCGCCGCTACCGACCCAGCCCCGCCATGAAGACCCTGACTTCGCGCCCGGTGCACCGCCCGGCCCCCTTCGTGAAGACGGCGGCGCTGCTGGCGCTGCTGGGCCTGCTCTCGGCCTGCCAGCAGACCCCGGTGCTCGGCACGCCCAAGCCCGTGAACCCGCGCCTGGGCGGCATGAACCCGGGCGAGACCTACACCGTCGTCGACTGCCCGAACATCAGCGGCACCACCTGCACGATCAACGTGGTGGCGACGGCTCCCACCGACGGGAGCAACCAGTGCCAGGTGACGCTGGACTCCGCCGTCTCGCTGCCCAGGACGATGGCCACGCTGGTTTGGAAGTTGACGGCCAGCGACGCCACGCATGAGTACCGCTTCCGCAGCGCCGTTTTTCCTGAGCCGCCTGGTTACGGCGTGCGGCTGATCGACAACCTGATGTACGTGCCACCGCCGGCCAGCGGGGCCTCCAGCCCGATGCAGCCCATCTGGGTGCAGCAGGTGCAGAACCCCGACGAGGTGCTGTTCTCACGCATCCAGCGCGACTGGCCGCCGCGCATCTCGGCCTACGACGTTTACCTCGAATACCGGGTCAAGGGCGCGCGCGATTGGACGAAGTGCAACACCTACGATCCGGTGGTCATCAATCGCGAATGAGCTGCATCTGGCTGCCGTCCACCATGGTTTCGGGGGGCAGTGTGTCCAAAGTGTCCTGGCACTCCTCGGCCAGCCGCCAGTCGTTGGCCTCACGGGCCAGCGACTGCGCCTCCAGCAAAGTGCTGCGCGCCTCGTGCACCTTGCCTGCGGCGGCCAGCACCTGGCCCAGGTTGCACAGCGCCGGTGGCACGATGCGCGCGTGGCCGATGTCCCGCGCGAGGGCGAGCGAGTCGCGTAGGGCCTGTTCGGCCAGCGCGGTTTCGTTCTGGCTCAAATACGCCAGCCCGAGGTTGCAGCGGGCGTTGGCCTCCCAGCGTCGGTCGCCTGTTTCACGCACCAGCTGCAAGGCCTCCTCGTAGGCGGCGCGCGCCTCGGCAAAGCGACCCATGGTGTAGTTGAGGGCGCCCAAGTTGCCCTGCAGCCCGCCCAGCCAACGGCGGTCCCCCGCCTCGGTGGCAATGCGCAGCGCGCGCATGAAGCGGGCCAGCGCAGTGCTGTGGTCGGCGGCGTTCATCGCCATCGCGCCGAGCTCGTTGAGCGCTTGGCACTGCAGGCCGGTGTTCTGGAGGCGCAGGCCGATCTCCAGCGCCGTTTGCAGGTGCGCGGTGGCCGCCGCTGTGTCGCCGGCGGCCGACATCAGGTCGCCCAGCGCCGCGTGCAGGCGGCCACCCACCAGCTCGCGGCCGGGGTCGGGGTGCGCGTCCAGCGCCGCCATGATCACCGTGCGCGCTTCGGCGGCCCGCCCGCTGCCCACCAGGGCGGAGCCCTCCACCCAGCCGACGGCTGCGGCCTCGTGCGGGCTCAGTGCCAGCCCTGCACGCACCTCCTGCGCCAGATCCACCGCCGCGCGCAGCGGCCCGGTCAGGCGCAGCACCAGCCAGACCAGGCCCAGGCTGGCGGCGGCGGTGGCGGCGTCGTTGCCGGCCACCGCATGGCGGCAGGCCTGCACGAGGTTGTCGAGCTCCACGCCGCCGCGGGCGATGGCGCTGCGTTCGTCCAGCGCCGCGTAATAGCGGGCATGGCGTGCACGCACCGCCGCCTGTTCGGCCGCCGGCAGGTGCGTCAAGGCGAACGCCTGGACCGCGCGCAGCAGCCCGAAGCGTGTGCCCGGCAGCCGGCGCAGCAGCGATTTGTCGCCCAGGGCCTGCAGCAGGTCGACGAGCCAGGGTGCTTCGGGCAGCTCGTCCAGCCGCACCACGGCTTCGGCGGCCGGCCAGTCGAAACCGCCCTCGAAGACCGCCAGCTGCGCCAGCGTGCGGCGCTCGGCTTCGCTCATCAGCTCCCAAGACCACTGCAGCGCGTTCTGCAGCGTGGCCTGGCGGTCTTGCCGGCCGGCGCCGCCCTGCACCGCCAGCAGGCGGAAGCGGTCGCCCATGCGCGCCAGCAGCTGTGCCGGCGCCATCACGCGCACACGCGGCGCGGCCAGCTCGATGGCCAGCGGCAGCCCGTCCAGCAGTTCCACCAGCTGGCGCACGGCGCGGTCGGATTCGGCGTCGCGCTGGTAGCCGGCCAGCGCCGCCTGGGCACGTTCGTGGAAGAGTTCGGCGGCTTCGTCGGGGCCCAGCGCGTCCAGCGCCAGCGTGTGTTCGCCGCGCAGGCCCAGCACCTCGCGCGAGGTGGCCACAAAACGCGCCTGCGGCGCCATGTCGAGCCAGCGGCCCACGGTCTCGGCCGCGTGGCGCGTGACCTGCTCGAAGTTGTCGAGGATGAGCAGGCAGCGCTCGCGCCCGGCGATCGCGCGGCCGAGCTGGGCGGCCGGGTCGGCACCCAGCGGCACGTCCAGCGCCACGGCCACGGCCTGCAGCACGCTGTCGACGTTGCGCGCCTGCGCCAGATCGCAGAACCACACGCCGCCGGGGAAGCTGCCTCGCCAGGCCCAGGCATGGCGCAGCGCCAGCCGGGTTTTGCCCATGCCGCCGGTGCCGTGCAAGGTGACCAGGCGCGCACCGGCCTCGCGGCCGTCGAGCAGCGCGGCCAGCGCGCGAAGGTCGGCCTGGCGGCCGACAAAACGGTCGCGTTCGGCCGGCAGGTTGTGCGGCACCTGGTCGCCGCTCATCCACTGGCCGCGGTGCCACACCACACGCTGTGATTTTTCGGCGTCGGGTGGCGGCAGCCAGGGTGCGCTGTCGTCGCCCACCTCGTGCACTTCCAGCGGCTCGGGCAGGCCCTTCATGCGCCAGTGGCCGTGGCTCAGCGTGCGCCAGCCCGCAACCTGCAGCTGCGCGGCGGCGGCGGCGCTGGTGAGGGTCTGGCCGCCGCGGGCCAGCGCCATCAGGCGTGCGCCCACGGCTTTGCCGATGCCGAAGGCCTCCACCGGCTTGGCGCCCAGGGCCACGTCTTCGGGGCCGTTGTGGCGCACGTCCAGCGGCCCGGTGTGCAGGCCGGCGCGGGCCTGCAGCGGCTCGGGCAGGGCAGCCAGCAGGCGGTGGTAGGCGGTGGCGAAACCGGCGGCGTCGGTGGGGCTGTCGAAGAGCACGACGAAGCCGTCGCTGCGGTCGACCTCGTGCCCGCGCCAGGCCAGCAGCAGGTCGCGCGAGCCGCGGTCGTGCTGCGCCCAGAGCGTGGACATCGCGGCATCGCCCAGCCGTGCGTTGACGGCCGTGCTGTCGACGATGTCGGTGAACAGCAGCGTGAGGTCCTGGGCCATGGCGGGGCGGACTGTAGCCCAGCGCACACAAGGGCCGGCGCCCGTGTGTGGCCCGCTGGCGGCGGAGGCCCTGGAAAGGGCATTCCGGCACGCGCACGGCGGCGGGCTTCGCTCCCTAGAATCTCCCGCCTTCCCCAGCCCGAAGGCCTCCATGTCCTCGTCCGGTGTCATTCGAATCCGCGGTGCGCGCCAGCACAACCTCAAGAACCTCGATCTCGACATCCAGACCGGCGAGCTGACGGTCGTCACCGGCCCCAGCGGCAGCGGCAAGAGCAGCCTGGTCTTCGACACGCTGTATGCCGAGGGCCAGCGGCGGTATGTCGAGACCTTCAGCGCCTACGCGCGCCAGTTCCTCGACCGCATGGACCGCCCGGCGGTCGACCGCGTGGACGGCGTGCCGCCGGCCATCGCCATCGACCAGACCAACCCGGTGCGTACCAGCCGCAGCACGGTCGGCACGATGACCGAGCTGAACGACCACCTGAAGCTGCTCTTCGCGCGTGCCGCCCAGCTCTTCGACAAGCAGACGGCGCTGCCGGTGCGGCACGATTCGGCCGAGAGCATCCACGCCGACCTGCGCGCGCGGGCTGAAGCGCTGGGTGACCCGCGCCTGGTGCTGACCTTCCCGATGGAACTGCCGGCCGACACCACGGCCGAGCAGCAAGAGCAGTGGCTGGCCGCCAGCGGCTTCACACGCGTGCAGGAAGAGCGCGTGGAAGGCACGCGCAAGATCCTGGACGTGGTGGCCGACCGCTTCCGCATCGCCGGCACCGAGAAGGTGCGGGCCATGGACGCCATCGAACTCGCGCTCAAGCGCGGCGGCGGGCGCTTGAAGGTGCATGTGCAACCCGCCGAAGGCGAAGCCCAGCTCTGGCGCTGGAGCACCGGCCTGCACTGCCCCGAGAGCGACATCCGGTATGCCGACCCACAGCCGGCGATGTTCAGCTTCAACAGCGCCTACGGCGCCTGCGAAACCTGCCGCGGCTTCGGGCGCGTGATCGGCGTGGACATGGGCCTGGTCATCCCCGACCACCGCAAGACCCTGCGCAACGGCGCCATCAAGCCCATGCAGACGCCGGCCTGGGCCGACTGCCAGGACGACCTGGTGAAGTACGCCGGCGAGGCCGGCATCCCGCGCGACACGCCCTGGAGCCAGCTGAGCGCCGCGCAGCGCGACTGGGTGGTGGAAGGCACGCCGAACTGGGCCGGCAACTGGAACAAGCAGTGGTACGGCGTGCGCCGCTTCTTCGAGTACCTGGAGAGCAAGGCCTACAAGATGCACATCCGCGTGCTCTTGTCGAAGTACCGCAGCTACACGCCCTGCGGCGCCTGCGGCGGGGCGCGGCTGAAGCTCGAACCGCTGCTTTGGCGCATCGGTGACAAGGCCGGTGCCGATGCGGTGTTGCCAGCGACGAAGCGATACCTGCCCGTCGGCGCGCAATGGTCGCGCGAGCAGCTCGAAGCCTTGCCCGGCCTGAGCCTGCACGACCTGATGCAGCTGAGCATCGAACGCCTGCGCCGCTTCTTCGACAGCCTCACGCTGCCCAGTTCGCTGCTGGATGACGCGCTGAAGCTGCTGCTGGATGAAGTGCGCACACGCCTGAAGTATTTGTGCGACGTGGGCCTGGGCTACCTCACGCTCGACCGCCAGAGCCGCACGCTCAGCGGCGGCGAGGTGCAGCGTATCAACCTGACCACGGCGCTCGGCACCAGCCTCGTGAACACCATGTTCGTGCTGGACGAGCCCAGCATCGGCCTGCACCCGCGCGACATGAACCGCATCGTGCAGGCCATGCACCGCCTGCGCGACGCCGGCAACACGCTGGTGGTGGTGGAACACGACCCGGCCGTGATGCTGGCCGCCGACCGCCTGATCGACATGGGCCCGGGTCCGGGTGAACGCGGCGGGCAGATCGTCTTCGACGGCACGCCCGAGGCGGCGCGCAACGCCAACACGCTGACCGGCGCCTACCTCGGCGGCCGCAAGCAGGTGGGGGCGGGTTTCCGCAAGCTGGTGAACGAGGCCACGCCCAAGCTGATTCTGGAAGGCGCGCGCGAGCACAACCTGCAGAACGTGAGCGTGGCCTTCCCGTTGCAGCGCCTGGTGTGCGTGACGGGCGTGTCGGGCAGCGGCAAGAGCACCTTGATCCAGGACGTGCTCTACCCCGCGCTGGCCCGCCACTTCGGCAAGGCCACCGAAACCCCGGGTGTGCACGATCGACTGCTGGGCGCTGACGCGCTGGCCGACGCGGTGTTCGTCGACCAGAGCCCCATCGGCAAGACCGCGCGTTCCAACCCGGCCAGTTACGTGGGCGCCTTCGACGAACTGCGCAAGATCTTTGCCGACGCGCCGCTGGCGCGCGAGCGCAGCTACACCGCCGGCACCTTCAGCTTCAACGCCGGCGACGGCCGCTGCCCCACCTGCGGCGGCAGCGGTTTTGAACACGTGGAGATGCAGTTCCTCAGCGACGTCTACCTGCGCTGCCAGGATTGCGACGGCCGCCGCTACCGCAGCGAGATCCTCGACGTTAGGGTGGTGCGCGGGCCCATGCAGCTGAGCATCGCCGACGTGCTGGACCTCACCGTGGCCGAGGCCGCGCATTGGTTCCAGAACGACCGCGAGGTGGTGGCGCGGCTGCAGCCCATCGTCGATGTGGGCTTGGACTACGTGCGCCTGGGCCAGCCCGTGCCGACCTTGTCGGGTGGTGAGGCGCAGCGCCTGAAGCTGGCGGGCTTCCTGGCCGAGGCGGCGGCCTCGGCCAGCAGCTACGCGAGTTCACGGCTGGCGAAGAAGGGCACGCTCTTCCTGTTCGACGAGCCCACCACCGGCCTGCACTTCGACGACATCGCCAAGCTGATGCGCGCGCTGCGCAAGCTGCAGGACGCGGGGCATTCGCTGCTGGTCATCGAGCACAACCTCGACGTCATCCGCGCCGCCGACTGGATCGTCGACCTCGGCCCCGAAGGCGGCGAGGCCGGCGGTGAGGTGGTCTGCGAAGGCACGCCCGACGACGTGAAGTTGCACCCCACCTCCCACACCGCGCTGGCCTTGCGCGACTACGAGCAGGCCCTGGGCTTCGGCACGCCGCAGGCCGAAGAAAGCCGCGCGCTGCAGACCGTGCTGCGCGAGGCGCGGCGCGCGCGCCAGGCGATGGAGGACAGCATCCGCATCGTCAACGCCAAGGAACACAACCTCAAGAGCCTGAGCGTGGAGATCCCGCGCGGCAAGTTCAACGTCATCACCGGCGTCAGCGGCAGCGGCAAGAGCACGCTGGCCTTCGACATCCTCTTCAACGAAGGACAGCGGCGTTACCTCGAAAGCCTGAACGCCTACGCGCGCAGCATCGTGCAGCCGGCGGGCCGGCCCGAGGTGGATGCGGTCTACGGCATCCCGCCCACGGTGGCCATCGAGCAGCGCCTCTCGCGCGGTGGCCGCAAGAGCACGGTGGCCACCACCACCGAGGTGTGGCACTTTCTGCGCCTGCTGTGGGTGAAGCTGGGCCTGCAGCACTGCGTGCACGACGGCGCGCCGGTGAAGGCGCAAAGCGCCGAGAGCATCGCGGCGCAGCTGCTGCGCGATCACAAGGGTGAACACGTGGGCCTGCTGGCGCCGCTGGTGGTGAACCGCAAGGGCGTCTACACCGACCTCGCCAAGTGGGCCAAGGCGCGCGGCCACAGCCACCTGCGCGTGGACGGCGAGTTCCTGAGCCTGAGTCCCTTCCCGCGCATCGACCGCTTCAAGGAACACACCATCGAGCTGCCGGTGGGCGACCTGATCGTCACGCCCGAGAACGAAACCGCGCTGCGCGAGATGCTGAGCAAGGCGCTGGCGCTGGGCAAGGGCGTGCTGCACCTGCTGCACCCGCTGACGGGGCTGGACGACAGCATGGTCGAAGGCGGCACGCAGGGCCGCGGCATCGGCCAGGTGAAGGTCTTCAGCACCAAACGCGCCTGCCCGGTGTGCGGCACCAGCTACCCCGAGCTGGACCCGCGCATGTTCAGCTACAACAGCAAACACGGCTGGTGCACCGGCTGCGTGGGCACGGGCCTGAAGCTGACGCGTGAGCAGCGCAAGGCTTACGACGACAGCGTCCGCGACGACGACAACAAGGGCCGCGAGCAGAGCTTCCCGAGCGAAGAGCCCGAGGTCGAAGGCGTGGTCGACGAGCCCTGCGGCGATTGCGGTGGTGCGCGTTTGAACAAGGCCTCGCGCGGCGTGACTTTTGAAGAACGCGCGATCAGCGACATCGCGCGCCTCTCGGTGCACGAAACCCGCGCGTGGATCGAGACCCTGCAACTCACCGGCCGCGACGCCGACATCGCGCGCGACGTGGTCAGCGAGATCAAGAGCCGCCTCGTCTTTCTGGAAGACGTGGGCCTGGGCTACCTGACGCTGGACCGCGCCGCGCCCACGCTCAGCGGCGGCGAGGCGCAACGCATCCGCCTTGCGGCGCAGCTGGGCAGCAACCTGCAGGGCGTGTGTTACGTGCTGGACGAGCCCACCATCGGCCTGCACCCGCGTGACAACGGCATCCTGCTGAATGCGCTGGCCAAGCTGGGCAGTGCCGGCAACACGCTGGTGGTGGTGGAGCACGACGAAGACACCATCCGCCGTGCCGAGCACATCATCGACATCGGCCCCGGCGCCGGCAAACGCGGCGGCCATCTGGTGGCCCAGGGCACAGCGGCCGACTTGGCGGCGCAGCCCGATTCGGTGACGGGCCGGCTGCTCGCACACCCGCTGCAGCACCCGCTGGTGGCGCGCCGCGCCATCGATTGGGAAGCCCCGGCGCTGATACTGCGCGGCGCCACGCTGCACAACCTGCAGCGCGTGGACCTGCGCGTGCCGCTGGGGCGGCTGGTGGCCATCACCGGCGTCAGCGGCAGCGGCAAGAGCACGCTGGCGCGTGACGTGCTGCTGGCCAACGTTCAAAGCGCACTGACCGGCAACCGCAAGTGGGCCGGCTGCGAGACCCTGGAAGGTTTCCAGCACATCGACCGCGTGTTGGAAGTCGACCAGACGCCCATCGGCAAGACGCCGCGCAGCTGCCCGGCCACCTACATCGGCTTCTGGGACGCCATCCGCAAGCTCTTCACCGAGACGCTGGAAGCCCGGGCCCGCGGCTACGGCACGGCGCGCTTTTCCTTCAACACCGGCGACGGGCGCTGCCCGGGCTGTGAAGGGCAGGGCATGAAGACCATCGAGATGAGCTTCCTGCCCGATGTGAAGGTGCCTTGCGACGTGTGCCACGGCGCGCGCTTCAACCCCGAGACGCTGGCCGTCACCTGGCGCGGCAAGAGCATCGGCGACGTGCTGCAGATGGAGGTGGACGAGGCGGTGGTGTTTTTTGCCAGCATGCCGTCCATCGCGCACCCGCTGCAGCTGCTGAAGGACGTGGGGCTGGGTTACCTCACGCTGGGCCAGCCCAGCCCCACGCTGAGCGGTGGCGAGGCGCAGCGCATCAAGCTCGTCACCGAACTCAGCAAGGTACGCGACGACGTCACGCGCCGCGGCCAAAAGCCGCCCAAGACGCTGTACGTGCTGGATGAACCCACTGTGGGCCTGCACATGGCCGACGTGGAGCGGCTGATCCGCGTGCTGCACCGCCTGGTGGAAGGCGGCCACAGCGTGGTGGTGATCGAGCACGACCTCGATGTCATCGCCGAAGCCGACTGGGTGGTGGACCTCGGCCCCGAAGGCGGCACCGGCGGCGGCCGCGTGGTGGTGGCCGGCGCGCCCGAGGCCGTGGTGGCCAGCGGCTCGCACACGGGGCGGGCCCTGGCGCCGGTGCTGGCCCGTGTGAATTGAGCGCCCATGAAAAACGCCGCCCGAAGGCGGCGTTTTCAGCGTTGCAGCGCAGCTTCAGGCGCGGCGGCGGCGGCTGGCGGCACCGGCGGCCAGCAGGCCCATGCCGGCCAGCAGCACGCTGGCGGGTTCAGGCACGGCCGAGACGCTCAGGTTGTCGACGCGCACGGTCAGGTTGTCGCTGAGGTTGGCGGTGCGGAAGCCGATGGTGTTGAAGGAACTCAGGCTGGACAGGCCCGTGGCCACGGCGTCAGCGCCCGTGAAGCTTTCCATTTCGCCGCCGGTGGGGTTCACCCACACCGAGAACTTGTTGTAGACCGTCGCGCTGCCGGTCTTTTGCAGCAGACCGAAGATGGTGTACTCGATGTTCGGCGTGATGGGGGACGTGAAGCTGCCCGCCGTGCCCGTGGTGCGCACGAAAACATCCAGGCCGCCGCTGCAGTTGGTGCCGCAGTTGCCCTTCAGGCCGATGTTGGGCACGTCGAGGTGGTCGGAGGTCGATTCGTTGTCGAACCACAGGCCCAGGAAGTCGTTGTTCTGCGGTGCGCCCGACACGGACAGCGTGAACTTGACGACGATGTCGGACGTCTGCGTGCCCAGGCTGCGGTAGGCGGCGTTGTTGTTGTTGCCGGCGAAGACCAGGCCGCTGCCGTTGACGCTGGGCGCACCGCCTTTGGAGCCCCAGGCGCTGGTCCAGCCGCTGCCGCCGATCTGGCCTGCCAGTGCGCCGTTGGCATAGCCGAAAGCGTCGGCAGCCACGGTGACGGTGCCGGCTTGTGCCGTCGCGGCGAAAGCCAGGGTGCTGGCAGCGATGAGATGGCGGAGGCGTTGTGCTTGGCGCATGAGAGTTGCTCAGGTTGGTCTGCCCCATCTTTAGCGATATGCGTGCCAAGGGCTGCCGGTGCTGTGCGCTCAGGCACTTGCAAGACAAAGCGTGAATATGCCCAGCCGGGCTGTAAAAGCTACCGACGACGGCACCATGCAAAACGCCGCCCGAGGGCGGCGTTGCTGCTGCAGGTGCGGCCGCGCTTCAACGGCTCTGGCGCCGCCGCCAGGCCAGCAGGCCAGCCAGGCCCAGCGCCATGGTGGCGTAGGTGGCGGGCTCGGGCACCGGCGCGAAGCTGATGTTGTCCACCGCCACGTAATCGAAGTAGTTCCCGGGCCGCACCGCCACGCTGGTGATGCTGCTGGCCGCAAAGCTCAGCGTGATCTGACCCGTGGCCGTGCCCGAGACCGAGCCCAGCAGCGTGCTGCCGTCGTAGGCCCAGATGGTGACGTCGGCGAACTCGGTGACGCCGCCGAAGTCGGCGCTGAACGAGGTGATGGGGGTGCTGAAGCTCACCAGGAAGCTCGCGTCGCCATCTTCGGTGAGCCAGCCGCTGTAGCTGCGCAGCACCATGCCGTTGACGAGTTCGGGCGTGCCCAGGCCGCCGACATCGGGGCCGGTGCTGTCGGCGATCAGCATGTGCGTGTTGGTGGCCCAGGGCTCACCGCTGGCCGAACTGCCGGGGCCGCTGAAGGCGTTGGGCGAGAAGGTGATGCCCAGGCTGGCGTACTGCGTGGACAGCGTGGCGCCAGCCACCAGGTCGTTGAAGGTGATGGTTTCGGCCTGGGCCGAGGCGCCCGCCAGGGCCAGCCCGAGGGCGGCGAGGGGCAAACGGAGCGAACTGTGCATGGCCATCCTTCTCAAGGCGGCACTTTGGCGCCGCAGCCTCGGCAGGATAGCCGGCGAGGCTGTGGCGTGGGCCGCATCGCGCCCCCGCGGACACGGGGGCCTGCTGCCGTTCAGCGTGCGGTTTTCGCGGCCGGGCCCCAGCGCCGCCACACCCGCCAGCCCAGCAGCCCGCCCAGCACCGCGGCGTAGACGCCGACCTCGGCCAGGTCGTTTTTGCCGCTGCGCATCCACAGGAAGTGCAGCACCGCCAGCACGGCCACCGCGTACACCGCGCGGTGCAGGGCCTGCCAGCGTGGCGCGCCCAGAGCCTTGATGGCGCGGTTGAAGGAGGTCAGCGCCAGCGGCAGCATCAGCAGCAGCGCGGCGCTGCCCACCAGGATGAAGGGGCGTTTGGCGATGTCGGCAATGATGGCGCCCAGGTCCAGCCCCATGTCCAGCCAGGCGAAAGCGAGGAAGTGCAGCAGCCCGTAGAAGAAGGTGAAGAGGCCCAGCATGCGGCGCAGCCGCGCCAGCGCGTGCCAGCCCGTCCACTGGCGCAGCGGCGTCACGGCGAGCGTCAGGCACAGCAGGCGCAATGTCCAATCACCGGTGCTGCGGATCAGCGTTTCGGCGGGATTGGCGCCCAGCGTGTCGGCGAAGACGCCCCACACCAACAGGCCCAGCGGCGCCAGCGCCAGCGCGAAGACCAGCGGCTTGGCCGCCGGCTTCAGCAGCAGGCGGTTCACCTCAGTAGAACTTTTTCAGGTCCATGCCGGCATAGAGCTGGCCCACCTGCGGCTCGTAGCCGTTGAACATCAGCGTGGGGCGCTTCTTCGCAAAGAGGCCGTCTTCGCCGAGGCGGCGTTCGGTGGCCTGGCTCCAGCGCGGGTGGTCGACCTTCGGGTTGACATTCGAGTAGAAGCCGTACTCGCTGGGGATGGCGGCTTCCCAGCTGGTGCGCGGCTGTTTCTCGACGAAGCGGATCTTCACGATGCTCTTGCCGCTCTTGAAGCCGTACTTCCAGGGCACCACCAGGCGAACGGGCGCGCCGTTCTGGTTGGGCAGCACTTCGCCGTAGAGGCCGAAGGCCAGCAGCGTGAGCGGGTGCATGGCTTCGTCCAAACGCAGGCCTTCGACATAGGGCCAGTCGAGCACGGCCTGGCTCAGGCCGGGCATCTGCGCGCGGTCGGCCAAGGTGATGAACTGCACGAACTTGGCGTTGCCGGTGGGCTCCACTTTTCTGATCAGTTCGGCCAGCGACCAACCCACCCAGGGCACCACCATCGACCAGCCCTCCACGCAGCGCAGGCGGTAGATGCGCTCTTCCATGGGCGCGAGCTTGAGCAGGGTGTCAAGGTCGTAGTTGCCGGGCTTCTTCACCTCGCCCTCCACGGCCACCGTCCAGGGCCGCGGCTTCAAGGTGCCGGCGTACTTGGCGGGGTCGGCCTTGTCGGTGCCGAACTCGTAGAAATTGTTGTAGCTGCTCACGTCCTTGTAGGGCGTGAGCTTGTCCAGCGCCATCGCGCCCGCCACGGCACTGCGCGCGCCGGGCAGGGCGGCCAGCTTGCCGGGTCGCGCAGTCTGCGCCTGCGCCGGGCGCCATGCCGGCAGTGCCCCCAGAGCCCCGGCGGCGGCGAGGCCCTGCAGCAGCTGGCGGCGCTGCTGGTAGACGGCGCGCGGCGTGATCTCCGACGCGATGGGGTGCTGGAAGCCGTGGTCCTTCAGGTAGTGCATGTCTGCTCCGGGGGGTGTGCATGTCGGTCGGTGCCGCCGTCTGCACCTTACATCGCTCACGCGGCTGCAATGAAAACGGGCCGGTAAAGACCGGCCCGTCGGGGGTGTTGTGCTGCGCGAGGGTCAGCGCAGGCCGGCGAGGTAGTCGGAGACGGCCTTGATCTCGGCGTCGCTCATCTTGGCGGCGATGGCCATCATCTGCGCACTGTTGCCGCGCGCGCCCGAGCGGAAGGCCAGCAGCTGGGCTTCGGTGTACTCGGCGTGCTGGCCTTGCAGGCGGGGGTACTGCGCCGGGATGCCGGCGCCGTTGGGGCTGTGGCAACCGGCGCAGGCGGGCACGCCCTTGGCCATGATGCCGCCGCGGTGGATCTGCTCACCCAGGGCCACGGTCTTGGGGTCGCGCGCGGCGCCCGGTTTGGCGGTCTTCGAGGCGTAGTAGGCCGCGATGTGCTTCATGTCCTCTTCGGACAACCCTGCGGCCATGCCCGCCATGATGGCGTTCTTGCGTTTGCCGCTCTTGAACTCGACGAGCTGCTTGACGAGGTACTCGGGGTGTTGCCCGGCCAGGATGGGGTTGGCCGGCGTGCCGCGCGAACCATCGCTGGTGTGGCAGGCGCCACACGAGGCCGCGAGCTGCTGGCCTTTGGCCAGGTCGGGCTTGAACGCCGGTGCGGGGGCAGCGGCGAAGGCCGCGCCAGACAGCAGGGCCAGGGTGGCAGCCGACAGGGTCGACACGGCCAGCGACTTCATTCGCGACATCATGCAGGTGCCTTCAAAGGGGGTGCGCGGGTGGCTTGATGGAGAAGCGCGCGGGAACCAAAGCCATGAATTTTACAATGCCCCATGACAAACAGCTTTCACGGGCTTCCGGGCCGCCCCGCCACCCCTGCCGAAACCGCCCGGCAGGCCCTGGCCTGGACCCACAGCGCGCGCTTTCTCACCACGGCCAGCCAGCTCTCGCAGCTGCCGGCGAGTGAAACGCCCGAGATCGCCTTCGTGGGCCGCAGCAACGCCGGCAAATCCACCGCGATCAACCGTCTGGCGCAGCAGAAGCGCCTGGCTTTCGCCTCGCGCACCCCGGGCCGCACCCAGCACATCAACCTCTTCGAGGTAGGGCCGAAAGACGCCGCCAACGCGCTTTTCGCCGACCTGCCCGGCTATGGCTATGCCGCGGTGGAACGTTCGGCCAAGCTGCGCTGGCAGGAGGTGATGGCCGACTACCTGCAACTGCGCCGCCCGCTGCACGGCGTGGTGCTGATGGTCGACTCGCGCCTGGGGTTTACCGAGCTCGACAAGCGCCTGCTGGCCTTGATGGCGCCGCGCCTGGCCAACGGCGAAGTGCGCCTGCTGGCGCTGCTGACCAAGGCCGACAAACTCAACCGCAGCGAGGGCCAGCTCGCGCTGCGCAAGGCGCAGGATGAATTGGGCGCGATCTCCACCGAAAGCAGCGACATCGCCGTGACGCTGTTCTCCGCGCTCTCGCGCCAGGGCCTGGAAGACGTGGCCGAGACCATCCACGGCTGGGTGCACCCGCCCGCAGTGGCCGAAGCTGAGGCCGCCGACGAGCCCGGCCCCAGTCCCGCGCCCACCGACGCGGCATGACACGCTGCTTCGACCTCGCGCTGCCCCACGGCATCACGCTGGCCTGCCGCGCCGAGGGCCGGCCAGGGGCCCCACGGGTGATGCTGCTGCACGGGTTTCCGGAGGCCGCCTTCGTCTGGGACGAGGTGATGGCGCTGCTGGCCGACCGGGCCGATTGCGTGGCGCCGAACCTGCGCGGCTTCGAGGGCTCTTCGGCACCTGACGAGTTGGCGGCCTACAAGGCCCGCCCCCTGGTGGCCGACCTCGTGGCCGCCATCGAGGCCACGGGCGGGCCGCTCGACTTGCTGGTAGCGCACGACTGGGGCGGCGCGCTGGCCTGGAACCTCGCCGCGGCCCACCCGGGCCTGATGAAGCGCCTGCTCATCATCAACTCACCGCACCCGGCCACCTTTCTGCGCGAGCTGCGGCACAACGCCGAACAACAGGCTGCCAGCGCCTACATGAACTTTCTCTGCAGGCCCGACGCCGGCCGCCTGTTGGCCGAGCGTGACTACGCGCGCCTGTGGCCGTTCTTCGGGGACGCCACCTGGCTCACCCCCGCGCTGCGCGAGCGCTACCGCCAGGCCTGGCACAACGGCGGGCGCGGGCTGGAGGGTGCCTTGAACTACTACCGCGCCTCGCCGCTGCGCCCCGCCACCGGCCCTGACGACCTGCTGCACACCCTGGTGTTGCCCGACGCGCTGGTGACAGTGACGGTCCCCACCACGGTGCTGTGGGGCGAAGGTGATGTGGCGCTGCGGCCGGGGTTGCTGGACGGCTTGCAGCAGTGGGTGCCGCAGCTGCAGCTGCTGCCCGAGCCCGGTGCCACGCACTGGCTGGTGCACGAACAGCCTCGGCGCGTGGCCGAGGTGATCGCCGCGCTGGTCTGAGGGTGCAGCCGGCCTGGCCGGCTGGCCAGCTGGCGGCCTCAGGCTGCGGCCGAGCTCATCTGCTCTTGCACACGCGCAGCAGCGCTGCCCACGATGGAGCGCTGCTTCAGCGTCTTGGCTAGGCGCGCTGCATGCATCGCCAGCAGCGCGCCGCGGCGCACGGCCCAGGTGGCGTCAGACGCGCCATCACCAAAGAGGAAGACCTCGCCGCGCTCGCCCGGCCACATCAGCCGCGCCTGCACCCAGCGGCCCTGCAGGAA
Source organism: beta proteobacterium AAP65 (assembly GCA_001295865.1). Taxonomy (GTDB): domain Bacteria; phylum Pseudomonadota; class Gammaproteobacteria; order Burkholderiales; family Burkholderiaceae_C; genus Rubrivivax. Next base: position 42,623 of record LJHW01000012.1, read on the forward strand.
CATGCGCACCCAATCGCCAGGGCGCAGGCTGTCCAGCCAGGCATCGGTGGGGGCTTCGGCACGCGCTATGGGGGTGCTGTGTTCCATCAGGTCGGCCGGCACGGTGTCCAGCGCCTGCACGTCGAGCATGCCGTGGAAGGAGCTGGGCGCATCGGCGCGGCCCGACAGCAGCTTGTCTTCCAGTTTCTGCAGCGCGCCGATCTGGCTGGCCGCGGCCGCGAGACGCCGCGTCAGGCGTTTGTGCAGCAGGCTCTCGAAGCGGTCGAGCGCCCAGCGGTAGAGCGCGTTGTTCTGCTCGGGCTCGGCGGTCAGCTGCTCGGCAGTGCCGAGCGCCGACTTCAGCAGCTGCCGGCGCTCGGGGTCGCCGGGGTCGGGCGCCATCTCGCACTCGAAGACGAGGCGGTTGATGAAGCGCCAGAGCGGGTGCTTGTCCTGGTCGAGCATGCCGGCGTCGCGCAGTGCCAGGCGCATGGCGGGGCCGTGCAGGCGTGAGATGACCATGCGCACATCTTCGGGTACACGCTCGTCGTTGAGCATCGCCTCGAACAGCCGGCTCACGAGTTCGATGGACTGGCGGTCGACCCGGTTGGTGGTCGTCCGCGCGATGTCGGTCCAGTGTTCGCGTCGGGGCGCGGCACTGGCCGTGCCGCCAGCGGCCGCGCTGTGGAAGCTGGCTGCCGGCACTGCCGCTGCGGGGTGTGCCCCTGGTGTGCGTGACTGGCCTTCGTAGCTGAGCGGGGCGTCGATCGGCGCCGGCATGGTGTCGCGCATGCTGTGCAGATCGGGGCTGAAGGTGACTTCGTTGCTGCGCGAGCCGCGGCGTGAGCCTGAAGGCAGGATCACCGTGCGGTGGGCCGCCGGTTCGATGCCCATGGCCTCCAGGCGCGACGTGGAGGCGGCATAGGCCGTGCGCAGCAGTTGCGCCAGCGCCGAGCCGGCCGAGCGCATGAACAGCAGTTGGTGCCCGCGCGACAGCGGCAGCGCCTGCGCGGCCGCCCAGGTGGCACGCGCATAGGTCTCGGCGCGAAAGGGGTTGTGGTCGACGCTGACGTCCATGTCGCCCACGAGCGCCGAGATGTAGGTCTGCAGCTCGCGCAGCTCGTACTCGCCCGTGCTCTTGATGGCCTCGATGATGTGCGAGAGCTCGACATCCATCGCCACCACTTCTTCGTCCACCAGGGCCAGAGAAAGGCGGCGCGGTGCCGATACGGCCGGGGCCGCGCCCAGCGGCTGCTTGTTCTGCAGTTCGGCGTCGACCTGCTCCTGCAGCGAGCGCATGAAGTAGTCGCCCAGACGGCCACGCTGCGCCAGCATGGCCTGCATGAGTTCGCCCGTGGTGGCGCGCTGCAGGGGCGCCATGGTCGGCAGGCTTTTGCGGGCGTGGTCCAGCGTGCCGTCGAGCAACTGATCGAACAGCAGGGGCGCGCGCAACAGCTCGTCATCGACGAACCGGCGCATCGCGGGCGAGATGGGCCGTTGAACCATGCGTGCGATTATCTGGTCAGCTTTTCGAAGCCATCAAATGAAAAAGGCCTGCAGAAACCCTGCAGGCCTTCTTTTGGGCCCATGGCCCTGGGCGGAAACCGCAAGCCGGCGTGCCGGCCTGCAGCCTCCAGCGGCTTACATGTCCATGCCGCCCATGCCACCCATGCCGCCCATGCCACCAGGCATGCCGCCGCCGGCCGACTCTTCCTTCGGCGCTTCGGCAACCATGCACTCGGTCGTCAGCATCAGGCCGGCCACGGAGGCGGCGTTCTGCAGCGCGGTGCGGGTGACCTTGGTCGGGTCCAGGATGCCCATCTCGATCATGTCGCCGTAGGTAGCATTTGCGGCGTTGTAGCCGTAGTTGCCCTTGCCTTCCAGCACCTTGTTGATCACGACGCTGGGCTCGTCGCCGGCGTTGCCGACGATCTCGCGCAGCGGCTGCTCGATGGCGCGCAGCACGATCTTGATGCCGGCTTCCTGGTCGGGGTTGTCACCCTTGATGGCGCCAGCGGCCTGGCGGGCACGCAGCAGGGCCACGCCGCCACCGGCGACGATGCCTTCTTCCACCGCAGCGCGCGTGGCGTGCAGGGCGTCTTCCACGCGGGCCTTCTTTTCCTTCATCTCGACTTCGGTGGCAGCACCGACCTTGATGACGGCCACGCCACCGGCCAGCTTGGCCACGCGCTCTTGCAGCTTTTCGCGGTCGTAGTCGCTGGTGGCTTCTTCGATCTGCACGCGGATCATCTTGACGCGCGCTTCGATGTCGGTGGCAGCGCCGGCGCCGTCGATGATGGTGGTGTTTTCCTTGGCCACTTCAACGCGCTTGGCTTGGCCCAGGTCGGCCAGCGTGGCCTTCTCGAGCGTCAGGCCGACTTCTTCAGCGATGACCTTGCCGCCCGTCAGGATGGCGATGTCTTCGAGCATGGCCTTGCGGCGGTCGCCGAAGCCAGGGGCCTTGACGGCCACGACCTTCAGGATGCCGCGGATGGTGTTGACCACCAGCGTGGCCAGGGCCTCGCCGTCAACTTCCTCGGCGATGATCAGCAGCGGACGGCCGCTCTTGGCCACTTGCTCCAGCACGGGCAGCAGGTCGCGGATGTTGCTGATCTTCTTGTCGTAGAGCAGCACGAAGGGGTTGTCCAGCGTGGCGCTCTGCTTCTCGGGGTTGTTGATGAAGTAGGGCGACAGGTAGCCGCGGTCGAACTGCATGCCCTCGACGATGTCGAGTTCGTTGTCCAGGCTCTTGCCGTCTTCGACGGTGATGACGCCTTCCTTGCCGACCTTGTCCATGGCCTTGGCGATGATCTCGCCGATGGACTCGTCCGAGTTGGCGGAGATCGAGCCGACCTGGCTGATTTCCTTGCTCGTCGTGGTGGCCTTGCTGGCCTTCTTCAGCTCTTCGACCAGGGCCAGGACGGCCTTGTCGATGCCGCGCTTCAGGTCCATGGGGTTCATGCCGGCGGCGACGAACTTCATGCCTTCGCGGATGATGCTCTGGGCCAGCACGGTGGCGGTGGTGGTGCCGTCACCGGCGTTGTCGCTGGTCTTGGAAGCGACTTCCTTGACCATCTGCGCGCCCATGTTCTGGAGCTTGTCCTTCAGCTCGATTTCCTTGGCCACCGAGACACCGTCCTTGGTGACGGTGGGGGCGCCGAAGCTGCGCTCGAGCACGACGTTGCGGCCCTTGGGGCCCAGGGTGACCTTGACCGCGTTGGCCAGGATGTTCACGCCTTCGACCATGCGGTGACGGGCGTCAGCGCCAAAGATGACGTCTTTTGCTGCCATGTTGTGTATCTCCGATATTCAGGGTTGAGGGTTTGCGGTGGTCGGAAGGATTACTTCTCGACGACGGCAAACAGGTCTTCTTCGCGCATCACCAGCAGCTCGTCGCCGTCGACCTTGACGGTCTGGCCCGAGTACTTGCCGAACAGGACGCGGTCGCCGACCTTGATGTTCAGGGCCACGAAGTCGCCCTTGTCGTTGCGCTTGCCCGGGCCGACGGCCAGCACTTCACCCTGGTCGGGCTTTTCGGCGGCGTTGTCGGGAATGACGATGCCGGAAGCGGTCTTGGTCTCTTGTTCCAGGCGCTTGACGATCACACGATCGTGCAACGGACGAAGTTTCATAGCATCTCCTTCAGGGTACGGATAAGCACTTTGCGGTGCGATGACTGAGTCAGCGCTCGCTGACATGCGGGGATCGGTGGGCGCTGAGCGCCTCGCCGATCGTTAGCACTCAAGCTTGGTGAGTGCTAGCAGGAGGATTATAGGGGTCGACGGCGACAGTTCAAGGGCAGGGCTTGCACCGGGCTGCAGGTGGCAGCTGGGGCTTGGTCAGGCGGCTTCGCCGACGACCGCGTGGCCTTGCGCGCGCCAGCGCAGCATGCCGCCGGCCAGGTTGGCCACCTGCGTGCGGCCGGCCCGCTGCAGCAGCAGGCAGGCTTGTGCCGAGCGGGTGCCCGAGCGGCACACGGTGACGATCGGACGGTCTGTCGCCAGTTCCGTCCGGCGTGTCTCGAGCTCGGCCAGCGGCAGGGCCAGAGAACCTGCGATGTGGCCGAGCGCGCCGTCGCGCTCAACCGCCTCACGCACATCGACGATCTGCACCCGCCCGACCAGTTCCAGCAGCGCATCGGGCTCGATCTCCCAGAGGCCGGCGAAGGTGTAGGCCAGCGGCGCCCAGCTGGGTTCTGCTGGCGGCGGCGCGCCGTCGGCCGGGCGGCCGCAGCGCAGGTTGGCGGGCACGGCCTGGTCGATGAGTTTGGGGTGCGGCAAGCCCAGGTGCTGCATGTAGCCGGTGAAGTCGCCCAGGTCGGCTTCGCCGCCCAGCCGAGGGTTGTGGCGGCGCTCTTCGGCCACGCTGCTGGCGGTGATGCCGCGGTAGTCGTGCCCGGGGTAGAGCAGGCATTCGGCGGGCAGCGAAAAGAGCTGCCCGTGCACCGAGCGGAACAGGCGCTCAGCGCTGCCCTGCTGGAAATCGGTGCGGCCACAGCCGCGGATCAGCAGCGTGTCACCGGTGAAGGCCATCTGCTGGTTGTCCAGCACGTAGCTGATGCAGCCGTCGGTGTGGCCGGGCGTGGCACGCACTTCCAGGTGGCGGCGCCCGAAGCCGATGCGGTCGCCGTGCTGCAGCAGCCTGTCGGCCCCTTGCGCGCCCGAAGCCGCCGACAGCGCGATGCGGCTGCCGAGCCGCCGCTGCAGCAGCCAGGCGGCGGTGACGTGGTCGGCGTGCACGTGGGTGTCCAGCGTGTACAGCAGGCGCAGGTCGAGCTCACGCAGCAGGGCGGCATCACGCCGTGCCTGCTCGAACACCGGGTCGATGAGCACCGCCTGCCCTTCGTCAGCGAGCAGGAAGGTGTAGGTGGACGAGGTGGCGTCGTACAGCTGACGGAAGATGAACATGGGGGCGATCCGTCCTGCGCGCTGGGGCGCCTGTGGTTTCAGTGCTCGCTGCGGACGGCGTCGTCGTCGCCCGGCGGCGTTTCCGCGGGCACGCGGAAACGTTCGCTGGCCCAGGCACCGAGGTCCACGCTGCGGCAGCGTTCGCTGCAGAAGGGGCGCCAGCGGTTGCTTTCGGCGTAGACCGAAGGCCCCTTGCAGCTGGGGCAGGCGACGGTGCGGGTGGCAGGCCGGTCCATGGCGCGCCGCGCCCTCACAGGCACAGGCTGAGTTCGAAAGCCGTGTCTTCGCCACAAGAGCGCAGACGGCCTTCGGCATCGGGCCGCATGAAGCGGATCGACACCATCAGTCGGTGGCCGCTGATCTCGGGCACCAGGCCGGTGTCGGGCGGGATGCGCACGCGCAGCAGCTGGTAGCTCTTGCCCTGGGGCAGGCTCTGCTGGTACTGCCCCGCCGGGGCCACCATGCGCTGCGGCGTGCCGCTGTCGCGCAGCAGGCCCAGCAGCACCTGCAGGGCCTCGGCCAGCGGTGTGAGGGTGGTCATCCAACCCTGCAGATCGGCACGCCGGCGTTCGGCGCCCAGTTGCTGCCATGCGTAGTACGCCGGCAGGTCGAACTCGCAGGTGCCGCCCGGGATGTTGATGCGGCTGCGCACGCTCATCAGCCAGTCGTTGGCGGCCAGGGCCTGCCCGGCCTTGCCCTGCAGCTGGTTCAGGCCGTTGTAGGCGTGTTCGATGCGAGCGATGACGCCGTCGAGCGCGGCCTCGCTGATGCCCGGGTGGCCGCGAAAGCCTTGCAGCTGTGCGCGGTGGCGGTCCATCTCCTTGAGCACATCGCTCTTGAGATCGGCGCGCGATGCGACATCCATGATCTCGAAGATGGTGGCCAGCGCGAAGTGGTGGTCCACCGCGGCGTCGCGTGCCACCAGTTGCCCCAGGCGGTCGAACAGGTGTTCGAGCCGCAGCATGGTGCGTATGCCTTCGTTGAACGGGTACTCGTACAGGACCAAGGCGGGCTCGGGGCAGTCGGCAGGGCGTGTGGGATGCAACAGTGTGTGGATTGTTCCACAGGCCTTGCCTGGTCGGCCGCCATCTGGGCTTGCTGGTGCGGGTTGGATGAAGCGAGCGGCACGCTCGATTCAGGCGCCTCGGCCTGCGTTGCCGTTCCAGGCCGCCCACACGGCCGCCACCTCGGCCTGCAGGCTGGCCAGGCCGATGCCGTCGTTGAAAATCACGGCGTCGGCGATGGCACGCCGCGCGCTGCGGCTGGCCTGCTGGCTGATCACGCGGCGTGCCGCAGCCTCGTCCCAGCCCGGCCGCTGCGCCACGCGGGCCGCCTGCGTGTTCTCGTGGCAGTCCACGACCAGCACGCGCTGCACGCGGGCGCGCCAGTGGCTCGATTCGGTGAGCAGGGGCACGTCGAACACCACCGGGCGGTCCACGGCCGCCGCGGCCTGCCGCTGGGCGTCCCGGCCGATCAAGGGGTGGAGGATGGCCTCCAGGCGGCGTTTGGCGCCGGCGTCATTGAAGGCCAGACGCCGCATCTGTTCACGATCGAGGGCACCCTCGGCCGTGAGCGCGCCGGCCCCGAAAACCTCGGCTATCGCAGGCATCGCCGCACCGCCTGGCAGCGTGAGTGCGCGTGCGATGGCATCGGTGTCCACCAGCAGCGCCCCGAGCCCCACCAGGGCCTGCGCCACCGTGCTCTTGCCGCTGCCAATCCCCCCCGTCAGGCCGATGGCGCGCAGCGGGCTCAGGCCTGGCCTATCCACTCCAGCACCATCGGCAGGCCGACCAGCATCACCACCACACCACCGCCCGCCAGAAAGGGGCCGAAAGGCACGAAGCGCCCTTCGCGCAGGGAACCGGTCGCTTTCATCACGAGGCCGACCGCGGCGCCCAGCACCGAGGCCATCAGCACGATGGGCAGGATCGCCTGCCACCCCAGCCAGGCGCCCAGCGCGGCCAGCAACTTGAAATCGCCGAAGCCCATGCCTTCCTTGCCCGTGGCGAGCTTGAAGAACACGTAAACGAAATAGAGCGACAGGTAGCCTGCCACCGCGCCCCATACCGAGGCGGCCAGCGGCAGCCCGGGCAACCAGCCCAGCGCCGCGGCGATGAGCCCGGCCCACAACAAGGGCAGCGTGAGGTTGTCGGGCAGCACCGTGGTGTCCCAGTCGATCAGCGCCAGCGCCAGCAGCACTGCGAGCACGCTGCACCACATCAGCGTGGCGGGCTGTGCGCCGAAGCGCCAAGCCGTCGCCGCGAAGAGCAAGGCCGTGCCCAGTTCTACGAGCGGATAGCGCAAAGAGATGCGCGTGCTGCAGGCCGAGCATTTGCCGCGCAGCACCATCCAGCTCACCACAGGGATGTTTTCGTACCAGCGGATGCGGTGGCCGCAGGCCGGGCAGCGCGAGGCCGGGCGGGCCAAACCCAGCGCCTGGAGCTTTTCCAGCGCTTGCTCCAGCAGCCCGGCCGCATGCGTGAAACGTTCGGGCGCAGCCGCGCCGAAGACACGGCGGTGCGACTCCGCATCGCCCAGCTGCGCGGCGACATCGCCCCACCACTGGCGCTCCAGCATCAGCGGCAGGCGGTGCACCACCACGTTGAGAAAGCTGCCGACGATGAGCCCCAGCACCGCCATTGCGGCGGGCGAGAGCAACACCTCGAGCGGCAGGCCGCCGAGCCAGCCCGGCACGTTAGACCACCGAGCCCAGCTTGAAGATCGGCAGGTACATCGAGACCACGATGCCGCCGATCAGGGTACCCAGGATCACGATGATGAAGGGTTCCATCAGGCTGGACAGGCCCTTGACCATCTCGTCGACCTCGTCCTCGTAGAACTCGGCGGCCTTGCTGAGCATGTGGTCGAGCGAACCCGACTCCTCGCCGATGGCTGCCATCTGCAGCACCATGGTCGGGAAAACGCCGGTGGTCGTCATGGCCGTGGTGAGTGCCGAGCCGGTGGAGACATCCTTCTGGATCTGCTCGGTGGCCAGCGCGTAGACCGCGTTGCCCGAGGCGCCGCCCACGGAATCAAGCGCTTCGACCAAGGGCACGCCGGCGGCGAACATGGTGGACAGTGTGCGTGTCCAGCGCGCGATCACCGACTTGTTGATCAGATCGCCGAAAACGGGCACGCGCAGCAGCAGGCGGTCCATGCTCATCTGCATCTTCTCGGAGCGTTTCCAGCTCTCGAAGAAGAAATAAAGGCCACCGCCCAGCAGCCCGAAGATGGCCCACCACCACTGCACGAAGAACTTCGACATCGCGATGACCACCAGCGTGGGCGCGGGCAGTTCACCGCCGAAGGACTTGAAGACGTCCTCGAAAGCCGGGATCACGAAGATCATGATCACCGTCAGCACGATGAAGGCCACCACGATCACGGCGATCGGGTACATCAGCGCCGACTTGATCTTCGACTTGATGGCCATCGTTTTTTCTTGGTAGATGGCCAGTCGGTCGAGCAGCGCCTCCAAGATGCCGCCGGCCTCACCGGCCTCGACGAGGTTGCAGTAGAGCGAATCGAAGTACAGCGGGTGCTTGCGGAAGGCCGAGCTCAGGCTGGTGCCCGTCTCGACATCGGAGCGGATCTCGTTGAGCAGTTTCGTCATGCGCGGGTTCGTGCTGCCGCGCGCAACGATGTCGAAACTCTGCAGCAGCGGCACGCCGGCTTTCATCATCGTCGCCAGCTGGCGCGTGAAGATCGCGATGTCCTTCTGCTTGATGCTCTTGCCACCGCTGGTGCGACGCTGCTTGACTTTGCTGACCAGGATGCCCTGGCGCCGCAGGCTGGCGTTGACGACAGACTCGCCGCCGGCGCGCATCTCGCCGCGCACGATCTTGCCGTTGCGGTCTTTGCCTTCCCACTCGAAGATGACTTCCTTGGGTGCCTTGGCGGCTGCTGCTGTGGCCATGGGTGCTGGGCTGGGTCTCAGGTGTAGGGGCAGGACGGCTTCACTCGTTCGTGACGGTGATGACTTCTTCGAGGGTCGTGACCCCGACACGCACCTTCAGCAGGCCGGACTGGCGCAGATCGCGCACGCCTTCCGATTCGGCTTGTTTGGCGATGTCGAGCGCCGTTCCCTCTGACAGGATGATGCGCTGTATCGCCTCGGTTATCGGCATCACCTGGTAGATGCCCACCCGCCCTTTGTAACCGTTGTTGCAAGACGAGCAGCCGACGGCGCGGTAGGGCTTCCAATTGCCATCCAGGTCTTCGGGCTTGAAGCCCGCCTTGAGCATCGACTCGCGAGGGTAATCGGCCGGCTTCTTGCAGTTCTCGCAAAGCTTGCGAGCCAGGCGCTGTGCCGTGATCAGCAGCACGCTGGAGGCTATGTTGAACGGCGCCACACCCATGTTCAGCAGGCGTGTCAGCGTGGTGGGCGCGTCGTTGGTGTGCAGCGTGCTCATCACCATGTGGCCGGTCTGCGCAGCCTTGATGGCGATGTCGGCGGTTTCCAGGTCGCGGATTTCGCCGACCATGATGATGTCCGGGTCCTGGCGGAGGAAGGATTTGAGAGCCGCTGCGAAGGTCAGGCCGGCGCGGTCGTTCACGTTGACCTGGTTGATGCCCGGCAGGTTGATTTCCGCCGGGTCCTCAACGGTCGCGATGTTCACGCCGGGCTGGTTGAGGATGTTCAGGCAGGTGTAGAGCGACACCGTCTTGCCGCTGCCGGTGGGGCCGGTGACGAGCACCATGCCGTACGGGCGGCTGATGCACGCCAGCAGACGGTCTTTTTCGATTTTCTCGTAGCCCAGGGCCTCGATGCCCAGTTTGGCACTCGATGGGTCGAGGATACGGATCACCACCTTCTCGCCGAACAGCGTGGGCAGTGTGCTGACGCGGAAGTCGATGGCCTTGCTGCCGAACTTCAGCTTCATGCGGCCGTCTTGCGGCACGCGCTTCTCGGCAATGTCCATGCGCGAGATGACCTTGATGCGCGAGGCCAGCTTGTCCTTGATGGCCACGGGCGGCTGCGTGATCTCGCGCAGTTCGCCGTCGATGCGGAAGCGCACGCGGTAGGTGTATTCGTAAGGTTCGAAGTGCAGGTCGGACGCGCGCATGTTGATGGCGTCGATCAGCATCTTCTGCAGGAAGCGCACCACCGGCGCATCTTCGACGTCGGTGGCAACCTCGGCGGTTTCAGCGGCCGCCGGGTCTTCGTCGGTGACATCGAAGTCGAAATCGGCGCTGGCCAGGGTCTCCAGCTGTTCGTTCGCGCTGGCGCCCTGGGTCTCCAACTGCTTGGTGAGCTTGTCGTACTCGACGATCACCCACTCGGGCGTGAGTTGCGTCGCGAACTTGATGCGTTCGGCGGCTTCCTGGTCGGTGGGGTCGGCCGCGCCGATGAAAAGCCGGTTGCCCCGTTTGCCCAGCACCAACAGTTGGTATTGGCTGGCGATCTTCGGGTCGACGATGTTGCGCGGCAGCTTCTGCAGATCGAGCGCATTCAGGTCGACCAGGGGCAGCGCCAGCGACGACGACAGCGTGTGCGCGAGGTCTTCGGATTTCACCGCGCCGGCGCCAATCAGCGCTGACACGAAGCTGGCCTTGCGCTCACGCGCGCTCTTGGTCAGCTCTTCGGCCGTCTTGGCGGTCAGCTTGCCGGCGTTCACCAGCACCCGGGCCACGCCAGACAGGGTGGACGGCGGTGGTTCTATCTGGGTCTCGACGGCCATCGTGGGGTCAGCTCAAGGAGGGCATATCCGCGCGATCATCGCCGAAGTGCAGGGGCGGTGTAAACGCGACCCCTGCCGAGCAGGTGCTGGTCCTGCGGCGCTCGTGGCTTACGCATGCACGGCAAACGTGAGGGTGATGGATGGACCAGACGACTGGTCGGGGTGAGAGGATTCGAACCTCCGGCCTCTACGTCCCGAACGTAGCGCTCTACCAGGCTAAGCTACACCCCGATTCGTGTGATCTGCTTCTGGCCCAACGCGGGGAGCGCTGGCACTTCGTGAAGCTTCAGGCCGTCGTCAAGACGACCTGTGCACCGATCGAGCACATAAGTCTAGCAGAGCCGCGCGGGCCGGCGTGGCGGGCAGCACCGACAAAGCCTCTTGCGCGCGATTGGCCTCGGCCTGCGCGCTCTCGCGCGTGGCGTCCAGGGCCCCCGTGCGGCGAACGATCGTCAGGATCTCCGGCAGCTTCTGCAACTCGCCGTGCTCGATGGCATGGCGAATGAGGGCGCGTTCTTCAGTCGTGGCGCGCTCCATCGCCACCAGCAGGGGCAGCGTGGGTTTGCCTTCCCGGAGGTCGTCGCCGACGTTTTTGCCCAGCTCGTCGCTGTTGCCTTCGTAGTCGAGCAGGTCGTCAACGAGTTGGAAGGCGGTGCCCAGCGAGCGCCCGTAGCTGGCACAAGCTTCTTCCGCCGCAGGGCTGGCATTCGCCAGTACCGCACCCAGGCGCGCGCTGGCCTCGAAGAGCTTGGCGGTCTTGAAGCGAATGACCTCCAGGTAATCTTTCACCGCGAGGTCGGGGTCGTGCATGTTCATCAACTGCAGCACTTCGCCCTCGGCAATGACGTTGGTGGCGTCGGCCAGCACGTCCAGCACGCGCATGCGGTTGACCGAGACCATCATCTGGAAGGCCCGCGAATACAGGAAGTCGCCCACCAGAACGCTGGCTGCATTGCCGAACATCGCGTTGGCGGTGGCCCGGCCGCGGCGCAAGGCCGACTCATCGACAACATCGTCGTGCAGCAAGGTCGCCGTGTGGATGAACTCCACGATGGCCGCGAGTTCGTAGCGTTCCGGTCCCTCGAAGCCCAGGGCCTCGGAGAACAGCAACACAAGGCGCGGGCGGATGCGCTTACCGCCGGCGCCGATGATGTAGGCCGCGATCTGGTCGATCAGCGCGACGCGGGAGCTCAGGCGCTCGCGGATGACCGCGTCCACGCGCAGCATCGCCTGCGCAGACAGGTCGGCGGCAGTCAGGGGCGTGGGGGTTTCAAGCACGGCGGGATCAATTATAGGAAGCGTGCGGTGCGCACCAGAGCCAGCACTTGCGCCCAAGCTCTGCATGCTATACTCAAAGGCTCTGCGCAGTGTGCATGGGTGCCTTTGGGGTTACCCGGCGGGGCGGGTGATGAGCCTGCCGCGCACAAGTACGGGCACGCAATCGCGCAGGGTTCTTTGAAAGGTCTCCACATGTACGCGGTCATAAAAACCGGTGGCAAGCAATACAGGGTTGCTGCCGGCGAAAAGATCAAGGTAGAACAGATAGCTGCGGACGTGGGCCAGGAAGTCGTGATTGAGCAGGTGCTCGCCGTCGGTAGCGGCGCGGACCTGAAGGTCGGTGCTCCCTGGGTCGCGGGTGCCACTGTCACGGCCACGGTTCTGGCTCAAGGCAAGCACGACAAGGTGCGCATCTTCAAGATGCGTCGCCGCAAGCACTATCAGAAGCACGGCGGCCACCGCCAAACCTTCACCGAGCTGCAGATCAGCTCGATCAACGGCTAAGGGGCAAGCACCATGGCACAGAAAAAGGGCGGCGGCTCAACCCGCAACGGCCGCGATTCGAAGCCGAAGATGCTCGGCGTCAAGGTCTTCGGCGGTCAGCAAGTGCTGGCCGGCTCGATCATCGTGCGCCAGCGCGGCACCAAGTTCCACCCGGGCGTCGGCGTGGGCATGGGTCGCGACCACACGCTGTTTGCGCTGGTCGACGGCTCGGTGTCCTTCGACATCAAGGGGTCGGCAAACCGCCAGACGGTCTTCGTGACCCCCGCTGCGGCCTGACGGCCGAACGAGCAGGCGCTCGCCGCGCCCGCTGCGAAGCCCCGGCCTGCCGGGGCTTTTTCTTTGATGGCCCGCCTGGGCCGCCCGATTACCATCACCACACCATGAAATTCGTCGACGAAGCCACCATCGACGTGTCCGCCGGCCACGGTGGCGCGGGCTGCGTGAGTTTCCGCCGCGAGAAGTTCATCCCCTTCGGTGGTCCGAACGGCGGTGACGGTGGCCGGGGCGGCAGCGTCTGGGCGATTGCCGACCGCAACATCAACACGCTGATCGACTACCGCTACGCGCGCCGCCACGAAGCCCGCAATGGCGAAGCCGGCCGCGGCTCTGACCAGTTCGGCGCGGCCTCGCCCGACATCGAACTGCGCATGCCTGTCGGCACCATGATCAGCGACGCCGAAACCGGCGAGTTGCTGGTGGAACTGCTCGAACACGGCCAGCGCGCGCTGCTCGTGAAGGGCGGTGACGGCGGCTTCGGCAACCTGCACTTCAAGACCAGCACCAACCGCAGCCCGCGCCAGAAAACGCCAGGCTGGCCGGGTGAGGCCAAGAAGCTCAAACTGGAATTGCGTGTGCTGGCCGATGTCGGCCTGCTCGGCATGCCCAACGCCGGCAAGAGCACCTTCATTGCCGCGGTGTCCAACGCGCGGCCGAAGATCGCCGACTATCCTTTCACGACGCTGCACCCGAATCTCGGCGTGGTGCGTGTCGGCCCCGAGCGCAGTTTCGTGGTGGCCGACATCCCGGGCCTGATCGAAGGCGCCTCTGAAGGTGCCGGCCTCGGCCACCAGTTTCTGCGCCACCTGCAGCGCACGAGGCTGCTGCTGCACATCGTCGACGCCGCGCCTTTTGACGAAGGCGTCGACCCGGTTCAGCAGGCCAAGGCCATCGTCGCCGAGCTCAAGAAGTACGACCCCAAGCTGCACGCCAAGACGCGCTGGCTGGTCTTCAACAAGCTCGACATGGTGCCTGAGGAGGAGCGTGAAAAGCGCGTGAAAGACTACGTGCGCCGCTTGCGATGGAAGGGCCCGGTCTTCTCGATCTCGGCGCTGGCGCGCGAAGGCTTGCAGCCCTTGCTCGAAGCCATCCACGCCCACGTGGCGGCCGAGCAGCGCGAGAAGCCGCTGCCCGACCTGCGTTTCGTCACGCCCGCCGAACCTGCCCCGCCTGCCGCCACCGATGCCTAGCGTGCTCTCCGGGGCGCGCCGCATCGTCGTCAAGGTCGGCTCCAGCCTCGTCACCAACGAAGGTCGCGGTGTCGATGCTGCGGCCATCGGCAACTGGTCGCGCCAGCTGGCCGCATTGGCCGCCACGGGGCGTGAACTGGTGATGGTGTCCAGCGGCGCCATTGCCGAAGGCATGAAACGCCTGGGCTGGGCGCAGCGGCCGAAAGAACTGCACGAACTGCAGGCCGCCGCTGCCGTGGGGCAGATGGGCCTGGTGCAGATGTACGAGACACGGCTGTCCGAACACGGCATGGCCAGCGCGCAGGTGCTGTTGACGCACGCCGACCTGGCCGATCGCGAGCGTTACCTCAACGCCCGCTCGACGCTGCTGACGCTGCTGGCACTGAAGGTCATCCCGGTGATCAACGAAAACGACACCGTCGTCACCGACGAAATCCGCTTCGGCGACAACGACACCCTGGGTGCACTGGTGGCCAACCTCGTGGATGCCGATGCCTACGTCATCCTCACCGACCAGCGCGGCCTCTACAGCGCCGACCCGCGCAAAGACCCCGCAGCCCGCTTCATCAACGAAGCCACCGCGGGCGACCCCGCCCTCGAAGCCATGGCCGGCGGTGCGGGCAGCAGCATCGGCCGCGGTGGCATGCTCACCAAGATCCTCGCGGCCAAGCGCGCCGCGGGCAGCGGCACCAGCACCGTCATCGCGTGGGGGCGTGAGCCCGATGTGCTCTTGCGCCTGGCTGCGGGCGAAGCCATCGGCACCGCCCTCATGGCCGGCACGCCCAAGCTGGCAGCGCGCAAGCAGTGGATGCTGGACCACCTCCAGCTCAAGGGAGCCGTGCTGGTGGATGACGGTGCCGTGGTGAAGCTGCGCGACGACGGCAAGAGCCTGTTGCCCATCGGTGTGCACGAGGTGTTGGGCGACTTCTCGCGCGGCGATGTGATCGCGGTACGCACGCTGACCGGCGCAGAGATTGCGCGCGGATTGGCCAACTACTCGGCGGCCGAAGCGCGCCTGATCGCGCGCAAGCCTTCCCACCAGATCGAAGCCTTGCTGGGCTACGCCAACGAGCCCGAACTGATCGACCGCACGAACCTCGTGCTGACCTGAAACGCCTTCATTCCGACGCGAAGGCGTCCTGGTCGCCCGGTGAGGCGGGAGAGCCATGTTCGGTGGGCGGCCGCGACGGTTCACCCTGCGGCGCGTGGCCGTGTTCATGCTCTTGCCGCTGCGCCCGCAGGCCCGCACGCAGGTAGCGGTTGTGGTGGTTGTTCATGCGCGGCAGGTAGCGCGCCAACTCGGTGAGCGCCATTTCGTAGACACCGCGCTTGAATTCGATCACCAGGTCCAGCGGCACCCAGTACTCGTTCCAGCGCCAGGCGTCGAACTCGGGGTGGTCGGTGGCGCGCAGGTTGAGGTCGCTGTCGTGGCCCAGCAGACGCAGCAGGAACCAGATCTGCTTCTGGCCGCGGTAATGCCCGCGGGCATCTTTGCGGATGAAGTGCTCGGGCACCTCGTAGCGCAGCCAGTCGCGGGTACGCGCCACGATCTGCACGTGTTCCGGGCGCAGGCCCACCTCTTCATGCAGTTCGCGGTACATCGCCTGCTCGGGCGACTCGCCGTGCTTGATGCCCCCTTGCGGGAACTGCCACGAGTGGGTGCGCAGTCGCTTGCCCCAGAAAACCTGGTTTCTGGGGTTGAGCAGGATGATGCCGACGTTGGGCCTGAAGCCTTCCCGGTCGAGCATAATCAGACCCCGATTCTTAGACTGATTTCATTATTGCACCGGCGCTGTGCACCCAGCGAACCCTCGCTAACCCGCATGCGTCTAGTGGGGCCTGTCAGAGGCCCGGCTCGATGGGCGACGGTGCCCGAACTGCACCGACACCGAGCCCCATGAAAGCCACAGCCACCTTCATCTCCACGCAGAAAGAGGCGCCCGCCGACGCCGAAGTCGTCAGCCACAAGCTGATGATGCGCGCGGGCTTCATCAAGCGCCTGGGCGCGGGCATCTACAACTACATGCCGCTGGGCCTGCGCGTCATCCGCAAGGTCGAGGCGATCATCCGCGAGGAGATGGTGCGCGCGGGTGCCGTGGAGCTGCTGATGCCCGTGGTGCAGCCCGCCGAGCTGTGGCAGGAGACCGGCCGCTTCCAGGCCTACGGCCCCGAGCTCATGCGCGTGAAAGACCGCCACGAGCGCGACTTCGTCATCCAGCCCACGAGCGAAGAGGTCATCACCGACATCGCCCGTCAGGAGCTGCGCAGCTACAAGCAACTGCCGCGCAATTTCTTCCACATCCAGACCAAGTTCCGCGACGAGCGCCGCCCGCGCTTCGGGATGATGCGCGGCCGCGAGTTCACGATGAAGGACGCCTACTCCTTCGACCGCGACAAGGCCGGCGCGCTGAAGAGTTACCAGACCATGTTCGATGCGTACAAGCGCATCTTCGACCGCTTCGGCCTGCAGTACCGCGCCGTGGCAGCCGACACCGGCGCCATCGGCGGCGATGCTTCGCACGAGTTCCAGGTGATCGCTGACACTGGAGAAGACGACATCGTCTTCTGCCCCACCAGCGAGTACGCAGCCAACATCGAGCTCGCCGAAGCGCTGCCGCTGCTCGCTTCGCGCGTTGCGCCCTCGCAGGCGCTGGCCAAGACGCCCACACCGGGCAAGAGCACCTGCGCTGATGTGGCCGAGTTGCTGAAGCTGCCGCTGGCACAGACGGTGAAGAGCCTGGTGCTGGCCACCGACGAGCTCAACGCCAAGGGCGACATCGTCAAGAGCACGGTGTGGCTGCTGCTCGTGCGCGGCGATCACGACCTCAACGAAGTGAAGGCCGGCAAGGTCGAGGGCCTGAAGGACGGCTTCCGCTTTGCCACCGTGGCCGAGATCGAAGAGCACTTCGGCTGCAAGCCCGGCTACCTGGGCCCCATCGGCTTGAAGAAGCCGGTGAAGGTGGTGGCCGACCGCACGGTGGCGAACATGGCCGATTTCGTCTGCGGCGCCAACGACGCCGACTTCCACTTCACGGGCGTGAACTGGGGCCGCGACCTGCCCGAGCCCGACCTGGTGGCCGACATCCGCAACGTCGTGGCCGGCGACCCCAGCCCCGACGGCAAGGGCGTGCTGGCCATCCAGCGCGGCATCGAGGTGGGCCACGTGTTCTACCTCGGCACCAAGAAGTACAGCACGCCGATGAAGGCGCAGTTCCTCGACGAGAACGGCAAGGCGCAGCCCTTCGAGATGGGTTGCTACGGCATCGGTGTCACGCGCATCCTGGGTGCAGCCATCGAGCAGAGCCACGACGAGCGGGGGATGATCTGGCCGGCGGCCATCGCACCGTTTGCGGTGGTGATCTGCCCCATCGGCTACGACCGCAGCCCCGAGGTGCAGGCCGAGGCCGACAAGCTGCACGACGCGCTGGCCGCCGAGGGCATCGACGTGCTGCTCGACGACCGCGGCGAGCGCCCCGGCGCGATGTTCGCCGACTGGGAACTGATTGGTGTGCCGCTGCGTGTGGTGCTGTCGGACCGCGGCCTGAAAGCAGGCACGGTGGAGATGCAGGACCGCCGCGCCACCGCGGCCGACATCGTGCCTTTGGCCGAGGTGGTGGCGCGTGTCAAAGGGCAACTCGCCGCATGACCTTGGCATGACGCTCGCACGACGCGCGCTGCTGCTGGGCGCAGTGGGCGCGCCCGTGCTGTGGCTGCCGCTGCCGGCGCAGGCCGGTGCGCAGGTGGAAGAACCGCTGGCCGACTCGGTGCGCACGGCCTTGTCGGCCGCTGTGGCTGAGAGCGCGCCGCCCAAGCCCAGCTTCGACACGATGGATGCGCGCCTGGCCTACCTGCGCTGGCTGGGCGCCGCGAGCGAGCGGCTCAAGCGCCGCAAGGCCGAACACCACACGCGCGTGGAGTTCCTGGAGACGCTCTGGTACGAGAGCCGGCGTGCCGGCCTGGAAACGGCCCTGGTGCTGGGCCTGGTGCAGGTGGAGAGCGGCTTCCGCAAGTACGCCATCAGCAGCGCCGGGGCCCGCGGCTACATGCAGGTGATGCCCTTCTGGACGCGTGTGATCGGCGATGGCGACCCGAGCCGCCTCTTCCACCTGCAGACCAACCTGCGATTCGGCTGCACCATCCTGCGCCACTACCTGGAACGCGAGAAGGGCGACCTTTTCCTGGCACTGGGCCGCTACAACGGCAGCCGCGGCCGCGCGGAGTACCCGAACCTGGTGTTCGGGGCGCGGCGCCAGTGGCGCGTGGAGGGCGTGGGCTGAGTCGCGCCCGCCTCGGGCTTCAGGCCTTGGTCAGCAGGGCCTGCAGTTCGCCCGACTGGTACATCTCCATCATGATGTCCGAGCCGCCGACGAACTCGCCGTCGATGTAGAGCTGGGGGATGGTGGGCCACTGGGCGTAGTCCTTGATGCCCTGGCGCACTTCTTCGTCTTCCAGTACGTTGAAGGTGGTCAGTTCGGGGGCGCCCGCTGCCTTCAGCACCTGGATGGCGCGGCCAGAAAAACCGCACATCGGGAACTGGGCCGTGCCCTTCATGAAGAGCACCACGCGGTGGCCCTTCACGAGTTGGTCGATACGCTCTTGCACGTTGCTCATGGTGGTGTCGCGGTTCAATGTCGGAAGGGGCAAGACTGTACCTGCGAATGGCGGCCCCCAGCGCCGGGCGGGCTGCTCGAGGCGGCGTCGGCCGGGCGGCTAGAACGCGTAAGACACGCCCAGCTGCAGCACCGGCGCCAGGCGCAGGTCGTTGAGCACGCCTTCCACCTGCGCCGCTGTGGGGCCGCTGCGGCCCAGGCGCAGGCGCTCGCCCGGGCGCAGGCCGCCCAGACCGATGTCGGCGCTGAAGCCCCAGCCTTCGCGGGCGGAGAGGCTGGTGTAGCCCAGGCCCAGGTAGGGCAGGGCGATGCGCGATGGATCGGCCTCGGCACCGAAACGCAGGCCGGGTGCCCGGCGTGGGCCTTCGCCCAGGCGCGCTGGCGGCAGGCCCAGCGTGCTGCTGCGCGGGCCGAAGGCCAGGCCGCTGGTCACGCGCAGGCCGCCCGCCACCTGGCCATCGCCGAAGCCTGGGCCGGTGAGGTAGTAGTCGCCGAAGAGCTGGGCGCGCTGGGCGGGGCCCAGGTCGCTGACCGACAAGCCCAGCTGCACCGCGCCCAGTTGCAGTCGTTGCGAGCGCACTGGTTCGGACGGCAGCTTCAGACCCTCCTGGGCCACCGCACTGGCGGCGAGACCCAGGGAAACACAGGCAAGCAGGAAGCGGGACATCGGGCACTCCTACGCTGGACGGGCTGGGGTGCGGGTGGTGCCGAGGGGTGGCGCCGGCCCGCTGACAAAGCCATCCTAGGCCGATGCGCAGCCGCTGAACAGCAGCAAGCTGTGGGATGACACGCCCGGTGCGTGAAGCAAGACCGCCCGCGGCGGGCCGATCAGGGCCAGCGCCCGCCGGTGCAGCGGCGGTGGCCGCCGAGGTCGCTGCGGTGCTGCACCTCGGTGAAGCCGGCGGTGCGCAGCAGGGCGGCCACGGCGTCGGGCTGGTCGTGGCCGTGTTCCAGCAACAGCCAGCCGCCGGGCTGCAGGTGCTGGGGGGCGCCGGTCACGATCTCGCGCAGCGAGGTCAGGCCGTCGCCGCCAGGCGGCACCAGGGCCGAGAGAGGCTCATGGCGCAGCGCGGGCAGGTGGGGATCGCCGCCTTCGATGTAGGGCGGGTTGGACAGCACCAGCAGCAGCGTCTGGTTGGCGAAAGGCTGCCACCAACTGCCCAGGCGCCAGTCGACGGCCAGGCCCAGGCGCTGGCCATTGCCCTGCGCGACGGCCAGTGCCGCTGCGCTCGCATCGCTGGCGCGCATCTCGGCGCGTGGGCAGCGGTGTTTCACGGCCAGGGCGATGGCGCCGCTGCCCGTGCCCAGATCGGCCACGGCCGGCTGGGGCTCGGCCGCCAGCGGCCCAGCCAGCAGTTCCAGCGCCCAGTCGACCAGGGTCTCGGTGTCGGGGCGTGGCACCAGCACGGCTGGGCTCACCTGCAAGGGCAGGCCGTGGAACTCACGCTCGCCCAGGAGGTAGGCCAGCGGTTCACCGGCTGCGCGGCGCGCCAGCAGGGCTTGCCACGCGGTGGCCTGGGGCGCGGTGAGTAGCGCATCGTCGTGGGCCAGCAGCCACGCGCGGCCTTGTTGCAGCAGGTACTGCAGCAGGCGCTGGGCGTCCAGGCGCTCGACGCCGGAAGCGGCGGCTTGGGCAAGCGCTTCTTGCACCGAGGGCATCGCGTTCATCGCGGGCGTTTCGATGGCCGCGCGCTCAGCGCGAACCGCCTTCCAGTGCGGCCAGCTGCTCGGCCGCCCGCGCGGCCTGCAGCGCATCGAGCACGTCGCCGAGGTCGCCGTCCATCACCTGGCCCAGTTTGTAGAGCGTGAGGTTGATGCGGTGGTCGGTGAGCCGGCCCTGCGGGAAGTTGTAGGTGCGGATGCGGTCGCTGCGGTCGCCGCTGCCGATCAGGCCCTTGCGCGTGGCCGCTTCCTTCGCAGCGCGTTCGCTCGTTTCCTTGTCGCGCAGGCGCGCCTGCAGCACGGCCATGGCCTTGGCCTTGTTGCGGTGCTGGCTGCGGTCGTCCTGGCACTCGGCCACCAGGCCCGTGGGCAGGTGGGTGATGCGGATGGCGCTGTCGGTCTTGTTGACGTGCTGGCCGCCAGCGCCGCTGGCGCGGAAGGTGTCGATGCGCAGGTCGGCCGGGTTCAACGTGATCTCTTCGGTTTCGTCGGGCTCGGGCATCACGGCCACGGTGCAGGCGCTGGTGTGGATGCGGCCCTGGCTCTCGGTGGCCGGTACGCGCTGCACGCGGTGGCCGCCGCTTTCGAAGCGCAGCCGGCCGTAGACCGCTTCGCCTTCGACGCGCAGCACCAGCTCCTTGTAGCCACCGAGTTCGCTGTCGCTCTGGCTCATCACCTCGGTGCGCCAGCCCTGGCGTTCGCAGTGGCGCAGGTACATGCGGGCCAGGTCGCCGGCGAAGAGCGCGCTTTCGTCGCCGCCGGTGCCGGCGCGGATTTCCAGAAAGGCATTGCGTGCGTCGTCGGGGTCTTTCGGGATCAGCGCCGTCTGCAGTTCGGCGTGCAGGCGTTCGAGGTCTGCGCTGGCGGCGGTGATCTCCTCGCGCGCCATCTCGGCCATGTCCTCATCAGCCAGCATCTCGCGCGCCGCCATGAGGTCGGCCTCGCGCTGCTGGTACTGCCGGTAACGGCCGACGATGCCGCTGGCCTCGGCCTGCTCGCGCGAGAGCGTGCGCCAGCGTTTGATATCGCTGGCGACGGCCGGATCGGCCAGGGTGGCATCGAGTTCGGCCAGGCGCAGGGCCAGGCGTTCGAATTGGTCACGCAGCTGCGGGTTCATGGGGCGGGCGGGGCAGGGGACTGACGGAGGCGCCGCGGGTTGCGGCAGCGGGGCAGGGCGGCAGGTCGGCGCCGCTAACGCCCGCGCTCGCTGCCGCGGTCGCCGCCCCCGGCGGGCCGCCCACCCTGGCGCAGGAAGAGCCGCTGCACCGTGTGCGCCAGGCGCTCGCGCTCGTCGCCATCGGCGGCGTGCAGTTCGGCCAGCGTGCCGTGCAGCATCTTGCTGGTGATGCCGCGCGCCAGCGCTTCCAGCACCTGCTCGGGGTTCTCGCCGCGCGCCAGCGCCTTGCGGGCGCGCGCGAGTTCGAGCGCGCCCCAGTCGTCGGCCTGGCGGTTCAGGGCCTGGATCAGCGGCACCGCGGCGCGCTGGTCGAGCCAGTGCTCGAAGCTCTGCACGCCGGCGTCGATGATGGCTTCGGCCTGCTGCACGGCGGCTTGGCGCTTTTCACCGGCGGTCTGCACCAGCGTGGAGAGGTCGTCGACGGTGTAGAGGTAGACGTCGGAGAGCTCGGCCACCTCGGGCTCGATGTCGCGCGGCACGGCCAGGTCGACCATGAACATCGGCCGGTGCTTGCGCGCCTTCAGTGCACGCTCCACCGCACCCAGGCCGATGATGGGCAGCGTGCTGGCGGTGCAGGAGATGACGGCATCGAATTCGTGCAGCCGCGCCGGGATGTCCGACAGGCGCAGCGCCTCGCCGCCGAAGCGGCTGGCCAGGCGTTCACCGCGTTCCAGCGTGCGGTTGGCCAGCGCGATGGCCTTCGGGCCCTTGGCCTCGAAGTGCGTGGCCACGAGTTCGATCATTTCGCCCGCGCCGACGAAGAGCACCTTGATCTTGTTCAGGTCTTCGAAGATCTGGCTCGCCAGGCGCACGGCTGCGGCGGCCATGCTGATGCTGTGCGCGCCGATCTCGGTGGAGGTGCGAACCTCCTTGGCCACCGCGAAGCTGCGCTGGAAGAGCTGGTGCAGCGTGGTGCCCAGCGTGCCGGCTTCGTCGGCCAGGCGCACGGCCTGCTTCATCTGGCCCAGGATCTGCGGCTCGCCCAGCACCATGCTGTCCAGGCCCGCGGCCACGCGGAAGGCGTGGCGCGCGGCCAGGCGGTCTTCCATCACGTAGCTGTGGCCCAGCAGCTGCTGGCCGCTGATGCCACCTTGTTCGGCCAGCCAGTCGATGGCGGGGCGCACCAGTGCCTCGGCTTTCTCGGCCGGAGCCGCCACGTAAAGCTCGGTGCGGTTGCAGGTGCTCACCAGCGCAGCCTCGGGCACCACGCGCGCCAGGCGTTCGCGCAGGCCATGCAATGCGGGGGCCATCTGCTCGGGCGAAAACGCGAGCTTGCCGCGCACGTCCAGCGGCGCGGTGGTGTGGTTCAGCCCGAGTGCAAAGACGCTCACGTCAGAATTGTAGGTTTCGGGCCCCTGGGGCCGCGGCCGCGCGCAGAAGAACACGCAAGGACTTGAGGGAACGCAAGATGGGACCGCTGGACGCCTTGATGCACCTGGGCAATCTCTTCCTGCCCGGGGTGGCCTTGGCCACACTGGCCGCCGCGCTGGCCAAGCTGTTGTGGCGGCGCGAGCTGGCGCCGGTCAGCTTCAAGCGCCTGGCACTGCCGGCGGCCTTGGCAGCCGCAGCCGTGACGCTGGCCGGGCTGGTGGTCTTCGGCCGCGACGGCAGGATGGCCACGTACGCCGGCATGGTGCTGGCGTGTGCGTTCACGCTGTGGTGGCGGGGCTTCGGGCCGGGTCGGCGCTGAGCTCGCCACCGCCCTCACGCACCAGCACCTCGCCGCGCAGCGAGTGAGGCAGCGCCTCGGTGATGCGCACGTCCAGCATCTGCCCGGCCAGGCGCGCGGCCAGCGGGCCGCCGTCGAAGTTCACGATGCGGTTGCACTCGGTGCGGCCCATCATCTCGGTGCTGCCGCTGCCCGGTTTGCCGGCCTTGCCGCTGTTGCGCGAGGGCCCTTCCACCAGGATGCGCTGCACCGTGCCCACGCGGCTGGCGCTGATGCGGCGCACGTTCTGCTCGATGGTGGCCTGCAGGTGCTGCAGGCGTTTCAACTTTACGTCTTGCGGCGTGTCGTCGTGCAGTGCGGCGGCGGGTGTGCCCGGGCGCTTGCTGAAGACGAAGCTGAAGCTGCTGTCGTAGCCCACGTCTTCGATGAGCTTCATCATCTTGTCGAAGTCTTCCTGCGTCTCTCCGGGGAAGCCGACGATGAAGTCGCTGCTCATGCTGATGTCGGGCCGCACCGCGCGCAGCTTGCGGATGGTGCTCTTGTATTCCATCGCGGTGTAGCCGCGCTTCATCGCCATCAAGATGCGGTCGCTGCCATGCTGCACCGGCAGGTGCAGGTGGTTCACGAGCTTGGGCACGCGCGCGTAGACGTCGATCAGGCGCTGCGTGAACTCGTTCGGGTGGCTGGTGGTGTAGCGGATGCGCTCGATGCCCGGGATCTCGGCCACCAATTCGATGAGCAGCGCGAAGTCGCAGATCTCGGCGGTGTCGCCCATCGGGCCCCTGTAGGCGTTGACGTTCTGCCCCAGCAGCGTCACTTCCTTCACGCCCTGGCTGGCCAAGCCGGCCACCTCGGCCAGCACGTCGTCCAGCGGACGATGCACCTCTTCGCCGCGCGTGTAGGGCACCACGCAGTAGCTGCAGTACTTGCTGCAGCCTTCCATGATGGACACGAAGGCGCTGGCCCCTTCCACGCGCGCCGGCGGCAGGTGGTCGAACTTCTCGATCTCGGGGAAGCTGATGTCCACCTGCGCACGGCGCTCGGTGGCACGCGCCTCGATCATCTGCGGCAGGCGGTGCAGCGTCTGCGGGCCGAAGACCAGGTCCACGAAGGGCGCGCGTTCGATGATGGCCGCGCCTTCCTGGCTGGCCACGCAGCCGCCCACGCCAATCAGCACGCCCTTCTTCTTCAGGTGCTTGACGCGGCCGAGGTCAGAGAAGACCTTCTCCTGCGCCTTCTCGCGCACGCTGCAGGTGTTGAAGAGGATGAGGTCGGCAGCCTCTGGGTCGTCCGTCTTTTCGTAACCCTGGGCGGCGCCCAGCACGTCGGCCATCTTGTCCGAGTCGTACTCGTTCATCTGGCAGCCGAAGGTGCGGATGTAGACCTTCTTGGTCTGCGGCGGGGTCAGGTCGCTCACGGGCGGCTCCAGGTCTGCGTGTCGGGGTTGAAGGCCCAGCTGGCCGCCTGCTGCAGCGTCACGGGCCAGGGGTTGTTGCTGCGCTCGGCGGCGTTCAGCACCCAGAGGTCGAGCAGGTTGCCCTGCGTGTCCAAGGTGTAGTGCACCACCGCACTGCGCCCGACCAAGGCGCCCGAGAGCACCAGCAGGTTGTCGGCCCCGCGGATGCGCGCGCCCGGCGCCAGGCGCGCGGGCTGGCGGTTCAGCAGCACCTCGGGCGGGTGGGTGACGATGAGTTCGCCGCGCAGCGTTTGCGCCGTGAACTTGCGGGGGCTCTGGGCTTGGGCCTGCGGCGGGCAGACAAGGGCGGCCACGCACAAGGTGGCCACCACGGCAGCACAGCGGTTCATGGTGTGGATCCAGGGGCTGTGGGACGGCGGCGCCGTCACCGGGAGGGTGCCAATTCTACGGGGGCCGAGCCCGGGGCGTCTTCAAGTGCTTTAAACGTCAAAAATGCTCAACACATGAACGATTAAAAAGATATAAATGATGCAACCGCTGGCGCAGCCGGCGGCCCCCTGGCACCCGGTGTGCCGCAGGAAGCCCGATGACCACGCCCGCCCCCGCGCTGCCCCTCCCGCCCGACACGGCCGCCGGCGCACTGCACACGATGCAGGCGCTGCAGCAAGACCCGCTGTGGAACGCGCAGATGCTGGAGCGCACCGAGAAGCTGTGCCGCTCGGGCAGCTTCGAGATCGAGCTGCCCTCGGGCCGGCTGCTGATGTCGGCCGGTCTGCGCGAGCTGGTGGGCCTGCAGGACGAGCACGCGCCCGAGGGTGGCCTGAACGCGCTGTCGTGGGTGTCGCCCGACGAACGCGCCTACGTGGCGGTGATCTGGCGCAGCGCCACGCCCGACGAGCCTTTCGAGTTCGAACACCGGCTGGAATGCATCGACGGCCGTCGCCTCGTGGTGCTGCACCGCGGCGTGGTCCACGAGGTTTGCGGCCAACCCGGCCGCCTGCGCGGGGTCGGCATCCTGCAGGACATCACCCCGCAGCGCGAGGCCGAACAGCGCCTGCAGCAGGCCATGAACCACAACGAGGTCACCGGCCTGCCCAACCGCGCCGCGCTGCTCGACCAGCTCGATGCCGCCGCGCATGCCGCGCGGTGGAACGCTGGCTGTTTCAGCGTGCTGGCGCTCGAAGTGCCGCGCATCGCCGAGGTCAAGGCCAGCATGGGTTTCGGCGCCGGCGACACGCTCAGCATGGCGCTGGCCTCGCGCCTGGCCAGCGCCTGCGGCCCGGGCGAATGGGTGGCGCACCTGGGTGATGGTGAGTTCGCACTGATGCTGGAGCACACGGCGCGCCCCGAACCTGCCGCCCTGCGTGCACGCGCCGAAGCGCTGTGCGTGCAGATGGACGCCCCCGTGCGCCTGGGTGCCACCGATGTGTTCCCGAGCAGCCGCGTGGGTATCGCCCGTTTTCCCGAGGACGCCGACGTGCCCGCCCTGCTGCTGGAGCGTGCGCAGACCGCGCGCCTGGGCACCAACGCCGCCGCGCCGCTGGGTTTCTTCGAACCGGCGTCCAACGCGCAAGTGGTGCGCGGTCTGCAGCTCGAAGCCGGCCTGCGCCGTGCGGTGGAAGACCCCGAGGCCAGCGGGCAGCTGCAGCTGCTCTACCAGCCGCAGGTCGACCTGGCCGACGGCCGCATCCGCGGTGTGGAGGCGCTGCTGCGCTGGCACGACCCGGTGCTGGGTGACGTGCCGCCCGCCGAGTTCTTGCCGGTGGCCGACCGCGCCGGTCTCAGCGGCGCCATCGGCGAGTACGTGATGCGTCGCGCCTGCGAGCAGGCGGCGGCCTGGCAGCGTGCCGGCCTGCCGCCCTTGCGCGTGTGCGTGAACCTCTCTTCGGCGCAACTGCAGCGGCCTGACCTGGCGGCGCACGTGCAGGCCATCCTGCATGCCACCGGGGCCAACCCGGCCAGCCTCGGGTTGGAGCTCACCGAAGGGCTGGCCAGCGCCGACATGACCCATGCCTCGGCCGTGCTTCGCGCATTGCGGGCGCTGGGCATCGAGATCGCGCTGGACGACTTCGGCACCGGAGCGTCGAGCCTGGGCGCGCTGCGCAACCTGCCCATCGATCTGGTCAAGGTCGACCGCAGCTTCGTGCAGGACGTGACCAGCGCCGCGCACGACGTTTCCGTCACGCGCGCCATCATCACCATGGCCCACGGCCTGCAGTTGCGGGTGCTGGCCGAGGGCGTGGAAACCGAAAGCCAGCTCAGCCTGCTGGGGGCCAATGCCTGCGACCTGATCCAGGGTCGCTGGTTCAGCCCGCCAGTGCCGGCCGACGAGGTGGCGCGCATGCTGCGCGAGGGCCGCCGGCTGCCCGAGCGTTTTGTCACGCGTGTGCGGCGCGGCCACACCGTGCTGTTGGTTGACGACGAAGAGAACATCCTCGCCGCGCTCAAGCGCCTGCTGCGCCGCGACGGCTACCACCTCATCACCGCCAGCAGCGCGGCCGAGGGCCTGCAGCGTCTGGCCGAGACCGAGGTCGACGTCATCGTCTCCGACCAGCGCATGCCCGGCATGAGCGGCGTGGAGTTCCTGCGCCGTGCGAAGGAGCTTTACCCGCACACCGTGCGCATGGTGCTGTCGGGCTACACCGAACTGCAGTCGATCATCGACGCCGTCAACGAAGGCGCGATCTACCGCTTCCTCACCAAACCCTGGGACGACCAGCACTTGCGCGCCCACGTGGCCGAGGCCGTGCGCCACAAGGACATGGTCGACGAGAACCGGCGCCTGGCGCGCCAGGTGGAAACGGCCAATGCCGACCTCGCGGCGGTGAACGCGCGCCTGGCGCAGTCTGCCGCCCAGCAGCGCGACCACGCCGACCTCATGGCGGTGATGGCCGGCAGCCTGCGCGACGTGCTCGATGAGCTGCCCGCGGCCGTGATCGGCATCGACCCCGACGGGCTGGTGGCCTTCGTCAACAGCAAGGCCCTGCACAGCTGGCCCGAGGCGGCTGGCCTGCTCGGGCAAAGCGCCGCGCCCTTGCCCTGCAGGGGCTTCACCGAGGTGGGTGAGGGCCCGTGCCGCGCCACGGCCGGCGGCTTGGAACACCGGGTGCGCGTGCGTACCCTGCACCATGGTGGCCTGGAAGGCGGCCGCCTCGTGATGTTGACGCCCTTGGGCGAGGAGATCCTGTGAACACGCTCTTGCTGGCACCGCCGTCGCCGCCGCCTGTCCAGCCGCCATCGCCTGTCGAGGCGCTGGTGGCGCGCGCCCGCCCGCATGCCGTGGCGGACAACGCCCTCGGCGTGGCGCCGGCCGCCGCCCCGCTGGAGGCGCTTGTGGCCGTACCTTCCGTGCCGACCTCCGAGCTGCGCTCGCGTGTGGCCCAACTGCCGCCCTTGCCCGAGGTGGTGCTGGCCATGGTCGCCACGCTGGACCGCGGCAACGCCCGCCTGGGCGACCTGGCCGAACTTCTGCAGCGTGACCAGGCGCTCACCGCGCGCGTGCTGCGGCTGGCCAATTCGGCCTTCTATGGTGTGCCCGGGCGGGTGGCCTCGGTGCATGACGCCATCAGCCTGATCGGCCTGCGTTCGCTGCGCTCGCTGGTGGCCACGGCCGCCCTCACGCAGCACGTGTCCCTGCCGA
Organism: beta proteobacterium AAP65; assembly: GCA_001295865.1. Taxonomy (GTDB): domain Bacteria; phylum Pseudomonadota; class Gammaproteobacteria; order Burkholderiales; family Burkholderiaceae_C; genus Rubrivivax. The sequence continues at coordinate 70,613 of LJHW01000012.1, forward strand.
GCGGCAGCAGCTTCGAGCCCGGTGTGTTCTGGCGCCACACGGTGGCGGCGGCTTTTGCGGCGCGGTTCCTGGCCGCGGCCCATGCGCTGGACGAAGAGTTGGCCTACACCGCGGGCCTGCTGCATGACGTCGGCCGCCTCGCCTTGGCGGCGCACTTCCCGCAGGCCCACACAGCCCTGGTCCAGGCCATCCGTTCGGCCGGTCACGCCGGCCGCACGCTCGAGCGGCAGCTGCTGGGCACGGACCACGCCGAAGTCGGCGCCATCGTCGCCGAACACTGGCACCTGCCCAACCCGGTGGTGGTGGTCATCGCCCGCCACCACCACCCACCGGAGACGGCCGAGAGCTGCACCCTGGTGGACGTGATCCACATCGCCGACGCCGTGGCCCACGCGCTGGGCTACCGCCACGCCGAGTGTCCGCAGTCGCCCCGCGTGCTGGCCGGCCCCTGGCAGCGTGTGGGCCTGGAACAGCTGCCCTTCGAAGAGATCTTCACGCAGGTGGACGGCGCCGTCGCCGCCACCTGCACCGCCCTAGGACTGTGAGACCCGCCATGAGCACCGAACTGCAGGAACGTCCCTCCACGCCCACCGGCGAAGACGCTTCGGACCTGAGCCGCCAGCTCTCGCAGGCGCAGCAGCAGCTGATGCAGTCGGAGCGCCTGGCCAGCATCGGCCAGCTGGCCGCGGGCGTGGCGCATGAGATCAACAACCCGGTGGGCTACATCTTCTCGAACATCGGCACGTTGGAGCGTTACCTGGCCGACCTCTTCCGCATGCTGGCCGCCTACGAGGCCGCCGAGCCGCAGATCGCCGGCACCCCGGCCGGGCGCGAGGTGGCCGAGCTGCGCGAATCCATCGAGCTGAGTTACTTGAAAGACGACATCCCGAACCTGATGGCCGAGACGCTGGAGGGTGTGCGCCGCGTGCGCAAGATCGTGCAGGACCTGAAAGACTTCTCGCGCGTCGATGCCCGCAAAGACTGGGAGTGGGCCGACCTGCACCGCGGCCTGGAGAGCACGCTCAACATCGTCAACAACGAGATCAAGTACAAGGCCGACGTCGTGCGCGAGTTCGGGCAGCTGCCCGAGGTGCAGTGCCTGGCACCCGAGATCAACCAGGTCTTCATGAACCTGCTGGTCAACGCGGCCCACGCCATCGAAAAATCGCGCGGGACCATCGTCATCCGCACCGGCGTGCTCGAAGATGCCCAGGTGTGGGTGGAGATCAGCGACGACGGTTGCGGCATTCCGGCCGAGCAGCTGCAGCGCATCTTCGACCCCTTCTTCACCACCAAGCCGGTGGGGCATGGCACAGGCCTGGGCCTGTCGCTGAGCTACGGCATCGTGCAGAAGCACCACGGCCGCATCGAGGTGCGCAGCGAGCCCGGGCAGGGCAGCACCTTCCGCGTGACGCTGCCCGTGCGGCAGGAAGGCGAGGCTCTGTCATGAACGCCGTCGCGCAGCCCCTGGCACCTGCGGTGGCGGCGCCCGCCGCGGTGCCCACCGTGCTGTGCGTGGACGACGAGCCCAACATCCTCACCGCGCTGCAGCGGGTGTTGCGCGGCCTGCCGGTCACGGTGATGAGTGCGAGCGGTGGCGAAGAAGCGCTGGCACTGATGCAGCGGCAGCCGGCCGAACTGGTGATCAGCGACATGCGCATGCCCGGCATGAACGGCGTGCAGCTGCTGGAACAGCTGCACCAGCGCTGGCCGCAGACGGTGCGCATCCTGCTCACTGGGCATGCCGAGCTGCAGTCGGCCGTCTCGGCCGTCAACCGCGGCGCCATCTTCCGCTACCTGCAGAAGCCCTGGAACGAGCAGGAGCTGCTGGCCGCCGTGCGCGAGGGCCTGGAGCGCCTGGCGCTGCAGCGCGAGACCGAGCGCCTGCAGGCCCTGACGCAGCACCAGAACGCCGAGTTGCAGACGCTCAACAGCGAACTGGAGGTGCGCGTGCAGGCCCGCACCGCGGAGCTCAGCACCGCCCACCAGAAGCTCAAGCGCGGCTATCTCAACAGCATCCGCGTTTTTGCCAACCTGCTGGAACTGCGGGGCGGGCCGCTCGCCGGCCATGGCCGCCGCGTGGCAGAGATGGCGCGTGACATTGCCGTGGCGATGGAAGTGCCCGAAGAGGGCCGCATGACCATCTTCGTGGCCGGCCTCGTGCACGACCTCGGCCTGATCGGTGCCGGCGACCGCCTGCTGCAGGTGCCGGTGCCGCGCTACACCGCCGAGGAAGGCGCGCTCTACAGGCAGCACCCGGCAACGGCAGAGCAGTCCTTGATGGCCCTGGAAGAAATGCTGCCTGCGCTGCCGCTGGTGCGGGGCCACCACGAGCGTTGGGATGGCGGCGGTTTCCCCGACAAGCTGGCCGGCGCCGCCATCCCGCTGGGCGCGCGCATCCTGGCGGTGGCCGACGCCTTCGACGAGTTGTGCAACGGCCACCTGGTCTCGCCCGCGGCCACGCGCGAGGAAGCGCGCACGCTCATGCGCCGTGGGCGTGGCACGCAGTTCGACCCCGAGGTGCTCGACGTCTTCCTGCACATCACCGAACCCGAACGCAAGCCGGTTCCGCCACCGACCCTGGTGCTCAAGAGCGATGTCGCCGAGGGCGGCATGGTGCTCGCGCGCGACCTCATCTCTGCCAAAGGAATGCTCATGCTCACCGCCGGCCACGTGCTGACGCCCTCGCTCATCCGCCGCATCCGCGAATTCGAAGAGCGCGAAGGTTCTCGCCTCGACATCCACGTGCAAGCCCCCGCCCGCGCGCAGGTGGCGGCATGAAGCGCGTCTTGTTGGTGGATGACGAGCCCCACCTGCTGATGGCGCTGCAGCGCCTGCTGCGCGGCGCCTTGGGGCCGGATGTGGTGATCGACGCCTTGAGCGACCCGCTGCTGGCGCTGGCGCAGGTGCGGCGCTGCCGCTACGACGTGGTGGTGTCAGACCTGCGCATGCCCGAGCTCGACGGGCTGGGCCTGCTGATGCTGGTGTCGGCTGTGCAGCCGCAGGCCGTGCGTGTGCTGCTCACGGGCAGCAGCGACTTCGCCACCGCGCAGGCGGCCATCAACGAAGCGGGCGTCTTCCGCTACCTGTGCAAGCCGTGGAATGCGCAGGAACTGCGCCTGCATCTGCAGGCTGCCCTGGCGCAGGCGGCGCGGCTGGCCGAAGCCGAGGCGGGCAACAAAAAGCCCGTGCTCGCTTGAGGGCGGGCACGGGCTGCTGTGTTTGGTGGCGCTTCAGGGATTTGAACCCCGGACCTGCGGATTATGATTCCGTCGCTCTAACCAGCTGAGCTAAAGCGCCTTGTGAGCCGCGCATTATAGCCAAAGCTCTGGCAGCTTTTCAAAGGCGGTTTTCCGGTCCCACGATGTTCAGTTTCTTCAAGAAGAAGCCGCCTGCGGCTGCGCCCGCTGCACCCCTGCCGGCACCTGCCCCTGCACCCACTTCCGCACCCGCTGCCACTGCAGCGCCGGCACCCGTCGCGGTGCAGGCTGCAGCGCCTGCTGTGGCGGCGCCGCTCGTCGCCAACGCTGCCGCCCCGGCGCCTGAGGCCCGCGGCGGCTGGCTCGGCCGTCTGGCGCAGGGCCTGCGCAAGACCGGCAGCAGCATCGCGCAGGTCTTCACCGGCACGCGCATTGACGATGCGCTCTACGAAGAGCTGGAGTCGGCACTGCTGATGGCCGATGCCGGCGTGGCCGCCACCGAGCACCTGCTGGCCGACCTGAAGCGCCGCGTGAAGGACACCAAGGCCACCGATCCGGCGGCCGTGAAGCAGCTGCTGGCGGCCGCCGTGACCGAACTGCTGCAGCCGCTGGAGCGTGAGCTGCGCATCGGCGCGGCCACGCCCACGGTGATCATGGTCACTGGCGTCAATGGCGCGGGCAAGACCACCAGCATCGGCAAGCTCACGCGCCACCTGGCCGAGGCCGACTGCAAGGTGCTGCTGGCGGCGGCCGACACCTTTCGCGCCGCGGCGCGCGAGCAGCTGGCGGTGTGGGCCGACCGCAACCGCGTGGAGATCGTCAGCCAGGAAGGCGGCGACCCGGCGGCCGTGAGTTTCGACGCCGTGAGCGCCGGCCGCGCGCGCGGATGCGATGTGGTCATCGCCGACACCGCCGGCCGCCTGCCCACGCAGACGCATTTGATGGAAGAGCTGAAGAAGATCCGCCGCACCATTGGCAAGGCGCAAGAAGGTGCACCGCACGAGGTGCTGCTGGTCGTGGACGGCAACACCGGCCAGAACGCGCTGGCGCAGGTGAAGGCCTTCGACGCCGCGCTGGGCCTCACCGGGCTGATCGTCACCAAGCTCGACGGCACAGCCAAGGGCGGCGTGCTGGCCGCCATCGCGCGCTGGGGCCGTGAACGGGCCGGCGGGCCGGTGCCGGTTTACTTCATCGGCATCGGCGAGAAGCTGGAAGACCTGCAGACCTTCAAGGCGCAGGAGTTCGCACAGGCGCTGCTGGGCTGAGCATCCGGCCGCGTGGGCGGCTTGAGCGGCTTTGAACGCGCTTCAGCGCCGCGCCGGTTCTGCTTCCAGCTCTTCGAAGAAGGCCGAGGGCACGGGCTCCATCGCGGGGTCGAACTGCGCCTCGAAGGCGGCGCGGTCACCTTCCGACAACACCTCGGCGATGTCGGGCACCGGGATCAGCGGCATCGGCCGCGAGCTGACTGGCGCCGCGGCCTTGGCGGCGGCCGCGGCCACAGCCGCACCCCCCACCACCGCCGTCATCGCGTGCCGCACCTCGCCCGGCGAGGGCAGGGCGTCTTCGCTCCAGGTGATGACGTGCACACCGGCCTTGCGCAGCACACGCGCCATGCGCTCGTGGCGGCGGCGTGAACGTTCGCTCTCGCCGGGCGAGCGGATGTCGACGACGGCCAGCACCCGCGAGCCGGCGTCGCAGACCAGCAGGTCGGCGCTGAGCGAGCCCACACGTTGCAGCCAGTCGATGTAGGAATGGCGCGCCGGCACGCGGATGAATCGCGACAGCGGCACCTGCGCCAGCACCAGAAAGCCCGGCATCGCGCGGCGCAAGAGCTCGTAGGCCTGGCGCTCGGCGATGGTCAGCACACGCGCCGCCTCGGGCGGCCACGAGGCCACGGTGTCCAGCGCTTCGCGGCTCTGGCTGCGCTGGGCGCTCTGGCGCTGCCGCATCCGCATGGCCAACCACGCCAGCAGCAACAGCACGGTGGCCGGCAAGGCAAAAGCGGCGTTCGGGAACAAGGCATCCATGGGCGGGGGCAAGGCGTGGAGTGGGTGGCGGTCGAACCCGGAAGATCGGCCGAAGTGCCGCCCCGATCAACGGTGCAGCGCACAAAAGGCGTGTCAAGGCGTATCGCCAGCCCCCGAACGCAGGGCCAAACGCGGCATTTGCCGCAGCGCGGGGTGTAGCTTGGGCCTCAGCGCGGCATCTCAGCGCGGCATGCCGGGGAAGCCGCCCCCACCTGGGCCCCCCATGCCGCCCATGCGCTTCATCATCTTCATCAGGCCGCCGCCCTTCATCTTCTTCATCATGCCCTGCATCTGGTCGAACTGGTTGAGCAGGCGGTTGACCTCTTGCACGTGCACACCAGCGCCGGCGGCGATGCGGCGCTTGCGGCTGGCCTTGAGCAGTTCGGGCTTGCGGCGCTCCAGCGGCGTCATGCTGTTGATGATGCCTTCCATGCGCTTCACGTCGCGCTCGGCCTTGTCCATGTCGGCGCCTGCGGCCTTGGCCGTGAGCTGGCTGGGCAGCTTGTCCATCAAGCTCGACAGGCCGCCCATCTTCTTCATCTGGCTGATCTGGGCCAGGAAGTCGTTGAGGTCAAAGCCGCCGCCTGACTTCATCTTGTCGGCGAACTTCTGCGCCGCCTCGACGTCGACGCCCTTCTGCACCTCTTCGACCAGCGCGACGATGTCGCCCATGCCCAGCACGCGCCCGGCGTGGCGCTCGGCGTCGAAGACCTCCAGGCCGTCGATCTTCTCGCTGACGCCCGCAAACTTGATGGGCGCGCCGGTGATCTGGCGCACGCTGAGCGCTGCGCCGCCGCGGCTGTCGCCGTCCAGCTTGGTGAGCACCACGCCCGTGAGCGGCAGCGCGTCCTTGAAGGCCTTGGCTGTGTTCACCGCGTCCTGGCCCTGCATGGCGTCGACGACGAAGAGTGTCTCCACCGGGTTCAGCGCCGCGTGCAGCTCGCGGATCTCGGCCATCAGCGCTTCGTCGATGCCCAGGCGGCCGGCGGTGTCGACCAGCAGCACATCGAAGTAGTGGCGCTTGGCGTAGTCCAGCGCCGCCAGGGCGATCTCGCGCGGCTTCTGCGTCGGGTCGGAGGGGAACCACTCGCCGCCGGCCTGCGCCGTGACGGTCTTCAGCTGTTCGATGGCCGCCGGGCGGTAGACGTCGGCCGAGACCGTGAGCACCTTCTTCTTGCGCTTGGTGATCAGGTGCTTGGTGAGCTTGGCCGTGGTGGTGGTCTTGCCCGCGCCCTGCAGGCCGGCCATCAGGATGACGGCGGGCGGCTGCGCCGCGAGGTTGACGTCGGAGACACCCTCGCCCATGGTGGCGGCGAGTTCCTTGTGCACGATGCCCACCAGCGCCTGGCCGGGGTTCAGCGAACCGGCGACCTCGGTGCCCAGCGCCTTGTCCTTCACGCGGGCGATGAAGTCGCGCACCACGGGCAGGGCCACGTCGGCTTCCAGCAGGGCCATGCGCACTTCGCGCAGCATGTCCTGCACGTTGGCTTCGGTGATGCGGGCCTGCCCGCGCATGGTCTTGACCAGCTTGGACAGGCGGTCTGAGAGGGTCGAAGCCATGGCGTCTCGGTGGCACCCGGGCGGGGGCGCGTGGTCAGTACACTGTCTGGATGATTCTATCGAGCACGTCCCCGACCCTCGCCCCTGGTGGCGGGCTGTTGCTGGTGGCCGTGACCCTGCTGCTCTACGCCGTGGCCGCGGTGCCCGCCGCGCTGCTGCGCCGCTTCTCGGCGGCGGCCTTGCTGGGCGGCTGGGCGCTGCACGGTCTGCTGCTGTTGATCGACATCGCCGGCATCGGCCTGCCCACGCCGGGCGCGCGCCTGGGTTTTGCGCCGGTGCTGTCGGTGACGGTGTGGCTGGTGATCGCGGTGTACGCGGTGGAAAGCCGTTTCGTGCCCCTGCTGGCCGTGCGCCGGGGGCTGGCGGTGGCCGGGGCGCTGGCGGTGGTGGTGATGGCGTCTTTTCCGGGCGAGGTGCGCCCCATCCACTCGGGCCTGGCGCCGCTGCACTTCGTGCTGGGCGTGGGCGCCTACGGCCTGTTCGGGGCCGCGGTGCTGCATGCCCTGATGCTCGATGCGGCCGAGCGCCGCCTGCGCACGGGCGGCCCAGGCGCCCGCCTGCAGGCGCTGAACGCCGGTGCCATGGGCATGCCGCTGCTGCAGCTGGAGCGGGTGACCTTCCGTTTTGTCGAAGCCGGCTTTGCCGTGCTGACCGCCACGCTGGTCTTGGGCTTCCTGAACACCGTGCAGTGGCGTTGGAACGATCACAAGGCCGTTTTTTCGCTGCTCGCCTGGGCGGTGTTCGCCGCTTTGCTGCTGGGCCGCCGTCTGCAGGGCTGGCGCGGCAAACGCGCCACGCGGTGGCTTTACGTGGGGGCGGTGCTGCTGCTGCTGGGCTATGCGGGCTCGCGCTTCGTGGTTGAAGTGCTGCTGAGCCCGGCTGCGGCATGAAGCCGGCCCTGCTGAACCGGTTCCCACGATGATGAAGTACGTTCTGCTGTTGGCCGTGGTCGGCCTGGCCTTGTGGTGGTTCAAGCGCCGCACCAGCGAGCCTCGGGCCAAGGCGCCGCCGCCCGCCAAGCCTGCGGCCCGCGCAGGCACCAGCGCGGCCGAGCCGGCCACCATGGTGGCCTGCGCGCATTGCGGCGTGCACCTGCCGCAATCCGAGGCGCTGATGGACGCTGCCGGCCGCCCCTACTGCGGCGAAGCCCACCGCGTCGCCGGCCCGCGCTGAAGGCCGGCCGCCGGCATGGCCGCCCCTTTCCAGCCTTCCGCGCCCGTCGCGCCCGAACGCCCCGACACCGACCGCCGCAGCGGTGACCGCCGTCGCGGCGGCCGCCGCCGCGACGACACACTGCTGGGCACCATCGGCGGCGACAGCCAGGGCGCTGACGACTCGTTCTTCGACGCCGGCTGGCTCGCCTCGGGCGAGGCCAGCGCCGACAGCCGCTTCCTGCTGCGCCAGGCGCGCCGCATCGTGCACGCGCAAGACGACGCGTTGGCGCGTGTGTACCGCACCTACGCCGCAGCGCGCGCGGTCATCGGCCTCGGGCTGGTGGGGGCGCAGGGCCTGGGCAGCCTGATGGGCCTGCGGCCGGTGGAGTGGCTGACCTTCATCTCGCTGCTCTACGGCGTGCAGGCCCTCACGTGGTGGCTGCTGCCCCGTTTCGGCCGCCTGGCGCCGCCGCAGGCCGGGCGCCGGCGCCGGCAGTGGCTGGTCACCATCGGCATCGACCTGCTGGCCTTCTCGGTGCTGCACTTCCTGGAGGTGGGCAGCTCCTTGAACTACGCAGCGCTCTTGGTGCTGCCTGTGCTGATGGCCGGGGTGCTGACCTCGCGGCTGATGGCCCTGGGCACGGCAGCGGGCGTCTCTTTGGTGCTGCTCGGTGCAGCCTGGCGCAGCGGCCTCGCCCTGGACGGCGCGGCGCCGTTGATGCTGCAGTCGGGGCTGGCCGGCCTGGGCATGTTCGTCATCGCGTTGCTGGCTGGTGAGCTGGCCGGGCGCCTGGCGCGTGAAGAGCTCGCCGCGCGTGGCAGCCTGGCGCTGGCCCGCCAGCAGGCCCAGCTGAACCGGCTGGTGATCGAGGAGATGGTCGACGGTGTACTCGTGGTCGACCGCCGGCTGCGGGTGCGGGCCGCCAACCCGGCGGCGCGCGCCTTGCTGGTCGACCAGGGCCTGCACCCGCCCGCGCCCTTCGTGCTCGACCGCAACCCGGCCTGGGCCGCGCTGATGCAGGCCGTGGCGCAGGCCCTGGTGGAAGGGGAGTGGCCCGAGGCCGGGCGCGATGTGATGCTCAGCTTCGGCCAGGGGCACACACGCACGCTGCGCATGCGGGTGCGTTTCATGCGGGGCCGGGGCCTCGAGCCTGGTGCGCCCGGCGCGCCCGAGGGCAGCGAAGAGCCAGGCGCCGTCGAGCCCTTCGCCGTGCTGCTGCTGGAAGACCTGCGCACGCTGCAGGCGCGCATCCGGCAAGAGAAGCTGGCAGCGATGGGGCGCGTCTCGGCCGGCATCGCGCACGAGATCCGCAACCCGCTGGCGGCCATCTCGCAGGCCAATGCGCTGCTGCTGGAGGATGAGCTGCCTCCCGCGCAGCAGCGCCTGGCGCAGATGGTGGCCGACAACGTCGAACGTCTGAAGCGTCTGGTGGAAGACGTGATGGAGGTGGCGCCCGGCGGCGAGCCCCACCTGCGCACCATCGACGCCAATGCCGAAGTGGCGGCGGCCGCGGCCGACTGGGCGCGCACGGCTGGTGTGCCGCTGGCACCCGACAGCCGCCTGCGCGCCGAGTTGCCCGGCGCACCGCTGGGCGTGGTCTTCGACCCCGAGCACCTGCGCCGTGTGCTGGTCAACCTGCTGGACAACGCGCACCGCCACGCGAGCCTGGGCCGCGGCGCGGTCTTCCTGCGCCTGGCCGCGCGCGAAGACGGCTGGGCGCAGCTCTCGGTGCTGAGCGACAGCCCGCCGATACCGCCCGAAGTCGAGCGCCACCTCTTCGAGCCTTTCTTCAGCACCCGCAGCCGCGGCTCGGGCCTAGGCTTGTACATTTGCCGAGAGCTTTGCGAACGTTATGGCGCGAGCATCGAGTACCGGCCGCGGCCGGCCGCCGAGCGCCTGCGCAACGAGTTCGTGGTGCACATGCGCCGGGCCGTGCTGCCGGATGCCGGCCATGCGCTGCCCCTGGGGCCGGTTTGACGCCCCCACATCTCGTGACACCCCCTCTGCCGCCACCCTGCCGCGCCTGACATGAGCCCCACTGCCCACGCCGCATCGGCCTCGAGCGCCCGGCTGCTTGTCGTCGACGACGAGCCCGACCTGCGCACGCTCTACGAGCTCACGCTGGTGCGCGAGGGCTACGACGTGGAGAGCGCCGGCTCGGTCGACGAAGCCTGGCTGCGCCTGCAGGAGCAGGGCCCGGGGCACTACCAACTCGTCATCACCGACATGCGCCTGCCCGATGGCAACGGTCTGGACCTGCTGCGCCGCCTGGACAACGCCGGCCGCAGCGAGAAGGCCATCGTCATCACCGCCTACGGCTCGCCTGAAAACGCGGTCGAGGCGCTGAAGGCCGGGGCCTACGACTACCTCACCAAGCCGGTTGACCTGCGACAGTTTCGCGCGGTGGTGGCCTCGGCGCTGGGGCGTGTGCCCATGCCGGCGGTGCCGGCACGGGCAGCGGCGCCCGCGCCTGCTTCAGCCGCGTCGGTGGCGGCAGGCGGCGTGACGGTGCTGCACCCCGCCTTGCGGCGCATCGTCGGGGCCGCTCCGTCCATCCAGCAGGTGCGTGGGCTGGTGGAGCGGGTGGCCCAGAGCATGGCGCCGGTGCTGGTGTGCGGCGAGTCGGGCACCGGCAAAGAACTGGTGGCGCGTGCCGTGCACGAGGTCTCACCGCGCGGCGCCTTGCCCTTCGTCGCGGTGAACTGCGGCGCCATTCCCGAGAACCTGCTGGAAGCCGAGTTTTTCGGCTACCGCAAGGGCGCCTTCACCGGCGCGAACGAAGACCGCGACGGCTTCTTCCAGGCGGCGCAGGGCGGCACGCTCTTCCTCGACGAGATCGGCGACCTGCCGCTGCCGATGCAGAGCAAGCTTTTGCGCGTGATCCAGGAGCGCGCGGTGCGACCGCTCGGTGCCACGGCCGAGACGCCGGTCAACGTGCGCATCGTCAGCGCCACGCACAAGGACCTGGCCGCCGAGGTGCAGGCCGGGCGTTTTCGCCAGGATCTGTTCTACCGCCTGAACGTCATCCGCATCACCATGCCGCCGCTGCGCGAGCGCCTGGACGACCTGCCGGCCTTGTGCGGCAGCGTGCTGCAGCGCATAGCGCGCGATGCAGGCGTGAGCCCGGTGCCGACCCTGGCGCACGAGGCGCTGCAGCACCTGGCGCGCTACGGATTCCCGGGCAACGTGCGCGAACTCGAGAACCTGTTGCACCGTGCCCTGGCGCTGGCCGATGGGGCGCGCATCGAAAGGGCCGATCTCGGCCTGCCTGAGGCCGTGCTGGGCGAGGCGGGCGACATGGAAGCGAACACGGTGCCGGCGCCATTGCTGCCCCTGCCTGCGCCGACGACGCCCCCGGCCGGCAGCGCGACGCTGCCCACCGACCTGGCGGTGTATCTCGACAGCATCGAGCGTGACATCCTGGAACGCGCGCTCGAGCGCCACCGCTACAACCGCACGGCGGCAGGGGCGAGCCTGGGTTTGTCGCTGCGGCAGATGCGCTACCGCATGGCCCGCCTGGGCGTGGGCGCAGCCGACAGCGACGCCGACTGAATGCCCGCGCGCCGGGTGCCGGGCACTGTGGCGGCGGCGCGACCTCCGCACATTTTTTTCAGCTGCAAAGGCGCCGCGCGCTGGCCGGCCCAGGCCTGCGCCGCAAGGCCAGAAACGACGCGCGTTTCCGGGCGCTTTCGGGCGCGAGCCCGCACCATTCCTGCCGATCAGGGCGGCGGTGCAGCGGTGGCGCGGCCTGTGCTGCGGGCACCTCGCGTGGGGCGGGTTCCGGGGCCTGTTGTGGCCCGCCTGGGTGGCGTGCACACCACCGGGAAATCACGGTCGTGGACACTAGCCGTAGTGGCTTGGCAGCCCATGGCACCCCAGATATAGTGCCTTCACGTGATAATCTCGTGAACGCGTCGGGCCGCTGAGCGGTCAGGCTCGGTCGGGTGGTGGAAGGGCTTGGAACAGGCCCTTTGCGGCCCGGCGCTGGGCCTGCCGCCGTCTGCGGGCCTGGCAGGCCCGAGGTCACGGGGCCCGCACCCACGTCCACACCCACATCCAACAGCTCTTTGAGCCCTGCGCAGGGCCCCGGCCCGCGCAGGGCAGCACCGCCGCCACCGGGTGGCGCTGCACCGACACACACACGAACCGCAGACCAGAGGGGAACGAATGCAAGCTGCCACCACCACCGCCAACCCGGCCGCCACCAGCACCACCACCACCACCACCCGCCCAGTGGCCACCGGCCAGGCAGCGCCGGCGAGCGCCGCTTTTGCCGGCTACCAGATCATCCGGCGCAACGGCGCCGTGGTGTCTTTCGCACCCGACAAGATCTCGGTGGCGCTGATGAAGGCCTTCCTGGCCGTGCACGGCACCCAGGGTGCCGCCTCGGCCAGCGTGCGTGAGACGGTGGAGCGCCTGACCGAAGGCGTGGTGCGCGCCCTGCTGCGCAGCCGCCCGGGCGGCGGCACCTTCCACATCGAAGACGTGCAAGACCACGTGGAACTGGCGCTGATGCGCAGCGGCCATCACGAAGTGGCGCGCGCTTACGTGCTCTACCGCGAGCGCCGCACGCAAGAGCGCGCGCGCCAGGGTGCGCCGGCCGTGACGCAGGCGCCCGAGCTCTACGCCACCGAAGGCGGCCAGCGTGTGCCGCTGGATATGGCTGCACTGCGCGAACTGGTGGAAGCCGCCTGCGCCGGCCTGGGTGCCGACGTGAAGGCCGAGCCCATCATGGCCGAGACGCGCCGCAACCTCTACGACGGCGTGCCGCTCGATGAAGTGTTCAAGGCCGCCATCATGGCTGCGCGCACGCTTATCGAAAAAGAGCCCAGCTACACCCGCGCCACCGCGCGCCTGCTGCTGCACACCATCCGCCGCGAGATCCTGGGCGAGACCGTCACGCAGGGCCAGATGGCCACGCGTTACGCCGAGTACTTCCCGCAGTTCATCAAGAAGGGCGTGCAGGCCGAACTGCTGGACGAGAAGCTGATGCAGTTCGACCTGGCCAAGCTGGGCGCCGCGCTCGACGCCAGCCGCGACCTGCAGTTCGACTACCTCGGCCTGCAGACGCTGTACGACCGCTACTTCCTGCATATCGACGAAGTGCGCATCGAAATGCCGCAGGCGTTTTTCATGCGCGTGGCCATGGGCCTGGCGCTGAACGAGATCAACCGCGAAGCACGCGCCATCGAGTTCTACAACGTGCTCTCCAGCTTCGACTTCATGAGCAGCACGCCCACGCTGTTCAACAGCGGCACGCGCCGCAGCCAGCTGAGCAGCTGCTACCTCACCACGGTGGCCGACGACCTGGACGGCATCTACGAAGCCCTGAAGGAAAACGCGCTGCTGAGCAAGTTCGCCGGCGGCCTGGGCAACGACTGGACCAACGTGCGCGCTCTGGGCAGCTACATCAAGGGCACAAACGGCAAGAGCCAGGGTGTGGTGCCTTTCCTGAAGGTGGTGAACGACACGGCCGTGGCCGTGAACCAGGGCGGCAAGCGCAAGGGCGCCGTCTGCGCCTACCTGGAGACCTGGCACCTCGACCTGGAAGAGTTCCTGGAGCTGCGCAAGAACACCGGCGACGACCGCCGCCGCACGCACGACATGAACACGGCGAACTGGATCCCCGATCTGTTCATGCGCCGCGTGGTGGAAGGCGGCCAGTGGACGCTGTTCAGCCCCAGCACCTGCCCCGATCTGCACGACAAGTTCGGCACGGCTTTTGAAGACGCCTACACCGCCTACGAAGCCAAGGTCGACCGCGGCGAGATCAAGCTCTTCAAGCGCATGCCGGCGAAGGACCTGTGGCGCAAGATGCTCTCGATGCTGTTCGAAACCGGCCACCCCTGGATCACCTTCAAGGACGCCTGCAACGTGCGCAGCCCGCAGCAGCACGTGGGCGTGGTGCACAGCTCCAACCTCTGCACCGAGATCACGCTGAACACTTCCGACACCGAAATCGCGGTGTGCAACCTGGGCAGCGTGAACCTGGCGCAGCACCTGAAGGATGGCGCCATCGATCAAGAGAAGCTGCAGCGCACCACTGCCACCGCGATGCGCATGCTCGACAACGTGATCGACATCAACTACTACGCGGTGAAGAAGGCGCGCGACAGCAACCTGAAACACCGCCCGGTGGGCCTGGGCATCATGGGCTTCCAGGACTGCCTGTATCAGCTGCGCCTGCCCTACGCCAGCAACGAGGCGGTGGAGTTCGCCGACCGCAGCATGGAAGCTGTTTGCTACTACGCCTACCGCGCCAGCAGCGAGCTGGCGGCCGAACGTGGCCGCTACAGCAGCTACCGCGGCAGCCTGTGGGACCGCGGCATCCTGCCGCAGGACAGCCTGGCGCTGCTGCGTGAAGCGCGCGGTGGCCACCTGGAAGTGGACAGCAGCGTCACGCTCGATTGGGACAGCCTGCGTGCGCACATCGCCGAACACGGCATGCGCAACAGCAACTGCGTGGCCATCGCGCCCACGGCCACCATCAGCAACATCATCGGCGTGGACGCCTCCATCGAGCCGAGCTTCGGCAACCTCTCGGTGAAGAGCAACCTCTCGGGCGAATTCACGGTCATCAACGAGTACCTCGTGCGCGATCTGAAGAAGCTGGGCCTGTGGGACGACGTGATGGTCATGGACCTCAAGCACTTCGACGGTTCGCTGCGCCCGATCGACCGCGTGCCCGAAGAGCTCAAGCGTCTGTACGCCACGGCCTTCGAGGTCGAGCCGCTGTGGCTGGTGGAAGCCGGTTCGCGCCGCCAGAAGTGGATCGACCAGGCGCAGAGCCTGAACATCTACATGGCCGGTGCCTCGGGCCGCAAGCTCGACGAGACCTACAAGCTCGCGTGGCTGCGTGGTCTGAAGACCACCTACTACCTGCGCACCACCAGCGCCACCTACACCGAGAAGAGCACGGTGGCCGCGGGCAAGTTGAACGCGGTGACGATGGGTGACAGCGGTGGTGTCGCGGCGGCTGCGCCTGAGGTCGCGGCATTGCCTGCAGAACCCGCGAGCGACATCAAGTTCTGCTCCATCGACAACCCCGATTGCGAGGCTTGCCAGTAAGGCTGCATCGAACGCGCAGCGTGCGCATCGGGCGTGCATGAAGACACGGTCGATGCGCTGCTGCAACAACGAGAGGTGCGCGATGTCAAGCAGTGCTTGGTGTTCGCGCACAACACTCCGATAATTCGCATTGAGTTGGAAGCACACACAACATGCTGGTCTGGGAAGACGACGTTCAGAGCACACCGAATCAAGCGCACAGCGCGGCCCTGCCGACGCCTGCGTTCGAACCCAAGCCCCTCGCTCCCGCGGCGCCGCAAGTGGCCGCCGTGATGCCAACGCCGGCCGTTGCTGCAGCCGCTGCGGCTGCCCCCAAAGCCGCGCCGACCTTCACCGCGTCGCAGGCTGTTGCAGCCACCCTGCCGCCCAGCGTGCCGGCCATCGGCACGGCGGTGAAGGCGGTGGTGAACCAGCGCCGCGTGAACGCCGCCGACAAGCGCATCATCAACGGCCAGACCGACGTCAACCAGTTGGTGCCCTTCAAGTACAAGTGGGCCTGGGAGAAGTACCTCGCCACCTGCGCCAACCACTGGATGCCGCAGGAAGTGAACATGTCGCGCGACATCGCGACGTGGAAAGATCCCAACGGCTTGACCGAAGACGAGCGCCGCATCGTCAAGCGTAACCTGGGCTTCTTCGTCACGGCCGATTCGCTGGCTGCGAACAACATCGTGCTGGGCAGCTACCGCCACATCACGGCGCCCGAGTGCCGCCAGTTCCTGCTGCGCCAGGCCTTCGAAGAAGCGATCCACACGCACGCCTACCAGTACATCGTCGAAAGCCTGGGCCTGGACGAGAGCGAGATCTTCAACGCGTACCACGAGGTCGATTCGATCCGTGACAAGGACGAGTTCCTGATCCCTTTCATCGAGGCGATCATGGACCCCAACTTCCACACCGGCACGCCCGAGAACGACCAGAAGCTGCTCAAGAGCCTGATCGTCTTCGCCTGCCTGATGGAGGGCCTGTTCTTCTACGTCGGCTTCACGCAGATCCTCGCGCTCGGCCGCCAGAACAAGATGACGGGTGCTGCCGAGCAGTACCAGTACATCCTGCGCGACGAGTCGATGCACTGCAACTTCGGCATCGACGTCATCAACCAGATCAAGCTCGAGAACCCGCACCTGTGGACGCCGGCTTTCAAAGCCGAGATCAAGGCGCTGTTCGAGAAGGCGGTGGAACTGGAGTACCGCTACGCCGAAGACACCATGCCGCGCGGTGTGCTCGGCATGAACGCCAGCATGTTCAAGGGCTACCTGCGTTACATCGCGAACCGCCGCGCCACGCAGATCGGCTTGGAAGCGCTGTTCCCCAACGAGGAGAACCCCTTCCCGTGGATGAGCGAGATGATCGACCTGAAGAAGGAGCGCAACTTCTTCGAGACGCGCGTCATCGACTACCAGACCGGCGGCGCGCTGGCGTGGGACTGACATCGCAGTCCATGCACGCTGCACCGCAAACCGCAAGCACCGGCCCACGCGCAGACGTGGCCGGTGTGTGCGCATGAAGGATCAAGCATTGCGAGCCCAGGCAGGCATAGACCGGCACATACACGCCAGGCTCGCGTCCCCGTTCACCGCACTGGGGCAACCGCTGGAGCTACCAAGCTTCCAGCAGACCACCGGGCGGTGGATCTCTGCGCTGCGACCTTAGCAGCGCGGAGCCATTTGTAACTTGATCAAGGAGATCGTTATGGCAACTGCAAAGAAGGCCGCTCCGGCCAAGAAGGCTCCCGCGAAGAAGGCAGCCCCGGCCAAGAAGGCCGCCGCTCCGGCGAAGAAGGCCGCCCCGGCCAAGAAGGCTGCCGCCAAGAAGGCCGCCCCGGCGAAGAAGGCTGCTCCGGCGAAGAAGGCGGCGCCCGCGAAGAAGGCCGCTCCGGCGAAGAAGGCGGCACCGGCTAAGAAGGCTGCGCCGGCCACCAAGGCGGCGCCGGCGAAGAAGGCTGCTCCTGCAACCAAGGCAGCACCGGCTAAGAAGGCCGCGCCGGCCAAGAAGGCCACTGCTGCTAAGAAGCCTGCTGCCAAGAAGCCGGCTGCCAAGAAGGCAGCCAAAAAGGCCGCTGCCCCCGCTGCCCCTGCTGCGCCTGCGCCTGCGCCCGCGAAGACAGCGTTGAACCCTGCAGCGGCTTGGCCGTTCCCGACGGGCAACAAGCCCTAAACGAACGACCCAGTGGGCGGCTTAGTTGCCGTCTGTGTTGCACGTCAAGAGACCCGCTACGCCGGGTCTCTTTTTTTTCTTGCATCAATCGCGAGTGTTGAAGTAGGTTCTCGAGTGCGGATGGCGCTTTCTTGTGCTCGGCATCCAACTTAAGGACAGTCTGCAAAACCTCTCGTCATTCCGACTGGCGCGCGGCTTGACGGCGTTG
>LJHW01000013.1 GCA_001295865.1 beta proteobacterium AAP65
CGCTGGCGCCCACCCCCACCCCCGCCCGGGGGAGCCGCGCAGCACCGCCGGCCGGGGGCCCCCGGCTTGCCCCGCCGCGGGGGAGAGACGGCCCCGGGCCCGCTGCGAAAAATGCGTTCCAGCCCGAAGCGATGGCCAGGCGAAGCAAAAAACGCCGAGAGCAGACGCACAGGGCCTGACCCTCAACGCCAACCCTCATCCAGGAGCTTTCACCATGTTTCGCAACCTCATCGCCAGCCTCGCCGTCGCCCTGTTCAGCCTGAACGCCTTCGCGGCGGTGGACGCCAACCAGGCCACGCGCGCCGACCTCGAAACCGTCAAGGGCATCGGCCCGGGCCTCTCGGCCAAGATCGTCGACGCCCGCAAGACCGGTGCCTTCAAAGACTGGAACGACCTCGTCGAGCGTGTCGGCGGCATCGGCCCGGGCAACGCCGCGCGCTTTTCGCAAGCCGGCCTGACGGTGGGCGGCAGCACCTTCGACGCCCAGGCCCTGCCGGCCCCGGCCGAAAAGAAGGCAGCCAAGGCCAAGAAGACGGAAAAGGCCGAGATGGCCGACAAGAGCCCCAGCGCCGGCGCCAAGACCGGCTCGTGATGACCGGCCGAAACTGCTGCAGCCCCCGCCCCGGGAACGACCGCCCTTGCGGCCCGGGGCCTCAGGGCAGCAGCAGGTCGGGCTCGCCGGGCTGTGCGCGGCGGCGCCCGGCGGCCAGGGTGTCCCAGCCGAAGAAGCGCAGCACCTCGTCGCGCCGCGCGTCGGTGTCGGCTTCGCCCAGGGCGATGAGCTCTTGCGTGTAGGGCGCCTCGAACAGCAGGTAGCTCGCCAGCGCCGCGCCACGCGCCTGTTCGCCCTGCCCGCCCACGCCCACCCCCCGCAGCAGCGCGCGCACCGGTGCAGGCAAGGCGCCAAGGTGGCGCGCGGCGATGTCGTCCAGGCGCTGCGAGGGCGAGATCACCAACGTCTCCAGCGGGCGCAGCGGCGTGTCGGCCAGCGCCGAATCGGGCAGCAGCGCCAGCGTGCGGTTGATGCGCTTCATGCGCTCGACATCCACCGCCAGCGCGTCGAGAAAGATGCTCGACATCGCATGGCCGGCAATCTGCGCCAGCGTCGGGTAACCCGCGGCTTCCACGTGCCGCCCCACGGGCTCTTGCATGCGCCCCACGCCCACGATGAACAGTCGCTGCGCGCCCAGGTGCACGGCCGGCGACAGCGGCGCGGTCTGGCGCATCGAGCCGTCGCCGAACCAACCGCCATCCTGAGCGCTGTCGATGCGCGAGGCCGGGAAGACAAAAGGAATGGCCGACGAAGCCAGCAGGTGGGCCTGCGTCAGCCGCGCCGGCACCGCCTGGCGCTGCGAACGCTGCCAGGGCGCGATGGGCCGTGCCGTTTCATAGAAGGTGTAATGCTCGCCGCTGCTGTAGCTGCTGGCCGTGACGGCCAGGGCCTGCAGGTGGCCCTGGGCCAGCATCAGCGGCAGTCGTTCCAGTGGCACCAGGCGCTGCAGCAGTTCCGCCAGCGGGCTGTTGTCGAGCAATGACTTGGGCCTGGCGCGCCGCCAGCGCGCGATCACCCACCCCACCGACACCATGGTCAGCCACTGCGCCCCCGAGCGGATCACGCCCAGCGAATCGGCGCGGTACACCTGGTCGGCATGGAAGTTCTGCCAGACCTTGGCCACCACGTCGACGGCGGCCTCGAAGCGGTCGGCCTGGCAGGCCAGGGCCGCGGCATTGATGGCCCCGGCCGAGGTGCCGCAAATCACGCCGAAGGGGTTGTTCTGGCGGGCCAGCGGCCCCAGAGCCTGGCGGCGCAAACGCGCCAAGGCCTTCAACACCCCCACCTGGTAGGCGGCGCGCGCACCGCCGCCGCTCAAGACCAGGGCTGTCAGGGGCGTCTCGTGCATGGCCGACTCTAGCGCCCGCCGAACGGCGGCTGGCGCACGATCAGGCGGCGGTCAGTCGCGTTCTTTGCCCTTGCCCTGGCCGCGGTCGCCGTGCTTACGATCGTCCTTGTCGTGGCCCTTGCCGCGGCCGGGGTGGCCGTCGTCGCCGCGGTCACGCCGGCCACCGCGCACCTGCTGGTCGTACCAGTCATGCCGCACGAAGTACACCGGCACGCCGCAGGCGTTGTAGTCGCGGCAGTGTTTCTTCCAGTCCTTGCGGTGGCCAGGCGGCACCCACAGGTAAACGGGCTGCACACGCACCTCCCGCACCGGGCGCTGCACGATGACCGGTTGCGCGACGATGACCTGCGGTTGCGGGAAGCGGCCGATGTCGATGCGGCCATAAACGCCGGGCTGGCTGATGGCGATGGACACACCGACGTCGACATCGGCGCCTTGCGCCGGGCCTGCCGCGAACAAGGCAGCCCAGGCCAGAGCGGCAGCGGTCAGGCCGGCGCGGGAGGCGGCGGGGGTGGCAGACAAGGTCTTCATGGCCGGACTCCAGGATTCAACAGCGGAGGAGGGTGTGTACCTCAACAACGCCCGCGGTTCCCCCGGGCCGACCGACGTTTCATTCGTACACAACCGTGGCCTGCCCCTGGGCCAGGCTGCGCCAGCGGCCCAAGGCCTCGTCGCAAGGCCAGAAACGTGCGTCATCACCGAGGTCGATGTCGGCACTGGCACCCCCGCGCTGCAGGTGCAGGCGGATGGGCAGGCCCTGCACGAGCTCACCGTGTTCGTCTTCGCTGCGTTTGGCCGGCCACAGGCGCAGCACATCGGCCACCGGCGGTGCGGCGCCAGCGCCCAGCTGCACCGAGAGGTAGCGGCCAAAACGCGCCCGCGCCGCAGCCAGGTCCCACACCTGCGTCACGTTCAGGCGCAGGCCGCCGCCGAAACGGTCGGGCTGCACCTTGCCCTGCACCAGCAGCAGCGTGTCTTCGGTCATCAGGTCGCGGCGCTCGGCAAAGATCTCGTCTTGCGCCACGGCTTCCACGGCCTCGGTGCCGTCGTCGAGCTTGAAGATCACCACCTTGCCGCGCATGCCGTTGACGCTGCGCGGGTCGGTGACGATGCCGGCCAGCAGCTGCGGCTCGCGGCTGTCCACCAGCTCGGCGATGGGCCGGCGCGCGAAGCGGCGCACCTCGTCCTTCCAGGCATCGAACAGGTGGCCCGAGAGGTAGAAGCCGATGGCCGTCTTCTCCTGCACCAGGCGTTCGCGCACGTCCCAGGCGGGCACGGCCACCAGGGCCGGCTCTTGCGTGCTGCTGCCGTGACTGTCACCGAAGTCGAACAGGCCGCCCTGCAGCGCGTTGGCCTCCTGGGTGTCGGCCCACTCGAAGGCCAGGCCCACGCTGGCCAGGGTGCTGGCGCGGTCGGGGTGCAGCAGGTCGAAAGCCCCAGCTTTCACCAGCGCTTCCACGGCGCGTTTGTTGACGGCCTTGCGGTCGACCCGCGCGCAGAAATCGAAAAGGCTGTGGAAAGGCCCGCCGCCCGCACCCGCGTGCGCGCCCAGGCCTTCACGCGCCGCCACGATGGCCTCGATGGCGCCCTGCCCCGTGCCCTTCACCGCGGCCAGGCCGTAGCGGATGGTCTTGTCGTCCACCGGCTCGAAACGCGCCGTGCCGCGGTTCACGTCAGGCGGCTGGAAGCTGAGGCCGAAGAGTTTGGCGTCGGCCAGCAGCACCTTGAGCTTGTCGGTGTTGTCGGCTTCGATGGTCATGTTGGCGGCATAGAACTCCGCCGTGCAGTGCACCTTGATCCAGGCCGTGTGGTACGCCAGCAGTGAATAGGCCGCGGCGTGGCTCTTGTTGAAGCCGTAGCCCGCGAACTTCTCCATCAGGTCGAACACTTCATCGGCCTTCTCGGGCGCGATGTTCAGCTTGGCCGCACCTTCGCGGAAGATGCCGCGGTGCTTGGCCATCTCTTCGGCCTTCTTCTTGCCCATCGCGCGGCGCAGCAGGTCGGCGCCGCCCAGGCTGTAGCCGCCCAGCACCTGCGCGGCCTGCATCACCTGCTCTTGGTAGACGAAGATGCCGTAGGTTTCATCCAGCACCGGCCCCAGCAGCGGGTGCGGATAAACGATGTCTTCCTTGCCGTTCTTGCGCGCGCAGAAGCTCGGGATGTTCTCCATCGGCCCGGGCCGGAACATGGCGTTCAGCGCGATCAGGTCTTCCAGGCGCGTGGGCTTGGCCTCGCGCAGCATGCCCTGCATGCCGCGGCTTTCAAACTGGAACACGGCTTCGGTCAGGCCATCGCTGAAGAGCTTGTAGACCCGCGCGTCGTTCAGCGGCAGCTTCTCGTAGTCGAAATCCGCCAGCTTGGGCCGGCGCTGGCGGATGTAGGTGCGGGCCAGCTCCAGGATGGTGAGCGTGGCCAGGCCCAGGAAGTCGAACTTCACCAGGCCGATGGCTTCGACGTCGTCCTTGTCGTACTGGCTGACCGCGCTGTCGCTGCCGGGCTGCTGGTAGAGCGGGCAGAAGTCGGTGATCTTGCCCGGCGCGATCAGCACCCCCCCGGCGTGCATGCCGACGTTGCGGACCAGACCTTCCACCCGAATGGCCAGGCTCAGCAGCTCGGCCACCTCTTCTTCGGCCTTCTCGCGCTGCTCGAGCTCGGGCACCTCTTCGCGCACGTAGATGACACCGCCGTCCTTGTCTTTCGGGTCGGCGGGCACGGGCGCCAGCGTGTAGGTCTTGCCGGGCAGGCCGGGCACGAGCTTGGCCACGCTGTCCACGTGCCCGTAACCCATGCCCAGCACACGGCCCACGTCGCGCAAAGCGGCCTTGCTGGCCATGGTGCCGAAGGTGGCGATCTGGCTCACGGCCTCGCGACCGTACTTGTCTTTCACGTACTCGATGACACGGTCGCGGTTGCCCTGGCAGAAGTCGATGTCGAAGTCGGGCATCGACACGCGCTCGGGGTTCAGGAAGCGTTCGAAGAGCAGCTTGTAGTACAGCGGGTCGAGGTCGGTGATGAAGAGCGCGTAAGCCACCAGCGAGCCGGCGCCCGAACCCCGGCCCGGCCCCACCGGGCAGCCGTTGGCCTTGGCCCAGACGATGAAGTCCGAGACGATGAGGAAGTAGCCCGGGAAGCCCATCTTGATGATGGTGCCCAGCTCAAATTCCAACCGCTCCACGTAGCGCGGGCGCTCCTTCTCGCGCTGGGCTTCGTCAGGAAACAGCGCCACCAGCCGCTTCTCCAGGCCCTCGTGCGAGAGCTGGCGGAAGTAGGCGTCCATGGGCATGCGCGTGCCGTCGGCCAGCACGGGCGTGGGGAAGTCGGGCAGCTGCGGCTTGCCCAGCACCAGCGTGAGGTGGCAGCGGCGCGCGATCTCCAGCGTGTTCTCCAGTGCCGAAGGCAGGTCGGCGAAGAGCTGGTGCATCTCGGCCGCGGTCTTGAAGTGCTGGTCGCGCGTGAAACGTTTGATGCGGCGCGGGTTGGCCAGGGTTTCGCCCTCGGCGATGCATACGCGCGCCTCGTGCGCGTCGAAGTCGTCGGCCTCCAGGAACTGGATGGGGTGCGTGGCCACCAGCGGCAGCTGCAGCTGCGCGGCCAGCGGCGCGGCGGCGCGCACGTGGGCCTCGTTGGTGGGCAGGCCGGCGCGCTGCACCTCGAGGTAGAAGCGGCCCGGGAAGAGTTCGGCCAGCTTGTGCGCCACCATCGCGGCGCGTTCGGTGTCGCCGGCCAGCAGGGCCATGCCCACGGCCCCGAGGTCGGCCCCGCTCAGCGCGATCAGGCCCTCGCCCAGGGTCTCGAACCACTCCCACTTCAGCCAGGCCTGGTTGCGCTGCACGTTGCCCACCCAGGCGCGCGCGAGCAACTCGCTCAGGTTCAGGTAACCCTGCTTGTTCTGCACCAGCAGCAGCAGGCGGCTGGCCTGCTTTTCGCCACCGGTCAGCGCTGCCTGGGGCTCCAGCAGCACGTCGGCGCCGATGAGCGGCTGCACGCCCTTGCCGCGGCAGGCGCTGTAGAACTTGACGGCGCCGAAGAGGTTGTTCAGGTCGGTGATGGCCAGCGCGGGCTGGCCGTCCTTGCGCGCGGCCGCGGCCGCGTCGCTGATGCGCAAGGTGCCGTCGACGACGGAGTATTCGGTGTGGGTGCGCAGGTGGACGAAGCTCATCCAGGCATTCTAGAGAGCCCCCTCTGCCTAGAATCCGCCGCACTTCCAGCACGAAGAAAGCGGCCAGACGATGGCGATGTGGGTGCAGCGGGCCGTCGGGCTGCTGTTGATCTTGAGTGCCATCGCACTGGCCCTGCTGCGCGCGCCCGACGTGCCGGCCGAAGGGCTGGTGGCGCGCTGGGCGCCGGCGCCCTCCGACTTCATCGACGTGAAGGGCCAGACCGTGCACTTCCGCGACGAAGGCCCGCGCCATGACGGCAGCGGCGGCACGCCGCCGCCGCTGCTTTTGATCCACGGCACCTCGTCCAGCCTGCACACCTGGGAGGGCTGGGTGAAGGCGCTGAAGGGCCAGCGGCGCGTCATCAGTTTCGACCTGCCGGGTTTCGGCCTCACCGGGCCCTTCGAAGGCCAGTACGAGCGCGACAACTACCACGGCGACGTCTACGCGCGTTTCGTGCTCGATCTGCTGGACGAGCTGAAGCTGCAGCAGGTGGTGATCGCAGGCAACTCGCTGGGCGGCGAGGTGGCGTGGCGCACCGCGGTGATGGCCCCGCAGCGCGTGGCCGGCCTGGTGCTGGTGGACGCCGTGGGGCCACGTTTCACGCCTTTGGCCGTGCCGCTGGGTTTCCAGCTGGCGCGTGTGCCGGTGCTGGGCCGGCTGGGCGAGTTCGCGCTGTCCAAGGGGCTGGTGGCCGAAGGGCTGCAGAGCGTCTACGGCGAAGCCGATCGCGTCACAGACGCCTTGATCGACCGCCACTACGAACTGGCGCTGCGCGAAGGCAACCGCCGCGCTTTGGGCCTGCGGGTGCGGCAGATGGTCAACGGAGAACACGAAGACCGCATCAACACGGTGCGCACGCCCACGCTGCTGCTCTGGGGTTCGCGCGACCGCCTCGTGCCGCCCAGCGTGGGGCAAGACTTCGCACGCCGCATCGCCGGCAGCCAGCTGGTGCTGCTGGAGGGCCTGGGCCACGTGCCGCAGGAAGAAGACCCGGCGCGTAGCGTGGCGCCCGTCAAGACCTTTCTCGGCTTGCGCTGAGCGCGGCGCCGAGGCGCCCAGGCGTCGAAAGGCCGAACTGGGCCGCTTCCGCCCCGCTGCTCGGCCCTTGGTCACGCAGCGCCGGCCCCAGCATGCCGGGGATGAACACCCTGGCCCTGGTCGTCATCGCGCGCAACGAAGCCCGTTGCATCACCCGCTGCCTGCGCAGCTTTGCCGGCCACGTCGACCGCATGCTGGTGCTGGACACCGGCTCCACCGACGAGACGGCCGCGCTGGCCCTCGCCGCTGGCGCTGAAGTGCGGCACTTCGAGTGGTGCGACGACTTCGCCGCCGCGCGCAATGCCGCACTGCGCGCCGCCGGCGCCGACTGGCACCTGGTGGTGGACGCCGACGAATGGCTGGACAGCGGCACCGAAGCCCTGGCCGCCTGGCGCCTGACGCCGCCGCACCGCCTGGGCCTGGTGGACATCCGCAACACCTTCGACGGCCCGCAGGGCGCCGGCGTGGCCACGGCGGCCATCGCACGCCTGCTGCCGGGCCACGTGCGCTACCAGGGCCGCATCCACGAACAGCCCGACACCGCCCTGCCCGCCGCCCCCAGCGGCCTGCGCCTGCTGCACGACGGTTACGCCAGCGCACAGAAGCAGGCCAAGGCCGACCGCAACGAACGCCTGCTGCACCTGGCCTTGGCCGAGCAGCCGCACGACCCCTACCTGCTCTACCAGCTGGGCGGTGAACTCGCGCTGCGCCAGGCCCATATGGAAGCCGCCGGCGCCTATGCGCAAGCGCTGCAGCAGGTGCACCCGCGCGCCAGCTACCGCGGCGACCTCGTGCGCCGCATGCTGGTGGTGCTGCAGGCCCTGGGTGAATGGGGCGTGGCCGCCGAGTTGCTGGAAGCCGAACTGCAGCGTTATGCCGGCTCGGCCTACTTCATGCTGACGGTGGGCAATGTGTTCTGGAACTGGGCCGAAGACCAGCCCGCCGCCGCCGCCGCCGTGCTGCCCATGGCCGAAGACGCCTGGCAGCAGGCGCTGCAGCTCTCGCGCGGCGCGGCTGCCTCAGACGGCAGCGACACCGGCCACGGCCTGCAACTCGAACAGACCGGCGAACACGCCGCCCTGAGCCTGGCCGCGCTGTACGAACGCCGCGCGCTGGCCGCCGCGCTGCCGGCGCACTGAAGCGCTTCAGCCTTCGCAGGCCAGGCGCAGCCCGGTGAACTGCCAGCGCGCAGCGGCCGGAAAGAAGTTGCGGTAGCTGGCGCGGATGTGCGCCCGCGGCGTGGCGCAAGAGCCGCCGCGCAGCACCGTCTGGTCGAGCATGAACTTGCCGTTGTACTCACCCACGGCGCCCGCCCAGGGCCGGTAGCCGGGGTAAGGCAGGTAGGCGCTGCGCGTCCATTGCCAGACCTCGCCGCACAGCTGCTGCAGGCCCTGGCCCGCGTCGCCTGGCACCGGCACAGGCAGCGGTGCCTGCGGCTGCAGCGCCCCACCTTCGATGAAGCCGCCCGCGGCCAAGGCCGCCGCAAAAGCCGGCTCGGCCGCGGCTTCCCATTCGGCCTCGGTGGGCAGACGCAGCGGCAGACCGCTTTGTGCCGACGCCCAGCGCGCGTAGGCCTCGGCCTCGTAGAAGCTCACGTGCACCACCGGCGCTGCCGGCTGCAGCGGCTCCAGGCCGCGCAACGTGAACTGCCGCCAGCCCGCGCCCCCACCTTCGGCCCGGCGCCAGTGCAGCGGCGCCTGCACGCCCTGGGCCTGCACCCAATC
This sequence comes from beta proteobacterium AAP65, assembly GCA_001295865.1. Lineage (GTDB taxonomy): Bacteria > Pseudomonadota > Gammaproteobacteria > Burkholderiales > Burkholderiaceae_C > Rubrivivax. The sequence goes on from LJHW01000013.1 coordinate 8,824, forward strand.
CCAGCCGGCCGAGAGCCACCAGCGTGCGTCGCGGTAGCCGCCGTCGTCGATGAAGGCCCGCCAGTCTTCGTTGTTCACCAGCCGGTGCGCCAGCGCGTGCGGCGCCAGGTGCACGCGGTGCCGCGGCCCTTCGTTGTCGAAGGCGAAGCCCTCGCCGGCATGGCCAAGCTCCACCAGGCCGGCGGGCTGCGACACCCAACGCACGGGCTCAGGCGCCGCTGCCTGAGGCGGTGCCGCGGCGGCATGCGCATAAGCCGGCAACAAGGGGTTGCACGAAAAGAGATGCAGCACATCGGTCAGCAGCAGTTCCTGGTGCTGCTGCTCGTGCTGCAGCCCAAGCTCCACCAGTTCAAGACAGGACGCCGGCAAGCCCTGCACCGCCAGCACCGCCTGCAGCCGCGCATTCACCGCCATGCGCCAGGCCAGCACCTCGGCCAGCGAAGGCCGCGTCACCAGGCCGCGCTGCGGCCGCGGGTGGCGTTCCCCAACGGCCTGGTAATAACTGTTGAAAAGCACGCGGTAGGCCGGGTGGTGCGGCTGGAAGCCCGGCTCGTGCGCTTCGAGCACGAAGGTCTCGAAGAACCAGGTCACGTGCGCCAGGTGCCATTTCACGGGGCTGGCGTCGGCCATGCTCTGGGCCTGGCAGTCGGCCTCGCTCAGGCCGGCGGCCAGCGCCTCGGTCTGCGCGCGCACGGCGGCGCAGCGCTGGGCCAGCGCGGCCTGCGGGTTCATCGCGCGGCCTCCAGCGTGGCCGGGTCGAAGTTCGCACCGCACAGCACCAGCGCCACACGCTCGTGCGCCGCGGGCTGCACCACGCCGGCCATCAAGGCCCCCAGGCCCAGCGCCGCGGCCGGCTCCACCGCCAGGCGCAGCTCACGCCACAGCCGCTGCTGCGCTTGCCGGATGGCGGCATCGGGCACCAGGTGGCTGGCCCCCACAAACTGCTGGGTGAGCGGCCACGCGATGTTGCCGATGCGGCGCGCGCCCAGGGCGTCAGCGGCCAGCCCGCCCACGGCCACGTCCACCGGCTGGCCGGCCGCGCGGGCGGCGTGCAGCGTGGGCGCGCCCTCGGGCTCCAGAGCCTCCACGCGGCAACGGCCGGCGCACCAGGCCGCGATGCCGCCAATGAGCCCACCGCCGCCCACGCTCACCAGCAGGCGGTCGGGCAGCCCGGCTTCGGCCTCGATCTCGGCGGCCAGCGTGCCGGCGCCGGCCACCACCTCGGCCTGGTCATACGCGTGCATGGGGAGCGCGCCGGTTTCGGCCTGGCGCGCCTGGCAGGCCGCCAACGCTTCGGCATAAGCAGCGCCTTGCACAAAGACGGTGGCGCCCAGGGCCGCCAGCGCCTCGCGTTTGGCCGGCGGGCTGATCTCGGGCACGAACACCTCGCAGCGCACGCCCAGCGCGCGTGCCGCCGTGGCCACGGCGATGCCGGCATTGCCGCCCGAAGCCACTACCACGCCCGCGGCGGGGATGGCGTGCGCACGCATGCGGTTGAACATGCCGCGCGCCTTGAAACTGCCGCCACGCTGCAGGTGCTCCAGCTTGAGCCAGAGCTCGGTGCCGGGCAGGCCCAGGCTGGCTGCGGGCAAGCGCAGCAGCGGCGTGCGCCGCACATCGGCCGCGATGCGCTGCGCGGCAGCCTCGATGTCTGCACGGCTCACGCCGGCAGCGGGGTTCAACGGTGGACTCATCGACACACTGTAACGGCTGCCTTCCGGCGGGGAAAACAGGCCTACAGCCCGGCGCACAACGGCCGATATGGGCCCCTTGCCGGGGTCTATTCCCCGAGCACGGCGAGAAAGAAACAGCCTCGCGGCGCACTAAAGGTTTGCAGAGGCCGGACGAAAAGACACCCAACGCGCTGCCAATTCGCTGCGCGGGGTCCGGACCAAGACGGATCGGGAGCCTTTCGTTTTCCCTCGGGAAAGCGGTGTGTTCCCGGCGCGGCAAGGCCCGGGCGAGTTCCGGCGGCAAACCTCCTGCGGGTGGTGCGCCGATGGAGTTGCAGGCAGGCACCGTGAAGAACGTTGTCCGGACTGCGGAAGCCTGCCAGGCATATGCCTGTGGTCATCAACTTTGGAGTTTTCCATGGCCCTCTCGATCAATACCAACGCCGTTTCCCTCAACGCTCAGCGCAACCTGGGCATGAGCCAGTCCTCCCTGTCGACCTCGATGCAACGGCTGTCATCGGGCCTGCGTGTCAACAGCGCCAAGGACGACGCCGCAGGCCTGGCCATCGCCGAGCGCATGAATGCGCAAGTGCGTGGCAACACGGTCGCCATCCGCAACTCGAACGACGCCATCTCGCTGTCGCAGACCGCAGAAGGCGCCATCGGCAAGGTGGGCGACATGCTGCAGCGTATGCGTGAACTGGCCGTGCAATCGGCCAACGCGACCAACGGCACCACCGACCGCGCCAACCTCGACGCCGAATTCCAGCAGCTGGGTTCGGAAATCGGCCGCACGCTGAGCAACACGCGCTTCAACGGCCTGGCCATCCTGGGTGCCGATGCCGGCGCGCAGGTCTTCCAGGTGGGCGCCAACGCCACCGACACCGTCACGGTGACGACCAACAACATGGCCACCGACGCCGACATCACCGGTGCCACCGGCGGCAACATCACCTCGGCGGCCAACGCCACCACGGCGCTGGGCCAGCTGGACACCGCGCTGGGCGCCATCAACGAAGAGCGCGCCATGTACGGTGCGGTGCAGAACCGCTTCGACGCCATCATCTCCACGCTGCAGGTGGCCACCGAGAACGAGTCGGCCGCACGCGGCCGCATCATGGACGCCGACTTCGCGACGGAAACCGCCAACCTGTCGCGCAGCCAGATCCTGCAGCAGGCCGGCACGGCGATGGTGGCCCAGGCCAACCAGCTGCCGCAGAACGTGCTGGCCCTGATCCGCTGAACCAAGCGTCAGCGCTCACGCAAGACAGGGCCTGCGGGCCCTGTTTTTCCAATCCAGACACGGGGCCCCAGGGCCCCTTCGTCGTTTCTGATTGGACGGTTTTCGGCCCTTTGTTCAAACGATCCTCGGCTTGCAGGCTGCCGAAAATATCTCCAGCAGGCACAGAACTCTCCGGCCTGCGGGAGCCGGTTCCTTTGCACCGGAGACAGTTCAGACCTCGCACGGAGAAACCGACGTGGCACAAACGATCAACACGAACCTGGTGTCGCTGAATGCCCAGCGCAATCTGTCGATGTCCGGCGGATCGCTGGCGACATCGATGCAACGGCTGTCCTCGGGTCTGCGTGTCAACAGCGCAAAAGACGACGCCGCCGGCCTGGCGATTGCCGACCGCATGCAGACGCAAGTGCGCGGCATGACAGTGGCCATCCGCAACGCCAACGACGGCATCTCGCTGGCGCAGACGGCCGAAGGCGCCATCGGCAAGGTCGGCGACATGCTGCAGCGCATGCGTGAACTGGCGGTGCAGGCGGCCAACGCCACCAACGGCGCCGACGACCGCGCCAACCTCGACGCCGAATACGGCCAGCTCGCCGACGAAATCACCCGCACGCTGGCCAACACCCGCTTCAACGGGCTGGCCATCCTGGGCGCGGATTCGGGGCCACAGGCCTTCCAGGTGGGCGCGAACGCCACCGACCAGATCACCATCACCACCGCCGACCTGGCCACCAACGGTGCCATCACCGCGCTGCCCACCGGCGACCTGCTGACGGCGGCCAACTCGACCACGGCGATGGACAACATCGACGCCGCGCTGACCCTGGTCAACGGCGAGCGGGCCCAGTACGGTGCCACGCAGAACCGTTTCGAGGCGGTCATCGAGACGCTGCAGGTGGCCACCGAGAACCAGGCCGCCGCCCGCGGCCGCATCATGGACGCCGACTACGCCACGGAAACCGCGAACATGTCGCGTGCCCAGATCCTGCAGCAGGCCGGCACGGCGATGGTGGCCCAGGCCAACCAGCTGCCGCAGCAGGTGCTGCAGCTGCTGCAGGGCTGAAAAACCCCGCCGCCGCAGCCCCGCCAGGGCGCGCCGGCCAGCCCCCGCAAGGCCCGATCAAAAAAAGGGCTCAAGTTCAGATGGCGGGTGTCGAAAAGTCCGTTGAAGACGCGGGATTGCGCCCTGTGGCGCGCCGTTCTTCGCACAGACTTCACCTTCGGGAGATTCCACCATGGCCATCTCATCCGCCGGAATCGGCAGCGGTCTCGATGTACAGAGCATCGTTTCGCAGCTGCTCACCATCGAACGTGCCCCGATCCGCCAACTGCAGACCGAGGCCGGCCGGCTTCAGACCCAGCTCTCCGCCTTCGGGCGTGTGCAGAGCGCTTTGTCGACCCTGCGCGACGCGTCTCTGAAGCTGACGCAGAACGACACCTGGGGCGCCGCCAAAGCCACCAGCTCCGACAGTGCCAACGTCAGCGCCACCGCGACGGGCAGTGCACTCGCAGGCAACTACAACATCACCGTCACTCGCCTGGCCGTGGCCCAGACGCTGGCCACCGGCAACTTCAGCAACGCCAGCCAGAACATCGGCTCGGGCGTGCTGCGCATCGAACTCGGCAACTTCGACGCCGACCCGCCGGTGCCCAAGAGCGGCGCCAGCGCCATCGACATCACCATCGACCCCAGCGAGAGCTCGCTGTCGGCCATCCGCGACAAGATCAACAACGCCAGCGCCGGCGTCGTGGCCAGCGTGGTCAACGACGTTTCCGGCTCGCGCCTGGTGCTGCGCTCGGCGCAGACCGGCCTGGAGAACGGCTTCCGCATCACCGCGCTGGACGACGACGGCAACGACACCAACGCCAGCGGCCTGTCAGCACTGGCCTTCGACCCCAGCGCCAGCGTCACCAACCTGAGCCGCCCGCAGACGGCGCAGAACGCGCTGGCCTCGATCAACGGCGTGAACATCGAATCGGCCAGCAACACGCTCAACGACGCGGTGGAAGGCCTGAGCCTCACGCTGCGCAAGCAGGGCACCGACGCCGAGGTGAAGGTCGAACCCGACACCGAGGCGCTGAAGAAGTCGGTCGACGACTTCGTCAAGGCCTACAACGAGAGCATCAAGCTGCTGCGCGAGCAGACCCGCTACGACCCCGCCACCAAGCAGGCCGGCCCGCTGCAGGGCGACCGCTCGGGCGCGGCCATGCTGAGCCAGCTGCGCGGCCTGTTCAACGGCAACGGCGGCAGCAGCACGGTCTTCACGCGGCTGGCCGACGTGGGCCTGGACCTCGACACCGACGGCCTGATCAAGACCAACGCCACCAAGCTCGACGCCGCGCTCACGCAGGGCACCGAGCTGAAGAAGCTCTTTGCCAACGTCGACACCGCCAACCCGGCCAACGAGGGTTTCGCCAAGCGCTTCGAGGGCTGGCTGAAACTCTCGCTGGACAGCGAGGGCACCATCGAGAGCCGCACGCAAAGCCTGCAGGCCCGCGTGAAGAACAACGAGCAGGCGCAGGAGCGCCTGGAAGACCGCGTGGCCCGCACCGAGCAGCGCCTGCTGCGGCAGTACACGGCGCTGGACACGCGCATGGGCCAGCTGAGCGGTCTGTCGAACTACGTGACGCAGCAGATGGCGCTGATCAACAACAACAGCAACAACCGTTGACCGCGGCGCGTGCCCAGACGGGGCCACGAACAATACACCCGCCACCACAAAAACAGGCCCCGGGATCACCCCCCGCGGGCCTGTTTTCCCATGGTGACGCCGCCCCGCCGCGGCGCCGCTGTAACGGGGTGAACTCGGTGGTTTCCAGGCCTCAAGTCGGCCCTCTGGCACACCGATAAAAAGTGCATCCTGAACCTATGCAGAGCACCCGCATGTACGCAGCCACGCTGTTCACCCCCCGCAGGCCCGGCCACCATGGCGCCGCCGGCTACCAGGCCACGGGCATGGAAATCCAGGTGGCAGGCGCCGATGCGCACCGCCTGGTGAGCCTGCTGTTCGAAGGCTTCGAGGCCTCGGTCACCGATGCCCAGGGCGCCATCGCCAGCCGCGATGTGGACCGCAAGTGCCGCGCCATCACGCGCGCCATGCGCATCGTCGACGAGGGGCTGCGCGCCCACCTGAACATGAAAGCCGGCGGCGTGCTGGCGCAAGACCTGGCCGATCTCTACGGCTATGTGGTCAAGCGCCTGACGCAGGCCAACGCGCGCAACGACAGCGACATGCTGGCCGAGTGCAAACGCCTGATGCAGCCGCTGCACGAGGCCTGGGTGGCCATCGGCCAGAACGACAACGCACGCTGAGCCCCGAGACGACAGGACAACCATGGACCCGCAATTGCTCAGCTACTACGAAGCCATCGAAAGCGCCAGCGTCGACATGCTGGCCGCCGCCCGCGCCGGCAACTGGGACGAGGTGGTGAAACTGGAGGGCGCCTGCGTGCTGCTCATCAGCCGCCTGAAAAACGCCGCCAAGGAACCCGAGCGCGGCAGTGCCGAGGGCCGTGCCCAGGCCCAGGCGCTGGAGGTGGCCAAGGCCAAGTCGCGCATCATGCAGCGCATCCTGGTCAACGACGCCGAGATCCGCCACCTCGCCGAGCCCTGGCTGCAAGATCTCGACGACACGCTGGCCGGCCGCCGCAAGGCCAGCCTGCACTGAAGACCGGCCCAGCGCGGCAGCACACGGAAGCACCCCATGTTCCAGGACACGCGCCCGGCCGATCTCGACAGCTCGGGCGACCACGACCCGTGGGGCCCGTTCCGCGTGGCCTCACCCACCGAACGCCTGTCGCTGCTGCGCGCAGTGCGCGACGGCCAGGTGCCGGTCGTGCTGAGTGCCCCCGAAGGCAGCGCCCTGAGCGTGGCGTTGTGGGCGGTGGACGAAGCGCAGAACCGGCTGAACTTCAGCGTCGACGAACGCGCGCCGCAGCTTGCCGCACTGGTGAACGCCGACGAGGCCGTGGCCGTGGCCTACCTCGACAGCGTGAAGCTGCAGTTCGATCTGCAAGGCTTGACGCTGGTGCGCGGCCTGCAGAGCTGCGCGCTGCAATGCACGCTGCCGCGCGACATCTACCGCTTCCAGCGCCGCAGCGCCTACCGCGTGCGCCCGCGCGAACGCCAGGGCCCGGTGGCCACCTTCCGCCACCCGGCTCTGCCCGAAATGCCACTGGCACTGCGCGTGCTGGACGTCAGCATCGGCGGCTGCGCGCTGTGGCTGCCGCCCGACGTGCCGCCGCTGCAGGCCGGCACGCTGATCAGCCGCGTGCACGTGGAGTTGGACCCGGACACCGAGTTCGAATCGGCCGTGCGCCTGCAGCACGTCAGCGGCGGCAACGCCGCGTCGGGCGGCCAGGGCGTGCGCATCGGCTGCGAATGGCAGCACCTGTCGGGGCCGGCAGAGCGTGTGCTGCAACGCTGGATAGACCGCAGCCAGCGCCGGCGACATCTGCTCACGCTGGGCTGAGCCGCCCGAGCGCCTGAACCCGCAGGTTCACACCTGCATGTTCATGATGTCGAGCCTCACCCGGCAGCGACGCTCATGAACCCGCAGGTTCACACCTGCATGTTCATGATGTCGCTATAAGCCTGCGCCAGCCGGTTGCGCACCTGCAACGTGGCCTGGAAGCCGATCTGCGCCTTCTGCATCGCCATCACGGTGTCTTCCAGGCTCACCGTGGGGTTGCCCAGCGTCAGCTCTCGCTGCAGGCGCTGGGCCTCGAACTGCGAGGCGCTCACCTCTTTCAGCGCCGAGTTCATCGCGGCCTTGAAACCACCCGGCGCAGCGCCGGTGGCGTCGGTGCGCGGGGTGCCGTCCGGGCGCAGGCCGGCCTTGGCCACGGCGGCGGCAAAGTCGAAGGGCTTGATGCGCAGGTCGGACATGGCGGGTTGCGGTTGCGAGAGGGGGCCGAGGGCCCATTTCACACCTGCACTGTAGGCCCAGCGGCACGCCTGCCAAGACGCGATCAGGCGCGTCTTCCCGCCTCTTCTCGCACTTAAGCAGCGGCACCCCGCGGCGAACAATGGCGATGCATTGGCCCCTGTGGGCCTTGCCACGCATCGATACCGCATCGCTTTTGCACCGCCCGCCGCACCCATGGACAACGCTGTCGCCACCGCCAACCCCACCCAGCTGATCCCGGCCGCCCCCGGCCTGGCCGGCCGTTGGCAGGCCCTGCCCATCCGCACCCAGCTCGGCGCCATGTTCGGCGTGGCCGCGCTGCTGGCCGTTCTGGCCGTGATGGCCTTCACCGCCAGCGGCAGCGACTACCGTCCGCTGTACGCCGAGATCAGCGAAAAGGAAGGCGGCGAGATCATCCAGCGCCTGACGCAGATGAACGTGCCCTACAAGGTGGCCGAAGGTGGCACCGTGGTGATGGTGCCCAGCGGCCAGGTGGCGGCGCTGCGCATGAAACTCTCGGCCGCGGGCCTGAACGTGGGCCGCAACGCCAGCGCCGGCTACGAACTGCTCGACAAGGACAGCTTCGGCCAGACCCAAGGCCAGGAGCGCATGAAGTTCAAGCGCGCCATCGAAGGTGAACTCGTCACCAGCATCCAGAGCCTCGAATCGGTGAAGTCGGCCCGCGTGATGCTGGCCCTGCCGCAGCAGAACGGCTTCTTCCGTGAACAGCAGAAGCCCAGCGCCAGCGTCACGCTCACGCTGCACCCGGGCCGCACGCTCGATCGCAACCAGGTCGCCGGCATCGTCAGCCTGGTGAGCAACAGCGTGCCCGAGCTCAACCCCAAGGCCGTGAGCGTGATCGACAGCGCCAGCGGCCTGCTCTCGGGCGCGCACGACGAAGACAACGCCGCCGGGCTGGACAGCCAGCAGCTGCAGTACCGCCGCGAGCTCGAAGCCAGCCTCACCAAACGTGTGATGGCCTTGCTGGAGCCCGTGGTGGGTGGCGACAACGTGCGCGTCAGCGTCACCGGCGACATCGACTTCAACCAGGTCATGCAGACGGCCGAGGCCTACCGCCCCAACCAGGGCGAAGGTGCCAACCCGGCCATCCGCGAGCAGCGCAGCGAAGAAAGCACCCAGCCCGGCCCCGCCACGCCCGCCGGCGTGCCCGGCGCGCAGACCAACCAGCCGCCGGCGCCGGCCGCAGCCCCCATCAACGGCCAAGCGCAAGCCCTGCAAGGCGCACAAGGCGCCGGCGCGGCAGGCGCCAGCACCCGCCGCGAAGCCGCCACGCGCTACGAGGTCGACAAGACCGTCACCGTCACGCGCAACGCCGTGGGCACGGTGCGCCGCCTCAACGCCGCCGTGGTGGTGAACCACCGCAGCGGCACCGACCCCAAGGGCAAGCCCACCACCACGCCGCTGAGCGACAAAGAGATCGAGCAGCTCACCGCGCTGGTGCAGCAGGGCATCGGCTTCAACGCCGAGCGTGGCGACGTCGTGAAGGTGGTCAACGCCCCCTTCCGCACCGAAACGCCGCCCCCGGTGGACGAACTGCCGCTGTGGCAACAGCCCTGGCTGCTGGACCTGCTGAAGACCGCCGCCGCGCCGGGCGCGCTGGCCCTGGTGGCGCTGCTGATCGTGACGATGCTGATCCGCCCGGCGCTCACCGCCATGCTGGCACCGCCGCCGCCGCCCGAGAAGGGCAGCCAGCTCGACGAGGTGGTGGCCGAAGAAACGCCACTCGTCCCGCCGCCCACGCCGCTGCTGCCCATCACGCAGAGCGAACGGGTCGAGCAGGCCCGCGCACTGGCCAAGAGCAACCCGGCGGCGGTGGCGAACATCGTGCGCGGCTGGGTCAGCGGCGAAGCCGCCTGACGCCACCCCGACGCTTCAGACCCTGCACCCGCAACAGGACACCCCATGGCCGCCCCCCAGATGGACGACGACGGGCTCGAAAAAGCCGCCATCCTGCTCATGACCCTGGGCGAGGAAGAAGCGGCGGAAGTTTTCCGCCACCTGGCGCCCAAGGAGGTGCAACGCCTGGGCGAGACCATCGCCCGCATGAAGGCCGTCACGCGCGAGCGTGTGGACGAGGTGATGGACAGCTTCACGCAGCTGGCGGCCAACGAGCACATGCTGGTGGCCGACAACAACGAGTACGTCAAGAGCGTGCTGCGCAAGGCGCTGGGTGACGACAAGGCCAACCTGCTCATCGACCGCATCCTGCAGGGCAGCGACGTCACCGGCATCGAGAGCCTGAAGTGGATGGACCCTGCTTCGGTGGCCGAGCTGCTGCGCAACGAGCACCCGCAGATCGTCGCGGCCATCCTCGTGCACCTGGAGTTCGACCAGGCCGCCGAGATCCTGAAACTCTTCACCGAACGCCAGCGCAACGAGGTCATGGTGCGCATCGCCACGCTGGATGGCATCCAGCCCACGGCGCTGCGCGACCTCAACGAGGTGATGAGCAAGGTGCTGGCCGGCGGCGACCGCAGCCGCAAGAGCAGCCTGGGCGGCGTGAAGACGGCGGCCGAGATCCTGAACATGCTGGGCACCGCGGTGGAGACCAGCGTGCTGGACTTCGTGCGCGAGGCCGACAACGACCTGGCGCAGAAGATCATGGACAACATGTTCACCTTCGACGACGTCGAGAAGATCGACGACAAGGGCATCCAGGCCCTGATGAAGGAAGTGCAGAGCGACAGCCTCGTCATCGCGCTGAAGGGCGCCACGCCGGCGCTGCGCGAGAAGATCTTCAAGAACATGAGCAGCCGCGCGGCCGAGACGCTGAAGGAAGACCTGGAATCCCGCGGCCCGGTGCGGCTGTCGGAGGTGGAAGCCGAGCAGAAGGAAATGCTGAAGATCGTGCGCCGCCTGGTCGACGAAGGCCAGATCGTGCTGGCCGGTGGTGGCGACGAGCAGTTTGTCTAAATGAGCAACCCACCGAAATTCGGCGGCTTTCCCAACGTGCCGCCGCCGCAGGGCAGCAAGGCGGGCACGGCCTACCAGCGTTTCATCCCGCGTGAAGAGCTGGGCGACTTCGCCAGCTGGCGCCCGGGCACTTTCGGCGGCGAGCCCGCGGCCACCCCTGCCGCCCCGCCCGAGCCCACCGCCGCCGACTGGGAAGCGCGCATCGCCGCCGCCCGCCAGGCCGGCTACCAAGACGGCTACCGCGACGGCATGGCCGCGCTGGAGAACTTCAAGCAGAGCTTCGCGCAGCAGGCCACGGCGCAGATCGGCGCACTGCTGCAGAGCTTCGACGAGCAGCTCAGCGCCCTGGACGGCGAGATCTCGCGCACGCTCGCAGCCACCGCCGTGCAGCTGGCGCGCCAGGTGCTGCGCACCGAGCTGCAGCAGCGCCCCGAGATCGTGGCCCAGGTGGCCGCCGAGGCGGTGGGCGCGGTGATGCTCAGCGCCCGCCACATCGCCGTGCACGTGCACCCGCACGACCTGCCGCTGGTGGCCGAAGGCGCCGCCGAAGCCCTGCAGGCCCGCGGAGCGCGCCTGCATGCCGACGCCGGCGTGCCGCGCGGTGGCGTGATGGTGGAGAGCGATGTCGGCGCGGTGGACGCGCGCATCGCGCAACGTTGGGCACAGGCCGCCGCGGCGCTGGGCTCCACCCTGCCGCTGGACGAAGAAGAACCGGGAGACGGCGCATGAAATCCAGCCTGTACGAACACGAAGAACTGGCCGCGGCCGAAACCGCACCCGGTACCCGCACCGCCCTGCCCCCGCAGGCCCAGGCCGCGCTGCAGGCGCGCGCCCAGCGCTGGGGCCGCTACCTGCACGACCTGCAGGACTACGCCGCCGTCGCGCAGCCGCTGGAAACCGTGGGCACGCTGCTGCGCGTGACCGGCCTCGTGCTGGAAGCCGCTGGCGTGCGCGTGCCCGTGGGCAGCGTCTGCGAAGTGCAGTGCCCGGGTCAGCCGCCGGTGCTGGCCGAGGTGGTGGGCTTCAGCGGCGACCGTGCCTACCTCATGCCCATGGGCGAGCTGCACGGCCTGGCCAGCGGCGCGCGCGTGGTGCCGCGCCCCGCGCCGGTGAACGCACCGCGCTTCGGCGCCGAGAACCACCCCTGGCGCCGCAGCGAAGACCGCGGCCTGCACCTGCCCATGGGCGCCGGCCTGCTGGGCCGCGTGGTCGATTCACACGGCCACCCCATCGACCGCCTGGGCCCGCTGCAAGACGTGCACACCGAACCCCTGGTGCGCCGCCCCATCAACGCCATGGACCGCGACCCGGTGCGCAAGCCGCTGGACACCGGCGTGCGCGCCATCAACGCGCTGCTCACCGTGGGCCGCGGCCAGCGCATCGGCCTGTTCGCCGGCACCGGCGTGGGCAAGTCGGTGCTGCTGGGCATGATGGCGCGCTACACGCAGGCCGACGTCATCGTCGTGGGCCTCATCGGTGAACGCGGCCGCGAGGTGAAAGAGTTCATCGAGGACATCCTCGAGGACGAAGGCCGCGCCCGCAGCGTGGTGGTGGCCGCCCCGGCCGACGCGCCGCCGCTGCTGCGCATGCAGGGCGCGGGTTACGCCACGGCGATCGCCGAGCACTTCAGAGACCAGGGCCTGCACGTGCTGCTGCTGATGGACAGCCTCACGCGCTACGCGATGGCACAGCGCGAAATTGCGCTGGCCATCGGCGAACCGCCCGCCACCAAGGGCTACCCGCCCAGCTGTTTTGCCAAGCTGCCGCAACTGGTGGAACGCAGCGGCAACGGCCTGGCGGGCCAGGGCAGCATCACCGCTTTCTACACGGTGCTCAGCGAAGGCGACGACCAGCAAGACCCGATCGCCGACGCCGCGCGCGGCATCCTCGACGGCCACATCGTGCTCAGCCGCGAGCTGGCCGAGAGCGGTCACTTCCCGGCCATCGACGTGGAAAAGAGCATCTCGCGCGTGATGACGGCGGTGGCCCCGAAAGAACACCTGCTCGCCGCGCGCCGCATGCGCCAGCTGATGGCCAAGGTGAACAAGGCGCGCGATCTGATCCAGCTCGGCGCCTACCAGCCCGGCCACGACGCCGAGCTCGACACCGCCGTGAAGCTGCAGCCGCAGATGACCTCGCTGCTGCAGCAGGACATGCACGAACGCGCCGCGCTCGACATGAGCCGCGCGCAGCTGTGCCGGTTGATGCAGCACTGATGCAGCACCGAATCCGCCCTGCCCCGCTCGCTTCTCCCTCCTGAACCCAACGAAAGCCGCCCATGACCGCCGCCCTGCACACCCTGCTGGAACACGCCGAACGTGAGCGCGACGAGGCCGTCTCGGCCTTGCTGCAAGCCGAGGAGCAGCAGCGCCGCCTGCTGGCGCAGCAAGAGCAACTGCTGGCCTACCGCGACGACTACCGCGCTCGCCACCCGGCGCAGGGCGGGCGCAGCGCCAGCATCGAGCTCATCCGCTGCCACCAGGGTTTCATGCAGCGGCTGGAGCAGGCGCTGCAGCAGCAGCAGCTGGCGGTGCAGCAGGCCGAAGACCGCGGCACGGCGCTGCGCCAGGCCCTGGTGGCACAGGAAACCCGCGTGGCCTCGGTGCGCAAGTTGCTGGAGCGCCGCGGCACCCAGGCCCGCCACCTGGCCGAGCGCCAGGACCAGCGCCGCAGCGACGAAACCGCGATGCACCAACACCGCCGCCGCAACGAAGACGGCGGCGCGAGCGGCTGGCGCATGGGCTTCGAGGCCGCGCCGCTGCCGAACTGAACCCACGGCCGCCCTGCCCCGACCTGCCACCCCATTTCGCCCCGAGGCCCGCCATGCAAGCCAACGCCCTGAACCCCGCGCTGAACCCCGCCCTGAGCCCAAACGCCGTGCCCGCGGCGAACCCCGCGCTCGGCATGGGCAACACCGGTGCCGACAGCTTCTCGCGCATGCTGGAGGCCGCGGACACCCGCCGCCAGAACGAACGCGCCGACAGCAAGGCAGCGCCGGACGCACCCAAGCCCCCGGCCAGCGGCACCCCGCGGCCGACCCAGGCAGCCGCCAAGCCCGCCGCGCCTGCCGAAACCCGCGGCCCCGCCCGCGACACCGCCGCCGAGGCGCGCCGCACCGAAGCCGCCGACGCGCGTGACGCCAGCAAAACCCAGACCGAAGAGCCGCCCGACGACGAAGCGGCCACCGACGACAGCGCCCCGGCCGACGCCGCCGCCCTGCTGGCCAGCCTGGGCCTGGCGCTGCGCCCGGCCCCAGGCACCGACAGCAGCCGCGGCCGCAGCGCCGCGGCCAGCGAAGCGCGCGAGGACGCCGCCACCGGGGTGAGCGCCGACGCGGCCGCCACCGGCCTTGCGCCCACCACCGCGGCCCGCCGGGGCGCCGGTGCGGGCGGTGGCGACGCGGGCCGCGACGACCCCAGCCGCGCCGAAACCGGCTTTGACAAGTTGCTGGCCCAGGCCGCGGGCAGCGAGAGCGCCACCGCGCCCGGCGCCTGGCTTGCCGAGACCCAGGCCCTGGCCGCCCAGCCGGCCAACGCACCGGCAGAACTGCGCCCGATCGAGGGCAGCCTGCAGGGCCTGGCCGCCGCTGGCGCCTTCGGCCCGCAAGGCACGGCGGGCGCCGCAGACGGCAGCGCCAGCGCGCCGGCCGAGGCCCGCCTGACACACAGCCCGGGCAGCCCGGCCTTCGCCGACGAACTGGGCACCCAGATCAGCACCTTCGTGCGCGAAGGCGTGCAGCACGCCAAGCTGCAGCTGCACCCGCTGGAACTCGGCCCGGTGACGGTGCAGATCCAGCTCGACGGTGGCAGCGCGCACATGAGCTTCGCGGCCGAACACGCCCAGACCCGCCAGGCGCTGGAGCAGGCCCTGCCCACGCTGGCCAGCAGCCTGCGCGAGGCCGGGTTGACGCTCAGCGGCGGTGGTGTCTTCGAGCAGCCACGCCAGCAGGCGCAGGCCGAGGCCGGCAACGGCAGCCCTGGTGGCAACGGTAGCAACAGCGGCGGCAGCGAGCGCGGTGGCGAGCGCCAGAACGACAGCGCCGCGGTGGCCGCCGCGCCAGGCGCGCGCCGCCGCGGCGTGGTCGACCTCGTGGCCTGAGCCACGCCGGGGCTGCGCTGCCCCGGCCACGAAAAGGCAGTTTCAGCGCCGCTTATCGGCGCTTAAGTGCGGGGGCGGGCCCTCAACAATGTCTGCAACGGGTCGAAGGGTGCCGCCATCGCGGCACACACCGGCCCCACCGCAGGAGAGCCCCGCATGTCCACCGCCGCTGCCACCGACGCTGCACCCCCCGCCAAGGGCAAGAAAAAGCTCATCATCATGGCCGGGGGCGGCGCCCTCGTGGTCGTGCTCGCGCTTGTCGCCGTGCTGATGATGGGCAAGAAGCCCCCGCCCGATGAAGAGGGTGGCGCCGAAGCCAGCGCCAAACCCGCCGCGGCGGCCATGCCGAAGTTCGACCCCAAGGCGGTGCCCATCTTCGTGCCGCTGGACCCCTTCACGGTCAACCTGGCCGACCGCGACGCCGAGCGCTACGCGCAGGTGGGCATCACGCTGGAGATCACCGACGCGCCACTGGGCGAGCGCATCAAGGTCTACATGCCGGCCATCCGCAACAACATCCTGATGGCCATTGCCGACCGCACCGCCGCCGAGTTGGGCACGCGGGAGGGCAAGGCCGCACTGGCCGAGAAGGTCAAGCGCGAAACCTCCAAGGCCCTGGGCTTCGAGGTGGAAGACGAAGAAGAGGAAGAAGAAGAGACAACGGCGAAGAAGAAGAAAAAGAAGCGCGCGCCGCCGCCGCTGCCCATCCACAACGTGCACTTCTCCAACTTCATCATTCAATGAGCCTGCCTGCGGGGCGCGCATGAACCAGCAGATCCTTTCGCAAGACGAAGTTGATGCGCTGCTGCAGGGCATCACCGGTGAGAGCCAGAAGCTCGAGCAGGAAGAGGCACCCACAGCAGGCGTTCGCGACTACGACCTGGCGAGCCAGGAACGCATCGTCCGCGGCCGCATGCCGACGATGGAGGTCATCAACGAGCGTTTCGCGCGCAACATCCGCATCGGCCTGTTCAACTTCATCCGCAAGAGCCCCGAGGTCGCCATCGGCGGCATCAAGGTGCAGAAGTTCAGCGCCTTCCTGCGCGAGATCGTGGTACCCACGAACTTCAACATCGTCAACGTGAAGCCGCTGCGCGGCAGCGGGCTCATCGTCTGCGACCCGAGCCTGGTCTTCGCGGTGATCGATTCGCTCTACGGCGGCATCGGCAAGTACCACACTCGCATCGAAGGCCGCGATTTCAGCCCCACCGAGCTGCGCGTGATCCTGCGCCTGGTGGAGGTGATCACCGCCGAGTACAAGAAGGCCTGGACCGGCATCTACCCGGTGGAGCTGGAGTACCAGCGCAGCGAGATGCAGCCGCAGTTCGCGAACATCGCTACGCCCAGCGAGATCGTCGTGGCCACCAGCTTCACGCTGGAGATCGGCGAGACCAGCGGCACGGTGCACTTCTGCGTGCCCTACAGCACGCTGGAGCCCATCCGCGACACCCTCTACAGCACCATCCAGGGCGACAGCACCGAGCCCGACCGGCGCTGGGTGAACCTGATGAAGAACCAGATCCAGGCCGCCGAGGTGGAACTGGTCGCCGAGCTGGCGCAGGCCCCGGCCACGGTGGAGCAGCTGCTGAGCTTCAAACCGGGTGATTTCATCGAGCTCGAACTCGACCCGCTGATCAAAGTCAAGGTCTCGGGTGTGCCAGTTTTCGACGCGCACTACGGCACCACCAACAACAAGTACGCCATCAAGATCGACCAGCTCTTGACGGGCTCCAACATGACCTGGATCGGGGAACACTGAGATGTCCGAAGCCGAACAGCAGATGTCCGAAGAGGACAAGATGGCCGCCGAATGGGCGGCTGCGCTGGCCGAATCCAAGCCCGCCGGCAACGAGGTGGCCAGCGAAGTGGCCGCGCCCAACGAGACCGTCGCGCCGGCGCAGTTCGCCAACTTCCAGTCGGTGCAGGCCCAGACCACGGGCACGAGCAACGACATCAACATGATCCTGGACATCCCCGTCCAGCTGACCGTGGAACTCGGCCGCACGCGCATCCCCATCAAGCACATCCTGCAACTCGCGCAGGGCTCGGTGGTGGAACTGGAAACGCTGGCCGGCGAACCGATGGACGTGCTCGTCAACGGCTACCTCATCGCCCAGGGCGAGGTGGTGGTGGTGAACGACAAGTTCGGCATCCGGCTGACCGACATCGTCACGCCCAGCGAGCGCATGCGCCGCCTGAGCAGGCTCTGACATGCCGCTGAACATCACCTCCTTGCTGTGGTTCCTGGCCATCGTGGCCATGATCCCGCTGACGCTGTGGCTGCTGAAGCGCACGCCCATGGGCGGCGCTGGCGGCCGGCCCGGCGCGCCGCGCACGGTGGCGGTGCTGCCGCTGTCGGCGCAGCAGAAGATCGTCACCGTGGAAGTGGGCCAGGGCGAAGAGCGCCTGTGGCTGGTGCTGGGCGTCAGCGCCCAGGGCGTGCGCACGCTGCACACCATGTCGGCACAAGGCGACGCCGCCGAAGCCCAGAACACCGTGCCCGCGCCGCCGGCCGCCACCTTCGCACAGCTGCTCTCACGCCTGAAGGGCCAGCCACCAGGGGGCGACGACCGTGCACGCTGAGCAGCTCTTCCACCGCACACTTCTGGCGTTAGGTAGTGGCAAACGGCCGCTGGCCGGCCTGCTGCTGCTGGCCGCAGCCGGCAGCGCGCTGGCCCAAGGCAGCAGCCCGGCGGGCACGCTGCCGCTGGTCATCGGCCAGGGGCCCGGCGGCACCAGCTACTCGGTGCCCATCCAGACGCTGCTGTTCTTCAGCGCGCTCAGCTTCCTGCCCGCGGTGCTGCTGCTGATGACGGCCTTCACGCGCATCGTCATCGTGCTCAGCCTGCTGCGCCAGGCGCTGGGCACGCAGGCCGCGCCGCCCAACCAGGTGATCGTGGGCCTGAGCCTCTTCCTCACCTTCTTCGTGATGGCGCCCACCTTCGACAAGGTCTACGAGCGTGCCTATGAACCCTACTCCAAGGGCCAGATGGCGGTGGACCAGGCGCTGACGGAAGGCGTGAAGCCCATCCGCGAGTGGATGCTGAAGCAGACGCGCCAGAGCGACGTGATGCTCTTCTCGCGCCTGGCCAAGCTGCCGGCCGACGTGAAGGGCGAAGACGTGCCGCTGTCGGTGCTGGTGCCGGCCTTCGTGACGAGCGAGCTGAAAAGCGCCTTCCAGATCGGCTTCATGATCTTCATCCCCTTCCTCGTCATCGACATGATCGTGGCGAGCATGCTGATGAGCCTGGGCATGATGATGTTGAGCCCGGTGCTGGTGGCCCTGCCCTTCAAGCTGATGCTCTTCGTGCTGGCCGACGGCTGGAACCTGCTGCTCGGTTCACTCGCGGCTTCATTTGCCACCTAGGACAAGACGATGGAAGCCCAACAGGTTTTGACAACGGGCCAGCACGGCCTGTGGATGCTGCTGATCGTCAGCGCACCGGTGCTGCTGGTGGTGTTGATCGTCGGCCTGGTGGTCAGCGTCTTCCAGGCCGCCACGCAGATCAACGAAGCCACACTGAGCTTCGTGCCCAAGGTCATCGCCGCCGTGGCGGTGCTGGCCATCGCCGGGCCGTGGATGCTGACGACGCTGGTGGAGTTCATCCAGGCCACGCTGCAAGCCATCCCGTCCGCGGTGGGCTGAGGCCTCTGCGCCCGGTGCCTGGCTAGCGCCCATGATCACCTTCACCGAAGCGCAGATCGTCGCCTGGCTGACGCCGCTGCTGTGGCCCTTCCTGCGCGCACTGGCGCTCTTCCAGGCGCTGCCGGTGCTGGGCACGCGCGCGGTGCCGCTGCGCGTGCGCATCGGCCTGGCGGCCTTCATCGCGCTGGCCTCGCAGGGCAGCCTGCCGCCGCTGGCGCCCGAAGTCGCCACGATGCCGCTGGACGCGCCGCCCATGCTGCTGCTCATCACGCAGCAGGTGGTCATCGGCCTGAGCCTGGGCTTTGCGGTGCGCATCGTCTTCACCGCGGTGGAGTTCGCGGGCGAAATCATCGGCCTGCAGATGGGCCTGAACTTCGCCGGCTTCTTCGACCCCATCTCCGCCAGCACCGCCACGGCCACCAGCCGCTTTTTCGGCACCATGGTGGCCTGGCTCTTCATCGTGATGAACGGTCACCTGCTGGTCATCGGCGCGCTGGTGCAGAGCTTCAACACCTTCCCGGTGGGGCCCGAGCCCTTCGCCTTTCTGCGCCAGATGCAGCCGCAACAGTGGGGCGCCGAGATCTTCAGCACCGGGCTGTGGATCGCCCTGCCCCTGGTGACCATGCTGCTCTTCGTGAACCTGGTGCTGGGCACCATCTCGCGCGTGGCACCGCAGATCAACATCTTCGCGATCGGCTTCCCGGTCACGCTGGGCGTGGGTCTGCTGGGCCTGCTGGCCACGCTGCCGCTGATGCAGCAGCCCTTCACGATGGCGCTGGAACGGCTGCTGCGGCACTTCCAGTAGCGCCGCAGCGGCGCTGCATCAGAACGGGTAGTGCCGCTCGGTCGTCTGCACCGTGATCCAGCGCAGCTCGGTGAACTCGTGCACGCCGGCCCTGCCGCCGAAACGGCCCAGGCCCGAGGCCTTCACGCCGCCGAAGGGCATCTGCGCTTCGTCATGCACCGTGGGGCCGTTGACGTGGCAGATGCCGCTTTCGATGCGACGCGCCACGTTCATCGCACGCGCCACGTCCTTGCCGAACACGGCCGAAGAGAGGCCGTACTCGTTGTCGTTGGCGCAATCCACCGCGGCATCGACACCGTCCACGCGCACCACGCACTTCACGGGGCCGAAGGTTTCCTCGTGGTAGATGCGCATCTTGCGCGTCACGTGGTCGAGGATGGTGGCCGGCATCAGCGTGTCGGTGGCCTTGCCGCCGCACACCAGCTTGGCGCCCTTGGCCAAGGCGTCGTCGATCAGCGCATTGCAGTGCTCCACCGTGCCCATGCCGATGACGCTGCCCAGCACCACGGGCTCGGGCTTGCGCGGGTCGCCCAGCGGCAGGCCCTTGGCCTTCTTCGCGAACTTGGCGACGAAGTCGTCGGCGATCTTGCCGTCGACGATGAAACGCTCGGTGCTCATGCAGATCTGGCCGCTGTTGGCGAACGCCCCGAAGGCGGCGGCGTTGACGGCGGCATCCAGGTCGGCATCGTCCAGCACCACCATCGGCGCCTTGCCGCCGAGTTCCAGCACCACGGGCTTGAGGTACTTGGCGCAGGTCATCGCGATGATCTTGCCCACGCGCGTGCTGCCGGTGAAGTTCACGCGCCGCACGGCGGGGTGGGCGACCATCGCTTCCACCACCTTGCCGGCATCGGCCGGGGCGTTGGTGATGTAGTTGACGACGCCGGCCGGGAAACCGGCGTCCTGGAAGGCCTCGACGATGAGCTGGTGCGTGCGCGGGCAGTTTTCGCTGCCTTTCAGCACCACGGTGTTGCCGCAGGCCAGCGGCACGCAGATGGCGCGCACCCCCAGGATGATGGGCGCGTTCCACGGCGCGATGCCGAGCACCACACCCGCGGGTTGGCGCACGCCCATGGCGAGTGAACCGGGCACGTCGCTGGGGATGATCTCGCCGGCGATCTGCGTCGTCAGCGCCGCGGCCTCGCGGATCATGCCGGCGGCCAGGTGCACGTTGAAGCCGGCCCACATGCCGGTGGCGCCGGTCTCGGCGGGCACGGCCTCGACGAACTTCGGCGTCTTGGCTTCCAGCGCGTCGGCGGCTTTCAGCAGCAGCATGCGGCGTTCGGTGGGGCCGGTCTGGCTCCAGGTCTTGAAGGCTTCCGCCGCGGATTCCACAGCGGCCACGGCATCGGCCTCGCTGGCGGCTGGGGCGCGCGTGGCGATGCTGCCGTCCAGCGGGTTGCGGCGCTCGAAGGTGGCGCCACCTTCGGCGGATACGGCCAGGCCGTTGATGAGCATGCTGAGGTCGGACATGGGGGTCTCCTTGGCGTTCGTAGAAGTCTTGGATGAGGTGGCAGGCGCGGCAGCCTTGCCGAGATAGGCCTGGCGGATGACGCTGCTGCGCGCGAGCAGAAAGGCCGGGCCGCTGGCCACCAGCCGGCCGCGCTCCAGCACATAGCCGCGGTCGGCGATGGCGAGTGCTTTGCGCACGTTCTGCTCGACCATCAGCACCGTGGTGCCGGCGTCGGCAATGCGGCGCGCGATGGCGAGCAACTCGTCCACCATGCGCGGCGCCAGGCCCAGGCTGGGCTCGTCCAGCATCAAGAGGCGCGGTGCGCTCATCATCGCGCGGGCCACAGCCACCATCTGCTGTTCACCGCCGCTCATGGTGCCGGCCAGCTGCTGCGCGCGTTCGGCGAGTTTGGGGAAGTCCTTGAAGGCCGCGGCCAAACGCGCGGCGCGCTCGGCGGGCTTCACCAGCCAGCCACCGAGTTCGAGGTTCTCGGCCACCGTCATCTGCGGAAAGAGCTGCCGGCCTTCGGGCACCAGCGCCAGCCCGCGCTGCACGATCTCGCTGGCCTTGGCGTCGGTGGGAATCTCGTCGCCGTTGAGCTTCAGCTTGCCACCGCGCGGGATCAGGCCTGCGATGGCCTTCAGCAGCGTGGTCTTGCCCGCGCCGTTGGGGCCGAGGATGACGGTGACGCCGGGGCGGGCCTCCAGGGCCAGATCACGCAGCACGAGAAAGGGGCCGTAACCGGCCGACAGGCCTTCGATCTTCAGGTGCGCGAGCGGGCGGTCGAGCGCTGCTTCGATGTCGTTTTTCATGCGGCTTCCACCATCTCGTCGCCGAGGTAGGCCTCGATCACTTCCGCGTTGCGCACCACCTCGGCCGGCGTGCCGTCGGCGATCTTGCGGCCCTGGTGCAGCACGATCACGCGCTCCACGTAGCGCATCAGCGTGGTCACGGCGTGTTCGATCCAGATCACGGTCAAATCAAGTTCGTCGCGCAGGCGGCGGATGAGCTGGGCCATCGCGTCCACTTCGCTTTCGGTCAGGCCCGCGGCCACCTCGTCCAGCAGCAGCAGCTTCGGCCGCGTGGCCAGCGCCATGCCGATTTCCAGCAGGCGCTGCTGGCTGGGCGTGATGGCGGCGGCCGGCAAATCGGCCTGGGCCTGCAGGCCGATGAGGTTGAGGATGCTGGCCGCGTCTTTCAGCAGCCAGCTGGCCGTGCGGTGGCGGCCTGCGAACTGCAGGCCGAAATCGATGTTCGCAGCCACGCTGAGTTCGGCGAACACCCGCGGCGTCTGGAAGGTGCGCGCCACCCCGCGCTGGGCGTAACGGTGCGGCTTGGCGCCGGTCAAGCGCTGGCCGCCGGCGTAGAGCTCGCCGCCCGTGGGCTCCACCACGCCCGAGAGCGCGTTGAAGAAGGTCGTCTTGCCCGCGCCGTTGGGGCCGATGATGCCCACCAGTTCACCGGGCGCGAAGGCCGCGCTCACCTGGTCGACGGCGACCAGGCCGCCGAAGCGCACCGAGACTTCGCGCGCTTCCAGCAAGGGGTGGCCGTTCATCGCGCCACCTCCGACTTCTTGCCGTTGAACAGCTCGCGCCACGCGCTGCGGATGTCGTCACGCCAGCCCGTGAAGGTGGCCCAGCGCAGCGAGGCCAGCCCGCCCGGGAGGTAGAGCACGCACAGGATCAGCAGCAGCCCCAGCGACATCATGTAGACCTGCGGCGCCTGCAAACGCAGCGTTTCGGCCAGCAGGCTGAACACCACCGCGGCGATCAGCGGGCCCCAGAGCGTGGCGGCGCCGCCGATCAGCGCGATCAGCACGGTCTGGAAACCGATGAAGGGGTTGAAGACGGTGCCCGGGTCGATGTAGGTCCAGCGCACGCTCATCGCCGCGCCCACGGCGCCCGCGAAGGCGGCCGTCAGTGCAAAGCCGGCGATCTTGATGAGCCGCGTGTTCACGCCCAGGGTCTGCGCACGCTGCTCGTCGGCGCCGATGCCCGCCATCGCCAGGCCGAAGCGGTTGCGACGCACGACGATGCTCGTCAGGATGGCCAGCACCGCCAGGCCCAGCACCGTGAGATAGATGGTGTCGCGCTCGGGCACTGTCACCAGCACGCGGCCCACGGTGCCGGTGACCTGCTTTTCCCAGTAGGTGATGGCGTGGCGGATGAGCTCCGTCATGCCAAAGGTCAGCACCGCAAAATAGGTGCCGCGCAGGTGCAGCACGGCCGCGCCCATCACCACGGCCACCAGCGCCGCGATGCCGGCGCCCAAAGCGATGGCGCCCCACCAGCCGGTCTGCTCCATCCAGATGGCGCTGGCGTAAGCGCCGATGCCGAAGAAGGCTGCGGTGGCCAGGCTGAGGTAGCGCGTGGTGCCGCAGAACAGGCTCCAGCTGCTGGCCAGCGCGGCGTACATCAGGCAGGTGAGCGCCATCGACACCATGAACTCGCTGCCGTAGTAAGGCACGCTCAGCGCCCAGCCGGCCAGCGCAAACAACACGAGCAGGTCGCGCCGGGTCTGCGGCCCGATCTCGAAGGACTTCATTTGAAACTTCATGGCGACAGCCTTACTTGCGGGTGAAGAGGCCGTTGGGCCGCCACAGCAGCACGGCGATGAAGATGCCGTAGCTCAGCAGCGACTTGAGGGAGGGGTTGGTGAAGTGCATGCCCACGGCTTCGATCACGCCCAGGGCCAGGCCGCCCACCAGCGCGCCGGCCATGCTGCCGAAGCCACCCAGCGTGATGACGATGAGCGCCGTCACCGTGTAGGGCTCGCCCATGCTGGGGCTGATGGTGTAGGTCATGCTCAGCAGGCAGCCGGCCACGCCCGAGAGGCCCATGCCGATGCCGAACATCAGCGGGTGCAGCCGCGCAGTGTCGATGCCCACGAGCTGCGCGCCGGTGGGGCTTTGCATCAGCGCGCGCACGCCTTTGCCGTAGAGCGTTTTCTTCAGCACGATGATCAGCGCCGCGCTGAAGGCCAGGGCCAACGCCAGCAGCAGCAGCTTGTTGGCGCTGAACTGCGCGCCGCCGATGGCCACTGGGTCGGCCATGAAGTCGTAGCCGCGCAGGTCGCCGCCCCACACCAGCTGCGCGAAGTTCTGCACCAGGAACATCAGGCCGAAACTCACCATCAGGCCGCGCGCCTCAAACACATCGAGGTTGGGGCTGGTGCGCGTGAGGCGGCGGAAGGTGAGCCGGTGCACGGCAATGCCCAAGGCCATCAGCAGCGCGAAGGAGATCGGCACCATCAGCAGCGGCGAGATGCCGAAGGTGACGTGCGCCGTCCACGTGAGGAAGGCGCCCACCATCAGGAACTCGCCATGCGCGATGTTGAGCACGCGCATCAGGCCGTATTGCAGGTTCAGGCCGAGCGCGACGAGCGCGTAGACACCACCGGTGATGAGGCCGGAGGCGATGAGTTCGAGCCAGGAGCCGAAAGACATGGTTGCTTCTTGGGATGGTCTTGGTGAGCGTGTCGCTTGCTGTTGTGACGCCTCGCGGGCCACGGGCGCGGGGTGGCCCCTTGCGCTCATGTCCCCCGGGCCGGGCTGCGCCCGACCCTCCTCCTTTACTTCGCTCCAGGGGCCACCCCGCACCCGCGGCCAACTGCAGCGCAGGCGCGTGACGGTGGCTCACCACCCTGTCAGCGGCTCGGGTGGGTGGGGTGCCCTGCGGAGCGAAGTAAAGGGGGAGCCCTGGGCCGCAGGCCCAGGGCGGAGGACATGAGCGCAGCAGGGCACCCCACACGCCCGAGCCCGCACACCAGCGGGCCCGCTTGCCCTGCAGCCCTTACACCCAGTTCGGCTTGACGGGAACCAAAGGCGCCGTCGCATTCGCCTTCGGCCACACCACCTCGAACTCACCCTTCTGCCACTGCCCAACAGTCCCCGGCGTGCCCACGTTCTCGCTGCCCGCGAACTTGACCTTGCCGATGATGGTGTTGTGCTCGGTGCCCGCCACGTAGTCGCGGATGGCCTTCTTGTCCAGGCCCGCCTTGGCCACTGCCGCGGTGAGGATCTCCAACCCCGCCCAGGTGGCACCACTCGCCCACCGGTCGGGTTCCTTCGCGGCGCCGAACTTCTTCACGTGGGCGTCGAAGTAGGCCTTGGCCGCGGGGCTGGTCTTGCCGTTCCAGCTGCCCATGCCCAGCACGCCCTCGGCGCCGGCCTGCATCACGTTGCGGTAGAGCTGGAAGGCCGTGCCCACCGACGCATAGAAGAACTTCGGGTTGAAGCCGATCTCCTTGCTCTGGCGGCTGGCGAGGATGGTGTCGGGCGGGTAGGTCAGGCCGACGAAGGCATCGGGCGCCTTGTCCTTGATGCTGCGCAGCACCGGGCTCAGGTCCTTCACGCCCAGCGGGTAGCTCTTGTCCTCGACGATGCGGATGCCGCTGCCGCCCAAAGCGACCTTCAGTGCCGCGTAGTTCTCCAGGCCGAAGAGGTCGTCCACATAGATGGTGGCGACCGTCTTCACGCCGTTGGCCTTCAGCATGTCCACCAGCGCGTCCATCATGGGCTTGGGCTGCTGCAGCAACAAGAAGAAGTACGGCAGCTTCATCTCGGCCAGCCGGCGGCTCAGCGCCGTGGGCGCGAGGAAGGGGTAGCCAAAACGGTTGGCCAGCGGCGCCACGGCAAAGTTCGCGTTGCTGCCCCAAGGCGGCAGGATGAGGTCGACCTTGTCGCTGCCCATGAGCTTTTCATAGGTGCGCACACAGGTCTCGATGTTGCTCTGGTCGTCGCTGCTCACAAGCTCGATCAAGCGTTTGGTGCCCTTGACGTTCAGGCCGCCTGCAGCGTTCTGCTGCTCGGCCCAGAGCAGGTAGTTCGGCTCCTGGCTCACCTGCGCGCCCGTGGTCCACGGGCCGGTGCGCGAGATGGCATAGCCCACCCGCACCGGCGCAGCCTGGGCGCGCGCCAACGTGGGCAGCGCCAGCGCGGCGGGGGCCGCGGCCAGCGCCGCAGCCGCTTGAACGAGGGTGCGGCGTTTCACGCCAGAGATGTCTGCGCGGTCGGTCATGGCTTGTCTCCTGCAACGGGTGAGGGTGTCGGCTCTGTGGGTCTGGCGATCGCCAGGCTCGGCCGGTGAACGGATTGTGGGCAGCCGCCCCACGCAGCGCTTGCCCGCGTGTGCAGCGGCACTTGCTCATCTGTGCAGGCGCCCTGGGACTTTCCCGAAGGCCCCGGCCCCGACCGTGCCACGGCCGGCCCGATTGGCCGACACTCCCGCGCCATGCCGCTGCGCCCTGCCCTCACCACGGAAACCGACGCCGTCGCGCCGGCCGAGCGCAGCGGTTTCTGGGCCGATTGCATCGCCCGCGTCTTCCACGGCCTGAAGAGCGATGTCTACGGCGACGCCGATTTCGACGGCCGCATGAGCACGCTGCACGCCGGCGACGTGGTGCTCACGCGCCTGGAAGCCAACCGCCACCGCGTGATGCGCAACGCCACGCTGGCGCGGCAGAACGAGGCGGCCTACCTGAAGATCGTGGCGCCCTACGTGGGCTGCGCGGGCGTGGAACAGAAAGGCCGCGAGGCCTGGGTCACCCCCGACCAGTGGAGCGTGTACGACACGACCGACACCTACGCCGTGGCCAACCCGGTGCGCGTGGAGCACCTCATCGTGATGATCCCCAAGCCGCGCCTGGTGGAGCGCGGCCTGGCCATCGACCCGCTGATGGCGCGCCGCCTGGGCGGCAGCGGCGGCGTCTCGCGCATGGCGCTGGAGACCATGCGCTCGGCCTGGCGCGAACTGCCGACGATGGGCGATGCCGCCGCGGCTGGCGTGGGCGATGCGATCACGCAGTTCGTGCACCTCTCGATGTTGGAACTCGCCGGCCACACCACCGCCGTCACGCAGCGCGAGGCGCTGCGCGAGCGCATCAAGCAGCACGTGGCCGAGCGCCTGGGCGACCCGGCGCTCAGCGTCGACGGCCTGGCCCTGGCACTGAACTGCAGCAGGCGGCAGCTCTACAACGCCTTCTCCGAAGAACCCGATGGCGTGGCCGGCTACATCCTGCGCCGCCGTATCGAAGCCTGCCGCGCGGCGCTGAGCGACCGCGCGCAAGAGCGCCGCAGCATCACCGACATTGCGCTGGCCTACGGCTTCCAGAGCATGGCCCACTTCAGCCGCGTGTTCCGTGCCCACCTGGGCGTGCCGCCCAGCGATTACCGGCGCGGGGCGATGGCCGGGGCCTGAAGTTCGAGCCAGCCCCGGCGGGCCGCGCTCAGTCTGCAGTGATCTTGCGCTCTTTCACGATCACGGCGTAGCGCTCCAGATCAGCGCGGATCACCGCCCCGAACTGCGCCGGGCTCATCGGCGTGGGCGCTGCGCCCAGCGCCTCGATGGCCTTGGCCACCGCCGGCATCTGCAAGGCCTTGTTGATCTCGGCGTTCACACGCTCGACGATGGGCTGCGGCGTGCCCGCGGGTGCCCAGAAGCCGTGCGTGGTGCCGGTGTCGAAACCCTTCAAACCCAGCTCGGCCAGCGTGGGCGTCTGCGGGTAGAGCGGCGAGCGCTGCGCGCTGCCCATGGCCAGCAGGCGCAGCTTGCCGCTCTTGATGTGCTGGAAGGCAATGCCGGGGTCGAAGCTGTAGTCGATCTGCCCGCCCAGCAGGTCTTGCAGCACAGCCCCCGAGCCCTTGTAGGGGATGTGCACGCTGAAGAAGCCGGCCTGCGATTTCAGCATCTCGCCGGCGATGTGCGGGCTGGTGCCGTTGCCCGGCGTGCCGTAGGTCAGCTTGCCGGGGTGGGCCTTGGCGTACTTGATGAAGTCGGCGTAGGTGGTGAAAGGCAGGTCGGCGCGCACCACCAAAAAAAGCTCCAGCCGGGCACCGGCGGCCAGGGGCACGAGGTCCTTCTTTGGATCGAAGGGCAGCTTGGGCGTGATCAGCGGCACGATGGACATCGCGCTGCCCGACGACAGCAGAAAGGTGTAGCCATCCGCTGCGGCCTTGGCCACCGCATCGGCGCCGACGATGCCGCCGGCGCCAGCGCGGTTTTCCACCACCACCGGCACACCGAGTGCGGCCGAGAGCGGCGCGGCCACCGCGCGCGCCACCACGTCGGGCGAACCGCCGGCCGGGAAGTTGACGATCAGCTTGATCGGTTTGTTCGGCCAGGGGCCTGTGCCCTGCGCGGTGGCCGCCAGCGGCGCAGCGATCGCAGCGCTGGCCAGCAGCGCGGCCGCGGTCTTCAGGAAGTGTTGGCGTTGCATCGTCTTGTCTCCAGTCTTGTGGTTGATACGGAAAGCGAAAACTCCAACGGCCAGGCGGGACCTCAGGCCACCTCCACCTCCAGCAGCACCGCGCGTTCGCCCGCCAGGGCCGCGGCCAAGGCGGGCTGCAGCTCGTCGGCGCGCGCCACGCGCACCCCCGCGCAGCCGTGGCCCTGCGCCAGCGCCACGAAATCGAGCTCGGGCAGATCACAACCCTGCAGCGGCGCACCGGGCGCAAAACCGAAGGTCGGCGCGAACTCCTGCAGCGCCGCGTAACGCCGGTTCTTGAGGATCACGAAGGTGATGGGCAGCTGCAACTGCACCGCACTCCACAGCGCCTGGATGCAGTACATCGCCGAGCCGTCGCCGATGAGCGCGATGACGCGCCGGCCCGTGCCGCGCTGCTGCTCCGCCAGCGCCACGCCCACGGCAGCCGGCAGGCTGTGGCCCAGGCCGCCGCTGCACATCGTGTAGAAGGTTTCGGGCTCCAGGATGGGCAGGTGCTGGTGCATCACCGGCCGCGCGCTCGGGGCTTCTTCCACCACGATGCTGTTGCGCGGGCGCAGTTCGGCCAGGGACTGCAGCACCCAGGCCACACCGAGGCGTTCACCTTCGCGCGGCGGCTCGGCACGCGGCACCGGCGCGCGCGGCGCGGGCTTCTCACGGGCCAGCACGGCCGCCGGCACGGGCCGCGCCAGCAGGTCTTGCAAGCCGCTGCGCACGCTGGCCACCACCGCCGTGCCGGCGGGCGCCCAGGCGGCCGTCTGCGGGTCTTCGGTCAGCTGCAGCAGCGTGGCGCCCTCGGGCAGGTGCGGGCCGAAACCTTCCACGTGGTAGGTGAAAGCCGCGGCGCCCACGGCGAAGACCAGGTCGTGCCCGGCCAGGCGCTGCACGATGCGCTCGCGCATCGCAGGCAGAAAGCCGGCGAAGAGCGGGTGGTCTTCCGGGAAGCCGCAGCGGCCCGACATCGGCGCCACGAACACGCGGGCGCGGTGGCGCTCGGCCAGCGCCACGGCCTCGTGCCAAGCGCCGTCGCGGTCGACCGCAGCGCCGATGACGAAGGCCGGGCGCTGGGCAGCGTCCAGCGCCTCGCCCAGTTGCGCCAGCAGCGCGGGTTGCGCGCGCAGCTCGGTGCTCACCGCGCGCGGCAGGACGGGCTCGGTCATCACCGCCCAATCATCGGCCGGGATGGACACCAGCACCGGCCCACGCGGTGGCAGCATGGCGATGTAGTAGGCCCGCGCGATGGCCAGCGGCACGTCTTCGGCGCGCGCCGGCTCCACGCTCCACTTCACGTAGGGCTTGGGCAGCTCGGCGGCCTGCGCCGAGTGCAAGAAGGGGTCGAAGGGCAGGATGCTGCGCGCCTGCTGGCCCGCTGTGATGACCATCGGCGTGCGGTTCTTGAACGCCGTGAAGATGTTGCCCATCGCGTGGCCCACGCCCGCGGCCGAGTGCAGGTTCACGAAACTCGCATTGCGCGTGGCCTGCGCAAAACCGTCGGCCATGCCCACCACCACGCCTTCCTGCAAGCCCAGCACGTAGTGGAAATCGGGCGGGAAATCCAGGAACAGCGGCAGCTCGGTCGAGCCCGGGTTGCCGAAGATGTGGCGGATGCCGAAGCCGCGCAGCAGCGCGAGCACGGCTTCGCGCACGGTCACTTGGGGTCCAGAGGTCGAAGGCAAGGACAGGCTCCGGTGCAGCAGCAGCGGCGCAGTATCGCCAGCCGCACCGGCGCTGCACTCAGGGGAAGCCTTGAGCACCGACGACAACCCAAATGGTTAAGATACCGAACCATCTTCACGCTCGCCCGGGGCTGCCCATGAAGGCCGACGACCTCATCGCCATCGACATCCACACCCACGCCGAGGTGTCGTGCTGGAACCCCTTCGACAACTACGGCGAAGAGTACGACCGCGCCGCCGACAAGTACTTCGGCAGCAACCGCCGGCCCACCATCGCCGAGACGGTGGCCTACTACCGCGAGCGCAAGATCGGCTTGGTGATGTTCACGGTGGACAGCGAGAGCCAGCTCGGCCGCCGCCGCATCCCCAACGAAGAGATCGCCGAAGCCGCCAAGGCCAACAGCGACATGATGATTGCCTTCGGCAGCATCGACCCGCACAAAGGCAAGATGGGTGCGCGCGAAGCACGCCGCCTCATCGAAGAGCACGGCATCAAGGGCTTCAAGTTCCACCCCACGGTGCAGGGCTTTTTGCCCTACGACCGCATGGCCTGGCCGCTTTACGAGGTGATTGCCGAGCACAAGCTGCCGGCCATCTTCCACAGCGGGCATTCGGGCATCGGCAGCGGCATGCGCTGCGGCGGCGGGCTGCGCTTGCAGAACAGCAACCCCATGCTGCTGGAAGACGTGGCCATCGACTTCCCCGACATGCAGATCGTCATCGCCCACCCCAGCTGGCCCTGGCAAGACGAAGCGCTGAGCCTGGCGCTGCACAAGCCCAACGTGTGGATCGATCTCAGCGGCTGGAGCCCGAAGTACTTCCCGCCCCAGCTCGTGCAGTACGCCAATACGCTGCTGAAGGACCGCATGCTCTTCGGCAGCGACTACCCCCTCATCACGCCCGAGCGCTGGATCAAGGACTTCGACGAAGCCGGCTTCAAGGACAAGGTCAAGCCCTTGATCCTGAAAGACAACGCGCGCCGCTTGCTGGGGCTCTGACACACTCGGGCCATGGCCCGATACCCCGATCTCAACCTGCCATGAGCCTGCTGCTGGCCGGCGCCACCGGGCTCATCGGCCAAGCCGTGATGGCGCAATGGGCCACAGCAGCGACGGGCCAGACCTTGCACGCGCTGGTGCGCCGGCCCCTCGGTGCCGCCCCCCAGGGCGTGCAGCCGCTGCTGGTGGATTTCAGCGCCCTGCCCGCCCTGCCCGCGGCCGATGCGGCGCTCTGCGCGCTGGGCACGACGATCAAGACCGCCGGCTCGCAAGCCGCTTTCCGCGCGGTGGATTTCGACGCCGTGCTGGCCTTCGCGCGCGCCGCGCAGGCGGCCGGCGTGCGGCGCTTCGCGGTGGTGTCGGCCGTCGGCGCCAGCCCACGCAGCGCCAGCTTCTACAGCCGCGTGAAAGGCGAGATGGAAGCCGCCGTCACGGCCCTGGGTTTCGAGACGCTGCTGATCGCGCGCCCTTCGCTGCTGACGGGCGACCGCACCGCGCTCGGCCAGCCGCCGCGCCGCGCTGAAGCGCTCGGAAAAATGCTCATGGCGCCGCTGGGCGGGCTGCTGCCTGCCGCCTGGCGGCCCATCGCCGGCGAGGCCGTGGCCCGCGCGCTGCTGCACACGCTGCGCACCGCGCCGGCCGGCGTGCAGGTGCTGGACAACGCCCGCCTGCATGACGCAGGGCACGAGGAGAAGCACTCCGCATGAAGCTGCACTTTCTCGGCGCCGCCGATGGCGTCACCGGCTCGCGCCATCTGGTGGAAACCGGCGATCGCCGCATCCTGCTGGACTGCGGCCTCTTCCAGGGTTTCAAGCTGCACCGCGAACGCAACTGGGTGATGCCGCCGCAGCTGCAGGCCCTGGACGCCGTGGTGCTGAGCCACGCCCACCTCGACCACAGCGGCTGGCTGCCGGCCTTGGTGAAACACGGCTTCCGCGGGCCGGTGTACGCCAGCCCCGCCACCTGCGAGCTGCTGAAGGTGCTGCTGCTCGACAGCGCCCACCTGCAGGAAGAAGACGCGCGCCGCGCCAACCGCCACGGTTACAGCCGCCACGAGAAGGCGCTGCCGCTCTACACCCGCGCCGATGCGCAGCGCGCGCTGGCACAACTGGTGCCGCTGCCGCCTGGGCGTGCGCTGAAGATCGGCAGCGCCAGCGTGCGCCTCACGCCCGTCGGGCACCTGCTCGGTGCCTGCGCCGTGAATGTGGACGACGGCCACACGGTGCTGGGTTTCTCGGGCGACGTGGGCCGCGGCACCGACCTGCTGATGCCGCCGCCGCAGCCGCCGCTGCCGGCCGATGTGCTGCTGGTCGAATCGACCTACGGCAACCGCCTGCACCCACCCGAAGACAGCCCGCTGCGCCTGGGTGAGATCGTCACGCGCACCGTGCAGCGCGGCGGCACGGTGCTGATCCCCAGCTTCGCGGTGGGCCGCGCGCAGGCGCTGCTGCTGGTGCTGCAGCGGCTCAAGCGCAGCGGGGCGATACCGCCGCAGCTGCCCATCTTCCTGGACAGCCCCATGGCCATCGAAGCCACGGCGCTGTACCGGCGTTTCGGCAGCCAGCTGCGCCTGAGCCGGCGCGAGGTGCAGACGCTGTGCGACGGCGTGCGCACGGTGACGACGGCGCAGCAATCGATGCGCCTGTCCGGCGCGCGCTACCCCGCGGTCATCATCGCCTCCAGCGGCATGGCCACCGGCGGGCGTGTGCTGCACCACCTGAAGGCCCTGGCGCCGGATGCCCGCCACAGCATCGTGCTGGCCGGCCACCAGGCCGGTGGCACACGCGGCGCGAAGCTGGTGGCTGGCGAACGTGAGCTGAAGATCCACGGCGAGCTCGTGCCCGTGCGCGCCGAGGTGCAGCAGCTCGAAGGTTTCTCCGGCCATGCCGACCGCGCCGAGCTGCTGGCCTGGTTGCAGCAGATGCCGCGCCCGCCGCGCCAGACCTGGGTGGTGCACGGCGAGCCCGAGGCCGCCGACAGCCTGCGGTTTGCCCTGCAAGAGCAACTGGGCTGGCGCGCCGAGGTGCCCGAGCTGGGCGCCTGCGTGGCACTGTGAGGCGCGGCCGCCTGCACGCGGCGCACCGGGTGCGATGAACGGCAGCGAGCTCGCGGCAGGCAGCGCCGGCCTGGCCAGCACCGCCACAGGCCTGGCCGCGGCGCTGGGCGCCGGCCTGCTCATCGGGCTCGAGCGTGAACGGCGCAAGGGCAGCGGCGCCGCACGCGGGGCCGCCGGCATCCGCAGCTTCACGCTGGCCGCAGTGGGCGGCGGCATGGCCATGGCCCTGGGCCAGCCTCTGCTGGTGGCGCTGGGCGGCTTGCTGGTGGTGCTGCTCGCCGCCGTGGCCTACTGGAAGAGCCGCGAAGCCCTGCCGGGCCAGCCGGCGCCCGACCCCGGCCTCACCACCGAGCTGGCGCTCTTCATCACCTACCTGGTGGGCGTGCTGGCGGTGCAGCAGCCCGCGCTCGGCGCCGGGGCCGCGGTGGTGGTGGCCGCGCTGCTGGCGGCGCGCGAAAAGCTGCACCGATTCGCCACCGAGGTGCTGAGCCAGGCCGAGCTGCACGACGCCTTGCTGCTCGCCGCGCTGGCCCTGGTGCTGCTGCCGCTGGTGCCGGCCGCGCCGCTGGCCTGGCTGGGCGGTGTGGCGCCGCGCACGCTGATGCTGACGGTGGTGCTCATCCTCGCGCTGCAGGCCGCCGGTCACGTGGCCTGGCGGCTGCTGGGGCCGCGCGCGGGGCTGGCCTTGTCGGGGCTGTTTTCGGGTTTTGTCTCCAGCACGGCCACCATCGCCTCGATGGGCGCCCGCGCGCGGGCCGAGCCCGCGCAGGCCCGCGCCTGCCTGGCCGGCGCGCTGTTCAGCACGGCGGCCACCTGGGTGCAGGTGGCGCTGCTGTGCGCGGCGCTGGCCCCGGCCGCGCTGGCCACGGTGGCACCCAGCGCCGCGGCGGGCGTGCTGCTGGCCGCCGGCACGGCGGCGTGGGCGGCCTGGGCCGGCGGCGCCTTGCCCCAAGCGGCCACCGCCAGCAGCGCCAACGAGCACGGCCCGTTGCGCCTGCGCGAGGCGCTGGCCGTGGCCGCGCTGCTCGGCGCCGTGGCCGTGGGCGTGGCCTGGGCGCAGCGGCAGTTCGGCAACACCGGGCTGCTGCTGGGCACCGCGCTGGCGGCGCTGGCCGACGCGCACGCCCCCGTGGCGGCCGCGGCAGCGCGCCATGGCAGCGCAGAGGTCGACGCCGCCGTGCTGCGCCAGGTGGTGCTGGTGGCGGTGGGCACCAATGCGCTGACGCGCACGGTCACGGCCTTCGTCGCCGGGGGCCGCCGCTACGGGCTGGGGATCGGGGCATCGCTCGTGCTCTCCACCGGCGCGGCGCTGGCGGTGGCGCTGATCACGGGCTGATCAGGCCTTCAGACGAACACGCCCTCGCGCAGCCACTTGGTGGCGACCCACTTCTCGCCCGCCGTGACGGGCGCACCGCCATGCAGCGTCTTGGTGCTGACGTGCGGCCGGTCGTAGCTGAAGAAGACGGCGTTGCCGCGCACCGGGGCCACCTCCAGCCCCACGTCGGGGAAGGTGGTGGCGCCGCCGCCTTCGGGCGTGTTGAGGTAGATCACCAAGGTGCCCACGCGCTGGCCGCCGCGTTCCAGGATGCGCGGCGTGCCCGAGTGCACCGGGTCGAAGTAGTCGTGGTGCGGCTTGTACTCGGCGCCCGGGCGGTAACGCAGCACCTGGAGGCCTTCGCCGTGGTCCAGCGGCCAGTGCAGCAGCTCCGCGATGCGCTTTTCCACGCGGTCGATCAGGGGCGTTTCGCCGCGCTCGAAGAACATGCCGTCGCTGGTGCGCGAATCGTTGACCTCGCTGCCGCCGGTTTCGTTCTGCACCGTCTCAGAACGCAGCAGCCGGGGCCGGGCCTGCGACATCAGGGTTTCGCATTCGGCATCGGTCAGCAGCCCGCCGAAAACCACCACGCGCGGGTGTTTCATCGTCGTCAGCACACGCACGCGGTGGCCGTCTTGCAAGCTCAGCACCGTGCGGCCTTCGAGCTGGGGCTCGGGCAGCGGCTTGGCCGGCTGCAGCGGCATCAAAGGCTCGGGGCGGCGCGGGTGCAGCTCGTCCAGGCGCTGGCGCAACGTGGCTTCCATGGCTTCGATGGCCACGTCTTCTTCCCAGCCGCTGGCCTTCATGGCCGCCAGCACGTCGTCGGGGCGGCAGCCGGCTTCGGCCTGCGCCACGATCCACTGGCGCAGCTCGGGGGTGATGGTCTGGGGGGCGGTGCTCGACATGCCCCTATTTTTGCTCAGGCCCAAGGCGGCCCGGAACGGCCAGAAATCAGCTGCGGCGGCGGAACACCAGCCGGTCGGCGCTGGACGCGGCTTTGTCGAAGTTGTAGCCCTCGGCGTCGAAGGCCTGCAGCGCCTTGACGCTGCGCACACGTTGTTCGATGGCGTACCGCGCCATCAGCCCGCGCGCCTTCTTCGCGAAGAAGCTGATGATGCGCGGTTCGCCCCCGTCGGCTTCACGCACCTCTTCGAACACACATTCCACGACACGTGCGCGCAGCGCGGGGCGCAAGGCCACGCGTGAGTACTCCTGCGAGGCCAGGTTCACGACCACAGGCTTGTCTTCCTCGGCCTGCAGCGCGTTCAGGTGCTCGGCCACGGTGTCGCCCCAATAGCCGTAGAGGTCTTTGGCGCTGGCGGTCTTCAGCGCCGTGCCCATCTCCAGCCGGTAGGGCTGCAGCAGGTCCAGCGGGCGCAGCGCGCCGTACAGCCCCGAGAGGATGACCAGGTGCTGCTGCGCCCAGGTGAAGTCGGCCGTGCCCAGCGTGGCGGCCTGCAGGCCGTCGTAGACATCACCGGCAAAAGCCAGCACCGCGGGTTTGCTGTTCGCCGGCGTGGCCTGCGGCTGCCAGGCGGCGTAACGCGCCACGTTGAGCGTGGCAAGTTTGTCCGACAGGTCCATCAGCGCCGCCACCTGCGTGGCGCTTTGGCCGCGCAGCACTTCGATGAGGCCCGCGGCCTGCGCGGTGAACAGCGGCTCGGTGGCGCGGCGGCGCAGCGGCGCGGGCACCGGGGTGTCGTAGTCCAGGGTCTTGGCGGGTGAGATCAGGAAGAGCATGGGGCGGGCGGTGCGCCCGGCAGGCCGGGCTGACAAAAAGGGAAGTCAGTGCGCGTCGTCAGACGCCGCCGCCGCGCCCATGGCCGCGCGCCAGGTGCGCTGCGGGATGTGGCTGCGCAGGCGGTGCAGCGCGCAGTCGATCAGCGCCGGGTGCAGCACGTGGCCCACGCCTTTGGCGATGTCGAGCGTGGCGTCGCCGTCCAGCTGCGCCAGGTGGCCCAGCGCCTGGCGCGAGCCTTCGGCCGGGATCACGTCGTCGTCGGCGCCGTGGAAGAGGTGCAGCGTGCTCAGCCGCGGCGCGGCCTCGGGCGGGCGCGTGAGGCAGCCGCCGAAGGCCAGCACACGCCCTGCAATGCCGTCGTGCTGCAGCGCCAGCGCCAGCGACAACACCGCCCCTTGCGAGAAGCCGCCCAGCGCCGTGGCCTCGGGCGCGACCCCCAGGCGCTGCTGCTGCGCGCGCACCCAATCGTGCAGGCCGGGCAGCGCTGCATCCACACGCTGCGGCCAGTTCTCCGCCGTCAGGCCGGCCACCGCGTACCACTGGCGCGCGGCAGCGGCGCCGGGGCTGCCATCGGCCTGTTCATGCGGCAGCGGCGCATCGGGCGCGAGCACGGCCGATGACGGGAAGGCCGCGCGAAGGGCCTGCGCCAGCGGCGCCATGTCGGCCCCGCTGCCGCCCCAGCCGTGCAGCAGCAGCAGCAGTTGTGCGGGCGGCCCTTCAGCGGGCAGCCATTCCAGGGTGTGTTGCATGCCACGCATTGTCGCCGTGCGCGCAGCGCCAGGCCGGGCCGAGGCTTTGGCGTGTGTTCGGTCCCGCACAATGGCCGCTCGCCCAGAGCACGGTGCCCACCAGGCCCCAGGGTGCTTGTCCCGCACGAGGCGAGCCGCAGCCGCCGGCCCCTGCACACCACCACCTTGTTGAAGCCCCTCGCCCCCCTGTTGATGCCCCTGCGCCACCTGGGCAGCCTGCACCGACACCACCGCGCGGGCGGCCCCCACGGGCTGGTGGCCACCGCCCTGTGGGGCCTGGCGGTCTTGCTGGCCCTGCCGGCCTGGGCACAGACCGAGCGTTGGCAGGGCTGGAAGACCGACCTCTTCCACCACATCGGCACCGCCCACGGGCTGCCCAATGGCGTGAGCACGGCCGTGACCCAGGACGCCCAGGGCTACATCTGGGTGGGCACGATGGGCGGCGTGGCGCGCTGGGACGGCTACCAGGCGCTGGCCTACACCCACGACCCCGCGCAGCCGAGCCTCTTGCCCGACAACGTGGTGCAGACCCTGTTCCGCGACGCCCGCGGCCGCGTCTGGGTGGGCACGAACTCGGCAGGCCTGGTGGCCCTGCCGGGCCCGCACGGCCCGGCGCAGCACATCGGCGTGGGGCCCCAGGGCCTGCAACACGGCAGCGTGCGCGCCATCGCCGACGACGGCGCCGGCGGCCTGTGGGTGGGCACCGATGCCGGGCTCGACCACGTCAACCCACGTGCCGGCACCGTGAGCCGCATCGGCATCGGCCCCCAGGCCGGCAGCGCGCTGGGGGGCGGTGCGGCCGTGAGCCTGCTGCGCGACCGCCGCGGCCGGCTTTGGGTGGGCACCGACACGGGCCTGTTCATGCGCGCGCCCGGGCAGGCGGCTTTTGTGGAAGTGGCCCTGCCGCTGCGGCCGGTGGGCGCAGAAGGCAGCGTCGACGACGCCGGGCGCGTGCCCCGGCCCGATGTGCTGCTGGAAGACAGCGCCGGCCGGCTGTGGGTGGGCACCAACCGCCACGGCGTGTTGGTGCGTGACAGCGACGACGCGCCTTGGCGGGCCGTGATGGAAACGCAGCCGGTCGACCCGGGCCAGTCGCTGCGCTCGTACCGCGTGCTGTCGATGGTGGAAGCCCGGCCGGGTGAGGTGTGGGCCGGCACGCAGGGCCGCGGCATCGTCGCCATCGATGCAGGCACCGGCCGCACGCGCCGGCTCAGCCACCAGGCCCTGCAGCCCGACACCCTGCCCGACAACCACGTGCGCGCCATGTACCGCGACGATGCCGGGCTCGTGTGGGTGGCCACCTATGGCGGTCTGGCGCGCATGGACCCGCACGCAGAAGCGGTTCTGAACATCACGCCCGGCGGGCTCGATGACGCGGCGGAACGGCCCAACATCGGTTATGCCTCCATCCTGGCGCACAGCGACGGCCGCATCTGGGTGGGCACCCAGGCCCATGGCGTGGAGATCCTCGACCCCGACAGCGGGCAGCGCCAGGCCCTGCGGCCCGATGGCCGCAGCCCCGCCTCGGCGTTGCCCCCCGACCCTGCGGTGGGCCTGGCCGAGAGCACGGACGGCAGCGTCTTCATCGGCACCTTCAGCGGCCTCTACCGTGCCCACGCGCCCGCCGGCAGCCGGCCGCGGGTGGGCCGCGTCACGTGGCCCGGGCGCGCGGCCGTACAGGGCGTGGGGCCGGTGCTGCGCGATGGCACACGGTTGTGGATAGGCGGGCTCACCGACGGCCTCTGGCAGATGGACCTGGCCAGCGGCCAGGTGCGCCACGTGCTGAACCGCCCGGCAGAGACCTTGAGCGACCACCGCCTCAGTGCGCTGGCCCTGGGCCGCGACGGCGCCTTGTGGATAGGCACACGCAACGGCCTGAACCGCCTCGACGCCACCAGCGGACAGGTGCAGAAGATACGGGCCGACGGGGCCGGCGAGGGCCGGCTGGCCGGCGGCTTCATCGCGGCCCTGCTGGTCGACCGCGACGGGCGCCTGTGGGTGGCCAGCTACGGCGGCGGCCTGCACCGCCTGGAGCGCGGTGGCGACGGCCGGCAGCCCGCCTTCTTCAGCCGTGTGACCGCCGCTGACGGCCTGCCCGACAACAACGTCAACGCGGTGCTGCAGGACGACGCCGGGCGCCTGTGGGTCAGCACCGACAGCGGGCTGGCGGTGGTCGACCCGCAGACCCTGAAAGCACGCCCGCTGCGCCGCGCCGAAGGTGTTGCGCACAAGGTCTACTGGACCGACTCGGCTGCACGCACCGCGCGCGGCGAATTGCTCTTCGGCGCCACCGGCGGCTTCAGCGTCGTGCAGCCGGCGCTGCTGCGGGCCTGGCAGCACCGCCCGGCCGTGGTGGTGACAGGCCTGCGCGTGAACGGGCGCCCCGCCGAGCTGCCGGCCTCGGGCGCGGCCCTGGCTCTCGGGCCGCAGCCGCACCGGCTGGAGGTGGAGTACGCGGCGCTCGACCACTCGGCCCCCGAACGCAACCACTACGCCCACCGGCTGCAAGGCCTGGACGACGACTGGGTGAGCACCCCGGCCACGCGCCGCGTGGCCACCTACAGCAACCTGCTCCCGGGCGAGTACCGGCTGCTGATGCGCGGCAGCAACCGCGATGGTGTGTTCAACGAACAGCCGGCCACGCTGGCCCTGCGCGTGCTGCCGGCCTGGCACCAGA
Organism: beta proteobacterium AAP65; assembly: GCA_001295865.1. Taxonomy (GTDB): domain Bacteria; phylum Pseudomonadota; class Gammaproteobacteria; order Burkholderiales; family Burkholderiaceae_C; genus Rubrivivax. Next base: position 48,016 of record LJHW01000013.1, read on the forward strand.
CGCTGTGGTTCCGCCTGCTGTCGGGCCTGGCGCTGCTGGGGCTGGTGTACGCGCTGGTGCATGCCCGCACGCGGGTGCTGCAGGCGCGGCGCGTGCAGCTGCAGCGCCTGGTGGACGAACGCACGCTGGAACTGCAGGCGCTCTCGCAGGCCCTGAGCGAAAAGAGCCGCGCGCTGGAAGAAAAGTCGCGTGTGCTCGAACGCGCCAGCATCAGCGACCCGCTGACGGGCCTGCACAACCGCCGCTTCCTGACCGAACACATCGAGGCGGCACTGGCCGCCAGCCTGCGCCGCGCCGCGCCGCCTGCCGTGCCCTCCAGCGGCGAGGGCCGCGCGGCTGGAGCCGCCGATACCGACACGCTCTTCTTTCTCATCGACGTCGACCACTTCAAGCAGGTGAACGACGTGCACGGCCACGCCGCCGGCGATGCCGTGCTGGTGCAACTGGCACAGCGCCTGAAGCTCGTGATGCGCGAGAGCGACGAGCTCGTGCGCTGGGGCGGTGAGGAGTTCCTCGCCGTGGCGCGCGACACCGACCGCGCCCGCGCCGACGAACTGGCCGAACGCATCCGCGCCGGTGTGGCCGAGGCACCCTTCCGCCTGCCCGACGGCCGCGCGCTGGCCTTGAGCTGCTCGATTGGCCACGCCTGCTGGCCCTTCATCGCCGCGCACCCGCAGGCGCTGGACTGGAACGGTGTGGTCAACGTGGCCGACATGGGCCTGCTCGCGGCCAAACGCCTGGGGCGCAACGCCTGGGTGGGCCTGCACGCCAGCGCCGACACACCGCACACCACGCTGGCGGCCCTGGTGCGCGCGATGCCGCAGCAGGCCGTGCAGCAGGGCCGCCTGCGGCTGAGCAGCAACCGCGACACCGGCGCTGCGGCACGGGCGCTGAGCCAGGCCTGAGCAGCCCCGGCTAACGGAAGTTGCGGCTGTGCGTGGCCAGGCCCTGCAGCAGAGGGGTGTGGTCGAGCAGGGTCTTGGCCACCAGGTGGCGCACCTCGTGCCCGGGCTCGCCCTGGCACTGCCAGATGCCGAAGACGGTGAGCAGGCTGGCGCCCAGCAGCGCACGGCGCTGCTGCTCGGCCACCTGCGGCCAGACGATGACGTTGATGCTGCCGGTGTCGTCTTCCAGCGTGACGAAAACGACGCCACGCGCGGTTTCCGGCCGCTGGCGGTGCGTGACGATGCCGCTGGCCCGCGCCAGCCGGCCGTGCGGAAAGTGCTGCAGCACCTCGGCCGGCAGCACCTTGAAGGCCGACAGCTGCGGCCGCAGCAGCGCCACCGGGTGCTGCGTGAGGCTCAGGCCCAGACGGCGGTAGTCGCTGAGCACGGTGGTGGCGAGGTCGGGTGCGGCGAGCGTGGCCACGGCTTCCTGCGTGCGCGTTTCGCGCAGCAGCGCCGTGGCGCGTGTGTCCACGCCGGCCACGGCCCAGGCGGCTTCAAAACGGTGGCCGGCCAGGCCGCGCAGGGCATCGGCCTCGGCCAGCAGCGCGAGTTGGTGGGCGTCGAGCTGGGCGCGGCGCGCCAGGTCTTCTGCGCTGGCAAAAGCGCCTTCGGCACGCGCGGCCACCAGGCGCGCCGCCGCGGCTTCTTCAAAGCCGCTGATGCGGCTCAGGCCCAGGCGCACCGGCCGCAGCAAGGGGCCGCCGCCGTGCGCGGCCGCTCCCTCGGCCTCGGGCTCCAGCGTGCTGGGCCAGAGGCTGTGGCGCACGTCGACAGGCAGCACCGCCACGTGGTGTTCACGCGCGTCGCGCACCAGCTGCGCCGGGGCATAAAAGCCCATGGGCTGGCTGTTCAGCAGCGCGGCCAAAAAAGCGTCGGGGTGGTGGCACTTCAGCCAGGCGCTGGCGTAGACCAGCAGCGCGAAGCTTGCCGCGTGGCTCTCTGGGAAGCCGTACTCGCCAAAGCCCTCGATCTGCTTGAAGATGCGTTCGGCGTAGGCCAGCTCGTAGCCCTTCTCGACCATGCGGCCGACCAGCCTTTCATGGAAAGGCCCGAGGCCGCCCTTGCGCTTCCACGCGGCCATGGCGCGGCGCAGCTGGTCGGCCTCGCCGGGCGTGAAATCGGCCGCCAGGATGGCCAGCTGCATCACCTGCTCTTGGAAGATGGGCACGCCCAGCGTGCGCGCGAGCGCCTTCTCCACCTCGGCACTCGGGTAGTCGACCGGCTCTTCACCGTTGCGCCGCCGCAGGTAGGGGTGGACCATGCCGCCCTGGATGGGGCCGGGCCGCACGATGGCAACCTCGATGACGAGGTCGTAGAACTTCTCGGGGCGCAGCCGCGGCAGCATGGCCATCTGCGCGCGGCTCTCCACCTGGAAGGTGCCCAGGCTGTCCCCGCGGCTGAGCATGGTGTAGGTGGCTTGGTCTTCCTTCGGGATCTGGTGCAGGGCCAGCGGCCGGCCCTGCTTGGCGCCCACGAGATCGAGCGCACGGCGGATGGCGCTGAGCATGCCGAGTGCGAGGATGTCGACCTTGATGAGGCGCAAAGCGTCGAGGTCGTCCTTGTCCCACTGGATGACGCTGCGGCCGGGCATGCTGGCGTTCTCGACCGGCACCAGCTCGGAGAGCGTGTCGCGCGCGATGACGAAGCCGCCCGGGTGCTGCGAGAGGTGGCGCGGAAAACCGATGAGCTGCTGCGTCAGTGCCATCCACAGCCGGCACACCGGCGCTTCGGGGTCGAAGCCGTTTTCGCGCAGGCGCTCGGGTGCGATGCCGCGGCCGTCGAACCAGTGCTGGCTTTTCGACACGGCCTCGATGCGTTCGAGGTCGATGCCCAAAGCGCGGCCCACGTCGCGCAGCGCGCTGCGTGGGCGGTAGCTGATGACCACGCCCGTCAGCGCGGCGCGCTCGCGGCCGTACTTCTTGTAGATGTACTGGATGACCTCTTCGCGGCGCTGGTGCTCGAAGTCGATGTCGATGTCCGGCGGTTCACCGCGCTCGGCGCTGATGAAACGCTCGAAGAGCAGCATGGTGTGCACCTCGGGGTCGACCGCCGTGACGCCCAGGCAGTAACACACGGCCGAGTTCGCGGCGCTGCCGCGGCCCTGGCACAGGATGCCCTGCGCGCGCGCCCATTGCACGATGTCGGCCACGGTGAGGAAGTAGGCCTCGTACTGCAGCTGCCCGATGAGCGCGAGCTCGTGCTCGAGCATGCCGCGCACGGCCGGCGGCACGCCGTTCGGGTAGCGGTTGGCGGCGCCCTGTTCCGTCAAGGCACGCAGCCAGGTGACGGGCGTGTGGCCGGCGGGCACGATCTCGCGCGGGTATTCGTACTTCAGCTCGCCCAACGAAAACGCACAACGCCCGGCCAATGCCAGCGTGTTGTGCAGCCACTCGGCCGGGTACAGGCGCGCCAGGCGGGCGCGTGAACGCAGGTGGGCCTCGGCATTGGCCGCCAGACCCAAGCCCGCCTGGGCCACGGTGCGGCGCGCCCGTGTGGCCTGCAGCACATCGAGCAAGGGCTTGCGCGAGCGGGCGTGCATGCGCACATCGCCCACCGCCACCACCGGCAGGCCGGTGAGCGCGGCGACGCGCTGCGTGATGTCGACCAGCAGCGCGTCGTGCGGGTGCAGCAGCAGCGGCACGGCCAGCGCGGCGCGGTCGCCGAACCAGGTCTTGAGCCACAGGGCCTGGGCGAAGAGGGTCTGGAAGGGGTCGGCCGGGGGGGCTGCCTGGGCTGAGGTGCCGGCATCGGCGGGCCGCGGCAAGGCACACGAAACCACCAGCAGCGCCAGGCAGCCCGGCAGGCCGGCCAGCATGGGCGCAGCGGGCGCGCGGCCTTCCAGATCGCCCATCTCGGCGCGGTACTGGCCCTTGGGGGCGCGGCGCCGGCACAGCGTGATCCAGTGCGAGAGGTTGGCGTAGCCGCGTCGCGACATCGCCAGCATCACCAGCCGCGGGCCGGCAGGGTGCCCGGGCGGGGGGGTGAGCAGCGGGTCGTCGGCGTCGGCGTCGGCGTCGGCGTCGGCGTCGGCGTCGGCGTCGGTGTCGCCGCCTTCACTTGCGGCGGTGACGGGTGCAGCCCGCTTAGCCCCTGCTGCGGCAGCCGCGGCAGCCGCGGCGGGCGCAGCGGCCGGGGTCGGCGGGCGACCCTGCGGTTGCAGCCAGACATCGCTGCCGATGATCAGCGGCTGGCCCAGGCGTTCGGCCTCCAGGTGGGCACGCACCACGCCGGCCAGCGAACATTCATCGGTGATGGCCAGCGCCGCGTAGCGCAAAGCCTGGGCACGCACCACCAGTTCCTCAGGGTGCGAGGCACCACCGAGGAAGCTGAAGTTGCTGCGGCACAGCAGCTCGGCGTAGCCGGGCAGGCTCAGGCCGGCTGGGCGGCTTGGGCCAGGGGGGCGAGACACGGCAGGGCGTAACTGGCATCGGGCTCACGGGCCCGCGGGGGGTGCGGCGCGCGCGCTGCGTCAGGCGGGCGCCGGGCGCGTGGCGCGGCGGGCGGTACCGGCGGGTAGGACGGCGCTGCAGGGGCCGCCTGGGGCCCGAGCAGGTTGTCCAGCGGGCTGCGCACCGCGCCCCCGCCCAGGCGCAACACGTGGGTGTAGATCATGGTGGTGCTGACATCGGCGTGGCCCAGCAGCTCTTGCACGGTGCGGATGTCGTAGCCCGACTGCAGCAGATGGGTGGCGAAGGAGTGGCGCAGCGTGTGCGGTGTGGCCGGCTTGTCGATGCCCGCCTGCTCGAGCGCGCGGCGGAACACGCGCTGGAAGCTCTGGTCGTGCACGTGGTGGCGGCGCTCGCCGGCGCCGCGCGGGTCTTGCGAAGGCTGCGAACCCGGGAAGACCCAGAACCACGACCACGACAGGCCGGCGCGCGGGTACTTGCGCTCCAAGGCATGCGGCAGTTGCACCGGTGCCGCGCCAGCGTCACGGTCGGCCTGCCACAGCGTACGCACGCGGTCGAGTTGCTCACGCAGCGGCGCTTCCAGCGCTGAGGGCAGCATCACGAGACGGTCGTTCGCACCCTTGCCTTCCCGCACGATGATGGCGCGCTGGCGGAAATCGATGTCCTTCACGCGCAGCCGCAGCCCTTCCATCAGGCGCATACCGGTGCCGTAAAGCAGGCGGCCGAAGAGCCCGTGCGCGGCGTAGAACGAAGGCCCACCGGGCGGTGCTTCACGCTGCTGCTGGTCGAGCTGGGCCAGCAGACGCTGCACCTCGTCGGGCGCCAGCACCACGGGCAGGCGGCGCTGCTGCTGCGGCCGGCCGATGTCGTCCATCCAGGGCACGGGCGTGTTCAGCACCTTCTGGTAGAGAAACAACAAGGCCGACAAGGCCTGCCGGTGCGTGGAGGGCGAGACGTTGCGCTCGGTGGCCAGCCAGCCGAGGAAAGCCTCGATCTCGGGTTGTGCCAGTTCGAGCGGATGGCGCAACTCGTGGAAGCGCACGAAAGAGCGCACCCAGCGCACATAGACCTCTTCGGTGCGCAGGCTGTAATGGCGGTAGCGCACCTGGGCGCGCACGGCGTCGAGCAGGCGGGGTGGCTGGTCGGCTTGGAAGCCGGGGGGCCAGGCCAGGGGTGGGGGCGCCCCGGTTTGCTGCCGAGTGCCCGGCATGGCCGCCCCAGCCGATGCCGGCCCAGACGGCGCAGCGCGGCCTGCGGACGGTAGCTTCACGCCTTGTGGAACGGCGCTGCGGGAAAACTGGGGCTTGGGCAGGGGCATGGGCAACTCCGGGGCGGTCGTCAAGCCAGACATCACAAATGGGCCTGGCACCTGTGTGCGCAAAGCGCGGGTGGGGTGAAGTGACAGCGCACAAGAGGGGCCAGTTGTGCGTCTGAGCCGGTGCGCACCGGCATGGCTCAATGCTGTATATTTATACAGCCTTTTGAGCGGCTAGTGGGTCTGCTGGCCCACTTGAGGCGCCCAAGCCTCACCTGGCGCGCTGGGCTGGGCTGGGCTGGGCTGGGCTGAGTTGTGTCGCGTTTTGCCGGACCACCGGGTCGCCCTCGCTGCGGGACCTTGGCCAAGGCAACTTGGCGCGAGGCAGTGCGCACAGAGCGCCTCAGGCCTTGGTTTCGAGCTTGGGGCTGGGTCTTGGAGATCGGTATGGCGTGGCGCCATTCCACGCAAGCGAACAAGGAGGAACCGACAGATGAAACCGGTGCCCGGCACAGAAGCGGCCTCGATGCGTGTACTCAAGAAACTGCCCGTGACCGCGCGCGGCGCGCTGCGACTTGCCGCAGAGTTCGGTACCGCTCTGGTGTGCGTGCGGCACCGCGTCGACGACAGCGGGGCCTTTCGCTACACCACGGTGGAATTGCTGATCAGCAAGACGCCGATCCAGGCGCGACAGGAGACACGGGTGTATGTTCGCATCGGCGCCAGAGAACTGGGCCTGCAAAGTCTTGCGCGGCGGGTGGGCGCAGAGTGGGACGGCCGACAGCGGCTGTGGCTGATGCCGAAACGGTTGGCGAATCTGCTGAAACTGCAAGCACGCATCGTGGCAAAGTAGATAGATGCGTCCAACGCATCTATCTACCCTGCACCACCGCTGGTCACATGTGGATGCCGGTGGGGACTTGGGCTTGGGGTAGAAAACACGTTAGGCCTCACCAAAACTACCTATACGCTCCCCCGTCAAAACAGCCGGTTCGCAG
>LJHW01000014.1 GCA_001295865.1 beta proteobacterium AAP65
CCACAACTTACCCGAGACGCCTCAAGCGTTCAACTCGTTTTCACACAGCCTCGCTGCAGTCGCGCCTGGCCGCAGCCTACAAGGGCTTGGCTGCGCTGCTCATGCAGCAAGGCGGGCGGGACTTCATCACCGGCATGCCCATCGATCTGCACACTTACTTCGAGCGCAGCGTCGACATCCATCACGTCTTCCCACGCAAGTGGTGCGAAGACGCCAAGCTGCCCCGCGAAAAGTGGAACAGCGTCGTCAACAAGGCCCCGCTGGCTGCCGAGACGAACCGGTCCATCGGTGGCGACGCGCCGACCCACTACCTGAAGCGGATCGAGACGTCGAAGAAGGTCGCAGCCTCGGAGCTCGACGGCTTTCTGGCCACGCGCTGCATCCCCGTTGCGGCGCTACGGGCCGATGACTTCCCGGCGTTCATTCAGCAGCGTGCCGCCGCATTGCTCGGCCTGATCGAGGTGGCCACTGGCAAGACCGTCGCGGGCCGGGACAGCGAAGAGACGATCGAGGCCTTCGGTGCGAGCCTTGCTGCGCAGGCGTAGCGCCTCGACAGGGCGCTTGGGCGCAGTGGGCAACTGGCTTGAATATCGATGCAAATAAAGCGACAATCGGCGCCGAATATGCATCAATCCCTGCCAGCACTGCTGTTCCCGGAGTACCGCCGCCGCGTGCTCGGCCTGCTGCTGCTGCGGCCGGACGAGGCGCTGCACGGGCGCGAGATCGCCCGCCGCACCGGGCTGCCGGCCGGCACCATCACGCGCGAGCTGGGCAAGCTGGCCGAAGTAGGCCTGCTCAAACGCGAGAAGCGCGGCAACCAGCAGGTCTACAGCGCCGACACCAGCGGCCCTATCTTCACCGAGCTGGCCAGCATCCTGCGCAAGACCTCGGGCCTGGCCGACGTGCTGGTGCAGGCACTGGCGCCGGTGGCCACGCAGCTGCGGGTGGCGCTCGTGTTTGGCTCGGTGGCCCAGGGGCGAGAGACCTCCGGCAGCGACATCGACGTGATGCTGATCGGCGACATCAGCTTTCGCCAAGCGGTGGAGCTGTTGCACCCCACGCAAGCCGTGCTGGGCCGCGAGGTGAACCCCAAGTTGTTCTCGGCAACTGAGTTCAGTGCCAAGGCCCCCACTGAACCCTTCCTGGCCGATGTTCTGGCCAAGCCCAAGCTGTTCCTGATCGGAAACGCGCATGACCTTGAAGAACTTGCTCGGCATCAGCCTTGACGCCGTGCAGGCAGACAAGGGGCTCGTGGCCAAGCTCTTGGCTGCGGCGCAGCGCAACATCGCCGATGCACAGCTGGCCGGCCTGAGCGCAGAGAACCGCTTCGACGCCGCCTACAAGGCCATCATGCAGGTGGCGATGGTGGCCTTGAACGCCAACGGCTACCGCACGCTGACCAGCAAGCCGGGCCATCACCAGACTGCTATCCAGACACTGCAGCTGAGTGTGGGCCTGCCGCAGACCAAGGTGATCGTGCTCGACGCCCTGCGTAAGCAGCGCAACCTGTCGGACTACTCGGGCGACCTGATCCCTGACGCTGCCGCTGCCGAGTGCCTGGCCAGCGCACAAGAGCTGTTCAGTCACGTCCGCGGTTGGCTGCAAGCCAATCGGCCTGACCTGCTGTAGCCGCCACAAGATGACGGCCCAGGTGCTCATCGATGCATTCCGCCTGCCGGCACAAGCGCTGGTGGCGCAGCGCATCCCGAAGAAGCTCCTGGTCGAGCAGGGTGCCCCCACGGCCGCCGACAAGCGCCTGATCAACGACACCATCGACGAGCTGTGGTGGCAGGCCACCCTCAAGCCGGGCACGGTGGGCGTGCCGGCCTTCCACGCGGCGACGGTGCCCGCTACGCCAGCAACCGCTCCGACGGCCGGCGCGGGCTCGGCAGCAGACGGCGCTTCAGACGGTGGCGCTGCCAGCGCCAATGCCACGGAAGCCACCGATGTGATCGAGCTCGTGCTGGTTTCGGCGCACCTGCGGCCACCCACCCGCGAGGCGCAGGCCCGGCGGCTGATGCAGCTCATCCACCGGGCCATTCCGTACCCGGTGCTGCTGGTGATCCAGGCCCCCGCCGGCACCGTGCTGTCGGTAGCGCACAAGCGGGCTTCGCTGGGCGAAGCCGGCAAGTGGGTGGTGGCCGACGGCGCAGACACGCACGCGTTCAACCCTGCGCAGCCCACGGCCGCAGAAACTGAGTTCATGGCCAGCCTCGCGCTGGCGCAGTTGCCGCCCAGTGCCCTGGCCGATCTGCGGGCGCTGTACCAGGCCATGGCCGACCGCATCACCGCGCTGGCCGTGGCCCAGGTGACGGGCCACTTCAAGGCGCCCGAAGCAGCAGCGGCCGCACTCGCTCCACGCACCGCGGCACAGCGCCAAGCACTGGCCGAACGCAGCCAGCTGCTCGATCAGCTGGCTTCTGCGCGAAGCACGGCGGCCAAGGCCCGGCAGATGAGCCAGCGCGTTGAACTCAATCTGCAGATCCAGCGTCTGCAGCGCCAACTTCAAGAACTTCAGGACAGGCTCGCCACGTGAGCCGCCGCAACCTCAGACTTTGCCCATGACTGCACCCCAATCCCCAGCGACCATCCAGCCGATCGACAAGGCGAGCCCCGAGGCGCAGAGCGCCAACCTCGTGGAGGGCAACCTCGCGCAGCTGAAGGCGCTGTTCCCTGAGGCCTTTACTGAAGGCCGCGTCGACTTCGAGGTGCTCAAGCAACTGCTGGGCACGGTGGTGGACGAGCGCGAAGAGAAGTACGGCCTGAACTGGCATGGCAAGCGCCGCGCACGCCAACTGGCGCTGACGCCCAGCACGGGCACGCTGCGCCCGTGCCCGGAAGAGAGCGTGGACTGGGACACCACCCAGAACCTGTTCATCGAAGGTGACAACCTGGAGGTGCTGAAACTGCTGCAGAAGAGCTATGCCGGCAAGGTGAAGCTCATCTACATCGACCCGCCGTACAACACTGGCAAGGACTTCGTGTACCCGGACAACTTTCAGGACAGCATCAAGAACTACTTGGAGCTGACGGGGCAGGTGGAGGGCGGGCAGAAGATCAGTTCGAATACCGAAGCCTCCGGCCGCTTCCACACCGATTGGTTGAATATGCTTTATCCGCGCCTGAAACTCGCGAAGGCGCTGCTTTCGCGTGATGGTGCTATTTTCGTTTCGTGCGATGACAACGAGGCGTCGCGCCTGAAGCTTTTGCTAGATGAAATTTTCGGCGAAGAGAACTTCGTCGCCCAAGTTGTGTGGGAGAAGATGTACACAACGAAGAACGATGCCAGCTTGATCTCTGCAAGTCACGACTACATCTTGGTCTATCTCAGCGGCGGCGGCGAGGAGGCGACTATTGGTTCACTGCCGAGAACTGCGGCAATGGATGCGCGCTACTCAAATCCGGATAACGACCCCCGAGGGCCTTGGAAGGCTATTCCGCTTTATGCCGACGGCGAACGGCGCAATGGACGGTATGTTGTGCGAGGGAAAACCGGCGTAGAGTTTTCTCCCCCACCCAATTCGCACTGGAGATACTCTCAGGAGGATCTTTTGGCCCTCATCGCCGACAACCGAGTTTGGTTTGGGCGCAATGGCGATAGTCAACCCAACCTGAAACGCTTTCTGGCGGAACTAGATGATGGAGTAAAGGCGCGGACGTTATGGTCGCACAAGGAGGTTGGTAGCAACGACACCGCTAGTCGCGAAATCAAGGGACTTCTCAACGTAAGCGAGTCGCCATTCAGCTTTCCTAAACCCACATCACTTCTCGCTCGCGTGATCGAGCTCGGGGCGCCGTCAGCAGAATCTATCGTCCTTGATTTCTTTGCTGGTTCGGGAACTACTGCTCACGCAGTCATGCTCAAAAATGCGGCGGACAGCGGCCGCCGGCGCTTCATCTTGGTCCAGCTCCCTGAACCTGTAGATCCACTTGAGCGGGAACAGAAGGCCGCCGCTGACTACTGCGATGCAATTGCACGGCCTCGAAACATTGCGGAACTAGCGAAGCAGCGCCTTCGTCTTGCTGGGCAAAAGGTAAAGGTCGATGCGCCAATGTTTGGTGGAGATGTGGGGTTCCGGGTCTTCAAGCTGGACTCCAGCAACATTCGAGCGTGGTTGCCTCAGCCTGATGATCTTTCGGGCAGCCTGCTGAGTCACGTTGAGCATTTGGTACCAGGGCGGGTAGAAGACGACTTGCTCGTGGAGCTACTTCTCAAGCTTGGCCTCGATCTAATCGTACCCATGGAGTCGCGCCAGATCGCCGGCAAGACGGTGCACAGCATCGGCGCCGGCGCCTTGATGGCCTGCCTTTCCGATGGCATCGACCGCGACGTGGCAGAGCCGCTCGCCCTGGGCATCGCGGCATGGCAGAAGGCCCAGGCCCAGGCGCTGCAAGGCGGCGGTGACAACGCTACGCCAGTCGGCACCAAGCTCGTCTTCAAGGACAGCGCCTTTGCCGACGACGTGGCCAAGACCAACCTGGCCGCCATCCTCAGCCAGCACGGCTTGGACGACGTGCGGAGCCTGTGATGCCGCTGGGCGAGTTTCTGCTGTACCAGACCGAGGACGGCCGCACGCGGGTGGAGTGCCGCTTCGCGGACGAAACGTTGTGGCTCACGCAGGCTGGCATGGCCGAACTGTTTGCCACGACGCCACAGAACGTGACGCAGCATCTGAAAGCCATCTTCGCCGAGGGTGAGCTGACAGCCGAGGCAACCTGTAAGGAAGACTTACAGGTTCGCGTCGAGGGCGGTCGCGAGGTGCAGCGCAGGGTGCGCTACTACCGGCTCGAAGCCATCCTGGCGGTGGGCTACCGCGTGCGGTCGGTGCGCGGAACGCAGTTCAGGCGCTGGGCCACGGAGCGCTTGGGCGAGTACCTGATCAAGGGCTTCACGCTGGACGACGACCGGCTGAAGAACCCCCCGGCTGCCGGCACCGCGGTGCCCGACTACTTTGCCCAGCTGCTGGAGCGGGTGCGCGACATCCGCGCCAGCGAGCGCCGCATGTACCTGCGGGTGCGAGAGATCTTTGCGCTGGCGGCCGACTACGAGCCCAGCCTGCCGGAAACGACCCAGTTTTTCCGCATCATCCAGAACAAGCTGCACTTTGCGGTGACGGGCCAGACAGCAGCCGAGCTGATCGCCCGCCGGGCCGACCGCGCCGCGCCGCACATGGGCCTGACCAGCTGGCGTGGCGGCGACGTGGCCCGTGCTGACGTGACGGTGGCCAAAAACTACCTGAAGGAAGCCGAGATTGCCGAGCTGAACCGCATCGTGGTGATGTGGCTGGACTTCGCCGAAGACCAGGCGCTCCGGCGCAAGCAGGTCTTCCTGCGCGACTGGCAAACCAAGCTGGACGAGTTCCTGCGCTTCAACGAGCGCAACGTCCTGCCCGATGCCGGCAGCCTGAGCAAGAAGACCGCTGACACCAAGGCCTTGGCCGAGTTCGAGGGCTACGCTGCAGCCCGTCGCCAAGCACGCGAGGCGCTCGGCGAAGCCGATGCCATGAAGGCGCTGGAGCAGGCCGCCCGGGTGCTGGAAGCACCGCCGCGCCGAGCTGGCCAAGCTGCCGCTCCACCGCCGCGGAAGGCAGCCAGGCACAAACAGCCGGCTGGCGAAGCCCCGCGCAAACGGGCGAGCAAGACGGCAAGCAAGAAAAAGAACCCATGAAGCTTCAGTTCGAACACAACCTTGACTACCAACTCGCCGCCATCGACGCGGTGTGCGACCTCTTTTCTGGCCAGGAGGTTTGCCGCACCGAGTTCACGGTGACGGCACCGCGGTCGGTCTACATGGGAGAGGGGACGCAAGGCGCGCTGCCGGGGATGGCAGGCGGCGGCGTGCAGCTGGGCCTGGGCTTGGCCGAGTCCGACCTGGGCATCGGCAACCGCCTACAGCTGGACACCCAAGACCTGTTGGCCAACCTGAACAAGGTGCAGCTGCGCCATGGCCTGAAGCCCAGCGACAGCCTGAGCTCGCGTGACTTCACGGTGGAGATGGAAACGGGCACGGGCAAGACCTACGTCTACCTGCGCACGATCTTCGAACTGAACAAGCGCTACGGCTTCACCAAGTTTGTGATCGTCGTGCCGTCTGTGGCCATCAAGGAAGGCGTCTACAAGAGCCTGCAGATCATGGCGCCGCACTTCCGGTCGCTCTACAGCGGCCAGCCCTTTGAGTACTTCCTCTACGACTCTGCCAAGCTGAACGAGGTGCGCAACTTCGCCACCAGCCAGCACTTGCAGGTAATGGTGGTGACGGTGGGCGCTATCAACAAGAAGGACGTCAACAACCTCTATAAGGACAGCGAGAAGACCGGTGGCGAGAAGCCCATCGATTTGATCCGAGCCACGCAGCCTGTGCTGATCGTCGACGAGCCGCAAAGTGTGGACGGTGGCCTGGAAGGTCGCGGAAAAGAGGCGCTGGACGCCATGAACCCGCTGTGTACGCTGCGCTACTCAGCCACCCACGTCGACAAGCACCACATGGTCTACCGGCTTGACGCCATCGACGCCTACGAGCGGCAACTGGTCAAGCAGATCGAGGTGGCGTCGGCCGAGGTGGACGGTGGCCAGAACAAGGCCTATGTGCGGCTGCAGGAGGTGCGCAGCAAGGGCGGCAGCGTGCTGGCCAGGCTGGAGCTGGACGTGCAGCAAGGCGGCAAGGTGGTGCGCAAAGATGTGTGGGTGCAGGACAGCGATGACCTGGAGCAACTCACCGACCGGCCGCTGTATGCCAACTTCTTGGTTGGTGAGATCCATGCGAAACGCGGCGCTCAGCGCGTCGAGATCCGCATGCCCGGTGGCGAGCAGTGGCTGCAGGTCGACGGCGCCATCGGCGATATCGATGGCGATGCCATCAAGCGCCAGATGATCAAGCGCACCATCGAGGAGCATCTGAAGAAGGAACTGCGCCTCGGGCCGCAGGGCATCAAGGTGCTGAGCCTGTTCTTCATCGACAAAGTTGAGCACTACCGCCAGTACAACGAGGCGGGCGAGCCGGTGAAGGGTAAGTACGCGCTGATGTTCGAACAGGAGTTCGCCCGCCTCGCGCGGAACCCCGATTACCAGAGCCTGTTCAACGAAGTGGACATGACCGTGGCGCCGAGCGCGGTGCACGACGGTTATTTTTCGGTGGACAAGAAGGGCACGTGGACCGACACAGCCGAGAACAATCAAGGCAACCGCGACAACGCGGAGCGGGCCTACAACCTGATCATGAAGGACAAGGAGCGGCTGCTCAGCTTCGACACGCCGCTGAAGTTCATCTTCTCGCACTCGGCACTGCGCGAGGGTTGGGACAGCCCCAACGTCTTCCAGATCTGCAACCTGCGAGAGATGAACACCGAGCGCGAGCGCCGGCAGACCATCGGCCGCGGGCTGCGGCTGGCGGTGAACCAGAAGGGCGAACGTCTGCGTGGCTTCGCCGTGAACACGCTGACGGTGGTGGCCAACGAAAGCTACGAGTCGTTCGCAGAGAACTTGCAGCGCGAGATCGAGCAGGACACCGGCATCCGCTTCGGCATCGTCGAGAGCCACCAATTCGCGCCGCTGTCTATCGTCGGCACCGACGGACAGCCCAAGCCCATGGGCGTGGACCTGTCCAAGCAGTTGTGGGAGCACTTGAAAACTGCGGGTCTGATCGACGCCCGCGGCAAGGTGCTGGACACCTTGCGCAAGGCGTTGAAGGAAGACACGCTGGTGTTGCCTGACGCGTTCTCGTCGGCGCGAAAGCCCATCGTGACCTTGCTCCACAAACTGGCGGGGAAGCTGGACGTCAAGGACGCGAACAAGCGCGACACGGTCAAGCTGCGCCGTGGCGTCTACCTAAGCGACGACTTCAAGGCGCTCTGGGACCGCATCAAGCACCGTACGACCTACCGCGTGGAGTTCGACAACGAGAGCTTGGTTCGGACTTGCGCAAGCACGATCCGCCAGGTGCTGACCGATGCACCCGTCACACGGACACGGCTGCGGTTTCGCACAGCAACCGTGCTGATCAGCCAGGGCGGTGTGGACACCAAGCAGACGGCGACGTCGAACTTTGTGTCGATGACAGAGGGCGACATCCCGCTGCCGGATTTGCTGACCGAACTGCAGGACCGTACGCAGCTCACGCGCCGCAGCATTGTCCGCATCCTCACCGAGAGCGGCAAGCTTGACGATTTCAAGCTGAACCCGGCGCAGTTCATCGACGTGGCGGCTGAGTGCATCAATCGCACTAAGCGCCAGGCGCTGGTGGACGGCATCAAGTACCGGCGCCTTGGCAAAACGGCCGACGGCAGCGAGATCTACGCTCAAGAGCTGTTCGAACAGAGGGAGCTGACCGGTTACCTCACCAACATGCTGGAAGCGACGAAGTCAGTTCATGAGAAGGTGGTCTATGACTCCGACACTGAGCGAAACTTCGCCGAGGATCTGGAGAAGAACTCTGCGGTGAAGCTGTACGCCAAGCTGCCAGGCTGGTTCACCGTGCCCACGCCGCTGGGCAACTACAACCCAGACTGGGCCGTGGTCGTGGACGCGGACGGCACCGACCGGCTGTACTTCGTCGTTGAGACCAAGAGCACGCTGTTTGACGATGCCCTGCGCGATGCCGAAGCCGCGAAGATCGCCTGCGGTCGCGAGCACTTTGCAACGATCGCCGAGGGTCCAGGCGCTGCAGCGTTCGTACGTGCTACGACCGTGGACTCGTTCTCCAAGCATTGGTAAGGTGGTCGTTCAGAGTTGAACGCCCCGTAGAAAACTTTGCGTGATGTTCTGCGGCAAAGAAATTCGCTTGCAGACGTCCGAAGCACCCGCAAAGCGCCACGCCTTCAGGGTACCTGTTGCGGTTTGTTAGCCGCTGCGGTGGCAAGCCTCGCGGCACGCTTGCGCCCGCGCGCGCGATCCATGGCGATCAGTTCTGACGCGGTCTCCACCGGCAGGAATGCCAGCAAGGTGTCCCGCGAAAGATCGTACTTGCGCCGGCCCCAGACTGCGATTTTCTTGTTCCAGCTCAGGTGCACTTTGCCGCTGAGCACGGTGGACAAATAGGCTCCAGACACACCGAGGTCTGCGGCAAGCTCCGCGTCTGTCATGCCGCGTGCGTCGCGGAGGGCGATCAGGTCGTTCGTCCAGTCATCGACCCTCTCCTTGGGCGTCAGCTCTGAGTCGTGACGGCCGGACCGTAGGGATGCCTCATGCAGGCGAACCAGTTCGTCGGCGGCCTTCGCGGGCAGGAAGGCAAGCGCAGCTTCGCGGTCAAGTTCGCGCCCAAGACGCTTCCACACCAGCAGCTTCTTCTGCAGGCTCAGCTCTTTCTTGCCTGCCAACACGTCAGACAAGAACTGCTTGGAGACTCCGAGCTCGGCAGCGAGAGCGGAATCGCTCTGGCCCGGCGACCTCAGCGACTTGATCTCTTCAATCCAGTTCATGACAGGATCTGACTTTTCTTAGCAATTTGGTTGACGTCAACAAAAAACATAACTATGCTTCTCTTAAGCAATTTGTAGACGCCGCCTGGGCGCAACACTGTATTGGACAGCAGCATGCGATCAGTAGATGAACTGCCGCCCGTGTCAACGGTGAAGGATCTGGCGAGGTTCCTGCGCCTCCATGAGCATACGGTGCGCGCCGACCTCAGTCGGAAGCCTGACTCTCTGCCGCCGCGCATGCACCTGCCCGGGCGTCGTTCCGTTCGATTCCTCAGAGAAGACGTCATCACTTGGCTGCAGGGGCCAAGCGCCGCCGGACGGACGCGGTGCGTGGCTCAGGGCAGCCTTGGCTCGGAAGGGGAGACGTCATGTGCCAAGTAGAGCGTGAGTCTGCTGGCGCCATGCTGCGGACTGGATTCTGGACTGCGCCTCGGCGACAGCACCAGAGTGTCGAAGACAAGTTCCTGCTGGCGTACTTCCTGACCTGTCCGGAACGATCGTCGATCGGGCTCTTTCCGATCCATATCGGCGAGGCCGCCGGACGCACCGGCGGAGATAAGCACCAGTTTTTGACCGTGATGGAACGACTCGCTGAGCAGGGTGAGATCACCGTTGACGGCTACTGGATTTTGGTCAGGAGCTGGTGGGACCACAACAACAAGCCTGGTCCCGGACTCCGCCAAACGATCCTTCGCACGCTGGATGAGGCGCCTGCCAGTCTGCGCAGTGAATGGGAGGCGATAGCGACGTCCGCCGGCGTGTTCCCCTTTGTGTGGAAGGATGACACGACTGGCGGCCGGGGTGGTACCCCGGGTGGTACCCCCGGTAGCACCTCCGGTAGTGCCCCGCTCCCCAGTCGGCCTGGCAGGGCAGGTCGCACCGGGGGGCGTGCCGGGCGTGCTACTCCGGGCGGGGCTGGTGGTGGTACCCGGGGTAACAACAACAACAACAGCAACTCCAACAGTAACGTCAAGAACAAGACCACTACCGAAAATGCGTCCGTAGTGGGCGGTACCAAGCTCGATGAGTGCGATGCCGAAGCCCCCGTGCCTCCGACGGCGGAGGCCGCCCCGTTCCCGGAGCGCGATGCCGAGCAGTACCGACCGGCCTTCGACCGGGTTTGTGCTCAGCTCAAAGTCACAGCGCACGAAGCCCGGGATCTCGCGCTGGAGCTGTGTGCAAGAGTTGAAGCCGCTCGCTCGCACCCAAGATTTCAGATCCAACAGCACGAACCATGGATGAGGAGAGTGGTGCAGGAGGCTCGCTCTTCAGGCGCACCCATCCTTCGCGCTGGTCTGATGTATTCCAAACGAGCAGATGACGACGCCCGGCGCGCTGCTGCCGTAAGCGCTGCGGCAATTGCCGCTCGTGAACATCAGCATCGAGATGCCGCGGCGCGAGAGCATGTGGCATCGACTCTCCAGGAACTTGACGAAGAAGCACTGTTTGCCCTGGCAGACGCGGCTTGCGACTCTCTGAATAGAACAGCGAACCCCGCGCGCAAGGAAGAACTGCGTGCTGCGGTCGTGGCACGCCGTCTACCCACAGGATTGGGCCTGGTGGCACTGACCAGGGCCATGCGAAGCCTACCTCTTGCTGCGTCCGCGGAGACGAATCGATGAGTGCGCTCTTTGAGTTGCCGCTGAGCAGCGAAACCTTGACGCCCGACGAGGTTGCTGCGATTACGGGCTGTACGCGACGTGGCGACCAAATCGCTTGGCTTGAAGCGGCCGGGTGGACGCATGTCCGTAACAAGGCCGGTGAGCCCGTTATCGGACGACTCTATGTCCGCCTTCGACTTGCTGGAATATCGCCAGCTGCCCTGGTCTCCACCGGCGGATGGGCTCCTGATTTCAGCAATCTTCGTTAATCGAAGTTAAAAACCTCGCGTTCGATCTATGCGCCCAAAGTCCACTTCTCGCGATTTGCCGCCTCGCATGCTCAGGCGCAAGAAGAAGCTGAAGTCTGGCAAGGTTTGGACTGCCTACTACTACAACGGGCGCGATGAAGACGGGAACAGAAAGGAAGTGCCCCTTGGCCTTGATCTCAACGAGGCAAAGCGAAAGTGGGCCGAGCTCGAGTGCAAGCCTGCGCCTGAAGAAACTGGGTTGATGAGCCACATCTTCAGTCGATACGAGCGGGAGATCATTCCTGGCAAAGCGCTTCGGACGCAACGCGACAACCTCTTGTGTATCAAACAACTACGTCTTGTGTTTGACACTGCGCCCGTTAACGCGATCACTCCGCAGCACATTGCACAGTACCGTGACAGGAGAACGGCGCGGGTGAGGGCGAATCGAGAGATTACGCTTCTGTCCCACGTTTTCAATCTGGCGCGCGAGTGGGGCTATACATCCCGAGATAACCCGGCCCGAGGCGTTCGAAAGAACAAGGAGCAGCCCAGGGACTTTTATGCAGATGCGGCAGTTTGGGATGCGGTCTATGAGCACGCGCCGGTTGAACTGCGAGATGCTATGGACCTGAGTTACTTGACAGGTCAGCGCCCAGCCGATGTTCTCAAAATGGCCGAGAAAGACATTCGTGATGGGGCGCTGGAGGTCAAACAGAACAAGACAAACAAGCGCCTGAGAATTCTCATCGATAACGCCGATGGCACGCGCACGGAGCTCGGGAAGCTGCTGGACCGGATCCGCGCGCGCCCACGAAGGGTGCGCAGTCTGTTCTTGATTGCCACGCCCAATGGCGTCGTCCTCAATCGTGGAACGCTGCGAGTGAGATTTGACGCGGCCCGCCTGGCGGCTGCGCAGGCCGCCGAAGCAGCGGATACCCCCGAGTCACTGGCCTTGGCCGATCGCATCAGGCAGTTTCAGTTCCGCGACATCCGACCCAAAGCTGCCTCGGAGATCGGTGACCTCGCTTTGGCAAGTCGATTGCTTGGCCACACGCAGCAAGAGATCACCAAGAAGGTCTATCTGCGCGTCGGTGAGACTGTGAAGCCCACGAAGTGAACATGGACGCGCTGCCACAACAATTTTCTGATGGTCATGTTGGAAACCTGGTTTCCAAGGTTCCGAGCGGCGGGGCGTCGGGGCCGATCGAAATGCACAACATCGCAACGCTCGCGGATCGGGCCGCTGGGATGGTCTCGGCAGTTCGTAGCCGCTTGCTCGTGCCTGATGCGCGCAAGGTCGCGCCGGCCTTTTCTGCGGAACGCGTCGCAAGCCTCTGTGGTATCCCCAGATCGGATATCGCAAAGCAAAGGGATTTGCCCCAGGGCACCGTCGTCCGTCCTGGCAGTCAGCGCGTTTTCTCGCTGACCGAGGTTCAGATTTGGACGCGCGCAATGCGCCGCGAGCTGATGAGACCCGCTGGCTGCCATGGCATCACGATCGCGATTGGCAATTTCAAAGGGGGTGTGGGTAAAACGACGACGTCGATGGTCCTTGCTCAAGGGTTGAGCATGCGTGGACACAGGGTCCTGGTTATCGATACCGATCCGCAGGCGTCACTGACGACGTTGTTTGGCGTCCTTCCAGAAACGGAGGTACGCGATGACATGACCGTCGGCCCGCTCTGCCGAGGCGACGTTTCTGGCCTCGGCACCGCGGTTCAGCCGACATATTGGTCGGGGATAGATCTTGTGCCGGCTGCACCATACCTCTTTTCTGCTGAGTTCAGCTTACCGGAGCGGCAGCTGAAAGACCCGTCGCTGAGGTTCTGGGACGTCCTGAACCAGGGCCTAGACACTGTGCGTAATGGGTACGACGTGATCATTGTCGACACGCCGCCAGCGCTGTCCTACATGTCCATGAACGCGTTCATGGCCGCAGATGGAATTGTTGTTCCTATGCCGCCGTCCGCGCTTGACTTCGCGAGTGCAGCACAGTTTTGGGGATTGTTTGCCGACCTCGGAAGGAGCGGCAGATCGGACGCAGGCAGGCACAAGTCCTACGAGTTCCTGCACATCCTGTTGTCTCGCGTAGACCATTCCGATGCAGCAACACCTGCTGTACGGGAGTGGATCAGGGCGACCTACGGATCTTGTGTTCTCCCCGTCGAGATTCCCAAAACGACTGTGACCTCTTCGAAGGCGGTCGAGTTTGGAACGGTCTATGACCTGCAGAAGTACGAGGGGGCAGCCAGAACGTACCGGCGCGCGATTGAGGCTTACGACGGCTTCGTGCAGGCCGTTGAACGGTCGGTCGTCGACTCTTGGGCTCGAAGGTGCGGTTGGCCTGGCGGGGAGCCGGCCGCCACGTGTGCCTGACTCTGGGGTGTGAGATGAGCATCAGCAAACGTCTCTTGTCTTCAACCGTCGACCTCGGAGCCAGCCTTACTGGTGGTAGGCCACCGGCTGTTGACGAAGGCTCTCCAGCCGCGCAGCCTCGGACTGGCCCAGGTCTGATGCTGGCTGCCCGGGACGCGATGGCGGCGATGCAGGCTGAGTTGGACGATGTGCGTCGGCGTCTCGAGCGCTTCGATGGCACCATGCCGACGATCCGTGTCGACCCCCGTAGCGTTCGAAGCACCCGCTGGGCAAACCGGCATGAGACCGCGTTCGCTACGCCTGCTTTTGCGCGCTTGAAGGCAAGCATCGAGCAAGCTGGGGGCAACTCTCAACCGATCTTGGTTCGCCAGGCCGAGCCAGGTGTGTACGAGGTGGCCTTCGGTCATCGTCGCCATCGCGCTTGCCTTGAGCTTGGGTTACCCCTCTTGGCCGTTGTCTGGAGCGGCCCAATGAGCGACATCGACCTTTTCTTGTCGATGGATCGGGAGAACAGGGAGCGAGAGGACCCGTCGGCGTACGAACAAGGCGTCAGCTACCTGGCTGCGATCCAAGGCGGGCTTTTCCCCTCACAGCGGCGTTTGGCTGAAGCGCTAGGCATCAGCCACACCTGGGTGCGCAAGGCGATCCTGGTCGCGCAGCTGCCAGCGCCAATCATCCGGGCGTTTTCGTCGCCTCTGGATGTGCAGCCAAAACATGCGCAGGCGATCTTGGCTGCACTCGAAGCCGAGCCCACTCTTGTCCTGCAGCGTGCGGCCGAGCTCTGCAGTCAGAAGCAGAAGCGGAGTGCAGGTCAGGTGGTCGAAGGACTGCTGGGATCAAATGGCGAAGCCTTGACACCGACGGACCTCGTCATCGGCGGGCGCACTGTAGGCACGCTTCGTCAGGGGCCTCGAGGAAAGGTGATCATTTCGCTGGATCTCGCCTCGGCTCGCCGGTACTCCGCTGCTGAAGTGGGCGAAGCGATCGCCGGTGCTCTGGTGCCCACACCCGCAAGGTAGGTTGTCACCGTGGCCGTAGGAAGCAGGGACGCCGCCCTGGATCAACTCTGGAGTTCGAGGCCGGCCTACCCAAGCGGCCTGCAGAAGCAAGACGGCCCGCGATCGCGGGCCGTTTTTCATGGGGTTTTTGCTTCTGGCGGAGGCGGTGAGATTCGAACTCACGGACGGCTTGCACCGTCGTCAGTTTTCAAGACTGATCCATTAAACCACTCTGGCACGCCTCCAGTTGCGGAGATGATCGCAGAAGTTGCGGAGACGATGCCCCGCTGACCCGCGTAAACGCTAGCTTCTCCTTGAAAAGCACCGGTTTTCAAGACCGGTGCAATCGACCACTCTGCCAAGCTTCCGTGTGCGTCTGAGCGCTGCGCGGCATTCTAGGCGCTGCCCTTCGCTGGCCTGTCGCCAGGCAGGCGCACGGGGTCAGCCGGGCTTCTGTGCCGCCTCGCAAGCCACCTGCGCCACCTCGCGCCGCCCGCCGTCCACGCGCACGGCCGTGAGCGCACCGCCCCAGACGCAGCCGGTGTCCAGGGCCAGCACATCGGGCCGGTTCACCAGGCCCAGTGTGCTCCAGTGGCCGAATGCGATGGGCTCGCCCGCGCTGCGGCGGCCGGGCACCTCGAACCAGGGCTGCATGCCCGCTGGCGCGCCGCCGGCGCCTTCCTTGGTCTTGAAATCGAGCGTGCCATCGGCGGTGCAGAAGCGGATGCGCGTGAGCGTGTTGACGATGAAACGCAGGCGCTCCGCGCCTTGCAGCGTCTCGGCCCAGCGGCGTGGCTCGTTGCCGTACATCACCTGCAAGAAGCCGGGCAGGTCGGGGCCGCGCAGCACGGTCTGCACCTCGGCGGCCAGGGCCAGGGTCTGGGGGCTCGTCCATTGCGGCACCAGGCCGGCGTGTACACACAGCCAGCCGGCTTCGCTGTGCGCCAGGGGCTGCTGGCGCAGCCACTGCAGCCAGTGCGCGCGGTCGGGCGCGTGCAGCACGTCGTCGAAAGTGTCGCCCTTGTGCAGGCTGCGCACGCCGTGGGCCACGGCCAACAGGTGCAGATCGTGGTTGCCCAGCAGGCAGGTGGCAGCGTTGCCGTAGCCGCTCAGCAGCCTCAGCACGCCCAAGGAATCAGGCCCGCGGTTGACGAGGTCGCCCAAGAGCACGAGGCGATCACGCGAGGGTGAAAAGCCGATCTCTGCCAGCAGGCGCTGCAAAGCCTGCGCGCAGCCTTGCACGTCGCCGATGAGATGGAGCATGGGTCGATTCTGCTACGCTCCGGCCCGTTTCAACGGCCACCGCAAGCGCACGCTGCGGCGCGCATGGACCTCACCCTTCTTGTTTTCCTGATCCTCCTCAACGGCGTTTTCGCCATGTCGGAAATGGCCCTCACCGCGGCGCGCAAGGCGCGGCTGCAGGTGATGGTGGAGGGCCAAGAGCCCGGCGCGCAGGCCGCGATGGACCTGCACGAAAACCCGACCAAGTTCCTCTCCACGGTGCAGATCGGCATCACCTCCATCGGCGTGCTCAACGGCATCGTCGGTGAGGCGGCCTTCGCCGCGCCGCTGGCGGCCTGGCTGATCGAAGACTTCAACGTCGCCTCGCGCACGGCCAGCCTGGGCGCCACGGGCCTGGTGGTGGTGATCATCACCATCCTCACCATCATCTTTGGCGAGCTCGTGCCCAAGCGCCTGGGGCAGATGTTCCCGGAGACCATCGCCCGCCTCGTGGCGCGGCCGATGAACTGGCTGAGCACCGCCACGCGCCCGCTGGTGGCGCTGCTGAGCGTGTGCACCAACGCCGTGCTGCGTGTGATGGGCATCAGCGGCGGGCCCACGCGCAGCGTGACGGAAGAAGAGATCGCCGCCAGCCTGGAAGAGGGCGTGGAATCGGGCGTGATCGAGGCGCAAGAGCACCAGATGGTGCGCAACGTCTTCCGCCTCGATGAACGGCAGATCGGCTCGATGATGATTCCGCGCGCCGAGATCGTCTGGCTCGATGCCGCCGACAGCGTTGAATCGCTGCTGGCCACCATCACCGCCAGCGGCCACACGCGTTTCCCGGTGTGCCGCGGTTCGCTGGACGATGTGCAGGGCGTGCTCAACGCCGCCAAGCTGCTGCAGCCGCTGGCGAGTGGGCAGACGCTCAACATCCACGCCCACATGGCGCCGCCGGTCTTCGTGCCTGAAACGCTCTCGGGCATGGAGTTGCTGGAGCACTTCCGGGTCTCGCGCACCGACCTCGTGTTCGTGGTCGACGAATACGGCGCGGTGCAGGGCGTCATCACCGAGCGCGACCTGCTCGAAGCCATCACTGGCGAATTCGGCGCGCCCAGCGATGAAGACGCCTGGGCCGTCCAGCGCGACAACGGCACCTGGTTGCTTGATGGCCTGATCCCCGTGCCCGAGTTCAAAGACCGCCTCGAGCTCAAGGAACTCCCTGAGGAGGACCGGGGCCGCTACAACACGCTGGCTGGCATGATCATGCTCTTGCTGGGCCGCCTGCCCCGCACCGCCGACACGGTGGAGTGGGAGGGCTGGCGCTTCGAGGTCGTCGACCTCGACGGCAAGCGTGTCGACAAGGTGCTGGTGAGCCGCACAGAAACCCCCGGAGAAGAAACTTGATCAATCAGAACCTGCACCGCCAGCCCACCGCGCTGGACAGTGTGACCCACCGCAAGCTCAAGCTGCAGATGCCCGTGACCGACTGGCGCGTGGCCGACCAGCTCAACGCGATGTTCGTGGCCGCGGCCGAGTTCGGCGATGTCTGCCGCGAGTTCCCCATCGTCTTCGTGAAGGCCGGCAAGGAACCCGATGGCACCGACGCCATCGCCCCCATCGCCGTCTTCGGCCTGGTGCAGAACCAGAACCTGTATGTGACCGGTGAGCGCTGGCGCGCGCAGTACGTGCCTGCGGTGCTGCGTGCCTACCCCTTCTGCATCGCGCGCATCGACGACGACCGTTTCGCGATCTGCGTCGACACCGCCTGGAAGGGCGCCAGCGAAACCGAAGGCCAGCCCATCTTCACCGAGACCGGCGAACAAGGCGACCTGCTCAAGGAGATGACGCCTTACCTCGAGACCCTGGAAGCCGAGATCCAGCGCACGCGCCTGGTGGGCAAGAAGCTGCTGGAGCTCGACGTGCTGCGCGAGATGCGCTTCGACGCCACGCTGCCCGACGGCCGCCAGCACACCGTGGACGGTTTCCTCACCGTCGACGAGAAGAAGATGACCGAGCTCCCCGACAGCGTGGTGGGTGAACTGCACCGCACCGGCGTGCTGGGCCTGGTGCACCTGCACTGGGTGTCGATGGGCAACATGCGCCGCCTGGTCGACTGGCACGTGGAGCGTTCGGCCGCCGAGAAGCCGGCCGCCTGATTCAGTTCATGCCGCCAAGAAAAAAGCCGCCCTCGGGCGGCTTTTTCGTGGGTGCGCGTGGCGCGTGGCTCACGCCCCCGCGGTGGGCGAGGCCGGCGGCGCCGGCGCACGCAGCGCCTGGATCACCTGCGCCGCCTGCGGCTGGGTGCTGGCGACCCAGTCGTCGAAACGCTGGCGGGCGGCGGCACCGTAGCGCTGGTAGATCTTCCAGCCGACGAAGGCCACCAGCGCCAGCAAGAGCAGGGTCTTGGCCGCGCGGGCCCAGGCCACCAGCACCGCGATGCCCATGCCGAAGGCCACCCACTTGAACCACCACTGGCCGCTGTAGGTGAAGTAGTTGATGAAGCCTGTGAGCCCCACGACGAACAGCGCGCGGAAGGGCATGACGATGGCGTCGGTGATGTCCTTGACCGGGCGGGTGATCAGCTTGAAGGGGTTCATGTCGGGCTCCTGGGGGCCGCGGGGGCCGCGGTGTGTTGCGATGGAGGGATCTTCGGGCGCCCGGGCTGGCGGCTCCACCGCGCTGCGACGAAATGCACCCGCGCGGCGTGAATCGACACCGGCCGGGGCCCGCTGGCTGCAACGCCATGGCGCTGGCAGGACAATGCGGGTCACCGTCACTCGCACATCACCATGACCGTCCATCTCGCCAAGCCGCAGCGCGGCAGTGTGCCCATCCACGCCGTCGACCGCGCGCAGTTCGCGGCCCTCACGGAGACGCTCGACCCCGCCGCGCGCCGCTGGCTGCAGGCCGCCGGCTTCACCGGTGCGCCCGACACCCACGCGCTGCTGCCCGCGGCCGATGGCAGCGTGCAGGCCGTGTGGGCCGGCGTGCGCGGCGCCGATCACCCCTGGGCACTGGCCAGCCTGCCCAAGGCGCTGCCGGCCGGCCACTACCACCTGGGCGAACTGGGCCTGGCGTTGGACCTGGGCGCCGCCGCCTTCTCGTGGGAACTGGGCGGCTACACCTTCGACACCTACAAGCCCGCGCGGCGTGAGCCGGCACAGCTGAGCCTGCCGTCCACCCCCGTGACGCAGCGCGCGCTCATCCTGGCGGGCGCCTCGGCCACCACGCGCGACCTCGTCAACACGCCGGCCGAAGACATGGGCCCGGCCCACCTGGCCGAGGCCGTGCGCCTGGTCGCCAAGCAGCACGGCGCCAAGTTCAAGCAGGTGGTGGGCGACAAGCTGCTGGCTGCCAACTTGCCCGCCATCCACGCCGTGGGCCGGGCCGCGGCCGTTGACCGCGCGCCGCGCCTCATCGAGCTGAACTGGGGCAGCGACAAGCACCCGCGCCTGTGCATCGTGGGCAAGGGCGTGTGTTTCGACAGCGGCGGCCTGGACATCAAGCCCGCCGACGCCATGCGCTTGATGAAGAAGGACATGGGCGGCGCCGCCAACGCGCTGGGCCTGGCGCAGATGGTGATGGCGCTGAAGCTGCCGGTGCGCCTGCAGTTGTTGATTCCAGCGGTGGAAAACGCCATCAGCGGCAACGCCTTCCGCCCCGGCGACGTGTTCAAGACGCGCGCCGGCCTGCACATCGAGATCGGCAACACCGACGCCGAGGGCCGCGTCGTCTTGTGCGACGCGCTGGCCTACGGCGCCGAGAGCCAACCGGCGCTGATGATCGACATGGCCACGCTCACGGGCGCCGCGCGCGTGGCACTCGGGCCGCAGCTGCCGGCGCTGTTCACCCGCCGCATGGAGCTGGCGCGTGAACTGGTGGACCTGGGCCTGCAACTGCATGACCCGCTGTGGCACATGCCGCTCTGGCACGACTACCACGGCGGCATCGAGAGCGACATCGCCGACATCGTCAACACCGGCAAGGGCCCGATGGCCGGCGCCGTGACGGCCGCGCTCTTCCTCGACGATTTCGTGCCGGCCGGCGTGGAGTGGCTGCACATCGACCTGTTCGCGTGGAACAGCGAAAGCCGCCCCGGCCGCCCGGCCGGTGGTGAAGCGCAGACGCTGCGCACACTGCTCGCGCATCTGGAAGGGCGTTTCGGCGTGGTGTGACGAAGTGCCGGCTTGGGCCCTGCAGTCCCCGCGATCTGGGGGGCAAAAGCCGGCTTCATCGTCACGCCGGCGTCACGCAGGCATGAGACATTTACGTCACTGCAGGCGGCAACCGACCACACCACTGGGTGGAGTTCCGGAACCCGTGACCGGCGCCTGAAGTACCCACACCGAAGCCCTTGCGCGTGAGCGCAAGGGCTTCATTCTTTTTGGGTCGTGAGGGTGGGGGCGAGCGTGGCCTCCAGGGCCGCCAGGCGCTCGTCGATGCGTGCGGCGTCGTTGAGTTCACGCACCGCCTCGTAGGCCTGCTGCGCGCCCGGGTGGCTTTTGCGCAGCATGTTCAGCCACTGTTTCAGCCGCCCGCCGCGATGGCGCGGTGCCACGCGCGGCGTGATCAGTTGGCCATACAGACGCAGCAGCCCCAGCAGTACCGGCCAGGGCGGGCCGGCGCGGCCGCGCAGGGCCAGCGCCAAGCCTGGGTCGCCCACCAGGCCGCGGCCGAGCATCAACGCATCGCAGCCGCTCTCCTGCAGGCAGCGTTCGGCGTCGGCCACGGTCCACACCTCGCCGTTGGCGATGACGGGCAGCGCCACCGCGGCGCGGATCTGCGCGATGCGGTCCCAGTAGGCCGGCGGCTTGTAGCCCTGCAGCTTGGTGCGGCCGTGCACCACGAGTTCGGCCGCGCCAGCGGCCTCGATGCCGCGCGCGTTGTCGAGCATGCGCGCGTCGTCCAGGTGGCCCAGCCTCATCTTGGCCGACACGGGCACGGCCGCTGGCACCGCCTGCCGCACCGCGGCCACGATGCGGTGCACGAGCTCGGGTTCGTCCAGCAGCACGGCGCCGCCGCGGTGGCGGTTCACCACCTTGGCGGGGCAGCCGAAGTTCAGGTCCACGCCCTCGGCGCCCAGCGCGGCCAGGCGCGCGGCGTTGTCGGCCAGGCAGGCCGGGTCGCTGCCCAGCAGCTGCGCGCGCACCGGCGTGCCGGCGGGTGTGCGGCTGCCGTGGCGCAGCTCGGGCATCAGCCGGAAGAAGACGCGTGGCGGCAGCAGCTGGTCGGTGACGCGGATGAACTCCGAGACGCAGCGGTCGATGCCGCCCACGCGGGTGAGCACGTCGCGCAGGTCGTGGTCGAGCACCCCTTCCATCGGCGCCAGCAGCACCAGGCGCGGCGGGCGGGGCAAGGCGGCTGGGGCGGCCTCGGTGGGGTGGGGCAGGGGCGCGAGCATCGAGGGCGGGATTCTCCCAGGCCCCGGCAGCGCCGCCGGCCCGCAGAATTTACCGACCAACTGGTCGAAGAATGACGGTCGCGAGCTTCCGTGCCCGCTGCCGAAGGAGCCCTTGCATGTCCGAAGCCCTGGTTCTGCAGGCCACCCACGGCGCCGTGCGCCTGCTGACGCTGAACCGCCCGGCCGCGCTGAACAGCTTCACGGCCGAGATGCACGGCCAGCTGCTGGCCGCACTGAACGCCGCAGCCGAAGACACCGCCGTGCGCGCCGTCGTCATCACCGGTGCCGGGCGCGGCTTCTGCGCCGGGCAAGACCTCAACGACCCGGCCATGGTGGGCGGCGAGGTCGATGTCGGCGCCGTCATCGAACGCCACTACCGACCGCTGGCCACGCGCGTGCGCAGCCTGCCGGTGCCGGTGGTCGCGGCCGTCAACGGCGTGGCCGCGGGCGCCGGGGCGAACTTCGCGCTGTGCTGTGACCTGGTGGTGGCCGCACGCAGCGCCGGCTTCATCCAGGCCTTCAGCAAGATCGGCCTGGTGCCCGATTGCGGCGGCACCTGGCTGCTGCCGCGCCTGGTGGGCCGGGCGCGCGCACTGGGCCTGGCGATGCTGGGCGACAAGCTGCCGGCCGAAGAGGCCGTGCAGATCGGGCTCATCTGGCAGGCGGTGGACGATGCCGCGCTGATGGACAGCGCACTGGCCCTCGCCACGCGCCTGGCCGCGCTGCCCGTGCAGGCCCTGGTGGCCACGCGGCGGGCGCTGGACGCCGCTGCGCCCATGGACTTCGGCGATGCGCTGGCGCTGGAAGCCACGCTGCAGCGCGAACTCGGTCACGCGCACGATTTCGCTGAGGGCGTGGCCGCCTTCAAGGCCAAGCGCGCGCCGACCTTCACCGACCGCTGAAGCGCGCGATGGCCGACATCCCGACACCCCAGCAAGTGGCCGAAGCCTCGCGCGACGCGATGTGGCGCGACGACCGCGCTTCGCGCCATCTCGGCATCGAAGTGCAGGCCGTCGGGCCCGGCAGCGCCACGCTCACGATGCGCGTGCACGAGGCCTTGCTCAACGGCCACCACATCTGCCACGGCGGCTTCATCAGCACGCTGGCCGACAGCGCCTTTGCCTTCGCCTGCAACGCCTACAACGAGGTGACGGTGGCCGCCGGTTTCGACGTCAACCTGCTGGCCGCCGCGCGCCTGGGCGACGTGCTCACGGCGCAGGCGCGCGAGCTCAGCAAGTCTGGCCGCACGGGGGTCTACGACGTGACCGTGCACAACCAGCGCGGCGAGGCGGTGGCGGTGTTCCGCGGCCGTTCGTACACGATGAAGGGCCGTGCGCTGGTGGAAGGCCTGCCCGTCGGCCCGCAGGCGGCGGCCAGCGCGGGCACCTGAGCGAAGCACTGCCGCAGGAGACCTCACGCCATGCCCGTCTTTCAACCGGCCGCTCACGAGCTGGAGCCCATCGAACGTGCCAGCCGCGACGAACTGCAGGCCCTGCAGCTGCAGCGCTTGCAAGACACGCTGCGCCGCGTCTACGAAAACGTGCCGCACTACCGCCAGGCCTTCGACGCCGCCGGCGTGCACCCGGAAGACTGCCGCAGCCTGGCCGACCTGGCGAAGTTCCCCTTCACCGTCAAGGCCGACCTGCGGCGCCATTACCCCTTCGGCCTGTTCGCGGTGCCGCGGCGCCAGGTGGTGCGCTTGCACGCCAGCAGCGGCACCACCGGCAAGCCCACGGTGGTGGGCTACACGCAGGCCGACATCGACACCTGGGCGCACCTGATGGCGCGCAGCATCCGCGCTGCGGGTGGCCGCGCCGGCGATATCGTGCAGGTGGCCTATGGCTACGGCCTTTTCACCGGCGGGCTGGGGGCGCACTACGGCGCCGAGGCCCTGGGCTGCACCGTGGTGCCGCTGGGTGGCGGGCAGACCGAGAAGCAGGTGCAGCTGATCGAAGACCTGCGGCCCGACCTCATCATGGTCACGCCCAGCTACATGCAGGTGATCGTCGAGGAGTTCCGCCGCCAGGGCAAAGATCCGCGTGCGATGAGCGTGGCCGTGGGCATCTTCGGCGCCGAGCCCTGGACGGAAGCCATGCGCGCCGACATCGAGGCCAGCGCCGACCTCAAGGCCGTGGACATCTACGGCCTGAGCGAGGTGATGGGCCCGGGCGTCGCTTGCGAATGCGTGGAAACGCAGGACGGCCCGGTGGTGTGGGAAGACCACTTCTACCCCGAGATCATCGACCCCGAAACCGGCGCCGTGCTGCCCGATGGTGCAGAAGGTGAACTCGTCTTCACCACGCTCACGAAAGAAGCGCTGCCGCTGGTGCGCTACCGCACGCGCGACCTCACGCGCCTGCTGCCGCCCACCGCGCGCAGCATGCGGCGCATGGGCAAGATCGTCGGTCGCAGCGACGACATGCTGATCATCCGCGGCGTGAACCTCTTTCCCACGCAGGTGGAAGAGATCGTGCTGCGCCACGGCCAACTCTCGGGCCAGTACCAGCTGGTGGTCACGCGCAGCGGGCTGCTCGACGAACTGCGTGTGCGCTGCGAGCTCACGCCGGCCCACATGCACGCTGACCGCGAACTGCTGGCGCGTGAACTGCAGCAGCAGATCAAGGCGCTGATCGGCGTGACGGCCGCGGTGGACGTGGGCTTGCCCGACAGCATCGAACGCACCCTGGTGGGCAAGGCCCGCCGCGTGGTGGACCAGCGCCCACGCTGAGCACACAGGAGACCCGGCATGTACACCCAAGCCATGGACACCGCCCCGCCCGAGGCTCGCGCGGCCGTGCGCAGCGCCGACGAAGCCGCGCTGGAAATCCGCTTCGAGGCCCATGTGGGCGAAGGCGGTTTCATCGAGGCCAAGGACTGGATGCCCGCGCACTACCGCAAGACGTTGCTGCGGCAGATCAGCCAGCACGCGCACTCCGAGATCGTGGGCATGCTGCCGGAGGCGAATTGGGTGACACGCGCGCCCACGCTCAAGCGCAAGACCATCCTGCTGGCGAAGATCCAGGACGAAGCAGGCCACGGCCTCTACCTCTACGCCGCCGCCGAGACCCTGGGCCAGAGCCGCGACCAGATGCTGCAGGCCCTGCACAGCGGCCAGGCCAAGTACAGCAGCATCTTCAACTACCCCACGCTGAGCTGGGCCGACGTCGGCGTGATCGGCTGGCTGGTGGACGGCGCGGCCATCATGAACCAAGTGCCGCTCACACGCTGCAGCTACGCGCCTTATGCCCGCGCGATGGTGCGCATCTGCCGTGAAGAAAGCTTCCACCAGCGCCAGGGCTTCGACAGCCTGCGCGTGATGGTGGAAGAGGGTACCGCCGCGCAGCGCGCCATGGTGCAGGACGCCGTGAACCGCTGGTGGTGGCCCAGCCTGATGATGTTCGGCCCGCCCGATGGCGAAAGCACGCACAGCGCGCAGAGCGCCCGCTGGGGCATCAAGCGCCTCTCGAACGACGAGCTGCGGCAGAAGTTCGTGGATGCCTGCGTCGAGCAGGCCGCCGTGCTGGGCGTGTCGCTGCCCGACCCGCAACTGAAGTGGAACGCCGAGCGCGGCCACCACGATTTCGGCCCCATCGACTGGGCCGAGTTCTGGCGCGTGGTGGGCGGCCACGGCCCTTGCAACCGCGAGCGCCTGGCCGCGCGTGTGAACGCCTGGGAAGAGGGCGCGTGGGTGCGCGAGGCGGCGCTGGCGCATGCGCGCAAGCAGGCCGAGCGCGCGGCCGCGCAGGAGCAGGCGGCATGAGCGCGCCGGTGGATGAAAGCCCGCGCGCCGAGTGGCCGCTGTTCGAGGTGTTCGTGCGCCCCAAGTCGGGCCTGGACCACAAACACTGCGGCAGCCTGCACGCCGCCGACGCGAAGATGGCCGTGCAGCTGGCGCGCGAGGTCTACACGCGCCGGCAGGAAGGCTGCAGCGTCTGGGTGGTGAAGAGCAGCGACATCACCGCCAGCGACCCCGGCGACCGCGCGATGTACTTCGATCCGATGGAAGACAAGGTCTACCGCCATCCCAGCTTCTACGAGCTGCCCGAAGGCGTGCGGCACCTGTGATGAACGCTGCCACTGCGACGCCCTTGCGCCTGCATCTCACGACTGAGCTGCAGTACGTGCTGCGTTTGGCCGACACGGCGCTGGTGCACGCGCAGCGCCTGTCGGAATGGTGCGGCCACGCGCCGGTGCTGGAAGAAGACATCGCGCTCACCAACATGGCGCTGGACCTGCTGGGCCAAGCGCGTGCGCTGCTCACGCACGCCGCCATGCTGGAAGGGCAGGGCCTGGACGAAGACACGCTGGCTTACTGGCGCGAGCATGACCAGTTCTTCAACCTCACGCTGGTGGAGCAGCCGCTGCGCAAGCCCGGCGCGCACGCGCCCGGCGGCGATTTCGCCGACACCGTGCTGCGCAACTTCGTGCTGGCCAGCTGGCTGAAGGCGGCCTGGGCGGCGCTGCAGGCCAGCCACGACGCCACGCTGGCCGGCATCGCTGCGAAAAGCCTGAAAGAAGCGCGCTACCACCAGCAGCACAACGCCGACTGGGTGCAGCGCCTGGGCGACGGCACCGACGAATCGGCACGGCGCATGGCCGCTGCGGTGCAGCGCTTGTGGCCCTACACGGCCGAGATGTTCGAGCACGATGCGGTGGACGAAGCCGCGCGCACCAGCGGCCTGGGGCCGGCGCGGGCGGACCTGCGTACGGCCTGGTTGGGCGACGTGGCCGAAGTCTTCGCGGCCGCGGGCCTGACGCTGCCGGCGGACACGCCCTTCCGCAGCACCGGCACGCAAGGCCGCCACAGCGAGCACCTGGGCTACCTGCTGGCCGAGATGCAAGTGCTGCAGCGCCAGCACCCTGGGGGCCGCTGGTGAGCGAGGCTGAAGGCCTGCAAGGCGACAGCCTGCACCCACGCGAGCTCGCAGCCTGGGCAGTGCTGCGCACCGTGCCCGACCCCGAGATCCCGGTGCTGGGCCTGTGCGATCTGGGTATCGTGCGCGAGGTGTTACCGCTGGCGCCGACGCTGCGCGTGGTGCTCACGCCCACCTACAGCGGCTGCCCGGCCACCGAGGTGATCGCACAGAGCGTGGTGCAGGCGCTGGACGCCGCTGGGCTCGGCCCCACCGAGGTGGTGCACCGCCACGCACCGGCCTGGACCACCGACTGGATCAGCGTGGAAGGCCGGCGCAAGCTGCGCGCGTACGGCATCGCCCCGCCCGGCGCTTGTGCATCGGAACAGACCGCATCGGGCACCGCTGTGCTGCGCCTGCGCCCGCGCAATGTCGAATGCCCGCGCTGCGGCAGCTTCGAGACCGAGCGCCTCTCGGCCTTCGGCAGCACCGCCTGCAAGGCCCTGCACCGCTGCCTGGCTTGCCGCGAGCCTTTTGAACATTTCAAGCCGATCTGAGGCCGCTGCCATGAGCGCCAGCACCACCTTCCACCCGCTGCGCCTGGCCGAGGTGCGGCCCGAGGCCGCAGACGCGCTCGTGCTGGGCTTCGAGGTGCCACCCGCGCTGGCCGAGACTTTCGCTTTCGCGCCGGGCCAGCACCTCAGCTTGCGCGCCACCGTGAACGGCGAAGAACTGCGCCGTTCCTACTCGGTCTGCGCAGCGCCGGGCGAGCCGCTGCGCGTGGGCGTGCGGCGAGTGCCTGGCGGTGCCTTCAGCAACTGGTTGCACGAGCAAGCGCGTGTGGGTTTGGCGCTGGACGTGATGCCACCCCAAGGCCGTTTCGGTGCCGCGCTGGCCGCGCAGCAAGCCGGCCTGCGGCATGTGCTGGCAGTGGCCGGCGGCAGCGGGATCACGCCGCTGCTGTCCATCGTGAAGGCCGTGCTGGCGGCTGACGCGCGCACCCAGTGCACGCTGGTCTACGCCAACCGCAGCCTGGCCAGCATGATGTTTCGCGAAGAGCTGGCCGACCTGAAGAACCGCCACCTCACCAGGCTGACGCTGCACCCCCTGTTCTCGCGCGAAGCGGTCGACCAGCCCTTGCAGGCCGGCCACCTCGACACCGAGCGCCTGCAGACGCTGCTGCGCCTCAGCGGTCCGGTGGACCTGGCTTTTGTGTGCGGCCCGCTGGTGATGAATGACGCGGTCGAGGCGGCCCTGCTGCAGGCCGGCCTGGCGGCGGCGCAGATCCACACCGAACGGTTTGGCGTGCCGGCCGCGGCCAGGGTGGCGGCGCCGGCCGTGCCATCCACAAGCACCGGCGCCGCGGTGGCGGTGCGTGTGCTGCGCGACGGTGTGGCGCGTGACATCGCCTACCGCACCGAAGACGGCGACCTGCTCACCGCGGCCACCCGCGCTGGCCTCGACCTGCCTTTTTCATGCCGCAGCGGCGTTTGCGCCACCTGCCGGGCGAAGGTGGTGGCCGGGCGTGTGGCGATGCAGCGCAACTTCGCGCTGGAGCCCGACGACGTGCAGGCCGGCTTCGTGCTGGCCTGCCAGGCACAGCCCCTGGATTCGGGCGTGGTGCTTTCTTTCGACGAACGGTGAGGCCGATGCACAAACGGCCCGGGCGGCGCTGATGGCCCGCCCCCGTTCGGCGGGCTACGAGGGCCAGCGGGACCAGATCCTCGCCGCCGCGGCGCGCCTGTTTGCCACGCGCGGCTACACCGCCGCGACCATGCAAGACGTGGCCGCAGCCTGCGAGGTCAGCAAGGCCACGCTGTACCACTACGTGCGCGACAAGCAAGGCTTGCTGCGCCTGATCACGGTCAGCCACGTGGCGAGGCTCGAAGGGCTGGTGCAGGCGGTGCAGGCCGAACGGCTGCACCCGCAGGCCCATCTGCAGGGCTTGATCGAACGTTTCATGCAGGCCTATGCCTGCGCGGAACACGAGCACCGGGTGCTCACCGAAGACGTGAAGTTCCTCGACCCCGCCAACCGCGACGAGGTGCTGGCCGCCCAGCGTCGCGTGGTGGCCGCATTCGCGCAGGCCGTGGCGGCGTGCCGGCCGGAGCTGCGCCCGGCTGGCTTGCACACGCCGCTGGCCATGCTGCTCTTCGGCATGATGAATTGGACGTTCACCTGGCTGAAGCCGGCCGGCCGCCTGAGCCACGAACAACTGGCCGCAGTGGTGGTGGCGCTGTTCTTTGGCGGCCTGCCTGCGGTGCAGGCCGCCGTGCCGGGGGCCTGAGCGCCGAACTGCTGTCGATGGCCAAGCCCCAGCCCTCGGTGGCTTGTTCCAAAGGATGGCAGACCGTGCGCACCCCGGCGAGGCCGGTGTCAGCCGCGCATTTCAGCAGGGACTCGGTGCCCGCTTCGCCCAGGCTCAGCACCCAGTGCTGCCAGCGCCGCTGCACACGTTCGTGCAGCCACGCGTCTTCCACCGCACGGCGCAGCGCCGCGGGCTCGTTGCCGGCCTCGATGATGCGCGGAGCCACCGCGCCGATGAAGAGGTTGTAGTCGGGCCGCAGGGTGTGGGCGGGCAGCAACTGGGCCAAGGCCCGGGTGCGGGCGCTCCAGCCGGGCAGCAGGAAGAGCCGGCTCACGAGCGCCTGCAGCCCCTGCACCGCGTTCAGCACACGCACGCGGTTGGGCGGCAGCACCGCCAGCGGCAGGCTCGCGGCCTCGTGAAAGGGCAGGGGCTGGGTGCAGGCGCGCAGCGTGGCCACCCGCCACCATGCGCCGGCATCCAACCCCGCAACGGTTTCGCCGCTGCGTTCGGCTGCCCGCGCGCGACGCAGCGCGTCGAGCACGTCCACGCCTTCCCAGGCCCGCGCCGCGCCGTGGCTCATCACGGCCAGGTTGCCGGCGGCGTAGGCAGCATGGGGGTTGAGCCGCTCGATCACGGCGGCGTCTTCATGGCCGACCGGCCCGCCCAGCGGCGTGCGCCGCACCGGGCAGCGCGGCGTGTCGAGTTGCGCCAGGTAGGCCGCGTTGACTTGCTGTGCGTCGAAGGCCGCCCCCTGCCGCCACGCCCGGATGCGCAAGGCCAGCCAGGCCCGCGTGTGGCGGTTGCCGCTGAGTGTGCGGCGGCCAAAAACCGCGCGGCCGGCGCGCCAGCCCTGGCCGATGGCCGTGCCGTCCAGCAGCAACTCTGCCGGGGGCACGAGGCCGTGGTGCGCGTGGTCCCAGCCGATGTCGAAGCCGCAGGGGTCTTCGAGCGTGGTCGCCCGGGCGCCGTCTGCGGCCGAGGCTGAAAGGCTGGTCAGTTCAAGCGTTGCCTGGTTCATCTGCATCTCCTGGGGCGGCCAGGGCCCACGGCCCTCGATGCAGGCAGTTTGCAGAGCCTGTGGCTCATGGCGTGAGCCACTGTAGTGCGGGTGTGATCTGCGCTGCTGTTCAACCCCTGCTGCTCGGGTCTGTCCAGTGGTGCCGCCCCGCCCCCGGGGCATGTGTGACGCCATGCAACAACACCCGGGGCCAGGCCAGCGGGTGTCGGGCCAAGCAGCCCCACCTGCCGGCTGCAAGTGCAGTAAAAGGGAAAGGCAAGCCCCGACTTTTTGTGGGGATTTTGTTCGGCGCGGGCCTCGACGGCCCGTGGACACCTTCCAAGACTCAGGAGTTGAAACCATGAAGCGAAACCATGTGCGCTCGGCCTTCAGGCTGTCAGCGCTGGCCAGTGCCATCAGCGTGTGTCTGTTTGCGGGCCACGTCAGCGCCCAGACCAACGTCACGGGCAACGTGTTCGGCCAGGTTCAGGCGGCCCCAGGGGCCACGGTGATCGTCGAAAACGTCGGTACCGGCGCCAAACGGACCATCGTGCTGGATGCGCAGGGCCGGTTCATCGCCACCGCACTGCCGGTGGGCACGTACAAGGCCACGCTGGTGCGCGACGGCAAGGTGGTGAGCACGACCGACAACATCGAGGTGCGCATCGGCCAGGGCAGCGAGGTCCAGTTCAGCTCGGGTGCGGCACAGACGGTGCTGATCACCGGCAAGCTGGCCCAACTCGACGTTTCGTCGACCAACAACGGTGCCGCCTTCACCGCCAAGCAACTCGATGCATTGCCGGTGGCCCAGAACATCCAGGCCATCGTCCAGCTGGCCCCCAACACCACGCGCGCTGATTCGCGCTACCCCGGCGGTGCCAGCTTCGGTGGCGCTGCGCCTTCCGAGAACTCGTACTACATCAATGGCTTTCCGGTCACCAACCCGCTGAACCAGCTGGGCTCGACCGACCTGCCTTTCGGTGCCATCTCCCAGGCCCAGGTGTTGACGGGCGGTTTCGGCGTTGAGTTCGGCCGCTCCATCGGCGGCGTGGTCAACATCACCACCAAGAGTGGCACCAACACCTGGCGGGGCGGTGTCAGCTTGAGCCTGGCGCCCAACAGCCTGCGGTCGAAGACCAAGGATCTCTTCTATCCCAACACCGGCGCCGTACCCACCACCGACGGCACGCTCTACCTGCGTCGCGGCGACAACACACGCTCCGAGACCACCCTGGGTGCCTATTTGGGCGGCCCCATCATCCAAGACCGGCTCTTCATCTTCGCCGCGATCGACCAGATCAAGGACGACCGGGGCCAGGTCATCGGCATCCGCACCGCAGGCAACAACGCCACCGCGGGCTGGGCTGACCGTGACAACACCAACACGCGCTACTTCGTGAAGGCCGACTGGAACATCACGAACGACCACATCCTCGAGCTCTCCTTCATCGGTGACAAACACGAGCTGGACGAAACACGGCGCGGCTACGACTACGCCACCGGCGCCGTCGGTGCCACGCCGTCTTTGAAGGCCAAATACACCAACCTGTCGTCGAACAACCTGGGCGTTGGCAGCGATGCGCAGGTGTTGCGTTACACGGGCTACCTGACCCAGAACCTGACGATCACGGCCCTGGCTGGCCGCAGCAAGTCCAAGCACCTGAACGACTTTGAGGGGGGGCCGCCGGTCTCCAGCAACATCCGCCAGTCCAACGCGGCGATCGCCAACCGTTTCCCGGGCTTCACCTACAACAGCCCTTACGCGCTGGGCGCCGGCACCACGGTGCTGAGCCCGGGTTCGCAGGACGTGGTGGATGCCCTGCGTTTCGACCTCGAATACAAGCTGGGCAACCACACCCTGCGCGCCGGCGTCGACGATGTGAAGCTGAAGTCCAAGGCCGCAGGCGAGGTTTACGCGGGCAACGGCTACTACCTGTACGCCAGTTCGACCAACGGCAACCTGCGCAACCCGGGCAGCACGTTGACCTTGCTGCAGGGCAATGCCCTGTCGGCGCCCACCGGCAACGCAGCCGCTCCGACGCGCTACTACTACGGCCGCGAGGTGATCTTCAACACGGTGACCGATGCGCAATCGACGCAATCGGCCCAGTACATCGAAGACCGCTGGCAGGTCACCAAGGACCTGGTCGTCACGCCGGGCCTGCGCTTCGAGCAGTACAAGAACATCAACGGTGACGGTCAGACCTTCCTGAAGGTCAACAACTCGGTCAACCCGCGCCTGGCGGTGGCCTGGGACGTTGCCGGTGATGCCTCTACCAAGCTGTTCGCCACGGCCGGCCGCTACGGCGTGCAGATCCCGACCCGTCTGGCCGTTCGTGGGGCCAGCCGTTCGACCTTCACCTCAGACTGGTTCACCTACCAGGGCG
The DNA here is from genome assembly GCA_001295865.1 of beta proteobacterium AAP65. GTDB lineage: Bacteria > Pseudomonadota > Gammaproteobacteria > Burkholderiales > Burkholderiaceae_C > Rubrivivax. The sequence continues at coordinate 31,810 of LJHW01000014.1, forward strand.
TGGACGCCAACGGCGCACCCACCGGTGTCGTGAAGCTGGGCACCCCGTTCTCGAACAACAACGAGTACGGCCAGGCCAAGGATCCGAACGTCGTTTCGGCGCAGGACATCAAGCCCAACAGCCAGGATGAGTTCACGCTGGGCATCGAGAAGGCCTTGAGCCCGTCGCTGAACGTGGGCGCACGTGTCACCTACCGCCAGTTGGTGGCGACCATCGACGACCATTGCGATGCACGTCCCTTCGAGAAGTACGCGGCCGACCGTGGCATCGACACCAGCAACTGGGCCGGCTATGGCTGCGCTTCGTTCAACCCGGGGCAGGCCAACACCTTCCTGGTCGACTACGCCGGCAACAAGCAGTACACGACGGTCACGCTCAGCGCCGCCGAGCTGGGTTTCGACAAGGCCAAGCGCACGTACATGGCGCTCGACTTCTTTGCCGAGCACCCGTTCAAGGACGGCTGGTATGGCAAGGTGACCTACACCTACGCGCAGAACAAGGGCAACACCGAAGGCCAGACCAACTCTGACCTGGGCCAGCTCGACGTGTCGCTGACGGTGAACTGGGACCACCCGGAACTGATGCAAGGCGGCTACGGCTACCTGCCGAACGACCGCCGCCACCAGATCAAGGCCTACGGCTTCTACCGCGTGCTGCCCGAACTGGACGTGGGCGCGAACCTGCTGATCGCCTCGGGCCGCCCCAAGGGCTGCCTGGGCAACTTTGCAGGCACACCTTCGTTCGGTCAGAGCTTCGACGATTTCGACAACGGCGGTAACAACTACGGTAACGACTACCGCTACTGCCGTGTGAATGGTTCGACGACCTCGACCTTCGTGCCGCGCGGGACGCTGGGCAACATGCCCTGGGACACCCGCCTGGACATGAACCTGGTCTACAAGCCGTCGTTCGTGAAGGGCCTGACCGCACGCATGGATGTCTTCAACGTGTTCAACAAGCAGACCGTGCAGAACATCGACGAGCAGCAGCAGCCGGCCTACGACCCGACGGGCACCTCGGCCACCTACGGCCGCACGCTCTCGACGACGTCACCGCGTTCGATCAAGCTGACCGTCAGCTACGAGTTCTGACGGCCGGCCCCGCGAGGGGCCTGCGGTTCTGAGCAAGGCGCCCCGAGCTTCGGGGCGCCTTTTTTCGTTGCAAGCGCCGAGCTTGGTCGTTCAGCCCGGCAGCGCGGGTTCAGTGCGCAGCGTCACGAAATCGCCAGCGCAGGGCGCCGACCACGGTGATGCCCAGCACCACGCCCAGGGCGTCGGCCAGCACATCGTGCAATTCGCCAGAACGGCCGGGCACCTGTGTCTGCAGCAGCTCGATGAGGGCGCCGTAGGCCAGCGTGCCCAGGCCCACCGTCAGCTGGTGCTTGCGTGCCGGTGCCAGCGCCAGCAGGCCAGCGGCCGCCAGTACGCCGAAGCCGAGCAGGTGGTCGAGCTTGTCATTGGAGGTCATGCCCGTGGCCAGCTCGCCGGGCGTGAGCGTCGCAACCCCCAGCACGGCAGCGAGCAGGGCCCAGACCCAGCGCCAAACGCGGCGCCAATGGCGATCGTGCAGAAGTTCGTGGAGCGAAATCGATGGCATGCACCGCATTGTCGGGCCACCGCGTGAAGTGGGGTATCATCTTGGGCTGTGTTCAGCGCTTGGCGGGTTTCGCCGGGGCGAAGAACCAAGCCCGAGTAGCTCAGTTGGTAGAGCAGCGCATTCGTAATGCGAAGGTCACCAGTTCGATTCCGGTCCCGGGCACCAGAAAAAATCCGTTAAGAATCAAGCGCTTAGCGGTTGAAACAAGGCTCAGGCAACCCCTGGGCTTTTTTCATTTCCGAGGGCGATTTGTGGTCATGTAGCCACTATGTAGCCACCGGTACAGGCAAACGCGCCCCAGAAACGACGAACCCGGCGCATCGGCCGGGCTCCTGTCGGGGGTGGAGGGGGCAGCCCCGTCTACTTCAAGTCGCCGCGCAGATAGGGCAACACGACACTTTCCTGAATCCTTCGGGCCCCAGCCGAGTAGATGACTGAAAGAAGGCTGTCGTCGTCAATGGGCCCTTCGCTGGTCCCAGAAGTCAGGTTTACCCGCGAGATTCGACCAGCCTTCCGCAGAGTGGCAACGGCGTATGTGAAGTCGCCATAGCTGAAGTTCAATGCTGCCACCGCCCAACAGTAGACCTCTCTCTGAGGCGGAACCCGAGCTTGGACGACGCAATCAAGGGCGCCTCGGAGCCTTTCCAGTACGGCTGCCAGTTCTGCGTGCTGGTACTCAACGGACAGAAGCAGTTGCTTCATCCGTTCGTTCGATAGCCCTACGTCTTTCAGTCTGAAGATGCTCTCTCTCTCGCTTGAGAGCCACTCACGTTCGCTTGGCTTGATGGTTGGCAAGCTCGACGAAACGAACTCCACATGGGCGAGCATCGCGCGTGCTGCAGTGACACGGTTTGTGCGCGAATCTAGACTCACGCCCAACGGGAATCCGATGCCCTGGCTGGCCTGCGCTTGTGCCAGCGTAGAACATAGCGCCGCGAGTACGACACACAGCACGTTGAAGGCTGCTTTGACCGTCATAGGACTTGTTCCATAGGGCTGCATGGCCTTGCAGATTAGCGCACCTGACTTTGCTGGCGTCATTCGCGAGGTCTGCGTAACGCACCCATGGCGGCGTGTATGCCATCGCCAAGCGGGTTTTGTCCTGGCCAGTGCAATCGCAGGTCGTAAGGCGCAGTTCTTCAACGCATACCGGTGTTCGGCCAGCGCACGAGCCAGTTCGCGCAGCATCTCCCGATGCTCGCCCTTCCAGCCGTCAGCGGTCGCCAGCAGCGACCTGCGCGGTTTGTCTCGCGCGTTTGGTCGCATCCTCGTCTGTCCACTTCTTCAGCCGGCCCGGGCCTGCTCAAGTGTTGCCAGCACTTCGCCCACCACGCCAGACGCGGCAGCATCGGCTTCGGCGTCATGCTCTAGGCGGTCATCAAGGTCTGCAACGGCAGCGACGAACATGCGCCGGGTGAGGTCGGCGCGCTCAGGCGGAAGCGATGCAGCCAGGGCCAGCACGGCCGCCTGCAACACGTCGAACTGGGCCTTTAGGGTCGTGGTCTTCATGCCCGGTATGGTGCTCAGCCCGGCGCACCAGCGCATCGCCCCTGAGCGTGGCCCCAATGTGTGCCCACCAACAGGGGACTGCCGGCGTTGTTGGCGGGCGATACAGCCTGCGATGGACAAACTGCATTCCCGACTCAAGCTGGCGCCCTGGTGACCCAAAGATGCCGGACGCTGTCAGGCTAGACACGCGCTCCCAAGCATCGTAAAAGTCAGTCAACTATTCTTGTGGGCGAGTCCGTATGTACCAACGCGCGCGGTGGGCTGTGTCAATTGCGGCGGCGCTGATTTGCGGCCAAGCAAAGGCTCAAGTCGAATCAACTACCTACGTCCAGGTTGACCACATCCTAGTTGAGACACAAGAGTCTGCCTTGGCGGCTCTCAACATGATCAAGGCTGGAGTGCCCTTCCACACTTTGGCGTATCGATGGAGCGAGGATTTGGCAAGCGGAAAGGTGGGCGGCCAGCTTGACGTGGCGCGATGCGACACCTACGTGCCAGAGTTCGCTTCATTTGTGTGCAAGGCGGAACTGCGAAAGCCCGGAATAGTCAAGACCGCCTTCGGCTGGCACGTCGCCGTCGTACAAAGTAGGTCATCTGACCAGCAAATGGTTGCGCCACCCAACCCGGCCCTCCGCGCCCCAGAGTTCAAACCTACCGTTTCACTTTCGTGTGGATTCCCAGGGGTCCCCGGAAGCCTGCCCGTCGAAATCGACCTGCCCAATCGGGCGGCGCGCTTTGCAACTCGACTGGCCTTGGTTCAATCGTCAGAGGTCGAGTTTCGGCTCCTACGGACCAACGGAGTCACTGTTGTCATTGACCGGACGACAGGACTGGCCGTGATTTATGAGCCCGGCAAGGAGGCCTTACCCGGCCTGACTTGCAGAACTAGCAGTCAACGTCTTTTTTGAAACAGGTTCGCCAACCACTTCATAGCGGTTCCGCCCCATTCGCCAGTCCCACCGTGGCACCCCATCTTCCCGTTCAATTTTTCGGGCGAGTATTCCGGCGTGGCGTCTTCAGTTCATCGATGAGGCGGTAAGCTGCCACGTCGAAGCGCAAAAGCGGGTTATCTCGGCAGAACTTGTCGACGTAGAGCGCCACGGTTTCCGGGCTCGGCATGCTCTGAAGTGACACCTCGTTTAGTCCCCTGGCGTAGTTATAGCCGCTGGCGAAACCGCGAAACCAGTAAAGATAAACCTGTCTGACCTCGGGGCGTACCGCCGACGCGACCCACGCACCACAGCTTGCATCAGAAAAGCTTATGAGGGCCACGCCGGCATCTTCGGCTGCGGTTCCCGTGCTTGCTACTACGACCAGTGCCGTTGCAGTCGCCAAGGAACGGAAGCACTTTGAGGTTGGCATTGTTTTCTCCTGAGGGGTTCGCCATGCTAAGAGGGAAGGCCCTTGCCACCCCATCGCCAGTTAGGAAACTTCGCGAGCCTTGGTCAGCAGCCGCGCTAGTTCGCGCAGCATCTCCCGATGCCCCCCCTTCCAGCCGTTGCGCGATGCGGCGGCCTTGCCTTCAGCGGTTCGCGGGCCAGTTGACTGCTCCCATGGGCTCCAGCTTCTGATTGCCTCGGCCTGTTGCTGGCGTTGCTCGGGTGTCCACTTGCGGGCTGCCATGTGAATATGTAGCTGATAGTTCGGTTTGCGCAAGTACACATTTCTCGGGCACGTAGCGGTCAGCCCCCATCGAAGTGACTTAAGCCAACGGTGCAAGGGAAGCTCAGTGCAGCCGAGCGCACTTCCTATGTACGCTCATTGTTCTATGTACCCGCCGCGATACGACACAAAGACTTAGTCACTGAGCAACTGCCGGTGATCACTTGTTACCCCGGATTGGAAGAATTCGTATGACCGGTGGAGGACAATTCTCTTAAGCGGGCCTCCCGATGCTCCACCCTGTGGCAGATGGCGCACAGCACCTTAAGGTCAGAAAGTCGTGTGCGGTGCCCCTCCTTCATGTCCTTAACCTGTGTGTCAGCGTGGTGCACTTCGAGACATGCGTCTGCAATCTCAGGCAGAAATCGTTGAATTGGTTCAAAGCTGCACCTTTCACAGAAGAGTCGGCCATCGTGACTGCTCTTGAATTCTTGAAGCTTTGCCGCCCTAAGCCCCTTGCCCCTCTCGCGTCGAAGGTGGGTCTTCAATCGCTCTGTACCCTCCTGGTACTCCTCGTCCCATAGCTGCGAGTTGTCCTCCGAGCCCACCTCAATGGGCGCAAAGAATCGTTCTGAGTCATGAGGAAGTTTTGCTGCGGGTTCGATGGCAGGCTTTGCCGAGAATGACCAGCGAACACCTACGGGCGTGCGGTCATCAACGCTCAACGCCCTTGCCTGACCTGCATATGTGAATGGGTCACGGTCTGCCGAACGCCAGAACAAGTGAACTTCGGCATCTGCGGCAGTCATCGCGTCAATCATCGGCTGTCCGCGACGACTGTTCGTCTTGCCTCTCCAAAGAATTTCTTCTCCGTCAAAGTGATTCTGGTAGTCGTGTCCGGTCCTGCCGGCAGTACCGATTCCACAGAAGATGAAGTACGCCCCCGCGCGTGCTGCATAGCCAGTCGACCAGTCTCCCCCTGACTGACTCGGGTCTGCTCCAATATGCTTGAGAATGTCTTTGCGTGTGTATCGCGCCTTGACCGTAAATGAGAATCTGCTCATGTGTTTGTTTCCACGGAACTAGTCTTGCATCCTACCCGGGAGCTTAATGCGCCCGCCATTCAGTGCTGGGGAGTCGCCTTCACGAGGCTGTACGAACATTGGGCTCAAGGTAAGGACTCTGGTGTGTTCGGCTCGGTGGCGCTGGAATCTGATGTGGGGCGGTCCTTGGAGGGCAGATTGAAGGGCGTCTGCAACAGGGCACTTGACTTGCCGGCCATTGCAGCGAGCGGCATGTTGCTCGCTGCGGTGGCTTGGTTCTGTATCAATTGCTGTCCTCCTTGATTGATGTTGGCTTGCCGCGCGAAGACTACTGGCGGGCTCCTGATGGCGGCCAGAGTTTCGACGGTCGAGCGACTCTGGCTCTGCGCCTTCAACGCGAGCCGCAGATAGGCTTCTGTTGCAGATAGGTGCGTTCCCATGTTCAGGGCAGCCCTGCGCGCCAGTTCCGCGAATATGGCGTTCAACGCCACGGCCTGGGCGTTCAGCATCCTTTCGGCTGCCCTGAGGTCGCCCCGGTTGATGGCATCGCCGTGGTTTCGCAGTGATGCCACCATGTCGGTTAGGGAAAGCTCGCCATGGTCTGCCGAAACAAAGCGCAGTGCGGTTGACGCGTTTGTGGCTTCGCCATCGGCCACAAGGTCGGCCATCAGGCGGTCTTCACTCACCCCCGCCTTTGCGGCGATTTCAAGTCGGCGGCTCTTGGGTGCCGGTTCAGGGGCCACGGCTGGCTTTGCCTTCGCGCGCGTCAACTCTGCACCTCCTTCTGCGCCTGCTGTAGTTCCCGCAGCACGTCGTGGCAGTCAAGTGCCACGAAGGCTACGCCATGGGCTGCCCGTATGCGCCCGATAGATTCGGCTTGCGCTGGGCGCAGCTTCCGGGAAGAGCCCTTCACCTCCACCCCCAAGATGCGGCCGCCCTTCAGTGGCCCTAAAGCGTCCGGGCATCCCGGCCAGCCGAACGGCACGAAGCGGGCACCCAGCCTGGCGGCTCCCGTGTTCATTCGCGCGCAACAAGCCACGGCGGGAAGCGTGCTCAGGGCCTGCAACACCTCCACCAGGGCGGCGGCTTCCTTGCGCGCGAGGATGTGCGGCTGCGCTCGCTCTATGCCGAACAGGTCAGCAGCCATCGGCCCTCCCTGCGGTCGGCTCTGCGGTGTCTTCCTGCGGCTCGGTTTCCCCCATACCCCCTGGCGGCGAAGTCGCCGCAGTTCCCGCAGCACTTGCGGCTGGTGCGTCGGGTGCGGTGACAGGTGAAGTCGCCGCAGTGCCCGCAGTCGCCGCATCGATGCCCGCGAGTGCAGCGCCGGCCGGCGTTACGTGCCATCGCTCGCGCGGGTGTCGGTCGGCGCCTTTGAACTCGATGCGCTCAAGGTGCCCGGCGCGTTCGGCGCGGCGCAGCAGGTCGAAAACCTCGCCGTCCTTCAGCTTGGGATAGCTGGGTTCCTGGCGCAGCAGTCGGGCAGCGTGCGTGCGCGACGTGGTGGCGGTCGTGACGAACTCGCCGCGCGCCGTGAACTCGGCAATCAGGCGCAGCAGCGCCTTACCGTGCCCACGCTCAGCGATGCCTTGCACCACGGGCTGCATCGGTTCGTCGGCCTCGGGTATGCGCCCCTCGGGCCACAGCAGGCGTAGCGGTTCGCGCAACCTTCCCAAGTTGTGCTTTTGGTGTTCCAGCAGCAGGCCCCCGTCCTTATCGCGGCTCATGAACAGCCGCGAGCGGGCCGAGTTGTTCCATGCGGTCGAACCCGAGTAACCCTCGGTGCCCGCGCGCTCGCCCCGGCTGGTGCCCTTGTCAACGTGCGCCAGCAGCAAAACCCCGGCGTCACGCTCGCGGGCAATGCGGGCCAGCGCACGCATGAACCCGCGAACCCGGGCGCGGTCTATCTCGCTGGCGTCGAAGGCATCCGATGCGTTGTCCACCACGAGGAGCGAAACGCCGTGCGCGGCTATGAAGTCGCGCAGCCCGGCAAAGGTGGGGGTCGTCACGCCCTCGCGGCGGCCAGCGGCCGACACTTCGGCAAACAAGGTCGGGTCATCGTCGGTGGCGTCGAGGATGAACAGGCGGCCGGTCAGGTCTTCGACGTTCACGCCCATGCAGCGGCACACCAGCCGCAGGCGATGACGCAGCAGGCCCGCGCCGTCTTCGCCCGAGTAGAAGGCCACGATGCCGCGCCGCGTGGCGATGCCGAACAGCGGCAGGCCCAACGCCACAGCCACCGCGAGCATCAGTGCAACCATGCTCTTTCCGGTTCCCCCATGTGCGGCCAGCAGCGTGACATGCCCGGCCGGAACCAAGCCCTCCCACACGAACGCGGGCGGTGTGGGGTCGGCGGTGGCGAGGTCAGCGAAGGGCACCACTGCGAAGGGCAGCGGCGTCGGCGCCGGTCTGCGGGCGCAGGACAGCAGCACTTCCAGGGCGTCGTGCCCGTGCGCGGCGGCGTAGTCGTTCGCGTCGAAGTTGGGCGCGGCGTCGCTGGGCATGTTCACGAACTCGGCCTCCACTTCGCGGGCGATGCTTTCCGCTTCCTCTTCCTTGCCCTTGTCGGGCACCAGCACCAGCCTGGCCGACGTGTCACGCTCGCGCAGTTCGGCAGCCACGGCGTGAACCCGGCCCCAGCCAAAGCAAACCACTGCGGCGGCGCCCGTCGCCGTCCAGCAAGCCCAAGCCTGCCCGATGCCTTCGCACAGGTAGGCAGTGCCAGCGGGCACAAGCTCGCCCACAATGAACACGCCACCACCCAGCGGCCCTGGCAGGTTCAGCTTGCCCGGTCGGCCTGCAGCCTTCCACGTCGCGGCCATCGCGGGCGGTGCGATGAACTGGAGTGAAACCGGCTCGCCACCGGCCAGCGGCTGCAGCGGCACCACCAGCGCGCCAGCCATGCCCAGTCCGGCCACGGTGAGCGGGTCACCCTCAGGCACCACGCGCAAGCCCTGAGGGCGGCCGTCCTTCGCCACGATGTAGCCATGCGCTGCGGTCGCCGGTTTGCAGCGTGCCCACACCTCCGCAGCGTTCATGCCGGGGCGCGGGGTCCTGGGGGCTTCTACGTGGCTTGCAGGGGCCTTCCTGGGGCTGCGTGCCGCGCCTGTGGCCTGCTCAGTCCAGCCGGCACCGCCAGCAAGGTAGAACAGTGTTCCGGCGCCCGTCTTGCCTTCGGGCTTGATGGTGCGGAAGGCGGCGCGAACGTCCCTTTCGCCTTTGTAGTTGGCGGCGCTGCTGCTCCAGGCGTCGAGGTCGTCAACGGTCAGCCCGGCAGCAATGGCGGCGCGGCCGATGCGGTGCCAGTCTTCGCGGTTGCACCCCGGGTCGAGGTGGTTCAGCGCGGAGCGAGCGCGGTCGAGGTCGTGCCTATTAAGCACTGGCACCCCCGGCGGCGCGCTTGCGCATCCAGGCTTGCACGCGGCGGCGGCCGGCAGGCGTCAGGCTGTTGACGCCCCGGCGCACCTCTTCGCCATCGCGGTCGAAGCACGGCACGCGGTCGCACGGCAGGTAGTCTTCAGCAGGAAGGCCCAGCGCACGGAGTTCGGCAATCAGCGCGGGGCCGTTGCTGCAACCCGCCACGCGGTCGAGGTGTTCGCGCGGGACGGGGCGCGTAAGCAGGGCCTGAAGGGCGCGCAGATAACGCGGGTTGTCAGTGCCCAAAAATGAGGCGGGAGACTTAGAATCGCCTTGTTCACGGGCGCTCGTCAATCCTTCGGGGTGGCGGGCGTTTTTCATTACGCCACCCCCAGAGCGGCGCGGATGCCAGCCACGGGCCACGCAAGGCGGCCCATGACGCGTATTGGCTTCAAGCCCTGCGGGTAGGTCTCAGCGGACGCCCAGCCCCGCAATGTCTGCGGCTGGCGGTTCAGGTGGTAGGCGGCGGTCGCGGTATCGACGGTGGCGCGAGTCTCGCGGTCGAGTGATACGAAAACCTCGGCCGTGCGCTCAAGAACGGCTAGGCGGCCAGCGTTGACTATTTCGGGGTGGTGCGTTCCAGTTTGCATTTCGCTTCGTCCAAACCCAGCCCATGCCGGGATTGGGGCGAAGACTGAAAACCCCGAATCCGGGCGAATGGCCCCGGGGTTCTGGAATCAAGCAGTGACGCGGGCTTGCGAGCAGTCGCCCCGTCAATTCCGGGGTTCGTCCCCGGGGTTCTGGCGGTGTGTCAGGCGCTCTCGATGTGGTCGGCTTCGTAGGTCTTCCACGCATCAAGCCAGGGAATCAACATCGGCCGCGATTGGAAGCGCGCACGGACAGAGCGGGCAGATACATGCCCAGCCCGCACTAGGGCGGCACCGATAAGCACCGGGTTCCACCTTGTCTCGCAAATGCCCCGGCGGCCGGGTATGGCGACGCATGTCGCAAGCCACTTCGGCTTGTCACCAAGCGGCTTCTTCCACTTGGCTTCGCTATAGCGCAGGCCATCGAAGCAAAAGGCAACGTTACCCGTGGTCAGGGGCAGCGGCGCGGCCGGGTCTGCCTCTACCGGCTCTGCGGCGGTTGCCACTGGCCCGGGCTGGCTTTGCTCGCTAGGCGTGTCATCGGGCAGGCGGTACGGCTCACGAAAGCCCGCCGATGCCAGCCACGCATTGAAGTCTTCGGCGTACAGCCATTCAACAAAGAACCCGGACAGGTTACTCCCGTGGCGCGGTTCCCCGTCTTCGGGGTTCCTCAGAGTAATAGTGCTGTCGGCGGCAGCCTTCGCGGCACGCTTCAGCAGCGCGGCAGGTGCCACCCCGAAGTTTTCGAGCGCGGCAACAAAGTTGACGGCTTCGGCCAGCGTCCAAAGCCTGCGGCCTGCGATATAGCGCGGCTCGCATTGTTCGTCGCCATGCAATGGCCCGGACGCATCGAAGGGCCCCGGTGGAAAGCGATAGGGCGCCCCTTCTTCCTCCAGCCATGAATCAATGTCGCGAATCGTCGCTAAAGAGGAGAAGTCACGCACCTTTGTGCGGTCTTCGATAGGCAGCAGGCTCCCCGGCTCGCGGGGAAGCGGCCTGCCTCGGACCGTTGCAGTCATCAATCGGTGGATAAAGCTCTGCACGTCGCTCCCCGGGGCTGCCATCGCCAATAGGTGCGCGGCTTCCACCAGCGTGAAAACGCCCCTCGCCTGCCGCGCAATCTGTTCTTCAACGATGGCTAGGCATTCAGACACGCGGCACTGCGCTACGCCGCTGGACAGTCCTGGCAAACTGAAAAATTGCACGATGGTGTCCGGCTTCAGCGCGAGCATCGCGGGCTCGGCCCACATGGGTCGCGCACGCTGCGCAAAGGTGGGTGGGGGGGTGGCTTCCACGCGGATTCCTAACCGGCCGCCCTCCGCGAAGTAGCGCTGCAGGTCAGATACCCGCACCTTCGCGCGCACGAGCGCATCCCCTTCAGGGAATGTGTGCGGCCCAAGAGTCACGGGGTCCAGCACCTTCAAAAGGCCGGCATCCTTAGCGCGGGTCAGTTCCTCTTTGATGTTGTCGGCCGCAACCGCCTGGCGAAAGCCGCCGCTGAAGTCGTCTTCAGCAGCCGGGCTGATTGCCGACGCAATAAGGTCGGGCAACTCACCAAAGGTTAGATACCGCATGCCTGCCGGCAGCTCCAGCCAGTGCGCGAATTCCTCTTCCATGCACCCCCCCCGATGCGCCCCCGATGCAAGGTGCCCCAGCAAGCCAGTGGGGGGCTGGCGTTTCGACCCGTTTTCGACGCGGGCCTAGCTGGGGCGAAGCAGTCTATTCGGTCAAGCGGCAGCAACCAGCCGCAGGCCCTTCGCCTTCGCGGCCTGGGCGTCGAATTGAATCCCGGCTTTCGCCAGAATGAAGGCTTCCACCTTGGCGAGATACTCACCCAGCACGCCAATGGGGCGCGGCTTGTAGCGTTCGGCGATGGCGCTTGGTTTGTGGCCCATGACTTGAGCGATAGCGCCAGCAGGGGCACCGGCGGCCTCGCCCATCAGGGCAAACGTGCGGCGCAGACCATGAATGGAAACGTGCGGCAGCGCGGCATCGGTCAACACGTCGGCGTGATAGGCCCGGGGCTCTGAAATTCGGCCAGATGCGCTGCGGGTGCGGCCCTTGTTCTCGCCCTTCTTCGTCACTTCCGAGGCAAAGACGAACGGGTTCTTGGTGCCGTCGGCCAGCACGCCACGGGGCAGGGCATCCAGCAGCCACGCCAGATAGGGCGTCAGCGGCACCACGCGGGTAGCGTCCACCTTGTCGGCAATGGTCATCCGCTGATTCTGAAAATCAACATCAGCCCAGCGAAGGGCGGCCATTTCTTCGCGGCGCGCCCCTGTCAGCACAAGTGCTTGAAGGTAGGCGGCGGCGTGCCGATTACGCAGCTTATCGGTGCCAGCAAACCATGCGGCCAGTTGTTCGGCTTCCAGGGCGTCGGTGCGCTGCTTCGATGCGGGCAGCACGTCGCCCAGGTCACTGGCCCGGGCGGCTTCCTTGTTCACCAGGGCGCGGTATTCCTTCCGTGTGGCGCACCACGACAGGAAGCCCGAAAACATCGCCACGGCGCGGGCGGCTTGCACCGGGGCACGCTTCGCTTCGCTGCTGTACCAGTCCCGGATGGTGTCTTGGTCAATGCTCGTCAACGGCAGCGGCATCAAGGCGGCCAAATGCCCCGGCTTGGTCACGCCCTTGCCGCGCTTCAGGGGCTCGCCACCGGGAGCAGCGGCCTTCATCAGGTCGGCGCGATACCGGGGCTTCCAGGCGGCTTTGCGCTTCGGCTTGCCTTCTGCCATGTAGCGCGGCCAAACGTCGGCCACGGTCAGCGCATGGGTCTTGGCTTCCTGCGCTTCAGCTTCGGCCTGGGCCTTGCGGGCGGCAGCGTCGGCCAGTTTCTGGCGTTCTACCTCGCGGGGGTCGGTGCCGCTGTCCAGCATCACACCCAGGCGGCGCGCTTCGGCTTGCGCCCCGGGAATCGTCCACACGGCAACGTCGCCGATGGTTTTTCGGATGGTCTTCCGGTTTAGCTTGCGTTCGAAGACGAAGGATTTAGCCCCCAGCGCGGTCACGCGCACCCGCAGGCCCGGGGCCTTGCTGTCGCGCAGGAAGGCCTGAGTTTTGCCTTCTGGGCAGGTCAGGGCCTCGATACGGCCCACCGTCAGTTCCTGCGCCTGGGTCAGGTCAATCGCCTCGGTCTTGCTTCGTCTAGCCATTTTTTGCCCTTTCCGTGTAGCCGCCATGTAGCCAGATTCTCAGAATTCTGATGAATCTGAATCAACGCCCAAGGGCAGAAAGCTCCGCAAGCTGTTGATTCGTAAGCCTATGAGGGGGCAGTCTATCAACGCGAATGAACGGCGGCAAACACAAAGTGGCGCGCATTCGTAATGCGAAGGTCACCAGTTCGATTCCGGTCCCGGGCACCACAACGCGATGAAGCGGGGGCGACACCAGTCGCCCCCGCTTTTTTTCGTGCCGCTTGTTCTTCATGGCGGCGTTCTTCACCGGGGCGCTAACTTCTGCGCACCGGGCTTGCGATGCGCGCCCCCGCAGGTGGTGGGTTGGGTGTCGTGCGCGACCAACAACTCGGCGTTCTTCGTGTGAGCGCTAGGTGGGCGATGTGCCGCGCCGAGGTAAAAAGTGGAAACCGAAGGACCGAGCGTCCCGTCGCGCAGCGTTGGCTGCGTGGGCGGGCGTCCCGTTCAGTCCCCCGAGTTCGCTGCTGGCGCTGAGGCGCCGGCTCCGGCACTGGGGGTGACAGACGGGTCGATGCGACGTTCGAGTCTTGTTTCCGCCCCCCAGGGGGGTACTTTCAGGAGCGAAATCCATGTTCAAGAAGACCCGCGTCTGCACTGGCGTGCTCATCGCACTGGCCGGGGTCACCGCCCTGCCGGTCGCAGCCCAAACCACTCCCAGTGAGCGGATCGAAGTCACCGGCTCGCGCATCCGTTCGCTCAATGCCGATTCGCCGTCGCCGGTGCAGGTGTTGTCGGCCGAGGACATCCAGAAGTCCGGTGCTGTGACGCTGCAAGACCTGCTGCTGAAGAACCCCACCATGGGCTCGCCGGCCATCAGCCGCACGAACTCGAACTTCTCCACGTCCAGCGCCGGTGTTGCGGTGGTGGACCTGCGCAACCTGGGCACTTCGCGCACCCTGGTGCTGGTGAACGGCCGTCGCCACGTGGCCGGCATTCCCGGTGAGACCGCGGTCGACCTGAACACCATCCCGACCGACTTCATCGAGCGCGTTGAAATCCTGACCGGTGGCGCCTCGGCCACCTACGGCTCTGACGCCGTGGCCGGTGTGGTCAACATCATCCTGAAGAAGAACTTCAACGGCCTGGCTGTCGATCTCTCGCAAGGCCAGTCGAGCAAGAGCGACGACAAGCGCACCGAGTTCAGCCTGACGATGGGCGCCAACGGCGCCGACGGCAAGAGCAACATCATGGCCCACTTCGGCTACACGAAGCAGGGCGCGGTGTTCTCGAACAAGCGCGCGCCGACCGACGACATCTCCACCGCCTTCCTCACGGGCGACCCGGCGGACATGTTCAATTTCACGGTGCCTTTCCTGTCGAGCTACGCGCCCCAGGGTCGGTTCTTCGTCGGCAACACCAGCCGCACCTACGACACCGCTGGCAACGAAGTGGCCTGGTCCACCAACGGCAGCGCCACCGCCCCGGCACGCGGATTCAACCGCCAGGCTTCCCGCACGATCGCCATCCCGCTGGAGCGCTACGTTTTCTCGACCAAGGGCGAACTCGCGGTTGACGACAACCACAGCGCCTTCATGGAGGCCACCTACGCGCAGACGCAGACGCGCACGCGCCTGGAGCCTTTCCCCTTCGACAGCGCGGCCACGCACCCGGCCAGCGGCGGCCAGGTGCCGGCCGAGTTCATGGTCAACGGCCAGATGCGGGCCAACCCGCTGATCCCGGCCAGCCTGCTGGCCCAGATGACCGACACCGACGGTGACGGCGCTCGCGACTTCTTCTTCTCGCGCCGCCTCAGCGAAGTGGGCAACCGCAGCAGCGCTGCAGACCGCGACACCTTCCGCGTGGTGGCCGGCGCCAAGGGCACCATCTTCGGCAACTGGGACTACGACGCCTACATGGGCTACGGCGCGACCAAGGAGTCGCAAGTCAACGCCGGCCAAGTCAACGTGCTGACCTTCAAGTCGGCGCTGGAGTCCGTGCCCGACCTGAACGACGTCGACGGCGACGGCGACACGACCGAAGCCGTCTGTCTGGACGCCAGCGCACGCGCCCAGGGTTGCGTGCCGGTCAACGTGTTCGGCTTCAACTCGATTTCGCCTGCTGCCCTGAATTACATCCAGGCGCCAGGTCTGCTGAGCACCTTCACCTCGCAGCGTCTGGCCGGTGCCACCGTCCGTGGTGACCTGTTCCAGCTGCCCGCTGGCCCGCTGAGCGTGGCCGCCGGCCTCGAGTGGCGCGAAGAGTACGCCCGCAGCGAATTCGATCCGCTGCAACAGGCCGGCCTGAACGCTGGCAACGCGATCCCGCGCACCGAAGGCCAGTTCGACGTGACCGACGGTTTCATCGAAGCCCGCCTGCCGCTGCTGAAGGACGCCCCGTTTGCCAAGTCGATGGTGCTGAGCGGTGCCGTTCGTTCGGGCAAGTACTCGACCGTGGGCAACACCACCAGCTGGACGGGCGCTTTCGAATGGTCGCCGGTTCGTGACATCCGCGTGCGTGCCACCCAGGCCCGTGCGGTTCGTGCGCCGAACATCAACGAGCTGTACTCGCCACCGAGCCAGACCTTCCCGAGCGTCTCCGACCCCTGCGTAGGCGTGACGGCCACCTCTGTGGGTACCAAGGACAGCCGTTGCCGCGCTGCGCCTGGCGTGGCTGCGAACATTGCCGCCAACGGCGCGTTCACGCTGTCGCAGGCCGACCTGCAAGGCACCAGCGGTTTCGACCGTGGCAACCCCACCTTGAAGCAGGAGCAGGGCAACTCCACCACCTTCGGTCTGGTGATCACGCCCGCGAGCATCCCGGTGCTCAAGAACTTCTCGTTCAGCATCGACTACTTCAAGATCAAGGTCGACGATGCGATCGTGAGCACGCCGCGCGACTTCATCCTGGACCAGTGCTACAGCGGTGACGCCAGCTTCTGCCAGTTCGTGACCCGCCGCGCTGCGCAGCAGGGCCCGAACAGCGCCGGCTCGCTGTCCTTCGTGGACTCGGCCGTCACCAACAGTGGCGGTCTGTTCACCGAGGGCTTTGACTTCGAAGTGGCCTTCTCCGACAAGATCGGTCCGGGCCGCCTGAACTCGAAGCTGAACTACACGCGCGTTTCCAAGGGCTACGTGATCCCGCTGCGCGGGTCGGCGCCTGACGATTTCGCCGGTGAAGTCGGTGCTGCGAAGGACAAGTTCACGCTGGGCCTCGGCTACAGCATGGGCCCCTGGAGCATTGCCAGCACCACCACCTACATCGGCAAGTCGGCTCTCGACGACCAGCTCCTGGCTTCGTTCGGCGCGCCCAAGGGTTCGATCACGGTGCCGGCCAAGACCTACGTCGACTTCCAGGTCAACTACACCTACCGCAAGGCGACCTTCTACGTCGGCATGGACAACGCCTTCGACACCAAGGCGCCGCGCTTCGACACCAACGCCCTGATCACGGGCGGCACCACCGGTGCAGGCACGGCTGCCGACGTGTACGACGCCATCGGCTCGCGTTACTACGCTGGCGTTCGCCTGCAGTTCTGAGTGTTGCGTTCGGCCGGCATCCAAAAGATGCTGGCCTGCGAGAAACCGCCAGCGTCCGGTACCTGTACCGGCCTGGTGGAACTTTCCGCCTCGCTGCCCGCGAGGCGGTTTCATTTCAGCGTCTCGAAACGGCCTTCTGGCGCGTGGCGGGGCGCGTGGAGACAGCCATGTCTTGCATCCCGCGCAGAACACTCTCTGCCGCCCTTGCTGCACTCATGCTGGCGGGCGTGCCGGCCAGCGCCACCGCCGCCGAGCGGGTGTACGCGGTGGTGTCGGTGGTCGCCGATCAGCTGACGGTGACGGGTTTCGAGACCACCACGGGCTCGCTCGTGGCGCAGAACCAGACCGAGCGCATCGATCTGCAGACCGATGAACTCGAGCGTTCGGTCGTTCGGGCAGCGGTCTCCGCTGTGGCGGCTTCAGGCTTGGGTCGTGCCCTCCCGTTGCTCACCGACGATGGCCGGCTGTACGCGCAGCAGGCGCAGTGGATAGACGGGGAACAGGCCCAGGTGCCGGCCTTCCTGCTGCAGACCTTGCGGGCCCAGAAGGCCACCCACCTCTTGCTGGTCACCAAGCACCGCGGCGAAGCGCGCATGCGGTCCTTCGATGCCGATCTCGGCACCGGGCGGGTCGAAGGCCTGGGTTTCTACCTCGACCGCGTGACGCCGCTGCGCCGGCTGGACACCGGCGAACGGGCTGTCGGTTACCTGGCGCCGCATGCCTTTCTGCGCCTGTCGCTCATTGAACTTGCCAGCGGCCGCGTGCTCTCTGCAAAGACCGTGACGGCCTCACGCGTGGTCAGCGCTGCGGGCAGCGCGGCCGGCGCCAGCCCGTGGGACGTGATGAGCAGCGCCGACAAGTTCAAGATGCTGGATGAATTGATCACCCGCGCCACCACGCCGGTCTGGCGCGAACTGCTGGGGGCGTCATGAATCGAACCATTTTCCTGCTGGCTGCCGGTCCGCTGGTGCTGTCAGCGGTGCCGGCGGCAGCGGCTTCTGTGCCGGAGGCCGTGCTGCAGTGTCGTGAACTTCGCGATGTCGCGGCGCGGCTGGGCTGCTACGACGCGATTGCCGTGCCTGCAACTGCAGCAGCCAGCGCCGCCGTCGCCGCAGCCACCACAACGGCCGCAGTGGCGCGTGGTGTTCCGGCCGTGGCTGCCGCAACGCCGCCCGCCCCGCGTTCGGCGGCACCTGTCGCGGCAGCCTCGGCCTTCGGCCTGCCGGCTGTGCCGGCAGCCGAAGCGCTGTCATTGAACAGTCGCGTACAGGGCCGCTTCGAAGGCTGGCAGCGCGGTACACGTTTGCGCCTGGCCAACGGGCAGGTGTGGGAGGTGGTGGACGGCACGGTCGCTGTCTACGACCTCGATTCGCCAGCCGTCACCGTCCGGCGCGGGCTGCTGGGCAGCTATTTCATCGAGATCGAGGGCGTCAGCGCCACGCCCAGGGTGCGGCGCGTGCCCTGAAGCGACGCGTTCCGGCCCTCGCAGCCACTGCGCTGCACGGGCGCTCGGCGTGGGCGCTCAGCGCGGGGCCAGGCGTATCGCCCCGTCCAGGCGGATCACTTCGCCGTTGAGCATGTCGTTCTCGAAGATATGCTTCACCAGCTTGGCGTAGTCCTCGGGGGTGCCCAGGCGGCTGGGAAAGGGCACGCCGGCGGCCAGCGCGTCCTGCACCTCTTTCGGCATGCCGAACAGCATCGGCGTGCCGAAGATGCCCGGCGCGATGGTCATGTTGCGGATGCCGTTGCGCGCCAGGTCGCGCGCGATGGGCAGCGTCATGCCGACCACGCCGCCCTTGCTGGCACTGTAGGCGGCCTGGCCCATCTGGCCGTCGTAGGCGGCCACGCTGGCGGTGCTGATGAGCACGCCGCGTTCGCCGGTGCTCTCGGGCTCGTTTTTCGCCATCGCTTCTGCCGCGAGGCGGATCATGTTGAAGCTGCCCACCAGGTTGACCGTCACGGTCTTCGTGAAGGTGGCCAGCGGGTGCGCGCCTTCCTTGCCCACGGTCTTCACGGCCGGGGCGATGCCGGCGCAGTTCACCAGGCCCATCAGCTTGCCCAACGCGGTGGCGGCGGCCACGGCGGCCTGGCCATCGGCTTCCTGGCTGACGTCGCACTTGACGAACACGCCGCCGATGTCCTGCGCCACGGCCTGGCCGCGCTCGACCTGAAGGTCGGCCACCACGACTTTGCCGCCGGCCGCGGCGAGCATGCGGGCCGTGCCTTCACCCAGGCCCGAGGCGCCGCCGGTAACGATGAATACCTTGCCGTCGATCTGCATGTCTTGTTCTCTGGTGTTCTGGTCGGAGGCAGGCCCTGACGCTGCCAGGGCCTGCTGTGCCGGTATTCAGGCCTGCAAGGCGGCCATCACGCGGCCGGTGATCTCTTCAACGCTGCCGGTGCCAACGATGCGCGCATAACGCGGTGCGCCCGGGCTGCCGCTGGCGGCCCACTGTCCGTAGTAATCGACCAGCGGCCGGGTCTGGTTCTGGTAGACCTGCAGGCGCTTGCGCACGGTCTCTTCCTTGTCGTCGTCACGCTGGATCAACGGCTCGCCTGTCACGTCGTCCACGCCTTCGGTCTTGGGCGGGTTGAACTTCACGTGGTAGCTGCGGCCCGAGGCGGTGTGCACACGCCGGCCGCTCATGCGTTCGATGATGGCGGCTTCGGGCACGTCGATCTCGACCACGAAGTCGAGCACCACCCCGGCCTCTTTCATCGCATCGGCCTGCGGGATGGTGCGGGGGAAACCATCGAAGAGAAAGCCACCGGCGCAGTCGGGCTGCGTGATGCGCTCTTTCACGAGACCGATGATGATGTCGTCGCTGACCAGCCCGCCGCTGTCCATCACCTTCTTGGCCGCCACGCCCAGCGGCGTGCCCGCCTTCACCGCGGCGCGCAGCATGTCACCGGTGCTGATCTGCGGGATGCCGAAATGCTTGCAGAGGAAGGTGGCTTGCGTGCCCTTGCCGGCGCCGGGTGCGCCCAGGAGGATCAGTCTCATCGATGGCCTTAGGAGGTTTTGAATTCTTGCGGGCGCAGCACCGGTGCCGGATACACCGTCTGCGATGTCTCTGCAAACGAGAATATCACGCAGAGTCCCGCGCAAAGCTGACGCGGCGGCGGTGCCGCCAGGGTTCAGCGGCTGTCTGCGCCCGAGGCAAAAAGCGAGCGCACGCGGGCCAGGTCTTCGGGCGTGTCGACCCCCGGCCCCGGGCCGTGTTCTGCCACGTGCACGGCGATGCGTTCGCCATGCCACAGCACACGCAGTTGCTCCAGTGCTTCGGTCTGTTCGAGTGGGGCGGGCGGCAGTTGCGGAAAACGCCGCAGGAAGCCCGCGCGGTAGCCATACAGGCCCAGGTGGCGCAGCGGCCGCGGGGTGGGCAGCGTGGGTTGGCCGTCTTGCAGGCCATCGCGCCACCACGGGATGGGCGCCCGGCTGAAGTAAAGCGCGCGGCCGGCGGCGTCGAGCACCACCTTGACCACGTTGGGGTTCAGGTAGTCGGCGCGTTCGTGCAATGGGTGCGCGGCGGTGCTCATCACGCAGTCGGGGCGCTCGGCCAGCAGTTCGGCGCAGCGGCGCACAAGGGAGGGGTCGATGAGCGGTTCATCGCCCTGCACGTTGACCACGCAGTCTTCGCCGTCCAGGCCCAGCAGGCTGCAGGCTTCGGCCAGGCGGTCGCTGCCGCTGGGGTGGTCTTCTCGCGTCAGCACAGCTTGCACGCCATGAGCGGCACAGGCTTGAACGATGCTTGGGTGGTCGGCCGCCACCACCACACGCAGGGCCCCGCTGGCGGCGGCGCGCTGCGCCACGCGCACCACCATCGGCAGGCCGGCGATGTCGGCCAGTGGTTTGTTGGGCAGGCGGGTGGAGGCCAGCCGGGCCGGCACCAGCACGGTGAAGGCCGGGGTGCCAGCCGCGCCGGGGCCCAGGGTGCCGGGCGCCGGGCTCACGCCGCTGCCGGGCCGTCGAGAGGGCGGGCTTCGCTTTCCAGCATCACCGGGATGCCGTCGCGCAGCGGAAACGCCAGCCGGTCGGCGGGGCAGACCAGCGCTGTCGGGCGCTGTTCGGCGTCACGATGCATCTCCAGCGGACCTTTGCACACCGGGCATACCAGCAGGTCGATCAGGCGGTGGTCCAGGCTCATGGGGCGGGCGGTTGCGTGCGTTCAGGGGTGAAGAGCAAGGCCGACAGGGCGTCGACCAAACCTTCGGGCAACTGGAAGTCTAGCGGCAGCACCCAGACACGGGCGGCGCCCAGCGGCCGGGCCAGCAGCTTCACCGCGTCTTTTTCGGTGACCAGCACGTCGGCCGTTTCTGCCGGCCAGGGCAGCGTGGTGTAGGGGTGGTGGTCGGGCAAGGGCAGGGGCGTGAACTGCAGCCCGGCCGCGCTGAGCATGCCGAAGAACTTCTGCGGTGCTGCCAGGCCGGCTGCGGCCAGCAAAGGCCGGCCCTGCAAGGCCGACAAGGGCAGCGCGGCGCTGCGCTCGCCCGCATCCCAGGCGGCCAGGGGCCAGGCCAGCAGCAGCTGCCGCCGGGCCAGCGCACCCGGTAGCGGCGTGCTCGCGCGGCCCGCGGTGTACAGCACGAGCCGCTGCGCGGGCAGGGTGTTCGGCATCGGCTCCCGCAGCGGCCCGGCCGGCAGCAGCAGGCCGTTGCCGGCGCCGCGTTCGTCGAACACCACCAGTTCCGCCTGGCGCGCCAGCGCGCGGTGCTGCAGGCCGTCGTCGGCCACCAGCACGTCCACCTCGGGGTGGGCGGCGCACAGCGCCAGTGCGGCCGCGGCGCGGGCCCGGCCGACATACACCGGCACCTGGCAGCGGCGCTGGATGAGCAGTGGCTCGTCGCCCGCGCTGGTGACATCCGCGCCCGCAGCCACGGCCATCGGGCCCGTGCCGCTGCGGCCGTGGCCGCGGGAGATGACGCCGGGCCGGTGGCCCCGGGCCTGCAGCGCCTGCACCAGCGCGATGACGGTCGGCGTCTTGCCCGCGCCGCCCACCACGTGGTTGCCCACCACCAGCACCGGCACGGGCAGCGGGCGAGGCGGGGGCGTGCCCCGTTGCACCAGCCAGGCCATCAGGCGGTAGAGCAGCGTGGCCGGCCACAGCAGGCCGGCCAGCAGGTCGGGCCGCGGGCGCCACCAGCTGCGCTGCAGCCGCGCCTCGAGCCTTGCCGCCAGGCCCTGCGGCCGGGGCACCGTCATCGGGGGGCGGCGCTGCCCGATTGCGCGGCGAAGGTCAGGCGCCCCAGGCCGGCACGCCGTGCGGCGTCGAGCACGTTCACCACCGCCTGGTGCGCAGCGGTGGCATCGGCCGAGATGATCACCACGGTGTCGCTGCGGCCGCCCGAGGCGGCCACCAGCTCGGCGGTCAGCAGCTCGATGCTGCGGCCGTCCACGGGCTTCTTGTTGATGGCATAGCGGCCGTCGGCGGCCACGGCCACCAGCACCTCGGCCGGGCGCTCACGCAGCTTCTCGGCATCGGCCGCCGGCAGGTTGATCTGCAGTTCGGTGAAGCGCGAGTAGGTGGTGCTCAGCATCAGGAAGATGAGCACCACCAGCAGCACGTCGATGAACGGGATGAGGTTGATCTCGGGCTCTTCGAGCTTGCGGCGCCTGAAGTTCATCGTGTGGGCGCGCTCAAGCCGGCGTGCGCACGGCGAAGCGCATCAGGTGCGGCACCATGCGCTCGGCGGCCAGTTCCAGACCGAGCTGGAACTCGTCCACGCGGCCGCGGAAGTAGCGGTAGAACATCAAGGCCGGGATGGCCACCATCAAGCCGAAGGCGGTGTTGTACAGCGCGATGGAGATGCCATGCGCCAGCTGCTGCGGGTTGCCGCCAGTGCCACCGGCCGTGGGCGCCTGCGAACCGAAGATCTCGATCATGCCGACCACGGTGCCAAAGAGCCCCAGCAAGGGTGCCGAAGCGGCGATGGTGCCCAGCGTGTTGAGGTAACGCTCAAGCTGGTGCACCGCGGCGCGGCCGGCATTCTCGAAAGCCTGGCGCAGCGCCGCTTCGGTGATGCGCGGCTCGGCCACCACGCTGCGCAGGCCGGCGGCGAGCACCGAGCCGAGCACCGAGTTGTCGGCCAGCTTGTTGACCACATCGGCTGCGGGCAGGTTGGCACGCGTGACGCCGATCACCTCGTCGAGCAGCGTGGCAGGCGCCACCAGGCCCGGCCGCAGGTGGTAGAGGCGCTCGATGATGAGCGCCAGGGCGACGATGGAGCAGAGGATGAGGGGCCAGATCGGCCAACCGGCCGCTTGTATGATCGACAGCAAGGGGGTCCTGGGGGGCTAGATCGGCTCGGCCGGGGGCTGGCAACAAGCCAGCAGCGCGCGGCAGATTATCGCCGATGCACCCCGGGCGCCAAGGCGCGTTGCGCCTGCTTTCCCTTCTGCGCTGGCTTCAGCGGTCGCCTCGCCCGAGACCGCGGTGCTGTCCACCGAAGTTGTGGATATCTCTGTGGGCAAACACCCGAACAAGCCGCAGAAGCTGCGTGAAACAGGGGCTTCTGCTGTATTGCTGCTTTTTTGTGCAAGAAATTTCTTTTGAAAATCAATCACTTGCACGATTGTGACTGCTGTATGACCGCTATCACGACGGGTTTTGGCAGCGTTGGCGCGGCTGTGGGCATCCTCGGCCGCGTCACCCGGGGCTGGGCGCGTGTTTGACCGCGCCACTGGCGCAGGGGCACGGCTGCCGTGGGGCGTGGCATCGCTGCTGCTGGCCACCAGCGATGCGCTGGCTGCGCGCTTTGGCGCCGTGACGGTGCGCGGAGAACTGTCGGGCTTTTCGCGTGCCGGCAGCGGCCACTGTTACTTTGCGCTGAAAGACACCGACGGCGCACCGGCCCTGCTGCGCTGCGCGATGTTCCGCCGCGCGGCCGTGCTGGTGGATTTCGCGCCGGCCGATGGCCAGCAGGTCGAGGTGCGCGGCCGCCTTGGCATCTACGAGGCCCGCGGCGAGTTGCAGATGGTGGTCGAGTCGCTGCAGCGCCTGGGCACGGGCACGCTCTACGAAGAGTTCCTGCGCCGCCGCGCCCGCCTGCAGGCGCAGGGGTTGTTCGAGGCCGCGCGCAAGCGGCCGCTGCCGGTGTTTCCGCAGGCGCTGGGCATCGTCACCTCGCTGGGTGCCGCGGCCCTGCATGACGTGTTGACGACGCTGCAGCGCCGCGCGCCGCAGGTGCGCTTGGTGGTCTACCCCAGCCTCGTGCAGGGCGCCGAGGCCCCGGCGGCCCTGGTGGTCGCGCTGCAGCGCGCCGGTGAGCGGCGCGAGGTTGATGCGGTGCTGCTGGTGCGCGGCGGTGGTTCGCTCGAAGACCTGTGGGCCTTCAACGATGAACGCGTGGTGCAGGCCATCGCTGCCTGCCCGCTGCCGGTGGTCAGCGGCGTGGGCCACGAGACCGACGTGACCTTGGCCGACCTGGTGGCCGACCTGCGAGCGCCCACGCCCACGGCCGCGGCCGAACTCGCCGCGCCGGCTGCCGACGAAGCCCTGGCCGCGCTGCGCGCGCGCCAGCAGCACCTGCAACGTGCGCTGGAGCGCAGCCTGCAGCAGCAGGCCCAGCGGCTCGATCATCTGGCTTTGCGTCTGGGCCAGCCTGCGCGCCGCCTGCAAGGGCAGGCGCAAAGGCTCGAAGCCCTGGCCAGCCGTCTGCAGCGTGCGGTGGCCGTGCGCCGGCAGCGCCTGGACGAAGCGCCCTCGCGGCTGCAGGAGCGGCTGCAGCGCGCCCTGCAGCAGCGCCTGGCCGCCGAGCGCCTGCGACTGCAAGCCGCCACGCAGGCCTTGCAGGCGCACGATCCGCACCGCGTGCTGCAACGCGGTTATGCCTGGGTCGAGTCGGCCGATGGCCGACCGGTGCTGAGCGTGCACGCCCTGCAAGCCGGCCAGTCAGTGCGGGCCGTGTGGGCCGACGGCCAGGCCCTGGCCGAAGTGCGCCAGGTGCTGCCGCGGCCCGTGGACGAACGTGGTACGCCGCCGGAAGCCCTGCCCCCGGCTGGCTGAGGGCCGCTGCCTACAATGCGGGCCGCTTTGGGCAATCGCCCAGCCCCCATCACCGACAGAGGATCAGCACCATGGAACACACCCTGCCCGCCCTGCCGTACGCGATCGACGCCCTGGCCCCGCACTACAGCCAGGAAACGCTGGAGTTCCACCACGGCAAGCACCACAACGCCTACGTGGTGAACCTGAACAACCTGCAGAAGGGCACCGAGTTCGAGAGCCTCTCGCTGGAAGAGATCATCAAGAAGAGCAGCGGTGGCATCTACAACAATGCCGCCCAGATCTGGAACCACACCTTCTTCTGGAACTGCATGAAGCCCGCCGGCGGCGGTGAACCCACCGGCGCGCTGGCTGCAGCCATCAACGCGAAGTGGGGCAGCTACGCCGCCTTCCGCGAGGCCTTCGTCAAGAGCGCCGTGGGCAACTTCGGCAGCGGCTGGACCTGGCTGGTGAAGAAGGCCGATGGCAGCGTGGACATCGTCAACACCGGCGCCGCCGGCACGCCGCTGACCACCGCCGACAAGGCGCTGCTGACCGTGGACGTGTGGGAACACGCCTACTACATCGACTACCGCAACATGCGCCCGAAGTTCGTCGAGACCTTCCTCGACAAGCTGGTGAACTGGGGCTTTGCCGAGGCCAACTTCGCCTGAGGCCGGCGCAGGCCACCGGCCTGCCGCACGATGAAAAACGGGCCCGATGGGCCCGTTTTTTTGGGCGCGCCGCCGCGCCTACTTGCTGAAGGGCGCGCCGCGCAGGCGGCTGCCGGCCTTGATGCCGCGCTTGGCGAACCAGCCCTGGTTCATCTCCAGCGCAAAGCGCACCGGCTTGGCCGAGCAGTGCGATTCTTCCGACAGCGGCTTCATGTCGGCGATGTTGACGATGGTGCCGTCGTCGGCGATGAAGGCGATGCTCAGCGGCACGTAGGTGTTGCGCATCCAGAAGCAGCGCACGCCGGGCGTCTCTTCCACGAACAGCATGGCTTCGTTGGTGCCCATGCTGCGGCGGAACATCATGCCGATCTGCTGCTGCTCGGGCGTGAGGGCCAGTTCGGTCTGGATGACGTGCATGCCGGCCGTCAGCTCGATGGTCTTGAGCTTGGGCTGCGGCCCGGTCTGGCCCTGCGCGAGGCCGGGCACGAGCAGCACGCCCAGCAGGGCGGCGAGGAAAAGAGTCGGCTTGATGGAGATCATGGACGCGGAGGGGTGGACCACCTAGATTATGGGCATCCCTGGCGCCGAAGCCGATGTCCCCAGCCCCTGCCGCCACCGTTCCTGCTGTACCAGCCCCCGAAGTTGTTGCCGACGAGCAGGCGGGGATGGCTGTGCTCGATGACCCGGTTGAATTCGGCCACGGCACGCGCTGGGTGCAAGGCACACAAGGCCAGCGCCTCGCAGAGACCTCCTTGCAGCTCTCGGGCATGTACTGCGCGGCCTGCAGCGGCTTGATCGAAGGGGCGCTGGGCCGCGTGGACGGTGTGCAGGCCGCCAGCGTCAGCGCAGCCAGCGAACGCGCCACCGTGCGGTGGGACCCGGCCCGCACGCGGCCCTCGGCCTTGATCCAGGCGGTGCGCAGCGCGGGCTATGACGCCGTGCCCGACGCCGCCGCGCCGGCCCGCGCCTTGCGCAGCCAGGCGCACCGGCAAGCCCTGTGGCGCCTGTTCGTCGCCGCTTTCTGCGGCATGCAGGTGATGATGCTGGCCACACCCAGCTACGTGGCCGGCCCCGGCGAACTGGAGCCCGACCTGCGCCAGTTGCTGAACTGGGGCAGCTGGCTGCTGTCGCTGCCCGTGCTGGCCTTTTCGGCCGGGCCTTTCTTCCGTGGCGCCTGGGTGGCGCTGCGCCAGCGCCGCATCGGCATGGATGTGCCCGTGGCGCTGGGCGTGGCCATCACTTTCGTGGCCAGCACCGGCGCCACGTTTTCGCCCGGCGGCGTGTTCGGGCACGAGGTGTACTTCGATTCGCTGACCATGTTCGTCAGCTTCCTGCTCGGGGCCCGCTACCTGGAGCTGCGCGCTCGCCACCGCGCGGCCGAAGCGCTGGAGAGTTCGCTGGCGCGCCTGCCCGAGGTGGCGTGGCGCGTGGGCGCCGAGGGTGCCGTCGAGGCCGTGAGCCTGCAGCGACTGCGCCCGGGCGACGTGCTGCGCGTGCCCTTGGGCCAGGCCTTCCCGGCCGACGGCGTGCTCGTGCAAGGCCAGACTCGCGCCGACGAAGCGCTGCTCACCGGCGAGAGCGCCCCCGTCGACAAACCCGCGGGCGCGGCGGTGGTGGCCGGCAGCACCAATCTCGGGGCGCCGGTGCTGATGCAGGTGCAGCGCATGGGCGGCGACACGCGGCTGGAGACCATCGTCGCGATGATGCGCAGCGCCTCGGCGCAGCGCCCCGCTGCGGCTTTGCTGGCCGACCGTTGGGCCGCGCCTTTTCTCTGGACGGTGCTGCTGCTGGCTGCCGGCGGCGCGGCGGTGTGGAGCGTGATCGACCCCAGCCGTGCGGTGTGGGTGGCCGTGTCGGTGCTGATCGTCACCTGCCCCTGTGCGCTGTCGCTGGCCGCACCGGCCACGCTGGTGGCCGCGGCGCGCGGCCTGGCACGGCGCGGCGTGCTCTTGCAGCGGCTGGACGCCCTGGAGCGCCTGGCCCGCGTGCAGCAGGTCTTCTTCGACAAAACCGGCACGCTCACCGACGACGCGCTGCAACTCACCGCCACCACCCGCACTGCTGCGGGCCAGGCCCGTTTTGCCGACGACGCGCAGGCGCTGGGCCTGGCGGCGTCGCTGGCGGCCTGGTCTCAACACCCGGTGTCGCGCGCGATCGCGGCGGCCCAGGGTGCTGCCGCGGGTGCCGCGCACGATGCAGGCTGGCAGCAAGTGAATGAAGTGCCCGGGCAGGGCGTGCAGGCGCTCGACGCCTCGGGCCGCCCCTGGCGCCTGGGCCAGGCGGCCTGGGTGGGGAGCAGTGCGCCGCAGCCCGCAGGCGCAGCGGCCGGCGCCCACGTGGCCCTGGGCTGCGACGGCGAGGTGCTGGCGTGGTTCGGCTTCGATGAAGCCTTGCGCGCGGGCGCCGTGGCTGCGGTGCAGGCTTTGCAGGCGCAGGGTTTGCAACTCACGCTGCTGACCGGCGACGCCCCCGAACGCGCCCAGGCCCTGGCGCAGCGCCTGGGCCTGCAGCACGTGCTGGCGCGGGCCACGCCCGAAGACAAGCTGGCCGCCGTCACGCAGGCGCAGCAGGCGGGTCGCACCGTGGCCATGGTGGGCGACGGCATCAACGACGCGCCCGTGCTGGCGCGCGCCGATGTCTCGCTGGCCATGGGGCAGGGCGCACTGGTTGCGCGCAGCCAGGCCGACGCGGTGATCACCTCCAACGACCTCGGCGATCTCGTGCAAGCCCGCCAGCGCGCCCAGCACGCCGTGCGCATCGTGCGCCAGAACATGGTCTGGGCGGCCGCCTACAACGCCACGAGCATTCCGCTGGCGCTGATGGGCTGGCTGCCGCCCTGGGCCGCGGGCCTGGGCATGGCGCTGAGCTCGCTGCTGGTCATCGGCAACGCGCTGCGTGCCGCGCGCTGAAAGCCCCGCCGCCCATGGAAAGCCTCTACCTGCTCATCCCGCTCTCGGCTCTGCTCGTGCTCGGGATCATCGGCGTCTTCGGCTGGGCGCTGCACCGGGGGCAATTTGAAGACATCGATGCCGAAGCTGAACGCATCCTGACGGATGAGGCGGCACCGATTGACAGCCGTCAAGGCCGACCGGCGGCCAAACCCGAAGAATCCTGAATCAAGTTTCAGCCACACCGAAGAGGAGAAGTTCAATGGCATCAACCGCCGTCGCTGCCGGCCCCGGCAGCAGCGTGTACAGCGACACGACCGTCAGGTTGTTCTCGCTGGCCGCCGTGCTGTGGGGCGTGGTGGGCATGCTGGTGGGCGTGGTCATCGCCGCCCAGCTGACCTGGCCAGAGTTGAACTTGGGCATACCCTGGCTCAGCTACGGGCGCCTGCGCCCGCTGCACACCAACGCGGTGATCTTCGCCTTCGGCGGCTGCACGCTCTTTGCCTGTTCGTACCACGTGGTGCAGCGCACCTGCCAGACACGCCTGTTCCTGCCCAAGCTGGCGCTCTTCACCTTCTGGGGCTGGCAGCTCGTGATCCTGGCCGCGGCCATCACGCTGCCGCTGGGCATGACGCAGGGCAAGGAGTACGCCGAACTCGAATGGCCCATCGACCTGCTGATCGCGGTGGTGTGGGTGAGTTACGCCATCGTCTTCTTCGGCACCATCGGCATGCGCAAGGTGCGCCACATCTACGTGGCCAACTGGTTCTTCGGCGCCTTCATCATCGCCGTGGCGCTGCTGCACATCGTCAACAGCGCGGCCATTCCTGCGGGCTTGTTCAAGAGCTACAGCGCCTACGCCGGTGTGCAGGACGCCATGGTGCAGTGGTGGTACGGCCACAACGCGGTGGGCTTCTTCCTCACCGCCGGCTTCCTGGGAATGATGTACTACTTCATCCCCAAGCAGGCCGAGCGCCCGGTGTACAGCTACCGCCTGAGCATCGTGCACTTCTGGGCGCTGATCTTCACCTACATGTGGGCCGGCCCCCACCACCTGCACTACACCGCGCTGCCCGACTGGGCGCAGAGCGTGGGCATGGTCTTCAGCCTGGTGCTGCTGGCGCCAAGCTGGGGCGGCATGATCAACGGCATCATGACCCTCAGCGGTGCGTGGCACAAACTGCGTGACGACCCCATCCTGAAGTTCCTCATCGTGTCGCTCAGCTTCTACGGCATGAGCACCTTCGAGGGGCCGATGATGTCGATCAAGACCGTCAACGCGCTCAGCCACTACACCGACTGGACGGTGGGCCACGTGCACAGCGGCGCTCTGGGCTGGGTGGGCCTGATCAGCATGGGCAGCCTGTACTACCTGATTCCGCGCCTCTTCGGCCAGAAGCAGATGTACAGCGTGAAGGCCATCGAGGCGCACTTCTGGATCGCCACCGTCGGCATCGTGCTCTACATCGCCGCGATGTGGATCGCCGGTGTGATGCAGGGCCTGATGTGGCGGGCCGTGAACCCTGACGGCACGCTGGTCTACAGCTTCGTCGAGAGCGTCAAGGCCACCTATCCGTACTACGTGGTGCGCCTGCTGGGCGGTGTGCTCTACCTGGGCGGCATGCTGATCATGGCCTGGAACACGGTGATGACGGTACGCGGCGGCCGCCCGGCCGAAGTGCGCATCCCCGTGGTGTCGCCGGCCCACGCCTGAACCCGAATCGAGGCAACCACACCATGGCTCAGAACCACACCCCTTCTGGTCACGAGAAGATCGAGACCAGCAACTTCCTGATGATCGTGCTCATCCTGCTGGCGGTGGCCGTCGGCGGGCTGGTCGAGATCGTGCCGCTGTTCTTCCAGCGCTCCACCACGCAGCCGCTGGAAGGCGTCAAGCCCTACACGCCGCTGCAGCTGGCCGGCCGCGACATCTACCTGCGCGAGGGTTGCTACAACTGCCACTCGCAGATGGTGCGGCCCTTCCGCGCCGAAGCGCTGCGTTACGGCCAGCTCTCGCAGGCCGGTGAGTTCGTCTACGACCACCCCTTCCAGTGGGGCAGCAAACGCACCGGCCCTGACCTGCACCGCGTGGGCGGCAAGTACAGCGACGAGTGGCACCTGATCCACCTCTACAACCCGCGTGATCTGGTGCCCGAATCGAACATGCCGGCCTACCCCTGGCTGCTGAAGGCCGAGGTCGACCCCGAGAGCATGGCCCCGCGCATGAAGGCGCTGCGCACGGTCGGCGTGCCCTACACCGATGCCGAGATCGCCAAGGCCGCCGAAGAGGTGAAGGGCCGCACCGAGATGGATGCGCTCATCGCCTACCTGCAGGTGCTGGGCACGGCGCGCAAGTGACACGGGCCCGAAGGAGTAACCATGGACGTCAATGACCTTCGCGCGATCGTCACGCTGAGCGGGCTCGTGCTCTTCCTGGTGCTGGTGGTGCGCACCTGGAGCAGCCGCAACCGCAGCGAGCACCAGGCTGCAGCCCTGTTGCCCTTCCTGGACGACCCGACCGAGACCGCGGCCGCCCGCGCAGAACAACGAGGAGAGCAGTCTTGAGCGACTTCATCAACAGTGGCTGGGCCCTCTTTGTGGCCGCCACCACGGTACTGGGCCTGGTCTTGTGCCTGGCGCTGCTGATCATCGCCAGCCGCCGCAAGGTGATGGCCGACGACAACACCACCGGCCACGTGTGGGACGAAGACCTGCGCGAACTGAACAACCCGCTGCCGCGCTGGTGGATGTGGCTGTTTGTCATCACGGTGGTCTTCGCGGCCGTCTACTTGGCCTTCTACCCCGGCCTGGGCAGCCACGCCGGCACGCTGAAGTGGAGCAGCGTGGGCCAGTACGAAGCCGAGCAGAAAAAGGCCGAGGCGGCGCTGGCCCCGGTGTACGCCAAGTTCGCGCCCATGAAAGCCGAAGAGCTGGCGCGTGACGAAGCGGCCATGGGTATCGGGCAGCGCCTGTACCTGAACAACTGCGCGCAGTGCCACGGCAGCGACGCGCGCGGCAGCAAGGGCTTCCCGAACCTCACCGACACCGACTGGCTGGGCGAGGGCTCGCACGACTATGTGAAGAAGGTGATCCTGGAAGGCCGCGTCGGCATGATGCCGCCCATGGCCGCGGCGGTGGGCAGCGCTGAAGACGTGCGCAACGTCGCGAACTACGTGCTCAGCCTGTCGGGCAGTGCGCACAACAACATCGCCGCGCAGATGGGCAAGGCCAAGTTCGTCACCTGCGCGGCCTGCCACGGTGCCGACGGCAAGGGCAATGCCGCCTTGGGCGCGCCCAACCTCACCGACAAGATCTGGCTGCACGGCTGGGGTGAGCAGGCCATCGTGAACATCATCACCAACGGCAAGAACAACGCCATGCCCGCCCAGGGCCGGCTGTTGACGCCCGAGCAGGTGCATGTGCTGGGGGCCTACGTGTGGAGCCTCTCGCAAGGGACGCGCGTTGCAACCCAATAAGGTGGCCCAGCCTGCGTCGCCCGAGGCTCCCTCGGGCGACGTGAAGGAACAGATCGTCTCGCTGTACCAGGCGCAGCAGAAGATCTACGCGCGCGCCGTCTCCGGCTGGTTCGCGCGCTGGCGCTGGGCGCTGGTGTGGGCCACGCAGCTGCTGTTCTACGGTCTGCCCTGGTTGAACTGGAACGGCCGCCAGGCCGTGCTCTTCGATCTCGGCAGCCGGCGTTTCTACATCTTCGAGCTGGTGCTCTACCCGCAGGACTTCATCTACCTGACGGGCCTGCTCATCGTCAGCGCCTACGCGCTCTTTCTCTTCACCACGGTGGCCGGCCGTCTCTGGTGCGGCTATGCCTGCCCGCAGACCGTGTACACCGAGATCTTCATGTGGGTGGAGCGCCGCATCGAAGGCGACCGCATGCGCCGCATGAAGCTCGACCAGGGCCCCTGGACGCTGGAAAAGCTCGGGCGCAAGACGGCCAAGCAGGCGGCGTGGATCGCCATCGGTCTGTGGACGGGTTTCACCTTCGTCGGCTACTTCACGCCCATCCAGGAGCTCGGCGCTTCGGTGCTGGCCTTGGGCCTCGGCCCCTGGGAGACCTTCTGGGTGCTGTTCTACGGCTTCGCCACCTACGGCAATGCCGGCTGGATGCGCGAGCAGGTGTGCAAGTACATGTGCCCCTACGCGCGCTTCCAGAGCGTGATGTTCGACAAGGACACGCTGATCATCAGCTACGACGAGGCGCGCGGTGAACCGCGCGGCGGCGTGCGTGGCAAGCGCGGCAGCGAGCCGGCCACCAAGCAGGGCGATTGCATCGACTGCGGCCTGTGTGTGCAGGTCTGCCCCACCGGCATCGACATCCGCAAGGGCCTGCAGTACGAGTGCATCGGCTGCGCCGCCTGCATCGACGTCTGCAACGGCGTGATGGACAAGATGCACACGCCGCGCGGGCTGATCCGCTACGACACCCAGAACGGCCTGCAGCAGCACCTCTCGCGCAGCGAGGTCATCAAGCGTGTGCTGCGGCCGCGTGTGCTGGGCTACTCGGCCGTGCTGGTGTTGATCTGCGTGGCGCTCTTCGTGAGCCTGCTGACCCGTGCGCCCTTCAAGGTGGACGTGGTGCGCGACCGCGGTGCGCTGGCGCGCGTGGTGGAAGACGGCTGGGTCGAGAACGTCTACCGGCTGCAGATCATGAACGCCACCGAGGGCGTGCAGCACTACCGTGTCACGGCCACCGGCCTGGCGCAATTGAAGATCGATGTGCCGCCCGATGTGGTGGTGCAGGCCGCGCAGGCGCGCTGGGTGCCGGTGTCGGTGCGCGTGCCGCCCGAGGTGGCCCAGCAGGCCGGCACCGGGGCCCACGCGCTGCAATTCAGCATCGAGCGGCTGGCCAGCCCGGGCGAAGACGGCCGCACGCTGCTCGAAAAATCCACCTTCATGGTGCCGCGTTGACGGCGCCGCAGGAGACCAAGATGTCAAGCAGCCTCGCAGCTTCAGCGCCCCAGGGCGCCCCCACTCCTGGCACGCCAGCCCTGCGCTGGTGGCGGGCGCCGACGATGTGGCTGGTGATCGGCGGGCCGCTGCTCGTGGTGGTGGCCAGCTTCATCACGCTGGCCCTGGCCATCCTCAACCCCGACCCGGTGCTGAGCCTGCCCGCGGCCAAGACCAAGGCCGAACAGCCTGCAGTGCAGGGGCGCAACCACGCGGCCACGCCCGAACGCTGAGCCCCGCGGAGCCGGATG
Source organism: beta proteobacterium AAP65 (assembly GCA_001295865.1). Classification (GTDB taxonomy): domain Bacteria; phylum Pseudomonadota; class Gammaproteobacteria; order Burkholderiales; family Burkholderiaceae_C; genus Rubrivivax. The sequence goes on from LJHW01000014.1 coordinate 64,991, forward strand.
ATGAAAGCCTACGCCCAGCGCGCTGCTGCGGTGGCCTGGCCCGCCTTTCTGGTGGCAGCGGTGCTGGAGATCGCGGTCTTCGCGTTCGTCGACCCCTTCACGCTGCACACGCTGAACGGGGCCTCGCTCGAATGGTCGGCCACGGCCGTCTATTCGCTGGCCTTTTTCGTGTTCTGGGCGACGACGGCGTCCGCATGCGCACTCACGCTGATGCTGCACCGCGCCGCGGAAGAGGTGAACCGCTTGCGCTGAGGGCTGGAGGGCCGTGCGCGGCCAGGAGTTTCAGCAGGGGCTGCCGTTGACCAAGGCCTGCAGGGCCTCGGGGTTGAGCACGGTGATCTGGCGCTGCTTCACGTCGAGCACGCCATCGTCCTGGAACTTGCTGAAGGCCCGGCTCACGGTCTCCAGCTTCAGGCCCAGGTAGCTGCCGATCTCTTCGCGGGTCATGCGCAGCACCAGGCTGCTGGCCGAGAAGCCGCGCGTGCGCAGGCGTTGTGTCAGGTTCAGCAGGAAGGCGGCCAGTCGCTCTTCGGCGCGCATGCTGCCCAGCAGCAGCATCACGCCGTGGTCGCGCACGATCTCGCGGCTCATGATCTTGTGGAAATGGCGCTGGAGGTCGCTGAGCTCGCGCGAAAGGTCTTCGAGCTGGTGGTACGGAATCACGCAGACCTGCGAGTCTTCCAGTGCCACGGCGTCGCAGGTGTGGCGGTCGGTGCCGATGCCGTCCAGGCCCAGCAACTCGCCGGCCATCTGGAAGCCCGTGACCTGGTCGCGCCCGTCTTCCGACGACAGGCAGGTCTTGAAAAAACCGGTGCGCACGGCGTAGAGCGAGGTGAAGGCCTCGCCGCTGCGGAAGAGGGCATCACCGCGCGGCACGCTGCGGCGTGTGGCCACGATGGCGTCCAGCCTTTCCATCTGCGCTTCCCCGATGCCCACGGGCAGGCACAGTTCACGCAGGTTGCAGCTCGAACAGGCGACCTTGAAGGGCTCCAGGCGCACGGGCGGTGATGTCGGGTGCATTGCAGTGGGTACGGCTTTGAGAGTCGGCAGTATGGCGCAAGCCCATGCCTCGACGTCCAGTGCGCCCCGCGAGCGGCCCGGGCTTGAGCAGGATCAATGCGGCCGCTGGCCGCTTTGGCACAGTGGGCCCATGAACATCCTGGACACCGCCCCCGTGGACACGCTGCTGACCGACGACCTGCTGCGCAAGCTGGACGTGCCCGGGCCGCGTTACACCAGCTACCCCACGGCCGACCGCTTCGTCGAGGCTTTCGGGGCCGAAACCTACCGCCAGGCGCTGCGCCAGCGTGCACAGGGGGCCGTGGTCGGCGGCGCGCAGCCGCTGTCGATCTACGTGCACATCCCCTTCTGCGAGCAGCTCTGCTACTACTGCGCTTGCAACAAGATCATCACCAAGCACAAGAGCCGCGGCGCCGAGTACCTGCTCGACCTGCAGCGCGAGATCGAGCTGCACGCGGCCGAACTGGGCCGCGGCCAGCCGGTCTCGCAGCTGCACCTGGGCGGCGGTTCGCCCACCTTCCTGAGCGATGAAGAACTGGCGCAGCTGATGGCGATGCTGCGCGGCGCCTTCAGGCTGCAAGCCGAGGCCGAGATCAGCATCGAGGTCGATCCGCGCACCGCCACGCGCGAGCGCCTGCGCAACCTGGCGGCGATGGGCTTCAACCGTGTGAGTTTCGGCATCCAGGACTTCGACCCCGAGGTGCAGGTGGCCGTGCACCGTGTGCAGAGCTTCGACAGCGTGCGTGAACTCGTGGCCGAGGCGCGCGCGTTGCGCTTCGAGTCGATCAACGCCGACCTCATCTACGGCCTGCCCAAGCAGACGCCCGAGTCCTTCCGCCGCACCATCGCCCAGGTGGCCGAGTTGCGGCCCACGCGCGTGGCCATGTACGCCTACGCCCACCTGCCGCAGCGCTTCAAGCCGCAGCGCCGCATCGACGACCACGCGCTGCCCACGGCCGAGCAGCGCATTCAGATGCTGCGTGCGGGCCTGGCCGGCTTCGTGGCCAATGGCTACACCTACATCGGCATGGACCACTTCGCGCTGCCGGGCGACGCGCTGGCCATCGCCAAGCGGCAAGGGCGCCTGCACCGCAACTTCCAGGGCTACACCACGCAGCCCGACTGCGACCTGGTGAGCCTGGGCGTCTCGGCCATCGGCCGCATCGGCGCCACCTACAGCCAGAACGCCAAGACCCTGCCCGAGTACCACGACGCGCTGGCCCAGGGCAACTTCCCCATCGTGCGCGGCCTGGCGCTGACCCGCGACGACCTCATCCGCCGCGCCGTCATCATGGCGCTGATGTGCCAGGGGCGCGTGGAGTTCGAGAGCATCGAGCTGGCCCACCTGGTGAAGATGCGCGAGGTGTTTGCGCCCGAGTTCGAGCAACTGCAACCGCTGCAGGCCATGGGCCTGGTGGAGGTGAACGAGCGCGAGATCCAGGTCACTGCCACGGGCTGGTTCTTCGTGCGTGCCGTGGCCATGGTCTTCGACCGCCACCTGCAGGCCGACCGCGTGCGGGAGCGTTTCTCGCGCATCATCTGAGGGTGGAACTCCCCCTCATCCTCAGCGCCACGCTGCTCGGCCTGGCCGGGGCGCCGCACTGCACCGCGATGTGCAGCGCGCCTTGCGCCGCCGCCACCGGGCGGCAGGCGCGACACCGCCTGGTGTTCCATGTCGCCCGTGTCGGCAGTTATGCCCTTGGCGGTGCCGTGGTGGCTTCCAGTGTGGCCGCGCTGGCGGGCTGGTCGCAACTGAGCCCGGCGCTGCGCCCGCTGTGGGTGATGCTGCACGCCGGGGCACTGGCCCTGGGGTTCTGGTTGCTGATCCAGGCCCGCCAGCCGGCGTGGATGGTGCGTCTGGGGCGGGCGCCGGTGCCGGCCGGCGGTGGGGCTGGCGGCGCTGTGGCGTTGGTTGCCGGCGCCGCCGTCGACAGCGCGCCCGGCGTGGGCTTGGCGCCCGGTTGGCGGCGGCTGCAGCGGCTGCAAGGGCCGGCGCGCGCAGGCGCCGCCGGTGCGCTGTGGGTGGCCTGGCCCTGCGGCCTGTTGCAATCGGCGCTGCTGGTGGCAGCCTTGGGCAGCAGCGCGGCCACCGGGGCTGTGGCCATGGCCGGCTTTGCGCTCGCTTCGGCGCCGGGCCTGCTTTTCGGCCCCTGGTTGCTGCAGCGCCTGCTGCGCGGGCAGAACGCGGCAGCGCGTGAACGCCTGGCCGTGCGCGCGGCCGGAGGCATGCTGATCGCCGCCTCGGCCTGGGCCCTGGGCCACGGCGTCTGGCACGAGGTGGCCGCGTTCTGCGGCCTGGCCTGAACACAGCCTGGACGTCAGTGGCCCGACAGGGGCCGTGCCTTAGAATTTCTCGGTCACTCACACCTATGCCGGCCGCGCTGCGCCGGCCCTGCGGAGACCCTCACACATGTACCAGCACATCAAGGTGCCCGAAGGTGGCCAGAAGATCACCGTCAATGCGGACTTCTCGCTCAACGTTCCTGACCAGCCCGTCATTCCGTACATCGAGGGCGATGGCACTGGCCTGGACATCACCCCCGTGATGCTGAAGGTGGTGGATGCGGCGGTGGCCAAGGCCTACGGCGGCAAGAAGAAGATCCACTGGATGGAGGTCTATGCCGGCGAGAAGAGCACCAAGGTCTACGGCCCCGACGTGTGGCTGCCCGAAGAGACGCTGCACGCCGTGCGCGACTACGTCGTCAGCATCAAGGGCCCGCTGACCACGCCCGTGGGCGGTGGCATCCGCAGCCTGAACGTGGCGCTGCGCCAGGAGCTCGACCTCTACGTCTGCCTGCGCCCCATCCAGTACTTCAAGGGCGTGCCCAGCCCCGTGAAGGAACCCGAGAAGACCAACATGGTCATCTTCCGCGAGAACTCGGAAGACATCTACGCCGGCATCGAATTCGAAGCCGAAAGCGAGAAGGCCAAGAAGCTCATCAAGTTCCTGCAGGACGAGATGGGCGTGAAGAAGATCCGCTTCCCGAACACCTCGGGTATCGGCGTCAAGCCTGTCAGCCGCGAAGGCACCGAGCGCCTGGTGCGCAAGGCACTGCAGTACGCCATCGACAACGACAAGCCCAGCGTGACCATCGTGCACAAGGGCAACATCATGAAGTTCACCGAAGGTGGCTTCCGTGACTGGGCCTACGCGCTGGCGCAGAAGGAATTTGGCGCGCAGCTCATCGACGGCGGCCCGTGGTGCAAGTTCAAGAACCCGAAGACGGGTAAGGACATCGTCGTCAAGGACAGCATCGCCGACGCCTTCCTGCAGCAGATCCTCTTGCGCCCGGCCGAGTACAGCGTGATCGCCACGCTGAACCTGAACGGCGACTACGTCTCCGACGCGCTGGCCGCGCAGGTGGGCGGCATCGGCATCGCCCCGGGCGCCAACCTGAGCGACAACGTGGCGATGTTCGAGGCCACCCACGGCACCGCGCCCAAGTACGCCGGCAAGGACTACGTGAACCCGGGTTCCGAGATCCTGAGCGCCGAGATGATGCTGCGCCACATGGGCTGGTTCGAGGCCGCCGACCTCATCATCAGCAGCATGGAGAAGTCGATCGCCAGCAAGAAGGTGACCTACGACTTCGCGCGCCTGATGGAAGGTGCCACGCAGGTCAGCTGCAGCGGTTTTGGTCAGGTGATGATCGACCACATGTAAGCACCTTCCAGGCCTCCACGGGCCGTATGAAGGAAGCCCCAGATCGTTGATTCGACTGGGGCTTTTTGCTTCTGCGGTTCCGGTGCTTCCCTCCGGAACCAAAACCTGGCGCTTCAGGCAGCACCTGAACGGCAAGCGCGAGAAGGTCACGCCTAGACTGCCACCCATGTCCACACCTGTTCCGCACCGACTGGCAGCCGCGGCTGCCTTCGCCGAAGCCCACGAGACGCCCTGGACGCGCGACCCGCTGCGCGAGCCCCAGCGCTTCGGCGTGCACCACGACGACCCACCACCCTGGAACCGCCTGCGCGGCCCGGTGCACGAGCGCGGGCCCTGCAGCGGCGTGGTGTGGCAGCAGGGCGCCGAGATCGCCAGCTGGGGCCAGCCTGACCGGTCCGACCAGACCTTCAGCGTGGCCAAGACCTGCCTGGCCCTGCTGGCGGGCGTGGCGCAGGCGCGCGGGCTGCTGCCCGACGTGGACCGGCCGGTGGCCGCACAGCTGCCCGGCATCGGCTTCGACACGCCGCACAACGCGCCCATCACCTGGCGCCATCTGCTGGAACAGACCAGCGAGTGGGAGGGCAGCTGCTTCGGCCTGCCAGACCAGGTGGACCGCTGGCGGAAGGTCGCACACGACCCACGCCCCGCCGGCGGCCCCAAGGGCGGAAGCCGCCCCCTGCAGGCGCCGGGCAGCTACTGGGAGTACAACGACGTGCGCATCAACCAGCTCTCGCTGGCTTTGTTGCACCTGTTCCGCGAACCGCTGCAGCAGGTGATGCACGAGGCGCTGCTGCAGCCCCTGGGTGCGCAGGACACCTTCCTCTGGGAAGCTTATGACGATGCCTGGACCGTGCTGGACGGCCGGCGCCTGCCCTCGGTTCCTGGCGGCACGCACTGGGGCGGCGGTGTGCGCGTCAGCGCCCGCGACTTGGCCCGGCTGGGCCAGCTGCTGCTGGAGGGTGGCAGGCATCAGGGCCGGGCGCTGCTGCCCGCAGATTGGGTGGGCCGCATGGCCCAGCCCGCCGCGATCGCGCCGTTCTACGGCTGGCTGGTTTGGCTGAACCCCGAAGGCCGGCTGTTCAAGGGTGCTTCGCCAGGTGCGCTGTTCATGCAGGGTGCTGGCGGCCACATGGTCTGGGTGGACCCCGAGTTGCAGGCGGTGGTGGTGACACGGTGGCTGGACCCCGCGCACCACGCCAGCTTCATCGCCATGACGGCCCGCGCCCTGCGCGGCACTTGAAGAAGGTCGCGGTCCAGTGGCGTTCGACATGCCCGGCTTTCATCATGGATAAGTTCTTGCTGCAGCAACAGGTGCTGGCACGGCTCGCCGAAGACCTGCTGCAAGCTGAACGGGCCGTGCAGACGGCCCACGAAACGGCGACGCACGTAGAGAACATCGCTGAAAACAAGTACGACACCTTGGGGCTCGAAGCGTCCTACCTGGCCACCGGCCAAGCGCGCCGCGCCGAAGCCATCCGCCAGGCGATGCGCCGTTGGCGCCATTTCCGTCCGGGCCCCTACGACGCCGGCGCAGGCATACAGCTCGGCGCGCTGGTCTGCCTGCTCGATGCCAAGGCCCAAGAGCAGCTGCTCTTTCTCGGCCCGAATGGGGGCAGCATGCATGTGCTCAGCGGAGCCCAGACCGTTCAGGTCCTCAGCATCGAAGCCCCTCTGGGCAGGGCCATGTTGGGCAAATGCGAAGGTGACGAGGTGTCGGTACAGGTCGCTTCCAGCCGATGGCAGTTCGAGGTGCTGCGGGTGCATTGAGGCGCGGCCCGGTTCGCGCTGCGCAGATCCAAGGCTGCGGGCCTCGACCGTTTCAGCCCTGCACAAGGCCAAAAGCGCTGCGAGGCGTTCGTTCGCGTGCACGCCCACCCGCAGCGGGCCGGGTCAAAACGCCACCACAAAACATGCGCCACCCCCCGGCCGCTTGGCGTGGCGCACCGTGCCACCCAGGCCCTGCAGCAGCTGTCGCACCACCGCCAGGCCTATGCCGCTGCCGCCGGGCCGGGTGCTGAAGAAGGGCGTGAAGATCTGCTGCTCCAGCCTCTCGGGCACCACCCTGGTGGTGGTGACCCACTCGCCGGCGCACGCGGCGCAAGCCTCGCGGGTGCTGCGGCTGCTCGACGGGCGGGTATTGGTGGAGGCGATGGGGTGACTCAGTTCCGCGCCAGGCCTGTGGCGCCGGACAGGGCCGCGAGCCCGTCTAGCTCACCAGCGCAAGACACGCGGCCCGAGGGCTGCACCCAGGGCGCCGGTACTGACGATGCCCAGCGTGTACCAGACCGCCACAAACGCAGGAGAAGCCTCCGGGCAGGCCAAGGCGTAGCCGAGAGCGCCCAGCGCGCCTGCAAGCAGCCCGGCCGCGAAGCCCGCTGTCCTCGGCCGCGTGGGGGCCAGGCCGCGCACCGCCCAGAGCGCTGCCGCCAGGGCCGGCAAAGACAGTGCCAACACGTTCCAGGGGCAGGTCGACCACGATGTGCCCAACAGGGCATCCATCCGGCTGCCGCTGGGCGTCGCGAGCAGCGACACGCCGCCGACCACGGCCATGGCGAGCAGCACCAGCACCGTCACGCGCCGGGGCTGGGCGGTTGGCGCCGCCGGCCGCGACAGCCGGGCTGTCCACCACCCGGCGGTCAGCGCCAATGCGCCGGCGTAGGCCATCTTCGTCCACGGCACGGCGGTGGCGAACATCGGTGCGGGGATGGTGCCGAACCAGGCCACGGCGAGCAGCAGGCTCACGAAGCAGCCGGCGGCCGCCGCTGGAGACAAGCGCCGCGCCACGGCTGCGCGCGGGAAGGGGCCCGCGTCGCGGGCGAGCATGTCGATGAGGTCTTCGGTCTTCATTTCGAACTTGCCTGTTCGGGTCGGCCCAGGCCCGGGGCCGGGCTGCGCTGCGGGTGATCCGCCGCAGGGCGGGCGTCACCCCGAACCAGGGCCGCCAGGCGTTTCAGGCCGCGGTGCACCTGCACCTTGATGGCCGACTCCGAGGCCCCGGTCCGCGCCGCCGCCTCCGCGACCGACAAGCCCTCCAGCTTGGTCAGCACGATGGCCTGGCGCTGTGCGTGGGGCAAGGCGTCGAACAGCGTTTCCAGGTCCCGACGCGCGCTGCCATCTTCGGGCTCGGCCGCCAGCAGCTCCTCGTCCACATCGTCGAGGGCGTCGTGCAGGCTGTCGCGCCGGCCGCGCCGGCGCCACAGGTCCACGAGCTTGTGGCGTGCGATGGCCACGGCCCAGGCGCTGGCCGTCAGCGTCGGGTCGTAAGTGCCACGTTGCAGATGCAGGGCCAACAGCGTCTCCTGAACCAGGTCTTCCACCTCGTCGGGCAGACCCGACAGGCGGCGCTTCAAGTAAGCGCGCAGTCTGGATGCCAGCAAGCCCAGGGCTTGCCTGTAGGCCACGTCATCGCCCGACTGTGCCCGCAGCCACAGCGGCTTGAGGATGGACTCGAAGTCGCTGGGGCTGTCGTCAGCTGGCATTTCGTATCGCAGGGCCTGGGGGTTACACCGGCCCAGGGCTGCGGCAGCTGGCGGGTGCGGTCGACGTGTTCTGGTTCATTGTGCCGTGCTGGCGTCGCATGCCGTGGCCGTGCAGGCCTGCGCCATCTCGGGCCGCGCGCTGTAACCGACAGCCGGTTTGTCGCGACTACCCGCCGTCGCCCACTCAGATCCGATCACCCATGCACGCCACGCTGCCCCTGCTTGCTGCCACCGACTTCCCGCCCATCCGGCGCCGTTCGCTGGACACGCTGCAGGTCAACCTGGGCTACAAGTGCAACCAGAGCTGCCTGCATTGCCACGTCGCAGCCAGCCCGCAGCGCACGGAAATGATGGACGGCGACACCATCGCCCAGGTGCTCGAGGTGCTGCGTGTGCGCAAGGTCGCAGCGCTCGACCTCACGGGCGGTGCGCCGGAGTTGAACGCGCACTTCCGCCACCTCGTGCGGCAGGCCCGGGCGCTGGGCGTGCGTGTGATCGACCGCTGCAACCTCACCATCCTGTCCGAGCCCGGCCAGGAAGACCTGGCGGCCTTCCTGGCGGAGCAGGGCGTGGAAGTCACCGCGTCGCTGCCTTGCTACTCGCCGGCCAACGTCGACCGCCAGCGGGGCGACGGCGTCTTCGAGCGCAGTATCGCCTGCCTGCGCCAGCTCAATGCGCTGGGTTACGGCGATCCAAGCCGAGGCTTGGTGCTGAACCTCGTCTACAACCCGCAGGGGCCCACGCTGCCGCCGCCCCAAGGGCCGCTGGAGGCCGACTACAAGCGCGAGCTGCTGCTGCACTTCGGCATCCGTTTCGACCACCTCTTCGCGCTGAGCAACATGCCCATCCAGCGCTTCGGCAGCACGCTGGTCAGCAAGGGCAGCTTCGGCACCTACATGCGGCTGTTGCGCGACAGCTACCGCCCCGAGAACCTGGACACGGTGATGTGCCGCAGCCTGCTCAGCGTCGACTGGCAGGGCTTCCTTTACGACTGCGACTTCAACCAGATGCTGGGACTGCGCGCCCATGTGGGCGGGTCAGCGCGGCCCCACCTGCGTGCGCTGCTGCAACACGATCCGGCGGGCACCGACATCCGGATCGCCGATCACTGCTACGGCTGCACGGCCGGCCAGGGCAGCAGTTGCGGCGGGGCGCTGGAGACCGTGACGAACGCGGTCGAGGGCCCTGCGGTTGTCGGCCTGAGCGAGGGCGTGCGTTGATGGCCCGCGTCGCCCAGGCCCTGAGCCGACGCGAAGTGCTGGGTTCAACGCTCCTGGCGACCGCGGCCGCTGCAGGCTGGCTGGCGCCTTCGCCGGCGCAGGCGCAGGCCCCAGGCTTCGACCATGGCCACGCGGCCTGGACGGCTCTGCTGCGCCAGCACGTGCGGCCCGTGCGCGGCGGCCAGGCCACGCTGGTGGCCTACGCCGGCTTCAAGGCCGACCGGGCGATGCTGAAGGCCTACCTCGGCACCCTCTCGGCCGTCACGCCCGCCACGTTCGGCGGCTGGAGCCGGGCCGAGCGGCAGGCTTTCCTCGTCAACGCCTACAACGCCTTCACGGTCGAGCTCATCCTCACGCGCTACCCCGAGCTGAAGTCGATCAAGGACCTTGGCAGCCTGCTCAGCAGCCCATGGAAACCGAGGTGGATCTCACTGCTGGGCAGCAAGCTTTCGCTGGACGACATCGAGCACGGGATGCTGCGCAAACGCGGCGACTACGACGACCCTCGGGTCCACTTCGCGGTGAACTGCGCGAGCATCGGCTGCCCGGCGCTGCGCGAGGAGGCCTTCGTCGCGGCGAAGCTCGATGCGCAGATGGACGAGCAGACGCTGCGCTTCATGAGCGATCGCACACGCAACCGGTTCAACACACAGCGCGGGCGGCTCGAACTCTCGAAGATCTTCGACTGGTATGGCGAGGATTTCCGCCTCGGCCACCGCGGTATCGGGTCGCTGCCGGCCTTCGCGGCGCGCTATGCCGACGTCTTGGCCGACCTGCCTGCTGATCGCGAACGCATCCGTGCCGGCAGCGTGGACATCGTCTACACCGATTACGACTGGGCCTTGAACGACGCACGGTGAAACCGGTCCCATCCACTGGCGAAGCGGCCTTGTGGCTGCTGCCTGGTCCTTCCGAGTCTGAGCCCCGGGCTGCCACGGCGGCCCTCGAACCACCCCACCAGGAGAAGACGATGCGTGTTTCCAAAGGACTGAGCCTCGGCCTCTGCGCCGTGCTGCTGGGCGGCTGTGGCGCGATGGACGCCCACCATGGCGCTGGCGATCCGGGGCAGGGCGGTGGCAAGCGCGCCACCGCCACGCACGGCCTGACTGCGCTGCAGAGCCCGCACACGCCGACCGAGACCATGAACCGGCTGGAAGCCGAGGTGAAGAAGCGCCAGCTCGCTGTGGTGGCCCGCATCGACCATGCCGCTGCCGCGCAGCGCATCGGGCAGACCTTGCGGCCGACCGAACTGCTGATCTTCGGCAACCCGCAGGCCGGCACACCGTTGATGCTGTGCGCCCAGCTGGCCGGCATCGACCTGCCGATGAAGGCGCTGGTGTGGGCCGATGCGGCAGGCCAGACCTGGCTGGGCTACAACGACCCGCAGTGGCTGATCCACCGGCACGGCCAGCGCGACTGCGGCGCGGCCGAGCAGGTCGGCAAGGCCTTGGCCGGCATCGCCGCGGCCGTGGTGGCGAAGTAAAAACGGTCCGGGGTCCCGCACCCCGGGGGCTGTCCGCGAGCCATTGTTTGGCGGCATGGCGCCGGTTTGAGATGCATCAACGGCGACGCTCTTGCATCGCCACCCCCTGCTCGTTGGCGCGTGGCGCCTGTTCAAATGGCAGCGCGATACAGGAGACCCCCATGCCCGCGGCCGAGGCCAAGCACTGCCACGCGGCCAACGGGTCGCCCATCCTGCAGCCCATGGGCGGTGCTGTGATCGCCTTCTTCCCGCTCTTCCTGCTCGGGGCGATGTTCGGCAAGCTCATGGAGGCCAGCGGGGCGGCCCTGGCCATCGCGCCCGGGGGCCTCGATGCGCTGCCGCACAACGGCGCCGTCATCACCTTGCTGGGCATCTGCAAGCTCACGCACCGGCAAAGCTTTCTCGACATCTTCATGGTGGCAGTGGCAGTGGCCGTGCCCTTGCTGGCCCTGGGGTGTGTGGTGCTGCTGGGCAGCCGCTTCGGCAGCTTCTAGGGCCGGCATGACGCCCCCGAATGACATGTTCAGCGGTCGCGCCTTTCTCGGCGCGGCGGGCCTGTGATGGCGCCCGCGGCCATGCTGGTGTTGGCGGCGGCGGCGCCCATCCTGCTGATGCTGGGGCTCATGCTGGCGCTGCAATGGTCGGCGGCCCGTGCCGGGCTGGTTGCGCTGGCGCTGGCGGTGGGCGTGGCCTGTGCGCTCTTCGGTTTCGGCGCCGCATCACCCGGCCCCGGTGCAGCCCTGGCCTACACCGGCGTTGCCGCCGAAGGCGGTTTCCTCGCACTGACCATCTTGTGGATCCTGTGGCCGGCCTTGGCCCTGCACCGCTTGCAGCAGCAAAGCGGCGCGATCGAAGCCTTGCGGCTGGGTCTGGCCAGCCTGACCGCCAAGCCGGCTTTGCAGGCGCTGCTGGTGGCTTGGCTGCTGGCGCTTTTTTTCGAGGGCGCGGCTGGTTTCGGCACGCCCGTGGCGCTGGCGGCGCCCATGCTCGTTGGTCTGGGCTTCGCACCGGTGCATGCCGTCGTGCTCGCGTTGCTCGGCCACGCGGCCGGGGTGTCGTTCGGGGCGCTCGGCACGCCGGTGCTCGCGCAGGTGGCCCTCACGGGCCTGGGCGCGCTGGAGATTGCGTGGCGCACGGCTCTGCTGCACACCGTGCTGGGTGCGGTGCTGATGCTGTTTTTCGTGCGCACCTTGGCCGCCAGCGGGCACGCGCCGGGCCGCGGCTGGGCCGCGCTGGCGGCCGCCGGCTTCCTGCTGCCGAGCCTG
>LJHW01000015.1 GCA_001295865.1 beta proteobacterium AAP65
CGGGCGGGTGGGCGCCGGGGCCGGGCGGGCCTCAGGGCATCATCGCGCCGGCCGCCTTGATGGCCTCGCGGATGCGGCCGTAGGTGCCGCAGCGGCACATGTTCTCGATGGCGTCGATCTCGGCATCGGTGGGCGTGCGCTTCTTGTTGAGCAGGTCCACGGCGGCCATGATCTGCCCGGGCTGGCAGAACCCGCATTGCGGCACGTCGCGGTCCAGCCAGGCCTGCTGCACCGGGTGCAGCTTGTCGCCCTGGGCCAGGCCCTCGATGGTGACGACCTTCTTCATCCCGACGTCCTTGATCTTCATGGCGCAGGTGGTGACGGCCTGACCACCCACCAGGCAGGTGCAGGCCTTGCAGACGTTGACGCCGCAGCCGTACTTCGGGCCGTTGATGCCGAGCTTGTCGCGCAGCACCCAGAGCAGCGCCATCTCGGCCGGGGCCTCGACGCTGACGGCTTGTTCGTTCACGTTCAGGTTGTAGATGGGCATGGCGAGGCTCCTCAGACGAAAACGGGGGCCGGCAACTGGCCGGGCGGCGTGGGAACGAAAGCGGGCTGCGCGTTCAGCGGGAACTTGCGCGGCTTGCGCCCGGTGGCCTTGGCGTAGGCGTTGGCGATGGCACCGGCCGGCGCCGACATGCCCACCTCGCCCATGCCCGCGATGGGCTCGCCGACATCGGGCATCACGATCACTTCCACCTGCTTGGGGAAGTCACGCATCTTCGCGAAGCGGTACTGGTTGTAGCTGACCTCCTGCACCAGGCCGTCCTTGATCGTCAGGCCGGCGTTGAGCACCAGCGAGATGGCCTCGGCCAGACCGCCGTGCGCCTGCTGTGAGATGCCCGAGGGGTTGATGGGCTTGCCCACGTCGATGGCGATGGTGGCGCGCGTGACCTTGCAGTGGTTCGGGTCGCGGCCGTCGAGCTCGACGATGCAGGCCGTGAAGGCGCGCGATTCCATGTGCACGCCCACGCCCTGCGCGAAGCCCGGCGGCATGGCCTTGCCCCACTGCGCCGCGGTCACCACGCGCTGCAACACGGCGCGGGCCCGCGGCAGGCGCAGGAACTCCAAGCGGAAAGCAACGGGGTCCTTGCCCAGCCGTGCCGCGATCTCGTCGACGATGATCTCCTCCACCGTGCGCGCCGGCATGATGTGCACCGAGCGGTACGACACCGTGGGCAGGTCGATGCTCACCGGGAAGATCTGCTTGCTGCTGACGCCGAAGTTGTAGGGCGAGGCCACCATCGTCTTGAAGAAGAACTCCTCGTAGGCGAGGTTGCCCACCGTCTGCTGCACGCCCAGCGGCAGCGCGCCAGCCAGTGCCGTGCCGATCTCGCCGTAGCCGTGCCGCGCATCCAGCCGGACGAGGCCGATGTTCTGCTGGTAGCTCAGCACCTTGCCCGGGATCAGCAGCGTGCGCGGCAACAGCGTGGCGCGCACCTTGTGGAACTGCGGAGGCCGGCTGCGCGTGTGGCGCACGTCGTCGCTGCGGTGGTACATCAGCTTGCACGGGCGGCCGGTGAGCTTGGAGACCTGGGCTGCCACCTGCACCGGGTCCCAGAACAGGCGGCGACCGAAGCTGCCGCCGCTGGGCACGACGTGGGCCTTCACCGCGGTCTGTGGCAGGCCAAGGTCGGCAGCGATGGCCTGCAGCGCGACGATGGGCGTCTGCAGGCCGGCCCAGATCTCGCAGCGGCCCGGCTTGACGTCGACGATGGCGCACTCCACCTCCAGCGGGCAGTGCGAGGCGGCCGGGAACTCGAACTCGGCGTCGATGGCGATGGTGCCCAGCGGGGCCGGCAGCAGCGGCAGCACCGCGGCCTTCAGCTTGGCCTGGATGCCGGCATCGGAAAGGCCCTTGTTGGGCCCATCGCCCCAGGTGATGTCGAGGGCACGGCAGGCGTCCCAGGCCTGGCCGAAGGTCTCCGCCATCACGGCCACGCCAGGCGGAATGCCGACGACGGTGCCGCCCCCCGGGATGACCACGATGTCGACGACCCCGGGCATCGCCATCACCGCCGTGCGGTTGTTGACACTGATCACACGGCCGCGGATCTGCGAGGGCATGCGGCACATCGTCGGCATGGCCCCGGGCACGGCGATGTCCATCGTGAACTTCTTGCGGCCGGTCACGATGTCCAGGTTGTCGAGCTTGCGGGTGGGCTTGCCCAGCACGCGGTACTGCGCAGGGCTGCCGGGCGTGCCAACCTGGGGCGGCAGCCCGGCCTTCAGGCGCGCTTGCGCCACCAGCAGCTTGATGAAGGGCTCGAAGCTGCGGATCGTCGAAGAACCCCCGGTCAGCTGGTTGAAGAGCAGCTCGGGCTGGGCATCGGCCGAGACCACGCGCACCTGCGCGAGCGGCACGCCGGCCTCCTCGGCGATCATCATCGCCAGCGCCGTCATCACGCCCGTGCCCGATTCCAGGCGCGGCATCTGGAAGGTGTAGACGCCGTCGGCGCCGAGGTCGAGCTTCACCAGCGGCATCGTCGGTGCGCTGGTCTGCACGATGGAGTCGCCAAGGTCGTAGAAGTCGACCACATCCGGCGGTGTCAGCGGCAGCGGCAGCGCCTGGGCGGGGGCCGGCGCCACCGCCAGCCCGACGGCACCGGCCATCGGGGCCGAGGCTGCCAGCGCCAGCACGCCCCGCCGGCCGAGGTGGGGGGCGTCGGGCGCCGGGTTCGCTTGGGAATCGCTCATCGGTGTCTCCTGGGTGGGCCCGCGGTTCAGACCGCGCTCCACGATGCTGCGAGCAGCCGCGCCGGCAGGTTGTCGTTGCGATGACAGGCGCGGGTGGTGCTTTCCCGGTGCATCCGCCGCCCGCGCGCGCGCGTATGCACAGGCACAAAGGCGCACACCAGCGCCGCAAGGAGACCCGGATGCCCCTGCCCGCACAGCCGCAGACCCTGGAGCAGATGCTGCGCCGCAGCCTGTGGGCCCCCAGTCTGGCGCCCGAGCTGGCGGACGCGGTCTTGGCCCAGAGCTTCGAGCGCACCGTGCCGGCCGGCGGCTATGCCATGCGGCGCGGCGAGCCGATCGAGCTGTGGATCGGGGTCATCGAGGGGCTGGTCAAGATGTCGGTGTCCCAGCCCGATGGCCGCATCTCGACCTTCACGGGCGTCACGGCTGGCGGCTGGGCCGGGGAAGGCTCGCTGCTCAAGCCCGGAGCGTGGCGCTACGACGGTGTGGCGGTGCGTGACACCCGGCTGGCCTGCGTGCCGCGGCACGTGTTCGAAGAACTCGTGGCCACGAGCCTGCCCTTCAATCGCTACCTGCTCAGCCAGCTGAACGCGCGGCTGAGTCTGTTCATCAGTTTGGTGGAATTCGACCGGCTGCTCGGCCCGGATGCGCGCGTCGCCCGCTGTCTCGCGAGCTTGTTCGACCCCGAGCTCTATCCGCAAGCGAGCCACTTCGTGGCCCTGAGCCAGGAAGAGATCGGCCTGCTCGCTGCGGTTTCACGCCAGCGCGCCCACGCCGCGCTGCACGCCTTGGAAAACGCCGGGCTGCTGCGCATCGAGTTCGGCGGCGTCACCGTGCTCGATCTGCCCGGCCTGCGCGGCTACAGCGGCGCGTTGCCGCTGCGCCAGCGGCCCCAGAAACAGCCCAGGCACGCTGCAATGCCGCCGCCAGAGACGCTGGGCGGGCCTTCCGCGCTGGAGGCCTGGGTGGGGGCCTGGCCGGCACGCCCCAGGCCGGCCTGAGGCCGCTGGGGCGAGGCGGCGCCGGCGCCAGGCTGCGTCAGGCCTGCGCGTTGCGGCGCGTGTTGCGCAGCACCAGCGCGCCCACACCCAGGGCCATCATCAGCCACGTGCCGGGCTCAGGAATGGCGGCCACGCCAACTGTGAGGTTGCCCATGCCGGCGTAGACACCCGTGGTGGACGTCACTTGCATGGACGTGATGCCCACCATCGACGTGAAGCCGCGGAAGCTGCCCACGGTTTCGCTGCTGGGCGTGAAGGTGGTGATCGTGCCGTCGCTCAGCGTCAGCGTCACGGGCACCGGCTGGAACACATCGCTGATGTTGGTGGACCAGAAGTTGCCGCCAATGGCGGTGACCGTGGCGCCGCTGAAGGTGACCGTCAGCGCTTCGGTCGGCAGGTTGGTGCCGATCAGGCTGCCGTTGCCGTACAGGCCACCCGGGGCCGAGACGGTGTAGGTGAAGCCGTTGCCAGTGAAGGTGGCAGAGGGGTCGCCGCTGAAGAACGGGTCGCCGAAGTTTTCCGTGTAGGCACCCGGGGCCACGTTGGCCAGGAAGGCCGCCGAGGTGGTGTAGGTGGTGGTCTGGGCCGAGGCGGCAGCAGATGCGGCGACCAGCGCCACGGCCAAAGCGACTTGCGTAACCTTCATGGATGCGAACTCCTGTGTTGAGGGGTAGCAGGCTGGCAAGACCGCCATGCCTGTGACAACTTGCACAGCCATGATGGTCCGCAAGGCCCTTCCGCGAACCCCTCATTCCCAGGGGCGCCAAGCCCCTGGAGGGGCCCCCAACCCTTCCCAGCACACTGCAAGTTAGGGGGAGGGCCACGCCGCCCCGGCTCGTCCCGGCTCAAGGGCGTGGCAGCACCTCGAAAGCTAGCGTGATGAAGCGGCTGTCCCAGGCGTCGGCCTGCTGCTCAGAGGCCCGCAAGTCCACGCCCCGCAGCACCCAGCGCGCGGCCAGCGGCACCGGCACGCTCACGCGCCCCTCGGCATCGGTCTGGCGCCACACGCCCAGCGGGCTCAAGTCGCTGCGCAGTTCCAGCGGCAGGCCGGCCAGGGGCTGGCCGTCCCGCAGCAACTGGGCGCGCAACGTATCGCCGGCGCGCAGCGGCAGGGGGCTTTCCAGGCGCAGGTCGATGGGCAAACCGGCAAGGTCTGCCGCCAACGCTGCCGGGCCGGCCGCCGGCTCCAGCGCGTTGAGCTCCACACGCGCCACCTTGGTGTAACTCTCCTGCCAGCGCACGCCGCGCCCGCGCAGCGCGGCCCAGCGTTCACGCACCGCCGGCAGGGCGCTGACCTCCTTCAGGTACACCTCCACCGTCACGTCGTCGATGTCGATGCTGATCGGGTGCAGCTGGGCCCAGCAGCTCAGTGCCGCCGGGGCGGGCACGGGGCGGGCCGAGCGCAGCACCACGGCCGTCGGCCGGTCGGCCACCCAGCGCATCGGCGCCAGCCGCTGGCCGGGGCCCTGGCAGCCGTGGCTGCGCAGCTGCACGAGCGGGATGGTGATCTCCTGCAGCGGGAACTGGTTGCCCGTGCCCAGCGCGAACACGGCCTCGCCACGGTCGGTGCGCGGCAGCGGCGCGAACCAGCTGTCGTGCGCACTGGCGGCGGCACCGGCGCCCAGCAGGGCCGCGAACAGCGCGGCTTGCAGGGGGCGGCGCATCAGAAGCTCACCTGCAGCGTCAACCGCAGGTTGCGCGGTTCGGCGGGGTGCACGTGGCGGTCGGCCACGGGCGCGGCCTCGCCGGGCAGCTGCGATTCGTAGAAGTACTGGATATCGTTCACGCGGCGGTCGAAGAGGTTGAAAACGTCCAGCGTCACGCTGGCGGGGTGGCCCACCAGCCGGTCCAGCGCCTTGGTCAGGCGGAAGTTGAAGGTGGAGGCCGGGATCGAACGCACGCTGTTGTCTTCGGCCAGCGCGCCGGCCCCGAGGTAGCGCCACTGCAGGCTGGCCGTCCAGCCGTCCAGGTCTTTCACGGTGCCGGCCACGCTGGCCACGCGGTCGATGGCGTTGGGGATGCGGCTGCCGTCCTTCAGGCGCGCATGGCTGAAAGCCAGGTCGGCATCGAACAGGAACCAGGGCGCCGGCTGCCAGCGGTTGCTGAACTCGATGCCGCGACGTCGGCTGCCCTGGCTGACTTCCGTCGCGCCGGCATCGCCGATGTAGACCAGCTCGCTGGCCGAGCGCAGGCCCCACACCGACACCGAACTCTGCAGGCCGCGCACGGCCTCGGTGCGCAGGCCGATCTCGGCGCCTGTCAGCGGCACCAGCGCAGGCACGGGGTCGACGGGGTCGCCGCTCTTGGGATCGAAGCGCGCCGTCAGGCCACGTGCGTCGTTGCTGTGGAAGCCGCGGCCGGTGTTGACGAAGAGCTCGGTGCGCGGCGTCACCGCCCACACCACGGTGAGCTTGGGCGAGAGCTGGGTGTCGCTGGCGCTGCCGCCGTTGGCCGGCAGCGTGAGCGCGTTCACGCGCGCCTGCAGGCGGTCGGCACGCAGGCCGAGCACGGCGCGCCACTCGGGCGTGAATTCCAGCGAAGTCTGGGCGAAGACACCCAGTTGCGTCTGGCGCACGCGGTCTTCGCGCACGGTGTTCGAGATGCGGCGCGCCACGCTGTCGTACAGACCCACGCGGATGCGGTCGTGGCGCAATTGCACGCCGGCCACGGAGCGCGCGGCGAAGGGCCCCACGTCATGGCTGACGATGTGCTCAGCGTCCAGCCCGTAGACCGTGCGTTTGTCGGTCTGCTTGAACTGGTCACCATCGGCCGGGCGCTCCAACGCGTAGCTGAAGTTGGAGTTCAGATCGAGGTCGTAGTGGATCAGGTAGCCCGACACGTTCGTGCGCCCGGCCGTGCCATCGTTGTGCCACTGTGCCGAGAGGCTGCTGCGCTGGCTGTCGCCGCCGGTGGTGGGGTCGAGGCTGTCGTAGCGGCCAAAGGGGCGGCCCTGGTAACTGCCGGCATCGATCAGGCGCTGCGGCACCTGGTCGGTGGCCGTCCAGCGCGAGCGGTAGGCCATGGCCGTGGCGTGCCAGCCCCGGGCGCGTGTGCCGCCGCTGAGCGTGAACACGCCGTTGACCTTGCGCACGCGCTCAGGCACGGTCCAGGGGCCGTCGGTGTTCATCAGCTCCAGCGCACCCAAGGCCGTGAGACCAGGCGCCACCGTGCCCGAGGCCCCGGTCACGCCACGCCGGTAGCCGTTTTCGCCCAGCGTCAGCTGCGCGAAGGGCGCAGCCACGCTGTGCAGGTATTCGATGTCGGCCGAACCCGCGGCGGCGAAGTCGCCCACCGCCGCGTAGTAGGGGCCCTTGCGGTATTCCACGCGGTCCACCAGCTCGGGCAGGAGCCAGTTCATG
Source organism: beta proteobacterium AAP65 (assembly GCA_001295865.1). Lineage (GTDB taxonomy): Bacteria > Pseudomonadota > Gammaproteobacteria > Burkholderiales > Burkholderiaceae_C > Rubrivivax. The sequence goes on from LJHW01000015.1 coordinate 7,058, forward strand.
TCGCTGTAGCCCTGGCCGTGGCCGTGCGTGGGCATGTTCACCGGCATGCCGTTGATGCGCGTGGCGAAGTCGGTGCCGTGGTCGAGGTTGAAGCCGCGCAGGAAATACTGGTTGGCCTTGCCGTCGCCCGAGTGCTGCGTGACGATGACGCCGGGCACGAACTCGAGCACCTCGCCCGGGCGCTGCGCCGGGCGGCTCTGCAGCAGCGCACGCCGGATGGTGCCGGCCGAGGCCGCGTCTTGCGTGCCCACCGCGTTGTCGTAGTGGCCACCCTGCACGATGATGGTCTGCGGCGCGCCCGTGACAGGCCCGCCATGGTTGGCCAGCGCGGGCAGGCTCAGGATGGCGCAGGCGGCCAGGGCCAAGGGTGACAGTCGAAGGGCAAGGGGCGGGCGCATGGGCTGGGGGGATGCTGTTCAGGGGCCCGGCGCAAGGGCACGGGTGCGAGGTTGTACGACAAAGCCGCTGTCCCGGATGCACCGCGGCTTCGGCGCCCTGCCCTTGGTCTGGCCGCGCAGCGCGCCGTCGGGGGTGGCGCCAACTTTGAAACAATGCCGCCCTCCACCACCGTTGAACCCGGGCGCCATGTCCTACCAAGACCCCTTGTGGAAGTTGCGCCACGCGATCGCCGGCGTGGCCCTGGCCCTGGTGCTGGCCGTGCTGACGGCGGCTTTCGCCGGCCGTGTGCTCGGTGACCTGTTCGTGGGCAGCTACGGCGCGCGCGTGGCCTTCTACGGCGCGCTGCTGCTCTACGTGGTGGTGGGCGCCGGCGTGCTCTTTGCCAAGGTGGCGCAACACGAGACTCGCCCGCTCTCGGCGGGCCGCGTGGTGCTGTGGTTCGCCAGCCTGTGGTTGTGGCCGCTGCTGTTGCTGGCGCGGCGCCCCGGCCCGGAACAGCCTTAGTCCGACTGCAGGATGCGGCGACCCGAGGCCGATTGCACCGGGCGCGCGTTCATCGGATAGATGCGCGAAAACAGCCCGATCTGCTCGGCCGTCAGCGACAGGGGCGAACGCATCACCACCCACTGCACCCCCTCGGAGCAAGGCGGCGTGGTCAGCGAACCCATGTAGGTGTAGTAGCGGCGGTCGTCGGGCAGCAGTTCGGTCAGCGCCAGCGGCTGGCGCGCCGGGCGGGCCTCGCCACGCTCCAGGGGCAGGTTGTTCCAGACGTCCTGCACCACAGCGTGCGGCGGGCCTTCGTCGAACAGCAACGCCACCACGGCCAGACGGCCCTGGGCGTCCTTGTGCACGAGGTGCAGCGACATCTCGAACTGGCGTCCGTCGATGCGCTCTTCGCTGGGCCGGTGGAAGTGGAACTGCTGCAGTTCGAACTTGCGCCCGCCGATGTCGATGCTGTTGCCGGGCTGCAGGTTGACCTGCACGGTGTGGCCGTTGTCGATGACGCTGAACGGGCTGTCCTGGTAATCGAACTTCACCGGCTCCAGGTTGACGGCCAGACCACCACGGATGTCGATGGGGCTCTGGCGCTCGCCGGTCTTGCACAAGCCGAACTCGGGCTTGAGCTTGGCCCAGGCGGCCGGGCCGTGCTCGCCTTCGTAGCCCCAATGCACCGCACCGGCGCCGGGGCCGTGGGCGACCTTGCCCCCGCGGGCCCGACCCGACGCGACACCTTGCGCCGCTGCGCCGCTGGGCCCCTGCAAACCGCTGCGTGTGCTGATGCGCACGTCGAAGGAGCCGCTGGCGGTGGCGCCCTTGGGCGCCACGAGGCGGTCGGCCAGGCGCTGGCGCAGGTGCTCCAGCGGGTCGGCGCTGGCGGCCGCCGTGTCGGCCGGCAGGGGCACGTCCTCAGGGGCGGGTGGGGCCGCACGTGCGGCAGGGGCGGCTGGGCGGCGGGTGGCCGGGGCCATGATCGTCGTCGGCGAACGGCCGGCCGCCGCGTTCGGGGGTGAACTGCGTGCCGGGGCCGGCTTGGCCGCGCCCTGCGCCCCGGCTTCGGCCCGCGCGCTGTCGGCGCCGGCACCCGCCAGAGCCAGCGCCAGGGCCGGGGCCAGCGTGGCGCGCACCAAGGCGGGCCACGGAAATGCGGGGTTCAAGCTGGGCGTCATGGTCAGGGCTCCTCGGTTTCATATCGGCCGGCAGCACCGCCAACTTGATGGCTGAAGCCCTGCCGCCCAGCGCGCTGCCCATGAAAAAACCCCTGGCCGGCAAGCCGGGCAGGGGTTCCATGCGAAGGGGCCTGCAGCCGCCGCGGTGCCTGGGCACCGCAGCGGGCCTGCCCTCACTGGGGCATCAGCTGCAGCGCACGCCCACCGTGGCGCGGTTGGCAACGTAGGCGAGGTCGCGCACGTCGATGACACCGTCGTTGTTGAAGTCGGCGCGCGGGTCGAAGCCCGGGTCGCCCACACGCTTGCCGATCAGCGACTTCATGATCGCCAGGTCGTCGCAGTCGACCTTGCCGTCGCCCGTGAGGTCGGCACGCAGCACCACCGTGAGGTTGGTGTTGGAGATGTCGAAGAACACGTTGTTGATCGCCTCGACCTTGATGCGCGCGGCCGTGGCGTTGACCAGGGGCACCGTCACCTTCTGCGAACCGTCGTTCGGCGTGCTGGCCGCCATGACGTAGGGGAAGGTCAGGCCGCCGTCCACCGACATCGAGATCTTCACGTTCGCGGTGCCGATGGGCGCAGCGCTGGTGCCGGCGACGTCCCAGGTCACGGTGACCGGCGAGCCCGCTTCCAGCGAGGTGGCGGTGTTCGGGAAGGTCACCAGGAAGGGGCCGGTGCCCGGGGCCAGCGTCAGCACCGTGTTGGCGCTGTTCACGCCGCCGCGGCCGTCACGGGCCGTGAGGCGGAAATTCAGGCGCGCCGGGCTGGCGTTCACGCCTGCGAAGCCAACGTAATCGGCCGTGGGCAGGAACTCCGAGTTGCAGTCCAGCTGGGCCGCCCCAGTCAGCGTGGCGCAGTTGCCCGTCTCGGCGTTGGTGTTGTTCGCAACGATCTGCGGCAGGTCGGGGAAGACGCGCGTCGGGTTGCCGTCGGTCTGGTTCTGGCCTGGCGGGTTGTAGATGCTGGCATCGAACACTGCGCGCGTGCCGAACTGGCGGAACAGGGGGCCGTTGGTCTTGACGCTGTTCGGCAGGCCGGTGCCGGTGCTACCGCCGCGGTCGTTCTGCTCCCACATGTAGGTCACAGGGTCGCCATCGGGGTCGGTAGCGCTGCCCGTGAGCGCAAACGGCGTGCGCAGCGGGATGGTGTAGGCCGCCGGGGCGCTGACCACGGGTGCCGAATTGCCAGTGGCGACGACCGTGCCACCGCCGCGCGTGGTGGTGCCCCCCTTGACCACTTCACCGACGTAGCCGGTGCAGCCGCCGGTGCAGTTCACCAGCTCGAGGTTGCCGGCATTCAAGCCTGCCAGCGCACCACCGAAGCCGATGGTGAAGCCGGTGTCGGTGAGCGTGGAGATCGACACCGTGCCGCCCGCCGGCCAACCGGGGATGGCCTGTACCGCGGCCTGGATGCCGGCGGCGGTGAAGTTGGTACCGCGCACGATGGGTGCCGAATCGGCGCCGTTGTAGCGCAGCACGAACTGCTGGCCGTTGGTGGTGTAGCCCGTCAAGGCCGCCTGCTGCACTTCGGTGAGCACCTGCTCGGCAGCGCCGATGTGGGTGGTGATCTCGTCGAAGCTGCGCTGCGAGAAATACGGGTCGCTGTTGTTCTGGGTGTTGTCGCTGCCGCAGATGCCGGCATAGGCCATCACCGAGGTGCCGCTGCCCGGCTCGACCGAGTTGTTGGCGCTGCGGTTGCCCCCCGAGCAGCTGCCCGTCACGCCGTTGAACGTGTGGTTGCCGGCGAACTGGTGGCCCATCTCGTGCGCCACGTAATCGATGGCGAAGACGTCGCCGTCCGGCGGCACCACGCCCGTGCAGCCCTGCGCCTTGCCGGCGAGGCCGACCACGCCCAGGCTGGCGATGCCGCCCCCGTTGCCGCCCAGCGCGAGGTGGCCGATGTCGAAGTTGCTGGCCCCAATGAGCAGGCCCACGACCGTGCGTGTGCGTGTCAGGCCGCTGCTGCTGCAACTGGCCACTTGCGCCGAGGTGTAGCAGGCCGCGCCGCCGCAGGGGCCGTTGGCGCCCGTGGCCAGGGCCGCGGTGTTCAGGTTGAGCACGTCGTTGTTGGCGACCAGCACCATGCGCACCGAGAGCTCGTCTTCGTAGACCTGGTTGACGCGGTTCATCAGCTCGACCTTGGCCGCGGTGACGTTGGCCGCACCGTGGTAGTTCGCGTAGGCCGGGTCGGTGACCATCGCTAGGCGGTAGGTGCGCAGCTGGTTGCCCACCGAAGCCATCAGCGGCGAGCCGTCGGCCACCACCTCGTAGACCGCGCTGGTGCTGGTGCGACCGTCGGTGATGCTGACTTCGTAGCTGCCGGCGGCGCGGTAGGGGTCGGCCTTGAAGCTGGCGCTGAGCGTGCCGTCTTCGCTGGCGGTGGCGTACACGGTCTGGCGGGCCACGGCCTGGCCGGCCTGGCGCACGGTGAGCGTGACGGTGCTGTTGGGCACGAAGCCCATGCCGTTGATCTGCACGTCGTTTCCGGCGTGGTACTTGCCGCGCGACAGCGAGACCTGCGCCACACGCATCAGGCCCTCGCTGAAGCTTGTCACGCGGGCCGGCAGGTCGGCACGGGCGTAGCTGGCGTAGACGCTCTGGTCGCCCTTCATGTAGGGCTCGACATACCAGGCGCCCTGTGCCGAACGCACCGCGGCCTGCACACCCAGCTGCGTGACGCTCAGGCGCAGCGTGGCGCTGGGGTCGTCGATGCCGCGGCCGGCGTAAGTCTTGATGTGCGGATGCTTGGCGGCCAGACCGGGCTCCATGATGGGCGAGTCGACAACGCTGAAGCGCTGGAAGCCGCCGGCGGGATCGGGCAGCACCATCACCAGCGGGTTCTGCCGCGCGGCGCTGCTGCGCTCGGCGGGGGCGGCCTGCAGCAGACCGGCCAGGCTGAGGCGGTCGAGCGTGACGGTGCGCATCTTCGTGGCCTTCACAGCCACGGCAGCACCACCGGCCGCGCGCGACGAAGCCGCGCGACGCACGTCTTGCCAGAAAGCGCGCGAAGGATGCGCCGCTGCCGTCGCTGCCGCCACGGGCGTGGCGCGGCTGTTGCTGGCCGTGCCGCGCGCCTGGGCGCTGGCGTCTTGCGGCGCCGCGGCGCCCAATGCCAACACGGCGGCCGAAGCCAAGGCGCCCAAGGGCATGACGGACTTGCGTGACATCTTCATCGGGGATCCTCTGCGGGGCCTGCGGCAACCTGGGCCCTCCTGGAGGCCGGATGCCGGGCGGTTGGGAAAATAGTGCCGTGCTGTCTTGCGGCGCACGGCTTGTCTGGACTGCTGCGTTGCGGCCGGCTCCATGCCGTATGGGGGTAATGCCGCCGTCGCCGTGGTGCCCGCAGGCGCACACTGCACCGTGGTCTCCACCCATTCACTATGACGCGCAGCGCCTCCAACATCCACGATCTCGACACCTTCACCCCCTCATTCGGGGGTCGCGCAGACCCAGGCGCACGGTGCCGGCTTGCGGCGCTCGGCCTGTGCTGGATGCTCCTGCTGGGCACCGGCGCCCCCCTGGCCGCCCCCGCTTCCCCAACGTTCACCGGGGCCCCCACGGCCATGCCGCCCACGCACGCACCCAGCACCACGCCGCGCCCCAGCGCCGCCAGCATCCAGCACATCACGCTGGAGCGCGATTGCCAAGGCTGCACCAGCATCCTGCGGCTCGAACTGCCTCGCGGCGGGCCCGCCATGGCACACCAGATCGGCAAGGCCCGCCACCGCACCGCCGACAGCAGCGCCAGCGCCCCGCTGCCCGCGGCCGAGTTCGAGGCCCTGGCGCAGGCGCTGGTGGCAGCAGGCTTTTTTTCGATGGCCGACGTGTACCAGGACGAAAGCCTGGCCGACGGCGCCTGGGCCACCGTGACGGTGCGGCATGCAGGCGGCACGCACAGCGTCTTCAGGCGCGAAGACGCCGGCCCCGAAGCGCTCAAGGCCCTGGAGGCCGCGCTCGACGCGCTGCAGGCCCGGCTGCACTTCGTGCCAGTTCAACGTTAGCCGCATCCCCCGAATGCGGGGTTCGAACCCCGCAGACGGCGACATCGGCCGACAGAGGTGACAGCATGCAGCATCGACAACGAGGACGGCGGCTTGCCAGCCGTCCCCGAACACCCCAGACAGCCACGCAGGGAGCCCCGCGGATGAACATGGTGAAGCTGAGCAAAAAGACGCTGCTTGCAGCCGCTCTCGGTCTGGCCGCCTGGGGCAGCGCCCTGGCGCAGGCCACGGTGTCGCTGAGCGCCACGCCCAATCCGGTCAACGTCGGCAGCACGGTGCAGGTGTCGGTGAACATCAGCGGCGCGCTCGATCTCTACGCCTACCAGTTCTCGCTGCTCTTCAACCCCGCGGTGCTGCAGGCCACGGGCAGCAGCGACGGCAGTTTCCTGTCGGGCGGCGGCACGGTGTTTTTTGTGCCGGGCGCGATCGACAACACGGCCGGCAGCATCAACTTCACGGCGGCGTCGCTGCTGGGCCTGCTGCCCGGTGTCGACGGCAGCGGCACGTTGGCCACGCTGAACTTCAACGTCACGGGCTTCGGCACCAGCGCGCTGAATTTCGCCGACGGTGTGCTCGTCAATTCCGAACTGGGCGACCTGCCGGCGCAGTTCGTTGACGGCGCGGTGCAGGCCGTGCCCGAACCCGGCACTTGGCTGATGCTGGGCCTGGGCTTGGCGGCCGTGGCCGGTGCAGCACGCCGCCGCAGCGCTGCCTGAACCCCGCAGCGCTGAAAACCCAACCGGCCCTCGAGGCCGGTTTTTTGTGCCTGCCTGTCAGCCGCGCTGGGCTTGTCAGTCGCTGCCCTGCGGCAAGCGCGGCTTGACCCACAGCCAGGCCACGATGCCGACGGCCATCAGCGCCAGCGAGGTGAGCGCCAGCGCCAGCGGGCTGTGCATCACCAACGGCACCAGCAGGCCGGCCACCGCGGCATTGGCCAGGCTGCCGATGCACGACTGCACCGAAGACGCCATGCCGCGGCGCTCAGGCACCTGGTCCAACGTCATCAAGGTGACCACCGGCACCATCAAGGACCAGCCGAACGAAAACACCGCCACCGGCAACATCGCCCACGCCCAGTGCGGTTCGAAGAGCAGGTTCAGCGCCACGTTCACGACCGAGGTGAGCAGCATGATCACGAAGCCGTGCCGGATCTGGTGGCGCGGCTTGATGCGCCCGGCCAGCCGGCCCGACAGCGCCGCGCCACCCATGATGCCGCTGATGGTCAACACGAAGAACCAGAAGAACTGCGTCGGCCCCAGCGCGAGGTGCTCACCCAGGAACACCGGTGCCGCCAGCACATAGAGGAACATGCCGTTGAAGGGGATGCCGCTGGCCAGCACGAGCGCCATGAAACGCGGGCTCTTGGCCATCTGCCAGTAACCGCGCATCAGGTGGCGCACCTCGAAGGGCTGGCGCGCCTGCACGTGCAGCGTCTCGGGCAGCCAGCGCCACATGCTGGCCAGCAGCACCGCCCCCAGCAGCACGAGCAGCCAGAAGATGGCGTGCCAGTCGGTGTGGGCGTACAGCAGGCCGCCGATCATCGGCGCCACCGCCGGCGCAATGCCGAAGTAGATGGTCACCTGCGACATCACCCGCTGCGCATCGGCCGGCGGGAACATGTCGCGGATGATGGCGCGCGAGACCACCATGCCGGCGCCCGCGCTCATGCCCTGCAGCGCGCGGAAGAACACCAGTTGGCCGATGGTCTGGCTGAGCGCGCAGCCCAGCGAGGCCAGCGTGAACAGCGCCACCCCGGCCAATACCACGGGCCGGCGCCCCAGGCTGTCGGAGAGCGCGCCGTGGAAGAGGTTCATCACCGCGAAGCCCAGCAGGTAGCTGGACAGCGTCTGCTGCATCTGCACCGGCGTGGCGCCCAGCGAGCTGGCAATGCCCGAGAAAGCCGGCAGGTAGGTGTCGATGGAAAACGGACCCAGCATGCCCAGACAGGCCAGCAGCAAGGCCAGCGTCCAGCGGGGGCCGGGCCACAGGAGCTTGGCGTCGGGGTTCATCGTGGCGGGGTCAAACCAGGCAGTTTAGGCGCGCGCCGGGTTTTCGATGCTTCAATCAAGCCCATGTCCTGCCCACCCTGCCCCCGCCGCCGTGCTCTGCTGGTGGCCGCCGCCGGCACCGCCTTGGCCGCCCCCACGCTGGCTTCGTCGCGCCGCGCGCTGGCCGAGATGACCGAAGGCCCCTTCTACCCGCCGCGCGCCTGGCGCGAAGCCTGGCCCGACCAGGACGCCGACCTCTCGCGCGTGCGCCAGGGCGAGCGCTTGCTGCAGGCGCAAGGCGAGCACCTGGGCCTGGAGCTGGTGGTGGCCGACACGCAAGGCCGCCTCGTCGACGGCGCCGAGATCGAGATCTGGCAATGCGACGCGCTGGCCCACTACCGCCACCCGCGCGTGAAGGCCGAACCTGGCCGCTTCGACCCCGGCTTCCAGGGCTTTGGCGCCGCACGCAGCGGCGCGCAGGGCCAGGCGCGGCTGCGCACCATCAAACCCGTCCCCTACCCCGGACGCACGCCGCACATCCACTTCAAGCTGCGACACGCGAGCTTCGGCGAGCTGACATCGCAACTCTTCGTGGCCGCCGACCCGGGGAACGAGAGCGACTTTCTTTGGCGCCGCCTGAAAACGGCCGACCGCCCTGGGCTGACGCTGGCGCTGCAACAGGCCACGCTGGACAACGGCCTGCGCTGGATGGCCCGCCACACGCTGGTGGTGCCGGCCTGAAACCTGGGCCGCTGCGCGAGGCGGCACGCCGGCAAAAGTGTGAAGTCAGCCGATAGGCCGGATTCTGTGCAGCCGGCCTTCTGACGAAGACCTGCCGTGACCGCCATTCCTCTGGGCCGGAGGTCGCCCTGCCGGCTCGGTGCTACCTACCCGCACACTCCTCGGGCCGAGTCAACGTGTGCCTACTTGGTATTGCTGCGCGTAGAGATTGCCCGTTTCACCCGAACTGAATCGGCTCGTCTCTGTTGCTCTGATCCTCACCTCGCGGTGGACAGCCGTTAGCTGCTACGCCGCCCTGTGCAGTCCGGACCTTCCTCCAGTGCCGTGTTTCCACGCTCGCACCAGCGGCGGTCTGGCTGACTTCACAGGGTCGATTATCACGGCGACCGCCGGCCAGCCTTGCGGCGGGGGTCAACCGGCACGCAGTTGTGCCAGCGGGATGGCCTGTTCCTGCATCACCCGGTTGCCCAGGTCGAGCAGCGACAGCTTCACTTCGCCGGCGATGAAGTCGAAGCTGACGATGCCATGGTGCTTGACCGTCACCAGCGGCCCGACGCGGTTGGGGCCGGGCTCGTTCGCCGGCGACCAGGCCTTGGTGGCCCCGCTGGAGGTCATCTCCCACAGCGGATAGCGCAGTTCCGGGCCCGCATGGCGGTAGATGCCACCGACATGGCGGTCGCCCGACACCACCACGACGCCGTGAGCACCACTGGCGCGGATGGTGCTGAACAGCCGTTCGCGCTCCAGCGGCAGGTTGCCCCATCGCTCCCAGCCGTGACCTTCAACCACGCACTGGATGCTGCTGACGATGAGGTGCGCATCGGCAGGCGTGGCCAGCCGCTCCTCCAGCCACCGCCACTGCGCCGCACCGAGCATCGTCTTCGCCGGGTCCGCGTCGGGCAGGTAGCGCTCCTTGCCGGTGGCGCCACGCTGGTCGGTGGGTTTCAGCGATGAGCGGAACCACCGGGTGTCCAGCCCGATGACCTGCACACGCCGTTCGCCGACGGCGATCATCTGCGCGTGGTAAACGCCCGCCCGCTGGCGGCGCGGGTCGGCCTGGGGCACGCGCCAGAAACGCAGGAACTCGTCCTTCGCGACCTGCGCGAGCTCCCAGCCGGCGCCGCCGTCGTTCTGGCCATAGTCGTGGTCGTCCCACACGGCCAGGTGCGGTACGGCCTGGCGCAGGCGCTGGAAGCCCGGCTTGGCGCCCAGGGCGTCATACGCGGCGCGCAGCCGCGCCTGCGTGGCCGGCGGATCGCTGGCGTAGACGTTGTCGCCGGCGAAGACGAAGTAGTCGGGCTGCATGGCCAGCGCTGCATCCCATACCGGCTGCGGTTCGTTCTGATCGGCACAGCTGGTGACGCCCACGCGCAGCAGGCCGGCGCGGGCCCCCTGCACGTCAGCAGCGGGTGCCGCGGGTGCCATGGGTGCGCAGCCAGCCATCCACCCAGCGACGGGGCCACCCAGCGCGGCGGCCGCTACGGCGGCGCCACGTCGAGCGCTTCCGGACAGCAGGCGACGGCGCGAAAGATGGGGGTTCATGGGATCCTCGGTACGGTTCATCGAAAGTTGGGCTTCGCCTCAGCGCACCCCCAGCAGCGACGGCAGCCCGGTCGCCAGCACCGGCAGCAGCGCGATGAGCACCGTGCCGACGAAGATCGCACCCATCGCCGGCAGCACCGACACGGCCACGTAACGGATGCTCTTGTTGAACATCGCCGACGCGAAGTAGATGTTCAGCCCCGCAGGCGGGCACAGGTACCCGACCTCCATGGCCGCCAGGAAGATGATGCCGAAGTGGATGGGATCGATGCCGTAGGCCACCGCCACAGGCAGCAAGAGCGGCACCAGAACGACGATGGCGGCGTAGATCTCCATCAGCGCGGCAGCCAGGAACAGGAACAGGCACAGCAGGATCAGGAACACGGTCTTGTTCGGCACCACACCCTGCACCCACTCGGCGGCGGCATCGGGCACGCCGGTATCGACCAGGTAGTTGGTCAGCGCCAGCGCCATGCCCAGGATCAGCATCACGCCGCCGATCAGCATGGCGCAGTCGGCCAGGCAGCGGCCCAGCAGGCGCGCACCGAGTTCGCGGTGCGCCAGCGCCTGCGTCAGCACCGCATAGGCGGCGGTGAGCGCTGCGCTCTCGGTCGGCGTGGCCACGCCACCGGCCAGAGAGCCGATGGCCACCACCGGTGCGCCCAGCTCCCATTTCGCGGCCCAGGCGGCCCGCGCGGCGCCGCGTGCGCTGGGCCGTGGCGCATCGGCCAGCGGCTGCACCTGCGCGTCGCGGCGCAGGAAACCCCCGATCAGCAGCAGGCAGGCGACCATCACCAGCGCTGGCACCACGCCGGCCAGGAACATCTGCTCGATGGGGACGCGGGCGATCACCGCGTACATGATCAGCGGCACCGAGGGCGCCAGCAGCACGCCCAGAGCGCTGGCGCTGGTCACCAGGCCGATGCCGCGCCGTTCGGGGTAGCCGGTTTTGAGCAGCATCGGCAGCAGCAGACCGCCCAGCGCAAGGATGGTGACGCCGCTGCCGCCAGTGAGCGCCGTGAAGCCCGAGCACAGCGCGGCCACGGCCGCCACGGTGCCCCGCATGCCGCCGCCGAACAAGGCCACGAACACGGCGCCCAGGCGTTGCGCTGCGCCCGTACGGGCGAGCACCAGACCCGCCAGCGTGAACAACGGCAATGCCGGCAGCGAAGGGTTGACGGTGATCTGGTAGTGCGACAGCGCCACCGAGGCCAGCGGCAGCCCTTCGCTCCAGAAGAGGGCCAGCGCCAGGCCACCGAGCACGGCAAAGATGGGCGCTCCGGCCAGCAGGGCCAGCACCACGGCCAGCGCGGCGGGCGCCAGGGGGAAGGGGTAGCCGTCGCAGAACCAGCCCAGCACCACACCCGCGGCCGGCAGCGCCAAGCCTGCCGTGGTGGCCAGCCACCACGGTGCCGACCAGGCCATCGCCGTGCGCGCGCCCAGTTGCAGGCCCAGGAGCGCAAAACCCACCGGCAGCGCGGCCTGCAGCGACCACACCGGCAGGCCATAGGCCAGTTCCTGCGCCGCGCCGATCTCGGTGGCCACGAAGCGCCAGCTGGCCACCGCCAGCAGCCCGCAGACCAGCGCCGAGCTGCCCAGCGCCCAGGCCTTGACGGCGGCCTGCAAGCCGGGCCCGCCCACCTGGTCCAGGCTGCTGCCCAGCGTGGTGAGGTGACCGCAGCGCCCGGCCGCCAGCGCGCCGAACATCGCCAGCACCAGGCCCAGGTGCTGCACCACCACTGGCGCGTTCTCGACCCCACGGCCCAGGAAGGGCCGGGCGGCGATCTCGATCAGGGGCACGATCAGCATCAGCGCCAGTGCCAGGCCGGCGAGCGCCTCGTCCCAACGCCCCCACGGGCTGCGGCGCGACCCCTCGGCCGCAGGCGGCGCAGCGATGTCCAGGCCCGACAAGGTCAGCGGCCCCGCGTGGCGCGGAAGGCGCGCAGGTGGGCGAAGACCTCGTCGAAGGTGGCCGCCGGCACCATCGTGCCGCGGATGCGCGGGTACAACTGCTCGGCCAGACGGTCCCACTCGCGCATCTGCTCGGGCGTGGGGCGGTGCACGATCAGGCCGCGCTTCTTCATCGCCTCCACCGCCTCGTCGACCTCGCGGCGCGCCTGCGTGCGCATCTGCGTCCCGGCGCGTTCACCGCCGGCGCGCAGGGCCTGCTGGCCGGCAGGTGTCATCGCGCTCCAGGCCGCCTTCGTGATCACGAGCGCACCGACGATGGGCGCCCAGTTGATCTCGAGCATGTGCTTGGCGGTGTTGAAGATCTGCCCGGCCAGCGCGAAGTACGGCGTCGAAGGCACCACCTCCACCATGCCGGTCTGCACCGCCGGCAGGATGTCGGCCGTCTCCAGCGGCACCGGCGTGTAGCCCAGGCTCTTCATGATGTCCTGCTGCTCTGGCTCGGAGCCCCAGGCGAAGAACTTGCGGCCTTTGAAATCGCCCGGCAGCACGGCCCGTTCGGTGGAGAAAAAGCGCACCCAGCCGGCGTCGCCCCAGCCGAGCACCACAAAGCCCTTCTCGGCAAAACGCGCCTCCAGCGTGCCGCGCATCTTCTCGCGCACGTGGTCGACCTCTTCCCAGTCGCGGAACAGCATCGGCAGCGTCTGCATCGCCGCCACGGTGGGCTCGATCTCGCGCAGGCCCACCACCGACATCAGCGCGCCCTGCAACTGGCCGATGCGCATGCGCCGTGCCATCTCGGCCTCGCCGCCCTGGCTGCCATCGGTGAAGACGGTGAAGCGGGCGCTGCCGCCCTGCGCTGCGCGCCAGGCCTCGCCCAGCTCCATCAGGCTCTGGTGGTACAGCGAGTTCTTGGGCACCAGCGAGCCCACGCGCAGCTGCACCGGGCGCTGCGCCCGCAGCGTCGGGGCCGTGGACAGCAGGCCCAGGCCGGCCAGGGCGGAAAGCGTCTGTCGGCGGGTGCGTTGCGATGGGTTCATGCGGTGGAGGCGGTTGGGGCTCGGAGCCAGCGGGGTTTCAGAAGCGGTCGTCGATCGTGTCCAGCAGCCACTGCGCGCGTTGTCGCAGTACCTGGTTGGCGAGGTCCTGGCGTGGCGTGGCTGCGGCGATGGCCAACCGCAACAGCCGCTCGAAGTCTTCGCGCTGGCCGGCCGGCAGGGCGACCGATTCGGCGCGCGTGATCAGGGCGCTGGCGCTCGGCGCACCCGCGGCCGCATCGGCGCGCGCCAGGTAGCGCTCGGCCGCAACCACCGTGCCGCCAGGCCTGGCGAGTTCGAACTGCGCCATCAGAACCGCCAACTGGCCTTGGCCATGCGCGGGCGTGGTCTCGTAAGCGGCACGCGCAAGGCGAATCGCCGCTGGCAGATCGGCCACCAACTCCGGCTTGTCCTTGGACAGTGCGATCCAGGCGCCCCACGAGGCCGCCGCCCAATAGGCCAGCCCGACGTGCTCTGGTGCCAGCCGCAGCGCCTGTGTGCCTTCGGGCCCCTGCAGCGCGCGGGCCAGGCCCGGCTGCTGGATCTCCAGCGCCGCCATCGCATGGCGGTGCGCGCGTTCATACAGGCGCGCCGCGCGCTGGCGCTGGCGCAAGGCGGCGCGGGCGTCGGTGTCTTGCAGCATCTCGGCCTCGAAGGCCACGAAGGCATAGGCGTACTGCGTGAAGCCGCCCGCCACCGACTCTGCCAGCGCGGCATGGCCCGGCACCTGGCGCAGCACCGACTCCGAAAGCTTCAGATAAAAGGCCGCCGCATCCCGCGCCAGGCCGAGATCGGGTTCCTCGGCCTGACCCTGGCCGGCCAACTCGTCAGCCACGCCCTTGAGCAGGAGCGTGCGCGGTGCACAGCCTGCCAGCACAAGGGCCGCAGAGAGCAGCAAACCCAGGGCCCAGGTTCGCGGCGCCCAAAGCGCAAACGAGCCGGGCCGCGACGCAGGTGAAGGGGCAAGGGCTTCAGTCATCAAGGGGAACAGGCTATGTCCCTTCGGTGAAAGTGCGGTGACGCTGGCAGGCCCGGGCCAGCACCGGGCCGTTGCATGCGCCCTCACCAGCACCGCCATGGCGGCGAGGGCCGTGCGCACGCACGAGCCAGCGGCAAGCCTCCAGCGCTGGCGTGGCGGACTTCAACGCGCCGATGTGGGGCACGCCGCACGCCTACACTCCCGGCCCTTCGATAGCCCCGGTCGCTGTAGGACCATTTGCGCATGAACCCGACCTCTCCTGCCGCCGCCGCGCCCACCGCCCCCCGCTGGCGCTGGCTGCCGCCGATGAACAGCCCGCGCTACTACGTGATGCTGGCGCTGCTGGGCATCTTCATCCTCGGCCCGCTGGGCGGGGTGACGGCCTCGTACATGAACTTCAGCATCGGCTTTTTCGTCGGCGGGCAGGTGCTGGCGGGCATCCTCGGCTCCACGGTCACGCTGGGCTACGGGCCCGAGGGCAAACACGGCGCGAACTACATGCAGACGGCAGCCGCCTCGGTGGCCGGCATGGCCGGCATGGGCGTGCTCATCCAGGCCATGGTGTGGATGGGCCTGCCGCAGCCGCCGCTGTGGCAGCTGATGCTCTTCATGGGCGCCATCGGCATGTTCGGCGCCGGCGTGGGCATGCTCTACACGCCCATCCTGGTCGACCGCCTGCAGCTCACCTTTCCGTCGGGCCTGGCGGTGGCCAACATCCTGCGTGCGCTCACCGATCCGGTGCTGCTGCGCCGCTCCATCGCGCGCCTGGGCTCGGGCATGGGCCTGGGTGTGATCGGTGGCCTGGGCGCGGCCAAGCTGGCGGTGCTGGGCGCCATCGAGCTCTCCACGTCGACGCTGGGCGCCGGCCTGCTGGTGGGCGCGCGCATCGGCGTGGCGGCGCTGGTGGCCGGGCTCACGGGCACGCTGTTGATCCCCTACTTCATCAGCATCGGCTGGCTGCAGACCGGCGAGCCCTTCCGCAAGATCACCTTCCTCATCGGCCTGGGCCTGATCATGGGCGCGGCGCTGCTCGACATCGGGCAGATCCTCGCCCAGGCCTGGCGGCAATGGCGCCGCCCGCCGGCCGAACGTGTGGCCGTGCCGCCGCAGCCCGACTGGCAGCGCACGCACTTCGGCCGCCTGATCGCGTGGGTGATCTTCTGGGGCGTGGTGCTGGTGTGGGTGGGTGCTAGCGTGCTGAACCAGCCGGTGTTTTTCATGGCCTTCGCGATGGTGCTGGTCTTCCTGTTCGCGATGGTCAACGGCATCTCGCTGGGCATCAGCGACAGCAACCCCATCAGCTCGGCCTTCGTCACCGCCGTGCTGCTGATGGCCGCGCTGGGCCTGAAAGACCCGACGGTGGGCCTGATGGCCGGTGGCATCCTGCTGGTGGCCTGCAGCGTGGCCGGCGACATGCAACAAGACCGCAGCACCGGCTGGCGCCTGGGCACGCCACGCACCATCCAGTTCCGCTTCCAGGTGCTGGGCTTGGTGGTGGGCGCGGTGCTGACGGTGGGCTTTGCGCAGCTGTTCATGACGGCCTACCCCGTGCTGGCGCTGGACCAGACGGTGATGAAGGCCGACGAGCAGCCCGCGCAGTGGGTCTCGTCGATGACCTACAAGTTCGTCGGCGCGCTGCGCAGCCTGACCGACGACAAGCCTTACCAGCGCTGGGCCATCGCCCTCGGCGTGGCCATCGGCCTGGCGGTGCAGATCGTGCGCAAGACGGGTTTCGGCAGCGCGGCCTACCAGCGCTGGGCGCAGCGCAGCGCGGGCACACGCGCGGCCGATTTCGCGCTCGACGCCATCGTGCTGCCCAGCCCCTATGCCTATTCCTTCGGCACCTTCCTGGGCCTGGCCACCTCGGCCTGGTTCGCCCTGGGCGGTGTGATCGCCAGCACCGTGGACACGCTGCGCCACCGCGGTGGGCAGAAGACCGAAGACGACGCCTTGCCGGCCGACATGAGCACCGTCTCGCTGGTGGGCGGGGGGCTGATCGCGGGCGATGCGCTGGCCGCGCTGGGCCTGGGCCTGGTGGGCCTGCTGGCCATGGTGGCCGGCTGAAGCTGAGGCGCGAGGCGCGCAGCCGGTGCTGCGCTCAGATCGACATCTTCTGCCGCACGCCCTCGGCTTCCATGTCGGCGCCGCGCCCGCGCTGCACGATCTCGCCGCGCTCCATCACCAGGTACTGGTCGGCGATTTCGGCGGCAAAGTCGTAGTACTGCTCCACCAGCACGATGGCCATGGTCTTGCGGTCGGCCAGCATGCGGATGACGCGCCCGATGTCCTTGATGATGCTGGGCTGGATGCCCTCGGTGGGCTCGTCCAGCATCAGCAGCTGCGGGCCGGCGGCCAGCGCGCGCGCAATGGCCAGCTGCTGCTGCTGCCCGCCCGAGAGGTCACCGCCGCGGCGGTGCAGGAACTGCTTCAGGATGGGAAACAGCTCGAAGAGCTCGGCCGGGATGGCCGTGCCGCCAGGCTTGACAGCCAGGCCCATGCGCAGGTTCTCTTCCACCGTCAGGCGGCCGAAAATCTCGCGGCCCTGGGGCACGTAGCCGATGCCGCGTTTCACACGTTCGTAGCTCGGGGCTTTGGTGATGTCCTGGCCGGCCAGCTTGACGCTGCCGGTCTTCACGGGCACCACGCCCATCAGGCTCTTGAGCAGCGTGGTCTTGCCCACGCCGTTGCGGCCCAGCACCACCGTCACCTCGCCCAGCCGCGCCTCAAAGCCGAGGCCGCGCAAGATGTGGCTGCCGCCGTAATACTGGTTCAGGCCCTCGACCTGCAACACAGGGCGCGTGGTGTCAGCGGCCAAGGTACACCTCGACAACCTTCTCGTTGGCCTGCACGTCGGACAGCAGCCCCTCGGCCAGCACTGAGCCCTCGTGCAACACCGTCACCTGCTTGCGCCCCTGCGTCAGCTGGTCGACGAACTTCATGTCGTGCTCCACCACCACCAGGCTGTGCTGGCCCTCCAGCGTGAGAAAAAGCTCGGCGGTGCGTTCGGATTCTTCGTCGGTCATGCCGGCCACGGGTTCGTCCAGCAGCAGCAGTTTCGGGTCTTGCATCAGCAGCATGCCGATCTCCAGCCACTGCTTCTGGCCGTGGCTCAGCAGCCCCGCGGTGCGCCGCACCTCGGGCTGCAGGTGGATGAGCTTCAGCACGTCTTCGATGCGGCCGAGCTGTTCGCTGCTGAGGCGGTGGAAGAGTGCGGCACGCACGCCGCGGTCGGCCTTCAGCGCGAGCTCGAGGTTCTCGAAAACGCTGAGCTGCTCATAGACCGTGGGCTTCTGGAACTTGCGGCCCACGCCGATCTGGGCGATCTGCGGTTCGCTCAGGCGCAGCAGGTCGACGTTGCTGCCGAAAAAGACGGTGCCGCTGTCGGGTCGCGTCTTGCCGGTGATGCAGTCCATCATCGTCGTCTTGCCCGCGCCGTTGGGGCCGATGATGCAGCGCAGCTCGCCCACGTTGATGGTGAGCGAGAGCTTGTTCAGCGCGCGAAAGCCGTCGAAGCTGACCGTGATCTCGTCAACGTACAGCGCCACGCCCTGGCCGAAATAGACCTGCTCGCCGTCAACGACGCTGCGGGTCTTGCTGCGGTGAGCGGCGAGCTTCTGCGCACCGGCCTCCATCAGGTCGGGCGTCATGCACGGTCCTCCGGCTTGCGGCGACGCAGCTTGGCGAAGAGGCCGATCAAGCCCTGGGGCAGGAACAGCGTCACCGCGATGAACAGCGCGCCCAGGAAAAACAGCCAGTACTCCGGAAAGGCCACCGTGAACCAGCTCTTCGCACCGTTGACGAAAAACGCGCCGAGGATGGGCCCGATGAGCGTGGCGCGCCCGCCGACCGCGGCCCAGATGGCGATCTCGATGCTGGCCGCCGGGCTCATCTCGCCGGGGTTGATGATGCCCACCTGCGGCACGTACAGCGCGCCGGCCACGCCGCACATCACGGCGCTGAGCGTCCAGATGCTGAGCTTGTAGGCCACGGGGTTGTAGCCGGTGAACATCACGCGCGTCTCGGCGTCGCGGATGGCCTGCAGCACACGCCCGTACTTGCTCTGCACGATGAAACGCGCCATCAGGAAAAAGGCAATGAGTACCAGCCCGGTGATAACGCACAGCAGCACACGCATGCTGGGCGTGGCGATGGGCACATCGAGGATGCGCTTGAAATCGGTGAAGCCGTTGTTGCCGCCGAAGCCGGTTTCATTGCGGAAGAACAGCAGCATGGCCGCGAAGGTGAGCGCCTGCGTGATGATGGAGAAGTAAACGCCCTTGATGCGGCTGCGGAAGGCGAAGTAGCCGAACACGAAGGCCAGCAGGCCCGGCACCAGCACCACCAGCAGCATCTGCGCGATGAAGCTGTCGCTGAGCGCCCAGTGCCACGGGAATTCCTTCCAGTCCAGGAAGACCATGAAGTCGGGCATTTCGCTCTTGTACTGGCCGTCGGTGCCGATCTGGCGCATGAGGTACATGCCCATCGCGTAGCCACCGAGCGCGAAAAAAAGTCCGTGGCCGAGCGAGAGGATGCCGGTGTAGCCCCAGATCAAATCCATGGCCAGAGCGCAGATGGCGTAGCAAAGGATCTTGCCCAGCAGCGTGACGTAGAAGTCGCTCAGGTGCAGCGCATTGCCTTCGGGCACCAGCAGGTTGAGCACCGGCACCAGCACCGTGATCACCACCACCGCCGCCAGCACCGCGGCCCAGCCCTTGGCGCCAAGCAGCGAGTTCCTGGGCGCGAAGCCCGTGTCGGTCAGGGCACTCATTCGGCGCTTCTCCCCTTGAGGGCGAAGATGCCTTGCGGCCGCTTCTGGATGAAGGCCACGATGAAGAGCAGCACCATGATCTTGGCCAGGACCGCGCCCTGCCAGCCTTCGAGCACCTTGTTCATCAGCCCCAGGCCCAGGCCGGCGTAGACGGTGCCGGCGATCTGCCCCACGCCGCCCAGCACCACGACCATGAAGCTGTCGACGATGTAGCCCTGGCCGAGGTCAGGCCCCACGTTGCCCACCTGGCTGAGCGCGCAGCCCGCGAGACCCGCGATGCCGGCGCCGAGCGCGAAGGCATAGGTGTCCACACGCGCCGTGTTCACGCCCACGCAGGCGGCCATGCGCCGGTTCTGCGTGACGCCGCGCACGAAGAGGCCCAGGCGCGTCTTGCCGATCAGCAGCGCCATGCCCAGCAGCACCAGCGCCGCAAAAGCCAGGATGGCCAGGCGGTTGTAGGGCAGCACCAGATTCGGCAGCACCTGCACACCGCCGGAGAGCCAGCTCGGGTTCTCGACGCCCACGTTCTGCGCGCCGAAGAGGCTGCGCACGCACTGCATCAGGATGAGGCTGATGCCCCAGGTGGCCAGCAGCGTTTCCAGCGGCCGGCCGTAGAGGAAGCGGATGACGCTGCGCTCCATGGCCGCGCCCACCAGGGCGCTGGCGAGAAAACTCAAGGGAATGGCCGCCAGGATGTAGGCGTCGAAGGCCCCCGGGAAGTAGGCGCGGAAGACGTTCTGCACGCCCCAGGTGGCGTAGGCGCCGATCATGATCAGCTCGCCATGCGCCATGTTGATGACGCCCATCAGCCCGTAGGTGATGGCCAGGCCCAAGGCCGCCAGCAGCAGGATGGAGCCCAGGCTCACGCCCGTGAACAGCAGGCCCAGGCGTTCGCCCCAGGCCAGGCGCGCGTTGACGGTGTCCAGCGTGCGCTGCAGCGCGGCCTTGACCTCGCCGTCTTCTTCGGCGGCCAGGCGCTCGATGAGCAGGCCCTTGACGGAAGGCTGGTCGCTGTCGGCCAGCAGTTGCGCGGCGGCCAGGCGCTGCGCACGGTCGCTGCTGGCCACCTGCGCGGTGGCTTTCAGCAGGGCCAGCGCAGCGCGGATCTGTGGGTCGGTTTCGCTCTTGGCAGCTTTCTCGAAGAGCGCGAGCTTGCCTTCATCGGCCTGCTCCTTCAGCTCTTCCACGGCCTTCAGGCGCACGGCGCGCTCGGGCGAAAACAGGTTCAGCGCCGAGAGCGCCGCTTCCAGTTCGCGGCGCACGCGGTTGGGGTTGACCACGTCTTCGGCCTCGGCCGGCAGCGTGGCCGCGGCAGCCGTGGCCGCATCGGTCACCTGGTCACCACGCACGATGTAGGCCTTGCCACCAGCGAGCTTCACCTCGTCGGCCAGCAGGGCCTGCACGTAGGCGCTGAGCGCCGGGTCGGCGGCCAGCACCACTTCGTTCAGCGCAGCGATGCGGTCGTCGCTCTCGCCCTGCGCGATGCGCAGGGCCTGGTCGGGGCTCAGCGCCAGCGCCGAGCCCACCCACAGGCAACACCACAGCGCTGCGCACAGCGTGCGCAGCAGTCTCACGGGCTTACTTCTTGGCGGCCATCACGGGCTCGTCCTTCTTGCCCTTGTTCTCGGGGATGTAGGGGCTCCAGGGCTGCGCCTTCACGGGGCCCTTGGTCTTCCACACCACGTTGAACTGGCCGTCGGCCTTGATCTCGCCGATGAACACGCTCTTGTGCAGGTGGTGGTTCTTCTCGTCCATCTTGCTGACGATGCCCGAGGGCGCCTTCACCGTCTGGCCGGCCATCGCGGCGATGACCTTGTCGGTGTCGGTGCTCTTGGCCTTGGTGACGGCCTGCGCCCACATGCGGAAACCGATGACGCTGGCTTCCATCGGGTCGTTGGTCAGCGGCTTGTCCTTGTGGCCGGCGATGTTCTTCGCCTTGGCGTAGGCGCTCCACTGCTTGATGAACTCGTCGTTGGTCGGGTTCTTGATGCTCTGGAAGTAGTTCCAGGCCGCCAGGTGACCCACCAGCGGCTTGGTGTCCACGCCACGCAGTTCTTCTTCACCCACCGAGAAGGCCACCACCGGCACGTCGGTCGCCTTCAGGCCCTGGTTGCCCAGTTCCTTGTAGAAGGGCACGTTGCTGTCGCCGTTGATCGTGGAGACAACCGCGGTCTTCTTGCCCTCGCTGCTGAACTTCTTGATCTTGGCGATGATGCTCTGGTAGTCGGAGTGGCCGAAGGGGGTGTACTCCTCCATGATGTCGCTGTCGGCGACGCCCTTGCTCTTCAGGAAGGCGCGCAGGATCTTGTTGGTGGTGCGCGGGTAGACGTAGTCGGTGCCCAGCAGCACCCAGCGCTTGGCGCTGCCGCCGTCCTTGCTCATCAGGTATTCCACCGCGGGGATGGCCTGCTGGTTGGGCGCGGCACCCGTGTAGAAGACGTTCTTGCTGAGTTCTTCGCCTTCGTATTGAACGGGATAGAACAACAGGCCGTTGAGCTCTTCGACAACCGGCAGCACGCTCTTGCGCGAAACGCTGGTCCAGCAGCCGAAGATGACGGCGACCTTGTCCTTGCTGATGAGCTGGCGGGTCTTCTCGGCGAACAGCGGCCAGTTCGAGGCCGGGTCCACCACCACGGGCTCGAGCTTCTTGCCCAGCAGGCCGCCCTTGGCGTTGATGGCCTCGATCTCCATCAGGATGGTGTCCTTCAGCACCGTCTCGCTGATGGCCATGGTGCCGGACAGCGAATGCAGCACGCCGACCTTGATGGTCTCTTGCGCGAAGGCGCTGGTGCTGATGCCGAAGGTGGCTGCGGCGGCGGCCGCGGCGATGAGGGTCTTGCCGACGTGGCGGCGTGTGGTGCTGCTGGGCTCGTTCACGGTCTCTCGCTCCTGGCTGTGGGTCGGGTGTTGGATGCCCAGGAGGATGCGGGGCCGGCCCCGCGCGAGAAATACGCCGGACGGCGTATGGGTGCGGTGCTCAGGCCTCGGCCGGGTTCCCCGCCTTCGCGGCCTGAACGGCCTGCATCGCCTGGGCCAGCCCCCAGTCCATGCTCTGCGCGTGCACCGGGAACCACTGCGCCAGCGCCGGCACCAGCGCGCCCACCACGGCCACGTCGCCCTGCTGCACCAGCCGGCGTTGCACTTCGTGCACCAGTTCCAGCACCTGCCGGTGCTCCTTGCCGTGGCAGTGGTCGGCGCCGAAGCCGATCTCCTGCAGCCAGCGCTCTTCCTGCGCGAAATGCGCTTCGGTGTGCTGCACGAAGGCGTCCAGCACGGCGGCGAGCTGGATGGCATCGCTGCCCAGCGCCGCTTCCACGCAGGCGAGCCGTTCGACGAACTCGCGGTGGGTGTCGTCGATCTCGGGTTGCTGCAGGGCGAGGGCGTCGGACCAGGTGAGCGCGGGCATCGTCGTCGAAGGAGGGCGCGGCCAGGAGCGTGCCGCCGCCGCATTCTGCCCAGGTCGCGCCGGCTAAGCTCGCGGCCCATGCCGATGCCCCCTGCCCCGCCGCAACCCAGCCTCCTCCGCGTCTTGTCGGCCCGTTTCGACCTGCGGGCGCTGGAGCCCCCGCAGCCACTGGCCGAGCCCGCGCTGCAGGCGGCGCAGGCACACGCCGCCTGGCCGGGCCTGCTGGCCTGGTGCCACCAGCCTGCGCGCTGGGCCGTGCGCACCCTGCCGGGTGACACCGGCCTGGCCGGCGAGGCCGGCACCGACCTGGCCCACGCCCTGTGCCTGGTGGTGGACGGCAGCCTGCAGCTGCGCGCCTGCCGCGGTGCAGCGGCCCGGCTGGCCCTGCGCCTGCGCACCAAAATCAACGATGTGGCGCTGGGGCGCCCCCGCCAGCCCGCCGACCCCTGGGACGCCGGCTGGCTGCGCCCTGGCCGCGAAGGTTTGCAGGCCTTGGCGCAGTTCACGCCCCGCCGGCCCACGCTGCTGGTGGCAGGCCCGGCGCTGGGCTGGGCGCACCAGCAGGAGGCCGAGGCGCTGTTGCGCGCGCGGCAGGCGCAGGCGCTGCAACCGCTGCGGCTGTTGCTGCTGCAGGCCTGAGGCCCGTTGTGCGTCAGGCCGCCAGGTCGGCGGCCGGCTCACCGGCCATCACCACCTGGTCGCGGCCGCGGCGCTTGGCTTCATAGAGCGCGGCGTCGGCGGCGCGCAGCCAGGCCTCGACATCGCGCACGGCCGCCAGCGCGCTGACGCCGATGCTCACCGTCAATGGCTCGCTGCCCAGCAAGCCGCTGGCGGCCACGCGCTGCCGCAGCGCCTCGGCCACCTGTTGCGCGTCGGCTTCGGAGGCGCGCGGCAGCAGCAGCATGAACTCCTCGCCGCCGGTGCGGAACAGCAGATCGCCCAGGCGTTGCCGCGTGCCGATCAGGCGCACCAGGCCCTGGAGCACCTCGTCGCCGCGGCCGTGCCCGTGGCGGTCGTTGATGCGCTTGAAGTGGTCGACGTCGATGGCCAGCAGCACCGGGCCGGGGCCTGGCGCGGCCTGCTGGGGCAGGCTCAGGTTGTCGAGTTGCGTCTGCAGGTGGCGGCGGTTGTAGCAGCCGGTGAGCGGGTCGGTGATGGCCTGCAGCATCAGCGTCTGCTGCAGTTGCCCGATGAGCCGCAGCACCATCAGGATCATCAGCAGCACGAAGGCCAGCGAGAACAGCACCCGCAGCGCTAGCCCGGTGCCGAGCGTCACCTGCGCCAGCACGCACACGGGCAGCACCAGCAGGCCGCAGAACAGCAGTGCCTTGCGGTGTGGCAGCGCGAAGAACAGCAGGAAAAGCATGGGGTAGGACCACACCAGCCCCGGCATGCCCTGCAGGTAGGTCGACGTGAGGATGGCCGCGATGAGCAGCACCGCCAACAGCTCGAAGGGCACCAGCGGCGTCTGCGCTGCGCGCAGCCTTGCCGCGTTGCGCAGCAGCAGCAGTGAAACCGCCGCGTTCAGCAGACCCATGGCCAGGTTGCCCTGCACCAGGTGCACCACGCCCGTGGCGACGATGGCCCAGCCGCCCAGGCGACAAAAACGCGCGACCAGGCTCCCGCGGTGCTCGGCGAGCACGTCGTGGTCGATCTGGAATGTCTGCGCCCAAGCGCGCCAAGCCCTCATCGCAGCGTTTTCGGCCGAACGCCGGGGTTCTGTAACGGCGCCGGCTCAGCTGCGTGAGAGTTCGCGCACCCGCTGCAAGGCCATGGCGGCCGCGGCCGTGCGCGTTTCGACACCCAGCTTTTCATAGATGCGCTCCAGGTGTTTTTTCACGGTGGCCGGGCTGCTGCCCAGGATGTCGCCGATGTCGCGGTTGGTCTTGCCCTTGGCCACCCAGTACAGCACCTCGCTCTCGCGCAGCGTCAGGCCGAAGGCCTGCATCGTGGCTTCCACGGTGGCCGCATCGCTCACCTCGCGCAGCACCACGAGCCAATCTTCGTCGACTGTGCGGCCCTGCAGCGTGGCCACCAGCTGGCGCGCACCACGCGCGGTGCTCAGCGGGCGCACCTCGCGGCCGGCGGCGGCGTCGAGCAGCCAGGCGTGCAGCGGGGCGGGCAGCTGGTCGGGCACGGCATCGAAGTAGGCCGGCAGCCACTGGCGCGCCAGCGGCGTCTGCCAAACCAGGCGGGGCGCGGCGGCCGGCGTGGCGCCCAGGCGCACGGCGATGGTGGCGTGGCCGTAGGCATCCAGCGCGTTGCGCGCCTGCCGCGCCTGGCGCGCGGCCTGCATGTGCGCGGCCATGCGCGCCAGCACCTCTGGCGCGCGGATGGGCTTGGTGACGTAGTCCACGCCACCGGCGTCGAAGGCCGCCAGCACATGCTCGGTCTCGGTCAGGCCGGTCATGAAGATGATGGGGATGTGCGCCGTCTCGGGCCCGGCCTTCAGGCGCCGTGCCACTTCGAAGCCGTCGATGCCCGGCATCACGGCGTCGAGCAGCACGATGTCGGGGTCGGCCTGCGCGGCGCGCTGCAGAGCGCGCGCGCCGTCGGTGGCCACCAGCACGGTGTAGCCGGCGGCGTCCAGCGCGTCGTGCAGCACGGCCAGGTTGTCGGGCACATCATCGACGATCAAGACGACGCCCGCGCTGCGGGCACGGCCCAGGGGATCGGCGGCGGCGCTGGGGTCGGACGGGTTCTCAGGCGGGTTCGGCACGGGCAAGGGCGAGGTCGATCAGGGCTTGCACGCCCTCGAACTGGAAGGCCTGGGCCAGGGCACGCAACGGGGCCAACCAGGCCTCGCATTCTGGGCTTTCGCTTTCGATGCGCGCCAGCGCCTGCTGCACGCCGCGTGGGTAGCCCAGGCGCACCATCTCCTGCAGCGCCAGCAGCTGCGCGCGCGTGGGCAGCGGGGCGTCGGCCGGCGGGGTGGCGGGCGGCGGTGGTGGCAAGGCGGGCGCTGACAACCACACCAGCGCGAGGTGCTGGCCCAGCCAATCGAGCAGTTCGTCGAAACGCACGGGCTTGGTGATGAAGTCGGCCGGGGTGATGCCGCAGTCGTTCTCCAGGCCCTTGTCGAAGGCATTGGCCGAGACGATGGCCACCGGCGCTTCGCTCAGGCCCTGGGCGCGCAAGGTGCGGATGGTCTGCCAGCCGTCGATGCCGGGCATGGCCAGGTCCATGAGGATGGCGTGCACCGGCGCGGGCGGCTCGGCGCTGCGGGCCTCTTGCAGCAGCGCCAGCGCGGCCTGGCCCGAGCCGGCTTCCAGCACGTCGAAACCCAGGGCCTGCAGGCGCCGCGCCAGCAGCGTGCGGTCGACCTCTTCGTTGTCCACCACCAGCAGCCGGCGGCGTGCGCCTTCGTAACCGCGGCGTGGCGGGCGCGGGCCGGGCACGCGCTGGCCTCGCAGCTCGGGCAGGAAAAGACGCACGCGGAAGACCGTGCCTTCGCCCAGCTTCGTGCTCACCGTGAGCTCGCCACCCATCAGGTCGGTCAGCATCTTGGCGATGGTCAGGCCCAGGCCGGTGCCACCGCCCGGGGCGGCGCCCGTGCTGCCGGCCGGGCCGCCGCGCGAGAAGGGTTCGAAGATGCGTTCCAGGTCTTCGGCCGCGATGCCCGGGCCGGTGTCCTCGATCTCGAACACGGCCATGTCGCGCAGGTGCGCGGCGCGAAAGGCCACGCGCCCGCGCTGCGTGAACTTCACCGCGTTGCCCAGCACGTTGATGAGGATCTGCGTCAGCCGCCGCTCGTCGGCGCGCACCAGCGCCGGCGCGCCTTCGATGTCGTGCTCGAAGCGCAGGCCCTTGCTCAGCGCCTGCAGCTCGAACATCTGCACGATCTGCTGCAGGCTCTCACGCAGGCGCATGGGCTTGGGCTCGAGCGTGAGCTTGCCACCTTCGATGCGCGCGATGTCCAACGTGCCTTCGATCAACCCCAGCAAATGCTCGCCGCCGCGCCGGATGACGCCTACGGCCTGCTTGCGGTGCACGGGCAGCGTGGGGTCTTCGTCCAGCAGCTGCGCGTAACCGAGGATGCTGTTTAGCGGCGTGCGCAGCTCGTGGCTGATGGCGCTGATGTAGCGCGTCTTGGCCTGGTTGGCGCCCTCGGCCTGGCGACGCGCGGCCTCGGCGGCCAGCCGGGCGCGCTGCAGCTCTTCGTCGGTGCGGGCGTGGCTGTCGATCTCGCGCACCAGGGCTTCGGTCTGGCGGTTGCTTTCTTCCTGCGCCACGCGGCGGCTGATCTGCGTGAGCACCAGCCACCAGGCGATCACGCCCGACAGCAGCAGCAGCGCGCAGTAGGCCTTGATGAAAGCCGTGCGCAGCGCCGGCGCCGCGGCGGCCGCGGCCTCGGTGCCGGCAGCGGCGAGGGCGCGAACCTCGGCCTCGTGCAGCAGGTAGAGCAGCGCGGCCAGCGAGGGCGCCACCACCGCCATCACCAGCAGGTAGCGACCCAGGCCGGTTTCCAGCTGCGGCCACCAGCGCTGCGGCGTCAGGCGGCGCAGCGCGGCGGTGAGCTGCACGCCGGCGCGTGCGGCCTCGGGTTTGCACAGGTCGTGGCAGCGCGCGTCCAGGCTGCAGCACAGGCTGCAGATGGGGCCGCCGTAGGCCGGGCAGCCCGCCATGTCTTCGCCTTCGTACTCGCGCTCGCAGATGACGCAGCGGCGCAGCGCCTGCAGGCCGCTGCGTTGGGCGAGGTAGGCGCCCTCGCACTCGCCCTCCGCCGCGGCTGTGGCCTGCGGCCCGCGCGCCAGGTAGTAGCGGCTCTTCGTGGCCCACGCGATCAGCGGTGCGGCGACGAAGGCCACCGCCATCGCGATCACCGCCGAGAAGGCCTCGGCCATCGGCCCGAAAGCGCCCAGGTGCGCGGTGATGGAGAGGACGGAGGCCAAGCCCATCGCGCCCACGCCCACGGGGTTGATGTCGTAGAGATGGGCGCGCTTGAACTCGATGCCTTTGGGCGACAGGCCCAGCGGCTTGTTGACCACCAGGTCGGCCACCACTGCCATGATCCAGCTGATGGCGATGTTGCTGTACAGGCCCAGCACGCCGCCGATGGCCTGGAAGACTTCCAGCTCCATCAGCATCAGCGCGATCAGCGTGTTGAACACCATCCACACCACGCGGCCGGGGTGGCTGTGCGTCACGCGCGCGAAGAAGTTGCTCCAGGCCAGGCTGCCGGCATAGGCGTTCGTCACGTTGATCTTGAGCTGGCTCACCACCACGAACAGCGCCGTGGCCGCCACCGCCCAGCCGTAGTGGTTGAAGACCAGCTCGTAGGCAGCCAGGTACATCTGGTTGGGGTCCACCGCGCGGTCGGCGGGCACTGCCAGCTTCAGCGCCAGCAGGGTCAGCAGCGCGCCGCCCAGCATCTTCAGCACCCCGGGCACCACCCAGCCGGGCCCGCCCAGCAGCACCGCGCCCCACCAGCGCCAGCGGTTGGCGCGGGTCTGCTCGGGCATGAAACGCAGGTAGTCGACCTGCTCGCCCATCTGCGTGATGAGGGCCACGCCCACGGTGAGCGCGCTGCCGAAGAGCAGCGGGTTGAAGCTGCCGCCCTGGCCGTCCAGGCCCGCGTAGCTGCGCAGGTCGCTGGCCAGCGTCGGGTGGGCCTGGAAGACGTAGACATAGGGCAGTACCAGCAGCACGAGCCACACCGGCAGCGTCCACATCTGCAGCTGGCTGACACGCGTGACGCCGTGCGTCACCAGCGGTATCACCACCAGCGAGCACACCAGGTAGCCCCAGGCCGGCGGCAGGCCGAAGGCCAGCTCCAGCGCGTAGGCCATGATGGCCGCTTCCAGCGCGAAGAAGATGAAGGTGAAGCTGGCGTAGATGAGGCTGGTGATGGTGCTGCCGATGTAGCCGAAGCCGGCGCCGCGGGTGAGCAGGTCCATGTCCAGCCCATGGCGGGCGGCATAGACGCTGATGGGCAAACCGGCGGCAAAGATGATGGCCGCGGTGCCCAGGATCGCCCAGAAGGCGTTGACGAAGCCGAACTGCAGCAGCAGCGTGGCGCCCAGCGCCTCAAGCACCAGGAAGCTGGCCGCGCCGCCCACCGCGGTGTGCGCCACGCGCCAGGGGCTCCACTTGCGGAAAGAACGCGGCGTGAAACGCAGCGCGTAGTCTTCCAGCGTCTCGCTGGCCACCCAGGCGTTGTAGTCGCGCCGGACCTTGATGACACGTTGCTGCGGGGCGGGGGCGGTCGGCGGCGGCGTCATCAGGGCCTGCGGGTTTGCACGTTGCGGGCCAAGCGGGCTGTGCGGCTTACATTGGCACCCAATGTGCTGACGAGTGGCTTATGGACCTGACGCCAAGAGAGAAAGACAAGCTGCTGATCTTCACGGCCGCCTTGCTGGCCGAGCGCCGCAAGGCACGCGGGCTCAAGCTCAACGTGCCGGAGGCCATCGCGCTGATCACCGCCGCCATCATGGAAGGCGCGCGCGATGGCAAGACCGTGGCGCAGCTGATGAGCGAGGGCAAGACCGTGCTCACGCGCGACGAGGTGATGGAGGGCGTGCCCGAGATCGTCACCGAGATCCAGGTCGAAGCCACCTTCCCCGACGGCACCAAGTTGGTGACCGTGCACCAACCCATAGCATGACGCTGCGAGCACGCCCCATGATGAAACTGCAACGCACCCTCACGCCGCTGGCCGCGGCCCTGCTGGCCAGCGCCGCCCAGGCCCACGAAGGCCACGGCATGCCCGGCACACACCACTGGCACACGCAAGACGTGCTGATGCTGTTGGGCCTGGCCGCCGCGGTGGTGGGCCTGGCTTGGTACTTCCGTCGCAAGTGACCCAGGGAACCGACGCCATGACCCCCGGCGAACTGCTGATCGACGAAGGCGAGCACGAGCTCAACCCCGGCCGCGACAAGTTCACGCTGCTGGTGGCCAACACCGGCGACCGTCCCATCCAGGTGGGCAGCCACTACCACTTCGCCGAAACGAACGCAGCGCTGCAGTTCGACCGCCAGGCCGCCAGGGGCTACCGGCTGAACATCGCCAGCGGCACCGCGGTGCGCTTCGAGCCCGGGCAGGAGCGCACCGTCACGCTGGTGGCCTTCGGCGGCCGGCGCCAGGTGTGGGGCTTCCGCGGTCTCACGAACGGAGGCCTGTGATGAGCCGCACGATAGGCCGGCGCGCCTACGCCGAGATGTACGGCCCCACCGTGGGCGACCGCCTGCGCCTGGCCGACACCGGCCTCGTCATCGAGGTGGAACAAGACTTCACGCTGAAGGCCGGGGGCTACGGTGAAGAGGTGAAGTTCGGCGGCGGCAAGACCATCCGTGACGGCATGGGCCAGAGCCAGACGGTCAACGGCCCCGGCGTGCACGAAGCGCACGACTGCGTCATCACCAACGCGCTGATCATCGACCACTGGGGCATCGTCAAGGCCGACATCGGCATCAAGGGCTGCCGCATCGCCGCCATCGGCAAGGCCGGCAACCCCGACGTGCAGCCGGGCGTGGACATCGTCATCGGCCCAGGCACGGAGATCATTGCCGGTGAAGGGATGATCGTCACCGCCGGTGGCATCGACAGCCACATCCACTTCATCTGCCCGCAGCAGATTGAAGAGGCGCTGATGAGCGGCGTCACCACCATGCTGGGCGGCGGCACCGGGCCGGCCACCGGCACCTTCGCCACCACCTGCACACCCGGCCCCGAGAACCTGCACCGCATGCTGATGGCGGCCGAGGCTTTCCCGATGAACCTGGGTTTCCTGGGCAAGGGCAACGCCGCGCGGCCCGAAGCACTCAGCCAGCAGATCGCCGCCGGCGCCATCGGCCTGAAGCTGCACGAAGACTGGGGCAGCACACCCGCGGCCATCAGCAACTGCCTGGACGTGGCCGAGGTGACGGACACGCAAGTCAGCCTGCACAGCGACACGCTCAACGAGAGTGGCTTCGTCGAAGACACCATCGCCGCCACGCGCGGCAGAACCCTCTGCGCCTTCCACACCGAAGGCGCGGGTGGCGGGCACGCGCCCGACATCCTGCGCGTGGTGGGCGAGCCCAACTTCCTGCCCAGCAGCACCAACCCCACGATGCCCTACACCGTGAACACGGTGGACGAGCACCTGGACATGCTGATGGTCTGCCACCACCTGGACGCCAGCATCGCCGAAGACCTGGCCTTCGCCGAGAGCCGCATCCGCCGCGAGACCATCGCCGCCGAAGACGTGCTGCACGACCTGGGCGCCATCAGCATGATGAGCAGCGACAGCCAGGCCATGGGCCGGGTGGGCGAAGTGATCATCCGCACCTGGCAGACGGCGCACAAGATGAAAGGCCAGCGCGGCAGCCTGGGGCCCGACACCGCGCGGCACGACAACTTCCGCGTCAAGCGCTACATCGCCAAGTACACCATCAACCCGGCGCTGGCCAACGGCATCGCGCATGAGGTGGGCAGCATCGAGGTGGGCAAGTGGGCCGACCTGGTGCTGTGGCGGCCGGCGTTCTTCGGCGTGAAGCCCAGCCTCATCCTCAAGGGCGGGTTCATCGCGGCGGCGCTGATGGGCGATGCCAACGCAAGCATCCCGACGCCGCAGCCGGTGCACTACCGGCCGATGTTCGGCAGCTACGGGCGCACGCTGCAGGCGACTTCGCTCACCTTCGTGAGCCACACCGCGCTGGAAGCCGACATCGGCCGCCGCCTGGGGCTGCAGCGCCCGCTGTCGGCGGTGAAGGGCTGCCGCAGCGTGAAGAAGACCGACATGGTGCACAACGCCTGGCTGCCGAAGATGGAGATCGACGCGCAGACCTACCGCGTGCGGGCCGATGGGGAACTGCTGACTTGCGACCCGGCGACGAAGCTGCCGCTAGCGCAGAAGTACTTCTTGTTCTGAGCGCAGCTCAGGCGGTTCAGGCGCGGGGAGCGCTGTGCGTACGCAGCCAAGAGGCGAAGGCGGCTTCGTCCATGGAGCCGGCGGCGACCGCAAGCATGGTGAGCGTGGCCTCAGCCTGCGTGGCGACGAGCCGGCGCCCGTTCAAGGCAAGGAACAAGCCGACCGCGAGGAAAGCCGTGCGTTTGTTGCCATCGACGAAGGGGTGGTTCTTTGCCAGGCCGACGCCGTAGGCCGCCGCGAGATCGGCGAAATCGGGCTCACCGTGGGCCGCCAGGTTCAGCGGGCGCGCCAGGACCGATTCGAACAAACCTTCATCGCGCAAGCCAGGCGCGCCGCCATGCTCGGCAATGCTCTCGTCATGCAGCAGTTCCAGCGCCTGCCGCCGCACCCAGCGCCAGTTCACTTGGCGAGCTGGTGGAAGGTGTCGCGGAACTCGCGCATGAACTCGCGCCCGGCCTTGAGCTCTTCATCCAGCGTCGGGTCGTAGGGCGTGAGCGTCACGCCGTTGGC
The DNA here is from genome assembly GCA_001295865.1 of beta proteobacterium AAP65. GTDB lineage: Bacteria > Pseudomonadota > Gammaproteobacteria > Burkholderiales > Burkholderiaceae_C > Rubrivivax. The sequence continues at coordinate 38,857 of LJHW01000015.1, forward strand.
GGCCTCGGTGACGAACACCGTGTCGCCCTTCTCCAGCTTCAAGCGCGCCAGCACTTCCTTGGGCAGGATGACGCCGACCGAGTTGCCGATCTGGGTGAGCTTCAGTGCGGTCATGGTCCAAACTCCGTTATAACGAACGTTATACCAACCGCCCCACCCTGCCCCCGCAATACGCCTCGCCCAAGATCCCCATGATCACCGTCAACAAGCTCATCCCCCAGGGCCGCGGCCTGGCCCCCGTGCTCGTGAAACGCGCCGCCATGCTGGCACTGGACTGGGACACGCGGCAGAAAAGCCGCTTCGACGCCGAAGACAGCCAGGGCCGCACGCTGGCCGTCTTTCTGCCGCGCGGCAGCGTGGTGCGCGGCGGCGACGTGCTGGTGGCCGAAGACGGCTCGCTGGTGGCGGTGCAGGCCGCGCCGCAGGCGGTGATGGTGGTGCGGCCCTGCGCCGAACATGGCCAGCCTTTCGACCTGCTGCGCGCCGCCTACCACCTGGGCAACCGCCACGTGCCGGTGGACCTGCGCGCCGACCGCCTGCAGTTCGAGCCCGACCCCGTGCTGGCCGAGATGCTGCGCCGCATGCACCTGACGGTGACGGAAGAGCAGGCTGGCTTCGAGCCAGAAGGGGGGGCTTACCAGGCGGGCGGGCACGGCCACGCTCACGACCATGGGCACGACCACGGCCATGCACATGATCACGGCCACGCCCCCGCCCCGGCCCGCGGCAAGCCCATCGCCATCGCCGTCAGCGCCGCCCCGGCACCGCACGTGCACGGCCCGGGCTGCGGCCACGACCATGGTCACGGCCATGACCACGACCACAAGCACTGACACGCCACCCGTGGCTGCCCCCGCCGCCACACTGCTGCAGCTGATGTGGCTGGCGTCGCCGGCCCTGCCGGTGGGCGGTTTCAGCTATTCCGAGGGCCTGGAAGCCGCCGTCGAAGCCGGCCGTGTCACCAACGAGCCGCAGGCCGCCGATTGGCTCTCGGCCCAGTTGCAGCTGACGCTCGCGCGCAGCGACCTGCCCGCGCTGGCACAAGCCCACGCCGCGTGGGCCGCGCACGACGGCGCGCAGGCGCAGGCCGTCAACGACTGGCTGCGCTGCACGCGTGAAAGCGCCGAGTTCCGCGCCCAGGCCGAACAGATGGGCCGCAGCCTGCTCGACTGGCTGAAAAACAGCCCCCACACCGCCGACCCGCGCCTGGCGCAGCTGGCCGCGCTGCCGCCCGCACCGCTGTGGCCCACGGCCTTTGCGCTGGCCGCCGTGCTGGCGCAGGCGCCGGTGCGCGACAGCCTGCTGGCCTTCGGCTGGGGCTGGGCCGAGAACATGGCGCAGGCAGCGATGAAAGCCGTGCCGCTGGGCCAGGCCGCTGCGCAGCGCCTGCTGCAGCGGCTGGCCGCCGAACTGCCCGCCGCGGTGGACCAGGCGCTGGCTTTGCCACCTGCCGAGCGCCAGGCCTACAGCCCGATGCTGGCCATCCTGAGCGCACAGCACGAAGCGCAGTACTCGCGGCTGTTCCGCAGCTGATCGGGGGCGCACCGGCTGCGGCGAGCGCGCCACGCGTTCACAGATCTTTGCCGGTGCAGGCCCCCGCGGCCCCGCCCGCCGTTGCATGATCAGCCCCCTGCCCTGCCTCGCACACCGCAAGGACACGACCATGGCCACGAGCTTCACTCTTTCCTCCGCCGCACTGGCGCTCGGCGCACTGCTGGCCCTTGGTCCGGCACCCTCACACGCCGGCGTCGATGTTTCCATCGGCCTGAACATTCCCCTCATCGGCCATGGCCACGGCCACCGCGGCTGGGGGCCGGGTCACGGCCGTGTCTACGGCCACCTGCCGCGTGGCGCGGTGAGTGTCGTGATCGGCGGCGGGCGCTACTGGCACCATGGTGGCCGCTACTACCAGCCCTGGGGCAGCCGCTGGATGCTGGTGGCCCCGCCCGTGGTGCTGGCCGCGCCGCTGGTGGTGGAGGCCGCGCGCCCGGCACCCGTGCCCGCGGCCGAGACGCTGCCCGTGCCCGCCAGCAAACCCGACCCGGTGATCTACCCGCGCAACGGCCAAAGCGCCGAGCAGACCGAAGCCGACCGCCAAGCGTGCAACCGCTGGGCCACCACACAGCCTGCCGCGATGGCCGATGCCAGCGTCTTCCACCGCGCGGTAGAAGCCTGCATGGACGGCCGCGGGTACACGATGAAGTGAGCAAGCGGGCGTTCACGCGCTGATGTGAACGCCGCAGCGGGGCCCTTGCACGCTTCGTGCATCATGCCCCGCATGAATCACACCAAGCTGCACCACATCCCCGGCCGCACCAAGAAACTGCCCCCGCTGCGCGTGGGCGTGGGTGGGCCGGTGGGCTCGGGCAAGACCACACTGGTCGAGATGCTCTGCAAGACCATGCGCGAGCGCTGGGACCTGGTCGTCGTCACCAACGACATCTACACCAAGGAAGACCAGCGCCTGCTCACCGTGGCCGGCGCGCTCGCGCCCGAGCGCATCGTCGGCGTGGAAACGGGCGGCTGCCCGCACACCGCCATCCGCGAAGACGCGTCCATCAACCTGGAAGCGGTGGACCGGCTGCTGGAGCAATTTCCCGAAGCCGACATCGTCTTCATCGAAAGCGGCGGCGACAACCTCGCAGCCACCTTCAGCCCCGAGCTGAGCGACCTGACGATCTACGTCATCGACGTGGCCGCCGGCGAGAAGATCCCGCGCAAGGGCGGCCCCGGCATCACCAAGAGCGACCTCTTCGTCATCAACAAGACCGACCTCGCGCCCTATGTCGGCGCCGACCTCGGCGTGATGGAAGCCGACACGCAGCGCATGCGGCCCGACCACGCCGGCCGCCGGCCTTACGTGATGAGCAACCTGCGCACCCAGCAAGGCCTGGCCGAGGTGGTGGCCTTCATCGAGAAACGCGGCCTGCTGGTGGCGTGAGGCGCGCCGGCAGGCGGGTAGAGTGCCGGCCGTGAGCAAACTGTATTTCCGCTACGCGGCCATGAACGCCGGCAAGAGCACCAACCTGCTGCAGGCCGCCTACAACTACGAAGAGCGCGGCATGCGCGTGCGCCTGTTCACCGCGGCGCTGGACAACCGCACCGGCGTGGGCGTGATCGGTTCGCGCCTGGGCCTGCAGCGCCAGGTGGAGACCTTCGGGCCCGAGACCGAGTTCAGCCTCGAAGGCCTGGGCGCCGGCATCGCCTGCGTGCTGATCGACGAGGCGCAGTTCCTCACGCACGAGCAGGTGCAGCAGCTGCACCGCCTGGCCCACCGCGGCGGGCCGCCCATCCTCTGCTACGGGCTGCGCAGCGATTTCCGCGGCGTTGCCTTCCCCGGCTCGGCCGCGCTGCTGACGCTGGCCGACGACCTGGAAGAGATGAAGACCATCTGCGCCTGCGCGCGCAAGGCCAGCATGAACCTGCGTGTGGACGGCGAGGGCCGGCGCGTGAAGGAGGGCGAGCAGGTCGTCATTGGCGGCAACGAGCGCTACCGCGCCGTGTGTCCCAGCTGCTTCTACGCCGAAGACGACGACGAGGTGGCCGCGCCCGGCCTTTTCGGCTGAGGCTGGGCGTCAGCGCAACGGGCGCCTGCGACGCACCAGCCCCAAGGCTGCCGCACCTGCGAGCATCAGTGCCCAGCTGCCCGGCTCGGGCACGGCAGGCGCCGTGCCCGTCACATAGACAGGCAGGATGTCGATGAAGCGCTGCCCGTTGGTATCGGTCTGCAGCAGCGGACTGCGCAGCACGATTTGGATCTGCGCTGCCGTCAGCGCAGCAGGGTTGTCGGGGATATCGAGGTAGGTGGGATTCATCAGGTTGCCCGTCGACCCCGACACGGTGCTCAGTCCCAGGTTGTAGCCCAGGCTCTGGGCGCTCAGGTGTACGGCAAACAAGCGCGCCATGGCGGCGGCCTCGATGGCGGTCACACCCTGGCTGACACCCGCCACGGCGTCCTGGTTGGCGCTGAAGTCGTTGGTGTTGAGCGTGTCCACGAAGACCAGCGCCACGGTGGGGTCGGCAGCAGCCAAGCCCAGGGTCGGGCGCAGCGCAAAGAACTCGGCACGGTTCAGGTCCAGCAGGCTGGCATCGGCCAAGTTGCGACCCGGCGCAACGCGCAGGTCGATGGCCACACCCGCGTCCGAGAAGAGGCGTTCGATGGCGGCTTCGGGCACGGCGATCGTGTCCACGGCCTGTGCCGGCGACAAGGCGAGGCACAAAGCCGACGCCACGAGACACTGCCGCGGCAACTGCAGGGCCCGCAAACGCAGGCCTTGCCAGCCGGGGAGGCGGAAACGGAAATGGGACGACAGGGTTTCCATGACGCGGACTCTCGGGTGATGCACAAAAACGCCATCCTGCCCGAGCAGCGTCTCAGCCGCGTCTCAGCACCGGGCCCTTGCAGGCACGCGGCGCCTCAAGCGGCCGGACGCTGCGCCATGGCCTCACCCAGGCGCGTCGGCCGGCCCGGAGCCCAATCGGGGTTGAAGCGCAACGGGCCCTGAGGGAAGAGCAGGACGACCGTGCTGCCCAGCAGAAAGCGGCCCATCTCGGCGCCTTGCGCGAGCTCGATGCTCTGGTCGGCATAACGCCAGTCGCGCACGGTGCCGGGGCGCGGCGGGTTCACCACGCCGTGCCACACGGTGGCCATGCTGCCGACGATGGTGGCGCCCACCAGCACGTTGACCCACAGGCCCTGCGGGCCGTCGAACACACACACCACACGCTCGTTGCGCGCGAACAGGCCGTGCACACCGCGCGCAGTGGCCGGGTTCACGCTGAACAGCTCGCCCGGCACGTGGATCATGCGAAGCAGCCGCCCGGCGCAGGGCATGTGGATGCGGTGGTAGTCCTTGGGGCTGAGGTAGATGGTGGCGAAGTGGCCGCCGTGGAAATGCGCAGCCAGCGCGCTGTCGCCGCCCAGCAGCGCGGTGGCGCTGTAGCGGTGGCCCTTGGCCTGGAAGATCTGCTCGCCGTCGATGGCGCCGAACTGGCTGATCGCACCGTCCACCGGGCACACCAGGTCGGCCGTCGCCAGCGGGCGTGCGCCGGGCTTCAGCGGGCGCGTGAAGAACTCGTTGAAGCTGGCGTAGCTGGCCGGGTCAGGGTTGGCCGCCTCGGCCATGTTCACGCCGTAGCGCTGGATGAAGCGGCGGATGATGGCCGTGGTGAGCGCGCCGTCTTCGCGCCGCGCCACGGCGCCGGCGAACTGCGTGAGCAGTTGCTTGGGCAGCAGGTGCTGCGCAGCGACGGACAAACGCTCGCCCAGCGGGCGAGCGGCCTCGGCCTCGGCCTTGGCCGAGCCTGGGGTGGGGACGAGCGCGCTCACTTCAGCACCGGCAGTTCACGCAGCGCCTTCACGGCACCGGCGCCGATGCTGGCGCCGAAACGTTTGGCCAGACGTTCGGCCACGTTGTCCTGCGGGGTGTAGTCGATCACCTCTTCGGCCTTGACGATTTCACGCGCCACGAAGTCGAGGTTGCCCAGGCCGTCGGCCAGGCCCAGCTTCACCGCTTCTTCGCCGTTCCAGAACAGGCCCGAGAAGGTGTCGGGCGCTTCTTTCAGGCGCTCACCACGGCCTTGTTTGACCACGGTGATGAACTGCTGGTGGATCTGGTCGAGCATGGCCTGTGCCATCGCTGTCTGCTGCGGGTTGGCGGGGCTGAAGGGGTCGAGCATGGCCTTGTTGCTGCCGGCGGTGAGCAGCCGGCGCTCCACGCCCAGCTTCTCCATCGTGCCCGTGAAGCCGAAGCCGTCCATCAGCACGCCGATGCTGCCCACGATGCTGGCCTTGTCGACATAGATCTCGTCGGCCGCCGCGGCGATGTAGTAAGCGCCGGAAGCGCAGACCTCTTCCACCACCGCGTAGACCTTCTTGCCGTGCAGGGCCTTCAAGCGGCGGATCTCGTCGTTGACGATGCCGCTCTGCACCGGGCTGCCGCCCGGCGAGTTGATGCGCAGCACGATGGCCTGCGAGCCCGGGTCCTCGAAGGCGCTCTTCAGCGCACCCACCAGCAACTCGGCACTGGCTTCGGTGTCCACCGCGATCTCGCCGCGCACCTCCACCAGCGCCGTGTGCGGCGTGCTGTGCGTCGGCGCGCTGCCTTGCTGGAAGAAGCTGAGCCACAGCACCGCCGCCACCAGCCCCAACCACGCAAGACGGAAGAAGACGCGCCAGCGGCGCTCGTTGCGCTGCTGGCGCAGCATTTCCATCGCCACGCGCTCCAGGCTGCTTTCCAGCGCGGGCTTGGCGCTGGCAGCGGGGGTCGGCCTGGGTTCGAAGGGGGGCTCCACCGGTCCGCCAGGCGGGGTGGTGTCAGGGCTGCTCATGGGGGGCTTTCTGGTGCCGCGGGTGCTGCTGAACCGCCGGGGGCGGGCGGCTCGGGGACGGGCAATGGGGGCACGGGCACGATGTCGCGGGAAGGATACCAATACACCTGCCCGTCGCGCTCGGCCACGGCCACGGGCGTGAGGCGGCCGCGACCGCAGGGCCCGCCGATGCAGCGGCCGCTGTGCGGCTCGTAGGCGGCACCGTGCAGGGTGCACAGGATGTAGCGCTTCTCGATGTCGAGAAACTCGCCTGGCTGCCAGTCCATCTGCGTGGGCACGTGCACGCAGCGGTTGAGGTAGGCGCGCAGCTGGCCCTCGAAACGCATCACGAAGGCCACCTCGTTGCGACCGTACTGCCGCACGTCCCAGAGGAAGGCGCGGCCCTTTTCTTCCAGCGTGTGCGAGGCGCACAGCGGCAGGCCGGCCTCAGGCGTGGCGGCGTCCATGTGCAGGTGTCAGGCGTTGTCGGCCAACCACGCGTGCAGCTCCTGCGTGCTGTGCGCGATGAAGAGCGGGCCGTGCCCTTCGAAGGCCTCGGGCTCGTGCGCGCCGAAGCTCACCGCCACACGCGCCGTGCCGGCGTTGGCGGCCAGCTGCAGGTCGTGCGTGGTGTCGCCGATCATCAGCGTGCGCTCGGGCGGCACGCCCAGCTCGGCCATCAACTCCTGCAGCATCAGCGGGTGCGGCTTGCTGGCGGTCTCATCGGCCGTTCGCGTGGCATCGAACAGGCCCTGCAGCTGCGCGAATTGCAGCGCATCGTCCAGCCCGCGGCGGTTCTTGCCGGTGGCCACGGCCAGGAAGTGCTGGCGCGCCTTCAGCGCGTGCAGCATCTCCAGCGTGCCCGGGAAGAGCACCAGGCTGTCCTTCTCGGCCCAGTAATGGTGGCGGTAGCGCAGGCCCAGCTCGGGGTAGCGCTCGGCCGGCAGGCCGGGCACGGCGTGCTGCAGCGCGTCTTGCAGGCCCAGGCCGATGACGTAGGCCGCGGCCTCGTCGGTGGGCACCGCCACGCCCAGGTCGCGGCAGGCGTTCTGGATGCAGCGCACGATGAGCATGGTGCTGTCGTAGAGCGTGCCGTCCCAGTCGAAGGCAATCAGGTCGAAACGGCGACGGCGGGCGGGTGTGTTCATGGGTGCAAAAGTGTCTCGCAGTCGGCAGGCAGCGGCGCCACCAAGGTGATGCGCTCTGCCGTGGCAGGGTGGTCGAAGGCCAGCTGGCGCGCGTGCAGGAACATGCGCTCGAAGCGCGTGGCGCGCGCAAAAGCCTTGTTGCGGGCGAAATCGCCGTACTTGGGGTCGCCGACGATGGCGCAGCCATTGCTGGCCAGGTGCACGCGGATCTGGTGCGTGCGGCCGGTCTTGAGCGTGACGTCCAGCAGGCTCAGCGCCTCGCCGCCGGCCTGCAAGCGCTGCGCCACCTTCACCAGCGTGATGCTGCGGCGGCCGTCGGCGTGGTCGGCGGCCACCACGCGCACGTGGCGCTCGCCCTGGGCGTCCAGGCCCTTGTGCAGCGCCTGATCGATGACTTTCAGCTTGTCGGGCCAGGCGCCGAAGACCAGCGCGGCGTAGGTCTTGCCCGTGTCGCGGTTGCGGAACTGGTCTTGCAGCGCGGTGAGCGCACTGCGCTTCTTGGCCAGCAGCAGCACGCCCGAGGTTTCTTTGTCGAGCCGGTGCACCAGCTCCAGGAAGCGGGCGGTCGGCCGCGAAGACCGCAGCTGCTCGATCACGCCCGAGCTCACGCCGCTGCCGCCGTGCACCGCCACGCCGGCCGGTTTGGCGATGGCCAGCAGGTGTTCGTCTTCCAGCAGCACCGGGAACTCACGCGCGGGGGCTGGCGGGGCGGTGCTGGGCTCGGGCAGGCGCACTGGGGGCACCCGCACCTCGTCGCCTTCGGCCACGCGGGTGTCGGCGCTGGCGCGGCCCTTGTTGACGCGCACCTCGCCCGAGCGGATGACGCGGTAGACGTGCGTCTTGGGCACGCCCTTGAGCACGCGCATCAGGAAGTTGTCCAGGCGCTGTCCGGCCGACTCGGCGTCCACGGTGAGGCGGCGCACGGCGGGTGCTTCATGGTCGGCCGAGGCCCGGGCTTTGGCCCCTATAATCCGCGGCTCCACGTTTGCGCTGTAAGTGCTTGATTTATCGGAGTTTACCCGGGCCTTGCCGGTGTTAACGTGGACAGCGGGGCGGGCCTTGTGTCAGGCCGCCCGCAAAAGTAGGTGATGCAACGCCAGCAACTGGTGTGCGGGCCGGGGCCCCAGGAGGCGCCCGGCGGTACACGGCAGCCGGCGGCAGAAGAACGAAGAAGAACCCGCTGGGTCCGACGAGACCCGGCATCCGTGAACAACCCCGGTGGCAGCCGGCCTCGCAAGAGTGGCTGCCACCCGCGCCCGGTGCGCAACGCTGCAGCCCATGCACTCCCCGTCTCCCGCCAACCCCCACATGCGCCTGACAGCGCCGCGGCCCTTCGCCGCCGGCCTGCGCGCGGGGGCATCGCCGCGCGATCCGCGGCGGTCAGGGCCGACGCCGCATGCCGCTGCAGCCGCGCCCGAAGCGCACGCGCCAACGCTGCGCTGCTGACCGCCCTCACCCGGCGGCAGCTACGCAGTCCAGGGCATTTCGCGCCGCCGGTTTTTCCGCGTTTTTCGTGCATCGATGTGAGAACGGGCGCGGCCCCTTGAAGGGCCGTTCCACGCAGGAGTGCACATGAAACGCATGCTGATCAACGCCACGCAGCCGGAAGAGCGGCGCCTGGCCATCGTCGACGGGCAAAAACTGCTCGACTTCGAAACCGAAATCGAAGGGCGCGAACAGCGCAAGGGCAACATCTACAAGGCGGTCATCACCCGCGTGGAGCCCAGCCTGGAAGCCTGCTTCGTCGACTACGGCGAAGACCGCCACGGCTTCCTGCCCTTCAAGGAAATCAGCCGCAACTACTTCCGCGACGGCGCCGACGTCAAGAACGCGCGCATCCAGGACGCGGTGAAGGAAGGCGACAGCCTGCTCGTGCAGGTGGAAAAAGAAGAGCGCGGCAACAAAGGCGCCGCACTCACCACCTTCGTCAGCCTGGCGGGCCGCTACCTGGTGCTGATGCCCAACAACCCGCGCGGTGGTGGCGTCAGCCGCCGCATCGAGGGCGAGCAGCGTGAAGAGCTGAAGGAAAACCTCGACCAGCTCGACTACCCCAAGGGCATGAGCCTGATCGCGCGCACCGCCGGCATCGGCCGCAGCGCCGAAGAGCTGCAGTGGGACCTGAACTACATGCTCAAGCTCTGGGACGCCATCGACGGCGCTTCCAAGGGCGGCAAGGGCGCCTACCTGATCTACCAGGAGAGCAGCCTCGTCATCCGTGCCATCCGCGACTACTTCACAGCGGACATCGGCGAGATCCTGATCGACACCGACGACATCTACGACCAGGCGCTGCAGTTCATGACGCACGTGATGCCCGAAACGGCACACCGCGTGAAGCGCTACCGCGATGACGCGGCCCTGTTCAGCCGCTTCCAGATCGAGCACCAGATCGAGACGGCCTTCAGCCGCACGGTGAACCTGCCCTCGGGCGGCGCCATCGTCATCGACCACACCGAAGCGCTGGTCAGCGTGGACGTGAACAGCGCGCGCGCCACGCGCGGCAGCGACATCGAGGAAACCGCCACGCGCACCAACCTGGAGGCCGCGGATGAAGTGGCGCGCCAGATGCGCCTGCGCGACCTGGGCGGGCTCATCGTCGTCGACTTCATCGACATGGAAGAGAGCAAGAACCGCCGCGAGGTCGAACAGCGCCTGCGCGACGCGCTGCGCTCCGACCGTGCCCGCGTGCAGTTCAGCAGCATCAGCAAGTTCGGCCTGCTCGAACTCAGCCGCCAGCGCCTGCGCCCGGCGCTGAGCGAGGGCAACCACATCACCTGCCCGCGCTGCAACGGCACCGGCCACATCCGTGACACCGAGAGCTCGGCGCTGCAGATCCTGCGCATCATTCAAGAAGAAGCGCTGAAGGAAAACACCGCCGCCGTGCACGTGCAGGTGCCGGTGGAAGTGACCAGCTTCCTGCTCAACGAGAAGCGCAGCGAGATCACCAAGATCGAACTGAAGCAGCGCGTGACCGTGCTGCTGGTGCCCAACAAGCACCTGGAGACGCCGAACTACAAGCTCGAGCGCCTGCGCCACGACGACCCGCGCCTGGAAGGGCTGCAGGCCAGCTACACGATGATCGAAGAGCCGAGCGACGAGGTCGGCATCACGCGCCGGCGCAGCTCTGAAGACCGGGCCAAGCCCAAGCAGGAACCGCTGATCAAGGGCGTGCTGCCCGACCAGCCGGCCCCGCCCGCACCGCCCCCCGCGCCCGTGCCTGCACCGGCTCCGGTGGCTGCGCCCGTGGCCGCCCCCGTGGTGGCCGCGCCCGCCCCGGCGCCGGCCGCCGGCGGTGGTTTCTTCGCTTGGGTGGGCCGCCTCTTCGGCGGCAGCCCGGCACCGGCCGCAGCGCCGGCCCCCGTGGCTGCACCGGTGGTGACCCCCGCTGCTGCGCCGGCGCCCGAGAAGCGCGAAGGTGGCCGCGATGGCCGCCGGGGCGAACGTGGTGGCCGCGGTGGTGAGCGCAACGAGCGCCAGGCCGAGCGTGGCGGCGAACGCGGGGGTGAACGCGGCGGCCGCGGCCAGCGCGAGCGCAACGAGCGCGACGGTGGCCGCCGTGAAGGTCGTGAGGGCCGTGAAGGCCGCGACAACCGCACACCCCGCCCCGAAGCCCTGGCCGCCGAAGGCAGCGCCACACCGGCGCGCGAAGAACGCGCACCGCGCGGCGAGCGCGGTGAACGCGGTGAGCGGGGTGAGCGCAACGGCGAGCGCCGCGGCCCGCGCCCCGAGCGCAACACAGCGGCCGTGGCCGCTGACGAGGCCTTGCTGGCCGCCGTGGCGGCCACGCCGGCCGCTGGCGCCGAAGCACTGCCCGGCGCTGAAGGCGCTGCGGCGGCCGAAGGCGAACGGGAGGGTGGCCGTCGCCGCCGCCGCCGTGGTGGCCGCGACCGTGACGGCCGCGCCGAGAACGGCGCCGACGCCAGCACCGAAGGCAGCAACGAAGAAGGCAGCAGCGCCCCGGTGAACGGCGCTGCGCCGGCCGAGGGCGAGCCAAGCGCAAGCGCTGTGGCCGAAGCCGGTACCGAAGGCGCCCCGTCGGCCGAAGACGGTGGCGACAACGGTGAACGCGGTGAACGCAGCCGCCGCCGCCGTGGTGGCCGCGGCCGCGACCGCCAGCGTGAAGCTGGCAACGGTGCCGAAGGCGCCGTGCGCGAAGACGGCGAGTTCGAACCCGCTGCCGCGGCGCTGATGCCGGCGATGCACGACGATGGCGAAGCCGCCCCGGCCGAAACCCCGGCAGCGCCGCAGGCCGAGGCCCCGGTGGCTGCCGAAGCGGCCCCAGCGCAGCACGCCAGCACCCCAGCGCCCGCGGCCGTTGCGCCGGCGCCCGTGCCCGTGCCTGTGCAGCCCTTCGTGCTGCCGCTGGCCGACCTGCAAGCCCTGGCCGAACAAGCCGGCCTGCAATGGGTGGGCAGCGACGCCGACAAGGTGGCCGCCGCCCAGGCCGCCATCGCTGCCGAGCCGAAACCCATCCACGTGCCGCGCGAACCCAAGCCGCCGGTGGTGCTGGACGAAGGCCCGCTGGTGCTGGTGGAGACCCGCAAAGACCTCTCGCAGCTCAAGCTGCCGTTCGACCAGCAGCAGGCAGGCTGAAGCCGGCCCGCGAGCCCAAGAAAAAGTCCCGCCTCGGCGGGACTTTTTTCTTGGGGCGCCTGGCTGCAGCCGGGCTCAGAGCTGCAGTTCGGCCGCGCTGCCGCCAGCGCCGCTGTGCAGCACGCGGCCAGTGCCTGCGCGCAGATCGGCCTGCAGTTCGGCGTAGGCCGCGCCTTGCTGCCAGCGCATCACGAGCTGGCTGTCGGGCGCTTCAACAAGCTGGAAACTGCCGCCGAAGGCCGGGTGTTCGTTGCGCAGGCGGATCAGCGCCAGCAGCCGCGCCACCACCGGCCGCTGCAGCGCGCTGGTGATCTCCGCCGGCGTGTAGTGGTGGCGGTTGATGTCACGCCCCACACCCGTTTTCTCCAGCAGCGCCAGATCGTTCTCGCCCGCGAGCAGGCCCACGTAGTAGATCTGCGGCACGCCGGGCATGAAAAACTGGATCGCACGCGCCACCAGGTAGGCCGCATCGTTGCGACCCAGCGCGTCGTAGAAGGTGCAGTTGACCTGGTAGAGGTCGAGGTTGCTGGCCGCAGCGCCGGTGGCGCGGCGGCTGCTGCCACCGCTGTTGTCGTGGATGCGCTCCACCAGCGCGTCCAGCTCGGCCGGCGGCACCAGGCCCGGGCGGCCTTCGCGGTCGGTGGCGTCGGCGCCGATGTCGATGATGCCGATGCCGTCGTGCGTGTCCAGCACCGTCAGCGCGTTGTTCGGGCGCACCGCGATCCAGCGCTTCAGCGGCGCGGCCGTGCCGTTGAACAGCGCGTGCAGCACCAGCGGCGGCAGCGCGAAGTCGTAGACCCAGTCGACCTGGCGTGCGATCTCCACCTGGCGCTGGTAGTAGCTGTGGATCTCCACCAGCACTTCGATGCCCAGCGCCTTCGCTTGCGCGGCGAACGAGGCGATGAAATCGAAGGTCTCGGGCAGCATGAAACAGCTGGTGCCGGGCTTCTTGATGGCGTAGCCCACCGCATCCAGCCGCACCATGCCGATGCCGTTGCTGGCAAAGGTCTGCAAGATGCCTTGCAGGTAGGCCGCACCCTGCGGGTGCTGCACGTTGATGTCGAGCTGGCTGGGCGTGAAGGTGGTCCACAGCAGGCGCTTGTTGCCGTTGGCCAGCGGCACCACGGTGCAGGGCATGCCCGGGCGCGGGCGGTAGATGGCCAGCAGGTCGGCTTCGGTGGCGCCGTTCGGGAACACGTCGTCCAGGCCCAGGAAGAGCCCGGCGTAAGGCGAGGCGCTGCCGCGCTGCGCGTAATCCAGGAACTGCGGCGACTGGCTCGACATGTGGTTGACGATGACATCGCCCATCACGTCCACGTGCTGCGTCAGCGCACGCACATCGGGCCAGGCGCCCAGGCGCGGGTCGACCAGGGTGTGGTCGATGGGGTCGAAGCCCGCATCGGCGCCGTCGATGGGATGGAAAAACGGCAGCAGGTGCACGCCGCCGAACAGGCCGGCCAGCGCGCCGCCGGGCGCCAGCAGGGCCTGCAGGGCCTGCAGATCGCCGCCGCCCAGGCGGTCGACGTAGGTGATGAGCTGGACCTGGTTCTTCATGCGGGGTTCTTGTCGATGCGCGCCACAGGGGCCGCAGGCGTGGTCTTCACGAAAAGCACGGCCACGGCGGCGCAGGCCAGCAGCGTGCCGGCCAGGCGGATGACGTTGTCGGGTTGCCCGCCGAGCACGCTGTCGTAGTACAGCGGCAGCGTCAGCATCTGGATGAGCATCGGGATCACGATGAACATGTTGAAGATGCCCATGTAGACGCCCGCGCGCTCCGGCGGAATGCTGCCGGCCAGCATCACGTAGGGGTTGCCCATGATGCTGGCCCAGGCCAGGCCGATGCCCACCATGGGCAGAAAGAGCCAGGCCTGGTCGGTGATGTTCGGCAGCGCCCACATGCCGGCCGCCGCCGCCAGCAGGCAGAAGGCGTGCACGGCCTTGGGCCCGAGCTTGCGCACGAAGGGCACCATCGCAAAGGCGGCGATGAAGGCGACGAAGTTGTAGAAGCCGCCGATCTGGCCGTTGAGCAGGCTGGCATCGCGAAAGCCCGCCGATTTGGCATCGCTGGTGTCGAACACCGTCTTGGCCAGGCTGGGCACGATGTAGATCCAGTAGCACATCATTCCGTACCACTGGAAGAGCTTCATCCACCACAGCTGGCGCATGGTGGGGGGCATGTCCTGGATGGCCTGCCAGATCTCGCGCAGCGTGGCGCCCATGCCGCGCGGCTGGGCGCGGATGTGCGCCAGCTCATCGGGCGTGAGCGGCAGCTCGGGCACCTTGCGGATGCTCCACCACACGGTGGTGAAGGACAGCAGCGCACCGATGATGAAAGCCGCCAGCGTGACCTGCGGGATGTGGTTGTCGCCCACCGCATCCTTGTTCATGCCCATCCACACGAGCAGGCTGGGCGCCAGGTAGGCCAGGGTCTGCGCCAGGCCCGTGAAGGCGCTTTGCGTGAGGAAGCCCAGCGAGTGCTGGTCGCGATTCAAACGGTCGCTGACGTAGGCGCGGTAGGGCTCCATCGTCGTGTTGTTGGCCGCGTCCAGGATCCACAGCAGCCCGGCCGCGAACCACAGCGTGGGGCTGAAGGGCATGATCAACAGGCCCAGGCTGCACAGGATGGCGCCAATCAGGAAATACGGCGTTCTGCGGCCCCAGCGGCTGGCGGTGCGGTCGCTCATCGCGCCGATCAGCGGCTGCACCAGCAGGCCCGTCATGGGGCCGGCGAGCCACAGCAGCGGCAGGTCCTTGCCCTCGGCGCCCAGGTAGGCGTAGATCGGGCTCATGTTGGCCTGCTGCAGCCCGAAGCTGAACTGGATGCCAAAGAAGCCGAAGTTCATGTTCACGATCTGCCAGAAGGACAGTCGTGGCTTGAAAGAGGTCATGGGCGGCCTGTGGGGTGTCAGAGGGTGGGCCCGGCCGCTGGCGGGCCGAAGCCCAGGGCCAGCCGGAGTTCTTGCACGCGCGCCAGCGAAGCCGGCAGCGCGCCGCGCCAGGTGCACACGGCGGCGGCCAGGCGGTTGGCCGCCTGCAGGCTGGCCTGCAGTGGCCAGCCGTGGGCCTGGCCGGCCAGCACGGCGGCGGTGAAGGCGTCGCCGGCACCCACGGTGTCTTGCAGTTGCACCAGCGCTTCGGCAGCGCCTTCGGCATCGATGCGGCCTGCGCCATCGGCCGTGAACCAGCCCTGGGCACCGCGTGTCACCACCCAGCGCTGCACGCCGAAACGCTGCGACAGGCCTTGCAGCGAACCGCTGCCGAACCAGCCGTGCAGACGCTGCAGTTCTTCGTCGTTGACCTTCACCCAATCGGCCAGGTGCAAGGCTTCTTCGGCCAGGGCCGGCAGGCCAGGCACCTCGCGAAGGTTCAGGTCGAGCACACGCAGCGCCGGCGTGGCGGCCAGGCAGCGCGTGAGCGCCGCGCGCGAAACCGCGTGGCGCAGCGCCAGGCTGCCGTAGCAGACCAGGCGCGGCGCATGGGCCTGCAGCAGCGGCAGCGCAGCCTCGGCGTCGATGTGGTCCCAGGCGCTCTCGGCCGCGATCTCGAAGCGGTGGCCCTGCTGCGGGTCGGCCGCAGGCAGCACCTGCACCAGGCCCGTGGGCTGCAGCTCGTCGGCCTGCACACCGCGCAGTGGCAGGCCCAGCAGCGCCATCTCGGCACGCAGGGCCTGGGCCGCGGCGTCGAGCCCCAGCCGGGTGATGAAGAGCGTGGGCACGCCGAAGGCCGAGAGCCAGCGCGCCACGTTGAAGGGCGCGCCGCCCGGCACCTGGCTGCCGTCGGGGTAGGCGTCAACCAGCGCTTCGCCCAGCACCGCCACGCTGGCGGCGCTGCTGCGGGCGGCAGCGGCGGGCTCGGTCATCACGCTCAGAAGTTGTACTTCACGCTGAGCTTGGCGGTACGCCCGTTGATCGAGCGTGCTGCACCGCGGCCGTCGTTGCTTTCGGTGTAGCCGATGGCGTTGAACAGGTTGTTCACCGACAGCGAGACCGTGGCCTCTTGCGTGAGGTTGTAGCTCGCGAAGGCATTCACCGCCACGAAGGCCGGCAGCGTGATCGTCACCGGGCCGGTCGGGCCGTCGTCCTTGGAGGCCGTGGTGCCCACGATGCTGGCCCCCACCAGCGCCTCGCCCAGGCTCACGCTGGGCGTGAGCTGGTAGACGAGCTTGGCCTGGCGCTTGGGCGCCTTGCCCACCAGGGCCGGGTTGCTGCTGCGCGAGACCTCGGCGTCGGTGTAGGTGGCGCCGGCCTGCAGGCTGAAGATGCCGGCGCGCACGGCGGCTTCGAGTTCGATGCCCTTGGCCTTGAACTGGTTCGCGGTCACGCGCACCGGGTTGGTGGTGGGGTCGACGTTGATTTCGTCGGTCTTGGCGATGAACACCGTGGCGAAGACGCTGGTGCCGCCGCTGCGCCACTTCACGCCACCTTCGAGCTGCTTCACCTCGTTGACCGGGATGCGCGAGCTGCTGCCGTTGACCAGCGCCGGCGGGTTGAAGAAGGTGATGCGGTCGGCGTTGTAGGCTGCGCCCTTGCTGGTGCGCGCGAACAGCGCCACGTCACGGTTCAGCTGGTAGTTCGCGCCCAGCGAGTAGGCGGTGTTGCTGAAGCTGTAGTTGATGCGGTTGGGCGCGGCCAGGTTGTAGCTGAGGCCGGCATTGCTCTGCCAGTAGTTGCCGCTGGCGCTGTTGCTGTCGCGGCGCAGGCTGGCGTCCATGGTCAGCGGGCCGGCTTCATAACCCAGCAGCACGTAGGGCGCGTTGGTCTTGTACTTCGAGGCCTGGGTGTTGGAGCAGCAGCCGCCGAAGCCCGGCGAGCCGTTCACCACGCCCGGCACGTTCAGCAGCCGCGCGCCATCACCCTGGGCCGTGAGCGAGTACTGGTTGAAGTTCCACGTCAGGTCGAGCTGCTGCTGCGAGGTGTAGAAGCCGCCGGTGGCGGTGAGCTTGTGGCCCGCGCCCAGGGCGAAGGCCTTGCTCACCTTGAAGTCGTTGGCCAGCAGGCCGACGTCGTCGACCTTGGTGTTGAAGATGACGGCCGTGAACTGGTCGCCCGTGTAGGCGCCCCCGCCCACCAGCGTGGTGCCGGCCGGCGCCGCGGTGACATCGGTGCCCGGGAACACCCCGATGAAGCGGCCGCTGTTCTTAGACCAGCGGAAGTTGTTCTGGAAACGCAGCCCGGCGGCCGTGAGGTCGAGCTCGGCGCCCAGCGCGTCGCTCTTGGCGCTGAGGCCTTCGCGGATGTTGCTGGTGCCACGCGCGTTGTTGCCCAGCAGCGTGTTGTCCAGCGGCCAGTTGGCGTTGTAGAAGGCCGTGGTGCGCGGGTCGAGGCCGGCGATCTCTTCGATCTTGCCGCCGTTGTAGCGCACCGGCGTGGGCATGAAGGTGGGCGTGCGGTCGTTCAGGTGCTTGAAGCTGACGCGGATGAAACCGTTGTCGAACTCCTGCGTGAGGTTGCCGCGGATCTGGCCGCCCTGCGCGGTGCCGTCGGCCCCATCACGGCCGCCATCGCCCTTGCGGTAGAAGCCGCCCACCCAGTAACGCGTCTTCGGTGCCAGGCGGCCGCCGTAGCCGGCGTCGATGCGCTTTTCGTCGTAACCCAGGCCCAGGCTCAGCGCGACGCTGCCGCCTTCCACGTCGCCGGTCTTCTGGATGAAGTTGATGATGCCGCCGGGCGCACCCGTGGCCAGCGTGGAGGCCGAGCCGCCGCGCAGCACTTCCAGACGGTCGAGGCTGCTGTCCACACGCAGCCAGGTGTCGGGCGTGGCGAAGGCGATGTCGCCGAACTGCAGCACCGGCAGGCCGTCTTCCTGGAACTGGATGTAGCGCGCGCCACCGGCCGAGATGGGGATGCCGCGCACGCCGATGTTGGCGTTGCTCTCGCCGCCGCTGCTCTCGCTGCGCAGGCCGGGCACCGAACGCAGCACCTCGGTGGCGCTGGTGGCGGTGTTGGTGACGAGGCTGTCGCCCTCCAGCGAGCTGACCGAGACACTAGAGCGCATCTTGCTCGTGGTGCCGGTGGAGCCGGTGACGACGATGCGGTCGAGCTTCAGGCCGTCTTGTGCGGCGGCCGGGGCGGCCGCTGCAGGCGCGGCGGCCTGCGTCTGCGCCTGCGCCGCAGGCAGGCCCAGGAAGGCCAGCGCCAGCGCGGCAGCCAGGGGGTGGGGGCGCGAAGGCCGGCGGTTCAGGGCGGTGCGAGCGGGCATGCGGTGTCTCCGTCAGGTGGTTGTTGTGCCTGTACAGGAGCGATTGGAAGCGCATTGCAATCGATTGCAAACTAGGGAAAACCAAAACTTCTGATGCCCTGCACCGCAGAGCCTGCAATCGATGGGCAAGTGGAGGCGGTGCGGTGCCAGGCCTCGCGGCCCTGCCCGCCCAGCCTCAAAGCGCGCTGCCGCGCAGCACGAGGTGAACCGGCAGCGTGCGCGGCGCGGCGCGTTCGCCGGCCAACAGGCCGAGCAAGGCGTCGACGATTTCCACGCCGGCCAGCGCCACCGGCTGGTGCACCGTCGTCAACGGCGGGCTGCTGAAGGCGGCCACCGGCATGTCGTCGTAGCCCACCACGGCCACGTCGTGCGGCACGTCGCGGCCCGCGGCCTGCGCCGCCTGCACCGCCTGCAAGGCCAGCAGGTCGCTGCAGGCCACCACGCCGTCCACCGCAACGCCACTGGCGAAGAGGGTGTCGAGCGCAGCACGTGCGGCGCCGATCTCGAAAGGCACCGGCAGGTCCAGCTGGGCATCGGGGGCGAGGCCCGCCGCGGCCAGCGCCTGGTGGTGGCCCTGGCGGCGCAGCATCACCTCGGGCAGGCTGGCGTCGCCGACGAAGGCGATGCGGCGGCGCCCGCCGTCCAGCAGGTGGCGAGTGGCCAGCAGGCCGCCGGCCACGTTGTCGCCGCCCACGCTGCAGTACAGCTGCTGCGGCAGTTGCCCGCCCCACACCACCAGCGGCACACGGCGCGCGGCCAGTTCGTTGAGCTGGTCGTGGTGGCGCCACTGGCCGATGACGACCACGCCGATGGCCTTGCCGGTGTCGTAGAGCGCCGAGGCAGCGTCCAGGCGCTCGGCGTCCACGCGCGAGAGCAGCATGTCGTAGCCGCGGTCGGTCAGCGCGTCGGCGATGCTGCCGACGATGGAGAGGAAAAACGGGTCGCTGATGTGCTGGCGCGACTGCGCATCGAAGGGCACCACCACCGCGATGGTCTGGTTCTTCTTCAGGCGCAGGTTCTGCGCGCTGAGGTTGATGCTGTAGTTCAGCGAACGCGCGAGTTCGGCCACCCGCTCGCGCGTGGCGGCGTTGACCAGCGTGCTGCCGTTCAGCGCCCGCGAAACGGTGGACACCGACACGCCGGCCAGGCGCGCGATGTCGGCCATCTGCAGGCGCTTGGCCTCGGCGTCGGGGTTCATCGGCTGTGGCCCTGCCGGCTCAGGGCAGGCGTTCCAGCGCGCGCTGGTAGACGGCGTCGTGCATCAGCGCGTCCCAATCGAGCGGGGGGCTCTGCGGCAGCAGCGCCAGGCGGCGCAGTTCGCTGTCGGGGTCGGGGTGCCAGAGGCCGCGCGCGGCGCCTTCGGTCAGGTGCTGCAGCAAGGCGTCGATGCCGGCGCCACCCTCCACGAGCGACTGGTTGCACAGCAGCACCAGGTCGCAACCCGCGTTCAGCGCCAGCATCGCGGCTTCGGACGGCGTGAGCAGCGAGCCCTGCAGCCAGCGTGCGCCTTCCATGCTGAGGTCGTCGGTGAAGACCGCCCCGGTGTAGCCGAAGCGCGCGCGCAGCACCTCTTTCAGCCAGCGCTCTGAATACGTGGCCGGCCGCGGATCGACCTTGGGATAGACGACGTGGGCCGACATCACCGCCGTCAGCGTGGTGGAGAGCCACTCGTAGGGCTGGGCGTCGTCGGCCAGCACGGCCTTCAGGCTGCGCTTGTCCACGGGCACGGCCACGTGGCTGTCAGCGGTGGCGTAGCCGTGGCCGGGGAAGTGTTTGCCGCAGTGCGCCATGCCCGCGCGCAGCATGCCGTGGGCCACGCTCTTGGCGAGCATCGTGACCACACGCGGGTCGCGGTGGAAGGCGCGCGCGCCGATGACGCTGCTGCCGCCGTGGTCGAGGTCGAGCACGGGCGCGAAGCTGAAGTCGACGCCGCAGGCGCGCAGCTCGGCGGCCAGCACATAGCCCAGGGCGCTGGCGGCATCGGTGGCGGCCATGGCATCGCGCATCCACAGCTCGCCCAGCGCGCGCATGGCTGGCAAGGCGGTGAAGCCGTCGCTCACGAAACGCTGCACGCGGCCGCCTTCGTGGTCGACGCAGATCAACACATCGGGCCGCAGGCGCTTGATCTCGGCCGTCAGCGCGGTGAGCTGCAGGCGGCTTTCGAAGTGGCGCGCGAAGAGCACCACGCCGCCCGTCAGCGGGTGCTTGAGGCGGCGGCGGTCGTGTTTGTCCAGCGTGGTGCTGGCGATGTCGAGCACGACGGGCGCGTGGGTCAGGTTCATGGCAGGGGGCTGCGGGTTTCGACGACGACGAAGGAGGCGGCGTAGTCGGTTTCGTCGGTGACGGTGACGTGCCCCACGAGGCCACGCGCTTCGAACCACGCGGCGAGCTCGCCGCTGAGCTTGAGCACGGGCTGGCCGCTGGGCAGGTTGAGGATCTGGCAGTCGCGCCAGGTCATGGGGCTGCGGATGCCCAGGCCGATGGCCTTGGAAAAGGCTTCCTTGGCGCTGAAGCGGGTGGCGAGAAAGCGCAGACCGCGTGCCTCCACGCGCGCGCGGCGGGCGTGGAAGACCTGCAGTTCCTCGGGCCCGAGCACACGCTCGGCAAAACGGTCGCCGCCGCGGCGCGCCACGGTGGCGGCGATGCGGCGGATGTCGCAGACGTCGGTGCCGATGCCGAAGATCATGGCCGCGGTTGGGCCTCGGCGATGCAGGCGAGGTAACGACGCACGGTTTCCGGCAGGCCGAACTCGAGCGCATCGCCGATCAGCGCGTGGCCGATGGAGACTTCGCTGACGCCGGGAACGCCGCGCAGAAAGTCAGTGAGGTTGTCGCGGTTGAGGTCGTGGCCGGCGTTGACAGCCAGGCCGGCCGCCTGGGCTGCGGCAGAGGCGGCGGCGAAGCGCGCAAGCTGCAGGCCCTGCCCCTCGCGGCCCCAGGCCGCCGCATACGGCTCGGTGTAGAGCTCGATGCGGTCGGCCCCCACCGCGCGCACCAGCGCCATCTGCGCTGGCTCGGCGTCCATGAACAGGCTCACGCGCACGCCCAGGTCGTGGCACTCGTCGATCAAGGGTTGGAGCCGCTCACCGTCCACGGCCAGGTTCCAGCCGTGGTCGCTGGTGAACTGGTCTTCGCTGTCGGGCACGAAGGTGGCCTGGTGCGGCTTCACGGCGCGGATGAAGGCCATCAGGTTCTGGAAGGGGTTGCCCTCGATGTTGTATTCGGCCTGCGGCCAGTCTTTCAGCAGCGCGGCCAGGTCGTGCACGTCGTGCGCGCGGATGTGGCGCTCGTCGGGCCGCGGGTGCACGGTGATGCCCTGGCAGCCGGCCTGCAGGCACAGCGTGGCCGCGCGCTGCACGCTGGGGATGCCCAGGTGCCGTGTGTTGCGCAGCTGGGCCACCTTGTTGACGTTGACCGACAGCGCGGTGGCCGCGTGGCGAGGGGTGTCGGAAGCGACGAGTGGGTTCATGGGTTCAGCGCGGGGCCGCCAGGCGCTGCAGGCCGCGCCAGACCTCGCGCGTGCGCAAAGGCAAGGGGCCCAGATGATAGTGAAGCAGGCTGCGCAGAGGCCCGCGCAGGGCCGGCGCCACGGGCGTGCAGGTCTCGCGCAGCGCGGCCATGCCGCCGCCCGCGCCCGGGTGGGCTTGCGCCATCTCTGCCGCCACGGCCAGCGCCAGCTCCAGCGCGCGCCAGGTGGCGCCGGGCAGGCCCTCGGGCTGGGCCAGCAGGCCGGCATCGGCGCGCAGCGTGTAGAGGCTCTCGTCTTGCAGCGGCTCGGCAGTGAGCGTGTCGGTGTCCAGCTCGGGCAGCCAGCCCAGTTCGCGCAGCAGCACCAGCTCGAAAGCGCGCAGCGCCGGCGCCTCCTCGGCACCCGTGGCCAAGGCCGCCAGCGTGTCGGCATAGGCGTCGAACAGCGCCGGGTGCGGGTCTTGCCGCGCCAGCAGCTTCAGCAGCAGTTCATTCGCGTAGAAGGCCGGGAACATCGCGGCCGCAGCCAGCAGCGGCCGGCCGCCGGCGAACTCGGCGCTGCGCAGGTTGTAGATCTCGGCCGCGTCATCGGCCGGCGCCTTGCCCAGCGCTACCAGCAGCGGCTGAAAGGGCAGCAGCACGGCGCGGAAGTTGGAGGTGGGCCGCTTGGCCCCCTTGGCCGCCACCACCACGCGGCCCTGGCCGCGGGTGAAGAGCTCGACGATCAGGCTGGTCTCGCTCCAGTCGTGCTGGTGCAGCACGTAGGCCTGGAGCGGGGCGCTTCCTCTACTCGTAGCCATAGGAGCGCAGGTGGGCTTCGTCATCGGCCCAGCCGGAACGCACCTTCACCCACAGCTCGAGAAAAACCTTGGCGTCCCACAAGCGCTCGAGCTCCTGGCGCGCTTCGCTGCCGATGCGCTTGAGCCGCTCGCCGCCGTCGCCGATGACCATGCCCTTGTGCGCATCACGTTCCACCACGATGGTGGCGGCGATGCGGCGCAGCTCGCCCTCTTCCTGGAACTTGTCGATGACGACCGTGCAGCTGTAGGGCAGTTCGTCGCCGGTCAGGCGGAAGAGCTTCTCGCGGATCATCTCCGCGGCCATGAAACGTTCGCTGCGGTCGGTGAGCGCGTCTTCTTCGTAGAACCAGGGCTGTTCGGGCAGGTAAGGCTGCACGATGCCGAGCAGGCGCTCGATGTCGGCCGCGCGCGTGGCCTGCATGGGCACGAACTCGGCGAAGGCGTGGCGCTCCTGCATCTGCTTCAGCCAGGGCAGCACGTCTTGTCGGCGCGCCAGCGCGTCGAGCTTGTTGGCGATCAGCAGCACCGGCTTGCCCTGCATGCTCTCGGCCTGCAGCAACGACAGCACCTTGGCATCGGGCAGGCCGAAACGGCCGGCTTCCACCACGAAGAGCACCACGTCCACGTCGCCCAGCGAGCTGAGCACGGTGCGGTTGAGCGTGCGGTTCAGCGCCGTGGCGTGTTTGTCCTGGAAGCCCGGTGTGTCGACGAAAACAAACTGCGCCTGCCCCACCGTGCGTATGCCGGTGATGCGGTGGCGCGTGGTCTGCGCCTTGTTGCTGGTGATGCTGATCTTCTGCCCCACCAGGGCGTTGAGCAGCGTGCTCTTGCCGACGTTGGGGCGGCCGACGATGGCCACCAGGCCGCAGCGCTGGTCAGCGGCTTCAGAGGAAGAGTCGGTGTCGGTTTCGGTGTTCATGAACGCAGGGCGCTTCCGGGTCGGTCGTTGGCCTTCAGGTTGTCCAGCAGGCGCCGGGCCGCTTCCTGTTCGGCATTGCGGCGCGACTTGCCTTCGCCCCGTTCGGTGAGGCCCAGCGCGGCCACGGCGCACTCCACCTCGAAGGTCTGGTTGTGCGCCTGGCCGCGTGTGGCGGTGATGCGGTAGGCCGGCACGGGCACCTTGCGCGCCTGCAGCCACTCTTGCAGCTCGGTCTTGGCGTCCTTGGTCCAGCTTTCCACCTCGGTGGCCTGGATGATCTCGCCGAAGAGGCGCTGCACCAGGCCCTGGGCGGCGTCGTAGCCACCGTCGAGGAAAGCGGCACCGATCACGGCCTCCAGCGCATCGGCCAGCAGCGAGGCACGCTGCGCACCGCCGCCGCGCAACTCGCCTTCGGACATGCGCAGCACTTCAGGGATGCCCAGCTGGAGCGCCACGCGGTGCAGGCTGTCCTCGCGCACGAGATGGGCGCGCACGCGTGTGAGGTCGCCTTCGTCGCTGCCGCCGTGGCGCTCATAAAGCAAGCGCGAGATGGCCAGGCTGAGCACGGCATCGCCCAGGAATTCGAGCCGCTCGTTGTGATCGGCACCCCAGCTGCGGTGGGTGAGCGCGCGGCGCAGCAGTTCGGGCTGCGCGTAGACATGGCCCAGCCGCTTCTGCAGCGCGGCCAGGGCCCCGCCCGGCCCGGGGGGGCTCACTTGGAGCGGCCCTCGTACTTGACGAGGATGTAGACCGAACCGTAGATCGGGATGAGCTTGTCGTAGGCGAAGCCGACCACCACGCGGTCGTTCTCCTTCGTCACCAGCAGGTCCTTGCCGGCGATGGAGGTGATGGAGAACTCCACCTCCTTCTGGCGGTCGAAGGCGGCGCGCACCTCGGCCACCGTGGGCGGCTGCTGTGCGGCGATCTTCTCGACCGTGCTCTTGATGGTGAGGTACTCGTTGACCGTCGGGAAGACGCGGATGACGAGGTAGGCGCCGAAGCCCACCGCCAGGGCCCAGAACAGCAAGCCGAAAAGGGTGAGGCCACGCTGGCGTGCGCGGCCCGCGCTGCGCGCCTGGGCGGCCGCGCGTGGGTGGGCTGCGGTGTGCGTGAGCTTGCCTGCGGTCATCGCCTGTCTTCTCCTGTTGTCGGCGCGTGCAGACCCCAGGGACGGGGCCCGCTCAGTGGAAAGCGCCAATGCGCCCCAGGTTGCCGAAGTTCATCCACACGAAAAATGCCTTGCCGACGATATTCTCGTCGGGCACAAAACCCCAGAAACGCGAGTCTTGCGAATTGTCGCGGTTGTCGCCAAGCGCAAAGTAATGGCCCGGCGGCACCTTGCAGACCACGCCCTCGGGGCTGTATCGGCAGTTCTGGGCAAAAGGAAAGGTCTTGGGCTCGGGGCCGTAGTAGGCGCCGCGCCGCGGGTCGACGCGGATCTGGTGCTCCACATCGCCCAGCTTCTCGGTGAACAGCGGCGCGTAGCTCAGGCTGTCGTCATCGTAGTGCTCACCCTTGGACACGGTGGCCACGGGCTGCCCGTTGATGCTGAGCTTCTGGTTCAGGTATGAGACCTCGTCGCCAGGGATGGCCACGACGCGCTTGATGTAGTCGAGCCGCGGGTCGGCCGGGTAGCGGAAGACCATCACGTCGCCGCGCTGCACCGGGTTGTTGTCGATGATCTTCTTGTTGATCACCGGCAGCCGCACGCCGTAGTGGAATTTGTTCACCAGGATGAGGTCGCCCACCAGCAGCGTCGGCACCATCGAACCCGAGGGGATCTTGAAAGGCTCGAAGAGAAAGCTGCGCAGGATGAACACGATCAGGATCACCGGGAACAGGCCCGCCGTCCAGTCCAGCCACCAGGGCTGCATCAGCAGCTTGGCCTTGGCTTCCTGCACGTCGCCGTCCACGCGCTGGATGCCCATCTTGGCCAGCTCGGCGCGGCGCTGCACGTCTTGCGCTTCCAATGCCATCGCAGCGGCTTCGCGCTGCGGCTTGAAGCGGAAACGTTCGGCCAGCCAGTAGACCAGCGTCACCACCGTCAGCATGAACAGCAGCAGCGAGAAGTTGCCGGTCCAGAAGCCGAGAAACCAGCCGCCCAGGTAAGCGACGAGAGCGCCGTAGAGCACGGCCGTGAGAGAACTCATCGCATTCATCAATCGTCCACCTGGAGTATGGCGAGGAAGGCTTCCTGGGGCACTTCCACAGAGCCGATCTGCTTCATGCGCTTCTTGCCGGCCTTCTGCTTTTCGAGCAGCTTCTTCTTGCGCGTGATGTCACCGCCGTAGCATTTTGCCAGCACGTTCTTGCGCAAGGCCTTCACGTCCTCGCGCGCAATCACGTTGGCGCCGATGGAGGCCTGGATGGCCACGTCGTACATCTGGCGCGGGATCTGCTGGCGCATCTTGGCCGCCACCGCACGACCGCGGTACACGCTCTGCGCCTTGTGCACGATGATGCTGAGCGCGTCGACGCGGTCGCCGTTGATCATCAGGTCGACCTTCACGACGTCACTGGCGCGGTATTCCTTGAACTCGTAGTCCATGCTGGCGTAGCCGCGGCTCACGCTCTTCAACTTGTCGAAGAAGTCCAGCACGATCTCGGCCAGCGGCAGCTCATACGTCAGCATCACCTGGCGGCCGTGGTAGGCCATGTTCAGCTGCACGCCGCGCTTCTGGTTGGCCAGCGTCATCACCGGGCCCACGCTGTCTTGCGGCATGTACAGGTGCACGGTGACGATGGGCTCGCGGATCTCGCGGATGCGGCCCAGGTCGGGCATCTTGCTCGGGTTCTCGACCTCGATCACCGTGCCGTCGTTCAGCTCCACCTCGTACACCACGCTGGGCGCGGTGGTGATGAGGTCCTGGTCGAACTCGCGCTCCAGCCGCTCTTGCACGATCTCCATGTGCAGCAAGCCCAAAAAGCCGCAGCGGAAGCCGAAGCCCAGGGCCTGGCTCACCTCGGGCTCGTAGCGCAGGCTGCTGTCGTTGAGCTTGAGCTTCTCCAGCGCGTCGCGCAGCTGGTCGTACTCGCTGGCCTCGGTGGGGTAGAGGCCGGCGAACACCTGCGGCTGGATCTCCTTGAAGCCCGGCAGCGCCTCGGCTGCGGGGCCGGCGTTGTTGGGCAGCTTCTTGTCAAGCGTGAGCGTGTCTCCCACCTTCGCGGCCTGCAGCTCCTTGATGCCGCAGATGACGAAGCCCACCTCGCCGGCCTTGAGCGTGTCACGCGGCAGGCTCTTGGGCGTGAACACACCCATGTGCTCGATGCCGTAGACCGCGCCCGTGGCCATCATGCGGATGCGCTCGCCCTTGCTGAGCGAGCCATCGACCACACGCACCAGCATCACCACGCCGACGTAGTTGTCGAACCAGCTGTCGATGATCATGGCCCGCGGCGGACCCTGCGGGTCGCCCTTGGGCGGGGGCATGCGCGCGATCACCGCTTCGATGATGTCGTCCAGGCCCATGCCGGTCTTGGCGCTGCACGGGATGGCGTCGGTGGCATCGATGCCGATGACGTCCTCGATCTCCGCCTTCGCGTTGTCGGGATCGGCCTGCGGCAGGTCCATCTTGTTGAGCACCGGCACCACCGTCACGCCCAGGTCGAGCGCCGTGTAGCAGTTCGCCACGGTCTGGGCTTCGACACCTTGCGAGGCGTCCACCACCAGCAGCGCGCCTTCGCAGGCGCTCAGAGACCGGCTCACTTCATAAGAGAAGTCGACGTGGCCCGGCGTGTCGATGAGGTTGAGCTGGTAGACCTGGCCGTCGCGCGCCTTGTATTCAAGCGCGGCGGTCTGCGCCTTGATGGTGATGCCACGCTCGCGCTCGATGTCCATCGAGTCGAGCACCTGCGCTTCCATCTCGCGGTCGCTCAGGCCGCCGCAGCGCTGGATGATGCGATCGGCCAGCGTGCTCTTGCCGTGGTCGATGTGGGCAATGATGGAGAAGTTGCGGATGTGCTTCATCGAGGCGGATTGCATCGCGGCGGGGCCGCGTTCGGTGCCCTGGCGCGGTGAACGCGCGGCCCGGTGGGTTGGTCTGCAGCGGGTTGCGGCGGCTGGCGCCACGCACCGGCAGAACAGCTAAAAAAAAGGCGCGTCCAAATTGGTGACGCGCCTTCCAACAGAACGTTTGGCAACTGCTTGTTGGGCGTTCATTGTAGCCAAAACGACCGGCCGGGAACCCGCGTGGTTGCTTGATTTCCGGCCGTTGCAGCGATCAGACACGCAATCAGTTTGCACAGTTTATCCACAGCCCTGATGCAGCCTGTGGATGCGCGGTGGGCAGCTCGCTTCTGGCCGTCTTGACGGGTAAAAAACTCGACCAGAGCCCGAATTCTAGACGCGCCTCGGCTTAATCGCCGGCCAGACAGGATTGAAGTGAGAGACCACTAACTTCGCAAGCCTTCCACAGCTGCGATCGGGCCCGTCGCGCGCTCACAAATGCTTCCACGATACGGAAAGACCCGGCGCCGAGCTCAACTTGCGCTCAAGGCCGGGCCCTGAAAGGCAACCGGCCCTGGGCGGCCCAGCGGGCTGCCCGGCCGGCCCGCTTCAGCGCGTGGGGCGAATGACGAGGTAGTTCGTCCACTCGCCGCGGCGCACCATCACGCTGACGGCACGCGACTTCTCGGCCTTGGCGCCGACGGTGGCGAACTGCTTGCTGTCGGCGATCTCGGTGTTGTCCATCGAGAGGATCACGTCGCCCTCGCGCACACCGGCGCGGGCCGCGGGGCCGTCCACCGCCTCGACCTTCACGCCACCGCGGATGCGCAGTTCGCGCTTCTGCGCGTCGGTCAGGTCAGACACCGTCATCCCCAGCACGGCCTTGGCCACCGGCGCAGGCGTGCCCTGCTCGGGGGCACCAGCGCGGCGTGTCGGCCGGTCGGCTTCGAACTCGGCCACGGTCACGCCGATGTCGCGTGTGGCGCCACGGCGGAAGACCTGCAGCGTGCTCTTGCTGCCGGGCTTGATGCTGCCCACCAGGCGCGGCAGGTCGCCCGACTTCTCGACCCCCTTGCCATCGACCTTGACGATGATGTCGCCGGCTTCCAGGCCGGCCTTGTCGGCCGGGCCGTCCTTCTCGACGCTGACCACCAGCGCGCCGCGTGGCTGACCCAGGCCGATGCTCTCGGCCACTTCCTTGGTGACGGCACCGATCTGCACGCCGATGCGGCCGCGGATGACCCGGCCGCTGGTGCGCAGCTGCTCGGCCACACGCTGGGCTTCGTCGATGGGGATGGCGAAGCTGATGCCCATGAAGCCGCCGCTGCGGCTGTAGATCTGCGAGTTGATGCCCACCACCTCGCCACGCAGGTTGAGCAGCGGGCCGCCGCTGTTGCCAGGGTTGATGGCCACGTCGGTCTGGATCAGCGGCAGCAGATCGCCCGTGTCGCGCTGCTTGGCGCTGACGATGCCGGCGGTGACGGTGTTGTCCAGGCCGAAGGGCGAGCCGATGGCCATCACCCATTCACCGACCTTCAGGCGGTTCACGTCGCCGATCTTCACCGGCGCCAGGCCCGTGGCCTCGATCTTCACCACCGCCACGTCGGAGCGGCGGTCGGCGCCGACGATGCGCGCCTTGAACTCGCGCTTGTCGGTGAGCGTGACGATGACTTCGTCGGCCCCATCCACCACGTGGGCGTTGGTCATGATGAAGCCGTCGGCCGTGAGCACGAAACCCGAGCCCACGCCGCGCTGCTGCGGCTCTTCGTCCTGGTTGCGCGGGCTGCCGCGGCGGTCGGGCTGGCTGGGCAGGGGGATGCCGAAGCGACGGAAGAACTCTTCCATGTTCGGGTCCATGAAACCGCCCGGCCGGTCGGCACTGGTGCGGCGTTCGGTAGTGCGGATGTTGACGACCGAGGGGCCGACGCGTTCGGCCAGATCGGTGAAATCAGGCAGTTGAACGGTCGGCGTGGCCTGCGCCTGTGCGGGCCGCGAGTGCAAGGCCGTGGCTGAAACCGACAAGACGACGAGGCCAAGGGCCAGGCGGCCGGCCCAGGTGCGAACGAAGGACATGGTGCGCGCTTTCATGCGATGCAACGAGGGGATGGCTTGGGGCACGGAGAAGGGAAAAAAGTTCAGCGCTTTGCGACAGACGCCTGCATCCGGCCGCCAGGGCCCTGCCCTGCCAGCCGCCAGCGCGCCATCAGCGGGCGCGCCGCTCCAGCGCGTTGGCGAAGAGCTTCAGCGTGGCCAGGGGCACGTCGCCCACGACGGTGATCCAGTGTTCACCCCGGCGCAGCATCACGGTGGCGGTGGCGCCTTGCTGCGCCTGCAGTTCGCTGCGGTGGCGATCGGCCTGGAAGGGTTCGGCAAACAGCGAAACATGGGTCAGCCCGTCAGAGAACACGGCCTGCAGCACCTGCGCGCTGCCGCCACCGCCAGCCTCCATGCCGCGCCGCACACTGCCCACCAAGCGGAAGCCCGCCACCGGCCGCGCCAGCGCCCAGCCTTCGGCTTCGAGCTCGGTGCGCTGCTGCTGCGGCCGCACCACACGGTAGCCCTCCAGGCCGCGCGGGTTGCGCAACACCTGCATGACGATGTCAGGCTGCGGCCGCACGCCGATGTTGATTTCGGAGAAAGCCGTCGACTCGAGGACGCCGCGCTCCTGGCCCGGCGCGCCCTGCGCAACGACGTCGGCGCGCAGCATCAGGCCGGTGGCACGGTCGGCCCACAGGCGCTGGGCATAGCGCAGCGTGTCGCGCGGCTCCAGCAGCAGCACGGTGGCTTCGCGGCCGGCGATGCGGGCTTCGCCCTCGCGGCGAAGTTCGTAGTGTTCCAGCGCTTGCGGATCGACCTCTTGCGGTGTGGTCGACCAGGCACCGCGCGTCTCGCGCTTCTCGATCACGGCCACCTTGGCCTGCGGCCACAACGTGTGCACGGCGTCGTTGTGGCGCAGGATGCGCTGCTGGCGGCCGTCCAGCGCCTCCAGCAACTCGTAGGTCTGGTCGCCCACGGAATAGTGGCCCACGCGCGAGCTGGAGAAGGTGCCGCTGACACTGAACACCATCGTGCCCTGGTAGTTGCCGGTGCTGGCCGCGGTGCGGATGCGCTGCAGCAGCGCCTTGGCCTCCGCAGGCGGCAACGCAGCGGATTGCGCGGCGACCACACCCGGCAACAAACAGCTCATGAGTGCCAGCAGCGGCACCCAACGCACGGCGGGCAGGATCATCAGCGTTCGGCTTGGGCAGGCACGGCCAGGTCGACCCGGCGCAGCGCCGAGCTCGGGGCGGTGATGGTGGCCCCGCCGCGGGCGATCTGGTGGGCGCGCAGGTATTCGTCAAGGCGCTCGTCGCGCAGCACGGCTTCGCCGTCGGCGCGGCCCGTGGCCACATTGCGGTTCAGGCCGTTGGCCACCGGCATCACGGCGACGGCCGGGTTGCCCGCACCGGCAAAACCTGCCGGGGCATCGGTGGCGCCGCCTGGCAGCCCGACCCGCGCCACCACGAGCACACCCGCCACCACCACGAAGCCGGCGGCGGCCGCCACGGGCATCAGCCAGGCCTGGCGGCGCCGCAGCGGCACCGCAGCGGCCGGCACCGGCGCCGGAACGGGCTCAGGCGCCAGCACCACGGGCTCGGCCGCGAGGCGATCGCGCAGACCGGCCAGGAAGGCCGCGTCGCCTGCCGCGGGGCGGGCCAGGTCGTCGGAGCGCATCACATCGCCGATGAGCTGGTAGGCGTGCCAGGTGCGGCGCGCCTCGGCGTCTTGCCGCCAGGCCGCGCAGGCGGGTTCGGCCGCGTCGGCCTCACCGTCGGCCAGGGCCGAGAGCCAGCGGCGGGTTTCTTCGGCAGACAGTTGCGGGGGCTGGCGTTGCGGCTCGGCGTTCATGGCGTGGCGGGCGGTTGGCGGGCGTGGACGGGCGGGGTGCGGGCGGTGGGAACTGGGCGTGAGGCAGGCGCGTCACCAGCGCTCGCCGTCGCGGGTGTCGAGCAGGGGGCGCAAGCGGGTCGCAATGGCCTCGCGGGCGCGGAAGATGCGTGAGCGCACGGTTCCGATGGGGCAGTTCATCATCTCGGCAATCTCTTCGTAGCTCAGGCCTTCGATCTCGCGCAGCGTGATGGCTTGGCGCAGGTCTTCAGACAAGGCCTGGATCGCAGCGTTCACCGCCGCGGCCACTTCCTTGCTGGCCATCAGGGCTTCGGGTGTCTCGCCGTCGCTTAGTTCATTCTCGGCGCGTGAAGTTTCCTCACCTTCTTCGCCCTGGTGGCGCGAAGACTCGAGCACCAGCGGGTCGCGCTTCATGTCCATCAGCGCCTTCTTGGCGGTGTTGACGGCGATGCGGTACAGCCAGGTGTAGAAGGCGCTGTCCCCACGGAACTGCGGCAGCGCGCGGTAGGCGCGGATGAAACTTTCCTGGGCGATGTCCTGCACGAGGTCGACATCGCGCACCATGCGGCCGATCAGGCGCTCGACCCGGCGCTGGTACTTGACGACCAGCATCTCGAAAGCACGCACGTCACCCCGCTTGACGCGTTCCACCAGCAGGGCATCGGCATCCGCGTCAGACATTCAATCGGGGCTACGTTCAGGTGAGAGCACGCGGGGGGTGGCGCGGGGCGGGCGCGAATATACCGCGCAGCGCAGGGCGTGCCAGGCCGGGCCGGCCTCACCCGCGCCTATGGCCAGCCAGCGGGTGCCCCCGGCCTCGGCATGCAGGCGCAGCACCAGCACGGGCCCCAGGTCCAGCATCAGTTGCAAGGTGCCGGGGGTGCCGTCGGCCGTCCAGCGCTGGCCGTCCCACTGCAGCGATGCACGCGGCACCGTGCGCCAGCGGCGTGCTTGCCACAGCAACACCGCGCCGCCCGCCAAGGCTGCAGCGGCAGCGGTGCCCGTGGCGCCGGCCTCGGCGTGGGCCGCCAGCCAGGCCACGAAGGCTGCGGCAGCACACGCAGGCAGGCCCGCGCTCAAGGCTGCCCACAGCGGGCCGCCCCGCCCTTGCACGGCCACCGCAGGCGCGGCGCGCATCGCGCGTCAGACCCGCCGGAAAACCAGCGTGCCGTTGGTGCCGCCGAAACCGAAGTTGTTCTTCACGGCGACGTCGATCTTCATCTGCCGCGCCTCGTTGGCGCAGTAGTCCAGGTCGCACTCGGGGTCCTGGTTGAAGATGTTGATGGTGGGCGGCGAGACCTGGTGGTGCACCGCCAGCACGCTGAAAACCGACTCGATGCCGCCGGCGCCGCCCAGCAGGTGGCCGGTCATCGACTTGGTCGAGTTCACCACCATCTTCTTGGCGTGATCACCGAACGCGAGCTTGACCGCATTCGTCTCGTTCACGTCGCCCAGCGGCGTGCTGGTGCCGTGCGCGTTGAGGTAGTGCACCTCGTCGGCGTTGATGCCGGCGTTGCGCAGCGCGGCTTTCATGCTGCGCTTGGGGCCGTCGACGCTGGGTGCCGTCATGTGGAAAGCATCGGCACCCATGCCGAAGCCCGCCAGTTCCGCGTAGATCTTGGCGCCGCGCTTCTTGGCGTGTTCGTACTCTTCGAGCACCAGCACGCCGGCGCCTTCACCGAGCACAAAACCGTCGCGGTCCTTGTCCCAGGGGCGCGACGCCGTCTTCGGGTCGTCGTTGCGCGTGGACAGGGCCCGTGCCGCCGCGAAGCCGCCGATGCCCAGCGGGCTGACGGTGCTCTCGGCGCCGCCGGCCACCATCACATCGGCATCGCCGTACTCGATCAGCCGGCCGGCCTCGCCGATGCAGTGCAGGCCGGTGGTGCAGGCCGTCACGATGGCGAGGTTGGGGCCGGTGAAGCCGTACTGGATGGAGACGTGGCCCGAGATCATGTTGATGATCGAGGCGGGCACAAAAAAGGGCGAGATGCGGCGCGGGCCGCGCGCCGCGTACTCGGCCTGGGTCTGCTCGATCATCGGCAAGCCGCCGATGCCCGAACCGACCAGGCAGCCGATGCGCTCGGCCGCCTCTTCGCTCAGCGCGTCGCCCGTGGGCAGGCCGGCGTCACGCACGGCCTGCATGGCTGCCGCCATCCCGTAATGGATGAAGGTGTCCATGTGCCGGGCTTCCTTGGCGGGGATGTAATCCTCGATCTGGAAACCCTTGACCTCGCCAGCGAACCTGCAGGCAAAAGCAGAGGCATCGAACTTCGTGATGAGATCGATGCCGCTCTTGCCCGCCACCAGGTTCGACCAGCCTTCGGTCACCGTGTTGCCCACCGGGCTGACGAGCCCGAGGCCGGTGACGACGACGCGACGCCGAGACATGCGGGTGTCAGGCCTTCTGGTGGCCGGTGGCGTAGTCGATCGCCAGCTGCACGGTGGTGATCTTCTCGGCTTCTTCGTCCGGGATCTCGATGCCGAACTCGTCTTCGAGGGCCATCACGAGCTCCACGGTATCGAGCGAGTCGGCGCCGAGGTCGGCCACGAAGGCCTTCTCGTTCGTGACGTCGGACTCAGGGACGCCGAGTTGTTCGGCAATGATCTTCTTGACGCGTGCTTCGATATCGCTCATGACTCCTCCAGGAGTGGGGTCGGTTCAAACAGCCCGCGATTCTACCGGCGGGGCCCGTACCGGATTTTTTGCCCGCAGGCCATCGCCTGCAGGAGGGAAAAGAAAGTGCTGCTCGCCGGGCCTCAGCCCATGTGCATGCCGCCGTTGACGTGCAGTTCGGTGCCCGTGATGTAGGCCGCGCCCGGGCCGGCGAGGAAGGCCACAGCCTGCGCGATTTCGTCGGCCGCACCCAGGCGGCCCAGCGGAATCTGCGCCAGCAGCGCGGTCTTGGCGGCTTCGGGCAGGCCGTGCGTCATGTCGGTGTCGATGAAACCCGGCGCCACGCAATTCACCGTGACATTGCGGCTGCCGAGTTCACGGGCCAGCGCCCGCGTGAGGCCCGCCACGCCGGCCTTGGCCGCCGCGTAGTTGGCCTGGCCGGCATTGCCAATGGCGCCCACCACCGAGGTGATGTTGATGATGCGACCGTAGCGCTGCTTCATCATCGGCCGCGTGGCCGCCCGGCAGGCGCGGAACACGGCCTTGAGGTTGGTGTCGTGCACGGCGTCCCATTCCTCGTCCTTCATGCGCATCGAGAGCATGTCGCGCGTGATGCCGGCGTTGTTGACGAGCACGTGCAGACCGCCTTGGGTCTTGACCAGCGTGTCGATGGCGGCGTCGAGTGCCGGGCCGTCGGTGACGTTGAGCACGATGCCTTGCCCGCCCAGCGGCGCCAGCGCCTCGTTGATGGCGGCAGCGCCGGCTTCGGTCGTGGCGGTGCCGGTGACACGGAAGCCGGCCTTCGCCAGCGTCATCGCAATGGCGCGGCCGATGCCGCGCGAGGCACCGGTGACGAGGGCCACCTGGGCGGCTGCGTTGGGGGTGTCGCTCATGCCAGCAGTTCCTGCACGGCCTGCAAACCAGCCGGCGTGTTGAGAGAGGCGGAAACGATCTCGGCGTCCACCCGCTTGACCAGGCCCGACAACACCGTGCCCGGGCCGCACTCAAAGATGTGGGTGAGGCCGCGCGCCTTCAACGCCTGGGTCACTTCCACCCAGCGCACCGGGCCGAAGGCCTGGCGGTAGAGCGCTTCGCGGATGGCATCGGGCTCGGTCTGCACGGCCACGTCGATGTTGTTGACGACGGGAAAACGCGGGCTCTTCAGCGCCACCCCGGCGAGCTTCTCGCGCAGCGCCTCGGCCGCCGGCTTCATCAGCGACGAGTGGAAGGGCGCCGACACCGGCAGCAGCAGCGCACGCTTGGCGCCGGCGGCCTTCAGTTCGGCACAGGCAGCATCGACACCGGCCTTGCTGCCGGCGATGACAGTCTGCTTCGGGTCGTTGAAGTTGGCGGGCTCCACCGGTTCGCCGCTGGCAACGGCCACCTTCGTGCAGACCCCGGCCACGACGGCCGCATCCAGGCCCAGGATGGCGGCCATTGCGCCCGCACCCACGGGCACGGCCTGCTGCATGGCCTGCGCGCGGAAGCGCACCAGCGGCAGCGCTTCGGCCAAGCTCAGGGCCTCGGCGGCCACCAACGCGCTGTACTCGCCCAGCGAGTGGCCGGCCACGGCCGCCGGCTCGGCACCGCCCTCGGCGCGCCAGGCACGGTAGCAGGCGATGGCGGCGGCCAACATCACGGGCTGGGTGTTCGTCGTCAGGCCCAGGGCTTCAGCCGGGCCTTCGTGGATCAGGCGAGCGAGGTCTTCGCCGAGCGCGGCGGAAGCTTCTTCCAAAGTCTGGCGCACCGCGGGGTGGTCGCCCCAGGCGTCGAGCATGCCGACCGTCTGGGAGCCCTGGCCGGGGAACACAAAAGCAAAAGCAGGCATCGGGAGTCTCGGATCTTGTTCTTCGGAAAGTCTGGGGCGGCCCGCGGCGGGCACGCTCAGAAATCGAGCAGCACGGCGCCCCAGGTGAAACCGCCGCCCACGCCTTCGAGCATGACGGTATCGCCCCGCTTCACGCGGCCGCTGCGCACGGCGGCGTCCAGCGCCAGCGGCACCGAAGCCGCCGAGGTGTTGCCGTGTTCGTCGACGGTCACCACCAGCTTGTCCAGCGGCATCTTCAGCTTCTTGGCCGTGCCCTGCATGATGCGGATGTTGGCCTGGTGCGGGATGAGCCAGTCGAGATCGGCCTCGCTGCGGCCGGCCTTCTCCAGCACGGCGCGGGCGGCGCTTTCCAGCACGCCCACCGCCAGCTTGAAGACGGCCTGGCCGTCCATCTTGAGCAACGGGTCGCCCAGCACCGAGCCGCCCGACACCGTGCCCGGCACACAGAGAATGCCCACGTGTTTGCCATCGGCGTGCAGCTCGGTGGCCAGGATGCCCGGCTCGCTGCTGGCTTCCAGCACCACGGCACCGGCGCCGTCGCCGAAGAGCACGCAGGTCGTGCGGTCGTTGAAATCGAGGATGCGCGAAAAAACTTCCGCGCCCACCACCAGCGCGCACTTCGCCGTGCCGGCGCGGATCATCGAATCGGCCACCGTCAGCGCGTAGACAAAACCGGAGCACACCGCCTGCAGGTCGAACGCCGCGCAGCCGTTGGCGCCCAGCTTGTGCTGCAGGATGCAGGCGGTGGATGGGAAGACCATGTCCGGCGTGGACGTGGCGACGATGATCAGGTCGACCTCGTCGGCCGTGCGGCCGGCGGCCTGCAGCGCAGCCTGCGCGGCTGGCAAGGCCAGATCGCTGGCGTTGACACCATCGGCGGCAAAGTGCCGCGCGCGGATGCCGGTGCGCTCGACGATCCACTCGTCACTCGTCTCCAGGCCCCGCTCGGCCAGCAACGCAGCCATGTCGGCGTTGCTCAGGCGGCGCGGCGGCAGGTGGCTGCCGGTGCCGGTGATGCGGGAATAGCGGGCGCCGGAAGCAGCGGGGGCAGAAGGCGATGACGGTGGGTTCATGCAGCGGTTTCCGGCGCGACGCTGCCCGAGGGCGGCGCGGCGAGCCCGGCCTGCAGGGTGTCGCCGATGCGGTCTTGCACGCGGTCGAGCAGCCGGTTTCGCGCGGCATCATACGCCCGGGCCAGGGCCTGCTCGAAGGCGTAGGCGTCGGCCGAACCGTGGCTCTTGAACACCAGCCCGCGCAGGCCCAAGAGCGCCGCGCCGTTGTAGCGGCGGTGGTCCACGCGGTGCTTGAAACGCTGCAGCACCGGCATCGCCACCAGCGCCACCAGCTTGCTCATCGGCGTGCGGGTGAACTCCTGCTTGATGAAATCGCCCAGCATCGAGGCCAGGCCTTCGCTGGTCTTGAGCAGCACGTTGCCGACAAAACCATCGCAGACGACGATGTCGACCGTACCCTTGAAAATGTCGTTGCCTTCCACATTGCCGTGGAAGTTGATGTGGCCGCCCTCGCCCGCAGCGCGCAGCAGTTCGCCGGCGCGCTTGATGGTCTCGCTGCCCTTGATGGCTTCTTCGCCGATGTTCAGCAGGCCCACGCTGGGCTCGGCCTTGCCATCCACGGCGGCCACCAGCGCACTGCCCAGCACCGCGAACTGCAGCAGGTGCTCGGGCTGGCAGTCGACGTTGGCGCCGAGGTCGAGCACGGTGGTGTAGCCGTCTTGCCGGTTGGGCATGACGGTGGCAATGGCGGGCCGGTCGACGCCGTCCAGCGTCTTCAGCAGGTAGCGCGACACCGCCATCAGCGCGCCGGTGTTGCCGGCCGACACGCAAACATGCGCGCCGGCCTTCAGCTGCTGGATAGCCACGCGCATCGAAGAATCGCGTTTGCGGCGCAAGGCCACCTCGACCGAGTCGTCCATGGTGACGACTTCGGTGGCGGTGACGGCGGTGCAACGCGCCCAGCCGCGAGCGCCTTCCAGCGCAGCGGCCGACCCCACGAGCACGAGTTCGGCTTGCGGGTGGCTGTCCAGGAAGGCCCGACAGGCCGGCAGGGTGACACTGACGCCATGGTCGCCGCCCATGCAGTCGACGGACAGGCGCACCAAAGGCAGCGGCGTGAAGGCGCTGTGGGTGGACACGGCAGGGTTCAGGGCTTCAGCCAAGCCGACGCATCGACGAAGACGCGCTCAGGCCAGCCGTTGCAAGCCGCGCCGCATGGTCAACATGCGCGCGGCGCGGTGCAGACCGGGGCACGGCCTGCATCCGGAATCAGGCGTCGGCCTTGGTCTTCAGGACCTTGCGGCCACGGTAGAAGCCGGTCGGGCTGATGTGGTGGCGCAGGTGCACCTCACCGGTGGTGGGCTCGACGGCGGTGCCGGGGGCGGCAACGGCGTTGTGCGAGCGGTGCATGCCGCGCTTGGAAGGCGACTTCTTGTTCTGCTGAACGGCCATGGAATTCTCCTGGGGGCAACACGCGAGGCAACCGGAGCTGCAAACAACGTGCGCCGATGCGCTGAAAGTGGCGTGGCGGTGGCGCCTCAAGGCGCGGGCGCTGTGGCCTGAAGGCCGCAGGGCGCCGGTGAAACAGGCCGCCGGTGGAACGCTGTGACAAAAGCTCTGCAGACCCACGGCACTGGCTCAAAAAGAGTCAGCCGCTTTCTGCAAAGCCCGCGAGTATAGCACCGGCCGGCCAGCTTGCAGCAGGCTTCAGCGCCCGCCGCCCTGCCCGCCGCGGCCCCGCAGTGCGGCCAAAGCCGCGAAGGGGTGCGGCGCGGGCTCGTCTTCTTCGACGAGCGCACCGCCTGGCATCGGCAGCGGTTCGGGGCAGGCCTCGTGGCGCGGCACGATGGGCTGCGCCAGGATCAGCTCGTCTTCCAGCAGTTCGTGCAGGTCCAGGCGTGCAGGCAGCACCAGCACATCGTCTTCGCTCTCTTCGTCCAGACGCAGCGCTTCGTCTTCGTTGCGAACGAAACGGAAGCGCCGCTCCACGTCCAGCCTTTGTGTCATGGCCTGCAGGCAACGCTGGCACAGCAGCGGCGCGTCGGCGCCGGCTGCCAGTTCAAGCCACATTTCTGCCTCACCGCCGGCCACCGGCACCAAAACGCCCGTGGCCGACCAGGCCACCGCGCCGTCAGAAGCGGCGCTGAAGCCCGCGGCCAGGCGCTCCATGCCCATCAAAGGCCACTGGCCTTCCAGCCGGGCACCGGCCTTGCACAGGGCGGGCACGTCCAGCGCGCGGGGGTCGAAGGCTCGTTCTTTCATCTCGGGGCAGGCGCGGGCAAGCGCAGCAGGCGGCCCGAAGGCCGGCGAGGCAGTGTAGCGAGCGGCGGCGGCGGCGGACAAGCTGCGCGGACAATCGGGTCATGCCCAGCCCCTCTTCAAAACCCGCGCTGATCCTCGGCTCCACCTCGCGCTACCGCCGCGAGCTGCTGGACCGCCTGCGCCTGCCCTACACCTGCGTCGCCCCGCAGGTCGACGAAACCCCGCAGCCCGGCGAAGCCCCGGCCGCGCTGGCCTTGCGCCTGGCGCTGGCCAAGGCCCAGGCGGTGGCGGCCCTGCACCCCGAGGCAGTGGTCATTGGCGCCGACCAAGTGGCCGATCTGCATGGCGAGCCCATCGGCAAGCCCGGCACCCACGAACGCGCCGTGCTGCAGCTGCAGCGCCTGAGCGGGCAGCGGGTGGTGTTCCAGACCGCGCTGGCCGTGGTGCGGGCCGACACCGGCCACGCCGAGGCCCAGCTGGCCGGCGTGGCGGTGCAGTTCCGCACGCTGGACCCGGTCGAAATCGAGCACTACCTGCGCCTGGACCAGCCCTACGACTGCGCGGGCAGCGCGAAGTGCGAGACCCTGGGCATCGCGCTGCTCGACACCATCGAGAGCGACGACCCCACCGCGCTGATCGGCCTGCCGCTGATCCGCACCTGCCAGATGCTGCGCCGCGCGGGCCTGGACCCGCTGCAGCCATGACGCCCCCCGCGCCAACAGGGCGCCTGCTGCTGGTGCCCAACACCCTGGACCTGGGCGCCGACGAGGTGGACCTGCGCGAGGTGCTGCCCGAAGGCGTGATCCGCCAGGCCGCCGGCCTGCAGCACTGGGCCGCCGAAGACGCGCGCAGCACCCGCGCTTTTCTCAAACGCGTCGGGGCCCTGGTGCCGCTGGCCGCACCACTGCAGGCCTTGCAGATCACCGAGCTGCCTCGCCCCCGCAAGGGCAGCCGCGAGGCCGTGCCTGCGGCCGAGTGGCGCGCCCTGTTGCAGCCAGCGCTGGCCGGGCACGACCTGGGGCTGCTCTCAGAAGCAGGGCTGCCCGCTGTGGCCGACCCAGGCGCGGCACTGGTGCAGGCGGCGCACGAGGCGGGCGTGCCCGTGCTCCCGCTGGCCGGTGCCAGCTCGCTGCTGCTGGCCCTGGCGGCCAGCGGCTTGAACGGCCAGAGCTTTGCGTTTGTCGGCTACCTGCCGCAAGACGCCGGCACGCGAGCCACGCGTATCAAGGAGCTGGAAGCACTGTCACGCCGCCAGCAGCAGACGCAGTTGATGATCGAGACACCCTACCGCAACGCCGCGCTGCTGGCCGCCTTGCTGGCCACGTTGCAGCCCAGCAGCCGCGTCAGCATCGCCTGCGGCCTGACGCTGGCCGGCGGCTGGTGCCGCACCGAGACGGTGGCGCGCTGGCGACAACAACCGCCGCAGATGCCCGAGCGCTGGCCCGCCGTGTTTGCGCTGCTGGCCGGCTGAAAAACCGGCCAGCAGCCGCGGCAATCACTGACCGCCGCCGAGCAGCGACGCCACCTTCTTCTTCGGCCGGATGTTGGGGGAGAGCCCCGGCCCCGGGCGCAGGGTGGCCGGCACAGCGGCCTTGGGCGCCGCTTCCCAGGCTGGCGGCTCGCTGCGCACGGCGGGTTCGTAGGGTTTGTCGAAGAAGGGGTCGCGCGAAGCAGGCGCCGGGCGCCGCGGGGCTTCAGCGCGGGGGGCGGCCACAGGGGCCTCGGCCCGCTCGCGTGGGGCGCGCTCTTCGCTGTCTTCACGGCGCGGGCGGCGCACGCGGTCGTCTTCCAGCTCGAAGGGCTCGATCTCGAGCTTCTTCTTGATCAGCTTCTCGATCTCGGCGACCTGGCGCGTGTCGTCGCGCGTGACCAGCGTGACCGCCAGACCCGAGGCGCCAGCACGGCCGGTGCGGCCGATGCGGTGCACATAGTCTTCGGCGTGGAAAGGCACGTCGAAGTTGAACACCGCCGGCAGGTCGGTGACGTCGAGACCGCGCGCGGCCACGTCGGTGGCCACCAGCACGTCCACTTCACCGGCCTTGAAGGCGGCCAGGGCCTTCAGGCGTTCGTCCTGGCTCTTGTCGCCGTGCAGGGCCTGGGTGCGCAGGCCGTCGCGCTCGAAAGAGCGCGCCAGGCGCGCCGCACCCAACTTCGAGTTGACGAAGACGATGGCCTGCGTGAGCGCACGCTGGCGGATGATCTGGCGGATGACAGCGCGCTTGTCGTCGTCGTTCGTGGCGTAGAAGCGCTGTTCGACCGTGGACGCCGTGGCGTTGGGCCGCGCCACCTCCACCAGCACCGGGTCTTGCAGGTAGCTGTTGGCCAGCTTCTTGATCTCGGGCGAGAAGGTGGCCGAGAACAACAGCGTCTGCCGGCCGGCCTTGGGCAGGTAGGACAGGATGCGCTGCAGGTCGGGCAGAAAACCGATGTCGAGCATGCGGTCGGCTTCGTCGAGCACCACGTACTCGACCTGGTTGAGCACCGCGCTCTTGGCTTCGATGTGGTCGAGCAGGCGGCCGGGCGTAGCGATCAGGACCTCGACGCCGGCTTTCAGCTGCAGGGTCTGCGGCTTCATGTCGACACCGCCGAACACCACCGCCGAGCGCAGGTGGGTGTGCTTGGCGTAGTTCTTGACGTTGTTGGCCACCTGGTCGGCCAGCTCACGCGTGGGCGCCAGCACCAGGGCCCGAACGGGATGGCGGGCCGGCGACATGCTGGCGTTTTCGTGCCGCAGCATCTTCTGCAGCAGCGGGATGGTGAAGGCCGCGGTCTTGCCGGTGCCCGTTTGAGCCGCGCCCATGACATCCCGCCCCTCGAGGACGATGGGGATGGCCTTGGCCTGGATGGGCGTCATCGCCACGTACCCGCTGTCGGCCACGGCTCGGAGGAGCTTGGGGTCGAGGGGGAGGGTGTTGAAGAGGGGCGGCGGAGCCGTGGCCTCGTTGTCTTTTGGCAAAGGCGTAGGCAAAGTCATGCGAGGGATTATCGGTCACTTATGGAACTCAGACCGCACCGAACCCCGCCGCCGCCAGCGTAGATCGCTTGGTCAACGCGGGCCTCGTAGAGCAGACCGATGGATTGGGCCCATCCGTTAACATCTCTTTAGATCTCTAAACGTTGCCCGCCCGGCCCTCCCATGCAGCAACGGCACTCGCGCACGTCGCCGACCCAGACACCCTCATGACTCACTCGCTCCCCCATCCCCCGCTCGCAAAGATACTGCTGCGTCTTGTACGCGCCGCCGGGTATACCTTCTTGGTGGCTTGCGCTTCGGGCACGTTGGCGTCTGACAGCGGCACCCTCTCAATGCCTGGTTCCCGCACGCTGGGTGCGGCACCCACGGGCAATCCAACCGAGCTTGCCTCAACTACGTTGCTGCAGCAGCAGCGCTCGGCAGTCCAGCCGCAACCTACCGCCGCAAGCACCACCACTCAACCAAATCAAAACACGCGGACAAAGCCAACTGAACCCAAGCCAGTTTCCCCGCCCAGCGAGTTCCAGCGCTTCGTCGAAGGTGCGACTGGCAGGCAACTACCCATATTTGGCGCCAAATTCTTCAGTGAAGCAGCCGACTCATTCGCCCCGATCGACAATGTGCCCGTAGGCGGCGACTACGTTGTCTCCACAGGCGACGAATTGGTAGTACGAGCTTGGGGCTCCATCGACTTGGACTATCGAGCAACTGTTGACCGAAATGGCATGCTGAACTTACCCAAGGTGGGCAGCTTTTCGGTGACAGGAATAAAGGTCTCGGGCCTAGAGAACCACCTTAGGTCGCAGATTGGACGGATCTTTAAGAACTTCAGCCTGAATGTCACGCTCGGCCAGTTGCGCGGGATTAAAGTTTTTGTGGTGGGACCGGCGGTAAAGCCAGGGGTCTACACAGTCCCCAGCCAAGCCAGCCTGCTCTCTGCCGTCGTTGCCGCTGGCGGACCCTCGGCTACTGGCTCAATGCGAAAGGTGAGCCTGCGACGAGATGGCCGTGTGCTCAGCGTGCTGGACATGTACGACTTTTTGGTCAGCGGCGACAAGTCGCGGGATCTACAACTTGCGGCCGGCGACGTGGTGGTGTTCCACCCCGCGGGCCCGCGCGTGGCTCTAACAGGCGCCACCGACAACGCCGGCATCTACGAGTTGAAGGCGACACAAGACACCGTTCGAGACCTGCTGGGGTTCGCCGGGGGGGCGTCTGTATTGGCAAACCGTCAGCGTGTACACCTCGAGCGAATCGACCCGAGGCAAGCCCGCGCCAAACGATTCGTAGAGGAATTCAGCCTCGACGACGCAGGCTTTCAGAAAGTACTGCGCGATGGTGACGTTATTGCGCTGTTGGCGATTTCGCCTGAATTCGCGAACGCCGTAACACTCAAAGGTCATGTCG
Source organism: beta proteobacterium AAP65 (assembly GCA_001295865.1). Lineage (GTDB taxonomy): Bacteria > Pseudomonadota > Gammaproteobacteria > Burkholderiales > Burkholderiaceae_C > Rubrivivax. Next base: position 82,223 of record LJHW01000015.1, read on the forward strand.
CGCAGCCACTGCGATCCGCCTGGCAGCCCGGCATGAGAATCCTGGATCTGATTCCTGAAAAGGAAGCTCTAATTACGCCGGATTTCTACCGACGAAAGAATCTACTTGTACAACTACTCGAAGTCGAAGAGGGCAAGGCGTCATCTTCTACCAAGTTAGCGCCTGCGGCTTTGTTCGATGAATTGAACTGGAGTTACGCTGTCATAGAGCGCCTGAACCGGCAGGACTTGACGACACAAGTGATTCCTTTCAACCTGGGCAGCGCGGTGCTCCAGCGTGACCCAGCGCACAACTTGGAATTGATGCCTGGCGACGTGGTCACCGTCTATAGCCAGCGTGAGATTCGCGTACCACTGTCGCGCCAGACCCGGCTGGTGTCGGTGGAGGGCGAGGTAGCAGCACCGGGCGTCTACCAACTCAGGCCGGGGGAGTCGCTGAAGGCGCTGATCACTCGCACTGGTGGCTTCACATCGCAAGCGTATGTGTATGGTCTCGAACTCACTCGCGAGCAAACTCGCTTGCAACAGCGCGAGAATCTCAGCGCGGCACTCGCCCGGCTGGAGTCGCTGGCGGCTACGCAGGCTGCCCGCACTTCCGCGAACCGACGAGACGAAAGCAGCGCCGCCAACGACATTGCGGTCAGTAACGCTGCTACGCAGGCTCAAATTTCCCGGCTCACACGTGTGCAACCCAATGGCCGAATTGCACTGGAGTTGGAGCCAACAGCAACGGGCCTTGATTCGCTACCAGAGGTGCCTCTTGAACATGGTGACCGGGTGATTGTGCCTTCTCGGCCGGGTTTCGTGACTGTGGCGGGCGCTGTGGTCAACAACAATGCGTTTTTATGGAAGCCAGGTCGTACCGCAGGTGATTACGTAAAGTTGGCAGGGCTCGATGAAGGCGCCGAGATCGCGAACATGTTCATCCTGCGCGCAGACGGCACTGTGAGCCACGCTAATGACCAACGCGGCTTATTCGGCTTAGGAGGCGGCCTGCAAGCGCAACCTTTGTATCCTGGCGACGCCGTGGTTGTACCCAACCAACTCGATTTCGAAACGTGGGGCCGCGCCCTTGTGCGCAATCTGAAGGACTGGTCGCAGATCTTCTCCCAATTCGGACTCGGTGCAGCCGCGATTCAAACCCTGCGCCGCTGACAGAATGCGGTGGCCCGCATGGCATCCATCATTGACCGGTAAGTTAACCGCGACGGCGGCCCTACCGGTCAGAGGTTTCTGCCCTCCCTTTGAGTGGCAAGTCCGTTTCTGCGCGGAAGCCAGAGGCCCTCGGCCCGGCATGTACAAGTTGACGATTCCTCTATGACCGATCAAGCGACAGCAGTTCCATCCAGTGACGTCAAGCCCCCACCTTGGCTAGACATGCTTACAGCGATAGGTCGGGGCAAGCGTCTCATTGGCTTCAGCACACTGATTGCTATCGCCATAGGAATAGTCATTTCACTAGTGGTGCCACCAACCTTTACTGCTCGAGCAAGCTTGATGCCACCGAGTTCGCAGCAGGGCGGCGGCGGCGCTGCGGCTTCATTGGCTGCGCTCAGCGCGCTCGGGGGACTCAGTGGTGGTTTAGGTGTAAAGACTCCTGATGAGTTGTATGTGGCATTACTTCGTAGCGATAGTGTGACCCGAGTCTTGGGGGAGCGCTTCGGCCTTATGGCTCGCTACCAAGTGAACGACTTTGAGGCATTGAGGCGCGCGTTGGCTCGCCACGTGCGCATTTCCGCAGACAAGAAATCGGGCATCATCACCATCGAGGTCGACGACAAGGAGCCTAAGTTCGCTGCCGAATTAGCCAATGCACACACGCCCGAAGTCGCCAAGCTGATGACGCGGCTGGCTGTCAGTGAAGCCCAACAGCGCCGTGTCTTCTTTGAGCAGCAACTGAAGGAGACCAAAGAGAATCTCGTCAAAGCCGAGACGGCCTTACGACATTTCCAGGAGAAATCCGGCATGTTGGTGCTGGAGAAGCAGGCGGAGGTGCTACTGGGTGGCGTGGCGCAATTGCGCAGCCTGATCGCTGACCGCGAGGTACGACTTAGGGTGCTGCGCACCTCGGCTACAGCCCAGAATCCGGAAGTGATTAGGCTGAACACAGAAGTCTCTGCGTTGCGCGCCGAGCTTGCTCGCCTAGAAACCGCCGAGTCTGGCGCATCGAGCAGCGGCCCGACGGAAATCGCTGTAGGACGCCTCCCGGAAGCCGCAATCGAGTACTTGCGTGCACGACGGGAACTCAAGCTGCAGGAGACTCTGCTCGAAGCCATGGTCCGCCAGTATGAATTGGCGAAACTTGACGAAGCCAAGGAAGGACCACTGTTGCAGCAGGTCGACGTGGCGCTACCGCCAGACGCTAAATCTCGGCCCTCACGAGGACTGATCATCGTAACGATGACCGTACTCGGCCTGTTTATCAGCGCCTGCGGAGTGCTCTTTAAGCACTTTGCAAAGAATGGCGGAGCCGCCGCGATCACAACTAGTGATGGCTGGCTGGCTCTACGCCAGGCTTGGAAGCTGAATGCCTGATCACGCGTGAAATGCAACGAGGTGTTGCGCCGCAATGCTCAGCACCGTCTATAGAGTCGTCGGCGATCGTGCCAGACGCTGCGTTTGCGGTGGATGCGCGATATCTGGACAGCTCTTGGTTGGTTAAACCTTGTACTTCAGAAGCTCTAGTCAGATCCTCGGGCCGACGACGACAGCGGCGCCTGTGAGGGCTGGGGCCGGGCGCCCAGTCAACATCTCACGGGCGGCGTTTTAAGCTCATCATGGACCGCCTTGATTTGCTAGCGCGCCGGTCGTAGCCAGCCTTCTAGCTTCGTGATCAGCACCGAACGATCGAACTCTTGAGCGCAGTAGCGACGCGCATGTGCGCCCATCATCTGGCGCTCGGCTGGCGTCAGAGCCGCCAACCGCAGTGTCAAGGCAGCCAGAGCGGATCCGTCTCCAGCAGGCGCGGCCCAACCGGCACCGGACTCGGCGATAACGCGCGCGCCCTCGCCATCCATCATGCCCAGCACGGGGCGGCCAGCGGCCAGGTAGGTCTGCACCTTGCCCGGGATGGTCATGCTGAAGATAGGTTCACGGCGCAGCGAGACCAGCAGCGCGTCGGCCCCCTGGAAGAATGAGGGCATGCGCTCCAGCGGGTGGCGACCCATCATGAACACGCTGGCCTGCAGCCTGCGCCGCGTAATCTCGTCGCGCACCCAGGGCGCCGCACGACCGTCGCCGACAATGATCCAGCGGATGTGGGCCTGCTCGCGCAGCGCCTGGGCAGCATCGAGGATGGCCGGGAAGTCCTGGGAGTCGCCAATATTGCCGGCGAAAACGATCTTGAAGGCGCCGTCGTGCGGTGCCAGCTCGGGCGCCGGTGCGACAGGCTGAGCATCCTGCATCACGCCTTCGGCCCAGCCCGGGAAGTACAGCACTCGCGTGGCGCCGCCGGCCTGGGCCTCGATCTTGGGCAGGAAGGCCATGGACTGCCCCAGCACCATGTCGCAGCGCCGGTAGATGAAGCTCACCATGCGCCCCACCGCGGCTAGCACACGCGGCGACTTCACCACGCCCACGGCGGCCAAGGTGTCGGGCCACAGGTCCAGCACCCACAGCGCGGTGCGCGCGCGCTTGAGGCGGCGCAGCACCACAGCCGGCAGCGCCGACATGATGGGCGAAGGCTGGAAAGCGAAGATGGCGTCGAAGCGTCGCCCGCGCAGCCTCCAAGGGCCCAGCAGACTGCCCGCGGCGGCAAAGCTAAGGTAGTTCAGCACCAGGCCCAGGCTGTTGCGACCACGTGCCACCATGGGCACACGCAGCACCTCGGCGCCTTCGTAGCAGGCAAAGGCCGCCGGGTTTGCGCGGTAGGCCGGGTAGACCGCTCCGTCGGGGTAGTTAGGCTGGCCGGTGAGTACGGTAACTTCGTGCCCGCGCTTCACCAATTCGGCCACCAGGTCGTTGACGCGGAAGTTCTCGGGCCAGAAGTACTGGCTCACCACCAACAGGCGCAATGCGAACCCTTCAGAGCGTGATGAGTAGCCATGAACGAAAGATGTTCATGCGCTCATTGTTCGCGCCAAACCACGCGGCGTACGTAGTCGGTGTAGCTGTGCACGATACGCAGCACTTTGTCCGACACGTTTGGCATGCTGTAGTCAGCTACCAGTCGCAACGAACGTGTATCACCGCGGGGCTGGCTGGCCAGGATGCTCAAGCCCTGCAGCACCCGTTCGACCTCCAAGCCCGTCATCATGACTGCTGCCTCTTCCATGCCTTCGGGCCGTTCGTGCGCCTCGCGCAGGTTCAGCGCCGGGAAGTTGAGGATGGACGATTCCTCGTTGATAGTGCCGCTGTCGGACAGCACCGCGCGCGCCGACAGCTGCAGCTTTACGTAGTCCAGGAACCCTAGCGGCTTGAGCAGGCGCACCAGTGGGTGGAAGCTGACACCCAGCGCGGTGATGCGCTTCTGCGTTCGCGGGTGGGTGGACACGATGAGCGGAAGGCCGTGCGTTTCGGCTACCGCGTTGAGTAAGCCCACCAGCTTGGCGAAGACGCGGTCGCTGTCAATGTTCTCCTCGCGGTGCGCGCTGACGACGAAGTAGCCCTCGGCCTGCAGCTGCAGGCGCTGCAGCACGTCGGAGGCCTCGATGCGCTCGCGGTAGTGCGTCAGCACCTCGAACATGGGGCTGCCGGTCTTGATGACCATGTCCGGCGGCAGGCCCTCGCGCAGCAGGTACTCGCGCGCGATGCTGCTGTAGGTAAGGTTGATGTCGGCCGTGTGGTCGACGATGCGGCGGTTGATCTCCTCGGGTACACGCTGATCGAAACAACGGTTGCCGGCCTCCATGTGGAAGACCGGGATCTTGCGCCGCTTTGCCGGCAGCACCGCCAGGCAGCTGTTGGTGTCGCCCAGCACCAGCATGGCGTCGGGCTGCTCGGTGGCCAGCACCTTGTCGACAGCGATGATGATGTTGCCGATAGTGTCTACCGCCGAGCCACCGGCCGCGCCCAGGAAGTGGGCCGGCTTGCGCACGCCCAGGTCGTCGAAGAAGACCTGGTTCAGTTCGTAGTCGTAGTTCTGGCCGGTGTGCACCAGCACGTGGTCGCAGTGCTCGTCCAGCCGCGCCATCACACGCGACAGGCGGATGATCTCGGGCCGCGTGCCCACCACAGTCAAGACCTTGAGCTTCTTCATGACAGGGCCACCTTCATAGCGGTGGTATCGGGCAGCTGGCGGTCGAAGATTTCGTTGGCCCACAGCATCACCACCATTTCGTCGTCGCCGATGTTGGTGATGTTGTGCGACCAGCCGGGGATGGACTCGACCACCTCGGGCACTTCACCCGAGACCGTGCGTTCGTAGGTCTCGTCGGTGAGGATGTGGCGGAAGCCGAAGCGTGCCCTGCCCTTGATGACGAGGAACTTCTCGGTCTTGGTGTGGTGGTAGTGCTCGCCGCGCGTGATGCCCGGGTGCGCGGTGAAGTACGAGAACTGCCCGCAGTCGGGCGTCTTGAGCATCTCGACGAAGACGCCGCGCGGGTCGGCATGGCGCACCAGGCCATAGCCGAAGGCCTCGGTGGGCAGCATGCTGATGTAGGTGGCATAGAGCGCGCGCACCAGGCCCGTACCGACACGCGGCGTGAGCAGCGTGGCGCGGCTTTCGGGGAAGGCGCGGATGGTGTCGGCCAGTTCGCCGACCGTGGTCTCGTAGACCGGCTCCGCGTCGACGAAGCCCGCAGGCGGCGCACTGGCGGGGTCCAGCAGCTTCAGCAGCACGGCGGCCAGGTCATCGACGTAGATCAGGCGCAGCGGTGCCGCCGGGTCGTTGACGGTGATGGGCAGGCCCCGCGCCGTGTTGTGGCAGAACGTGGCCACGGCCGAGTTGTAGTTCGGCCGGCTCCACTTGCCGAAGACGTTGGGCATGCGCAGCAGGTGCACCCGCGCGCCGGTCCTGGCACCGTAGGCGAGCAGGGTGTCTTCGGCCTGGCGCTTGCTCAGGCCGTAGGGGTTGTCCATCGCTGCCTGCGTGGACGACGCGAAGGCCACGGCCGGCGCCCTTGGCAGCGCGGCCAGCGCTTCGCACAGGGTCTGCGTGAAGCCGGCATTGCCCTGCGCGAACTCGGCCACGTCCTTGGGCCGGTTCACGCCGGCTAGATGGAAGACGAAGTCGGCGCCGGCCAGCCGGGCCGGCAGTTCGTGGGCCGGGGTCTGGCGGTCGATGCCCGCCACGTCGGTGAAGCCGCGTTCGCGCAGGTGCACGCGCAGGTTCTGCGCGATGAAGCCCTGGCTACCGGTGATGACGATGCGCATGGCCTTCAGTCCTCGGCTACGGCCGCTTCGCCGCGCACGATGCGCTGGATGAAGTCCAGCTTCATCAGCAGCGCCTTCATGCCTTCGACGTCGAGCTGCCGCGTGTTGTGCGAGTTGTAGTCCTCGGCCATGGTGATCTTGCGTTCGCCGTCTTCCACGAACTTGGCGTAGTTGAGGTCGCGGCCGTCGGGCGGCACGCGGTAGTAGTCGCCGCGGTCCTCGGCGGCAGCCATTTCCTCGCGGCTGAGCAGCGCCTCGTAGAGCTTCTCGCCGTGGCGGGTGCCGATCTCGCGCACCTCGTGGCCGGGCCGCTGCAGCAGCTCGAGCAGCGCCTGCGTCAGCACGGCCACCGTGGCTGCGGGCGCCTTCTGCACGAAGATCTCGCCATTGGCACCGTGTTCGAAGGCGTAGTTCACCAGTTCGACCGCGTCGTCCAGCGTCATCATGAAACGCGTCATGGCGGGGTCGGTCACGGTGATGGGCTGGCCGCGCAGCACCTGATCGACGAACAGCGGAATGACCGATCCGCGCGAGGCCATCACGTTGCCGTAGCGCGTGCCGCAGATCACCGTGCCCGTGCCTTCGAGGTTGCGCGACACCGCCACCATCACCTTTTCCATCATCGCCTTGGAGATGCCCATGGCGTTGATCGGGTACACGGCCTTGTCGGTGCTCAGGCAGACCACGCGCTTGACGCCGGCATCAATGGCGGCCTCGAGCACGTTCTCGGTGCCCAGCACGTTGGTGCGCACGGCTTCCATGGGGTGGAACTCGCACGAAGGCACCTGCTTGAGCGCCGCGGCGTGGAAGCAGTAGTCGACGCCGCGCAGCGCATTGCGCAGGCTGCGGCGGTCGCGCACGTCGCCGATGTAGAAGCGCAGCTTGTCGCTGCGGAAGCGCTTGCGCATGTCGTCCTGCTTCTTCTCGTCGCGGCTGAAGATGCGGATCTCCTGGATGGGCGAATCGAGAAAGCGCTTGAGCACGGCGTGTCCGAAGGACCCGGTGCCGCCGGTGATGAGCAAGGTGCCTTGCAATTGGTACTCCTCAGGAGTTTGGTGTGGGTTCAGCGAAGCGCGGGCGGATCACGCGTGCCGGGTTGCCGGCCACGATGACCCCGGGCGGCACGTCGCGCAGCACCACCGAGCCAGCGGCGACGATGGATCCGTCGCCGATGGTGATGCCGTTGAGGATGACGGCGCCGTGGCCCAGCCAGCAGTCGCGCCCGATGTGCGTGGGCTTCCAGTGTTCGCGGCCGCTGTCGATCATGGGCACGCCGGGCTTGTCAAAGGCGTGGTCGCCGCCGACCACCGCCACCGAACTGGCGAGCATGGTGCAGTCGCCGATGGTGATGTCGCCGTCGAGGTAGCAGTAGCGGCCCACGTATACGCGGTCGCCCAGGCTCACGCGGCCAGGGTAGACGAAGAGCGACTTGTCCAGCCGGCAGTCGCGGCCCACGTGGCGGAAACGGTAGAGGAAGGTGGTCTGCAGCCTCAGCAGCAGCCAGCGCACGAGCTTGCGGATCATGGCGCAGTCGGGGTGGAGGCGGCCGCGTGCACGGCCGGTTCGGCCTCCTGTGCATGGAACGCGGCCGCACGCATCCAGGCGTCCTCGGGCAAGAGGCCGCGCAGCACCTGCTCGGCGTCCTGCAGCGTGATGGTCATGATGGGCGGCGTGAAGTACAAAGCAGGCTCGAAGGTAGCCCCGGCATAGACCAGGACGGGCGCCACCCCCCGCGCATCGAAGAAGACCGTGGAATTGATGGTGACGAAGATCGGGCGAAACGCATCCAGCGCAGCCCAGTCGTACACCGGTTCGCCCTGGAAGGACCGATGCGTTGCCCCCTTGCGCGCCTGGCGCGAGTTGGGGTGCATCTTGACCCGGTATTGTAGGCAGAGCACCTGGGCCAGGCGGGCCAGTTCGGCGTCCAGCTGCGCCTGCACGGCTTCCTCGGCCTTCAGCGGGCTGAGGTCGAAGGGCTGGTGGATCAGTACCAGCGCCGCGGGCTTGCCGGCGGCCGTCGAGTAGTGCGACAGGCCCGTGATCTGGCGCTTCTCGGTGGCCAGCGGTATGTAGCGGATATCGGGGTTGCGCTTGACGTAGAAGTCGCTCTGGGCCGGCGCCAGCACGCGGAATTCGCTGTAGGCGATGTGCGGGCAGTAGTTGCCCACGCCGTGGGCCGTGTTGACCACCTTCACGCAGGCAGCCAGCAGCGGCTGGTACAGCACCAGGCTGGCGGTCTCGAATTCGTCGCTGGTCATCAGCTGACGGGGACGCTGCGCCAGCAGTTCCTGCGCGTGGCGGGCGTTGGCGCGCATCTCGGCCTGCGCCAGCAGCAGGTCGTTGGGCTGCCGGCGCAGCAGGCCAGCCAGGATGGCAGGCAGGCTGTAGGGCATACCCGCCAACGAGACCTGGATGCCTTCCCGACGGCACCAGCGCAGGAAACGCACCTGGCGCATCACGTTCAGCGCGAAGGGATAGACCAGCACCTGGCCCTGCCGCACTTCGGCCGGGTACATCGCGGCGCTGACCTCGACCCAGGCGCGCACGAGCGTGTCGCCAGCTGCGGCACGGCCTGCAAGCAGGCGGAACAGACGGTGCAGCAACGCCTTGGCCAGCAGCAGGCCGACGTGGTTCCAGCCGATGAACGGCTCGGCCGTGCCGGTAAAGGGCTCGATGCGCACGCCCTGGCCCCAGCCCGGCGGCAGCATCTCGCGCACGCTCGCGTTGACGCACATACCCTGCACCGGCACTGCCGAGCGCTGCACGTAGGCCACCAGCGCCGTGGCCTTGCGCGCGGCATTCGACTTCAGCGCGTACAGGTTCTCGAGCACCTTACGCGCCACGGGGTCGTCGCTGCGCCGGTGCGCCACCGCGCGGCAGATCTCGTAGTGCAATTCGGTCTGGTAGAGGTCGAAGGACGTCTCCCGCACGATGTCGTCCAGCGACACCCTGCGCCCGTCGGCATGCAGGACGGTCTCAGGGTTCACGTCGCGGCCCGCGGAAGAGAGGGCTGGCCTCGATCAGGACGGCGTACAGCATCAGGATGTGCGGGTGCTTCAGGAAGTTCTGGAACATCGACCCGGCGAGCACGAAGACCACCACGGCCGCGAAGCGCAGGCCGCCGCTGCGCCAGCTGCCGCGCGGCGGCACCAGCAGCAGCAGGAAGATCGCCAGCGCGGGCAGCCCGTGGCGCACGGCGATGTCGAGATAGGAGTTGTGGAACGAGGGGTGCCCAGTGAAGCCGATGGACTCGTCGAGCAGCACGCCTCCGTAGCCGACCCAGGGCGACTGCTGCACCAGGCCCAGCGCGAAGGAGTAGATGTCGTCGCGGTCGTCGAAGACCAGCAGGCGGTCGAGGAAGTTGGTGTCGACTTCCACCACCTGCAGCAGGGGCAGCAGCACCGCCAGGAGCAGGGCCGCGCCGCCGAAAGCCAGCAGCGTGCCCAGGCGCAGCCGCGCCAGCTGCAGCAGCAGCGAAGCGGCCAGGAACAGGGCCAGCGCGATGAGCGGCGTGCGCGAGGTGGTCAAAACTGCGGCCACCAGCAGCAGCGCGGCCTGCCAGGGCCGCCCGAACATGGTGGCATTGAGCAGGAAGGCCAGCGCCAGCATGAAGGCCATGTAGTTCGGCCAGTCGGGGAAGATGCCCGAGCCCCAGAGCCTGAAGTCGGGCACGCTGAACAACAGCAGCCCGTTGTCCCAGATGCGCAGGTAGAACGCCATCGCGATGACGAGCACCGCCCAGATCAGCATGGCCCGGCAGAAGCCCAGCAGCAGCGCGCGCTTGTCGGCGATGCAGTCCGGGAACAGGAACAGCAGGAAGAAGAAGCTCGTGGTGATGATGCGCACCGCATCGATGTTGTTGCGGGTCAGGCCGGCGACGTTGGACACCAGGGCCAGGGCGATCAGCGCCACCATGCCCAGTTCGCGCCCGATGCCCGCGCCCGGCGGCCGCGGCCTGCGCCGCAGCAGGGCGACGAAGAAGCAGGCGAAGCCGAACACGTACAGCGGCGGCGCCGGCACCGCGATGGGCAGGCCCAGCAGGAAGCCCACGCGCCAGGCGAAGCGCGTGTCGGCCTCAGCCACCTGCCCCGGCGGGGCGGCGTCTAGTGCGAGCGCCGATGACACGTCGCGGCCTGCCAGCTGGTCACCAGCAGCAGCAGCAAGAAGGTGGCGGCGCTGGTCCAGCAGGCCCCGATGACCCCCTGCGCGGGCACCAGCCACAGGTTGGCCGTCAGGCTGACCGCCGCGGCGCTGAGCGTGGAGATCGCCAGCACGCCGGTCCGGCCGTGGAAGAGCAGGAAGTTCGAGGCGATGCGCGACGCGGCTAGCAGGAAGAAGGCGAGGATGAGCCAGGGCGTGTAGACCAGCACGGGCGCATACGAGGGGCTCAGCAGGTGCGGCGCCGCGGCCAGGAACACCGCCACGAAGACCAGCGAGAAGAGTGCCAGGCCGGCGCCGTACAGGCCGTTCAGGCGCAGCAGGCGGCCGGGGGCGCGGGCCTTGTCGGCGAGTTGCCGGAACAGCACGGGCACCAGCGCCTGGTTGAACGAGTTGGACACGATGTTGGTCGCCTGCGCGATCTGGAACGACAGCGAATAGACACCGGCCTGCGCCACGCCCAAGCTACTAGCGATGATAAAGCGGTCGACCATCGACATGGTCCAGCCGGCCACCTGGTGCGGCACCAGGGGCAGCCCGTAGCCCAGCGCCTGCCGCAGCAGCGTGGCGTCGAGCCGGCGCTGCAGGCAGCCCGAGCGCGCCAGCACGAGCAGCGCCCAGGCGGAAGTCAGCAGCGGCGCGGCCACCTGCGCCAGCAAGGCGCCCTGCCAGCGCGTGGCCCCCAGGGCGTAGAAGCTGCCCGCGGAGACCAGCACGGTCGCCACCTGCAACGCCACCATGGCCAGGTAGGTGCCGATCTGCTCTCGTGTCTGCAGCACGGTCAGCACCAGTTGCACGAGCACCTGCGCGGTGGCCGAGCCCAGCGCCAGCAGCACCCAGGGGCGCGGCAGGTTCAGGTAGGCCACCAGGGCTGCCGGCAGCACCAGCAGCAGCACGGCCAGCGCCAGCGCGAGCAGCAGCACCGCCGCGACGATGGCCGACACCAGGTGCTGGAACTCGGGCAACGGCAGCTTAAAGAAGGCCTGCTGCGCCGCGGCCGACAGGCCCATGCCGGTCACCATCGACAGCACCACCGACAGCACCGCGAAGATCGACACGTAGCCGAAGCCGTCGGGCGGCAGCGCCGCCGCGAACACCAGGATGGCGACGAATTGCGCACCGGCGATGCCGGCGTTGGCGAGGCCGTAGGCGCCGCCGCCTTTCCAGAGGGCTTTCATGCGAGGAGGCTGGACGCGGTGCAATGGGCGGGCCGCCGCGGTGCGGCAGCCCGGCCCTTCAGCAGACGAGGAAGCGCGCGAGCATACGCAAGCCCGCCGGGCCGCTCTTCTCGGGATGGAACTGGCAACCGAAGATGCGATCGCGGCGCACCGCCGCGCAGATGCGCTGGCCGCCGTATTCGCAATCGGCCAGACGGTGCGCCGGATCGACGGGCTGCATGGCGTAGGAATGCACCACATAGACCGACTCGCCCTCGCGCGTGTCCGCCAGCGGGCTGCACTGCCAGTTCACGCCCGGCGGCTGGCGCAATGCCGTCCAGCCGGTGTGCGGGATCTTCAGCGCCTGGCCCTCGGTGCCCACCGAAGGCACGGCCGCCACGCGCCCGGGCACCAGGCCCAGGCCGGCGTGTTCACCGAATTCCTCGCTCACAGTGGCCAGCATCTGCATGCCCACGCAGATGCCCAGCAGCGGCCGGCCGGTTGCCGCGTAGTGCAGCAGCGGCTCGATCAGGCCACGCTCGCGCAGCCCGGCCATGCAGTCGGCGAAGGCGCCTACGCCCGGCAGCACCAGGCGCTCGGCGGCTTCGATGTCGGCCGGCAGGCCGGTCAGCAGCACGTCGGCGCCGGCAGTCTCGAGCGCGCGGCGCACGCTGTAGATGTTGCCGATGCCGTAGTCGACCAGGGTGACCTTCGCGCTCATACGTTCCTCATAACGACGCCGCGGGACATGGCCTCGGCGCGCACCTGGTCCAGCGTGGTGCGCTTGTAATGCAGCGCGTCGGCCAGCGCCACGGCGTCGGCTTGGCCGCGTTCGACCACGTCCAGCAGGTGTTCCATCTGCCCGTAGCCACCGCTGGCAATGACGGGCACGTTCACCGCGTCGGAAATCTCGCGCGTGAGTTCGACGTCGTAGCCCTTGCGCGTGCCTTCACGGTCGATCGAGGTCACCAGCACCTCGCCCGCGCCCAGCGCCACGCCGCGCCGCGCCCATTCCACGGCGTCCAGGCCCGACATCTCGCGGCCGCAGTCCGTGTAGGCCTCCCAGCGCCCGTCGGGGCGGCGCTTGGCCTCGATCGACAGCACCATGCACTGGGCGCCGAAGCGCCGCGCGATCTCGGAGATGAGTTCCGGCCGGTGCACCGCCGCGGTGTTGATGGCCACCTTGTCGGCGCCGGCGCGCAGCAGGTCGGTGACGTCTTCGACGGTGCGTATGCCGCCGGCCACCGTCATCGGCACGAACACGTCGTGGGCTGCGCGGCGCACGATCTCGGTGAGCTTGCTGCGGCCGTACAGGCTGGCCACCACGTCAACGTACAGCAGTTCGTCGGCGCCCTGCTCGTAGTAGCGGCGCGCGTAGTCCTGGGGGTCCCCCATGACGCGCAGCCCCTCGAGGTGCACGCCCTTGATGAGGTTCGGCCCCTTGATGTCCAGGCGCGCGATCAGGCGGACGCTCTTCTTCATGCCGCGCCGTCTTCGTGCCACACGGCGTGACGCAGCTTCCACTCACCCTGGTCGTAAGCCCACAGGTGCGGCGAGCGGAACTTGTCGATCGTGGCGTGGAATTCCTCTTCCGACACGCCGATGTATTCGCAGAACTGCTTGAAGTACTTCTTGGGAAATTCCTGGTCGTAGCGCTTGACCAGTTGCACACCCTCTTCACGCGTGATCTTGCCGTTGCGGATTTCCTGCGCCGCGTCATACGTGGCGCGGCCGATGCCGAACTTGGCCAGCGTCGTGTAGTAGTGGAACATGTCGATCTGGTCGTCGATGCTGCTGTACTTAGAGTACGTGCCCTCGGTGCGCTCGCTGTTGGCCTGGAAGCCGGTGTTCTCGGCGGCGTAGTAGTAACACTCCTGCGGGTCCCACTTGAGGTAGTAGCCGAGGTAGTGCACTTCAACCTTCTTTTCCTCTAAAAACTCGGCCGCCGGCGGGATGTACGGCGCAAAGTCATTAATTGAGAATTCCTCCTCGGCAAGGATGTCCTTGATCGGCTTGCCGCCCAACACCATTTCCTGCGGTTCGCGCACAGAGAAAAACTTACGGTCCATGGTCGGAACGTAATTATCGTCAGGGTTATTGCCGTATTCCGCTTGGTTCTCGCCGTACATAACAAGCGGCACTCCAAAACGGGCCGCCATCATCGGGCCGATAATGCGCTGGCCTACGATAAAGGGCTGGAAGGGGTGCAGAAGGTTCAAGAAAGCTTGGCGCGTGAGGTAGCGGTGCAGACGGCCATTTGGGGTGAAAAGGATATTGTCCAGCCCGCCCACATGTACCCAGTTTTCGAAGTTCTTCCAACCGATCTCGGTGTACTTATGCGGTGCCCAGGTCACCGTCAGCGGGTTCATGCCGTACTTGTACTTGAGGATGTGCGAAGTGAACGCGCTGTCTTTGCCGCCGCTTCCCGGGACTATTACGTCGTAGCCTCCGTCTTTGCGGCGATGCTTATCCAGCAGTTCCAGCAGTGCAGCCTCGCGCTTTTCCCAGCTGATCTGGCCGGCCTTGATTTCTTGATAGCGGCAGGCATCGCAGACACCATGGCCATCAAAGCCAATGGTGTCTTGCTTTGCATCACGCGTCTTTTTGTACTCAACAGTTGAGCTGGGCCGCTGGTTCGAGATAACGCAGTGGGCGCAGAACATCACGCGTTTCGGCAGACCGTATGGCGCCTCTGGGTCAGCATGTTGGGGTGCGAAGCGCGACAGAAAATCGGTGGGCAGGTCGCTGCGTAGCGTCATGATGAGGTACTCGGGATGGGATTGGGGGAGTGCTTGGCTTGTGCACGTTCGAGATCTTCGGCCCGCCCGACGTCCAGCCATGGCTCGTGCATGGGGTAAACGATGGCGCGCGCCGAGCCTTGCTGCAGGCGGCTGAACAGTTCTGGCATGTCGCATGGCTGACCTGGCACCAGAGCATCCAGTGCCTGAGGCTCCAGCACATAGACGCCTGCATTGATGTGGGTTCGCGAGATGGGCTTTTCCTCAAAACCGACGATGTCTACGCCACGAGTGCGCACCACGCCGAAGGGATGCTGCCACTCGTGTAAGCGCACCGCCATCGTAGCTGCAGCGCCGTGCCGGGTATGGAAGTCGAGCAGCTCTCCATAACGGATATCGGACAAGACATCACCGTTGGTCACCAGGAACGGTGCAGCCGGCCTCACTGGCAACAGACTCAACGCACCGGCGGTGCCCAGTGGCTGCTGCTCGCGAAGATAGCGGATGCTCACACCTAGGGCGGAGCCGTCGCCAAAGTGATCCTCGATCATGTGACCGAGGTAGTGCACGGCGATAACAAAATCTCGGAACCCTTCGCCACGCGCGCGCTCGATGATGTGCTGCAACATCGGCTTACCGCCAACAGGCAACAGTGGTTTCGGGCAGTTCTCCGTGTGCGGACGGAGTCGGACACCCTTCCCGCCGGCCATGATTACCATGGTGTTGCCTCGATCCGCGGGCTGTATCAGCTCGTCCCAGAGGTGCAGCCCCACGACTTCGCGCGCCTCATTGACCACGGGCAATTGGTGCAGCTTGTTAGCACTCATCAATTGCAGCACCATCTCGCGCTCAATCTGAGGAGGCACAACGACGGGCGAACGGAATACGATCGGCTCCACCAAGCTATTCAGATCCAGGCCGCGCAGCAGGCCGCGTCGCACGTCGCCGTCAGTCAGAGTGCCGACTAGGCGACGCTCACCGTCAACCACGAGTGCTATTTGGACACCCGACTGGTCGAGACTGCGTATCACGTCCGCGATTGTGCTACCCACCGAAATGAGCGCGCGGCGCCACGGCTCGGCGGCCACAGAGTTATCGGGAGGCGGCAATTCAGCAGAACCAGCCATCTCGAGCCTCGCCTTTGAGCGTCATAGCCTTTCGCAGCAGGGCCTGGTTCAGCGGCACTTCTGCCAGCACCGCAGCAATCTTCTTGCCTGCATCGCCTAGGTAATAGGGGTTGTCGGTCTCGCGAGCCGCTTTGCGGAAGGATTCGTCGAACAGGCAGCGCCGGACGGCCGCTTCGAGGGCCACCTCGTCGTAGCCGGCATCGATGACGTTACCGCCGCGCAGTCGTCCTTCCTGACGCGAGCCGATATTCACCGTCGGACAACCGAATGCCGGCGTCTCCTTGATGCCTGACGACGAGTTGCCGACGCAGGCTACGCGCACGGCCGGGTCGCGGGCAAGTGCCAGCACACCGTGGTAGAGATAGCGGCCGAGCGAGCGGCGCACCTGCACGCAATTCGCGCCGACGTTCTGCGGGTCGTCGAGGGCGGCGATGATCATGCGGCCGCCCGCGTCGTTATTGGGGTAGGTCATGACGACCTGCACGCCTTCGGCCGCGAGCTTGCGCAGCGCGCGCAGAGAGGGCTGCACCTGCTGGCCCGCGAGTTCGAACTCTGTGGTCACGGAGTGCTGGGTGAACAGCACCACGGGCCGGCCCAAGTCCAGGCCCAGCCTCTCGGCACATTCGGCCGGGCTGGCGTAGTTACCCTCAGAGATCATGTCGATGGCCGGGAAGCCCACCGTGTGTACGCGCCAGGGTTCTTCGCCCATACCCAAGATGCGGTTGGTAGCCTGCTGGTTGGTGGTGAAGTGCAGATGCGCCAGCTTGCTCATGGCGTGGCGCACAGAATCGTCCAGCGCGCCGCCTTCGGTGAGGTCGCCGCCTTCAATGTGGGCAGTCGGGATGTTCATCTGCGAGGCCGCGATCACCGCCGCGAAGCCCTCGAAGCGGTCGGCGTAGACGACCACGATATCGGGCTGCAGGCGTTCGAAGGCCTGGCTGATGGCCAGCACACCGGAGCCGATGGCTGTGGCGGTGGCGATGCGCGAGTCGGCGCTCATCTCGA
>LJHW01000016.1 GCA_001295865.1 beta proteobacterium AAP65
CAATCGTGCCCACGTTCACGTGCGGCTTCGTGCGTTCAAATTTACCTTTTGCCATTTCTCAATCTCCGGAAAAGAGCAGTGCCAGTGTTTCGGTTTTAGGTTTCCGGGGGCTTGCTGAACCGCACGCCACTGGCAGCGCGCGCCAAGCCCCCGAAGACCAGCTGAATGTTTACTTGCCGCGTGCGGTGATGATGGCGTCGGCGACGTTCTTCGGAGCTTCGCTGTAGTGCTTGAACTCCATCGTGTACGTCGCGCGGCCCTGGCTCATCGAGCGCAGCGTCGTGCTGTAGCCGAACATCTCGCTCAGCGGCACTTCGGCCTTGATCACCTTGCCACCGCCAGGCATGTCGTCCATGCCCTGCACCATGCCACGGCGGCTGGACAGGTCGCCCATCACGCCACCCGCGTAGTCTTCCGGCGTTTCCACTTCCACGGCCATCATCGGCTCCAGGATGACCGGGCTGGCCTTGCGGCAGCCGTCCTTGAAGCCCATGGACGCGGCCATCTTGAAGGCGTTTTCGTTCGAGTCCACCTCGTGGTACGAACCGAAGGTCAGCGTGACCTTCACGTCCACCACGGGGTAGCCGGCCAGCACACCGTTGGGCAGCGTCTCTTCGATACCCTTCTGCACAGCGGGAATGAATTCGCGCGGCACCACACCACCCTTGATGGCGTCGACGAATTCGAAGCCCTTGCCCGGCTCCTGCGGCTCGACCTTCAGCACAACGTGTCCGTACTGGCCCTTGCCGCCCGACTGGCGCACGAACTTGCCTTCCACATCGGCCACGGCCTTGCGGATGGTTTCGCGGTAGGCCACCTGCGGCTTGCCGACGTTGGCTTCCACGCCGAACTCGCGCTTCATGCGGTCGACGATGATTTCCAAGTGCAGCTCGCCCATGCCGGAGATGATGGTCTGGCCACTCTCTTCGTCGGTGCGCATGCGGAAGGACGGGTCTTCGGCGGCCAGGCGGCCCAGCGCGATGCCCATCTTTTCCTGGTCGGCCTTGGTCTTGGGCTCGACAGCCTGGCTGATCACCGGCTCGGGGAAGATCATCTTTTCCAGCGTGATGATGCTGTCCGGATCACACAGGGTTTCGCCCGTGGTGACGTCCTTCAGGCCCACGCAGGCGGCGATGTCGCCGGCCAGAATTTCCTTGATTTCTTCGCGCTGGTTGGCGTGCATCTGCAGGATACGGCCGATGCGCTCTTTCTTGCCGCGGATCGGGTTGTAGACCGAGTCGCCGCTCTTCAGCACGCCCGAGTAGACGCGCACGAAGGTCAGCTGGCCGACGTAGGGGTCGGTCATCAGCTTGAAGGCCAGCGCCGAGAACTTCTCTTCGTCGGTACGGGCGCGGGTGACCGGCTTGTCGTCTTCGTCGGTGCCAGGCACGGGCGGGATGTCCGCAGGCGACGGCAGGAAGTCGATGACGGCGTCCAGCATGCGCTGCACACCCTTGTTCTTGAAGGCGGTGCCGCACAGCATCGGCTGGATCTCGGTGCTGATCGTGCGCGCGCGCAGGCCGTGCTTGATTTCTTCCTCGGACAGCTCACCCGTCTCGAGGTACTTGTTCATCAGCTCTTCGCTGGCCTCGGCGGCGGCCTCGACCATCTGCTCGCGCCACTTGTTCGACTCTTCCACCAGGTCGGCGGGGATGTCGTGGTACTCGAACTTCATGCCCTGGCTGGCCTCGTCCCAGATGATGGCTTTCATCTTGAACAGGTCGACCACGCCCTTGAAGTTTTCTTCGGCACCGATGGGCACCACCACGGGCACGGGGTTGGCCTTCAGGCGCGTCTTCATCTGGTCGTAGACCTTGAAGAAGTTCGCACCCGTGCGGTCCATCTTGTTGACGAACGCGAGGCGCGGCACCTTGTACTTGTTGGCCTGGCGCCAGACGGTTTCCGACTGCGGCTGCACACCACCCACGGCGCAGTACACCATGCAGGCGCCGTCGAGCACGCGCATCGAACGCTCAACTTCGATGGTGAAGTCGACGTGTCCGGGCGTGTCGATGATGTTGAAACGATGCTCGGGGTAGGACAGGTCCATGCCCTTCCAGAAGCAGGTGGTGGCGGCCGACGTGATCGTGATGCCGCGCTCCTGCTCCTGCTCCATCCAGTCCATCGTGGCGGCGCCATCGTGCACTTCACCGATTTTGTGGTTCACACCCGTGTAGTACAGGATGCGTTCGGTCGTGGTGGTCTTGCCGGCATCGATGTGCGCGCTGATACCGATGTTGCGGTAGCGCTCGATGGGGGTCTTGCGGGCCATGGTCTATCTCCAAATGCAGGGGCCGCCTGCGGGTTAGTGCTAACCCGCAAAGGCGGCCGTGGGCTACGTCGTGCTGTGCTTAGAAGCGGAAGTGCGAGAACGCCTTGTTCGCTTCGGCCATGCGGTGGACTTCGTCGCGCTTCTTCACGGCGCCGCCGCGGCCTTCGCTGGCCTCGAGCAGCTCGTTGGCCAGACGCGCGGCCATGCTCTTCTCACCGCGCTTGCGCGCGCTTTCCTTCAACCAGCGCATGGCCAGGGCCTGCCGGCGAACGGGGCGAACTTCCACGGGAACTTGGTAGTTCGCACCGCCGACACGGCGGGACTTCACTTCGACCATCGGCTTTATGTTGTTCAGCGCAACCATGAAGACCTCGAGGGGATCCTTGTTGGCCTTGGTTTCGACCTGCTCGAGCGCACCGTAGATGATGCGCTCGGCGATGGCCTTCTTGCCCGATTCCATGATGACGTTCATGAACTTGGACAGATCGACCGAGCCGAACTTCGGGTCAGGCAGGATCTCGCGCTTGGGTACTTCGCGACGACGTGGCATGGGAGTCTTCCTTCTATCGTTTCAGTTGGCCGGCGCTGCTGGCGCCCGCCGCGAAAGACCATCAAGGCCTTTCACTTACTCGGCCGCTCATCCACACCGGGAGGAGCCGACCGCAATGGTTCGGCCTGTCAGGCCTTCTTGGGGCGCTTCGCGCCGTACTTCGAACGCGACTGCTTGCGATCCTTGACGCCTTGCAGGTCGAGCGAGCCGCGCACGATGTGGTAACGCACACCGGGCAGGTCCTTCACACGGCCACCGCGCACGAGCACGACGCTGTGCTCTTGCAGGTTGTGACCCTCACCGCCGATGTAGCTGATGATCTCGAAACCGTTGGTCAGGCGCACCTTGGCGACCTTCCGCAGGGCCGAGTTCGGCTTCTTGGGGGTGGTGGTGTAGACACGGGTGCAAACACCCCGGCGCTGCGGGCTGTTCTGCATCGCAGGCGACTTGGATTTCGTGACTTCGACCTGACGGCCGTGGCGCACGAGCTGATTGATGGTTGGCATAAAAGTAACTTGTTCCCGTTTGAAGCTACGCAATCTTTTCGGTGGAGCGTGGGCTTCAAGTGCAAGGGCGCTGGGCAGCTGCCACAGCACGTCTAAGCAAGGGTGGGCCCGGCGTGCGCCGCCGCTTGTTGACCCCTGTAGCTCAATAAATGAGCGCAAGGGCGGGAGCGAGCTCCCAGGGCGAAACGCAGCAAAGTCTGCCGAAAAGCCTTCTAGTATATTCGGCTGCGCCCACAGCAGCAAGCGAGGGGAACGAACTGCCCGCCACTTTGCCGCCCTCCAGCCCATCCGCGGTGCTGGATACCAACACCGTGCTCGACTGGCTGGTCTTTCAAGAGCCGACCGTCGCACCGCTGGCCTTCGCCGTGGAAAGCGGCGCCTTGCGCTGGATGGCCTGCCCGGGCATGCGTGAAGAGCTGGCCCGAACCTTGGGCTACCGCCTGCTGGCCAAGTGGAAACCAGACAGTGAGCGCGTGCTCTCAACTTTCGACCGCCTGGTCTGCTTGCAAAGCACGCCCCCCGTGGCACCACTGCACCTGCGCTGCAGCGACCCCGACGACCAGGTATTTCTCGACCTCGCACTCGCGCACGGCGCACGCTGGCTGTTGACCCACGACCGCGCCCTGCTGCGCCTGGCGCGCCGCGCACGCCCGCTCGGCCTGGCCATCTTGCGCCCGCAAGATTGGGTGGAGCCCAACTTGGCCTGATCCGCTGCCACGGGCCGCCCAAGAAAAAGGCGGCCCGCAGGCCGCCTTGATGGGCAGATGAACCGGTAGCACCGGTTCATCTGCGCGCTTCAATCACTCACTCGGCGCTGTCACCTGCCGCCGCAGCCGTGGCGGCATCCACACCGGCCATCTGCACCGCCGCCAGCTCTTCAGCTTCCTGCAGCGCAATGGCGCGACGCTCGCTCTCGTCCATGGCTTCCTTGGCCTTGCGGGCTTCGTGGAAGGCCATGCCGGTGCCTGCGGGGATCAGGCGGCCGACGATCACGTTTTCCTTCAGGCCACGCAGTTCGTCGCGCTTGCCCATGATGGCAGCCTCGGTGAGCACGCGGGTGGTTTCCTGGAAAGAAGCCGCCGAGATGAAGCTGTCGGTCGACAGCGACGCCTTGGTGATGCCCAGCAGCACGTCGGCGTGCGTCGCCGGCACCTTGCCTTCGGAGCGCAGACGCTCGTTGGTGTTCAGCAGCTCGCTGCGTTCCACCTGCTCGCCGTTGATGTACGACGAATCGCCAGCGTTCGTGATCTGCACGCGGCGCAGCATCTGGCGAACGATCACCTCGATGTGCTTGTCGTTGATCTTCACGCCCTGCAGACGGTAGACGTCCTGCACCTCGTCGACGATGTAGCGCGCCAGTTCTTCGATGCCCAGCAGGCGCAGGATGTCCTGCGGGTCGGCGCTGCCGTCGACCACCAGTTCGCCGCGGTTGACCACCTGGCCTTCGTGCACCAGGATGTTCTTTTCCTTGGCGACGAGTTCCTCGTGCACCGTGCCTTCGGGGCTGGTGATCTGCAGGCGGTTCTTGCCCTTGGTCTCCTTGCCGAAGCTGATGGTGCCGGTGATCTCGGCCAGCGTGCCCACGTCCTTCGGGCTGCGGGCTTCGAAGAGCTCGGCCACCCGCGGCAGACCGCCGGTGATGTCGCGCGTCTTCTGGCCTTCCATCGGGATACGCGCCAGCACTTCGCCCGGGCCGAGGTCCTGGCCGTCGCGGATCTGGATCAGCGCACCCACCGGGAAGCCGATGGTCACGGCGTGGTCGGTACCGGGGATCTTCACTTCCACACCCGCAGCGTCGAGCAGCTTGACTTGCGGACGCACCACCTTGGCAGCACCGCGGCGCTTCGGGTCGATGACCACCAGCGTCGACAGACCGGTGACTTCGTCCACCTGCTTGGCCACCGTCTGGCCTTCTTCGACGTTCTCGAAGCGGGCCTTACCGGCGAACTCGGTGATGATGGGGCGGGTCAGCGGGTCCCAGTTGGCCAGCACGGTGCCGGCCTTCACGTGCTGGTCGGGCTTGACGTTCAGCGTCGCGCCGTAAGGCAGCTTGTGACGCTCACGCTCGCGGCCGTGCGGGTCGCTGATGACGATTTCGCCCGAACGCGAGATCACCACCAGGGTGCCCTTGGCGTTGGTGACGTAACGCATCGTGGCATTGAAGCCGATCAGGCCTTCGCTCTTCGCATCCACGCTCGAAGCCACGGCCGCACGCGAAGCCGCACCACCGATGTGGAAGGTGCGCATCGTCAGCTGCGTGCCGGGTTCGCCGATGGACTGCGCAGCGATCACGCCGATGGCCTCGCCCACGTTCACCAGGCCACCACGGCCCAGGTCGCGGCCGTAGCACTTGGCGCAGATGCCGAAGCGCGTGTCGCAGGTCAGGGCCGTGCGCACCTTCACTTCGTCAACGCCCGCGGCTTCCAGGGTGTCGATGAGGTCTTCGTCCAGCATCGTGCCGGCGGCGACCATCAGCTCTTGCGTCTCGGGGTGCAGCACCTCGGTGGCCGTCACGCGGCCGAGGATGCGGTCGCGCAGGCTTTCGATGACTTCACCACCTTCGACCAGCGCGCGGCGGTTCATGCCGTTCTGCGTGCCGCAGTCGACTTCCGTCACCACCAGGTCTTGCGTCACGTCCACCAGGCGGCGCGTGAGGTAGCCCGAGTTCGCGGTCTTCAGCGCCGTGTCCGCCAGGCCCTTACGAGCACCGTGGGTGGAGATGAAGTACTGCAGAACGTTCAGGCCTTCGCGGAAGTTGGCCGTGATGGGCGTCTCGATGATGCTGCCGTCAGGCTTGGCCATCAGGCCGCGCATGCCGGCCAGCTGGCGGATCTGCGCAGCAGAACCGCGCGCGCCCGAGTCGGCCATCATGTAGATGGAGTTGAAGGACTCCTGGTCGACTTCCTTGCCGTGGCGGTCTTGCACCTTCTGCTTGGACAGCTGGCTCATCATGACCTTGCCGACTTCGTCGCCGGTCTTGCCCCAGATGTCCACGACCTTGTTGTAGCGCTCGCCGGCGGTCACCAGGCCCGAGACGTACTGCTGCTCGATCTCCTTGACTTCCTTTTCGGCGCGCTCGATCAGGCCCGGCTTTTCCTTCGGCACCAGCATGTCGTCGATGGCGATCGAGATGCCGGCACGCGTGGCCAGGCGGAAACCGTTCTGCAGCAGCTTGTCTGCGAACACCACGGTTTCTTTCAGGCCGCACTTGCGGAAGCTGACGTTGATCAGCTTGCTGATCTCTTTCTTCTTCAGCGCCTTGTTGATGTTGGCGAAAGGCAGGCCCTTGGGCAGGATCTCGCTCAGCAGCGCACGGCCGACGGTCGTGTCCACCAGCTTGGTCTCGGGCACGAATTCGCCGGTGGCGGCATCCTTGTGCCACTCGACCATGCGCACGGCGATCTTGGCGGTGATCTCCACCACGCCGTTGTCGAGCGCGCGCTGGAGCTCCTGCATGTCCATGAAGACCATGCCTTCGCCCTTGCCGTTGATGCGCTCGCGGGTGGCGTAGTACAGGCCCAGCACCACGTCTTGCGAGGGCACGATCGACGGTTCGCCGTTGGCCGGGAACAGCACGTTGTTGGAGGCCAGCATCAGCGTGCGGGCTTCCATCTGCGCTTCGATGCTCAGCGGCACGTGCACGGCCATCTGGTCACCGTCGAAGTCGGCGTTGAAGGCCGAACACACCAGCGGGTGCAGCTGGATGGCCTTGCCTTCGATCAGCACCGGCTCGAAAGCCTGGATGCCCAGGCGGTGCAGCGTCGGCGCGCGGTTCAGCAGGATCGGGTGCTCTTTGATCACCTCTTCCAGGATGTCCCACACCACCGGCGTGCCGCTCTCGACTTCCTTCTTCGCCGCCTTGATGGTGGTGGCGATGCCCATCGCCTCCAGGCGCGAGAAGATGAAGGGCTTGAACAGCTCGATGGCCATCAGCTTGGGCAAGCCGCACTGGTGCAGCTTGAGCGTCGGGCCGACCACGATGACCGAACGGCCCGAGTAGTCGACGCGCTTGCCCAGCAGGTTCTGGCGGAAGCGGCCGCTCTTGCCCTTGATCATGTCGGCCAGCGACTTCAGCGCGCGCTTGTTCGCGCCCGTCATCGCCTTGCCGCGGCGGCCGTTGTCCAGCAGGCTGTCCACGGCCTCTTGCAGCATGCGCTTTTCGTTGCGCACGATGATTTCCGGCGCCTTCAGCTCCAGCAGCCGCGCCAGGCGGTTGTTGCGGTTGATGACGCGGCGGTAGAGGTCGTTCAGGTCAGACGTGGCGAAGCGGCCACCGTCCAGCGGCACCAGCGGGCGCAGGTCGGGCGGCAGCACCGGCAGCACTTCCATCACCATCCAGTGGGGACGGATGCCGCTCTTCTTGAAGGCTTCCAGCACCTTCAGGCGCTTGGAGTTCTTCTTGATCTTCAGCTCGGAGCCGGTCATGTCGTTGCGGATCTTGTCGATCTCCGCATCGATGTCCATTTCCTCGAGCAGCTTCTTGATGCCCTCGGCGCCCATCAGTGCGACGAACTCGTCACCGAACTCGGCGTGCTTGGCTTCGAAATCGTCCTCGCTCATGATGCTGAACTTCTTCAGCGGGGTCATGCCGGGGTCGACGACGACATACGCTTCGAAGTACAGCACGCGCTCGATGTCGCGCAGCGTCATGTCGAGCACCAGGCCCAGACGCGACGGCAGCGACTTCAGGAACCAGATGTGCGCGCAGGGCGCGGCCAGGTCGATGTGACCCATGCGCTCGCGGCGCACCTTGGTCTGCGTGACTTCAACGCCGCACTTCTCGCAGATGACACCGCGGTGCTTCAGGCGCTTGTACTTGCCGCACAGGCATTCGTAGTCCTTGATGGGCCCGAAGATCTTGGCGCAGAACAGGCCGTCACGTTCCGGCTTGAAGGTGCGGTAGTTGATGGTCTCGGGCTTCTTCACCTCGCCGAACGACCACGAGCGAATCTTCTCGGGCGATGCCAGGCCGATCCGGATGGCATCGAAATGCTCGTCCGGGGTGAATTGCTTGAAAAGGTCGAGTAGTCCCTTCATGCATCTGCTCCTTAATTGCGTTCGAGTTCAATGTCGATGCCAAGGGAACGAATCTCCTTGACCAGGACGTTGAACGATTCCGGCATGCCGGCTTCGATGGCGTGTTCGCCCTTGACGATGCTCTCGTACACCTTGGTACGGCCGTTCACGTCGTCGGACTTGACCGTCAGCATTTCCTGCAGGATGTACGAAGCACCGTAGGCTTCCAGCGCCCACACTTCCATCTCGCCGAAACGCTGGCCGCCGAACTGCGCCTTGCCGCCCAGCGGCTGCTGGGTGACGAGCGAGTACGGGCCGGTCGAGCGCGCGTGCATCTTGTCGTCCACCAGGTGGTGCAGCTTCAGCACGTGCATGTAGCCCACGGTCACCGGGCGCTCGAAAGGCTCACCCGTGCGGCCGTCGCTCAGCGTGGCTTGCGTGCGCGTTGCGGTCAGCCCCTTCTTCGCGGCGATGTCGTCCGGGTAGGCCAGCTTCAGCATGGCGCGGATTTCTTCTTCCGCCGCACCGTCGAACACCGGCGTCGCAAACGGCACACCGTGCTGCAGGTTGCCGGCCATCTCGAGCACCTGCTCGTCGCTCAGGTCGTCGAGGTGCTCGGTCTTGCCGCCGCTCTTGTTGTAGAGCTCGTCGAGGAACTTGCGGATCTCGGCCACCCTGGCCTGCTCTTGCAGCATGTTGCCGATGCGCTGGCCGATGCCCTTGCCGGCCCAGCCCAGGTGAACTTCCAGCACCTGACCCACGTTCATGCGCGAAGGCACGCCCAGCGGGTTCAGCACGATGTCCACCGGCGTGCCGTCGGCCATGTAAGGCATGTCTTCGACGGCAGCGATCTTCGAGACCACGCCCTTGTTGCCGTGACGGCCGGCCATCTTGTCGCCAGGCTGCAGGCGGCGCTTGACGGCCAGGTAGACCTTGACCATCTTCAGCACGCCGGCAGGCAGCTCATCGCCCTGGGTCAGCTTCTTGCGCTTTTCTTCGAAAGCCAGGTCGAAGCTGTGGCGCGTCTGGTCGTTGGCGTTCTTGATGCTTTCCAGCTGGTTGGCGACTTCGTCTTCCGCGGGGCGGATGTCGAACCAGTGGTACTTGTCCACCGACGCCAGGTAGTCCTTGTCGATGACCGTGCCCTTGGCGATCTTGTTCGGGCCGCCATTGGCCACCTTGCCGTTCAGCAGCTTGGCGATACGGTCGAAGGCGTCGGCCTCCACGATGCGCAGCTGGTCGTTCAGGTCGAGGCGGAAGCGTTTCAGCTCATCGTCGATGATCTGCTGGGCACGCTTGTCGCGCACGATGCCTTCACGGGTGAAGACCTGCACGTCGATGACGGTGCCCTGCGTGCCTTGGTCGACGCGCAGCGAGGTGTCCTTCACGTCGGAAGCCTTCTCGCCGAAGATCGCGCGCAGCAGCTTCTCTTCCGGCGTCAGCGTGGTCTCGCCCTTGGGCGTGACCTTGCCCACCAGCACGTCGCCAGGGTTCACTTCGGCACCCACGTAGACGATGCCGCTCTCGTCCAGGCGGGCCAGTTGCTGCTCGCTCAGGTTCGGGATGTCACGCGTGATTTCTTCCGAGCCCAGCTTGGTGTCGCGCGCCATGACCACCAGTTCCTCGATGTGGATCGAGGTGTAGCGGTCTTCGGCGATGACACGTTCGCTGATGAGGATGGAGTCCTCGAAGTTGTAGCCGTTCCAGGGCATGAAGGCGACCAGCATGTTCTGGCCCAGGGCGAGTTCGCCCAGGTCCGTCGATGCGCCGTCAGCCACCACGTCACCGGCACCGACCAGATCGCCACGCTTGACGATGGCGCGCTGGTGGATGTTGGTGTTCTGGTTGGAACGCTGGTACTTGATGAGGTTGTAGATGTCCACGCCCACTTCACCGGCCACCGTTTCCGCGTCGTTCACGCGGATCACGATGCGGTTGGTGTCGACGTAGTCGACCACGCCACCACGGCGGGCCGTGACCACGGTGCCCGAGTCGACCGCGGCGACGCGCTCGACACCGGTACCCACCAGGGCCTTCTCGGGGCGCAGCGTCGGCACGGCCTGGCGCTGCATGTTGGCGCCCATCAGTGCGCGGTTGGCGTCGTCGTGCTCCAGGAAGGGCACGAGCGAAGCGGCCACCGACACGATCTGCGCCGGCGCCACGTCCATGTACTGCACACGCTCGGGGCTCAGCAGCACCGATTCGCCCTTTTCACGGGCGCTGACGAGTTCGTCGATCAGCTTGCCTTCGGCATCCAGGCCGGCGTTGGCCTGGGCGATGACATACTTGCCTTCTTCGATGGCCGACAGGTAATCGATCTGGTCCGTCACCTTGCCGTCTTGCACGCGGCGGTAAGGCGTTTCCAGGAAGCCGTACTCGTTGAGCTGTGCGAACAGCGAAAGCGAGTTGATCAGACCGATGTTCGGGCCTTCCGGCGTTTCGATCGGGCATACGCGGCCGTAGTGCGTGGGGTGCACGTCGCGCACCTCGAAGCCGGCGCGCTCGCGCGTCAGACCGCCCGGGCCCAGGGCCGAGACACGACGCTTGTGCGTGATCTCAGACAGCGGGTTGGTCTGGTCCATGAACTGCGAGAGCTGGCTCGCACCGAAGAACTCCTTCAGCGCCGCGCTGATCGGCTTGGAGTTGATCAGGTCATGCGGCATCAGGGCTTCGGTCTCGGCCTGGCCCAGACGTTCCTTCACGGCCTTCTCGATGCGCGCCAGGCCGCTGCGGTACTGGTTCTCGGCGAGTTCGCCGACACAACGCACGCGGCGGTTGCCCAAGTGGTCGATGTCGTCGACGTCGCCGTTGCCGTTGCGCAGATCGACGAGGATCTTGACGACATCGAGGATGTCGTCATTGCTCAGCGTCATCTTGCCTTCCGGCGTGTCGCGGCCCACGCGGGCGTTGAACTTCATGCGGCCGACACGGCTGAGGTCGTAGGTGTCCTCGCTGTAGAACAGGCGGTGGAACAGGGCTTCCACGGCGTCTTCGGTCGGCGGCTCGCCGGGGCGCATCATGCGGTAGATGGCCACGCGGGCGGCCAGCTGGTCGGTGGTCTCGTCAGAGGCCAGCGTCTGGCTGATGAACGCGCCCTGGTTGAGCTCGTTCGTGTA
The DNA here is from genome assembly GCA_001295865.1 of beta proteobacterium AAP65. Taxonomy (GTDB): domain Bacteria; phylum Pseudomonadota; class Gammaproteobacteria; order Burkholderiales; family Burkholderiaceae_C; genus Rubrivivax. The sequence continues at coordinate 11,461 of LJHW01000016.1, forward strand.
GATGCACTGGATGTCCTTGATGCCGGCGGCGCGCAGCTTCTTCAGCAGCGCTTCGGTGACCTCTTCGTTGGCCTTGGCCACGATCTCGCCGGTGTCGCCATCCACCATGTTCTTGCTGATGACGCGGCCGACCAGGAAATCTTCCGGCACGCTCACGAAGCCCGTGCCAGCCTGCTCCAGCTGGCGCACGTGGCGCGCGGTGATGCGCTTGTCCTTCTCGACGACGACGTTGCCGTTCTTGTCGGTCAGGTCGAAGCGGGCCACCTCGCCCTTCAGGCGATCGGGCACGAACTCCATCTGCGCGCCCGAGTCCATCAGGCGGAAGTTGTCGTTCTGGAAGAAGTGGGCCAGGATGGTTTCCGGCGTCAGGCCGATGGCCTTCAGCAGGATGGTCACCGGCATCTTGCGGCGGCGGTCGACGCGGAAGTACAGGATGTCCTTCGGGTCGAACTCGAAGTCCAGCCAGCTGCCGCGGTAGGGGATGATGCGCGCGCTGAACAGCAGCTTGCCGCTGCTGTGGGTCTTGCCCTTGTCGTGTTCGAAGAACACGCCCGGGCTGCGGTGCAGCTGCGACACGATCACGCGTTCGGTGCCGTTGACGATGAAGGAACCGTAATCGGTCATCAGGGGCACTTCGCCCATGTAGACCTCTTGCTCCTTGATCTCCTTCACGACGCGCTGCGGGTGGCTTTCGCGGTCGTAAATGATCATCTGCAGCTTCGCGCGCACGGCGGCGGCGAAGGTCAGGCCGCGCTGCTGGCACTCGCGAACGTCGAAGGGCGGCTTCGCGATGTTGTATTCGATGAACTTCATCTCCACAAAGCTGTTGTGGGAGACGATGGGGAAGGCGGAGAGGAACGCCGCCTGCAGGCCTTCGGGCTTGCGTTTCTGGGGCGGAACATCCTTCTGCAGGAAGGCGACATAGCTGTCGCTCTGCATGGTCAGAAGATAGGGAACCTTGAGGACACTCTCACGCTTGCCGAAGCTCTTGCGAATGCGCTTCCGCTCGGTGTAGGTGTAGGGGGTTGCTTGCGCCATTGAACTCTCCGTGTCGAGAACGCACACCTGGCCTAGGCATGCGCTCTGCGGCGACTGGCGACTCGAGCCTTGCGCTCGAGGTCTGGTGGCAGGCCACTACCTGCCGCTGGCGGACAACCGAGGCATTGCACCTCAGCCCGACCAAACCCGTTCTCTGCAGTCGGATCAGAGAACACTGAACGAAGCCCCCAGGCTGCGGTGCCGGCTTTGCCGGCGTCCTCGCCACCCCCCGAGGGGGCTCTGCCTGCGGCCCGGCGAAGCCGGTTCCGCGGCAGTCCTTGGTGGACTTCGTTCGCTGCTCTCTTGCAACGAAGGGGGCGGACACCTCGCGGCGGCCGCCCGCTTGACTTACTTGATTTCGGCCTTGGCGCCAGCGTCCACCAGCTTCTTCAGCGCGGCTTCGGCGTCGGCCTTGGGGATGGCTTCCTTGACGGGCTTCGGAGCGCCGTCCACCAGGTCCTTGGCTTCCTTCAGGCCCAGGCCCGTCAGTTCGCGCACGGCCTTGATGACGGAGACCTTCTGGGCGCCAGCGTCCAGCAGGACCACGTTGAACTCGGTCTTCTCTTCCACGGCGGCGGCAGCGGCGCCACCACCACCAGCGGCCGGGGCGGCCATGGCCGCGGCGGACACGCCGAACTTCTCTTCAATGGCCTTGACCAGGTCATTGAGTTCCATCACCGACATGCTGTCCATGGCGGACAGGAAAGCGTCTTTATCGAATGCCATTTGGGGTTCCTCGAAACGATTGATTCTGAAAACTGGGATGCTGGATCAAGCTGCGGGCGCTGCGGCTTCGGCTTCCGCCGTTGCACCGCCACCGCGCTTCTCGGCCACTGCAGCCAGCACGCCAGCCATACGCTGGATCGGCGACTTCAGCAGGCCGGCCACCTGGGCGATCAGCACTTCGCGGCTCGGGATCGCGGCCAGGGCTTTGACGCCGTCGACCGTGAGTGCCTTGCCGGCGTAGGCGCCGCCCTTGATGACGAGCTTGTCGTTGGTCTTGGCGAAGTCACTGATGACTTTCGCCGCGGCCACGGCATCCTCGGAAAAGCCGTAGATCAGCGGACCGACCATGGCACCTTGGGCCACCTCGAACGGCGTGCCGGCAACGGCGCGACGGGCCAGGGTGTTCTTCAGCACGTGAAGGTACACACCCTTGGACCGCGCATCGACGCGCAGCTTGTTCAGGCTTTCCACGGTGAGGCCACGGTACTCGGCCAACGCCAGCGTCTGCGAACGTGCGGCTTGCGCCGACACCTCCGTGACCACGGCAGCCTTCTCGCTTTTATTGAGACTCAAGGTCTGTTCCTCACACAAAACGTGCCCTTGCCTCGCGGCGCAGGCACACCCGGATTCAGCAGCCTTGCTGTTCGGGAACCCCTCTCAGAGAACCTTTGCAGCGGGACCGCCATCTGCGCTGGCTTCGAGCAGCACCTGTCGGCCTTGCTCTCGATTACGGGCTGGCGCTAACGCGCTTCACCCACCAGCGGTCTTGGATGGCCCACCAGCAGCGAACTGCCAGCGGCCCACCAATTCATACAGCAGCGCGCCAGACTCGCGCGCCACCTTCATTCAAGTTCGATCAGGCCGCAGCGGCGTTGATCGACGAGGTGTCGACGCGAACGCCCACGCCCATGGTCGAGGACACCGCCACCTTGCGCAGGTAGACACCCTTGCTGCTGGCAGGCTTGGCCTTGTTCAGGGCGTCGATCAGCGCACGCAGGTTTTCCGTCAGCTTGCCGTCGTCGAACGAGCGGCGGCCGATGGTGCCGTGGATGATGCCGGCCTTGTCGACACGGAACTGCACCTGGCCGGCCTTGGCGTTGCGCACGGCCTGGGCCACGTCGGGCGTCACGGTGCCAACCTTCGGGTTCGGCATCAGGCCGCGCGGGCCCAGCACCTGACCCAGGGTACCGACGATGCGCATCGTGTCGGGGCTGGCGATGACCACGTCGAAGTCCATCTTGCCGGCCTTGATCTCGGCAGCCAGGTCGTCCATGCCGACGATGTCGGCGCCAGCGGCCTTGGCTTCTTCGGCCTTGGCGCCCTGGGCGAACACGGCCACGCGCTTGGTCTTGCCGGTGCCGGCGGGCATCACGACGGCGCCACGCACCACCTGGTCGGACTTCTTGGCGTCCACGCCCAGTTGCACGGCCACGTCGATGGATTCATCGAATTTGGCGGTGGCGTGTTCCTTCACGAGGCTCAGCGCCGCTTCCAGCGGGTACAGCTTCAGGCTGTCGACCTTGCCCTGCAGGGCCTTGGCTTTTTTGGTGAGCTTGGCCATGTTCAGACTCCTTCGACGATCAGGCCGATCGAACGGGCCGAGCCCGCGATGATCTTGACCGCGCCGTCCATGTCAGCGGCGTTCAGATCCTTCATCTTGATCTTGGCGATCTCTTCGAGCTGCTGGCGCGTGACCTTGCCAACCTTGTCGAGGTGGGCCTTGCCCGAACCCTTGGTGATGCCGGCGGCCTTCTTCAGCAGCGCGGTCGCCGGGGGCGACTTGATGATGAAGGTGAAGCTCTTGTCGGCGAAGGCCGTGATGACCACGGGCAGCTTCATGCCGATTTCGAAGCCCTGCTGGGTCTGGGCGTTGAACGCCTTGCAGAACTCCATGATGTTCAGGCCGCGCTGGCCCAGGGCCGGGCCGATGGGGGGCGAGGGGTTGGCCTTGCCGGCCGGTACTTGCAGCTTGATGAAGCCGACGATCTTCTTTGCCATGAATGGCTCCTCGAGTTCAAACGCCGCCGGGCTGATGCCGCGTGCAGCTCCTCGTCAAACGACCCGAACAAACGAACGAAACGCAGGCGCCGGGTCGGGCACGCCTGCGTTGAAAAAACTCAGATCTTCTCGACCTGCGCGAAGTCGAGCTCGACGCCTGTGGCCCGGCCGAAGATGGTGACCGAGACCTTGACCTTGCTCTTCTCGTAGTTCACATCTTCGACGGCGCCGTTGAAGTCGGTGAACGGGCCTTCCTTCACACGCACCAATTCGCCCACCGTCCACTCGACCTTGGGGCGCGGCTTGTCCACGCCCTCTTGCATCTGGTTGACGATCTTGGCGACCTCGGCTTCCGAGATAGGCGCCGGGCGGTTGCGCGCACCTCCGATGAAACCGGTGACCTTGCTGGTGTGCTTCACCAGGTGCCAGGTGTCGTCGGCCATGTCCATCTCCACGAGCACGTAGCCCGGGTAGATGCGGCGCTCGGTGACGCTCTTCTTGCCGTTCTTCAGCTCCACCACTTCTTCGGTGGGCACGAGGATGCGGCCGAACTTGTCTTGCATGCCGGCGCGGTCGATGCGCTCGCGCAGGTTGCGCTCGACGGCCTTCTCCATGCCCGAATAGGCGTGGACGATGTACCAGCGCTTGGTGGAAGGGGCGGCGATCGGCGCGGCGCCGGTGTCAACTTGTTCGGTCATCGTGTGTGCCTCAGCTGCGCCAACCCAGGATCAGGTCGAAGATCGCCCACTCGAGCGTCTTGTCGGTGAGCCACATGAACAAGGCCATCACAACCACGAAGGCGAAGACGTAGCCGGTCATCTGCATGGCTTCCTTGCGGGTGGGCCAGACGACCTTCTTGGTCTCACGCACCGAGTCGGCGCCAAAGGCGATGAGCTGCTTGCCCGATTCGGAGGTGAAGAACAGGGCCACGGCCGCGCCCAGCAACACCAGCAGAGCGACGACGCGCACCCACAGGTCTTGTTTGCCGAGGTAGTAGAAGGCCACGATCGAAGCCAGCACGAGCAGCGCCGCACCGGCCAGCTTGGCCTTGTCAGCGCCCGTGGAGACGGTTTCGACTTGGGGTTGGGTGGACATGGGTTCCAGCGTGTAGGTCGCGGTCAGCGACGGCGCCCTTCGGCGGATTCAGACGCAAGGCCCGCAGCACCTTGAAGTGCTGCGGGCCGGCTGCGAAAGGCCACTCAGGGCCACTCGGGGCTACCAGGTGGCAGGGGCGGAGGGAATCGAACCCCCGACCTTCGGTTTTGGAAACCGGCGCTCTACCAATTGAGCTACACCCCTGCGGAAAAACTCACTCGATGATCTTGGCCACGACGCCGGCGCCGACGGTGCGGCCGCCTTCACGGATGGCGA
>LJHW01000017.1 GCA_001295865.1 beta proteobacterium AAP65
CACGCGCTGGATGGCCCCGGCGGGAATGTTGTTGAGGTCCACGCCCGCGTTGTCGCCGGGGCTGGCGAAGTTCGCCAGCCGGCGCCCGTTCAGCAACACCAGCGTGCTGCTCACGCCCAGGCCACGCAGGTTGGCGCCGTTGAAGCCACGCTGCGCGCCGGATTGGTCGCTGATGCTCGCGCCATCGGTCAGGCCGCCGACGTTGCTGCTGAGCTTCTGCAGCAGTTCGGCCGCGGTGGTGACGCCGATCTTCTCGATGTCTTCACGGCGGATGGTCTCCACCGGCAGCGCCGTTTCGCCGGCCAGGCGCTTGATGCTGGAGCCCGTGACCTCCACACGCTGCGGCGTGGCCGCAGGCTGGGCCTGGGCCGCAGCCATCAGATGCAGCAAAGCGCAGGCGCCAAAAGCGGCGGGGCGCAGGAAGAAGCAGGGGGTGCGGCGCATGGGGCGGTGGACTCCGGGTGGGGTGGGATGCAGGGCGGCCGACAGGCGGCGCCGATGCGGACAGGGTGCGCAGTGAACTCTGGCAGCGCTCCGCAGCCTTGCAAACGGGGCCGGCCCGCCCGGGTCGGTTGTTCACAAGTCGGTGTCGGCTGCGGAGCAGTCAGCCGGCCGGACGCCGTTGCGGAGATGCCAAGATCGCGGCCATGTCGCTGCCGTGCCTGCATTTCCGCACTTCCCTGCCTGCGCTGTCGCTGCGTCGATGCAGCGCCTGCGCTCTGCTCTGGCTGCTGGCACTGCTGGTCGGCCCCGCGCACGCGCAGTCCGCCCCCACCGCTGCAGCGGCCTCTGCCCCGGCCCCGGCGGGCACGCTGGTGGTGCTGGGCGGCGCTGTGAAAGACGGTAACGATGCGCTCTGGCAGGCCATCGTGCAGGCCGCCGGCGGCCCCGGCGCGCTGGTGCTGGTGCTGCCCACGGCCTCGGGCGACCCCGAACGTGCCGCGCGCCTGACGGCCGAACAACTGCAGCGCCGCGGCGCGCGCACCGAGGTGCTGCCGATCGCGCCGCGCTGGACCGGCAGCAGCGCTGCAGATGCGCTGGCACGCGCGCACGACGCGCACTGGGTGGCACGCGTGCAGGCCGCCGGCGGCGTCTTCATGACCGGCGGCGAGCAAGACCGGCTGATGCAGGCCCTGCGCCCAGCAGGCCGCGCCACGCCGCTGCTGCAGGCCTTGCACGCGCTGCACGCCCGCGGTGGCGTGATCGCCGGCACCAGCGCCGGCGCCGCAGTGATGAGCGAAACCGCGCTGCGCGGGCTCGACGACCCTTTCGACGCGCTGCTGCGCCCGCTGGACACGCAGGAACTCGGCCTCGGTTTCGGCCTGGCGCCGCACGACGTGGTGACCGACCAGCACTTCCTCAAGCGCGGCCGCATCGCGCGCTTGCTGCGCGTGCTGCTGCAAAGCGGCCGCCCGCTGGGCCTGGGCGTGGAAGAAGACAGCGCGGCCCTCATCCAGGGCGGTGTGGCGCAGGCCCTGGGCGCACGCGGCCTGCTGGTGGTGGACGCGAGCCAGGCCGTCGTCGAGCAGAACGCGCCCCTGCGCGTGCAGGCGCTGCGCCTGAGCTATGTCGACCGCGGCGACCGCTACGACCTGCAGGCGCGCCGCCTGCTGCCGCCGGCCACGCGCCAGCCGCTGCCACCCGGCGCGGCCGAGGGCCGGCCGGCCTTCTTCAGCGACGTGCTGGCTGACAACGTGTTGGTCGGCACGATGGCGCGCGCCGCCGAGGGCCCAGGCCGCGCCGCGCTGGGCCTGGCCTGGCGGCTGCACCAGCGCACGGCTTTCGAGTGGCGTTTCAGCGCCGACGAACACACACGCGCCTGGGGCGGGCCCACGCGCGACGACCATTCCATCGAAGGGCTGCGCCTGGACATCCGCCCCGTGCGCCTGGCCCAGCCGGTCTACGAGGGCGCGCCCGCGCCGCGCTGAGGCTCCATGCAGCGCCCGCACCGCCTGGCCTTCGTGCTGCTGCCCCGGCATTCGCTGCTGGCCAGCGGCGCCGCGGCCGAGGCCCTGGTGGCCGCCAACGAGGTGCTGGGCGAAGCGCGCTACGCGCCGCTAATGCTTTCGCTCGACGGGCAGCCCGTCACCGCGGCCTGCGGCACGCGCGTGATGGTGCAGGGCAGCCTGGCGATGGCACCGCCGCTGCGCGCGGCGCTCGTGGTCAGCGAGACCCTGCCCGGCGCGCCCGAAGCCGGCCCTGGGTTCAGCGCTGCCGACAGCGCGCTGCTGCTGGCCCGCTGGTTGCGCGAGCAGGCTGCTGCGGGCGCGCTGCTGGGCGGCCTGGGCACGGGGGCGGCTTGGCTGGCGGCGGCCGGGCTGCTGCAGGGCTACCGCGCCACCGTGCACCACGCGCAGGTGGCGCAGGTGAGCGAACTGCACCCGCAGGCCGTGTTCTCCAGCAACGTCTACGAGATCGACCGCGACCGCCTGTCTTGCGGCCACGGCACCGCCAGCCTCGACCTGCTGATCGCCTGGCTGGCGGGCGAACACGGCGATGCCATCGTCGCGCCCCTGCTCGCGCACTTCGGCCTCGACCGCCTGCGCGCGCGCGACGAGCGCCAACGCGCGCCGCTGAGCGCACGCGTGCCCAACGCCAAGGTCACCGAAGCGGTTGCGCTGATGGAAGCCAACCTGCAGGAACCGCTGCCCACCGAAGACATCGCGCGCTTGGTAGGCGTGTCGGGCCGGCAGCTCGAACGCCTGTTCAAGCAACACCTGGGCGACATGCCCAGCCGCCATTACGTGGAACTGCGCCTGGTACGCGCGCGGCGGCTGCTGCGCCACAGCGGCCAATCCATCCTGCAGATCGCGCTGGCCTGCGGTTTAGCTTCGGCCTCGCACTTCAGCAAGGCCTACCGCGCGCGCTTCGGCCACACCCCGCGCGACGAGCGCAGCGCTCGCGCCGTCGATTGGCAGGCCCAGCACGCCCCGCGCGAAGCCGCCAGCCCGCCCGCCGAGCCCCACCCAGAGACACCCCGATGACACCCACGCCCTCCCCCACCACGCCCGGCACCGAACCGGCGGCTGCCAGCTTCCTGCTGCGTGCCGCCGGCCCGGCCGATCTGGACGCGCTGGAGCGCATGGCCCGCGCCAGCGCCGCCGGCATCACCACCCTGCCGCCCGACCGCGCCGAACTCGCCGCGCGGCTGGAGCGCAGCGCGGCCAGCTTCGCCCGGCCCGATGCCGCCACGGGCGAAGAGATCTACCTCTTCGTGCTGGAAGACCGCACACGCGCCGCCGGGGGCCTGGACCCCATCGTCGGCACCTGCGGTCTCATCGCCGCGGCCGGTTATGCCGACCGCTACTGCTGCTACCGCAACGAGACCCTGGTGCACGCCAGCACCGCGCTGCAGCGCCGCCAGCGTGTGCACACGCTGCAGCTCTGCCACGCGCTCACGGGCGCGACGATGCTGAGTTCGTTCTACATCGAGCCGGCCTACGAACGCACGCTGGCGCCGCAGCTGCTCTCACGCGCACGCCTGCTCTTCATCGCCGAGTTCACCGAGCGGTTTGCCGACCGCATCGCTTCGGAGAGCCCGGGCCTGGCCGATGCCGATGGCCACTGCCCCTTCTGGGACGCCGTGGGCCGGCGTTTCTTCGACATGGACTACCCGCAGGTCGAACGCCTGGCCGTGGGCCGCAGCAAGGCCTTCATCGCCGACCTGCTGCCGCAAGCGCCCATCTACGTGCCGCTGCTGCCCGAAGAAGCGCAGTGGGCCATCGGCCAGCTGAACCCGGTGGCCGAAGTGCCTTTCGAGATCTTGATGGACGAAGGTTTCGAGACCGAAAACTACGTCGATGTTTTCGATGGCGGTCCCATCGTCGATGCGCCGGTGGCCACCCTGCGCACGGTGGCGCAATCGCGCGCGGCGCCGGCCCAGTGGCAGGCCGGCGATGGTGAGGCCGCAGGCCAGGCCTGGCACCTGGTGGCCACGACAAGGCGGCAAGACTTCCGCGCCGTGCTGGCCCGCGCCGCCTGGACGCAGGGGCACTGGCAGCTCGGCGCGGACGATGCCCAGCGCCTGGGCCTGCAGGCCCCGGCCGACCACGGCACGCGGCTGCGCGCCGCGCCATTGGCCCAGGGCCTGATGGCCGATGTCCCGAACACCGCGGCCCCGCTGTCGCGTGGAGACCTCGCATGACGCCGCCGACATCCACCGCCGCCAGCGCCGCCTGGCACGCCCGGCCCGCCACACCCGCCGATGCCGACGCCTTGACCGCGCTGCGCGACCTGCACGGCGCCCCGCTGCCACCGCTGGCGGCTGGCGAAAGCGCCTGGCTGGCCAGCACCGAGGCGGGCGCACCGCCCCTGGCCACCTTGCGCCTGCGCCGGCACATCGGCGAGCCGGTACCGCGCGGCTGGTTCCGCCTGGGCTGGGCGGTGCACGCCTCGGCCGAGCTGGGGCTCTTCCGCCGCCAGCGCACGCTGCTGCTGGGGCACGACCTCACGGGGGCCGACGAGCTCTGGGGTTACGGCCTGGCCACCACGCTGCCGGCGGCCGACGCCGGCCCGGCCTGGGCGGCGCTGGTGGGCGCGGCCTTGCAAGACCTGCCGGCAGTCCCGGGCACCCCCCCCTGCATCGCCGAGTTGCCCGGCCTCGGCGACAGCGATGGCGGGTCACCCGTCTGGCAAGCGCTGGGCCGGCACTTCCACGGGCAAGACCTTGCCACGCTGCGCCAGCAACTGGGCGGCGAAGGCCTGCACCACCTGGCCGCGCTGATGCCGCGCCACCTCGTCTATGCCTCGCTGCTGCCGGCTCTGGCGCAAGCCGCGCTGGGGCAGGTGCAGGCGGCCGCTCTGCCGCTGCAGGCGGTGCTGTTGCAGGCGGGCTTCGGCGTGCGCGAGCACATCACCGTCACCGACGGCGGCCCGGTGCTCGAACGGTGGCCCGACGCGGCTGGCTGAGCCGCGCACTGCCACCAGGGCGACATCGCATGGCCTGGGCCCGACATCGGGCGGCCCACCCTCTTACCGGCCCGCAGCGGCTGCGCCAAGCTTCGGTTCGCCACTTCGGCAAGCCTTTGCTGCACCCGCTGACCCGCCATGTTTTCTGCCCTGCGCCCGCACCTTCTTGCTGCCACCACGCTGGCTTTCGCAGCACTCCTGCTGCCCGCCACCGCCACGGCCCAAGCGCCGGGCTGGGCCCAGGTGCGCGTGGGCGTGGAAGGCAACTACCCGCCCTTCTCGCGCCTGGGGCCTGACGGCCGGCTCAGCGGCTTCGACATCGACATCGCCCAGGCGGTGTGCGAACGCATCCAGGCCCGTTGCACACTCGTGCAGCAGGAGTGGGACGGCATGATCCCGGCGCTGGCCGCGCGCAAGTTCGACATGATCGTCGCGTCGATGACGCTCAGCCCAGAACGCCGCAAGGTGCTGGATTTTTCCGACCCGTACTACGACATCCCCTCGCGCTTCGTGGCCAAGGCCGGCGCCTTCAAAGACGCTGCGCCGGCCACGCTGAAAGGCCGCACGATCATCGTGCTGCGCAACAGCCCGCGTGCCAAGTTCCTGCGCGAGCGTTACCCCGAAAGCCGGCTGCTGCTGGTGAACAAGGAAACCGACATCTACCTCGAACTCGCCGCCGGCCGCGGCGATGTGGGCTTCGGCTCCAGCGTGGTGTCGGCCGAGAGCTTCCTCAAGCAGCCCGTCGGCAAGGGCCATGCGCAGCTCGGCCCCTTGGTGCGCCTGGACGAAGGCGGCGGCGGCGTGGCCATCGCCTTTCGCAAGGGCGAAGACACGCTGCGCATCAAAGTGAACGCCGCGCTGAAAGCGATGAAGGCCGACGGCAGCTACCAGAAGCTGGCCGCACGCTACTTCGACTTCGACGTTTCGGGCGGCTCCTGATCGGCGCCTTGCTGACCGCCCTCGCCTGCCCTCCTTCAAGAAGCTAACGCCCATGTTGCACGGCTACGGCCCCGCCCTGCTCGGCGGCCTGTTCACCACGCTCGCGGTGGCCGCCCTCTCGCTGGCCGTGGCGGCCCTCTTCGGCCTGGCGGGTGCAGCGGCGCGGCTGTCTTCATCGCGCGCGCTGCAAGGCCTGGCGCTGGCCTACACCACGCTCATCCGCGGCCTGCCCGACCTGGTGCTGATGCTGCTGATCTTCTACGGCGGCCAGATCGCGCTGAACGCGCTGGCCGCGCAGCAAGGGTGGGGCTACATCGACGTGCCGCCCTACGCCGCCGGCGTGCTGACGCTGGGTTTCATCTACGGCGCCTACCTCGCCGAGACCTTCCGCGGCGCCATCCTCGCCATCCCGCGCGGGCAGAGCGAGGCGGCCCTGGCCTACGGCCTGCGCCCGCTGCAGGTGTGGCGGCGCATCGTGCTGCCGCAGATGGTGCGCCACGCGGTGCCGGGCTTCACCAACAACTGGCTGGTGATGGTCAAGGCCACGGCGCTGGTGTCCATCATCGGGCTGGACGATCTCGTGCACCGCGCCAACCTGGCGGCCTCGGCCACGCGCGAGCCTTTCACCTTCTTCGTGCTGATCGCCGGCATCTACCTGGCGCTGACCACGGTGTCGCTGGCGGCGCTGGCCTGGCTGAGCCGGCGCTACAGCCTGGGCGTGAAAGAACTGAGCTTCTGATGGTCGACTGGGACGTGATCCGACAGAGCCTGCCCGATTTCGGGCAAGGGCTGCTGATGTCGCTGCAACTGCTGGGCCTTTGCCTGGCCACGGGCTTTGTGCTTTCGGTGCCGCTGGCCATCGCGCGGGTGTCGGCCCGGCGTTGGCTCAGCATGCCCGTGTGGACCTTCACCTACGTCATCCGCGGCACACCGCTGCTGGTGCAGGTGTTCATCGTCTACTACGGCCTGGCGCAGTTCGAGGCCGTGCGCGAGAGTTTCGCGTGGCCGATGTTGCGCGAGGCCTGGTTCTGCGCCTGGCTGGCCTTCTCCATCAACACCACGGCCTACACCACCGAGATCATCGCCGGCGCGCTGAAGGCCACGCCCGCAGGTGAACTGGAAGCGGCACGCGCCTACGGGCTGCGCGGCTGGCGCCTGTACCGCCGCATCCTGTTGCCGAGCGCGCTGCGCCGCGCGCTGCCGCAGTACGGCAACGAGGTGGTCAGCCTGATGCACGCCACGTCCATCGCCAGCACCGTGACGCTGGTGGACGTGACGCGCGTCGCCCGCGACGTCTACGCCAACCACCTGCTGCCGGTGGAAGCCTTCGGCACCGCGGCGCTCCTCTACTTCGTGTTGACCTTTGCGATGGTCGGCTGCTTCCGCGCGCTGGAGCACCGCTTCCTGCGCCACCTGCGCCCGCAGCGCACCGCCGACAAAACCCCTGCCCCCCGCCTGGCCCCCGCGGCCACGCCCTGAACCCATGCACACACAATCCCATCTCCTCGAAGGCGCCACCCCGGGGCTGCGCGCCGAACTCACCGTGCTGCACTACGGCCCGCGTCACAGCGGCCCCAAGGCCGCCATCCACGCCGCCCTGCACGCCGACGAAGTGCCCGCGCTCCTGGTGGCGCAGTGCCTGCGCGAACGCCTCGCGCAACTGGAAACCGAAGGCCGCCTGCTCGGCGAGGTGCGCCTGGTGCCCGTGGCCAACCCGCTGGGCCTGGCGCAGCGCCTGTTGGGCCGCCACGAGGGCCGCTTCGACCTGCGCGACGGCCTGAACTTCAACCGCGGCTACCCTGACCTGGCTGAGGCCGCGCATGCCCGCCTGCAGGCACCGCTGGGCGCTGATGCAGGCGCGAACGTGACCGCGCTGCGCGAGGCCTTGCGCGCCGCGGCCGAGGCCGAGATCCTCCGCGCGCAGACGATGACCGAGCACCTCAAGCGCCGGCTGCTGCTCAACGCCATCGACTGTGACGTGGTGCTGGACCTGCACTGCGATTCAGAGGCCGTGGTGCACCTCTACGCGCTCACCCCGCACCAGGCGCTGGCCGAAGAGCTGGGCGCCTGGCTGCGCTCCCGCGCCGTGCTGCTGGCCCTGGACAGCGGCGACGGGCCCTTCGACGAGGCCTGCAGCCGACCTTGGGTGCAGCTGCAGCAACGCCTGCCCGAGCACCCGCTGCCGGCCGCGTGTTTTGCCGCCACGGTGGAGCTGCGCGGCGAGGCCGATGTGAACCTGGCGCAGGCCGGCGCCGATGCCGATGCACTGCTGAACTTCCTGCACCGCCGTGGCTTCATCGCCGGCGAGCCGCCGTCACTGCCAGCGCCGCTGTGCGAGGCCACGCCGCTGTCGGGTTCTGAGCCCATCCAGGCGCCGCACGCCGGCATCGTGGTCTTCGAAGCCGAGCCCGGCCAGGCCCTGGCCGCGGGCGAAGCCGTGGCCACGCTGGTGTGCCCGGCCACCGGGCGCCGCACCGTGCTGCGCACACAGTCGGCCGGGCTGCTTTACGCCCGCATCGCCACCCGCTGGGCCTCCGCTGGCCAGCGCCTGGCCAAGGTGGCCGGGCGCAGCCTGGCCCGCACCGGCAAGCTGTTGAGCGCCTGAGCCATGAGCCTCACCGACACCCGCCCGCTGCGCCTGCAGGCCGAAGGCATCGTCAAGCGCTACGGCAGCACCGAAGTGCTCAAGGGCGTGAGCCTGCAGGCTCGCCAGGGCGACGTCATCGCGATGATCGGCGCCAGCGGCTCGGGCAAGAGCACCTTCCTGCGCTGCCTGAACCTGCTGGAAGCACCCACGGCCGGCCGCCTGGCCATTGCCGGCGAAGACCTCAAGCTCGTGCCCGATGGCCGCGGCGCGCTGAAGGCCGCCGATGCCACGCAGCTCCAGCGCCTGCGCAGCCGCGTGGCCATGGTCTTCCAGCACTTCAACCTGTGGGCGCACATGACGGCGCTGCAGAACGTGACCGAAGCGCCCGTGCAGGTGCTGGGGCTGAGCAAGGCCGAGGCGAACGAACGCGCCGAGGCCTACCTCCAGCGCGTGGGCGTGCACCACCGCCGTGACGCTTACCCGGCGCACATGTCGGGCGGCGAGCAGCAGCGAGTGGCCATTGCGCGCGCACTGGCGATGGAGCCCGAGGTGATGCTGTTCGATGAGCCCACCTCGGCGCTGGACCCCGAGTTGGTGGGCGAAGTGCTGCGCGTGATGCGCAGCGTGGCCGAAGAAGGCCGCACGATGATCGTCGTCACGCACGAGATGGGTTTTGCGCGCGAGGTCAGCCGCCGCGTCGTGTTCCTGCACCAGGGCGCCATCGCCGAAGACGGCCCGCCCAGCGAGGTGCTGCTGCGCCCGCAGAGCGAAAGGCTGCAGGCCTTTCTGGCCAACACGCTCAAGTAGCTGCGCGCGGCGGGCGCGGCGCGCTCGGCAGGCCGGGGCACAATCGGCCCCAGCGCAGCACCTCGGCGCGCGCCGAGGTGGTTGGCCAGGTTGCACTCCACGACCACGCAGTCTTGCCCGGCTCCCGGGCTTGCACCTGGCAGAACGGCTCGCGCCGGGGCCCTCTGGCCCGGGCTGCGGCAGCCCATGCTGCGGGTGGCCCGTCCATCCGCCCACCCCCTCCTGCCTACGCGTCTGCCGACGCGCACCCAGAAAGCCCGCCCATGAAGATCGCCCTCATCATCGAAAACAGCCAGGCCGCCAAGTCCGAGATCGTGCATAGCGCGCTGAAGTCGGTCGTCGAGCCCCTGGGCCACACCGTGCACCACTACGGCATGTACACGCCGGAAGACAAGGCCTCGCTCACCTACGTGATGAACGGTCTGCTGGCCGGTATCCTGCTCAACAGCAAGGCGGTCGATTTCGTCGTCACCGGCTGCGGCACGGGCATGGGCTCGATGCTGGCCTGCAACAGCATGCCGGGCGTCTTCTGCGGCCTCGTCATCGACCCCACCGACGCCTTCCTTTTCGGCCAGATCAACGACGGCAACTGCCTCTCGATGCCCTACGCCAAGGGTTTCGGCTGGGCCGCCGAGTTGAACCTGCAGGACTGCTACCGCAAGCTCTTCGAGGTGGAGCGCGGCGTGGGTTACCCGAAAGAGCGCGCGGCCATCATGGCCAAGAACCGCGGCATCCTGAAGGGCCTGAAAGAGGCCTCGTGCAAAGACATGCTGAGCACGTTGAAAGCCGTCGACCCCGAACTGCTGAAGGCCACCATCGCCGGCGAGAAGTTCCAGGAACTCTTCTTCCCGAACTGCCAGGACGACGCCATCGGCAGCTACCTGCGCGGCGTGCTCGGCGCCTGAGTTGCGCCACGGCCCAGCAAGCCTGGGCCAAAATGAAAACAGGGCCCGAGGGCCCTGTTTTTACGTTTGTGCGGTGGGGTGGCTGATGGGACTCGAACCCACGACGACCAGAATCACAATCTGGGACTCTACCAACTGAGCTACAGCCACCGCAGCAAGAGCGAGAGTATAGCGTGCCCGCGCGGCGCCAGGCCCGCTCAGCGTGCAGCCGACGCCGCAGCGTCGGCAGGCGTGGCCGCAACCGCGGTGACATCGGCCTTGTAGCGCTTCTTCAGCGAAGCCAAGTAGGCCTCGGTCTCGGCAGCGGCCCAGGCCTGCGCATACTGCGCACGCAGCGGCGCGTCGCCACCCGGCGGCGTCTCACGCGGCAGCACCTGCATCACGCGCACGACGAAGTAGCCGTCGGCGCCGAGGTCCACACCCGTCACCAGCGGCAGCTTGTCGGCATCGGCGCGCAGCGCAGCGTCCATCAGCGGCCGCGGCATGCCCTGGGCCTGCGCGCGCGACACCGTCAGCACGATGGGCAGCGGCTCGGTGCTGTTGCCGGCCTGCAGTGCGGCCACACGGGCTTCGCCCTCCTGCTTGGCCAGGGCCGCAGCACGTTCGCCCACCAGACGCTGGCGCACCGCGTCCTTCACCTCGACCAGGGCCTGCACACGCTCGGGGACGTACTCGGTGACGCGGGCCGACGCCAGCTGGTTGCTGCCCACTTCCACCGCATCGGTGTTGCGCTTGTTGCGCAGGGTTTCGGCGCCGAACACCGCATCCAGCAGCTTGGCAGAGGCCAGCGGGCCCGTGGCACCGGCAGCCGGTTTGCGCTGCACGGTAGCGGTCTGCACCGTCAGCTTGAGCTTGTCGACCACGGGCTTGAGGCTGTCGCTCTGCTCGTAGACGGTGTTGGTGAAGGTCTCGGCCGCTTCGGCCCAGCGCTTCTGCGCCAGGGTCTTGCGCAGCTCGGCCTCGACCTCGGCACGCACGGTTTCGAAGGGCTGCACCTGGCCGCCGCGCACGCCGGTGACAGTGATGATGTGGTAGCCGAAATCACTCTCGACGAGGCCGCTGGTCTCGCCCTGCTTGAGCGTGAAGGCCGCCTCTTCGAAAGGCTTGACCATCTGGCCGCGGCCGAAGAAATCGAGGTCACCGCCCTGCGCGGCCGAGACCGAATCGTCGGAGTTCTTGCGCGCCAGTTCGGCGAAGGCGGCCGGGTTTTTGCGCACCTCGGCGAGCAAGCCTTCGGCCTTGGCTTTGGCTGCAGCACGCTCTTCGGCCTTCGCGTCGCTCTCGGCCTTCACCAGGATGTGGCTGGCGCGGCGCTCTTCGGGCGTCGAGTACTTGGCGATGCCGTCGTTGTAGGCCTTGCGCACGTCTTCTTCCGTGACAGTGACACCCTGGCCGAGCAGCGCCAGGTCGAGCACCACGTACTCGATGCGCGCCTGCTCGGGCGCCTTGAACTGCGCGCTGTTGGCCTTGAAGTAGGCCTCGATGTCGGCGTCGGTGGGCTGCACCTTCTCGCCGTAGGCGGCGGGGTCGAAGCGCTGCAGCTGCACGGCACGGCGCTGCATGAAAGCGTCGAGCGCGGCATTGGCCGGCACGGCACTGGAAGGGGCCGTGGCCAGCACGCCGGTGACGACCTGGCGCACGCCCAGGTCTTGCCGCAGGCGCTGGTCGAAGAGTGCGGGGGTGAGACCCTGCGCCAACAGCAACTCGCGGCTGATCTTGCCGTCGGGGCCGCGCAGGCCGGCGTACTGCGGGTCGCTGTCGAACAGGCGCGCCATGCGCGCGTCGCTGGGGAAGAGATGCATCTTCGTGGCGGCGGTCAGCAGCACACGTTCACGCACCAGGTTGTCCAGCGTGTCGCGGCGCGCGGCGGGGGTGTCGAGCGCGGCGATATCTTGCGTGGGCGCTTCGCGGCGCTGGTTGTCCATGAAGCGCCGGTGCGCGTCGTCCCACTCGGCACGCGAGATCTTCTGGCCGTCGACCTTGGCCACGGCCTGGCTGGCGGCGTCGTTGAAACGTGCGTAGCCCTCCACGCCGAAGAAGATGAACGAGGGAATGATCAGCAGCAGCAGGAAGCCCAGCACCAGACGGGTGTGGTCGCGGATGAAATCGAACATCGAGAGAGATCCTGGTGACTGGCCGTGCAGCGGTGGCGGCAAGTTTGCCGCCCATGACAAAACGCCGCCGCGCAGCGCGCGGGGCGGCGAATTCTAGCGGAGGGGGTGGTGGGTGCTGACGGGTTCGAACCGCCGACCTACGCCTTGTAAGGGCGCCGCTCTACCGGCTGAGCTAAGCACCCGGTGGGGGTGCCTTACTTGCCGCCGTTCAGGCCGTCTTTGAGGGCCTTGCCGGGGCGGAACTTCGGCACCTTGGCCGACTTGATCTTGATGGCGTCACCGGTGCGCGGATTGCGGCCGGTGCGCGCTGCGCGCTTGGGCGCGGTGAAGGTGCCGAAGCCGGTGATGGTGACGCTGCCGCCCTTCTTGAGCGTGGTCTTCACCGCGCCGATCAAGGCCTCGAGCGAGCGACCCGCCGCGGCCTTGGAGATGTCGGCCTGCTTGGCGATGTGCTCGATCAGTTCACTCTTGTTCACGTCGCGGTTCCCCTCTTCAGGTGTCTTCGGAAATCGGTGGCTACGCTGGCAGCAGACCCCTGCGCACGCGGCGCTTGGGGCTCGATTCATTACATCCCGCCCGATTCCGAGGTGTCAAGCGAGGCCGCGGATTCTAGGCCCGCGCAGGCGCGGGGTCGCGCACGACGAGCGCCACGCCTACAGCCGTGCAGGCCAAGCCCGCCAGGCTCAGCGGCGTGAGCAATTCATCGAAGAGCCACCACGCCAGCACCGCGGTGCAGGGCGGCACCAGGTACATCAGGCTGGTGACCGCCGTGGCCGCACCGCGCTGGATCAGCAGGTAGAGCAGCGAGCTGCCGCCCAGCGTGAGCACGAGCACCGACCACGCGAGCGCGCCGATGAGCTCGGGGTGCCAATCGAAGGCATAGCTTTCCATCCAGGCCAGCGGCGCCGTCACCGCCAGCGCCGCCAGCAACTGCACGGCGCTGGCGCTGCGCACATCGCAGGGCGCCACCCAGCGCTTCTGGTACAGCGTGCCCGCGGTGATGGCCCCCAGTGCCAGCACGGCCAGGGCGAGGTTCGCGGGCCGAGCCTGGCCCAGGTGCAGCTTGTGCCACACCACCAGCAGCAGGCCGGCCAGACCCAGCGCTAGGCCCAGCCATTGCACCGGCCGCACACGCGGCGCAGCGCCCGCACGGCGGCTGGCCACAGCGCTGAGCCACAAGGCCGTGATCACCGGCTGCAGCCCGACGATCAGCGACACCAGCCCTGCGCCCAGCCCCAGCTTCACGGCGGCCCACACGCCGCCCAGGTAGCCGGCGTGCATCAGCACCCCCGTCACGGCCAGGTGGCCCCATTGCGCGCGGCCTTGCGGCCAAGCCGCACCCGACACACGCACCCAGGCCAGGAAGAGCAGCGCCGACGACAGGAAACGCAGCGCCAGAAAGTCCATCGGCCCGCCGTGCGGCATGCCGTAGCGCGCCACGACAAAACCGGTGCTCCAGATCAGCACGAAGACAAGGGGCACTGCGCGCTGCAGCGCGGCCGGCGAGAACGCGGCCATGCCGCTCAAGGCGCCTTGGCGCGAATCTCGGGCAGGGCCTTCTGCAGGTAGTAGGCCATCGACCAGATGGTGAGCACGGCCGACACCCACACCAGCACCGTGCCCCACAGGCGCGTGTCGATCACGCCGAACACGGTGGCGTCGTAGAGCAGGAAGGGAATGGCCACCATCTGTGAGGTGGTCTTGAGCTTGCCCAGCATGTGCACGGCCACGCTGCGCGAGGCGCCGATCTGCGCCATCCATTCGCGCAGAGCCGAGATGGCGATCTCGCGGCCGATGATGACCAGCGCCACGATGGAATCCACCCGGTCGTGCTCCAGCAGCACGAGCAGGCAGGCGCAGACGAGGAACTTGTCGGCCACTGGGTCCAGGAAGGCGCCGAAGGCCGAGGTCTGGTTGAGCTTGCGCGCGAGGTAGCCGTCGAGCCAGTCGGTGAGCGCGAACACGATGAACATCGTGGTGGCCACGAGGTTCTGCGTCTTCACATCCCAACCCAGGTAGTACACGCCGATGATGAGCGGTATGGCCGCGATGCGGGCCCAGGTGAGCAGCGTGGGGATGGTGAAGAACATCGCCTGATTGTGCCCAAGGCGGCGGCGCCCTGGGATGACAGTGTGCCGAGGGGCGCACGCCTCAGTCGACGTCGAGCGTGCGGGGCTTGAAGCGCAGGTCGTCGTCGAAGAGGAAGGTCTCCACCACGCGCCAGGGCTTGGGCAGGCGCGAGACATCGCCATAGGGCGCGGCTCGCCGCACGGCATCCATGGCCATGCGGGTGGCCTCATCGCCCGTGCTCGGGCGGCGCAGCACCTTGATCGCACGCACGCTGCCGTCGCCGTTGAGGTCGATTTCCAACACGGGGATGGCGTACAGGCGCTCGGGCGGACGGCTGGTGTAGGTGCTGTCGGGGTGGGCCTGCATCAGCCGCGTCGCGAACTGCGCCTGCAGGGCGGCCTGCGACCGCGGTGTGGCCGGGGCGGGCAGCTTCACGTAACGCGGGTTGCGCGGAATGGGACCGCGAGCCGCCGGGCCGGCGGGCTTGGGCGGTGTGAGGCCGGGCACACCCTGGGCGCCAGGCCGCGTGGGGCTGGCGATGGCCGCGGGCGTGGCCGAGGGCGACACAGGCCGGGGCGCTGCGACCGCGGCCGGCGGCGCCGGTGGCGTGCTGGCGGGTTTGGGGGGCTGCGCACATCCCACCAGGCCCCAAGCACACCAGAACGCCAGCCATGCGCGGCGCTTGGCTGGCGGGCGGCTCCAGGGTTCGTCAATGCAGGGCACGGTAAATCTCCTCCGCCAATTCTCGCGAGATGCCTTCCACGCTGGCCAGGTCTTCCACCCCCGCCGAGGCCACGCCGCGCAGGCCGCCAAAACGCTGCAGCAGACGCGCGCGTTTGCGCGGGCCCACGCCGGCGATGTCTTCGAGCTTGCTGCCGCCGGTGCGCACGCTGGCGCGCTTGGCGCGCATGCCGGTGATGGCGAAGCGGTGCGCCTCGTCACGGATCTGCGCCACCAGCATCAGCGCCGCCGAATCGTGGCCGAGGTAGACCTTCTCGCGGCCGTCGGCGAACACCAGCTCTTCCAGGCCGACCTTGCGGCCCTCGCCTTTTTCGACGCCGACGATCAGACCCAGGTCGAGCCCGAGTTCCTGGAAGACCTCGCGCGCCATGCTTACCTGGCCGCGGCCGCCGTCCACCAGCACCAGGTCGGGCAGGCGCGCCGCGCCACGCGGAGCGCGTGTGGACTTGGCTTGGGGTGCCGCGCCTGGCGCGTCTTCGGCTGCCGGCTCCGCCTCACCCTCGGCCGATGCGGCTTCGGCCTTGCCGGCAGCCACGGCTTCGGCCAGGCGCGCGTAGCGGCGCGTCAGCACCTGGCGCATGGCGGCATAGTCGTCGCCACCGGTCACGCCTTCGATGTTGAAGCGGCGGTACTGCGCGCTCTGCATCGCGTGGCCTTCGTAGACCACACAACTGGCCTGCGTGGCTTCACCCGCGGTGTGGCTGATGTCGAAACACTCCACGCGCAAGGCGGCCGGGTCTTCGATGTCGAGCTCCAGCGCCTCGATCAGCGCACGTGTGCGCTGCTGCGCCGAGCCCTCTTCGGCCAGCAGCCGCGCCAGCGACAGCTCGGCGCCCTTGGCCGCCATCTCCAGCCAGATGCGGCGCTGCTCGCGCGGCTGGTGCGTGCAGCGCAGCTTGATGCCCGTGGTCTCGGACAGTGCCTCGATCAGCGCCGGGTCCACCGGGTGGCTGGTGACCAGCACTGGCGGCACCGGCTGGCCGATGTAGTGCTGCGCGATGAAGGCCTCCAGCACCGCGCACTCGGGTGCGGTGAGCATCGCGCGGGCGTTTTCGGGGCCGGCGAGCTCGTCTTCGAACCGCGCCTCGGCCTCGTCGGCACTGAGCGCAGCGCCATCGTCCACGTGCTGCGGGAAGTAGGCGCGGTCGCCGAGGTGGCGGCTGCCGCGCACCATGGCCAGGTTCACGCAGGCACGGCCGCCGGCCACCTTCACGGCCAGGATGTCGACATCCTTGTCCGAAGCCGAGAGGCTGCTCGCGTCCATGCTTTGCTGGTGCAGCACCTTCGAGAGCGAACCGATGCGGTCGCGCAGCGCGGCGGCCTTCTCGAACTCCAGACCTTCGGCGTGGGCCATCATCTTGGCCTGCAGATCGTCGATGACCTCCTGGGTGTCGCCGAGCAGAAATCGTTCGGCGTCCCGCACGTCGCGCGCGTAGTCCTCGGGCGTGATGAAGCCGACGCAGGGCGCCGTGCAGCGCTGGATCTGGTACAGCAGGCAGGGCCGGCTGCGGTGGTTGTAGACCGTGTCCTCGCAGGTGCGAAGGCGGAACACCTTCTGCATCAGCTGGATGGTCTGCTTCACGGCCCAGGCGTTCGGGTAGGGGCCGAAGTAGCGGTGCTTCTTGTCCACCGCACCGCGGAAATAGGCCATGCGCGGAAAGGCGTGCGAGACCAGCTTCAGGTAGGGGTAGCTCTTGTCGTCCCGGAAGAGGATGTTGAACTTCGGGGCTAGCGTCTTGATGAGGTTGTTCTCGAGCAGCAGGGCCTCGGCCTCGCTGCGCACCACGGTGGTTTCCAGCCGCGCGATGCGGCTGACCATGTGGCCGATGCGCGTGCCGTCGTGGTCCTTGTGCAGGTAGCTGCTGACACGCTTCTTGAGGTTGCGCGCCTTGCCCACGTAGAGCAGGCCATCGGCGGCGTCGAACCAGCGGTAGACGCCCGGCAGGCCGGGCAGCGCGGCCACTTCGGCCAGCAGGCGTTCGCGGTTCGAAGGCGGCGACGGGGCCGGGGTCTCTGCGCTCTCAGTCATCGGCCGCGATTGTGTCGCCTTCGACCAGCGCTTCGATAATGCCCCGATGGCGGCCTTGTTGTGGGATGTGTACTGCCGCGTCATCGACAACCTCGGCGACGCGGGCGTCTGCTGGCGCCTGGCGCTGAACCTGGCGCAGCGCGGGCAGCGTGTGCGCCTGGTGATCGATGACGCCACGCCGCTGGCTTTCATGGCGCCCGATCGGGCGCAGAGCGCGCCCGGCGTGGAAGTGCTGCCCTGGCCCGGGCCAGACGCAGCCGGCGATGTGGTGGTGGAAGCTTTCGGCTGCGACCCACCCCCCGCCAACGTGTCAGCCATGGCCCGACGCACAACGCCACCGCTGTGGCTGAACCTGGAGTACCTCAGCGCGGAGGCCTACGTGGAGCGTTCGCACCGGCTGCCCTCGCCGCAGTTCAGCGGGCCCGGCGTCGGCCTCACCAAATGGTTTTTCTACCCCGGCTTCACGCCCGCCACGGGCGGCCTGCTGCGCGAGCCCGGCCTTGCCGCAGCTCGCGCCACCTTCGACCGCCACGCCCGGCTGCAGACGCTGGGCCAGCCGCCGCTGCGCCCTGGCGAGCAGGTGATCGCGCTCTTCTGCTACGACAACCCCGCCCTGCCGGCCCTGCTGCACGAATTGGCGCAACCCGGCGCCGCGCCCACGCGGCTGCTGCTCACGCCCGGCCCGGCACAGCGGCAGGTGGCCGCGCTGTGGCCGCAGCCGCCGGCCGCGGTGCAGGTGCACACGCTGCCCTGGCTCACGCAGCCGGGTTTCGATGCACTGCTCTGGGCCGCCGACCTGAACTTCGTGCGCGGGGAAGATTCATTGGTGCGTGCACTCTGGGCCGGCACGCCTTTTGTCTGGCAGGCCTACCCGCAAGACGACGGCGCGCACGCCGCCAAGTTGCAGGCCCTGGTGGCGCGCCTGCAACTGCCGCCCGCGGTGGCGGCGCTGTGGCGGGCCTGGAATGGCCTGCAAGCCCCTTGGCCGGGCCTGCCGCCGCTGGCCGGGGCGTGGACCGCCGCCGCACAGGCCGCTGCGGCCACGCAGGCGGCGCTGCCCGACCTGGCCGCACAACTGCTCGCCTTCGTGCAGGCACAGCGCCCGGCAGGGGCGTGAAGCGCCCAAGCCCGAGGCGGCACAAACCACCGACAGCTGCGCCGTCCGCCTGCTAGAATCAGGGGCTTTGCGCAACGCAAGCAGGCCCACTCCGAGGCACTGAGAGCCCCTCAGTCTCGCCAGGATGCAGCGGCCCACAACTCACGGAAACCGCTATGAAAATCGCTCAAGAAATCCGGGCCGGCAACGTCATCATGCAGGGCAAAGACCCCATGGTCGTGCTCAAGACCGAATACAGCCGCGGTGGCCGCAACGCCGCCACCGTGCGCATGAAGATGAAGAACCTGCTCAACGGTTCGGGCGCCGAAGTCGTCTTCAAGGCCGACGACAAGATGGACCAGATCGTGCTGGACAAGAAGGACTGCACGTACACGTACTTCGCCGATCCGATGTACGTCTTCATGGACGCCGAGTACAACCAGTTCGAGGTGGAAGCCGAGAACATGGGCGACGCCATCAGCTACCTCGAAGACAACATGGCCGTGGAAGTGGTGTTCTACGACGGCAAGGCCATCAGCGTCGAACTGCCCACCACGGTGGTGCGTGAGATCGAGACCGAGCCGGCCGTCAAGGGCGACACCTCGGGCAAGGTCATGAAGCCGGCCAAGATCGTGGGCACCGGCTTCGAGCTCACCGTGCCGCTGTTCGTCGAGAACGGCGACAAGATCGAAATCGACACCCGCACGCACGAGTACAAGAAGCGCGTCTGAAGCACGCCGCCGCCAGCGCGCCGCCCTGTCGGTGCCGTGGCGACACCAGGCACCCTGCGGGGTGCCTTTTTCATTGCGCCATCATCCGCGAACCATGAGCGACAGCCCGACAGCCTCGCCCCGCCCGGCCACCGGTTTCGACTTCGAGGCCGGCATCACCGCGCCCTTTCGCATGCAGCCCGGGCTGCGCAAGCTGCCTGCGGGCGCGGCGCAACTGACGCCGCTGCCGCCGGGCTCGCGCCACCAGCGCGAAAAGCTGGCCGTGCTCACCGCCTTTTGGGCCGAGGCGCTGGCGGTGGTGGAAGGTTTTGACGCCACCCCGGCCCTGCACGCCCTCTTCACCCACGCCGCGGCCGAACACCCCGGCGCCTGGGCCTGGGACGGCGCCACCGCCGACGCCCTGTGGCTGGCCACCGCCGTGGGCCCGCAGGGCGAAGTGCTGCAGCGCCGGCCGGGGCGTTTCGGCCTGGGTGACGAGGTGGCGCGCTGCCTGCAGGGCCTGCCGCCGGCGTGGCGCCAGGCCGGCCTGGCGTGCCTGGCATTTGCCGAAGACTTCGCCATCGTCGACGGCGCCACCGGCACCATCCCCTGGCTGGCCGTGGCCCTGCCCAGCCACTGGGCGCCGGAGGAAAAACTCGGCCGCCACTTCAGCGAGGTGCACGCGCCGGTGGCCGACAACGCCATGCTGCTGAAGGCCACCGAGGGCCTGCTGAAGGTCATCACCGGGCCCGAGCGCTACGAGCGTTTTGTCTGGAACGTCAGCGACCACCCGCGCCTGCACGCCCACCCGGCGCGCGTGGACCCGCAGCGCTGGCAGCACACGGCCGTGCCGCAGGCATGGTTCCGCAGCGAACGGCAGACCTTCATCCCGCTGCCGGCGCAGCAGCAGGCGGTGTTCACCATCCACGTGGAAGTGCGGCCGCTGGCGCAGGCCCTGCAAGCGCCCGCCGAGGCCCAGGCCCTGCACGCGGCCGTGGCCAGCATGAGCGCGCCGGTGCTGGCCTACCGCAGCTTGGCCGGCGTGCGCGAGCCGCTGCTGGCCTGGCTGGCCGAACGCGCCCAGCCCGCCGGCCTGGCCTGAAAAGCCCCACGATGCACAGCGCGGCGGGGCTGCAGCGCGCGCAGCAGATTCACCTGCCCGGCAACCGGCTGCCCGCACGCTGGGCCGGCCGCACGCGCTTCGTGGTGCTGGACACGGCTTTCGGCGCAGGGCACCACTTCCTGGCCACCTGGCAGGCCTGGCGTGACGATCCGCAGCGCTGCGAGACGCTGTTTTTTGTCGGCATCGAAGAACACCCCCTGCCGGCCGCCGACCTGGCGCAGGCGCACGCCCACAGCCCCTGGCCCGATCTGGCGGCCTTGTTGCAGGCCGCCTGGCCGGTGCCCGTGAGCAACCTGCACCGGCAGGTCTTCGAAGGCGGCCGTGTGCAGTGGCTGCTGGGCGTGGGTGCGGCGCCCTCGCTGCTGCCCAAGATGCGCCTGCAGGCCGATGCGGTGTTCCTCGGCCACGTGATGCCGGAAGTCGTTGCCGGCCACTTCCTGAAAGCGGTGGCCGCGCACGCCGCGCCTGGCGCCACGCTGGCCAGTGCGCAGCACGGAGCCGCCTTGCACCAGCCGCTGCTGACCGCTGGCTTCGTGCCGCAAACGGTGTCGCTGGCCGGGCAGTCTGCAGCCTTGAGCGCAGCCCTGACCGCAGCCGATTTTGCCCCGCGGCACCGGCTGCACCGGGCGCCCAGCGCCGAAGTGAGGGGCCGCCGCGCCGTGGTGGTGGGCGCGGGCCTGGCCGGTGCGGCCGCGGCGCAGGCCCTCGCGCAGGCCGGCTGGCAGGTGACGGTGCTGGAGCGCCACCAAGCCCCAGCGCAGGAAACCTCGGGCAACCCGGGCGGCCTCTTCCACGGCACGGTGAATGCCGACGACGGGCCCTACGCGCGCCTCTTCCGCGCCGCTGCGCTGCGCGCCCACACCACGCACGCCGCCGCCGTGGCGCAAGGCGTGCCTGGCGCGGCCCAAGGCCTGCTGCGGCTCGATGCGCGCTCAGGCGGCCTGCCGGCACTGCAGGCAATGCTGCAGCGCACCGGCCTGCCGCCCAGCTATGTGGAGGTGCTCTCGGCCGACGCCGCCAGCGCGCTGGCCGGCCTGCCGCTGCCGGCACCGGCCTGGCACTACCCGGCGGGCGGCTGGATCGAGCCCCTGGCCTGGGTGCGCTGGGCGCTGGCCACCCCCGGGGTGGCGCTGCGCACCGGCGCGGCGGTGCAGCGCCTGCAGCGTGCGACCGGTGCGCCCGGTGCGCCCGCAGCATGGCAGGTGCTGGATGCCGAAGACCAGTTGCTGGCCGAGGCCGACGCCGTGGTGCTGTGCAACGCCGCCCAGGCGCAGGCACTGCTGGCGCCCCTGGCCGGGCCCGGCACCCTGCCCTGGCCGTTGCGCCACACCCGTGGGCAGGTCACGCAGTTCAGCGCCGCGCACACGCTGCGCCTGCCCGTGGCTGGTGACGGCTACGCCATCCCGCTGCCTGGGGCGATGCTCTGCGGTGCCACGCGCGAGGCGGGTGAGCCCGGCCCGCCCAGCTTGCGCGACGAAGACCACCACCACAACCTCGAACGTCTGCAGCGCCTGACGGGCCTGCAGCCCGCGCCCGAAGCCTCGCTGTCAGGCCGCACCGGCTGGCGCCTGCACACCGACGACCGCCTGCCCATCTGTGGCGCGCTGCAGGCCTTGCAGATGCCGCCAGGCCAACGTGCAGATCAAGCGCGGTTGCTGCCGCGTGAACCCGGGCTCTTTGTGCTGACGGCGCTGGGCGCGCGCGGGCTCACACTGGCGCCGCTGCTGGCGCAACTGGTGGCGGCACAAGCCAGCGGCACGCCATGGCCGCTGGAACAGGATCTGGTGGACGCCATCGACCCCGGCCGCTGGCGCGTGCGCGCAGCGCGGCAGGCCACCGGGGCCACCGGCAAGGCCGGCTGAGCCCCGCAGAAGCCGTGTCGGACGGCGTGAGGGGGCGCTCGGCTGCGTCAGGCCGGGTTGGCAGGGCCAGCGGCTTCGCCGCTGTCGACACCGTCGTCGTCCGCGTCAGGCTCGTCGGCGATCGGCGGCAGACCCGCAGCCTTGCGGGCGGCCTTTTCCTTCTCCTTCTCTTCTTTCTTTTTCTTCTTGGCCAGCTCACGCTGGCGCTTCTCGAAGGAATAGTTGGGTTTGGCCAAAGCGGGTCCTTGGATGGGGGCGAAAAGAGCCCCGATTAGAACACCAGCGTCTGCACGCCGGTCGGGGTGCCCAGCAGGCACAGGCTGGCGCGGTGGCGGGCAAAGATGCCGCAAGTCACGACACCGGGCCACTGGCTGATCTCGGCCTCCATGGCCAGCGGGTCGGTGATCTGCAGGCCGCGCACGTCCAGCAGCGGGTGGCCGTTGTCGGTGAGCAGCGGCTGGCCGTCGGCCTTGAGCCGCAACGTGGCCGTGCCGCCGATGGCCGCAAAACGCCGCACCAGGCGCGGGGCGGCCATCTCGATCACTTCCACCGGCAGCGGGAAGGCGCCCAGCACCGCCACCTGCTTGCTGGCGTCGGCGATGCAGACGAAACGCTCGGCCAGGTCGGCCACGATCTTCTCGCGCGTGAGGGCGGCACCGCCGCCCTTGACCATGTGGCCACGGCCGTCGATTTCGTCAGCGCCGTCGATGTAGACGGGCAGCTGCTGCACCTCGGTGGCCGCCAGCACGCGGATGCCGTGGGCCAGCAGGCGCGCGGTGCTGGCATCGCTGCTGCTCACGGCGCCGGCGAAGCGGTCCTTCATGCCGGCCAGCGCATCGATGAAGTGGTTGACGGTGCTGCCCGTGCCCACGCCCACCAGTTCGCCGGGCACCACGTGCGCCAGCGCCGCCTGCCCGACCAGGGCCTTGAGTTCGTCTTGTGTCATAACAGCGGATTATCTGCGGGGGCCTGAGACAATCCGCCCCCATGTCGCTGCTGCCCTACGCCCTCACCCGCCCCTTCCTTTTCGGCCTGGACCCGGAAGCCGCCCACGATCTCACGCTGGGCAGCATCGCCAAGCTGCAGAACACCCCGGCGATGTGCCTGTGGCAGCAGGCGCGTGTGGACGACCCCGTCACTGTGGCCGGCCTGCGTTTCCCCAACCGCGTGGGCCTGGCGGCCGGGCTGGACAAGAACGGCCGCTGCATCGACGGCCTGGGTGCGATGGGCTTCGGCTTCATCGAGGTGGGCACGGTCACGCCGCTGGGCCAGCCGGGCAACCCCAAGCCGCGCATGTTCCGCCTGCCGGCGCGTGACGCACTCATCAACCGCCTGGGGTTCAACAACGAAGGGCTGCAGAGCTTCATCGCCAACGTGCAGCGCGCGCGCAGCTTCCGCGCTGCCGGTGGCTTGCTGGGCCTGAACATCGGCAAAAACGCGGCCACGCCCATCGAGCGCGCGGTGGACGACTACCTGCTCGGCCTGGACGGCGTCTACGCCCATGCCGACTACGTGACGGTCAACATCAGCAGCCCCAACACCAAGAACCTGCGCGCGCTGCAGAGCGACGAGGCCCTGGACGCGCTGCTCTCGGCGCTGCAGGCGCGGCGCGTGCAGCTCGCGCAGCAGCACGGCCGACGCGTGCCGATGTTCGTGAAGATCGCGCCCGATCTCGATGAAGCGCAGGTCGGCGTCATCGCCGCCACGCTGCAGAAGAACGGCATCGACGGCGTGATCGCCACCAACACCACGCTCTCGCGCGAGGCCGTGCAAGGCCTGCCGCATGCCGAAGAGGCCGGCGGCCTGAGCGGCGCGCCGGTGCTCGCCGCGAGCAACCGCGTCATCGCGCAGCTGCGCGCGGCGCTGGGCGCGGGCTACCCCATCATCGGCGTGGGCGGTGTGATGAGCGGGGCCGATGCGCGCAGCAAGCTGCAGGCGGGGGCCGACCTCGTGCAGATCTACACCGGGCTGATCTACCGCGGGCCGGAACTCGTGCGGGAAGCCGCGCTGGCGCTGAAGCAGCGCTGAGCGCGCTCAATCCCCCAGCACGATGCCTTCGCGCCGCGGATCCGCGGCGCCGAACCAGCCGCCGCCCGGGCGGCGCTGCACGGCCTGCAGGCCGCTGGTGAGATCGGTCTCCTGCACCGTGTGGCCGCGTTCGCGCAGCGCCTGCACGGTGGCCGCGGGAAAGCGCCCCTTCTCCAGCCACACCGGCCCGCCGGTGCTGCCGAAGTGCGGCAGGTCGATGGCGCGTTGCGCGTCCAGGCCCCAGGCCAGCGTGCCCAGCAGCGTGCGGCCGGTGAAGTGGATGATGAAACTGCCGCCGGGCGAGCCGACGGTCATCAAGAGTTGGCCGCTCTTCGCATCGAACACCAGCGTCGGGCTCATGCTCGAACGCGGGCGCTTGCCGGGCTGGATGCGGTTGGCCACCGGCCGGCCCTGGACGTCGACGGGGTTCAGCGCGAAATCGGTCATGTGGTTGTTGAGCAGAAAGCCGCCGGCCAAGCCGCTGCCACCATCGCTCATCACGCGCGCGCCGAAGGCCGATTCGATGCTGCCGGTCAGCGCCACCGCGCGGCCCTGCGCGTCGACCACGCTGACGTGGCTGGTGCCGTGCGAGGGCTGCTCGGCCATGGGCCCCTGCGCCAACGGCGCGGTGCCTGCTGGCCGCCCCGCCGCCACTTGCGGCGCGCGCTTCGGGCCAATGAGCGCCGCGCGCTGCGCGATGTAGGCCGGGCTCAGCAGCGCGGCCCAGTCGCCGCCAGGTGCGGGCGTGAAGGCGGGGTCGGCCACATACAGCGCGCGGTCGGCATAGGCCAAGCGCGTGGCCTCGATGTAGCGATGCAGCCAGTCCACATCGGGCACGGCCTGGCCCGGCGGGCCTTGCAGGCGCGCGGGCGGGCCGGCTTCCATCATGCCCAGCACCTGCAGCATGGCCAGGTGGCCCGAAGAAGGCGGCGGGAAGCCGCAAACGCGGTAGACCTCGCGCCACAGCGTGCACAGCGGCTCGCGCTGCAGCGGCGTGTAGCCGGCCAGGTCAGGAGCACTCAGCGTGCCGGGCACGCTGTGGCCCTTGATGCGTGCCAGCACATCGGCCGCCACCTGCCCGGTGTGCAGGCCGGCGCTGCCCTGCACGGCGATGGCGCGCAGCACGCGGCCCAGGGCCGGGTTGCGCAGCACATGGCCCACGGGCAGCGCGTTGCCGTCAGCGGCGTAGTAATGGGCGCGGGCCAGCGGGTCGCGGCGCAGCAGGCGGTCGGCCTGCAGCAGCGTGTGCAGGCGCGGGCTGATGGCGAAGCCACCTTCGGCCAGGCGGATGGCCGGCTCCAGCAGCCGCGCCCAGGGCAGCTGGCCGTGCTGGCGGTGCGCGGCTTCCAGCATCTTCACCACGCCGGGCACGGCCACGGCGCGGCCGCCGAACACGGCACTGGCATAGGGCAAGGGCTGGCCGTCGGTGCCAAGGAACATCCGCTCGGTGGCGCCGGCCGGCGCGGTTTCGCGGCCGTCCCAGGCCTCGGTGCGGCGGCCGTCGAAGTGCATCAACAAGGCGCCACCGCCGATGCCGCTGCTCTGCGGCTCCACCAGCGTCAGCACCATCTGCACGGCCACGGCGGCATCCAGCGCCGAGCCGCCGGCGCGCAAGATCTGATGGCCCGCCTCGGTGGCCAGCGGGTTGGCCGCGGCCACCATCTGGCGCTGCGCGGTCCAGCCGGGTTTGTCGACCCAGCCCGAGGGGCGCTCGGGCTGGGCGGCGGGCAAGGCTTCTGACGCGGCTGCAGCCGGCGCGGCCGCCACCACGGCAGGCGCCTGCGAAGCTAACACCCCAGGTGCCGCCGGCGGCTGCGCACAGCCCGCCAGCGCCAGCAGCAGCGCCGCCAGCGCTGCCCGCGCCGCGCGCTGCCTCACTGCAGCGGCACGCCGGTCTTGGCCTGCAGCTCTTCGCGCGTCACGCCCGGGGCCAACTCCACGAGCTTCAGGCCTTGCGGCGTCACGTCCATCACCGCCAGGTCGGTGATGATGCGGTTGACCACGCCCACACCCGTCAGCGGCAGCGTGCACTGCGGCAGGATCTTCAGCTCGAAACCCGAGCCGTCCTTCTTGCGCGCCACATGCTCCATCAGCACGATCACGCGCTTCACGCCGGCCACCAGGTCCATGGCGCCGCCCATGCCCTTGACCATCTTGCCGGGGATCATCCAGTTGGCCAGGTCGCCCTTCTCGCTGACCTGCATGGCGCCCAGGATGCTGAGGTTGATCTTGCCGCCGCGGATCATCGCGAAGCTGTCGTGGCTGCCGAAGATGCTGCTGCCGGGGATGGTGGTGACGGTCTGCTTGCCGGCGTTGATGAGGTCGGGGTCGACCTCGTCTTCGTTCGGGAAGGGGCCGATGCCGAGCATGCCGTTTTCGCTCTGCAGCCACACCTCGATGGCCGGGTTCACGAAGTTGGCCACCAGCGTGGGCAGGCCGATGCCGAGGTTGACGTAGAAGCCGTCTTCCAGCTCATGCGCCGCGCGGGCGGCCATTTGGTCGTGGGTCCAGGGCATGGTCAGACTCCTGCCTTCTCGGTGATGGTGCGCTTCTCGATGTACTTCGGGCCGTCGGGCACATGCACGATGCGGTGCACGTAGATGCCCGGGAGGTGGATCTCGTCGGGCTTGAGCGTGCCGGTGGGCACGAGCTCTTCCACTTCCACCACGGTGATCTTGCCGGCCATGGCCGCCGCGGGGTTGAAGTTGCGCGCGGTCAGGCGAAAGACGAGGTTGCCGGCGTGGTCGGCTTTCCAGGCGTGCACGAAGCTCACGTCGGGCACCAGCGAACGCTCCAGGATGTAGGTCTGGCCGTCGAACTCGCGCGCCTCCTTGCCCTCGGCCACCAGCGTGCCGACGCCAGTGCGCGTGTAGAAGGCCGGGATGCCGGCACCACCGGCGCGCAGCTTCTCGGCCAGCGTGCCCTGGGGCGTGAACTCCAGCTCCAGTTCGCCGGCCAGGTACTGGCGCTCGAACTCCTTGTTCTCGCCGACGTAGCTGCTGATCATCTTCTTGATCTGGCGCGTGGTGAGAAGCTTGCCCAGGCCGTGGCCGTCGGTGCCGGCGTTGTTGCTGATGGCGGTGATGTCCTTGACGCCCGTGGCGCAGAGCGCGTCGGTCAGCGTCTCGGGGATGCCGCACAGGCCGAAGCCGCCCACGGCGATCAGCATGCCGTCGTGCACGATGCCGTCCAGGGCCGCGGCGGCGCTGGGGTAGATCTTGTTCATGCGCTCGTTTCCTTGGTTGCAGGGGGCCTCACGGGGCACCGCCAGCGAGCGTACACCGGGGGCGCGACAGGGGCCGCTACGTACAATCGCCTAAGGCCTTCCCACCACGGCGGGGCCCCGGTCTGCAAGGAGCAGCAAGGAGTTCAGCGCACCATGGCCAGCCCAGCACCGCACGACCCGCACGCGTCTTTTGCCGACGTGGACATGCTCACCAGCGCCCTGGGCCACGTGTTCGCCCCCTGGGTGCGTGAACTGGACTTGCGCGTCATCGAAGCCCGCGCCGGCGAGGTGACGCTGGCCCTGCCCGTCACACCCAAGCACGTGCACGAAGGCGGCGTGCTCTGCGGCCAGACCATGATGGCCGCCTGCGACACCGCCATGGTGCTGGCCGTGATGACCAAGCTCGGCGGCTTCAAGCCCATGACCACGGTGCAGCTGCAGACGAGCTTCCTGCGCCCTGTCTCGGGCGGCGGCGGCGCGGTGCGTGTGGTGGCGCGGGTGCTGCGCATGGGCCGCAGCCTGGTCTTCGGCGAGATGCAGGTCATCAGCGCGGCCGATGAACTGGCCGCGCACGCCACCACCACCTACGCGCTGCTCTGAAGCCGGTGCCGGCCCTGGCCTCTGCCCCTGCCGCGCTGGACTACCGCGCCGCCTTCGAGCTCGCCCCCATCGGCCTGGTGCTCTCGCGCCAGCGGTTGATGATCGACTGCAATGCCGAGCTGCTGTCGATGTTCCGCGCCACGCGCGAGCAGCTCATCGGCCAGAGCTTCGAGATGCTGTACCCCACGCCCGACGAGTTCCACCGCACCGGCCAGCGCATCAGTGCGCAGCTCGATGCCCAGGGCCGCTATGCCGACGAACGTGTGATGAAACGCCTGGGCACGGCCGAAGGCGGCGGCGAGCTGTTCTGGTGCCACGTCAGCGGCCGCGCGCTGCAGCCCGGCGACCCGCACGCCGCCGGCATCTGGGCCTTCGAAGACCTGTCCGCCCGCCGCGTGCTGACGCTGGACCTCACCGCGCGCGAACGCGAGATCGCGGCGCTGCTGATCGACGGGCTGACCAGCAAGCAAATCGGCAAGCGCCTGGGCATCAGCCCGCGCACGGTGGACGTGTACCGCGCGCGGCTGATGCGCAAGACGGGGGCTGCCACCACGCCCGACCTCGTGCACCGGCTGCTCTCGGGGCAGGCTTGACACCGCAAATGAGCACCGACACCACACCCCCGATCAACCCGGGCCGCCGCAGCAGCAGCCTGCTACTGGCCAGCACCGCACTGGCCGCCGGCAGCACCGGGCTGCTGGGCTGCGCCAGCGTGGCCACGCAGCTGGGCCTGGCCCCGCTGCTGCAGCGCCTGGGCCTGATGGACGCGCCCGCCCCACCGATGAGCCCGGCGCAAGCCCAGGCCTTGCAAACGCACTACCTGCAAGGCGCACGCGCGCTGCTGGCCAACGACGTGGAAGGCGCCATCGCCGCCTGGCGGCGTTACGCCGCGCTGGCGCCCAGCACGCTGGCGCGCGCGCGCCAGGTGCGCGGGCACCTGACGCTGCTCGACCGCGAGGCCGCACGCCGCTTCGTGCAGCGTGCAGCCGCCTCGGAGGCGCAGCTGGGCGCCCTGCGCACCGACCGCCTGCACGTGGCCGTGCTGCCCTTCGACATCCGCGGCCCGGCCCCGGCGCCGGGCGCTGCGCCGTCGCCTGCAGCTGCGCCAGCACCGGCCGCCAGCTTCAACCGCGCGGTGGTCTCGATGATCGCCGTCGACCTGGCGCGCGTGCCCGCCCTCACGGTGCTGGAACGCGACAAGATCGAACTGCTGGCGCAAGAGCTGCGCCTGTCGGCCAGCGAGCTGGTGAACCCCGCCACCGCCGTGCGCCCGGGCCGGTTGTTGGGGGCGGGCACGCTGGTGGCCGGCGCGGTCTACAACGCGCCAGGGCCGGCAGGCCCGGGCTCGGGCCGCTACCGCATCAACAGCGCCACCACCGACGTGCCGCGCGGCCGCCTGATTGGCCAGACCGAGGCCGAAGGCCTGCAGGCCGAGTTTTTCGTGCTGCAGAAGCGCATCGTGCACGGCATCCTCGACCTGCTCGACATCCGCGACCGCCCCGCCGCGGTGGACACCGTGCACACGCGCAACTGGGAGGCCTACGCCCGCTTCGCACGCGGGCTTCAGGCGCTGGCCGAGAACCGTTTTGCCGATGCACGCGAGGCCTTCCTGGCCGCGCTGCGCCTGGACCCCGATTTCGCGCTGGCAGAGAACAGCTTTCTCGCCACGCCCGAGCGGCCGGCCAGCCTGCAAGAAATGCAAGCCGAAGCGGCGAACGCCCTGAAGGCCTCCGAGGCATCATCGCGGCCATGATCACCGTTCACCATCTCGAAAACTCGCGCTCGCAGCGCCTGCTGTGGCTGCTGGAAGAACTGGGCCTGCCCTACACCGTGAAGCGCTACGCGCGCGACCGCAAGACGCTGCTGGCGCCGCCCGAACTGAAGCAGGTTCACCCGCTGGGCAAGAGCCCCGTCATCACCGACGGCGACATCACGGTGGCCGAATCGGGCGCCATCATCGAATACCTGCTCGATGCGCACGGCGCCGGCCGCCTGCGCCCCGCCGCCGGCACGGCCGAGCGCCGGCAGTTCACCTACTGGCTGCACTTCGCGGAAGGCAGCGCCATGCCCTTCCTGCTGATGAAGCTGGTCTTCGACAAGGTGCGCAGCGCGCCGGTGCCGTTTTTCATCAAGCCCATCATGAAGGGCGTGGCCGACCAGGTGGGCAAGAGCTTCCTGATGCCCAACATCACGGGGCAGCTGGCCTTCATCGAAAGCACCCTGGCCGCGCGGCCCTGGTTCGCCGGCGCCGAGTTCAGCGCCGCCGACGTGCAAATGAGTTACCCGCTGGAAGCCGCGGCCGAGCGCGTGGGCTGCGGCAGCAGCCACCCGCACATTGCAGCCTGGCTGGAGCGCATCCACGCGCGGCCGGCCTACCAGCGCGCGCTGGTGCAAGGCGGGCCTTACAGCGCCGTGCCGGGCTGAGCCGGGCTGAGCCGGCGCGGGTTCAGCCCGCCGGCGCGAGTTCGCCGCCCAGGCGCCAGGTGCTCTGCAGCGCCTGCGGCCAGCGGCCGTGTTCGATGAGTTCATCGACGGCACGCGCCTCGTCACCACAAGCCAGGCCGTTGGCAGAGAGCCAGGCTTCGTCGTGGTAGCTGTGGGCGTAAAGCTCGCCGCGGTCGCAGAGCAGCGTGACGATGGCGCCCTCTTCGCCAGCAGCCTGCATGGCCTGCGCGCAGGCCAGCGAGGCCACCAGGTTCGTGCCTGTGCTGCCGCCCACGCGCCGGCCCAGGCGCGCGCTGAGCGCGTGCATGGCGGCCAGGCTCCAGAGGTCGGGCACCTGCACCATCGCATCCAGCACGCCGGGCACGAAAGAAGCCTCCACGCGCGGGCGGCCGATGCCTTCGATGCGCGAGCCCTCGGCGCGCGTGAGCGTGGCGTCGCCACTGAGGTAGTGGTCAAAGAAGACGCTGCGTTCGGTATCGGCGCCGCACACGCGCGTGGCATGGCGGCAGTGCTGCACATAGCGGCCGATGGTGGCCAGCGTGCCGCCGGTGCCGGCACTGGCCACGATCCACGCCGGGCAAGGGTGCGGCTCGCGCCGCATCTGCGTGTAGATGCTCTCGGCGATGTTGTTGTTGGCGCGCCAGTCGGTGGCCCGTTCGGCGTAGGTGAACTGGTCCATGAAGTGGCCGCCGCGCTCTGAGGCCAGCCGCGCGCTTTCGCTGTAGATGGCGCGGGGGTCGTCCACCAAGTGGCACTGGCCGCCGTGGAACTGGATGGCCGCGATCTTCTGCGGGCTGGTGTGCCGCGGCATCACGGCGATGAAGGGCAGGCCCAGCAGCCGCGCGAAATAGGCCTCGCTCACGGCCGTGCTGCCGCTGCTGGCTTCCACCACCGTGCTGCCTGCGTGCAGCCAGCCGTTGCACAGCGCGAAGAGGAAAAGGCTGCGCGCCAGCCGGTGCTTCAGGCTGCCGGTCGGGTGGCTGCTCTCGTCCTTCAGGTACAGCGTGATGCCGGCGAAGCCGGGCAGCGCCACGGGGATCAGGTGGGTGTCGGCCGAGCGCTGGTAGTCGGCCTCGATGCGGCGGATGGCCTCGTGCACCCAGGCACGGCGGGCGGGCAAGGGCATGGCAGCGGGGGCGGGTTCAGTCGAACTTGGCGCGGAACCAGTCGGGCATGGGCGCCGACTTCTTGGCCGCGTAATCGGTCCACACCGTGCGCGCACCGCCTTCGGCGTAGACCACGCCGGGCTCGTCCGTCCGCTCGATGGTGTGGTAGGTCTCGAAGCTGCTGCGGCCCGGGTTCGCCACGAACATCGTCACGCGGATATCGCCCGGAAATTCGAGCTGGCGCAGGAAGTTGCAGAAGGCGTTGATGATGATCGGGCCCTGGCCGCTGAGGTCGGTGCTGCCGCCCTGGGCGAAGATCCAGTCGAGCCGGCAGACCTCCATGTAGCGGAAGTAGAGCGTGTTGTTGATGTGGCCCATGGCGTCCATGTCGCCCCAGCGCAGCGGCATCCGCATCTCATGCACGAGCTTCTTCTCGGCGGGGAGTTCAAACCGCATGCGGGCTCACTCCACGCCCAGCTCGCGCGCCAGGCGCTGCACCAGGGCCTTGAGCTCGGCCACCTCGGCGGCCAGGCGCGTCTGTTCGGCGCGCAGCGCCGAGAGCTCGCCCGCACCGACGCCGGCCACAGCCATCTCGTCGGCCGCCGAACGCGCCACGCTGCCGGCGGGCTGGGCCACCTCGCCACACAGCAGCTGGGCCCAGCGCGCTTCACGCTCGCCCGGCGCGCGGTTGAGCTTGATGGCCATGGGCTCGGCCTTGGCCGCCAGCTCTTCGAGAAAACCTTCCACCGAAGAGATGTCGGCAAAGCGGTGCAGGCGCTCGGTGTTCAAACGCAGCTCGGCCGCGGTCTGCGGGCCGCGCAGCATCAGCACCGCCAGCAGCGCCACGGCCGCGCCCGGCACCTGCAGCGCCCGCGCCGTGTTGTGCTCGAACTTCACGACGCGGCTGCCGCTGCCTTCGAACACCAGGCTCAGGCTCTTCAGGCCTTCGAGGGCCACCAGCACATCGGCCTCGGTCGCTTCGATGACGGGGCTGCGCGCCGTCTTCTGGTTGCAGCCCGCCACCAGCGCGTTCAGGCTCAGCGGGTAGGTGTCGGGCACGGTGGCCTGCTTCTCCACCAGCACGCCCAGCACGCGGGCTTCGAGCGGGGACAGGGTCCGCATGTGTTCAGAGGCCCTGGCCGTCGTCGGCGCTGATGACGGCGCCGTTGATGAAGTGGCTCTCGTTGGCGCAGAGCATCATCAGCAGCGCGTCAAGGTCGCGCGGCTGGCCCACACGCTGGCGCGGGAAGCTCTTCACCATCTTCTGCCCGGCCTCGGTCTGCCAGACGTGGTGGTTGATCTCGGTGTCGATGTAGCCGGGGCAAAGCGCGTTCACGTTGATGCCGTAGCGGCCCCACTCCAGCGCCATCGCACGGGTCATGTGCACCACGGCGGCCTTGCTCATGCAGTACACGCCCAGCTGCGGCATCACCTGCAGCGCGGCCATCGACGCCACGTTGACGATGCGCCCGCCGGTGAACACGCCCGGCGCCTCGCCCTTGGCGCGCGCGATCATGCGTTTGGCCACGGCCTGCGCCACGAAAAACGCGCCGCGTGTGTTCACCGACATCACCTCGTCGTAACTCTCGGGCGACACATCGGTGAGCTTCTGTGTGCTGCCCACGCCCGAGTTGTTGACGAGGATGTCGATGGCGCCCATCTCGGTCTCGGCATGCGCCACGGCGGCGGCGATGCTCGTGGGGTCGGTGACGTCGAGGCCCACCACGTGGGCATCACCGCCGGCGGCCTCGATCTCGGCGCGCAGGGTCTTCAGGCGCTCCACGCGGCGCGCGGCCAGCACCACGCCCGCGCCGGCGGCGGCCAGGGTCTTGGCGAACTGCGCACCCAGGCCGCTGGATGCACCGGTGACAAAGGCCACGCGGCCCGACAAATCGATCTGGTAAGCCATGCTCAGAAACCTTGGTTGACCTTGCTTGATGCCCCTATCCGAGGGCCTCGGTCACGATAGCACGCAGCCCACGAAGGGCAGGCCCGGTGCGGCATCATGCAAGGCTCATGCTGCAACTCCACTCCCTGGGCAAACGCTACGGCGACACTCCCGTTTTCCATGACGTGAACCTGCACCTGCCGCGGGGTGAATTTGTCGCTTTGCTCGGCGAATCGGGCGTAGGCAAGAGCACGCTGCTGAACTGCATCGCGGGCCTGGACCGCGCCGACACCGGCCAGGTGCGCATCGCCGGCACCGACCTGGCCACCTTGGGCGACGACGGCTGTGCGCGCCTGCGCCGCGAGCAGCTGGGTTTTGTCTTCCAGGCCTTCCACGTGCTGCCGCACCTGACGGTGGCCGAGAACGTGAGCCTGCCGCTGCGCCTGCTGGGCCGCAGCGATGCAGCGCGGGTGGAAACGCTGCTGGCCGCCGTGGGCCTGCAAGGGCTGGGTGAGAGGCTGCCGGCGCAGCTCTCGGGTGGGCAGCTGCAGCGTGTGGCCATCGCTCGCGCCGTGGTGCACGCGCCCGGGCTGATCCTGGCCGACGAGCCCACGGGCAACCTCGACCCCGACACCGCCTCGCGCGTGCTCGACCTGCTGCGTGACGAGGTGCGTGCCACCGGCGCCGCCTGCCTGCTGGTGACGCACAGCCAAGCTGCAGCCGCGCGGGCCGACCGCGTGCTGCGGCTCACACCCACGGGCGTGCAGCCCGCATGAGCCTGCGCGCGTGAAGAGTCTCTTCTGGCTGCTGGCGCTGCGCGAGTGGCGCCACCACCCCTGGCGGCACGGCGTGGCACTGCTCGCGGTGGCCCTGGGGGTGGCGCTGGCCTACTCGGTGCACCTCATCAACCAGAGCGCGCTGGCCGAGTTCAGCGCCGCGGTGCGCACGGCCAACGGCGAGCCCGACCTCACCCTGCGCGGCGCGCGCGAGGGTTTCGACGACGCGCTCTTCGACCGCATCGCCACCGACCCCGACGTGGCGCTGGCCAGCCCGGTGCTGGAGGTGGACACCTATGCGCAGGGCCCGGCAGCTTCAGCCTCGGCGGCCAGTTCGCCCGCCCTGGAAGGCCTGCGCGCCAGCGGCCGTGTGCCCGTGCGCGTGCTGGGCCTGGACCTGCTGCGCGCCGCGCCCCTGGCCCCGGCACTGATGCCCAAGCCGGCCGAGGGCGAAGACCGCCTCGTTTTCCTCGACCCCGGCGCCGCTTTCCCCAACCCCAGCGTGCGCAGCGCCACCGCGGTGCCCGAAGGCGGCACGCTGAAGCTGCAGGCCGGCACGCGCTGGGTGCCGCTGCGCGTGGCCGGCACCACCGGTGCGGGTGGCACAGCGCTGGTGGTGATGGACCTGGCCGGCGCGCAGCAGGCCTTCGGCCAGCTGGGGCGGCTGTCGCGCATCGACGTGCGCTTGCAGCCCGGTGTCGAGCGCGCCGATTGGCTGCAGCGCATCGAGCTGCCCACAGGCGTGCAGGCACGCGCCGCCGACGACACCGAGCAGCGTGTCAGCAACCTCAGCCGCGCCTACCGCGTGAACCTCACGGTGCTGGCGCTGGTGGCGCTCTTCGTCGGCGCCTTCCTCGTCTTCAGCGTCGTTTCTCTCAGCGTGGCGCAGCGCACCCCGGCCTTCGCGCTGCTGGGCGTGCTGGGGCTCACCGCGGCCGAACGCCGCCGCTGGGTGCTGGCCGAGTGTGCGCTGCTGGGCGCCGCGGGCAGCGTGCTGGGCCTGCTGGCCGGCGCGGGGCTGGCCGCGGCGGCGCTGCGTTTCCTGGCGGGGGATCTCGGCGGCGGCTACTTCCCCGGCATCGTGCCGCCGCTGCAGGTGGGCGTGGTCGGCACGCTGGTCTTCGGGGCCTTGGGCACGGTGTCGGCGGTGCTGGGCGGCTGGTGGCCGGCGCGACAGGCCGAAGCCTTGTCGCCCGCGCAAGCCTTGAAGGGCCTGGGCACACCCGGCGGCAGCGCGCCGCCCGCATGGCCGGGCCTGGCGCTGCTGGCACTGGGCACGGGCGCGGCTTTCCTGCCGCCGCTCTTCGGCCTGCCGCTTGCGGCTTACGTGGGCGTGGCGGCGCTGCTGCTGGGCGGCGTGGCGCTGGTGCCGGCCGTGGTGCATGCGCTGCTGGCCGGCGTGGGCCCGGCGCGGCGGGCCACGCTGGGCGCGCTGCCGCTGCTGGCGCTGCAGCGCGCGCGTTTCCAGCGCCGCACCGCCACCGCCGCGGTGGCCGGCGTGGTGGCCAGCCTGGCGCTGAGCGTGGCGCTCACGGTGATGGTGGCCAGCTTCCGCGACGGCGTCACGCAGTGGCTGGCCAGCGTGCTGCCGGCCGACCTGTACGCACGCAGCGCCGGCAGCGGCGCCAGCGCCGAGCAGGCCTGGCTGCCGCCCGACTTCGCACAACGCGCCGCCGCGGTGCCGGGCGTGGAGCGCGTGCTGGCCTCGCGCACCCGGGCGCTGCAGATGGCGCCCGACCGCCCCGCCGTGAGCCTGATCTCCCGCGAACTGGCCTCTCCGCAAGACACGCTGCCGCTGCTGGAGGCGCCGCTGCCGCCCGCCGTGGTGCAGCCGGGCGAGGTGGGTGTTTTCGTCAGCGAGGCGATGGTGGCGCTCTACGGCGCGCAGGCCGGCAGCCGCCTCACGCTGCCGCTCGCGGGCCAGCAAGTGCCGGTGCGCGTGCGCGGTGTCTGGCGTGATTACGCGCGCCAGTTCGGCGCCGTGGTGATGGCCGAAGGCGACTACCGCCGCCTGACGAAAGACGAACGCCTGAACGACCTCGCACTGTGGCTGG
The DNA here is from genome assembly GCA_001295865.1 of beta proteobacterium AAP65. Classification (GTDB taxonomy): domain Bacteria; phylum Pseudomonadota; class Gammaproteobacteria; order Burkholderiales; family Burkholderiaceae_C; genus Rubrivivax. The sequence continues at coordinate 36,015 of LJHW01000017.1, forward strand.
CGCCGGGCACGAGCGCCGCCGCCGTGCAGGACGCCTTGCGCGCCCTGCTGCCCGACCCCGCCATGCTCGAGTTCGCCAGCGCGAGCGAGCTGCGCCAGCTCTCGCTGCGCATCTTCGACCGCAGCTTCGCCGTCACCTACTACCTGCAGGCCGTGGCCATCGCCATCGGGCTGATCGGCATCGCGGCCAGCCTCTCGGCGCAGGTGCTGGCTCGGCGCAAGGAGTTCGGGCTGCTCGCGCACCTGGGCCTCACACGCCGGCAGGTGGTGGGCGTGGTGGCCGGCGAGGCGGGTGCCTGGGTGGCCGCCGGCACGCTGGTGGGCCTGGTGCTGGGCGTGGCGGTGAGCATGGTGCTGGTGTTCGTGGTGAACCCGCAGAGCTTCCACTGGACCATGGACCTCGCGCTGCCCTGGAGCCGCCTGGCGCTGCTGGCGCTGGCGGTGCTGGCCGCGGGCACCGCCACCGCGGCTTTCAGCGCGCGCCGCGCCGCCGGCCGTGCGGCCGTGCTCAGCGTGAAGGAAGACTGGTGAACGCTCTCACGCCCCCCAGCCGCCGCCGTTGGCTGCAGGCCCTGGCCGCGCTGGCTGCCACACCCTGGCCTGCGGCCGGCGCAGCCGCCGCCAGCGTGCAGCGCGGCCGCGTGCTGAACTTCCCCGCCGACCACGGCGCCCACCTCGCCGCGCGCACCGAGTGGTGGTACGCCACCGGCTGGCTGGGCAGCGAGGCGGCGCCCACGCACGGATTCCAGATCACCTTCTTCCGCAGCCGCACCTTCCTGGCCGACGACAACCCGAGCCGCTTCGCCGCGCGGCAGTTGCTCTTCGCGCACGCCGCCGTCACCGACATCGGCACGGGCCGCCACGCGCACGACCAGCGCCTGCAACGCTGGAACGGCCAGCCCGGCGCCGCCACCGGCCACGCCAGCACCACGCAGGGCGCGGTGCAGCTGGGCGGTTGGACCATCGACGACGACGGCCGCGGCTGGCGCGTGCGCACGCACATGAGGCCGACACCCGCACGCGCCGACAGCGTGCCCCTGCCCGGCAGCCCGCTGGCGCTGGATCTTTATCTCGCCCGCACCCAGCCGCTGCTGTTGCAGGGCGAAGCCGGCTGGTCGCGCAAGGGCCCCGAGCCGCAACAGGCCAGCCACTACTACAGCGAGGTGCAGCTGCAGGCCGGCGGCACCGTGCACTTGGGCGAGCGCCCGGCCACGGGCCGCGGCCGCGCGTGGATGGACCACGAGTGGAGCGACGAGATCCTCGCCGCCGATGCCGTGGGCTGGGATTGGATAGGCATCAACCTTTTCGACGGCAGCGCGCTCACCGCCTTCGTGCTGCGCCGCGCCGACGGCAGCGCGCTGTGGGCCGGCGGCAGCCACCGCCCGGCTGGCGGCGCGGTGCGGGCTTTCGGGCCCACCGAGGTGCGCTTCAGCGCCGGCCGCCGCTGGCGCAGCCCGGCCACGGCCGCGAGCTACCCGGTGCAGTGGCAGATCAGCAGCCCCGCAGGCGTGTATACGGTCAATGCGCTGGTCGATGCGCAAGAGCTCGACAGCCGCAACAGCAGCGGCACGGTCTACTGGGAGGGCTTGAGCGAGCTGCTCGACAGCCAGGGCCGGCGTGTCGGCCTGGGCTACCTGGAGATGACGGGTTACGCGCAGCGGCTGAAGCTGTAGCCGCCGCCGGGCGGGTTCAGGCGTCCTTGTTCGGCCGCGGCTGTGTGCGGCGGCGCTCGGGCAGCGCGCCAGTGCGGCTGGCGCTGGCCAGATCGACCGGCGCGGCGCGCACACAGTTGCCGCCGGCCGCGCGTGCGGCGATCAGCGCGTCTTGCGCGTCTTCCACCAGCGCCTGCAGGTTCAAGTGGGCCGGGCGCAGGTGGGCCACGCCCGTGCTCACCGTCACGCGCAACGGCGGGCCGGCGGGGTTGTCGGGGTGCGGCACTTCCATCTGCTCGCTGCGTTCGCGCAGGCGTTCGGCCACGTCCAGCGCGCCAGTGGCGTCGGCGTGCACCAGGAAGATGGCCATCTGCGCCGGGCCGAACTGCGTCAGCACGTCGGCGGTGCGCAGCGTGGGGGCGGTGAGGCAGAGCAGTTGCGCCAGCACGGCATCGCCGGCGGCCAGACCGCGCGCTTCGCAAAGGCGGGCGTAACGGTCGATGTCCACCAGCACCAGCGCGGCGCCCGTGCCATAGCGGCGGGCGCGGGCGAATTCACGTTCGGCCAGGGTCATGAACAGCGGGCGCGCCATGCCGGCCGGCGGCGCGGCGCCGGCATCGGCACGGCCGCTGCCGGGTTCGAGCTCACGCGCCAGCTTCCACACCAGCAAGGCCATGGGCACCCCCGCCAGCACCAGGCCGGCGGTGGCCCCGAGCACGGCACTCACCGGGCCGGCCACGGCCGCCGCCCAGCTCAAGCCGCCCAGCCAGGGCATCAGCGCCAGCGCCACAGCCCCGGCCATCAGCACGCCGCCCACGCCCAGCAAGGCCAGCAGCCAGGCCAGGGGCACGGCGGCACGGGGGGGCTGGGTGGGGGCCGCGGGGGCTCCGGCGGCTGGTTGCGAGGTGGGTTCGCTCATCATGGGCAGGTCAGAACGGCTATTCGACCACAAGCGGCCAGAACTGAAGGGCCGATGTGGCAGGCCCGGGACAACGGCCCCCGCAAGCCGGGTGGCGAGGGGCCGCCGCATAGACTCTGGCCATGTCCGAGACCCCCACGCGCCCGCCGGGCGCCAGCCCGAAATCCCTCTCGGGCCTGCTGCCCTTCATCCGCCCCTACCGGCTGCAGGTGGGCCTGGCCTTCGTCTTTCTGGTGCTGGCAGCCGTCAGCACGCTGGCCTTTCCCGTCGCGCTGAAGGTGCTGATCGACCAGGGCCTGGTGGCCGCCGAGCCCGGCGAGCGCCTGATGCAGCTGCGCGGGCACTTCCTTGCGCTTTTCGGCGTGGCCGCGGCGCTGGGCATCTTTTCGGCGGCGCGCTTTTACGTCGTCAGCTGGCTGGGTGAACGCATCACGGCCGACCTGCGCAACGCCGTCTACGCCCACGTGCTGCGCCAGAGCCCCGAGTTTTTCGAAAGCACCAAAACCGGCGAGGTGCTCTCGCGCCTGACCACCGACACCACGCTGGTGCAAACCGTGGTGGGCAGCAGCCTGAGCATGGGCCTGCGCAACGTGGTGATGGGCGCGGGCGCGCTGATCGCGCTGGTCGTCACCAACCCCTGGGTGATGTCGCAGGTGCTGGGCGTGCTGGTGTTGGTGGTGCTGCCCAGCATCTATTTCGGCCGCCGCGTGCGCAAGCTCAGCCGCGCCAGCCAGGACCGCGTGGCCGACAGCAGCGCCATCGCCGCCGAGGTGCTGGGCGAGATCCCCGTGGTGCAGAGCTACGTGCAGGAAGGCCGCGAGGCCGCGCGTTTCGACCGCAGCACCGAAGATGCTTTCGACACCGCGCGCAAGCGCACCCGCGTGCGCGCGCTGCTGGTGGCTTTCATGATCACCGCCACCTTCGGCGCGCTGCTCTGGGGCCTGTACCAGGGCACGCAGGCCGTCATCGCCGGCAACATCAGCGCCGGCCACCTGGGGCAGACGGTGGTCTTCGTGATCATCTTCGTGGGCGCGGTGGCCGTGCTCAGCGAGGTCTACGGTGACCTGCTGCGCGCCGCCGGCGCGACCGAGCGGCTGATGGAACTGCTGTCCGCGAGATCGCCCGTGCAAGACCCGGCGCAGCCCCAGGCCCTGCCCGCGGTGCAGGGCGGCAGCGCGGTGAGCTTCGACGACGTGGTCTTCCACTACCCCTCGCGCCCCAAGCAGGCGGCGCTGCAGCAGTTCAGCCTGCACATCGCCGCCGGCGAGACGGTGGCGCTGGTGGGCCCCAGCGGCGCCGGCAAGAGCACGGTGCTGCAGCTGCTGCTGCGCTTCTATGACGTGCAGGCCGGCCAGGTGCGGCTGGACGGCGTGCCGCTGCCGGCGCTGCCGCTGGCCGCGCTGCGCCAGCGCATCGGCATCGTGCCGCAGGACAGCACGGTGTTTTCCACCAGTGCGCTGGAGAACATCCGCTACGGCCGCCCCGAGGCCAGCGACGACGAGGTGTTTGCTGCCGCCAAGGCCGCCTACGCGCACGACTTCATCACCGCCCTGCCCGAGGGCTACAACACCTACCTCGGCGAACGCGGCGTGCGCCTGAGCGGCGGGCAGCGCCAGCGCATCAGCATCGCGCGCGCGATGCTCAAGAACCCGCCGCTGCTGCTGCTGGACGAAGCCACCAGCGCGCTAGACGCCGAGAGTGAACGTGTGGTGCAGCAGGCGCTGGAAGCCGCCATGGCCGACCGCACCACGCTCGTCATCGCGCACCGCCTGGCCACGGTGCTGCGCGCGGACCGCATCGTGGTGATGGACGAAGGCCGCATCGTCGACATCGGCACGCACGACGAATTGGTGGCGCGTGGTGGCCTCTATGCGCGCCTGGCCTCGATGCAGTTCGGCCAGCAGCCGGAAACTCTGCAGCCGGGATAATCCATCGCCATGCAAGACCGCCCCCTCCGCCCCGTTCGCACCCAATACGAAGACTTCATGCGCCTGGTGGCCACGCAAGGCGTGGCGAAGGGCGACCGCACCGGCACCGGCACCACCAGCGTGTTCGGCCACCAGATGCGCTTCAAGCTCAGCGAAGGTTTTCCGCTGATCACCACCAAGAAGGTGTTCCTGAAGGCCGTGATCCTGGAACTGCTGTGGTTCTTGCGCGGCGACAGCAATGCGAAGTGGCTGCAGGAACGCGGCGTGACCATCTGGGACGAATGGGCCCGCCCCGACGGCGACCTGGGGCCCGTTTACGGCGTGCAGTGGCGCAGCTGGCCCACGGCCGACGGTGGCCACATCGACCAGATCAGCCAGGTGGTGGAGCAGCTTAAGAGCAACCCCGACAGCCGCCGCATGATCGTCAGCGCCTGGAACGTGGCCGAGCTCTCGAAGATGGCGCTGATGCCCTGCCACGCCTTCTTCCAGTTCTACGTGGCGCCACCGCAGGCGCCCGGTGAACGCGGCCAGCTCAGCTGCCAGCTCTACCAGCGCAGCGCCGACATCTTCCTGGGCGTGCCCTTCAACATCGCCAGCTACGCGCTGCTGACGCACATGCTGGCGCAGCAGTGCGACCTGGATGTGGGTGATTTCGTCTGGACCGGCGGCGATTGCCACCTCTACAGCAACCACGCCGAACAGGTGGCACTGCAGCTGAGCCGCGAGCCGCGGCCCTACCCCACGCTGAAGATCCAGCGCCGGCCCGATTCCATCTTCGCTTACCAGCTCGAAGACTTCGTCGTCGAGGGCTACGACCCGCACCCGGCCATCAAGGCGCCGGTGGCGGTTTGAACGCGGCAGCAGGCGCCATGAGCGAGATCGTGCTCATCGCCGCGATGGCGCGCGGCCGCGTCATCGGCGCCAACAACACCCTGCCCTGGCACCTGCCGGAGGACATGGCGCACTTCCGCAACGCCACGCGCGGCCACCCGGTGGTGATGGGGCGCAAGACCTGGGACTCGCTGCCGCCGCGCTTCCGCCCGCTGCCGGGGCGGCGCAACGTGGTGATCACGCGCAACACGGCCTGGCAGGCCGAGGGCGCCGAGGTGGCGCACGGCCTGGCCGAAGCGCTCGCGCAGCTGGCCGGTACGCCACGCATCTTCGTCATCGGCGGCGCCGAGCTCTACGCCGCTGCGCTGCCGCTGGCGCACACGCTGCTGCTCACCGAGATCGAGGCCGACATCGCCGGCGACGCGCACTTCCCGGCCTTCGAAGGCCTGGGCTACACCGAAGTGACCCGTGAGCGCCACCAGGCCGCGCCCCCCAACGGCTTCGCGTTCAGCTTCGTCACTTACCGGCGCGGTGCCGCGCCTCAGGCAGGCGAACCGGCCGGCTGATCGGCCATCCAGCGCGGCAGCGCTTCGGCCAACATGGGCTTGCCGAACAGGTAGCCCTGCAGTTCGTCGCAGTTCGCCTCGCGCAGCAGTGCGGCTTCCTGAGGGCGCTCCACGCCTTCGGCCACCACCTTCAAGCCCAGCGTGTGGCCCAGGCCGATGATGGCCAGCGTGATGGCGCGGTCGCTGGGGTCGTCCAGCATCTGGTGCACGAAGCTGCGGTCGATCTTCAGCTTGGTGATGGGGAAGCGGTTGAGGTAGGCCAGGCTCGAGTAACCGGTGCCGAAGTCGTCGATGGCCAGGCCCACGCCCAGCTCACGCAGGGCGTGCAGTTGCAGCAGGTTGCTGCTGGCCTTGTCCATCACCATCGATTCGGTCAGCTCCAGCTCCAGCTGGCCCTCGGGCACGGCGTGGCGGACCAGGCTCTGACGCACGGTGTTGATCAGCTGTTCGTCGCGCAGCTGGCGGGCCGAGAGGTTGATGCTGACGAAGAACGGCGGCAGGCCGGCTTCGCGCCAGGCCGCGATCTGCGCACAGGCCTGCTCGATGACCCAGGCGCCGAGTTGCACGATCAACCCGCTTTCCTCGGCCAGCGGAATGAAGACCGCCGGCGACACCGCACCCAGCTCCGGGTGCTGCCAGCGCAGCAGACCTTCCACGCCGAGCATGCGGCCGCTGTGCGCGCACACCCGCGGCTGCCAGTGCAGTTGCAGCTGGTTCAGCGCCTGGGCGTGGCGGAGCTGGGCTTCCATGTGCAGGCGCTGCTCGGCGCGCTCGGTCATCTCGGCGCTGAAGAATTGCGCCTTGTCCTTGCCACCGGCCTTGGCCTGGTACATGGCGATGTCGGCGTCGCGCATCAGCAGGTCGATGTCGGTGGCGTCGTCGGGGAAGATGGCAATGCCCACGCTGCAGGAGACGTGCAGCTCGGCCCCCTCCACGCGGTGCGGCTCGCGCACGCGGGGGATCAGGCGCTCGTGGACGATGTGGGCGGCTTCGTCCACGTTCTCCAAATCGGACAGCACCACCACGAACTCGTCACCGCCCAGTCGGCTGACGGTGTCGCCAGCGCGCACCGCGTCCAGCAGACGGCCGGCCACGCTGCGCAACAGACCGTCGCCGATGTGATGGCCCAGGCTGTCGTTGATGTCCTTGAAGCGGTCGAGGTCGATGAACATCACCGCCACCTTGCGCCCCTGGCGCTGCGCCTGCTGCACGGCCAGGCGCAGGCGTTCGGTGCACAGGCTGCGGTTGGGAAGCTCGGTGAGCACGTCGTGCTCGGCCAGGAAACGGATGCGTTGCTCGCTGCGCTTGCGGTCGCTGATGTCGATGCTGGTGAAGATGTAGTGCGAGACCTCGCTACCGCCGCGGCCACCGTGCGCGCTGGCCCCGCCCTGCACCCAGCCGCTGGCGTGGCGCACCGCGTTGACCATCACCCAGGCCGGGTACTCGCTGCCGTTGCGCCGGCGCAGATTGAGTTCGCCTTGCCAGGTGCCACGCAGCATCACGGTGTGCCACAGGGCCTCGGGCAGCGTGCTGTTGCTGCCGGCCAGCAGCAGCTCCGGCTTCTCGCCCACCACGTCCTGCAGCTCGTGGCCGGAATGGCGTGAGAAGGCCTGGTTGGCGCTCAGGATGCGGCGCTCTGCATCGACGATGAGGATGCCTTCGCTGCTGGCCTCGAAAACCTTCGCCCACAGCTCCAGCCGCCGCTCCATCAGCTTGAGGTGGTTGATGGGGGCGAAGGCCGTGAGCAGCGCGTCCTGACCCTGGTAGCTGAGGCGCCGCGCCGAGAGCACCGCCCAGGCCGGCTCGGCGCCCGCGAGCCAGCGCACCTCGAACTCGTTGACGGCGCCGCGGTCGCTCAGCTGCTGGAAGAAGCGCGCACGCACGCCGGGCTCCAAACCGGCCTTCCAGGGGTCTTGCCGGCGGCCGCCCAGCCAGGCATCGGCCGGCGGGTTGGCGTGCAGCACGTCGTGGCCGGGGATGCTGGTGACCACCAGTGCAATCGGCGTGCTTTCCACGAGCGAACGCTGCGCCTCGGCGGCACGCGCACTCGCGGCCAGCTCCTTCTGTGCCTCGCGCTCGCGGTCGAGCTGGCCCAGCATCTCGTTGAAGGCATCGACCAGGCGACCGATCTCGTCGCTGCTGTGCCACTGCGCACGCAAGCTGTGGTCGCCGGTGCGGCGCACGGTGTCGGCCACGCCCGAAAGGTGCCTCAGCGGCCGCGAGATCGAGCGTGCCACCAGCGTGACGAGGGCCAGGATGGCCCCCAGCAGCACCAGCGCCGTGCCCAGGTGGAGCCACATGCGCTGGACCAGGCCGTCGATGCGGGCCTGCAGCAGCCGGTCCATCTGCACGTTGCTGGCGTGCCAGCTGTACTGCAGCGCCTGCATCAGCGCGCGCTGCGTGTCGCGGGCCTGGCCCAGCGTGGCCTTCGTGGCCCCTTCGTCAGCCACCTGGCGCGCGGCGCGGCGGTAGGCCTCCAGCGCCAACTCCAGGGCCTGCTGCCTGGGCTGCAGGGCCTGGCGCAAGGCCGGCCCGCCTGCGGCGTAGGCTTCGGCATGGTCGCTCTGGATACCGCGGGCGGTGGCGTCGAGGCGCCCCTCGAAGATCAGGAACTGCGTGCGCTGCCCGCCTGCGTCGCGCGCCACGGCACCGGCCTGCAGCAGCCGGCCGAGACCGTGCACCTGTTCCAGCAGCTCGGGGTAGCGCAGCACCAGCAGCGACATCGTGTAGTAGCTGTCGAGGTCCGGGTCGAGGATCAGGTTGCTCTGGTTGCCCACACGCGTGAGCAGATCGCGCCCCCGGGCAAGGACCTTGTCCATGCGCTGGGCGAGTTCAGGGTCGGGCACCACGCCGGCGCTCTGCAGGGCCGTCGCCAGCTGGGTTGCCAGTTCTGCGGTGTCGAGGCCATCGCCCTTCAGGCGCTCGGCCGCCAGCACAGCCTCGGCATGGCCCTTCAGACGGCTGCGCTCGGGCGCGTCGCCCGTGGCCGCGAGGGCCGCGTCCACCAGCGGGTCACGCACGGCCTGCACATAGGCATTGCCCTGCACTTCCTTGCGGGCGAAGTCGATGGCGATGAACTTCTCTTTGATGAGGATGCCGCTGATGAAGATCACCGCCGTCAGGTCCAGCAGGTAGATCAGCAGCAACTTGCGGCTGACGCTCAGCCGACCGAGCAGGCGTGTGTGGGCCGCAACGGTGCTGGCCGGGGGACGGGCTGGCGTGGGGGCGGTCCAGGCGGATGCCGCGGGCAGGGTCGGGGGTGCAGCGGACATTCGCGGACTATCGACCACCCGCGGGCAGTCTGTAATGCGAGTCAGTGCAACAAGCACGTTCGGGGCCGGGGCATGCCAGGCCGCGCGGCTGGTGGGGCGGCTGCAACGAACGCAGCTCGGCATTTGCCCCGTTGCCAAGCAAGGCCCCGCCGGGCTCAGAATTGGCCATGCCCCAGGACGCCCCGCCAGACGCTGGCCCGCCCGTGACCGACAGCCCCGGCGGGCTGCTCCAACTGGTGTTTGACCACGCCGGCGAAGGCATCAGCGTCTTCGACGGCCAGATGCGGCTGGTCGCCTGGAACCACCGTTTCCTGGAGGCCACCGGCCTGCCGGAAGAGGCCGCCTGCGTCGGGCGGCCGCTGGAGGCGCTGCTGCGCCTGATGGCGCAAGCCGGTGAGTTCGGCCCGCTGCCCGACGAAGCCGCCCTGCAGGCCGAGGTGCGCCAGCGTCTGGCGGCGCTGCGCGACGGCCCGCCGTCTCTGGTGCAGCGCCGCCGACCCAACGGCCGCACGCTGGAACTGCGCCGCACGCCCACCCCTGGCGGTGGCTTCGTGATGCTCTACGCCGACATCACCGACCGCGTGGGCGCCGAGGCCGCGCTGGCCGAACGGCAGCGCATGCTGGCGCTGCTGCTGCAGCGCACCGAGCAGGGCTACTGGCACATCGACAACGAGGGCCGCACCGTCGACGCCAACCCGGCCATCGGCCGCATCCTGGGCATGGCGCACACCTCGCTCATCGGGCGCAGCATCTTCGAGTTCGTCGACGAAGAGAACGCGGCAGTCTTCCAGCGTGGCATGCAACAGCGCAATGCCGGCCAGCCCGGCGGCTACGAGATCACGCTGCGCAGGGCCGATGGCAGCGACCTGCACTGCTTCAACAACGCCACGCCCATCTTCGACGCGCAACAACGCAAGATCGGCGCGGTGGGCTTGATCTCCGACATCAGTCCCTTCAAGCGTGCAGAGCAACGCCTGCGTGTCGCCAGCGAAGAACTGGCAAGGCAGTCGCAGGTGCTGGCCGACACCCTGAACAGCCTCGACCAGGGCGTGATCAGCATCGACAGCCAGGGCCGCATCAACACCTGGAACAGCCGCGCGCTGGAACTGCTGGAGTTGCCCGAGCAGGTGATGCGCGAGGCCGGCACCTTCGAGGCCCTGCTGCGTTACCAGATCGCCCAGGGTCATGTGCAGGGCAAGCCCGAGCTCGGCGTGCTGGGCCGACCCACCGTCTACCAACGCACCCGGCGCGACGGCACGATCCTGGAGGTGCACACCCATACCAGCGCCGACGGCAGCGTGGTGCGCACCTACACCGATGTCACCGCCGAAGCGCAGGCCCGCCGCGCGCTGCAGGAAAGCGAGACCCGCTTTCGCAGCATGGCCGATGCCGCGCCGGCGCTGATCTGGATTTCGGGCGCCGAGGGCAAGGCCACCTGGTTCAACCAGCGCTGGCTCGAGCAGACCGGCCGCACGATGGCCCAGGAACTGGCCTGCCCCTGGCCCGAGCGCATCCACGCCGACGACCTGGAACGCTGCCGCGAGGCCTACCGCCATGCGGTGGTCGAACGCTGCCCCTATTCGGTGGAATACCGGCTGCGGCGCCACGACGGCAGCCTGGTCTGGATCGTCGACAACGGCATCCCGCGCCGCGGCGACGACGGCAGCTTCGAGGGCTACATCGTCTACGGCTGGGACATCACCGAGCGCAAGGCCTCCGAGGTGGCGCTGCGCGCGGCCAAGGAAGAAGCCGAGCGCGCCAACCGGGCGAAGTCGGAATTTCTCTCGCGCATGTCGCACGAGTTGCGCACGCCGCTGAACGCCGTGCTCGGGTTTGCCCAGCTGCTGGAAAGCGACACCGAACAGCCGCTGCAGCCCGTGCAGCGCGCCCGTGTGCAAGAGCTCAGGCGCGGCGGCCGCCACCTGCTGAGCCTGATCAACGATGTGCTCGACATCGCCCGCATCGAGGCCGGCGCCTTGCAGCTGCAGCTGAGCCCGGTGGCGCTGCCGGCGCTGGTGCACGAATGCCTGCGCCTCGTGCAGGCTCTGGCCGAGGAGCGTGGCATCCAGCTCGTGGTTCAGGACGAGGCTGACGCCCTGGCACCCCCGGGCGTGCAGGTGCGCGCCGACCCCACGCGGCTCAAGCAGGTGCTGCTGAACCTGCTGTCCAACGCCATCAAGTACAACCGCACCGCCGGGCAGGTGCGCCTGTCGTGGCAGCTGGAAGCGACCGGCGACACGCTGCGCATCGACGTCGAAGACACCGGTCCCGGCATCGGCCCCGGCCAGCAAGAGCGCCTCTTCCAACCCTTCGAGCGGCTGGACGCCGCCCGCTCGCCGGTGGAAGGTGCCGGCATCGGGCTGGCGCTGAGCAAATGGCTCGTCGACCTGATGCGCGGCGAGATCGGTGTGAGCAGCCAGCGCGGCGAAGGCAGCCGCTTCTGGGTCCGGCTGGCCCTGGCACCAGGCGACGCCACACCGGATGCCAGACAGACGGCGGACAGCACGGCCCCTGCCGAAGCCACAGAGGGCGCAGCGCCGGCTGGCGCTGCCGCCCAGCGGCAGCAGACCGTGCTCTACATCGAAGACAACGTCGTCAACCAGCTGCTGATGGAAGGCATGCTGGCGCTGCGCCCGGGGCTGCGCCTGCTGGTGGCCGGCCTGCCCGAGACCGGCCTGGTGATGGCGCAGCAGGCGCGGCCCGATCTGGTGCTGCTCGACATCCAGCTGCCGGGCATGGATGGCTACGAGGTGCTGCGCCGCCTGCGCGCCCAGCCCGGCACCGCCGGCACGCCGGTGGTGGCCGTGAGTGCCAACGCGATGCACAGCGACCTGGAAGCGGCCGAGGCCGCGGGTTTTGCCGACTACGTGACCAAGCCTCTGGACCTGGCCCGCCTGCTCGCCGTGGTGGACCGCCTGCTGGCCGGCTGAAACCGCGAGGTTCGCCAACGCACAGACCGCAGCGCCGCCCGGCGCCACGATGCGGTCTCGCTTGCCCTGCACCGAGCGGGGAAGCTCTTGCACCCACGCCTGGACGGCACGCCATCGTTTCCATCGTCGGGCTGATCTCGGCGCGATGCTGGCGGGCTGGCGCCTATCGCCGCTGCGCTGCCGGGCTTCCCGAATCGCTTCAATCGCGGCCAGGTGTGATGGAAACCCCATCCGCCCGGCGCGCGCCCTCCCTGCCACTTCAACGTTTGAATCTCCTGGAGCCCCCACCCATGAACACCCCGCTCACCCTGCTCGCCCGACCTGCCCGCCTCCTGATGGGCACGGCCCTGGCCGCCGCCCTGCTGGCCGGCTGCAACAAGGCCCCGGACACCAGCACCAGCACCCCGCCGCCCAGCACCACCATGGGCACCCAGGTCGACGACACCGTCATCACCGCGGGCGTGAAAGCAGCGCTGCTGGGCGACGAGGCCGTGAAGAGCTTCGACCTGCAGGTGGAAACGCGGCAGGGCACGGTGCTGCTCAGCGGTTTTGTCGACAGCCAGGCGCAGATCGACCAGGCCGTGGCACTGGCCAGCGGCGTGGCCGGTGTGGCGCGCGTGGAGAACGGCGTCACGCTCAAGGGCACGCCCGGCACCATGGGCACGGCCATCGACGACGCCAGCGTCACGGGCCGCGTCAAGTCGGCCCTGCTGGCCGACCCCGACATCAAGAGCATGGCAATCAGCGTGCTCACGCTCAAGGGCGAGGTGCAGCTCACCGGCTTCGTCAACAACCAGGGCCAGATCGACCTGGCGGCGAAGATCGCGCGCGCCACCGAGGGCGCCACCGGGGTCAAGAACGAACTGAAGATCAAGCTGTGAGCGAGGTGCCGCGCGCCGGGCCGGGGCGCCAGGGACGGCCCGGGCCTGCCACACCGCGCCAGGACACGGTGCGCGCGTGGGCCTGCGAGGGCTGCGGTGCGGGCGGCTCGGCGATACTGGCCGCCCGGGCCTGCCGTTGAGCCGCCGGTTCGCCCGACCGGGGCGGCGGCCCCTGGACACCGCCAGCACCCATGAAACTCGCCACCTGGAACGTCAACTCTCTGGCCGTGCGCCTGCCCCAACTGTTGGCCTGGCTGGAAGCCCACCCGGTGGATGCGCTGGTGCTGCAGGAAACCAAGCTCACCGATGACAAGTTCCCGCAGGCCGAGATCGAAGCCGCGGGCTACCAGGTCGTTTTCCACGGCCAGAAAACCTACAACGGCGTGGCCCTGCTCAGCCGCGGCGCGGCGGCCCTGGACGTGGTGAAGAACATCCCTGGTCTGGAGGACGAGCAGGCGCGTGTGATCGCCGGCACCGTGCAGAGTGAGCTGGGCCCCGTGCGCGTGATCGGCGGCTACTTCCCCAACGGCCAGGCCCCCGACAGCGACAAGTTCGTCTACAAGATGCGCTGGCAAGACGCGCTGCACGATTGGGTGCGCGAGCAGCTCGCCGCACACCCACAGCTCGCGCTGATGGGCGACTTCAACGTCGCGCCCGACGACCGCGATGTCTACGACCCCGTGGGCTGGATGAACCAGATCCACTGCACGCCGCAGGAACGCGCGCAGTTCCAGCGCCTGCTGGCGCTGGGCCTGGTGGACGCCTTCCGCCTCTTCGAACAACCCGTGAAGAGTTGGAGCTGGTGGGATTACCGCAACCTGGCCTTCCGCAAGAACCAGGGCCTGCGCATCGACCACATCCTGCTCAGCGAGCCGCTGCGCCCGCGTGTGCAGGCCTGCGTGATCGACAAGGCCCCGCGCAAGAACGAAAGGCCCAGCGACCACGCACCGGTGGTCGCGACGCTGGGCTGATCCCATGCCTCGCGGCGTGAAATCGTCGCTCGGCCTTCGCCAGCCGTGCAAGGCCTTCCGGCCTTGCACGCGCGGGCTCAGTCCTCGATGCCCAGTTCCTGGATCTTGCGCGTGATGGTGTTGCGGCCTATGCCCAGGCGCTGAGCCGCTTCGATGCGGCGCCCGCGCGTGAGCTCGAGCGCGGTGTGGATGAGGCTGGCTTCGAACTGGCGTGTCAGCGCGTCCCAGACTTCGGCCTCGCCGGCATCCAGGCGACGGCGCGCTTCGCGTTCCAGGTCGCCCAGCCAGCTGGGCGGCGGGGCTGCTTCGGCCACAGGGGGCGCTGCCACACCCGGGGCCACGGTCTGCAGCGCGGGGACCGTCTGCCCCTCTGCAGGCACCGGCACGGCCGGCGGCGTGCCCGCCCCCGCGGCATTCAGCTCGGGCGGCAGGTCTTTGGGCTCCACCACCTGGGCCGGCGCCATCACCGTGAGCCAGTGGCACAGGTTTTCCAGCTGGCGCACGTTGCCGGGGAAGTCAAAAGCGGCCAGGCGCTCCAGCGAGTTATCGGTGATGCGCTTGGCCTCCACGCCCAACTCACGCGCGCTCTTGCCGAGAAAAAACCGCGTGAGCATGGGGATGTCTTCGCGCCGCTCGCGCAGCGCGGGCAGGCGCAGGCGGATGACGTTCAGCCGGTGGAAGAGGTCTTCGCGGAACACACCCTGGCGCACGCGGTCTTCCAGGTTCTGGTGCGTGGCGGCAATGACGCGCACGTTGCTCTTCAGCGGCTGGTGGCCGCCGACGCGGTAGAACTGCCCGTCGCTCAGCACACGCAGCAGGCGCGTCTGCAGATCAAACGGCATGTCGCCGATCTCGTCGAGGAAGAGCGTGCCGCCGTCGGCCTGCTCGAAGCGGCCGCGGCGTGTGGTCTGCGCGCCCGTGAAGGCGCCGCGCTCGTGGCCGAAGAGCTCGCTTTCGAGCAGGTCTTTCGGGATCGCCGCCGTGTTGATGGCGACAAACGGGCCCTGCGCGCGCGGGCTGTGTTTGTGCAGCGCGCGCGCCACCAGCTCTTTGCCGGTGCCGCTTTCGCCGGTGATCATCACCGTCACGTTGCTCTGGCTCAGCCGGCCGATGGCGCGGAAGACGTCCTGCATCGCCGGCGCCTGGCCCAGCATCTCGGGCGCCTGCACGGGGGTGGCCTCGGCCACTTCTTCGCGCAGGCTCTCTTCCACGGCGCGGCGGATGAGGTCGACCGCCGTGTTCACATCGAAGGGTTTGGGCAGGTATTCGAAGGCGCCGCCCTGGAAGGCACTGACGGCGCTGTCGAGGTCGCTGTAGGCCGTCATGATGATGACGGGCAGGCCCGGGTGGCGCGCCTTCACGGTCGTGAGCAGCTCGATGCCGCTGCCGCCGGGCATGCGGATATCGCTGACCAGCACCTGGGGAGCGTCGTCGTCGAGCGCCTTGACCACGTCGCGCGGGTTGCTGAAGGTGCGCACCGCGAACTGCTCGCGGGCCAGTGCCTTCTCCAGCACGAATCGGATGGATTGGTCGTCGTCGACGACCCAGATGGGTTTCATGCGGGTGGGCTGCGCCGCAAGGCGCCCTTCAAGGCAGAGGAATCAGGATCTTGAACACCGTGCGGCCCGGCACGCTGTCGCATTCGATCGTGCCCTGGTGTTGCTGCACGAAGGTCTGCGCCAGCGTCAGCCCGAGGCCGGAGCCGCCTTCACGCCCGGAAACGAGCGGGTGGAAGATGCGGTCGCGGATGTCCTCGGGCACGCCGGGCCCGTTGTCCTCGATATGCAATTCCAGTGCCAAGCGGAAGCGCTGGCGGCCGAAGGTGACCTGGCGCGCCACGCGGGTGCGCAGCACCAGCTGCGCGTCGCCGCGCGCGATGCGGCCGTGCAAGGGCGAGTCGGCTTCGGCACCAGTGGCGTGGACCTGGGTCGAAAGTGCCTGCGTGGCGTTCTGCGCGATGTTCAGCACCGCCTGGATGAGCTGCTCGCGGTCGCCGCGGAACTCGGGGATGCTGGCGTCGTAATCGCGCACCACCGTCAGCCCGCGCGGGAACTCGGCCTGGATGAGGCTGCGGACGCGCTCGCAGACCTCGTGGATGTTGACGTCGGCCACCACGTGCGGCCGCCGGTGCGGCGCCAGCAGGCGGTCGACCAGCGCCTGCAGCCGGTCGGCCTCGTGGATGATGACCTGGGTGTACTCGGTCAGCTCTTTCGAGGTGACCTCCATCTCCAGCAGCTGCGCCGCGCCGCGGATGCCGCCCAGCGGGTTCTTGATCTCGTGCGCGAGGTTGCGCACCAGCTCCTTGTTGGCCTGCGCCAGGCCGTGCGTGCGCTCTTCGCGGTCTTGGCGGATCTGCTGCTCGATGACGATGAGCTCCACCAGCACACACCCGGGCCAATCGGTCTGGTTGACGATGACGTGCACCGGCAGCTCGGCGCTGCCGGCGGGCTGCCGGTACAACAAGGCATCGAAGCGGCTGGTGGCCACTTCGTTGCGCGCCACGAGGTGCAGGGTCTCGCGCAGCTGCGTGGGGTCGGCCAGCCAGTCGAGCAGGCTGCTGCGCGTGAGCGTGCGGCGCGAGATGCCCATGAGGTTCTCGAGCGCCGAGTTCGCCTGCAGGCAGCGGCCGTCGGGCCCGGACAGGGCCACCATGGTTGCCAGCTGGTCGAAGGCCGCAAACGCGGCGATGGCGGGGGGCGTGGGCGTGGTCGCCGGGGCAGCAGGTACAGCAGCGGGTGCAGGCGCCGCCGCGGCCGCAGGCTTGCGCACGCCGCCCTTCACGAACCCAGCTTGGCCAGCTCGCGCTTCAGCGCGGCAACGTCGGCTTCCTTGCGCGTGATGGCCGCGCGCATCTCGGCCACACGCTCCTGGTACTTCGCGAAGTTGCGCTCGTCGCCGCGGCGCTCGGGTTCGCCGTTGTTGAACTCGCGCTTCATCGTGGCCAGGCGCTCTTCTTCGCGCCGCAGTTCTTCGCCGAGGATGCGGCGTGCATCGCTGTCACGCGCGCGCTGCTCGGCGGGGTCGACACGGGCGTCGCCGGGGCGCGCACCGGGGCTGGAAGCCGCAGGCGTACCGGCTGGGCGCGGCCGCGGCGCCGGGATCACCGTCACCGGCGTGCCTTCGATGGCGCGGCAGCCCTTGTCCTTGGCCTCTTGCGGCGACATCGCGTCAGTGTAGAGCACCGGAGGGCCTGGGCAGCGGTAGACCGTCTTGTCCTGCGCGTGCAGCGCGGTGGCGGGCACCAGCAGCACCAGCGCGGGCCACAGGCGGCGAGCAAGAAACGGGGGCAGGCTCATGGGGCGCGATTGTGGCGCAGCCTCACGCCCGGCAAACCCATGAGCAGCAGGGCAAAAACAGGCGGGTACAAAAAAAGCGGGCCCCGCAGGGCCCGCTTGCGCTGGTGCGCGCCGCCGCGAACGGCGGCCGCCGTCACAGCGAGTAGTACATGTCGAACTCGACCGGGTGCGTGGCCATGCGGAAGCGCGTCACTTCCTGCATCTTCAGGTCGATGTAGGCGTCGATGTAGGCATCGGTGAACACGCCACCCTTGGTCAGGAAGCCGCGGCCCTTGTCCAGGTACTCGAGCGCTTGCTCGAGGCTGGCGCAGACGGTCGGGATCTTCGCGTCTTCTTCCGGCGGCAGGTGGTACAGGTCCTTGGTGGCAGCTTCGCCCGGGTGGATCTTGTTCTCCACGCCGTCCAGGCCGGCCATCAGCAGCGCGCTGAAGCCCAGGTAGGGGTTCATCAAGGGATCGGGGAAACGCGCTTCCACGCGGCGGCCCTTGGGGTTGGCCACGTAGGGGATGCGGATAGACGCCGAGCGGTTCTTGGCCGAGTAGGCCAGCTTCACCGGGGCTTCGAAGCCCGGCACCAGACGCTTGTACGAGTTCGTACCCGGGTTGGTGATGGCGTTCAGCGCACGGGCGTGCTTGATGATGCCGCCGATGTAGTACAGCGCGAACTCGCTCAGGCCGGCGTAGCCGTCACCGGCGAAGAGGTTCACGCCGTCCTTCCACACGCTCTGGTGCACGTGCATGCCGCTGCCGTTGTCGCCCACGATGGGCTTGGGCATGAAGGTGGCCGTCTTGCCGTAGGCGTGGGCCACGTTGTGGATGATGTACTTCTGCAGCTGCACCCAGTCGGCGCGCTGGATCAGCGTGCTGAACTTGGTGCCGATCTCCAGCTGGCCGGCGTTGGCCACTTCGTGGTGGTGCACTTCGACGGGGATGCCGACCGATTCGAGGATCAGGCACATCTCCGAGCGCATGTCCTGGAAGCTGTCGACCGGGGGCACCGGGAAGTAGCCGCCCTTGACCGCAGGGCGGTGGCCCATGTTGCCGCCTTCGAACTCCTTCTCGGTGTTCCACGAGGCTTCTTCGGAATCGATCTTCACGAAGCAGCCCGACATGTCGTTCTTCCAGCGCACGCCGTCGAACACGAAGAACTCGGGCTCCGGGCCGAAGTAGGCGGTGTCGCCCAGGCCGGTGCTTTTCATGTAGGCCTCGGCGCGCTTGGCCAGGCTGCGCGGGTCGCGCTCGTAGGGCTTGCCGTCGGCCGGATCGATGACGTCGCAGGTCAGGATCAGCGTCGGCTCTTCGAAGAAGGGGTCGATGTTGGCGGTGTTCGGGTCGGGCATCAGCTGCATGTCCGAAGCCTCGATGCCCTTCCAGCCGGCGATGGACGAGCCGTCGAAAGCGTGGCCGGACTCGAACTTGTCTTCGCTGAAAGCGGACACAGGCACGGAAACGTGCTGTTCCTTGCCGCGGGTGTCGGTGAAGCGGAAGTCAACGAACTTGATTTCGTTTTCCTTCACCATCTTCATCACGTCGGCAACGGTCTTTGCCATTCAGATCTCTCCTAGCGGGGCTCGTGGATTGGTATGCGTGCGGGTGCGGGGGATGGCGGGGCCGTGAGCCCCAACAAAGCGCAAATGAATTTAGCAGAAAGCATGCCCGCGTCCGACCGCGGTGCATGGGGCCGGGCGCCGGGTGTCCGGGCGTGAAAGCCTGCCGGGCCAGCACCCATCTGGTGCCATTCGCCCGCGCGCGCCGCACCAAGAAAGTGCGTTCGTTCAGCGCACCAACTCGGGGCCGAGCTGGGCGCCCGAGGCGCGCAGGCCCTCGCACAAGGCCGCATAGGCTTCGGCCGGGTCGCCGCGGCCCTTGACGCCGAGTTCGATGTGGCGGCCGTAGGTCGGGTGGTCGACGCTGGGCAGGCTGAAGACCTTGACGCCGGCAAAGCGCGCCTCGATGGCTTCCATCAGCGGCGTGAGCGTGGCTTCCATCGCGCCGAAGACGATGACCGACCGTTCCACCGTCCGCGCGCCGCCGTGCAGCGCCGCATAACGGGTGTCGAGCACCCATTCCATCATCGGCCAGGCCATCACCGGAAAACCCGGCAGGAAGTGCACGTGGCCCAGGCTGAAGCCGGCGATCTTGTTGTAGGGGTTGGGGATGATCTCGGCACCCACCGGGAACACGCCCATGTTCAGGCGGTGCAGGTTGTCGGGGCGCTCGGGCTCGAAGGGCTGGCCTTGTTCGGCGGCCACGTCGCGCATGCGCTCGAGGATGAGATCACGCGCTTGCGGGTGCAGCGCAAGCTCCACGCCCAGCGCGGCGGCGGCGCATTGGCGCGTGTGGTCGTCGGGCGTGGCGCCGATGCCGCCGCAGCTGAAGACAAGATCGCCGCTGTGAAAGGCGTGTTGCAGCGCCTCGGTGATGCGCGGGCGGTCATCGCCGACGTAACGCGCCCAGCTGAGCATCAGGCCGCGCGCGGCCAGCAACTCGATGCACTTGGCCAGGTGTTTGTCCTGGCGTTTGCCGGAGAGGATCTCGTCGCCGACGATGACGATGCCGATGGACGTGGGCTTCATGCTCGAATTCATGGGCTGGGGGGCTCCGGGACGGACAGCGGTAGCGGGGCAGCGCTTTCGGCACTGGGCAACGGCACTACCGCGGCGTGGGCGTGCGCCTGCGCGCTGCGCAGCACCTGCAACTCGGCCAGCGCGTAGTGCGCGAACCAGCAGGCCGCGAAAGAAAACACCAGCGTGTGCAGCCACACCGACACCAGCACCAGCACCGGCGCCAGCATCAGTGCCGCGGCACCGCCGACCCACACCAGCGTGGGCAGCGCGCCGAACACGCCACAGGCCAGGCCCATGGCCAGCAGCGGCCAGCGGCGGTGGCGCAGGATGAAACGGCGCTCGGCGGGCGTGGCGTGCGTCGCCAGCACGTCGAAGGCAAAAACACGGCAGGTCAGCCAGCCCCAGATCAGCGGCGGCAACACCAGCACCAGCGGTGGCACGAACCACAGCGGCACGCTCAAGACCAGCGCCGCCAGCGCCGCCAGCGTGCAGCCGGCCGACCAGGCCAGGCTCTGCCACCAGCTCGCACCCTGGCGCTTTTCCAGCAGCGGAAAACGCCGCGTGGCCACCGTGTGCACCACGGCGGGCGTCAGCAGCACGGCCACCAGCAGCAGCGTGGCCACCACCACCACCGGCACCGACAGGCCCACCACCACCAGCGGCGCCAGCACGGCGCGCAGGTGGTTGGCGCCGACGCTGTCCAGCCAGTCGAGCGCGGCGGTGATCAGCGCCCACTGCGACATCGCACGGCGCACACCATCGATGGCGCTTTCCCAGTAGGCGTAACCCAGCAGCGCCACACCGCCGACCGCCAGCAGCAGCGGCAGCAGCGACCACAGCACCACGCGGGGGTGCAGGCAATAGGCCACGGCGCGCCAGAAGCTGTCGAAGAAGTTGTTCATGGTTCGGAGGGGGCTCAGCCGCGGCCGGCCAGGCGCCGCAAACCCAGCCATTGCTGGGCCCAGAAGCCGCGGCCGTAGTTGCGGCCCTGCAGTTGATCGGCCAGGCCCGTGGGCCCCTGGCCGAGGTCGAAGCGGGCGGTGCGGAAGATCACATCCCACAGCGGGAAGAGCACGGCGAAGTTGTGGCCACCGGCAGCGGTGGCCGCGTGCTCGGCCCCGATGGCGTGATGCGCCCGGTGGAAACGCGGGCTGACCAGCATGCGCCCCAGCACCGGTCCGAAGCCCAGGCGCAGGTTGGCGTGCGAGAGGCTTTCGAGCAGCTGGGTCACCGCCACCAGCGCCACGAACTGCCCCGGCCCCACGCCGATGAACAAGGCCACGGTCACGAAGACGCTGTCGCGCAGCACGTCATCCAACAGGTGGTTGCGGTTGTCGCTCCACACCGTCATCTGGCGCTGGCTGTGGTGCACGGCGTGCAGCTGCCACCACCAGGCGTAGCGGTGCTGCGCGCGGTGCAGCACGTAATCGACGAAGTCGAAGACCAGCAGGTACAGCAGGAAGCTCACCCAGGCGCCATCGGTCACGCCGGGCCACAGCTGGTCGAGCTGGAAGCTGGGCAGGCCGGCCACGCGCAGGCGGCCGAACAGGTCGGTCCACAGCGGCTCCAGCGTGAAGAACAAGGCCACGCGGAACAGGCCCAGCCGGTGCACCAGCGTGTAGGCGACGTCGGTGCGCACGGCGACGCGGTCGGTCACCGGTTCCACCGGGCGCCAGCGCTCCAGCGTGCGCCAGACCACCAGCATCACCACGATCTGCAGCAGGCCCACCAGCAGCCAGCCGGTGGCGCGGAAGCCATCTTCGAGAAGATGGCCGGCGCCCAGGCCGAACAGCAGCGGCTGCACCCCCTGCTCGAAGAGCAGCTGCTGCGCCTGGCCAAAAAGATCGATCAAGGTGTCCATCGGGGCCTGCGCATCATTTCGGCGTGCGGGCGGCAGCGCCCAACTGCGGATGTTCACGCAGCGTCGCAAAACACAGGCCACGCGCCCGCAGGCCCGCGATCAAGGGCTCCAGCACGGCCGGCGCCCAGGTGTCTTGCCGCGACCAGATGCCGAGGTGGGCCACGAGCACGTCACCCGCACGGATGTCGCGCAGCGCACGCGCCAGCAGTTGCGCGTTCGGGTAACGCTCGCTCGGCAACTCGTCGCCGAGAAAACCTGCTGGCGCCCAGCCCACGTGCTGCCAGCCGCAGGCCGCCGCTGCCTTCAGCAGCGCGGGCGATGTTCTGCCGCCGGGCGCACGGAAGATCGCGCCCATGCGCTGGCCCGTCATCTCGGCAAAACGTTCGGCGGGTTTGGCCAGTTCGGCGCAGTAGGCCTCAGGTGCCAGCGTGCGCACGCGGCCGGCCTGCGGCCCTTGCGAAGGTTTCACGCGCAAGGCGCCGCCGGGCACATCGGCCAGCCAGCTGTCGTGGTCCCAGGTGTGGCTGCCGAAGGCGTGGCCCTCGGCGGCACGCTCTCGCCACCAGGCGGCCCACTGCGCATCCAGGCTGCTGCCACCGTTCAGCGTGCGTTCGTTGGCGAGGAAGAAGGTGACCTTGACGCCATGGCGCTGCAGCACCTGCGCCACCAGCGGCGCCACGCCCATGTGGCCGGTGTCGAAGCTGAGGTAGACGGGCTTCGTGCAGGCCGCGCTGGCGGCGGCAGGCAGCCCGGCCGGCACCAGCGCCGCCAGCAGCAGCGCCAGCACGCTGCGCCCGCGGCCCGCCCTACTGCCGCGCCGCATGGTCCAGCGTCCACACGCCGTGCGGCGAGCGGCCCACCCGAACCTGCCGCACCACCTGCCGGGTCTGGATGTCGATGAAACTCAAGCGGCGCGCCCAGCGTGAGCTCACCAGCAGTGTGCGGTTGTCGGGCAGCATTTCCATGCAATCGGGACCGCCGGGTGCGGGGTATTCGGCCACCACTGACAGCGTGTGGGTGTCGATGAGGCTGATGGTGTTGGCCACCCGGTTGCTCACGAACACGTGGCGCCTGTCGCCGCGCGCGCGGAAGGCGTGCGCGCCCTTGCCCGTGGGAATGCGCTTGACCAGCTTGGGCGGGGCCACGCTCACGTCATAGGCCTCCACCACGCTGTCGCCCGTCAGCCCCACCAGCAGCGTGCGGTCGTCCAGCGTCAGGTAGACGTCGGCCGGCATCTTGCCCACCGGCACCTTCCAACGCACGGCCTGCGTGGCCAGGTCGATGGCGATGAGCTCGTCGCTGTCCTGCAGCGAGGCATAGACCGTGCGGCTGCGGCTGTCGATGGCCAGGTGGCTGGGCGTGCGCGCGGCCTCGATGCGCCGCACCAGTTGCAGCGGCTGCGCCGCCTGCGCGCCGTGCCAGCGGTAGATGTCGATGTGGTTCAGGCGGTTGGCCGCCGTCACGAACCACTGCATGTCGGGCGAGAAACGCAGGTGGTAGGGGTCGAGCACGTCGGTCAGCGTGCGCTGCACGTTGCCGTTGGTGGGGTCGATGAAGGTCAGCGTGTTGCCGGTGGCGTTGGCGACGATGAGCGTCTTCTCGTCGGGCGCGAGGTAGAGGTGGTGCGGCTCCTTGCCGGTGGGCACACGCTTGATGACGGCGTAGCTGGCGGGGTCGATGACGCTGACATCGGCGTCTTGAGAGTTCAGCACGAAGATGGGCCGGCGGGCCGGCAACGGGGGCGCAGACGCCACGGTCCCCACCCACCCCAGGAGGGAGAGCGCGCCGAGCCCGCGGCAGGCGGCGCGCCGGGTCACGGGGCTCACTCGTCGTCGCCGCCCAGAATGCCACCCAGCAGACCGCCGCCGACGGCCAGGCCGCCCAGCGCGCTTTCTTCACGGCGCCCGCCGGCCTGCGGCGCCGCCGCGAACACGCGGCTGGCCAGGCGGCTGAAAGGCAGGCTCTGCAGCCACACGGTGCCCGGGCCCGTGAGCTTGGCGAAGAACAGGCCTTCGCCGCCGAACAGCGCCGTCTTGATCTTGCCGACGTACTGGATCTCGAAGCTCACGTTGGGCGTGTAGGCCACGACACAGCCGGTGTCCACCAGCAAGGTCTGGCCGGGCTGCATCTCGCGCCGCACCACGGTGCCGCCGGCGTGCACGAAGGCCAGGCCGTTGCCTTCGAGCTTCTGCATGATGAAACCTTCGCCGCCGAAAAAGCCGGTGCTCAGCTTCTGCTGTAGCGCGATGCCCAGCGAGACGCCGCGCGCGGCGCACAAGAAGGCGTCCTTCTGGCAGATCAGCGTGCCGCCCAGCTGGCGCAGGTCCATCGGCAGGATCTTGCCTGGGTAGGGTGCGGCGAAGGCCACGCGCTGCTTGCTGCTGGCGTTGTTGGTGTAAACGGTGGTGAAGAGCGACTCACCCGTCACCAGGCGCTTGCCGGCCCCCAGCAGCTTGCCGAAGAAGCCGCCAGGCTGGTTGCTGCCGTCGCCGAAGACGGTGTCCATGGCTATGCCGGCGTCCATGAAAAACATGCTGCCGGCCTCGCCCACTGCCGCTTCGCCAGGGTCGAGCTCGACCTCCACGAACTGCATCTCGGCGCCCTTGATCTCGTAGTCCACCACGTCCATGCCCATGCCGGCAACTCCTCAGCCCACAACCAGCCGAGGATGGTAACCAAGCGATTCGGCCGCGGTAGCAAAGCGTTGCAATGCGCCCCCTTTCGGACGCCGTTTCCGCACGGTGGCCTGAAGACAATGGCGGCCACCATGCCGGCTTCCATCGACCTCTTGCTGTTCGCGACGGTGGCCCAGGCCGCAGCGGCGGCCTCGCTCACCGCCTTCGGCCTGCGACGCGATCGCCACCCCGGCTGGTGGTGGTGGCTTGCGGCGATGTGGCTGACCACCGCCGGGGCGGCGCTCGCGTCGCTGGCGCCGGTCCCCTGGGCGGTGGCCCTGGCGCCGCCGCTGCTGCTGCAGTGGCCGCTGGTCACCTTGATGGGCCTGCGCCGCTTCCATGCCCGCCAACACTGGCCCGGGCATTGGGGCGTGGACGCCGCGCTGCTGGCCGTGGCGAGCAGCGTGGCCTGGGGCGTGGGCCTGCTGGTGCCTGAACACGCCACCTGGCCGGTGGTGGCCTGCGGCCTGGCGGTGCACCTGTATGCCGCCGCGGTGATGTTCAACGGCCCGGGCGGCAGCGAGGCCACGCCAGTGCTTCTTCTCGGCGGCACCGCAGCGCTGCTGGCCTTCGCACCTGGCCTGGCCGTGTTGGGCACCGACCTCGCCACCCAGGCCCCCTCGCCGGTGCTGGCGGCGCATGCTGCGCGGGTGCTGGCGGCCACGCTCGGCGCCATCGTGCTGGCCTTCGTGGCGCTGACGCTGTTGTTCGAACGCACGGAACGCCAGCTGCGTGAATCGCGCCGCCGCCTGCGCCTGCTGGCCAACGTCGACGCGCTGACCCAGGTGCCCAACCGCCGCCGCTTCAACGAGCTGGCCACGCACGCGCTGCGCGCCGACCCGCCCGGCAGCGCGGTGCTGCTGCTCTTCGACATCGACCACTTCAAGCAGATCAACGACCGGCTGGGCCACCCCGCCGGCGACCGCGCGCTGTGCCTGGTGGCCGGCAGCGTGCTGGAGCACCTGCGCGCGATGGACGCCGCCGGCCGCCACGGTGGCGACGAGTTCGTGCTGCTGCTGCGCCGCACGAACACGCAGCACGCCATGGGCGTGGCCGCGCGCATCGTGGCCGAGTTGCAGAAGCGCACGCAGAACACGCCGCTGCCGCCGCTGTCGCTGAGCTTCGGGCTGGTGCAACTGCGCGGCGGCGAAGACATCGACGCCGCGCTGCGCCGCGCCGACCAGGCGCTGTACGAAGCCAAGCGCCAGGGCCGATCTCGCGCAGTGGCGGCCTCGGGCGATGAAGACCAACCGGTGTTCAGCGAGAGCAAGCCCCTGGGCCTGATGCCAGCCTGAGCGCGGGCGCGCCAGCGCCGCGGCTACAGTCTCGGCATGCTTGCCGCCATCCTCGCCGTCAGCCTGGGCGCCGCGCTCGGTGCGCTGCTGCGCTGGGGCCTGGGCACCGGGTTGAACCATGTGTTTCCCTCGCTGCCGCCGGGTACGCTGCTGGCCAACCTGCTGGGCGGCTACCTCGTTGGCCTGGCGGTGGCGCTGTTCGCGATGCGGCCCGAGTGGCCCGTGGAGTGGCGGCTCTTTGCCATCACGGGTTTTCTGGGCGGCCTGACCACCTTTTCCACCTTCAGCGCCGAAGTCGTGCAAGCCCTGCAAGCCGGGCGCACGGGCTGGGCGATGGCCACGGTGGCCACGCACCTGACCGGCTCGCTGCTGCTCACGCTGGCCGGCATGGCCACGCCGTCGCTGTTCAAAACCTGAGGCGGCATCAGCCCCATCCGCGCTGGGTGTGAGAGCCCCGGCAGCCCGTGGCGACACCCCGGCGCTTAGGCATTCGGCTCTAGAGCGCACTCGTAGAATCGCGCGGCCCTGCGGCCAGGGGCGCAACCCCTCGGCCCGCCTTCAGCCACCCTGCCAGCGCACGCGAGACCGAAGTGAAAACCCCCGCACAACTCCTGGCCGAACACGGCCCCCGCGAAGCCATGGAATACGACGTGGTCGTCGTCGGCGCCGGCCCCGGCGGCCTGGCCACGGCCATCCGGCTGAAGCAGCTCAACGCCGACCTCTCGGTGGTGGTGCTGGAAAAGGGCAGCGAACCGGGCGCGCACATCCTCTCGGGCGCGGTGATGGACCCGCGGGCGCTGACCGAACTCTTCCCCGACTGGAAGGAGCGCGGCGCGCCCTTGAACCAGGCCGTGACGGGCGACGAGGTGCTCTTCCTCAGCGAAACGCAGCACACCACCACGCCCAACTGGCTGCTGCCGAGTTGCTTCCACAACGAAGGCATGTACGTCGTGCGCCTGGGCGCCGTGACCAAGTGGCTGGGCGAGCAGGCCGAGGCCCTGGGCGTCGAGATCTTCCCCGGCTTCACCGCGGCCGAGATCCTGTACGACGAAAAAGGTGCCGTGCGCGGCGTGGCCACGGGCCACATGGGCATCGGCAAAGACGGCGAGCCCACGGGCGGCTTCCAGCTCGGCATGGAACTGCTGGGCAAATACACCGTGTTCGCCGAAGGCGCGCGCGGCCACCTGGGCAAGCAGCTGATCAGCCAGTTCCAGCTCGACAAGGGCCGCGACCCGCAGAGCTACGCCCTGGGCGTCAAAGAGCTGTGGGAGATCCCGGCCGACAAGGCCAAGCCCGGCCTGGTGGTGCACACCGCCGGCTGGCCCATGGACGAGCACACCTACGGCGGCGGCTTCCTCTACCACCTGGAAGGCAACAAGGTCACCTTGGGCTTCGTCACCGGCCTCGACTACCAGAACCCCTGGATCAGCCCGTTCGAGGAGATGCAGCGCTGGAAGCTGCACCCGGCCATCCGCCAACACCTGGAAGGCGGCAAGCGCATCGGCTACGGCGCACGCGCCATCACCGCCGGCGGTTTGCTGAGCCTGCCCAAGCTGGTGTTCCCGGGCGGTGCGCTGGTGGGCTGCGATGCCGGCACCTTGAACGCCGCGCGCATCAAGGGCAGCCATGCCGCCATCAAGACCGGCATGCTGGTGGCCGAGGCCATCCAGCCCGCGCTGGCCGCCGGCCGCAGCGCGGACGAGCTCACGGCCTACCCCGAAGCCTTCGAGAAGAGCTGGCTGTTCGAAGAACTGAACGCCAGCCGCAACTTCAAGCAGTGGTTCAAGCAGGGCAACACCGTGGGCACGGTGATGACGGGCATCGAGCAGTGGCTGCTGCCCAAGCTGGGCTTCAAGAGCCCGCCCTGGACCATCCACCGCAAGGCCGGCGACCACACACGCCTGCATGCGGCCAACCAGATCGCGCCGATCAAGTACCCCAAGCCCGACAACGTGCTGACTTTCGACCGCCTGAGCTCGGTCTTCCTCAGCAGCACGAACCACGAAGAGAACCAGCCCGCGCACCTGACGCTGAAGGATGCCAGCGTGCCGGTGGCCATCAACCTCGAGAAGTACGCCGGCCCCGAGGGCCGCTACTGCCCGGCCGGCGTCTACGAGTACGTGAAGAACACCGACGGCAGCGACCGCCTGCAGATCAACGCGCAGAACTGCGTGCACTGCAAGACCTGCGACATCAAGGACCCGACGCAGAACATCGTCTGGGTCACGCCCGAGGGCGGTGGTGGCCCGAACTACGCCGGGATGTAAGGCCGGCGCCGCCGGCCCGGGCGTGCGTTGAAGGCGATCTCGCTGCCGCGCCCCTCTTTCCGCCAGCTGCTGGTGGTGGCCTTCCTGCTGGTGGCCACGCTGCTGGGCGGCGTGGCGCTGCGCGGTCAGCTCACGCTCGAAGGCCTGCTGGAACGCAGCCGTGCCGAGAACCAGCGCACGCTGCAGCTCAGCAGCCACGCCGAGCGCCTGGGGGAAGCCACGCTGAGCATGGAACGCGCGGCGCGCCAGTACCTCGTGCTGGGCGACAACACCCTGCGCCAGACCTACGAACGCAACGCCACCGAGGCCACCGGCCACGTGCGTGCGCTGGCCGCCGAGGCCGTGGCACCCGAAGCCACGCGCGCCTGGCTGGCACAGCGCGCGCAGATCGACCGCGAACTGCGCGAGCCCGAGTTCGTGCCCGGCAGCCGCGACCGCGCTTTGGCCGCGGCCTTCCGCGAACTCGGCACGCAGCAGGCGCGCATGGGCGAGCAGCTGCGCCGCGTGACGGAAGCGCGCAACGCCGCGCTGCAGGCCGAGCTGGACGCCGGCCGCGCCGCGTTGGGCCGACTGGTGGCCGGCGCGACGGTGCTGACGCTGGCGCTGGCCCTGGGCCTGGCACTGCTGCTGGCACGGCCGCTGCGGCGCGTGGAGATGGCCATCGTGGCCCTCGGCGAAAACCGGCTCGATGCACGCATCGACATCCGCGGCCCATCTGACGTGCGGCAGATCGGCCGCCGGCTCGATTGGTTGCGGCAGCGCCTGGCCGGCATCGACGCCGACAAGGCGCGTTTCCTGCGGCATGTGTCGCACGAGCTGAAAACACCGTTGGCCGCGCTGCGCGAGGGCGTGGCGCTGCTGCAGGACGGCGTGGCAGGGCCGCTCAGTGACAACCAGCGCGAAGTGGCGCGCATCCTGCACGACAACACCGCCACGCTGCAGCGGCGCATCGAAGACCTCTTGAAGTTCAACGCCGCGGCCTTCGCCGCCGAGCGCCTGGTGCGCAAGCCCACCGACATGGGCGCGCTGGTGGCCCGCCTGGTGCAAGAACAGCAGCTGGTCTGGCGCGCGCGCCGCCTTCAGGTGCAACTGCACTGCCGGCCGGCAGGCGCGCCCGAAGGCGCGGCGCTGGTGGCTGACGTGGATGCCGAACTGCTGGGCAGCGCCCTCGGCAACCTGCTGAGCAACGCCATCCGCTACAGCCCCGAGGGCGGCACCGTCACGCTGGTGCTGCAACAGCAAGGCGACGGTCTCACCATCGACGTGTCAGACCAGGGCCCCGGCGTGCCAGCGGCCGAGCGTGAACGCATCTTCGAGCCCTTCTTCCGCGGCCAGCAGCAGCCGGCCGACGGTTTGCCGGGCACCGGCATCGGCCTGTCCATCGTGGCCGAGGCCGTGGCCGCGCACGGCGGCCGCGTGCAGCTGCTGGGCAGCGAGCGCGCCGCACACGGGGCCGAAGCAGGCACCCCCCCCGATTCCCAGGCGCCGGATGAACGCGGCGCCCATTTCCGCATCACACTGCCCCATGCCCTTGCCGATTGACCCGAAACGCGGCCGCACCGCCGCCAGCCTGGGCGCCGCCACCCTGCTCTCGGCCTGCGCGTGGCTGCAGCCGCCAGCGGCGACCCCGCCCGCACCAGCACCAGCACCGGCGGCTGCCCCTGCGCCCGTGCCCGCCCCCGCGCCCAGCCCGGCGCCGAGTGCCGCCGCGCCCGACCCCGCTGCGCTGGCCGATGCCGCCACGCGCCAAGTGCTGGCCGCGCACGAACGCCTGCGCCAGCTTTCGGCCGCCGAGCTGGCCCGCGAATACCTCGCCGCGGCCGAGCGCCCCTTGCCCAGCGGTGCAGACGCCGCAGCGGCCATGGAACGCGCGCTGCTGCTGATGCTGGTGAACCGCCCGCAAGCCGGCGACCTGGCCCGCGCCACGGCCCTGCTGGAGCCGCATGCCAAGGGATCTGGCCCGTGGCGGGCCGTGGCGCAGCTGCTGCTGGCCCGCGTGCAGGAACAGCGCCGGCTCGAAGAGCAGATCGACAAACAAGGCCAGCAGCTGCGCGAGCAGCAGCGCCGCATCGACCAGCTGGCCAGCCAGCTGGAGGCGCTGAAGGCCATCGAGCGCAGCCTGAACAACCCGCGGCCCGGCACACCCGCGCCCGCCCCGCGTTCTGCGCCCTGAACTCGCCCGCTGCCATGGCCGCCCACGTCCTCATCGTCGACGACGACACCGACCTGCTGCGCCTCTTGGCCATGCGCCTGGGTGCGGCCGGCTACCGAGTCAGCAGCGCCGAATCGGCCGAAGACGCGCTGGCGCAGATCGCGCTGCAGCGGCCGCAGCTCGTCATCAGCGATGTGCAATTGCCCGGGGCCGACGGGCTGCAGCTCTTCGAGACCATCCGCGCGCAGCACGCGGCGCTGCCGGTCATCCTGCTCACCGCGCACGGCACCATCCCCGATGCCGTGGAAGCCACCTCGCGCGGCGTTTTCACCTACCTCACCAAACCCTTCGACGGCAAACAGCTGCTGGAGCAGGTGGCCCTGGCCCTGGCCCTGGCCGGCCCGGGCGCGGCCGACGGCCGCGGTGCGGCCGAACCCGCGGCCTGGCGCGCCGGCATCGTGAGCCACAGCGCGCGCATGGAAGAGCTGCTGGCCGAAGCCCTGCTGGTGGCCAAGAGCGACGCCAGCGTGCTGATCCGCGGCGAAAGCGGCACCGGCAAGGAGCTGCTGGCCCAGGCCCTGCACCGCGCCAGCCGCAGAGCCAGCCGGCCTTTCGTGGCGGTGAACTGCAGCGCCATCCCCGAGACGCTGCTGGAAAGCGAACTCTTCGGCCACGTGAAGGGCGCCTTCACCGGCGCCACGCAGAACCACCGCGGCTTGTTCCAGGCCGCAGATGGCGGCACGCTCTTCCTCGACGAGATCGGCGACATGCCGCCGGCCCTGCAGGTCAAGCTGCTGCGTGTGCTGCAGGAGCGCAGCGTGCGGCCGGTGGGCGCGAACCAGCCGGTGCCCATCGACGTGCGCATCCTCTCGGCCACGCACCGCGATCTGGACGCGATGCTGGCAGACGGCAGCTTCCGCGAAGACCTCTTCTACCGGCTCAACGTCGTCTCGCTGCAGCTGCCCACGCTGGCCGAGCGGCGCGAGGACATCCCGCTGCTGGCGCAGCACTTCCTCACCACGCTGGCGGCGCGCCACGGCCGGCGCATCCGCGGCTTCGCACCCGAGGCGCTGCGCGCGCTGGCCACCGCGGCCTGGCCGGGCAACGTGCGCCAGCTGCACAACGTGGTGGAGCAGGTGTGTGCGCTGGCCACCGCGCCGCTGATCCCGCTGAGCCTGGTGCAGCGCGCGCTGCGCACGCCCGGCGTGCAGGTGCTGAGTTATGCCGAGGCGCGCCAGCGCTTCGAGCGCGACTACCTCGTGGGCCTGCTCAAGCTCACCGACGGCCACGTGGCCGACGCCGCGCGCCTGGCCGAACGCAACCGCACGGAGTTCTACCGGTTGCTGCAGAAACACGGGCTCACGCCGGGGCGCTTCAGGGGCGATGACGAGGGCGAAGCGGGCGCGGAAGGCGGTGCAGTCGCCGCGGACGAGGGCCCTGTCGCCGACTAGCGACAAGGGCCGCTGAGGCCCATTGCCCAGGGGCGGCGGGCACTTGCGGCCTGCACGAGACCGACACCGCGGCCAACTTGTCGCCAATCGGCGACGCTTTGGCCCCTTTTGCCGTGCCATTTGCCGGCAAAACAGCGCCAAGTCCTTGATTCACAAGGCTTCACACCCCGCGGCACGGCGCTTGCGCTGAAGGCCCCCGAGGGCGCCGCACGCGTGCCCGTCGGAACGCCCCACGGGATGACCCGCTTTGCCCTGCTGATCCTGAGTTGCCTCGCCACGCTGCTGCTGCCGCCGGCGTTGGCCTCGGCCACCGCTGGCTTCGGTTTCGACGATGTGGCCGCCATCGCGCAGCGCGAGGCCGCCCTGCCCTACGCCGCCCCCGTGGCGCACCTGCCGGCCGAGTTGGCGGCCCTGAACTACGACGGCCTGCGCGACATCCGCTACCGGCCCGAGAAGGCCATCTGGCGTGAGCAGAGCCTGCCCTTCGAGCTGCAGTTCTTCCACCTCGGCGGCGGCAATGGGCTGCCGGTGCAGATCCACGAGGTGCACGAAGGCCGCGCCCGCCTGCTGGGCTACGACCCGGCGGCCTGGGACTTCGGCCGCCACCGTTTCGACCGCACGGCGTGGACCGATCTCGGACACGCCGGCTTCCGCGTGCACCACGCGCTCAACAGCCCGGCCTACAAGGACGAGCTGGTGGTCTTCCTCGGCGCCAGCTACTTCCGCGCGCTGGGCAAAGGCCAGCAGTACGGCCTGTCGGCACGCGGCCTGGCGCTGGACACCGTGGGCGGTGCAGGGCCCGAGGAGTTCCCGCGCTTCAAGGCCTTCTGGATCGAACGACCCGCGGCCGACGCCAACACCTTGACCATCCACGCGCTGCTCGACAGCCCGCGCGCCACGGGCGCCGTGCGCTTCGTCTTCCAGCCGGGCGAAACGACGCTGGTCGATGTGCAGCAGCGCCTCTTCCTGCGCGCACAAGCCGCCGGCGCCGCGCCGCTCGGGATGCTGGGCTTGGCACCGCTGACCAGCATGTACCTGCACGGCGAGAACCAGCCGCAGGCGGTGGACTTCCGCCCCGAGGTGCACGACAGCGACGGCCTGATGGTGGCCGGCCAGCCTGCAGCGAACACGGCCACCGAATGGCTGTGGCGCCCACTGGTGAACCCGCGCACGCCCATGGCCAGCAGCTTCGCCTTGCAGCGGCTGGAAGGTTACGGCCTGATGCAGCGCGACCGCCGCTTCGCCAGCTACGAAGACCCGGAAGCCCGCTACGAGCGCCGCCCCAGCGCCTGGGTGCAGCCGCTGGGCGACTGGGGCCCGGGCCGCGTGCTGCTGCTGCAGCTGCCCACACCCGACGAGACCGAGGACAACATCGTGGCCGCCTGGGTGCCGGCCACCCTGCCCGCGCCCGGCCAGCCGCTGGACATCGCCTACCGCCTGCACTGGCAAGGCAGCACGCTGACGCAGCCGCCCGGCGCGCACGCGGTGCAAAGCCGCCGCGGCCGCAGCTGGGCGCCGCTGGCGGCCGGCGAGCTGCAGTTCCTCATCGACTTCGACGGCCCGGCCTTGCGCGCCCTGCCCGCCGGCAGCGCGGTGCAGGCCGTGGCCAGCACCTCCACGCCGGGCGCCCGCATCACCGACGCCCAGGCCTACCCGCACCCGCTCGGCGGCTGGCGCCTGCGCCTGCGCGCACAGCGCAGCGACCCCACACAGCCGCTGGAGCTGCGCGCCTTCCTGCAGAACGGCCCGCACGCCCTCAGCGAAACCTGGGCCGCGCTCATCCCCGGTGAAGCCACCGATGAACGCGCCCGCATCCCCACACCCCCCGCGCCGGAGACCCGCCGATGAAAACCCAATCGACGCCCCACACGCCCGCCGCCCGGGTGCTCACGCCCGAGGCCCTGGCCCGCAAGGCGCAGCGCCGCTACACGCACAACGCTGCGCCGGCGCTGCAGCGTGGCTCGATGGTGCCGCGCCCCTGGACCGGCCTGCGCGCCGGCCTGGGGGCGCTGCTGACCGGCCGCGCCGAAGCCCCGGCCGAGATGCCGCTGCAAGCCTGGCAGCTCAGCGCCGTGCGCCGCCGCCACGCGCTGCTGGCCTGCGTGCTGCTGTGCGCCACCATCGCCACCGCACTGCTGCTGCAAACGCAGCCGCCGGTGGACGGCGGCTGGGTGATGAACGCACTGCGCACGGTGCAGGTGGGCTTGTTCGCGCTGCTCTTCGCGTGGGTGGCGGCCGGTTGCGTGACGGCGGTGATGGGCTACTTCAGCCTGCGCCGCGGTGATGCCCACGGCCTGCGTTATGCCGATGTCGCCCACCGCGCCCTCTCGGCAGATGCCCGCACCGCGGTGATCATGCCCATCTGCAACGAAAACGTGGCCACGGTCTTCGCGGGCCTGTCGGCCACGGCCGAATCGGTGGTGGCCGCCGGCGGTGCACGGCTGGTGGAGTTCTACGTGCTCTCGGACACCGGCGACGCCGCCCTGCGCGCCAACGAGCGCCAGGCCTGGGAGGCGCTGCGCGACCGTTTCGCCGCCACCGGCCTGCGTGTGCACTACCGCTGGCGCGCGCGGCGCACGCAGCGCAAGGCCGGCAACGTGGCCGACTTCTGCCGCCGCTGGGGCCGTCGCCACCGCTACATGGTGGTGCTGGACGCCGACAGCGTGATGAGCGGCGAGGCCGTGCTCGGCCTGGTGCGCTTGATGGAAGCCACGCCGCAGGCCGGCATCATCCAGTCGGCCCCGGTGACCTGCGGGCTGGACACCGTGCACGCCCGCGCCCAGCAGTTCGCCGGGCGTGTGACGGGCCGCCTCTTCGGCGCCGGCATGCAGTACTGGCAGCTGGGTGAATCGCACTACTGGGGCCACAACGCCATCATCCGCATCGCGCCCTTCATGCAGCACTGCGCACTGGCGGCGCTGCCGGGCCGCGGTGGTCTCTCGGGCCACATCCTGAGCCACGACTTTGTCGAAGCCGCGCTGATGCGCCGCGCCGGCTGGCAGACCTGGCTGGTGCCTGATCTGCCCGGCAGCTGGGAGCAGCAGCCCCCGCACCTGCTGGCCGAGCTGCAGCGCGACCGCCGCTGGTGCCAGGGCAACCTGCAGAACGCGCGCCTGATCGCCGAGCCCGGCCTGCACGGCGTGCACCGCGCGATGTTCTTCACCGGTGCCATGGCCTACCTCTCGGCGCCGCTGTGGCTGGGCTTCGTGGGCCTGGGCCTGGTGCTGTGGGCCTTTGGCGGGCACAGCCTCATCAATGCCAGCCAGGTGCTGGGCAATGCTTCGCTGGCCGCGCTGTGGGCCGCCACGCTGGCGCTGCTGATGCTGCCGCGTGCCCTGGGTGTGGCGCTGGTGCTGCACGAGCGCAAAGAAGCGCAGTACGGCGGCACGCTGGCCCTGCTGGGCAGCGCGCTGCTGGAAGCGCTGATGTCGGCGCTGCAGGCGCCGGTGCGCATGGCAGCGCACACGGTGTTTGTGCTGGGCGCGCTGACCGGGCTGCAGCTGCAGTGGAAA
Source organism: beta proteobacterium AAP65 (assembly GCA_001295865.1). GTDB lineage: Bacteria > Pseudomonadota > Gammaproteobacteria > Burkholderiales > Burkholderiaceae_C > Rubrivivax. The sequence goes on from LJHW01000017.1 coordinate 71,039, forward strand.
TCGCCCCCGCGCGAAGCGGAGCGCCTGCGCTGGCGCGATGCCGCGCCCGCGCTGCTGCCGCTGTCGGTGCTGGCCGGTGTGGGCCTGGGGGCAGCCGCCTGGGCCGGCAGCGATGCCGTGTTGTGGCTGCTGCCGGTGGCGCTGCCGCTGCTGGCGGCCTGGCCGGTGGCGGTGTGGGCCGGCCGGCCCGGCCCGGGCCTGGCGCTGCGCCGCGCCGGCCTGCTGCTGACGCCCGAAGAGGTGGCGCCGGCCCCCGCGCTGCGCCGCGCCTGGGCGCAGGCCGCGATGCCGGCGCCCGAGGCTTACTTCAAGCCCGTGCAGTTGGCGTAGAAGGTGACGGCGGCGGGCCAGTCGCTGAAGATGCCCAGCACGCCCACGTCACGCGCCAGCACGTCGATCACGCGGTAGAGGTCGCCCTCGCGCTTGATGGCGCTGTCGAAGGTCTGGAAGTAGAAGCCGTTGTTGCCATCGGCCAGGATGCCCGAGCGCTCCAGCGTCCAGGTGATGATGTCCAGACCGGCAGCCTTCGCGTCCAGCGCTGCCTGCGAGGCGCGCAGGTTGCCGCTGGCGTCGGTGGCGATCAGCGCGAAGGTCGGCGGCGCCCAGATGCGGATGCCTTGCTGGCGGTAGCCCTGCAGCGCGGCCGCAGTCGGCAGATCAGCGACCGAGTTCGCGTCGTCCAGGTACACCGCCTGGCGGCCGAAGCTGGGTTCGTTGTTCACCCAGTACAGCACGTCGTTGATGTCGAAGGACTGCGGCCACACGTTGCGCGCCGGCACGCCCGCGGCCTTGTACTCGTCGATCATCTTTTGCGCGTAGGCCTGCTGCGTGAAGCCGTTGAAAGGCATCTGCACGCTCGGGCTCTTGAGCTCGGGCGTCATCTTCGCGCCGAGGCGCTTGAAGAGCTCGATGCTCTCTTTGTGCGTGAGCAGCGTGCCGCTGGTGGGGCCGCTGTAGACGTCGGTGCGCCAGTTGGCGGTGCCGGCCAGGTACTCGGCCACGGTGCGGGCGCGCGGGTTGAAGGCGTCCATCTTGCCGCGCAGCGTCTTGAACTCGGCCAGCGTCACCTCGCTGGTGCGGCACTCGGCCGTGGCCGGCGTGAGCAGCGCGCCGTTGGCGTCAAAGGTGGCGGGCGTGAAGGGCCGGATGCAGGTGGACGCCAGCGGCGTGGCCAGGATGTTGGTGGTGGTGTGCAGGTCGTTCTGCGCGTGGCGGCAGACGAGTTGCTGGTCTTTGGTGAAGGTGACGTCGCACTCCAGGATGCCGGCGCCCATGCGCGCGGCGGCCTCGTAGCTCTCTTTGGTGTGCTCGGGGAACTGCATCGCCGCGCCGCGGTGGCCGATGGAGAAGTCACTCGTGCGGTAGGCCTTGGTGCGCGCCGCGCAGCTCTGCAGGCGTTCGCGCAGCGGGCTGTCGTTCATCTCGTTGACCAGGAAAAACGGCCGCGGCCCGAGTTGCACGCTGGGCGTGCTGGTGCGCGCTTCAGCCCACACCCCACTGCTGGCCTGGGCCAGCGTGCAGGCGGCAGCCGCCGCAATAAAAACTAACGAACGAAATGAATGGATCATGACCTGGCCTCCCGGTGCCGGTTGCAGGCGGCGCCCCCCGTGGGCCCCGCAATGCCGGCGACGCTAGGCCCGCGACATGTCGGGGCGGTGACGGGGCAGTGACAGGCCGAGCCGAGGTGTTTCCAGGCGCAGCGGCGGGTTGCGGCCACACTCTCGATGCACGAAACACGCGCCACCCCACCCTCGAGAGGCCGCCTTGTCATGAACCTCGCCAACTTTTTGTGCATCGGTCTGCTGCTGGGCGGCCTCGCAGGCATGGCCGCGGCCACCCCGAGCCAGGTGATCGTGGTGCGGCACGCCGAGCGCGCGCCCGAGCCCCTGGGCGATCCGGCGCTGTCTGCCGAAGGTGCTGCGCGCGCCGAGGGCCTGGCCACCCTGCTGGCCGCCGCGCAGGTGCAGACCCTCATCACCACGCAGTACCGCCGCACGCGGGACACCGCCGCCCCGCTGGCCCGGGTGCGGGGCCTGGCGCCGACCGTGCTCACCGTGCGCCGCGGCGAGGTGGCGGCGCACATCGAAGAAGTGCTGGCCGAGGTGCGCAAGGCCAGCGGCGTGGTGCTCGTGGTGGGCCACAGCAACACGGTGGCCGCCATCGTGGCAGGCCTGTCGGGCAGCAGCCCGCTGAAGCTGTGCGAGACGAGTCACGCGAACCTCTTCATCGTCACGCCCGGCACGCCGGGCGCGCCGGCGTTGCAGCTGAAGTACGGCGAGCCCGACCCAGCGCCGGGAGCCGGCTGCCAGTGATGGGCGCGGCCGGCCCCGCCGGTGGCCGTTAAACGCCCGCCAGGGCCCGCACTGCGCGCTGCACACCGCCCTGCCCGATGGGCACGCCCAGCTGCAGCAGCGCCGCTTCGATGCCGCCCAGGGCCCCGAGGATCATGGCCGGGTTGCAATCACCCAGGTGCCCGATGCGGAAGGCGCGGCCCTGCTGCGCACCCAGGCCGCCGGCCATCGCCACCTGGAAGTGCTCTCGCGCGAGCGTGCGCAAGGCCAGCGCATCAAAACCATCGGCGACGCTGACGGTGGTGACGCTGACCGAGCGTGTTTCGGGCAGCTGCGCGAAGAAGTCCAGCGCCCCACCCTCGCGCCAGCCCTCCACCGCCGCGTGCACGGCGCCGGCCAGTTGCGCATGGCGCGCGTGCACCTGGTCCAGGCCTTCGCCGAAGATGAGTTCCAGCGCCGCCTGCATGCCGAAGAGCAGGTTCAGCGGCGGCGTGCCGCAGTACTTGCGGTAACTGGCGTTGTGACGGCGGTGCACCCAGTCCCAATAAAAGCGCGGTGCGGGGTTGGCCTCGGCGCGCTGGAAAGCGCGGCGGTTCACGGCCACGAAGCCGGCGCCGGGCGGGCACATCAGGCCCTTCTGTGAAGCGCCGAGCGCCACGTCCACACCCAGCGTGTCCATCTCGAACGGTGCCGCGCCCAGCGAGGCCACCACGTCGGCCACCAGCAGCGCCGGGTGGCCGGCGGCGTCGATGGCGCGGCGCACGGCGGCGAGATCGCTGGTGACGCTGGTGCTGGTGTCGGTGTGCACCGCGAACACGGCGCGGATGCGGTGCTCACGGTCATCACGCAAAGCTTGCTCCACGGCAGCGGCGTCCACGGGCCAGCCTTCACGCACCGGGGTGCGCACCACGGTGCGGCCCAGGCTCTCGGTCTGCACGGCCCAGCCTTCGCTGAAGACGCCGGTGCCCGGCACCAGCACGGCACCCCCCACCTCGGCCAGGTTCTCGACCACCGCTTCCCACACGCCGTGGCCGTTGCTGGCGTAGAGGAAAACATCGCCGGTGGTACCCATCAGGCGCTGCAGTCCTTCTTCACAGGCGGTGATGCAGGCGTCCACACGCGGGTCGGCCAAGTCCATGGGCTGCTGCAACATGGCCTGCATCACGGCCTCGGGCAGCGGCGTGGGGCCGGGGGAATGCAGGAAACGCCGGCCCGGGATGCGGGGCGCAGCAGCGCTGTTCGGAGGGGTGAGATCGCTCATCGCCGCATGCTAAGCGGGCCGCGACAGGCGCGTTCTGCGCGCCGCACCGGGCCCCGGTCCGCGGGTGTTGACGGCCCGCTCGATTGATCCTAAAGTGATATCACTTTCAGATCAGACCAAGGAGAGCTCCATGCAGCCCCAAGCATCCCGCCGCCACGAACGCGCCGCCGCCACGCGCAACGGCTACCCGATGGCCGCGCTGGGCATCGCCTTGCTGCTGGCCACGCCGCTCATCGGTCTGCTGGCCGCGCGCGGCGGCGGGCTGCTGCTGCTGGCGCTGCTGCCCTTCACGCTGGCCGGCGGCGTGCTGACGCTGCTGGGCCTGTACATGCTGCAGCCCAACGAAGGCGCCAACCTCACGCTCTTCGGCGAGTACACCGGCACCGACCGTGGCGAGGGCCTGCGCTGGGCCAACCCGCTCACGCGCAAGGGCCGCATCTCGCTGCGTTCGCGCAACCTGAACGTGGCGCCGCTGAAGGTGAACGACCAGCGCGGCAACCCGGTGGAGATAGGCGCCGTGGTCGTCTGGCGGGTGCGCGACACCGCGCAGGCCGCCTTCGACGTGGATGACTACGAAACCTACGTCTCGGTGCAGGCCGAAGCCGCCATCCGCCACCTGGCCAGCCTCTACGCCTACGACGACGGCGAAGACCTGCCGGCCGGCCAGCCCACGCTGCGCGGCGGCCTGGACACGGTGTCGATGGCGCTGCGCGACGAGTTGCAGGCCCGCTTCGACGCCGCCGGCGTGGAGGTGCAGGACGCCAAGCTCAGCCACCTGGCCTACGCCCCCGAGATTGCACAGGTGATGCTGCGCCGCCAGCAGGCCGAGGCCATCGTCAGCGCACGGCACAAGATCGTGCAGGGCGCCGTGGGCATGGTGGAAGCCGCGCTGCAGGGCCTGAGCGAGCGCAACGTGGTGCAGCTCGACGACGAGCGCAAGGCCAGCATGGTGAGCAACCTGCTCGTGGTGCTGTGCAGCGACCGTGAAACGCAGCCGGTGGTGAACACCGGCACGCTCTACACCTGACGCGCCCCACGCTGCTGCGGCATGGCCAGCCCGGGCAAAAAACAGTTCCCGCTGCGCATCGACCCCGAGGTGTGGGCCGAGGTGGAGAAGCTCGCCGCGCAAGAGCTGCGCAGCGTCAACGCGCAGGTGGAGTACCTGCTGCGCGAAGCCCTGGCCAAACGCGGGCGGCGCGTGGCGCCACCACCGCCGCGGCCACCGGCCGATGAGGCCGACTGAGCCGCGCCTGAACAAGGCCTGAGCAGGCGCCTGAACGCGGGCCGGCTCAAGGCCAGCGCAGCGCCATGCAGTGCAGCAGCGTGGCCAGTGGCGCTTGCGCATCCAGCGCGAGCACATCGGGCTCATCGTCGGTCGGCTCCAGGCTGGTGAACTGGCTGGCCACCAGCGCCGCCGGAAAAAAGTGCCCCAGCCGTGCCGCGCAGCGCGCGGTGGCCACCGCCTGCGGCAGCTGCAGGTGCACGAAGGCCACGCCCGGCAAAGCCGCACGCAGCAGCGCACGGTGGCGGCGGCGCAGCAGCGAGGCCGTGGCCACCACGGGTCCGGGCACGTCCGCCATGGCGCGCGCCAGGCGCCGCAGCCAGGGGCCGCGGTGGCGCTCGTCCAGCGCGCGCCCGGCGGCCATGCGCGCGCGGGCCGCAGCGCTGTGCAGCGCATCACCTTCGATGAAGGGCCAGGCGCGCTGCGCGGCCCAGGCCAACGCCAGGCTGCTCTTGCCGCAGCCGGCCACCCCCATCACGACGACCATGGCCCGCGGCGGGCTCTCGAAAACCATGATGAAAACGTTATCACGAGTGGCTGTTGATCGCAAAAAATACGGCGCTCTGCATCTTGACCACGATTTCATAAATGTCCCACACCCTGCCCCCCTGGCCCGCCCGCAGCGCCTTCCCGCCCGGCTTCCTGTTCGGGGCCGCCACCTCGGCCTTCCAGATCGAAGGTGGCGTGGCCACCGAAGGCCGCGGCGCCAGCTGGTGGGACCGCTACACCCACCTGCCCGGCCGCATCCGAGACGGCCGCCATGCCGACACCGCCTGCGACCACCACCGCCTGTGGCGCGAAGACCTCGATCTGATGCAGCGCCTGGGCTTGCAGGCCTACCGCTTTTCCATCGCCTGGCCGCGGGTGCTGCCGATGGGGCGCGGCGCCGCCAACGAGGCCGGCCTGGCCTTCTACGACCGCCTGGTCGACGGCCTGCTGGCGCGCGGCATCGTGCCCTACGCCACGCTCTACCACTGGGACCTGCCGCTGGCCCTGGCCGATGCCGGCGGCTGGCAAAGCCGCGACACCGCGGCCGCCCTGGCCGACTACGCCGCGCTGGTGGTGCAGCGCCTGGGCGACCGCGTGCAGCACTGGGCCACGCTGAACGAGCCGCGCTGCTGCGCCTGGGTGGGCCACTTTGAGGGCCGCCACGCACCGGGCCTGCAGGGCGACCTGCGCGCCACGCTGGCCGCCGTGCACCACCAGTTGCTGGGCCACGGCCTGGCGGTGCAGGCGATGCGGGCCGCCCGGCCCACGGCGCAACTGGGCCTGGTGCTCGATCTCAAACCCCACCTGCCGGCCAGCGGCCACGCCGACGACGTGGCCGCCGCACGGCGCGGCGACGGCGTGTTCAACCGCTGCCTGCTCGACCCCGTCTTCCACGCCAGCTACCCCGCCGACGTGGTGCAGGCCTGCGCCGCCGAGATGCCCGAGATCCGCAGCGGCGACATGGCCACCATCGCCACGCCCATCGACGAGCTGGGCATCAACTACTACACCCGCGCCGTGGTGGCGCACGACGCCAGCCGCCCCTGGCCCAGCCTGCGTGAAGAGCGGGTACCCGGGGTGCACCACTCCACCATGGGCTGGGAAGACTGGCCCGAAGGCCTGGAACAGACGCTGCTGCGTGTGCAGCGCGAGTACGCGCCCAAGGCCGTCTACATCGCCGAAAACGGCGCGGCCGAGCCCGATGAAGTCAGCACCGACGGGCTGGTGCACGACCCGGCGCGCCAGCACTACCTGCGCGGCCACGTGCAGGCCTGTGCCCGCGCGCTGGCCCAGGGGGTGCCGCTGCAGGCCTACCTGGCCTGGAGCCTGATGGACAACTTCGAGTGGGGCCGCGGCTACACGCAACGTTTCGGGCTGGTGCATGTCGACTTCGAGACCCAGCAGCGCCGCGTGAAAAACTCGGGCGCCGATTACGCGGCCTTCATCGCCAGCCCGCGCGCCTGAAGCCGCGGCAGCATGAAAAAAAGGCCGGGCAGTGCCCGGCCTTTTTCATGGTGGTGCAGTGCGTGTCAGAAGTTCACGCGGCCGCGCAGGCCGTAGCTGCGCGCGTCGTTGACGAAGCGCACGTTCACGCCCGAGCCGACCAGCGCCTTCTGCGACACCTGCTCGTTGGTGGCGTTGTTGACGAAGAGCTCCACCCGCAGCGGGCCGGTGGTGTAGCCCAGGCCGAGGTTCAGCGTGGCGTAGCCCTTCTGCTTGTCGGGGAAGCCGGCCGAGAGTGCCGTCTGCGTGCTGTTGTCCAGGCGGCGAACTTCGTCTTCGTTGAACTGCGTGAGGTAGTAGTCCGAGCGGTAGCTCAGCAGGGCCTGCCAGTCGAAGCGGCCACCGCCCAGCGCGAAGGCTTGCTGCAGGCGCGCCGAAAGGTTCAGCTCAGACGCCAGCGGCAGGCGGTTGCCCGCCAGGTTCACCAGCGGCGTGTTGCCACCGACGCTGAAGTCCTGCGCACGGGCGTCGGCCACCTGGCCCTTGGTGATCTTGGTGTCCAGCCAGGTGAAGTTGAGGTCCAGCGTGGTGCTGCGCGCCAGCACGAAGCGGCCTTCCATTTCCACGCCCGCGATGCGCGACTTGCCGATGTTGCGGTTGACCAGCGAGTAGCCGGTGCAAGGCGGCGTGGCCGTCGGGTCGATGTTGATGCAGGTGAGATCCTGGAAGGCCTGGTCGGTGTAGTCGTACCAGAAGCCGGTGACGTTGAACACGGCGCGGCGGCCGGCCAGCATCACCGTCTGGCGCGAGCCGATTTCCAGCACGCTGACCTTCTCGGGCTTGAAGACCTCGGGCACGGGCGTGGTGCGGAAGCTGTCGTTGAAGCCGCCCGACTTGTGACCGGTGGACAGCTTGGCGTACACGAGGTGGTCACGCGAGAGGTCGTGCTCGAAGCCGATGCGGAAATCGCCGTAACGCGCGGTGCTGCTGCCCACCTGCTGGTCTGGGATGGTCAGGTTGGCGTAGCTGAAGCCCCCGTTGGTGTTGGACGGGTTGGCACTCGGGCACTGCACGAAGCCGTTGTCGATGTCAGGCCGCGTGAAGCAGGTGCCGCGCGGGTTGCTGCCATTGGCGATGGCCTGGATCTGGCGCACCAACGTGTCGCGCTGGCCCGGCACGCGGGTGGCGTCGATGAGGAACTGCGCCTTCTGCGCTTCGGTCACCACCTGGCTGAGGTCGAAGGTGGGGCGGTCGAGCAGCGTCGGCACAAAACCTTCGGTGCCGAAGCGGGTGGCCACGCAGCAGGCGAAGTCTTCACCGCCCAGCGTCAGCGCCAGGTTGCCGCCGATGCCGTAGCGGTACTTGCTTTCTTCGGTGTAGCGCAGGCCGGCCAGCACGCGCCAGGCCGGGGCCAGCTCGAAGCTGCCGTCGGCAAAGATGGCGCTGCTGCGGCCGTTCACGTCAGGCATGGTGAACTCGGTGCCCGAGTAGCAGCAGTAGCCACGGTCGGCCAGCGAGAGAAAGCCCACCTGCTGGTCTTCGTTGAAGTGGAAGAGGCCGGCCGTCCATTTCAGCCTGGCGTTCGGGTCGGAGGAGCTCAGACGCAGTTCGTGGATCTCGCTCTGCGAACGGGTCTGCCACCACTGGTTGCTGTAGTTGTCGTAGTTGATGCCCGCGAGGTCGCGGCCCGGCCAGTTGATGCTGTCGGTGCCCGAGTTGCGCTGGTAAAAATCGACCTCGCGGTAGCTGCTGGACCACTCGGCGTCGAAGCCGCCCAGGGCCAGGCTGGCCTTGAACTGCAGGCCGCCGAGGCGGTTTTCCATGCGGCCTTCGAGGCCGCGGTAGACCACCTGGCGCAGGTCGAGGTCTTCGGCGCGCAGGCCGCTGTTGACCACGGCGCTGTGGATGTTGGCCGCGGGGTAGCCGGTGCCACGCTCGTTGCCGATGTCGCCCACCGCCGTGAGGCGCAGGCTTTCGGTGGGTTCCCAGGTGCCCGACAGGCGCAGCGCCCAGTTTTCTTCGTGGCCGGCAGCGCGCAGGCCGCTGGCGGCCGGGTTCACCGAGACGTTGCGGAAGCCGTGGTCACGCTCTTGGTAAGAGCCGGCCAGGCGCAGCGCCGCGGTGCTGCCCAGCGGGACGTTGTAGGCGCCCTCGGCGGCGCGGCCGCCGCGGTTGCTGAACTCACCCTGGAAGTAGCCGCCGCTTTGCCCCAGGCGCGCACGCGAGGTGATGATGTTCAGCGTGCCCGCCATGGCGTTGCGACCGTAAAGCGTGCCTTGCGGGCCCTTGTTCACTTCCACTCGTTCCAGGTCGTAGAACATCAGGCCCAGGCCGCGCGGGCGCGGGATGTAGATGCCGTTCAGGTGCGGTGCAGCGCCAGGGTCGCCGAGCTCGGTGTTGTTGGCCGAGCCGACACCGCGGATGAAGATCTCGACGTTGCCTTCCTGGTTCGAGATCGACAGGCCGGGCACGGCTTGCTGCAGCGCCTCGACCTTGTTGACGCCATCGCGGCGCAGCTGGTCGCCGGAAATGGACTGCACCACGCCCGAGACCTTCTGCTGCTCTTGTTCACGCCGGTTGGCGGTGACGGTGATCTGCTGCACGCCAGCCGCAGCGGGGGCTGAGGCGGCGGCGGCCGGTGCTGCAGCGGTCTGCGCCTGCGCGGCCGGCAGGCCGAGCAAGGCCCAGGTGCTGACGGCGCCCAGCGCACCGAAGGCGCCGAAAACGCCGCGGGCGCGCGCCAGGCCGGCGGCGCGGCGGGCCAGCGTGAGCGCGCGGCGCCACACGCCGGGCGGGCGCGCCGCGGGCGGCGGTGAGGGGTCGGCCAAGGCCGACGACGGTCGGGGGGTGAACTGCATGTCGGGGTCTCCTTCGCCAGTCGTCAGGGCCCGGTGGCGGGCAGCGCTGGCATCGTTGTGGGGCTTGCGCGGTGTCGCGCGGCTTTCAGGGCATTGCATCCAAGCATGAAATCGTTGTCAAGCGGGGCCTCCTGGGTGGTTGGGGTCGGGTGGCGGATGGGGGCGGTGCCAGGGCCGCTCGCACGGGCCTTCAGCGTCCATAGAGCGCCTCGAAAAGGTCGGGGCGCATGCGCTGCGCCATCGGGTCGTAGACACCGAAGCCCGAGGCCAGCTCCCAGTACATCCAGGGCATCTGGCGGGCTTCCATCGCGTTGCGCATGAAACGCAGGTAGCTCACACGGCCGGCCAGCGGGGCCTTGCTGTAGGCGCCGAATTCACCCACCAGCATCGGGCGCTGGCGGCGCTGCGCATCGGCGGCGGCCAGGTCGAGCAGGCGCAGCATCAGGGCCTGCTGTTCCGTGCTGCAGCAGTTCGCGCCCAGCGGCTTCACCGGCTGCACCCACGCGGCGCCCTGGTGCGTGAACTCAAAGGGCTCGTAGTGGTGCACCGTGAGCGCCACGAACCGGTCGGGCGGCAGCACGAGGCGGGGCAGCGCGTTGGCGCTGTTCCACTCGGTCGGGCCCACCACCACCACGCGCTCGGGGTTGCGCTGGCGGATCACGCGCAGGGCGCGCGACAGCAGGTCGTTCCACAGCGGCTCCAGGCGGCCATGGGGCTCGTTGTAGACCTCGAACATCAGCGCCGGGCCGCGGTTCGCAAAACGCTCGGCGATCTGCTGCCACATCGCCAGGAAACGCAGGTCCACCACCGCGGGGTCGACGGCGAATTCGCCGGGGTCCAGCGGGTCGCCGTCGAACTGGCGGTAGTGGTGGATGTTCAGCAGCACGCTGGCGCCGCGCGCGAGCAGGCGGTCGACGGTTTGTTCGACGCGCGCAAAAAACGCGGGGTCGATGCGGGCCGCGGCATCGGCACTGGCGTGGTTGCTCCAGCGCACCGGCAGGCGCACGCTGCGCGTGAAACCGCCCTCGCCCACCAGCTTGATGTAGGCCTCGTCGGCCTTCAGGCCCCAGGCACCTTCGGTGGGCGCGTCGAAGATGTTGCCGAAGTTGATGCCGCGGCCCAGGCCCAGCACCTGCTGGAAAACCGCGGGCGCCGCGCCGCTGCCGGGGCCGGTGTCAGGGCCGGCGGGCAGGGGCGGGTAGGCGGCCAGGTCGGGCCGGCCGGCCGGGGCTGGGGCTGGCGCAGGGGCAGCAGACGGCTGCGCGCCCGGGCCCGCGGCGCAGCCCGCCAGCAGCAGTGGCAGCGCGGCCAGGCAGGCGCGGCGTGCGGGCAGAAAGTCGGCCTCGGCGGCCGGGGGGATGGGGCGGCTCATCGGCACCTCAATGCAAGGCCGGGCGCGGCAAGGCGCGGCCGGCGGGGTTGAAGACATGCACCTGCCCGGCCACCGGCGCCAGCCGCAGCACGCTGCCGGTGGCGGGCACGGGCTGGTCGGGCGGCAGGCGCAGCGCCACCGGGCAGCCCGAGCCGTGCAGCGAGGTGTGCACGAAGAGGGCATCACCCAGGTGTTCGACGAAGGCCACCTGGGCTTGCAGGCCGGCGCCATCTCGCCCGGTGTGCGGGTCGGCGGGCTGCAGGTGCTCGGGGCGCACGCCCAGCGTGTCGTCCGGCGCATGCGCCGGGCCGGGCGGCACACCGCCGGCCGCAGCGGCAGCCCAGTCGGCCGCGGCGATGAAGTTCATGCGCGGCGAGCCGAGAAAACCCGCCACAAAGCGGTTGGCCGGTTCGCGGAACAGCGTCAGCGGCGTGCCCACCTGCTCCACGCGGCCGGCGTTGAAGAGCGCGATGCGCTGGCCCAGCGTCATCGCCTCCACCTGGTCGTGCGTGACGTAGACCATGGTCGTGCCCAACTCACGGTGCAGGCGCGCGAGTTCGCTGCGCATCTGCACGCGCAGCGCGGCATCGAGGTTGCTCAGCGGCTCGTCGAAGAGAAACACGCGCGGCCGCCGCACGATGGCGCGGCCGATGGCCACACGCTGGCGCTGGCCGCCCGAGAGTTCACGCGGCTTGCGCTGCAGCAGCGGCGTGATCTGCAGCGTTTCGGCCACCGCGCCCACGGCGGCGCGCACCTGGGCCGCGGTCTGGCCGGCCATGCGCAGGCCGAAGCCCATGTTCTCGGCCACCGTCATGTGCGGGTAGAGCGCGTAGCTCTGGAAGACCATGGCCACACCGCGCTGCGCCGGCGGCAGGTGGCCCACGGGCGTGCCGCCGACGCTGATGTCGCCGCCGTCCAGCGTTTCCAGCCCGGCCACCAGGCGCAGCAGCGTCGATTTGCCGCAGCCCGAAGGCCCGACGAAGACCATGAACTCGCCGCTGTGCACGTCCAGATCCAGCGCCTGCAGCACGGGCACGCCGGCGTAGGCCTTGTGCAGGCCGCGCATCAGCAGCTCAGCCACGGGCGGCCTCCAGGGGCGCTGCAGCGCCGGCCCGCTGGCGCAGCGCCGCGATGGTGTTGCGGTACCAGTGCGCGCTGTCTTTCAGCGTGCGCTGCTGGGTGGCGTAGTCCACGTGCACGATGCCGAAACGTTTGGCGTAACCCGAGTCCCACTCGTAGTTGTCCATCAGGCTCCAGTAGAAGTAGCCGCGCAGGTCCACCCCTTCGGCGCGCGCCGCGGCCAGGGCCTGCAGGTGAGAACGCAGGTAGTCGATGCGGCGTGGGTCGTGCACGGCGCCGGCTTGCAGCACATCGGCCTCGGCCATGCCGTTTTCGGTGATGTAAACCGGCGGCAGCGTGTAGTGGCGGTGGTTGTGCAGCAGCAGTTCGCGCAGGCCGTCGGGGTAGATCTCCCAGCCCATGTCGTTGACGCCCTGCAGCCGCGGCGCCGGCACCGGCGGCTGCGCGGTGCTGCACCAGTTGCGCGTGTAGTAGTTGATGCCCAACCAGTCCAGCGGCTGCTGGATGCAGGCCATGTCGCCGGTGGCCACGTGCAGCGGCGCGCGCTGCTCGCCGGCGTCTTCGGGGTAACGGCCGTGGAAGATGGGGTCCATGAACCACGAGACAAAACCGCGGTGGTTGGCCGCGGCGGCGGCCCGGTCGGCCTCGCTGTTGCTGGCGGCGTGCGCCGGTGCCTGGTTCAGCACGATGCCCAGCGGCACACGCGCGCCGTCGGCACGCAGCGCCTGCAGCGCCAGCCCGTGCGAGAGCAGCAGGTGGTGCGCCACTTGGGTGGCCAGCACCATGCTGCGCTCGCCGGGCGCGAACTTGCCCTGCTGGTGGCCGAGGAAGGCCGTGCACCAGGGTTCGTTGTGCGTGGCCAGGCTGGCCAGGCGGTCGCCGAGCACGCGGCCCATCTTCTCGGCGTAACGCGCGAAGTGGTGCGCGGTGTCGCGCACCGCCCAGCCACCCTCGTCTTGCAGCGCCTGCGGCAGGTCCCAGTGGTAGAGCGTGGCGTGGGGCTGCAGGCCGCGTTCGAGCAGGCGGTCGACGAGGCGGTCGTAGAACGCAATGCCCTCGGTGTTCCAAGCGCCCCGCCCCAGCGGCTGCACACGCGGCCAGGCGATGGAGAAGCGGTAGGCGTCCACGCCCAGGTCGGCGATGAGATCGACGTCTTCGCGCCAGCGGTGGTAGTGGTCGCAGGCGACATCGCCGGTGTCGCCGTTCACGGTTTTGCCGGGGGTGTGCGAGAAGGTGTCCCAGATCGACGGGCCGCGGCCGCCCTCGCGCGCGCCGCCTTCGATCTGGTAAGCGGCGGTGGCCACACCGAAGCTGAAGCCGGCGGCGCCGGCGCGCCCTGGCCCGGGCGGCTGCGCCAGCGCCGCCAGCGTGGCCAGCTCTTCTGGGGTGGCGCTCGGTGTGCTAGAAATCGTTTTCATGATTCGCAAGGCCTGCAACAGGCATCAGGGGTTCGGAAACAGCCCGGCAGGGCTGATGGACCTTATCAAGGCCATGGGGCCGCGGAGCCGTGGTGCACTTCACTTCACGGCCCCGGCACTCAGGCCTTCGATGAGGCGGCGCGAGGCCAGCATGAACATCACCATCAGGGGCAGCACGGCCAGGGCCGCACCAGCGCACAAGGCGCCCCACGACACCTGCCCCGTGGATTGCAAAGAACGCAGCGCCAGCGGCAATGTGAAACGTTCGGGCTCGGAGATCACGACCAGCGGCCCGACGAAGTTGTTCCAGGCGCCGATGAAGGTGATGAGGCCCAGCGTGCCCAGCGCCGGCACCACCAGCGGCAGCACGATGCGCCAGAAGATGCCGAACTCGCTGCAGCCGTCCAGCCGCGCGGCATCGACCAGTTCGCGCGGCACAGCGGCGCGGATGTACTGGCGCATCATGAACACGCCCACCGCGCCGCAGGCCGCGGGCACGATGAGCGCGCGGTGCTCGTTCATCCAGCCCAGCCAGCTCATCATCATCACCGTGGGCACCATGCCCAGGAAGGCTGGCAGCAGCATGGTCGCCAGCACGGCGTTGAAAAGCCGCTCGCGCCCCGGAAAGTCCATCAGCGCAAACGCATGGCCCGCCAGCGCGCAGAAAAAGAGGTTCAGCGCCGTGATGGCCAAGGCCACGTAGAGGCTGTAGCCCAGGTTCTGCCACAGCGCCGGCAGCTTGGTGAGCAGGGTGCGCAGGTTGTCACCCAGGGCGTCGCCAAACCACAGCGGCGGCGGCAGCGAGAGGATGGCGCTGTCGGTGTGCGTGGCGAACACGAACATCAGGTAGAACGGCGCCACCATCAGCAACGCGCCGGCCAGCACCAGCACCAGGGCCACGGCGGCCGCCGGGTTGGGCAGGCGGCGCGCCACGCCGGGGCGGGCCGGCAGTGCGGGGCGGGCTTCTTGCAGGGCCTTCATGTCTCGCGCCCCAGCAGGCGGCGGTTGAGCCAGGTGCCGCCGGCCACCAGCAAAAACAGCAGCCAGGCGATGGCCGAGGCGGTGCCGAAATCACCCTCGCTGAAGGCCACGGCGTAGAGGTGCATGGCCGCGGTCTTGCCGGCCTGGTCGGTGCCGCCGGTGCCGCTGGTGAGGATGAAGGGCTCTTCGAAAAGCTGCAGGTTGCCGATGATGGTGAGCGTGACAGCGAAGAAGATCATCGGCCGCAGCATGGGCAGCACGATGTGCACGAAACGCCGCACCGGGCCGGCGCCGTCCATCGCGGCGGCTTCCAGCAGGTCTTTCGGGATGGTCTGCATGGCCGAGAGGTAGAGCACCACGTTCCAGCCGACATAACGCCAGAAGACCACGGCGCTGATCATCGTGGGCAGGTGCTCGGGCCGCGTCCAATCCACCGGCGTGGCCGGGAACAACGCGCCCAGCACCGGCACCGTGTGCAGCGCGCCCAGGGCCTGGTTCACGACCCCGAACTCGCGCGAGAACAGCGCGCCGAACACCAGCGTGATGGCCACCGTGCTGGTGATGAAGGGCAGGAAATACAGGCCCAGCACCGCGTTGCGCCAGCGCCCCAGCTGCGTGTGCAGAAACCAGGCCAGCGGCAGCGCCACCAGGTGCTGCGGCACGCCCGAGAGCAGCGCGATCCAGACCGTGTTCCCCATCGAGCGCTGGAACCAGTCGTCGTTGAAGAGGGTGTGGGTGTAGTTCTCCAGCCCCACCCACTGCATGGCGGCCAGGCCGGCGGCCGGGTCCCAGGTGTGCAGCGACATCCACACCGAAAACAGCAGCGGAAACAGGCCGAACACCCCGAAGAGGATGAAAAACGGGCTGATGAAAAGGTAGGGCAACCAGCGCCGGCTGTCGCCGAAACGGCGCCGTGCCGGGGCGGCTGCGGGTGGGTTTGAATTGCTGGGCATGGGGCTGGGCATCGTCGGCTGTCAGCGCCGGCGCACACGGCGTTCGAGTGTGCGGCGGGCGTCGGCCAGCGCGGCGGGCACGCCCTTGCCCTGGTCGAGCACCTTCATCAGCTCGGCCTGCACCACCAGGCCGGCGATGGGGTCGTAGCGGTCAGACGCGGTGGGTGCAATGCGCCCCGCCGCCGTGCGCCAGAGCTGGCGCGCGGGCTGGCCGCCGAGGTAAGGCAGGGGCTCGTCCATCACCGGGTCGGCCTGCGCGTCGAGCAAGGCCGGAAAAGCATCCAGGGCCTGGAAAGCCGCGACCTGCTGCGCCTTCTCCAGCGCCAGCAGTTGCAGCAGCTCCCAGGCCAGCGCGGGCTGGCGCGCGGCTTTCGGGATGGCGTAGTACGAGCCGCCCCAGGCGGCGAACGCACCTTCGGGCAGCTGGGCGGCGCGCCACAGGCCGGCAGCACCGGGCGCGATCCAGTTCTTCAAGTGGCCGGCCAGCCAGGAGCCCATCATCTGCGCCGCCACACGGCCGCTGCGCAGGGCCTGGGTCCACTCGTTGGACCAGGCGCGCATGCGGCCGTCGATGCCGGCCTGGCGCGCGGCGCGGGCGCGCTCAAAAGCGCGTGCGAAGCGCGGTGTTTCCACCAGCGGGCGGCCCTGGCCGTCGAAGTACACCCCCTCGCCTGCGGAAAGGCCCGAGCGGATGCCGATGTCGGCCAAGTCGGCCGCGTGGGCCACGAGGTAGGCGCCGGTCTGCTGGCGCAGGCGCCGCCCGGCCTCGATGAAATCGGCCCAGCTGCGCGTGAGCTGGGCTTCGCTGACACCCACACGCTGCAGCAGATCGGCGCGGTAGAAGAGCGCGCCGGGGCCGATGTCCACCGGCAACGCCGCCTGCACACCCGGCCGCGGCTGCGCAGCCACCAGGGCGTAGGCGGCCAGGCGCTGCTGCGCCGGCGAGCCCCCATCGTCGGCCGCACCCGCGACCCCCATGAATGGTGCCGCCGCGAGGTTGTGCAAACCCGCCGAACGCGACAGGCGGCCGATGTAGTCGACGTCGATGGCCATCAGGTCGGGCACGTTGGCGCCAGTGGCCAGGGCCGTGGTCATCGCCGTGTGGTGGTCGGTCACGCCCAGCGCGGTGATGCGCACCTGCACGCCCGGGCGACGCAGCTGGAAGCTCGCCAGAGCGGCCCGCACGCCGCGGTCGAGATCGGGGAATGACGCCACCCGCAGCACCACAGGCTCGGCAGCCCAGGCCCCGGGCAGGCTGGGCGCCAGGCCCAGCGCGGCCAGACCGCGCAAGGCCGTCCGGCGGCCACCGACAAGCGCACCCGCCGACGGCGATGTTTTGAAATCGATTTCTTGCTTGGCTGATGAAAAAGCGCCAGCCGCGCGCGCCTCAGGCTCCGGCCGCGGCACCGCCACCGCGCACACGCCCGCCACCGCCTCACCCTGCTGCAGGTTCTGCGGTGTTGAGGCGGTGCTGGGGTACCGGGCGAGAGGCGAAACAGACATCGGGCGGGCCGGCTGCGCATGCGGTGGCATGCATTGCGTGGAAAACGTGAAAACGATATCCTGACCGCCTGCCCCGCGCCTCTAGGGCTTCCCCCAACCCCGCCCCCAACCCTGGCCTCCCCGAACCCTCGCCCCCTGCCCCGCTTCAGCCCCGCCCGAACGATGCCCAAGCGCTCTGCCCCGCCACCACCACCGGCCGCCGCCGAACCCGTGACCACGCTGCACGACGTGGCGCGCCTGGCCGGCGTGTCGCCCAGCACCGTCTCGCGCATCCTCAATGGCACGGCTCGTGTGGCGGCCGACAAGCGCCAGGCCGTGGAGCAGGCCATCGAGCGCCTGCGCTTCAAGCCCAACCTCTCGGCGCGCAGCCTGCGCAACGGCTCCACACGCACGGTGGGCATCCTCACGCAGGAAATCGAAAGCGCCTACTTCGCACGCGGCGTGCGCGGCATCGACGACGGCCTGCGCGACAGCGGCTACGCGCCCATCATCGTGCCCGGCCACTGGAACCCGCTGGAAGAAGCCGAGCGGGTGCGCCTGCTGATGGCGCGGCGGGTGGATGCCATCGCCATCCTGGGCGGCAGCCTCAGCAATGCCGAGATCGCCGAGTTCGCGCGCCGCCAGCCCATCGCCGTGACCGACCGCTCGCTGCAGGCGCCCAACGTGCTCTCGTTCGAGTTCGACCAGTTCGAAGGCGGGCGCCTGGCCACGCAGCACCTCATCGAGCTGGGCCACCGGCGCATTGCGCACATCGCCGGCCTGCGCGAACAGGCCGATGCCGCGCCGCGCAAGGAGGGCTACCTGCGCGCGCACGCCGATGCCGGCCTGGCCGTGGAACCGCGGCTCATCGCCGAAGGCAACTTCGTCGAGACCGGCGGCATCCAGGCCATGAACCAGCTGCTCGATTCGCACCTGCCCTTCACCGCGGTGTTCTGCGCCAACGACCAGACCGCCTGGGGCGCGCGCCTGGCGCTGCAGCGCCGCGGCCTGCGGGTGCCCGAAGACATCTCGCTGGTGGGTTTCGACGACCTGCCGCAGTCGGCCTTCATGTCCCCGCCGGTGACCACCGTGCGCCAGCCGGTCTACGAGATGGGCCTGGCCGTGGCGGCTTCGCTGCTGCAGGCGCTGGGGCAGAGCACGCGCGTCGCCGCCACCTTCCCCGGGCTCTCGCTGGCCGTGCGCGAATCGACGCGGCGGCTGTGACGGCCCGCCGCGCAGTTGCCCCTCAGGCCGGCCAGCGCGGCGGGCGTTTGTCGATGAAAGCCTGCACGCCTTCGAGCGCGCTCTCGTCCATCATGTTGCAGGCCATGGTGCGCGCGGCGTCCTCGTACGCTGCGGCAATTCCGCCCTCCAGCTGGCGGTAGAAGAGCGCCTTGCCCAGGGCCAGCGCCACGCGCGGCTTGGCGGCGATGCGCTCGACCAGGCGCGCCACCTCGGCATCGAGTTCGGCCGCGTCCACCACGCGGTTGACCAGGCCGCGCTCACGCGCTTCATCGGCGCTGATGAAATCGCCCGTCACCAGCATCTCGAAGGCCGCCTTGCGGCCGAGGTTGCGGCTCAGCGCCACGCTGGGCGTGCTGCAGAACAGGCCCAGGTTCACGCCACTGACGGCGAACTTCGCGTCGCGGCTGGCCACGGCCAGGTCGCACATCGCCACCAACTGGCAGCCTGCCGCGGTGGCGATGCCCTGCACCCGCGCCACCACGGGCACAGGCAGTTGCTGCAGCGCCATCATCATGCGGCCGCACTGGGCGAACAGGCGTTCGTAATAGGCCTGCGAGGGCTCGGCGCGCATTTCCTTCAGGTCGTGGCCGGCGCAGAAGGCACGCCCGGCGGCGGCGAGAACCACCACCTTCACGGCGTCATCAGCAGCCAGGCGCACCAGGGCGGCCTGCAAGGCCTCGATGAGGCCCTCGCTCAGCGCGTTGAAGGCCTGCGGCCGGTTCAGCGTGAGCGTGGCCACGCCACGGGTGTCGGTGCTGCACAGCACCAGGGCTTCTGAGGTCATGGCGGTCTCCTGTCGACCTTGACATTGTGCAAGGCCAAGGACGGCCAGCGGTGCCATGATGAAACTGCGGCCAGCGTGGCTGCGACAACCCAAGGTGCCCGTCCTGCCTGCCGACATCACGACCGCCGCTGCCACGCGCGCTCCCTCGCCCTCGCCCGCCAGCCCCCGGCCGCGCCACTGGCGCCGCTGGGCGGTGCTCGCGCTGCTGGTGGCGCTGGCCGTGGCCGCCACCTTGGCCTGGCGGGCGCGGCCGGTCGTGGCCGAGACCCTGGTGCTGCAGCCACAGGCTTTGCAACGAACGCTGCAGTTCAGCGCCCGCGTGCTGACGCCCGCTCGCGTGGAGGTGGGCAGCACGCTCACCGGCCGCGTGGCGCGCGTGCCGGTGCAGGAAGGCGAGCGCGTGGCTGCCGGCGCCGCACTGGTGCTGCTGGAAGACGAGGAGTTGCAGGCCGCGCTGCGCCAGGCCCGGGCCACGCTGCGCCAGGCCGAGGCACGCGCCGACAGCCAGCGCGCCGTGGCCCAGCCCGGCGCCGACGCCGCGCTGCAGCAGGCCGAGGCCACGCGCAGCACGGCCGAACGCGAGCTGTCCCGCACGCGCGAACTGGTTGCCCAGGGCTTCCTGAGCCCGGCACGGCTGGACGAAGCGCAGCGGGCCCTGGCGGTGGCCGGTGCGCAGCGCGACGCCGCGCGCGCCCAGGCGCGTGCCAACCGCGCCGACGGCCCCGAGCCCGCCGGCATCGAGGCGCAGCGCCTGGCCGCAGCCGCAGCGGTGCAGGCCGCCAGCGCGCGCTTGGCCCAGGCCACGCTGCGGGCACCGGCGCCGGCCAGCGTCATCGCGCGTCAGGTGGAGCCGGGGCAGATCGTGCAGCCCGGCCGCGTGCTGATGACGCTGGCCCTCGCCGGCCCCACCGAATTCGTTGCGCAGGTCGACGAGCGTTTCCTGGGCCAGTTGCGCGTCGGGCAGCGCGCGATGGTGCTGGCCGACGCCTACCCGCTGCAGCCCTTCCGCGCCGTGCTGGCGCGCCTGGCGCCGGGCGTGGACGCCGCCCGCGGTGCCGTGGAGGTGGTTTTCACCCCCGATGGCGCGGCGCCGGGCTTCCTGCGCGAGGACATGACGCTCTCTGTCGAGGCCATCACCGGCGAGCGCGCGCGCGCGCTGGTGCTGCCGCTGCGCGCGCTGCGGCCCGGCCCCGCCGAAGGCCAAGCCCGCGTGCTGGTGCTGCACGAGGGCCGCGCGCAGGAGCGCCCCGTCACACTGGGCCTGCGCACGCTGGACCAGGCCGAAGTGACGGCGGGCCTGGCCGCTGGCGACACGCTGCTGCTGGACCCGCTGCTGGCCCCCGGCGCACGCGTGCGCGCCGCGCGCTGAAGCCGCCAGCGCCCTGCCATGCGCGGCATCGGCTTCGAGTTCACGGTGGCGGTGCGCTTCCTGCGGGAAGGGCGTTTCCAGAGCCTGCTCATCATCTTTGGCGTGGCCGCCGGGGTGGCGGTGGTGGCCTACATCTCGGCGCTGGTGACGGGGCTGCAGCAGAACACGCTGAACAAGACCCTGGGCGCACAGGCGCACGTGGTGCTGTCGCCGCTGGAAGAGCGCGTGCTGCCGGTGCTGCCCCGCAGCCCAGGGGCGCCGGGCTTCAGCGACCTGCAGCCGCGCGCACAACGCCTGCGCAACCTGAACAACTGGCCGCTCGTGGTGGCCACGCTCGAAGCGCAGCCCGACGTGGCGGCGGTCTCGCCGCTGGTGGCCGGCTCGGGCCTGGCACAGCGTGGCGAGGCCACGCGCGCTGTCACCGTGGCCGGGGTGGAGATAGAACGCTACGCCCGCGTGGTGGGCCTGCAGGACAAACTGGTGGCCGGCACGCTGCGCCTGGGCCCAGGCGAGGCCATCGCCGGGCTCACGCTGGCCAGCGACCTGGGCGTGCGCGTGGGCGACCGCATCACGCTCGCCACCGGCAGCCGCAGCGAGGTGCTGCGCCTGACCGGCCTGGTCGATCTGGGCGTGCGTGAACTGAACCGCCGCACGCTGCTCGTGCCGCTGCGCACCGGCCAGACCCTGTTCGACCTGCCCGGTGGCGCCACGCAGCTCGACGTGACCTTGAAGGACGTGTGGGCCGCGCAGGGCCGAGCGCGCCAGTGGGCGCAGCAGTTGCCCTACAAGGTGGAGAGCTGGCAGGACACGAACGGCCAGCTCGTCTCGGCGCTGAACGCGCAAAGCGTCAGCACCACCATCATCCGCGGCGTGGTGATGGTGGTGGTGGTGCTGGGCATCGCCAGCGTGCTGGTGGTCTCGGTGGTGCAGAAGCAGCGTGAGATCGGCATCCTGCGCGCCATGGGTGCCACGCGCGGGCAGGTGCTGCGCGTCTTCCTGCTGCAGGGCGCGCTGGTGGGCGGCCTGGGCAGCAGCTTGGGCGTGGTGCTGGCGATGGCGCTGGTGTTCCTGTTCACGCGTTTCGTGCGCGGTCCCGACGGCGGCCCGCTGTTCAACATCACGCTCCCACCGGCGATGGCGCTGCAGGTGGCGGTGGTGGCGGCCCTGGCCGGCGTGCTGGCCGCGGTGGCACCGGCACGGCGCGCCTCGCGCATGGACCCGGCACAGGCGATCCGCACATGAAGCCGCCCGAGATCGCACCCGCCTGGCCAAGCGCAGCCCTGGTGACGCTGCGCGGCATCCGCAAGACCTACAACGCCAGCCTGCCCACCGAAACCGAGGTGCTGCACGGCATCAACCTCGATCTGGCGCGCGGCGAGTTCGCGGCGCTCATCGGACCTTCGGGCTCGGGGAAAAGCACGCTGCTCAACCTGCTGGGCCTGCTCGAGCGGCCCAGCGACGGCAGCTACACCCTGGCCGGCACGGCCGTGCAGGCGATGGACGATGACGGCCTCACGCGCATGCGCCGCGAGACGCTGGGCTTCGTCTTCCAGTTCCACCACCTCCTGCCGGCCTTCAGCGCGCTGGAGAACGTAACGCTGCCGGCGCTGGCGCGCGATGGCCGCATCACCCCCGCGGTGCGCGAGCGCGCACGCGCGCTGCTGGCGGCCGTGGGCCTGGCCGCGGCGATGGACCGCCAGCCGCAGCAGCTCAGCGGCGGCATGCAGCAGCGCGTGGCCATCGCACGCGCGCTGGTGCTGCAGCCCGCCCTGGTGCTGGCCGACGAGCCCACGGGCAACCTCGACACCGCCGCGGCCGACGAGGCCTTCGCGCTGCTGCGGCGCATGCACGCCGAGGCCGGCACGTCCTTCCTCATCGTCACCCACGACCCGCGGCTGGCCGCGCGCTGCGACCGCGTGGTGGAGATGCTCGACGGCCGCATCGCGCGCGACGGGCCCGGGCCGGCCGCTGCAGCCGACCCTGCAACGGCGCCGTCAGCGACCGCCTGAATCGCCGCCCTGCGCACGCAGGCGCAGCTGGAACTTCTGGATCTTGCCGGTGCTGGTTTTCGGGATGGGCTCGAAGCGGACCTCGCGCGGCACCTTGTAGCCGGCCAGCAGCGCCTTGCAATGCGCCACCAGTTCGGCCGCCGTCACGGCGCTGCCGGCCTTGGTCTCGACATAGGCCACCGGCGTCTCGCCCCACTTGGGGTCGGGCCGCGCCACCACGGCGCAGGCCAGCACGGCGGGGTGGCGGTAGAGCGCGTCTTCCACCTCCAGGCTGCTGATGTTCTCGCCGCCACTGATGATGATGTCCTTGCTGCGGTCCTTGATCTTCACGTAGCGGTCGGGCTCCAGCACGGCCAGGTCGCCGGTGTGGAACCAGCCGCCTTCGAAAGCCTTCTCGGTGGCAGCCGGGTTCTTCAGGTAGCCCTTCATCACGAGATTGCCGCGGAACATGATCTCGCCCATGGTCTGGCCGTCGGCCGGCACTTCGGCCAGGGTCTCGGGGTGCAGCACCGTCATGCCCTGCTGCAGCATGTAGCGCACACCCTGGCGGCCGTTCAGGCGCGTCTGCTCGCTCAGGCTCTCGCCGGCCCAGCTGTCGCGCTTCACGGCCACGGCGGCGGGGCCGTAGACCTCGGTGAGGCCGTACACGTGCGTGATGTCGAAGCCCAGCTTCGCCATGCCTTCGATCATCGCGGCCGGTGGCGCGGCGCCGGCCACCATGCCGCGCACCTGCTGCGTGATCCCCGCTCGCAGCGATGCATCGGCGTTGATGAGGAGGTTGTGCACGATGGGCGCCGCGCAGTAGTGGTTCACGCCGTGCTCGCGCATCGCGTGCAGGATGGCGCCCGCTTCCACGCGGCGCAGGCACACGTGCGTGCCGCCCAGCATCGCCACGGTCCACGGGAAACACCAGCCGTTGCAGTGGAACATCGGCAAGGTCCACAGATACACCGGGAAGTGCGGCATGGTCCAGGTAGCCGCGTTGCACACCGCGTTGAGGTAGGCGCCGCGGTGGTGGGTGACCACGCCTTTGGGGTCGCCGGTGGTGCCGCTGGTGTAGCTCACGGCAATCGCATCCCACTCGTCGGCCGGGCCGGCCAGTACCGGCAGCGGCGCATGCGCGGCGAGCAGGTCTTCGTAGAGCCAGGTGCCCAGGCGTTCGTGAGGGCCGCTGAACTCGCTGTCGGCCACATCGATGACGATGGGCGTGCGGCCGTGCTCGTCACGCAGCAGGCGCAGCGCCTCTTTCATCACCGGCGCGAATTCGGTGTCGGTGATCAGCACCGCGGCTTCGCAGTGTTTCATCTGCCAGGCCAGCAGCGGCGCATCGAGCCGCGTGTTCAGCGTGTTGAGCACCGCGTTCAGCGCCGGCACCGCGTAGTGCGCTTCCACCATCTCGGGCGTGTTGGGCAGCATCACGCTGACCGTCGACAGACGCCCCACGCCCAGGGCCCGCAAGGCCGCGGCCAGCCGCGCGCTGCGCTCACGCACCTGCGCCCAGGTGTAGCGGCGCGCGCCGTGCACCACGGCCGGCAGGTCGCCGAAGACCTCGGCGCTGCGCTCGACAAAACTCACCGGCGACAAGGCCGTGAAGTTGGCCGCCTGGCGGCCGAGGTGCTGCTCGTAGATGCTCATGGGCGCGCGCTCCTGCAGACGCGGGGTCAGGGCCGGGCCGGGTTCAGCAGCTCCTGCACCAGCGCCGGCGCATCGTAGACCGTGCGCAGCGCTTCGACGATGGCGCCGGCATGCACCGACACCGCGCGGTTGCGCGTGCCGTCGTAGCCGAAGCTGCCGCCCAGCGAGTGGATGTTGCCGTCGAAGATCAGGCCCACCACGCGGCCTTCACGGTCGATCATCGGGCTGCCGCTGTTGCCACCGATGATGTCGTGCGTGGTCACGAAGTTGTAGCGCTGCGCCGGGTTCAGCTGCTCGCGCGCGGCCAGCCAGGGCGCCGGCAGCGCGAAGGGCGCGGCGCCGGTGTGGCGGCGGAAGGCGCCGGCAAAGTCGGTGTAGGGCGCCACGGGCTGGCCCTTTTCCACCCAGCCGGCCACCTCGCCATAACTCAGGCGCAGCGAGAAGGTGGCGTCGGGGTAGGCGCTGCGCCCGCTCTGCGCAAACTTCGCCTGCGCAATGCGCGTGGCGGCCTGGCGCTCGACGGCCTGCACCTCCGACTCAAAACGCTTGCGCAGGCTGCGCGCGTCGGCGTCGAGGCTGCGCACCAGCGCGATGAAACTGTCGGTGCTGGCGTCGATGGCGGCCTGCCCGCCGGCCCACAGGCGCAGGCGTTCGGCCGGGTCGGCCAGGCGGCTGCCGGCCACCAGTTCGGTGGCCACCTGCTCGGGCGTGCGCTGGCCCAGCACGCGGCGCACCAGCGGGTGGTCGGCACCCAGCTGCGAACGCATGCGCGTCAGCGACCATGCCAGCCGCGCCTGCTCGAAAGCCGGGTACACGGGCGCGGCGGCACGCAGGCGCTGTTCGATCTGCGGCAGGCTGGTCTCGTTGAACTCCCGCAGGCGCTCGGCATTGGGCTTGCTGCGCTCAGCCGCCCCGCGCACCAGCGTGCGGGCATGGCCGAAGTACACGGAGAGAAAACCGCGGCCCTCTTCCAGCAGCTGCATCTCGGCGTCGAGGTCGCGCCGGATGCGCTGCGCCGCTTCGATCTCGGCCCAAGGGTCGCCGGTGCGGGCAGCCAGCTCAGGTTGGCCGGCCACAAAAGCCTTCAGCGCCGCTTCGGCGCGGCGTTTGCCGTCCATCACCGCCGCGTCGTTCAGCGCCAGCAACTGGCCGCGCTGCACCTTCAGGCCGTTTTCGATGCCCTGCAAGGCGTTCTGCGCCAGGCGCTGCGCCTCGGCGTCGCCGCGTGCGTACTGCAGCATCAGGCCACGCAGTTCGCTGTTGCGCGGAATGACCTCGGTGCCCAGGTTCTCGCGCAGGAACTCGAGCTGCGCAACCGTCAGCAGGCGCTGCGTGTTGCCGGGGTGGCCCGTCACGTACAGCGGCTCGCCGGGCTGCGGGCCTTCGGCGCGGAAAGGAAAGTGGTGCGCCACCGGCGCGGGCTTGCCGCTTTCGTACACGCGCAAAAAGGCCGCGTCCAGGCACCAGCGCGGGAAGTTGAAGTTGTCGGGGTCGCCGCCGAAAGCAGCCACCGCCTGCTCGGGCGCCCACACCAGGCGCACGTCGGCATAACGCCGGTATTTGTAGAGCTGGTGCTGGCCGCCGCGGTAGAGCGTGACCATGTCGCAGCGCGTGTTCTCCACGTCGCTGCCGCGGCACTCGCGCGTCAGGCGCGCACGGGCGGCGTCTTCGGCGGCCTGGTAGGCCGCGCCCTGCCTGCCAGCCGTGGCCGCGCGCACCTGCTCGGTGACGTCGGTGATGGCCTCCAGCCGGTTGATCTCGAAATCCGGGCAGCGGATCTCCTGCTCACGCTCGCGCGCCAGGAAGCCCGTGGCCATGCGGTTGAGCGTGGGGCTGCTCAGCTGCTGCAGGCAGCGCGTGATGCAGTGGTGGTTGGTCATCACCAAACCAGAGGACGAAACAAAACTCGCCGAACACCCACCCGCCAGCCGTGCCGCGGCACGCATGGCGCGGTCGACCCAGGCCGCGTCGGGCACCAAACCTTGGGCCGCCTGCATCTGCGCGCGCGGCAGGTTGTCCAGCGTCCACATGCCTTCGGCCGCCCCCACGGGCGCAGCGATGGCGCCCCCCAGCAACACCCACGCCGCGCGCAGCACGGTGGTCCGAACCCGACTCCCTGACATCCCCATCGACATCCACTCCTGGAAAGCTGGCCCTGTGCCAAGCAGGCCCGATGATGCCGTGCCGGCGCACCCGCGCCACTGCGTGCAAAACCGGCCCGGTGCCCGACGGGGCACGCGCCGGAAGCCGCCATGCCGCCCCGACCCGCGCCCACCGCAGACCGCGTGACCCGCCCCCTGCACCCCGTGCCCCACCTGGCGCTGCTGGCGGCAGCCGCCGGGGCCGGCACCCTGCTGCTGGCCCATCTGCTGTGGCAAGCCCGGGTGGAAACCATCGAGGCGGCACAGACCACCGCCCTGAACTATGCGCGCACGCTGCAGGTGCAGCTCGACGCCACCTTCCGCCGCGCCGACGCCGTGCTGCAGACCATGGCGCGCAGCACCCCGCCGCAGGCGCTGGAACCCGGGGCCGACTACGCCGATCGCGATTTTTTCCTGCGCCTGAAAGCCGATGGGCGCGATGCGCTGGTGTTCTCCGAACTCGTGACGGGCCGGCTCTCGCGCCGGCCGACGATGGTGATGGCCTACCCCATCCGCCGTGAAGACGGCCAGCTCGATGGCGCGGTGCTCGCCCCCATGGACCTGAGCTTCTTCCAGCGCCAGTTCCAGCAGCTCAACATCGGCCAGCAGGGGGCGGTGTTCCTGCGCCGCAGCGACAACACCGGCGGCCTCGTGCTGCGCCGGCCGCACATCGAGAGCGAGGTGAACAGCCCGATGCCGGCCCAGCACGTGATCTGGCAGGCCATGGCGGCTGGCAAGTCAGAAACGCTCAACGTCTACCGCGCCTTCACCGACGGGGTGGACCGCATGTCGGGCACGGTGCGGGTGCAGGGCTACCCCTTTTTCCTGACGGTGGCGATGAGCCGGCAAGAGGTGCTCGGCGGCTGGCGACGCATGGCCTGGGCCACGGGCGGCCTCTGGCTGTTGTTGCTGGCTGCCATGGCGGTGCTGCTGTGGCGCGCGCACCAGGCCGAACGGTTGCGCCTCTCGCTGGAGCAGCAGTTGCTGGAGTCGCGCCGCATCGAGTCGCTCGGCACGCTGGCTGGCGGCATTGCGCACGACTTCAACAACATCCTGGCGGCCATCATCGGCAACGTGGCGCTCGCGCGGCGCGACCTCGACACCGCACACCCGGCGCTGGCCAGCCTGGACCAGGTGCGCACAGCGGCCACGCGCGGGCGCACGCTGGTGCAGCAGATCCTGGCCATCGGCCGCCGCCAGCCCCAGGCTTTGGTGAACCAGCCGCTGCTGCCGCTGCTGCAAGAGACCGCGGCGCTGCTGCAGCCCACGCTGCCGCCCGGCGTGCAGATGCAGGTGCTGCCCTGCCCGGTGCCCGTGCACGCCGCCGTGGACGCAGCACGCCTGCAACAGGTGCTGATGAACCTGTGCACCAACGCCAGCCATGCAATGCAGGGCAGGAGCGGCCGCATCGAACTCGGCCTGGCGGCGCGCGCAGCACCGCTGCACGGGCTGCAACCCGGCAGCGCCCTCGCAGGGGGCCGCTGCGCCCACCTGTGGGTGCGCGATGAAGGCGCGGGCATGGACACGGCCACGTTGGCACGCATCTTCGAGCCCTTTTTCACCACCAAGCCCAGCGGCGAAGGCACCGGGCTGGGCCTGCCGGTGGTGCAGGGCATCGTGGCTGCGCACGGCGGCGAGATTGCCGTCGACAGCAGCCCGGGCCAGGGCACGGCGGTGCACGTCTACCTGCCGCTGACAGACGCGGCGGCGGAGCTCGGCGCCCAAGCCGACCCTCCCGAAGCTGCGGCCGCAGCGCCTGGGGCCGCGCAGGCATCGCACGCCGGCCAGCGCGTGCTGTACATCGACGACGACCCGGTGGTGGCCTTGATGGTGGAACGCCTGCCGGCGCAGGCCGGCTACCGCGCCGAGGTGCAGGCCAGCGGCACCCTGGCGATGCAGCGCCTGCGCAGCGAGCCCGGCGCCTTCGACATCGTCATCACCGACTACAACATGCCCGGCCTCTCGGGCCTGGACGTGGCGAACGAGATGGTGGACCTGTGCCCTGGCACACCCGTCTACATCAGCTCGGGCTACATCACCGAAGACCTGCTGCGCAAGGCCGAGGCCGCCGGCGTGCGCGGCGTGCTGCAGAAGCAGAACACGCTGGAAGAACTGCTGCCCTTGCTGCAGGGCAGGGTGGCGCCAGCGCCCTCGGCGCGCACGTAGACTGCGCCCCGGCGACACACGCGCCCTCCACCGCGCACAGACGCGGGCCGTGATGCCGCTGGTCATCAACCAGGGAGTTCACGCTTGAAACACCAACCCCCACGGCGGCAACGCGCGGCCCGCGTGGCCGCGTCGGCCGCGGCCCTTGGCCTGAGCGCCGCCTTGTTCGCCGGCCCGGTCTGGGCGCAAAACAACGAGGCCCCCAGCGCGCGCAGCGGCCCGCGCAACCTCTTCGACTTCGGCCTGTGGCAAGCCACGCAAGACCACCGCGTGCTGGCCGGTGTGCGCGACACCACCTTCAACGGCGGCCTTGGCGAGCCCTTCAGCCTGGAAAACGATCTCGGCCTGCGCCGCAAGAACCAGATCACGACCTTCGGCTACACACGCCTCATCGGCGCGGCCTGGCATGTCAGCGCCGACCACCTCAAGAGCGACCGCAGCAGCACGGCGACCACGCCGCGCAGCCTGTTGATCTTCGGCAGCACCGTGCCCGCGGGCACGACCGTGCGCTCGGACACCGGCTTTTCCTACTACAGCGTCGCCGGCGGCCTGGCGCTGCTGCAACGCGGTGACACCGAGTTCGGCGTGCGCTTCGGCGGTGGCTCGGTGCGCGACCGGCTGAGCTACAAGCTGCCCAACGCAAGCTACGACTCGCGCCTGAGCAACTACGACCTGCTGCCGCTCTTGGGCCTGTTCTTCAGTGCCCGGCCTCTGGCGACGCTGCATGTCGAGGCCCGTGCCGACTACCTGCGCGAGCAAAGTTCACGCAGCACCCACCTGCGCGTGGGCCTGCGCTGGCAGCCCAGCCCGCACGTGGGCCTGGAGGCCGCCTACTGGCGCCTGGGTGGCACCTCCACCCCCGACGACGATATCTACGGCGGCAACGAAGAGGTCCGCTACAAGCTTTCGGGCCCGCGCATCGCGCTGCGCCTGGCTTTCTGAATCCCGTCGCGGCGGGGCCGCTTCAGCCCGGCGCGAGGAAACCGCGCTCGCGCAGCACGGCCTCGATGGCGGCCGAGTTCTCGGCCAGGCGGTCGGGGTCGTACTTGATGGGGCTGGTGTAGTACTGCGCCAGCGAGCTGATGCCGTGCTGCTGCCAGGCGGCCACCATCTCGGGCCCCATGGCCAGGTAACGCTCGCGGCCCTGCTGCTCGCGCTGCGCGTAGTGGGTGTCGATGTCCTGCGGCGTGGGTGCCTGGTAGCGCTCTTCATGGATCCACGCCTGCGGCGGCAGGCGGTCGCGCTGCGCGGGTGTTTCATCGGGCCAGCCCACCACCAGGCTGGTGACGGGCAGGCAGTTCGGTGGCAGCGCCAGGAAGTCGGCGATGGCGCGCATCGAGCTCATCGTGGTGCCCATGAAGCAGATGCCCAGGCCGTGGCTTTCCAGCGCCAGCGCGGTGGTCTGCGCCAGGATCACCGCGTCGAAGGCGCCCACGTGCCAGCTGTGGAAATCGGCAAAACCCGGCCGCGCATCGCGCTGCGCCAGCCACTGGCGCGTGCGGTAGGTGTCGGCGCAGAAGGTCAGCACCAGCGGCGCCTGCCGCACCATGGGCTGGCCGGCGTGCAGCGTGCACAGGTGCGCGCGGCGTTCAGCATCGAAACTCTTCACCACCGAAACCATGTTCAGGTTGCCGCTGGACGAACTGCCGGCCCAGGCCTGGGTGAGCACACGGTCGATGAAGGCGCTGTCCACGGGGTCGGGCCGGTATTGGCGGATCGAACGGTGCGCCTGCATCAGTTGCGCGAAGGCCAACGCTGGCGTTGCGGCAGGCGGGGGTGCGGCGGCTTCGTTCACGGCGGGCTCGGGCTGGCTGAAGGGCCGCATCATGCCAAGACCGGCACCGGGCCGGCCCGCCGCATGACAATCACGTGCACATCCTGCGCACGACTGCACCACCCCCACCCCCGTGAACCCCGACTTCTGGCCCGCCTGCGGCTACACGCTGCTGCAACACAACGCCCAGGGCTGGCTGCAGCCCACCCCCGCCTGGCTCGGCGCCTGGCTGGCCCGGCCCGAGCTGGCCCTGGTGCCCGAGAGCTGCCGCGCCGAAACGCGCCTGCACCAAGCCCTGGCCGCCGACCCGCTGCGCCCCGTGCCACCGGCCGAACTGGCCGCGCTGAAGGATGCCGATGCGCGCGAAAACTACGGCCACTTCCTCGCGCTGCGCAGCGCGCTGCTGCAGGCCGGCACGCTGGAAGCCTGGCTGCTCGGCCTGTGGCGCAGCGGCAGCATCCGTGTGCCGCCGCTCTTCATCGACGTGGTGGTGCAGGCCGTCGTGCGCGGCCTGCTCGAAGGCCGTGACGATGCTTTCGAAGCCCGCGCCGCCGAGCTCTTTTTCCGCACCCAGCGCTTGAGCGTGCAAGACGGCCGCCAGCTGGCCGGCGACAAAGAGACGCTGGACCTGCAGCGCGAGACCCACGGCTTCGGCGACCTCGGCCGCCTGCTGGCCCAGGCCGCGCAGCCGCTGAAGTCTGCGCAGCTGCAGGTGCTGCAGGTCGGCAACGAGCACGACAACCGGGCCGCCTATTGGGCCGAGGCCGCCAAACCCGCCGGGCGCCATGTATTCCTGCTCGACCTCACGCACGAGATCAAACAAGAGCTGGGCCACGGTCTGGCCTTCCACCTCACGAACGCGCACTCGGGCCTGAAGGCGCTGAGCACGCTGCTCGCCCGCTGGGTGCAGCACTTCCTGGGCGTGGCGGTGCGCATCACGCCGCTGCAGAAGATCGACGACGCGCAGTGGCGCTGGCACCTCGGCCTGGACGCCGAGGCCAGCCGGCTGATGGACGATCTCTACGAAGGTCGCGAGGTCGAGCCCGAGCGTCTGGCGCGGCTGGTGAGCCTGTTCCGCCTGGACTTCGAAGACCCGCGCGACATGCACCCCGACGTGGTCGGCAAACCTGTCTACCTCGGCCTCATGGCCACGGCCGAGCAGACCTTGCGGCTCAAGCCGCAGAACCTGCTGCTGAACCTGCCGCTGGCGCCCGCACGCGCCTGAGAGCGGCGCCGCCAAAGCACCGCCGCGCCCGGGGCCACCGCGGCCGGGTTTGGTGCCGCGAGCCAGCGCCTGAACAATCGCGCGCCATGCCTGCCGCGAGAGAGCCCCAGCCTTTGTGCAACCTGCACACCCAGCGCGCCTGGTGCGCAGGCTGGCTGGCCGCCCTGCCCTGGGCAGCGGCACTGGCGCAAAGCACCGAAGAGACCGAGGTCGAACGCGCCGCGCCGCGCGCCTGGGACGCCGCCATCGGCTTCGTCGTCAACCACGGCCCCCGCTACCCGGGCTCGGCCCAGCGCGACACCGGCCTCACGCCCGGGCTGGCCGTGCGCTGGGGGCGTTTCAGCCTGGCCAGCCGCAGTGCGTTTTCGGTGCGCGGGGCCGAAGCCGCCAGCGGTGGCGGCCTGCGCGTGGAACTGGCCCAGGGGGAGCGCCTGCGCAGCAGCCTGGGCCTGCGGCTGGACAGCGGCCGGCGTGAATCTGAAAGCGAAGAACTGCGCGGCCTGGGCGACGTGCGCCGCACGTTGCGCCTGCGGCTGAGCCTCACCTACCGGCTCGACGACGGCTGGCGTCTGCGCAGCGTCACCACCACCGACGCGCTGGGCCGCGGCGGCGGCACGCAGGGTGAGTTCCAGCTCGGCCGCGACCTGCCGCTCACCCCCGCGCTGGGTGTGAACGGCACGCTCTCGCTGGGCTGGGCCGACCGGCGGCACCTGCAGAGCTACTTCGGCATCACGCCCGAGCAGGCCGCGCGCAGCGGCTACCCCGTCACACCGATGTCGGCTGGACTGCGTGATGTCACGCTCGGCGCCGGCTGGCGCTACGCACTGGCGCCGCGCTGGGCGCTCTTCGGCGGCGCCAGCGCCACGCGGCTGATCGACGAAGCGGCCAGCAGCCCGCTGGTGCGTGAGCGCGACGGCTGGAGCCTCAACGCCGGGCTGGTGCACCGGTTCTGAAAGCCAGCATGGCCTCCGCACACGTACCTTCACCCACCGGCCTGCCGCTGTGGCCGCTGGCCCTGGCCGCGGGCCTGCTGCCGGCGGTGGCGGCGCTGCTGGCTTTTGCGCTGTCGGTGCAGCTGCAGCTGGTGCCGGGCTGCAACCCCTTCATCGACGGCTGCACCTCCATCAGCCGCGCCGCACGCCACGACCTGCCCAACCACCTCTTCCGCGCGCTGATGCTGCCAGCGGCTACGCTGCAGGGGCTGGTGTGGCTGCTGGCCGCACACTGGCTGGCGGGCGAACTGGGCGCGCGGCGCGCGCTGCGCACGATGGCCGCGTTGGGCGTGGTGGCGGCCGCGGCGCTGGTGCTCTACGCCACCTTCCTGGGCACCGAAGGCGCGCTCTACCGGCTGCTGCGGCAGTACGGCACGGTGCTGTACTTCGGCTTCACCTGCCTGTGCATGCTGCTGCTGGGCCAGGGCGTGCAGGCGCTGGCGCGGCAGCGGCCCGCCCTGCTGCCGCACTGGCTGGTGCGCACGCACGTGGCCCTGGCCTGCACGCTGGTGGCGCTGGGCGTGGTCAACGCCATCGTCGCGGCGCTGCTCTCGCCCGAGGTCAAGGCGCGCACCGAGAACGTCACCGAGTGGTGGGGCGCGCTGGTCTTCGTGCTGTGTTTCTGCGCCCTGGCGCTGATGTGGGCGCGCAGCGGGCTGCGCCTGAAGCTGGGTGACGCGGCCTCGCCAGGCCCGGGCGCCTAGAATGCGGCCCGCGGTGCTTGAAGAAGCCCCGCACCCGTCATCGGGGAGTAGCCGCCCTGCCACCACCGGCAGGGGCCCGCGTCAACACACTTGGTCCTCACGACCATGGCGCGGGCAGCATCCAGCCTGGCAAGACCTTTGACTGCACGCCTTCCGGTCGGGCCGGGGTGGCGGCGCAGTCCATCGTCTTTTCGCCGGCCCCGGGATCCCCTTGCATGGAAGCCTTCCTCGTCTCCACCGGTGTTGTCGCCCTCGGCGAAATGGGCGACAAGACCCAGCTGCTCGCCATGCTGCTGGCGGCGCGTTTCCGCAAGCCCTGGCCCATCATCGCGGGCATCTTCGTGGCCACGCTGGCCAACCACGCGGCGGCCGGTGCCGTGGGCGGCTGGGTGGCGCAAGCCCTGGGCCCTGTCGTGCTGCGCTGGGTCATCGGCCTGGGTTTCCTGGCCATGGCGGCCTGGATGCTCATCCCCGACAAGATCGACGGCGACGAGGTGCTCAAGCAACCCGCACGCTGGGGCGTCTTCGGCACCACCCTCATCGCCTTCTTCCTGGCCGAGATGGGCGACAAGACGCAGATCGCCACCGTGGCCCTGGCCGCACGCTACCCCGACCTGGTAGCCGTGGTGCTGGGCACCACGCTGGGCATGATGATCAGCAACGTGCCGGCGGTCTTTCTCGGCGACGCCATCGCTAAGCGCTTGAAGATGGCGCTGGTGCACGGCATCGCGGCGCTGATCTTCGCGGTGCTGGGCGTGCTGACCCTGTTCAACGTCGGCCGGTTTTTCTGATCCACGCCACAGGCCCGCTGATACACTGCGCCCCGTCAGGAGAGAGCCCCCCGGCATCACGTTGTGCGGGGCCGCCGAAGGCGCAGAGGCGACAAAGTCGCCTCGAACGCTCAGGCAAAAGGACTGACTTCCTCACCTCACTGGAGAGAGGCCGCCAGCTCACACAGGCGGCCCACCGAAGGGGCAAGGCCCAGGGGTCGTGAGTTCAACATCTGAACCTGCGATGCCCTGGCGCTGAATCTCTCAGGTAAAGCGGACAGCGAGGGCCCGGCACACCATCCATGTTTCCCCATGGTGGTGTTTGCATCGACGCCCTCGAAAGGTTTTCCTGTGTCCGCTGACGCCCCCCTGCTGCACACCCCCCTGCACGCCCTGCACCAACGCCTGGGCGCACGTTTGGTGCCCTTCGCTGGCTACGCCATGCCGGTGCAGTACCCCGCCGGCCTGATGGCCGAGCACAAGCAGTGCCGCGAATCGGCCGCGCTCTTCGACGTCTCGCACATGGGCCAGGTGCGCCTGGTGGGCAGTGACGCCGCCGCCGCGCTGGAGACGCTGGTGCCCGTGGACATCATCGACCTCGGCGTGGGCCGCCAGCGCTACGCCTTCTTCACCAACGCCAGCGGCGGCCTGCTCGACGACCTGATGGTGGTGCGGCCCGACGAGACCGCGCGCGCGGCCTTTGGCGACCTCTTCCTGGTGGTGAACGCCGGCTGCAAGGACGCTGACGTGAAGCACCTGCAGACGCACATCGGCCACCGCTGCGCCGTGGTGCCGATGCCCGAGCGCGCGCTGCTGGCGCTGCAAGGCCCGAAGGCCGTGGACGCGCTGGCGCGCCTGAACCCGGCCGTGGCCGGCCTCGTCTTCATGAGCGGCGGCGTGTTCGATCTCGCCGGCACGGCGTGTTTTGTCACGCGCTCGGGCTACACCGGCGAAGACGGTTTCGAAATCAGCGTGCCCGCCGAGCAGGCCGTCACCCTGGCCGAAGTGCTGCTGGCCCAGCCCGAGGTGGCGCCCGCCGGCCTGGGCGCGCGCGACACGCTGCGCCTGGAAGCCGGCTTGTGCCTCTACGGCCACGACATCAACGAGACCACCAGCCCGGTGGAAGCCGGCCTCACCTGGGCCATCCAGAAGGTGCGCCGCCCCGGCGGTGCACGCGCTGGCGGCTACCCCGGCGCCGACGTCATCGAAAGCCACCTGGCCGGCGCCGCGCCCAGCAAACGCGTGGGCCTGGTCGGCCTGGAACGCGCCCCGGTGCGCGAAGGCGCGCCCATCGTCGACGCCCACGGCCACAAGCTGGGCGTGGTGACCAGCGGCACGCTGGGCCCCACGGTGAACCAGCCCGTCGCGATGGCCTACCTGCCGCTGAACCACAGCACGGCCGGCGCCGGGGTGTATGCCGAGGTGCGTGGCAAACGGCTGCCGATGCGGATCGCCCCCATGCCCTTTGCCCCGCACCGTTACAAGCGCTGATTCCTCTTTTTCTCCACCCTCACCCGGAGCCCCGAGCCATGAGCACCAAGTTCACCCCCGACCACGAATGGATCAACACCACCGACACCGCTGCCGCGGTGGTGGGCATCACGCCGCACGCGCAGGACGCGTTGGGTGACGTGGTCTTCGTCGACCTGCCTGAAGTGGGCAAGAGCTACAAGAAGGGCGAAGTCGCCGGCGTGGTGGAGAGCGTGAAGGCCGCGGCCGACATCTACATGCCCGTGACGGGCGAGGTGGTGGAGATCAACGGCGCGCTGAAGGACGACCCTTCGCTCGCCAACAGCGACCCGCTGAACACCGGCTGGTTCTTCAAGGTCAAGGTGGCCGACACCGCCGAGCTCGACGGCCTGATGGACCCGCCGGCCTACGACGCGCTGCTGAAGACGCTGTAAGCCCCGCCCAGCTGCCCCACCGCCCCCGCCGGAAGCCCCGCCATGTTGATGTCCGCCCTGAAGCCCCTGGGTGAGCTCGAGAACACCACCGAGTTCGCCGCCCGCCACATCGGCCCGTACGAAGACGACGAGCGGCACATGCTCAGCGTCATCGGGGCGGCCAGCCGCCGCGCGCTGATCGAGGCCATCGTGCCGCGCACCATCGCACGCACCAAGCCCATGAGCCTGCCGGCCCCGGTGACGGAAGCGCAGGCGCTGGCCGAGATGAAGGCGCTGGCGCAGAAGAACCAGGTGCTCAAGAGCTTCATCGGCCAGGGTTACCACGGCACGCACACGCCGGGCGTCATCCTGCGCAACATCCTCGAGAACCCGGCCTGGTACACGGCCTACACGCCCTACCAGGCCGAGATCAGCCAAGGCCGCATGGAAGCGCTGGTGAACTTCCAGACCATGGTCTGCGAGCTCACCGGCATGGCCATGGCCAACGCCAGCATGCTGGACGAAGCCACCGCCGCCGCCGAGGCCATGACGCTCGCCAAGCGCAGCGTGAAAAGCAAGAGCGACACGATCATCGTCGCCGGTGATTGCCACCCGCAGACCATCGAGGTGCTGCAGACGCGCGCCGCGCCGCTGGGCCTGAAGGTGCTGGTGGGCGTGGCGCCGCAGCTGATGCAGGAGCACGAGTACTTCGCGGTGATCGCGCAGTACCCCAGCACCAGCGGCTTGATCCACGACCTGAAGCCTTTCGTGGAACAGGCGCACGCCAAGGGCGCGGCCTTCATCGTGGCGGCCGACCTGCTGGCGCTGACGCTGCTGGTGCCACCGGGCGAGTTCGGTGCCGACATCGTGGTGGGCACCACGCAGCGTTTCGGCGTGCCCATGGGCGCCGGCGGCCCGCACGCCGCCTACATGGCCTGCCGCGACGAGTGGAAGCGCAGCATGCCCGGCCGCCTGGTGGGCGTGAGCATCGACAGCCACGGCCACCCCGCCTACCGCCTGGCGCTGCAGACGCGCGAGCAGCACATCCGCCGCGAGAAGGCCACCAGCAACATCTGCACAGCGCAGGTGCTGCTGGCGGTGATCGCGAGCATGTACGCGGTCTACCACGGGCCCGCGGGCCTGAAGCGCATCGCGCAGCGTGTGGCCAGCTACACGGCCATCCTGTCGCAGGGTCTGCAACAGCTGGGCCGCCAGGTGATCACGCCCGCGGCTTTCGACACGATCACCATCGCCACCGGTGCCGACACCGACGCCGTGCTGGCCAAGGCCCTGGCCGCAGGCGCCAACCTGCGCCGCCTCTCGCCCACGCACCTGAGCGTGGCGCTGGACGAGACCACCACGCGCGCCGACATCAACGCGCTGTGGTCGTGGTTCTCGAAAGACGGCCAGGCCCTGCCCGAGTGGGCCGCTTACGAGAAGGGCGTGGACAGCCTCATCCCCGAGGCCCTGCGCCGCACCAGCGCCTACCTCACGCACCCGGTGTTCAACACGCACCACAGCGAGACGCAGATGCTGCGCTACATCCGCAGCTTGAGCGACAAGGATCTGGCGCTGGACCGCACGATGATCCCGCTGGGCAGCTGCACGATGAAACTCAACGCCACCAGCGAGATGATCCCCATCACCTGGCCCGAGTTCGCGCACATGCACCCCTTCGCGCCGCGCGAGCAGCTCGCGGGCTACTGGGCGATGAACGACCAGCTGTGCGCGTGGATGAGCCAGGCCACGGGCTACGCCGGCGTGAGCCTGCAGCCCAACGCGGGCAGCCAGGGTGAATACGCCGGCCTGCTGGTGATCAAGGCCTGGCACGAGAGCCGTGGCGAAGGCCACCGCAACATCTGCCTCATCCCGGAAAGCGCGCACGGCACCAACCCGGCCAGCGCGCAGATGGTGGGCATGACCGTGGTGGTGACGAAGTGCGATGCGATGGGCAACGTCGACATCGACGACCTCAAGGCCAAGTGCGAGCAGCACAGCGCGAACTTGGCCGCGGTGATGATCACCTACCCCAGCACGCACGGCGTGTTCGAGGTGCGCGTGAAGGAACTGTGCGCCCTGGTGCACCAGCACGGCGGGCGTGTGTACGTGGACGGCGCGAACATGAACGCGCTGGTGGGCGTGGCCGCGCCGGGCGAGTTCGGCGGTGACGTGAGCCACCTGAACCTGCACAAGACCTTCTGCATCCCGCACGGCGGCGGCGGCCCCGGCGTGGGCCCGGTGGCAGTGGTGGAAGACCTCGTGCCCTTCCTGCCCGCGCACCGCACGGCGGGTGTGGGCGGCACGCACAGCGTGGGCGCTGTGAGCGCCGCACCGCTGGGCAACGCCGCGGTGCTGCCCATCAGCTGGATGTACTGCCGCATGATGGGCGCCGAAGGCCTGCGTGATGCCACCGAGGTGGCGATTCTTTCCGCCAACTACATCGCCGCACGGCTGGCCGGGCACTACCCCGTGCTCTACAGCGGTGGTGATGCCGGCCTGAAGGGCGGCGGCGTGGCGCACGAGTGCATCCTCGACATCCGCCCGCTGGCCAAGACCAGCGGCGTGGGTGCCGAGGACGTGGCCAAACGCCTCATCGACTACGGTTTCCACGCGCCCACGCTCAGCTTCCCGGTGGCCGGCACGCTGATGATCGAGCCCACCGAGAGCGAGCCGCTGGCCGAGCTCGACCGTTTCTGCGACGCGATGATCGCCATCCGCGCAGAGATCGCGAAGGTCGAAGCGGGTGCCTGGCCGCAGGACGACAACCCGCTGAAAAACGCGCCGCACACCGCGGCCTCGCTGCTGAAGAGCGAGTGGGCCCATGCCTACACGCGCGAAGAAGCCGCCTACCCGGTGGCCAGCCTTCGCGGCCAGAAGTACTGGGCGCCCGTGGGCCGCGTGGACAACGTCTGGGGCGACCGCAACCTCAGCTGCAGCTGCCCGCCCCTCAGCGACTACAGCGACCACGCCTGAGGCGTGAAACAGCGCCCGGCCGACCGCCAGCCCGCCCCGGCACGCAAGACGCCGGGTGACGCCCGTCCGGTGCTGGTGGTCGGGGCCAGCGGGCAGCTGGGCACGCGGGTGGTGCGGCGGCTGCTGGCGCTGGGGCGCCCGGTGCGGGCCTTCGTGCGCCACACCGCCCGCTTTGAACACCTGAAGCACCCGCGCGTGCAGATCGTGCACGGCGATCTGGCCGATGCCGCTTCGGTGCGGGCTGCCTGCAGCGGCGCCGGTGCCGTGGTGGCCACGGCCAATGCCGCAGCGCCTACCCACGGTGGCAGCTTCGCGAGCGTGGACGTTGGCGGCTACGCGGCCTTGATCGAAGCCTGCCGGCAGCAGGGCTGCGGCCGGCTGGTGTTCGCCTCGGTCGCCGTCACGCCCTGGGATGCGCGGCTGCCGCTCTTCCGCCACAAGCGCCAGACCGAACAACGCCTGCGCGACAGCGGCCACCCGTTCGCGGTGCTGCAGTTCGCGCCCTTCATGGACGACTGGTTCGCGCTGGCGGGCAGCGCGCTGGCGGCGCGTGGCGACCCGGCGGCGCTGGTCGACCGACCCTGGCCCTTCCTGCAGCGCTACATGGGCGTGGTGGGCGGCCTGGTGGAAAAACGCGGCCTCGCGCTCGTGCCCGGCGGCGGCGCGCAGGTGCTCGATTTCTTGGCCGTGGACGATGCCGCCGCGGCGCTGGCCGCCGCCACCGACCACCCCGCCGCGGCCAACACCACCTTGCCGCTGGGCGGACCGGAAAACCTCAGCTGGCAGGCCGTGGCCGCACTGCTGTCGCAGGTGCTGGCGCGGCCGGTGCAGGTGGTGGGCACACCGGCCTGGCTGTTTGCGCTGCAGCAGCGGCTGATGCAGCCCTTCTCCGAAGCCGCCGCCAACATCATGGCGCTGAACTGGCTGCTGGCGCAGCCGCTGCCGCCGCAAGGCACGGCCACGGCCGGGCTGCTGGGCCTGCGCCTCTTGCGCGCCGAAGACTTCCTGCGCGGCCAGGCCGCGCTGCCACCGCGGGCCGAAGAGCGCCGCTGAAAGAACCCCCACCATGGCCGTCAGCGTCTTCGACCTCTTCAAGATCGGCATCGGCCCGAGCAGCAGCCACACCGTGGGGCCGATGCGCGCGGCGCGCCTGTTCACGCTGCGGCTCGAACACGAGGGCCTGCTGCCGCGCACGGCGCGCGTGCTGAGCCAGCTCTACGGCAGCCTGGGCGC
This sequence comes from beta proteobacterium AAP65, assembly GCA_001295865.1. Lineage (GTDB taxonomy): Bacteria > Pseudomonadota > Gammaproteobacteria > Burkholderiales > Burkholderiaceae_C > Rubrivivax. The sequence goes on from LJHW01000017.1 coordinate 110,852, forward strand.
CACCGGCAAGGGCCACGGCAGCGACAAGGCCGTGCTGCTGGGCCTGGCCGGGCACGAGCCCGACACGGTGGATGTCGACGGCGTGCCCGCGCTGCTGGCCGCGATGCGCGGCGAAGGCCGCATCACGCTGCTGGGCCAGCACGGCGTGGCCTTCAACGAGAAGGATGATCTGAAGTTCTTCCGGCGTGAGACGCTGCCCTTCCACGCCAACGGCCTGCGCTTCACCGCCTTTGACGCCGCGGGTGCCGAACTCGCCAGCCGCGTGTACTACTCGGTGGGCGGCGGCTTCGTCGTCAGCGACGAGGTGGCCGCCGACGGCGCCAAGCAGAAGGTCATCGCGCCCGACACCACGGTGCTGCCCCACCCCTTCCGCAGCGGCGAAGAACTGCTGCAGCGCTGCAGAGAACTCGGCGGGAGCATCGCCGACGTGATGCGCGCCAACGAAGGCCACTGGCGCAGCGATGCCGAGATCAACGCCGGCCTCTTGAAGATCTGGGGCGTGATGCAGGCCTGCGTGGAGCGCGGCTGCCGCACCGACGGCGTGCTGCCCGGCGGCTTCCAGGTCAAGCGTCGCGCCAAGGCGCTGCGCGAGACGCTCACCGCCCACCCAGAACAAGCCCTGCGAGACCCGCTGCAGGTGCTGGACTGGGTCAACCTCTACGCCCTGGCTGTCAACGAAGAAAACGCCGCCGGCGGGCGGGTGGTGACGGCGCCCACCAACGGCGCGGCCGGCATCGTGCCGGCGGTGCTGCACTACTACACCCGCTTCGTGCCGGGTGCCAACGACGCGGGTGTCATCAACTTCCTGCTCACCGCCGCGGCCATCGGCATCCTCTACAAGGAGAACGCCAGCATCAGCGGCGCCGAGGTCGGCTGCCAGGGCGAGGTGGGCGTGGCCTGCAGCATGGCCGCCGGCGCGCTGTGCGCGGTGATGGGCGGCACGCCCGAGCAGGCCGAAAACGCTGCCGAGATCGGCATGGAACACCACCTCGGCCTGACCTGCGACCCGGTGGGCGGGCTGGTGCAGATCCCGTGCATCGAGCGCAATGCGATCGCCAGCGTGAAGGCCATCAACGCCGCGCGCATGGCACTGCGCGGCGACGGCACGCACTTCGTGAGCCTGGACAAGGTCATCAAGACCATGCGCGAAACCGGCGCCGACATGATGAGCAAGTACAAGGAAACGGCGCGCGGCGGCCTGGCGGTGAACATCGTCGAGTGCTGAGCACACAGCCCGCAGCAGTGACGGGCCGCACCACTTATCACTGAAGTTTGGCCGGCGGCAGCCGAAATGCAAACGACAGGGGGCCACGCCGGCCCCGCTGGAGAGCTGCATGTCTCGACTTCTGCGTTCCCCGCTCGCACCCGGGCTTTGGCTGATGCGGCGCCTGCGCCTGCCCTGGAAGCTGGGGCTGGTGGGCCTGACCCTCTTCCTGCCCCTGCTGCTGCTCGTGGTGCTGCACGTCCAGGTGCTGCGCACGCAGGCCGCCATCACCGCCGCCGAGGCCGACGGCGCCCGTGTCGTCAAGGCCTTGCTGAGCGTGGCCGACCTGCTGCAGCAGCACCGCGGCCTGACCAACCGCGCCCTCAGCGGTGACGCCACCGCCACCGCGCCCCGCGACACCGTGCGCTCCCGGCTCAACCAGGCGCTGCAGGCTGTCGACGAAACGCTCAACAAGGTCGGCAGCTTCAGCCTGCAAGACCACTGGCCGGCCACGCGCGAAGCCGTGGCCGCGTTGGGCCAGGGCCGCCACGACACCCAGCGCCAGCGCGCCTTCGTGCAGCACACCGAGCAGGTGGAAGCGCTGCGCACCACCGTGCTGCTGACCGGCGAACGTTCGGGCCTGCTGCTCGACCCCGAAGCCCACACCTTCTTCCTGATGGACCTGCTGGTCGAGCGCACGCTGCCCTGGACCGAAACCCTGGGCCTGATGCGCGGCCAGGGTGCTGGCCTGCTGAGCCGTGGCGACGCCTCGGCCACCGAGCGTGCGCAGATGCTCGGCCGCGTGGAGCAGGTGCGCCAGCGCCTGCTGGACACCGAACACCGTGTGGCCGCATTGCAGCGCGCAGGTGGCACCGCGCCGCAAGGCTACGAACAGGCCCTCACGCTCAGCCGCCAGTTCACCGAGCAGACCGAGAAGATGTTCACCGCCGAAGCGCTGGAAGGCGAGCCGGCGCCCTTCTTCGCCGCCGGCACCGCGGCCATCCAGGCCGTCAACGTGTTCGGCCACAGCGCCGGCGACCAGCTGTTGCTGGCGCTGGAAACCAGGGCCGCGAAGCAGCTGCAAGAGACCTGGCTGACCATCGGCGCCTCGGCGCTGGGGGTGCTGCTGGTCGTCTACCTCTCGGCCGCTTTCTACATTGCCATCACTGGCGCGCTGCGCCACCTGGGCAAGGGCATGGCCGCCGTCGCCGGCGGCGATCTCTCGCACCAGTTCGAGATCCACGGCCGCGACGAGGTCGCCGAGATCGGCCACGTGGTGGAGCGCATGGCCTCGCAGCTCTCGGGCCTGGTGGCGGAAATCCGCAGCAGCGCCGTGCGTGTCTCGGACACCGGCCGCACGCTGGCCGAAGGTGGCGGTGCGCTGGCGCTGCGCACCGAGCAGCAGGCCACCAGCCTGGCCGAGTTCGTGAGCACGGTGCAAGAGACGCGGGACAAGGTGGCGGCCAACGCGAGTTCGGTGGCCGAGCTCGATGGCCTGACCGCCGCACTGCACCGCAAGGCCGAGGGCGGCAACCAGGAGATGGCCGCAACCGTGGGCGCTTTGGGCCTGCTGGAAAACGGTTCGCGCCGCGTCGGCGAGATCATCGGCGTGATCGATGGCATCGCCTTCCAGACCAACATCCTGGCGCTGAACGCCGCCGTCGAAGCGGCGCGCGCCGGCGAGGCCGGCCGCGGCTTTGCCGTGGTAGCCAGCGAGGTGCGCCAGCTCGCCCAGCGCAGCAGCGCGGCGGCGGCTGAGATCCGCCAGCTCATCAGCCAGTCGCGCGAGCAGGTGGACGGCACCGTCGAAAGCGTGCAGCGCACCAGCGCCGTGCTCGGTGAGCTGGTGGACGGCGTGCGCCAGGTCTCGCAGCGCCTGCGCGAGATCGCCAGCACCAGCCAGCAGCAGAGCCAGGGGCTGGAAGAGATGAGCGCGGCGGTGGGCAACCTCGACGAGATCACGCGGCAGAACGCCGCGATGGTGGAAGACTCGCGCGGCGCCTCGCAGGCGCTGGTGACACGCGCCGAGGCGCTGTCCACCGCGGTGGCCACGATGCGCTTGCGCCAGGGCAGTGCCGACGAGGCCATGGGCCTCGTCGAGCGCGCGCTGGGCCTGATCGGCCAGCGCGGGCTGGACGGCGCCAGCGCCGAACTGCACAGCGCCGAGGCCGGTTTTGTCGACCGCGATCTCTACGTCTTCGTCATCGACCGCGAAGGCCGCTACCGCCTGCACGGCGCCAAGCCCGCGATGGAAGGCCACCGCGTGCACGAGGTGCCAGGCATCGAGGGCGACCGCTTCGTGCGCGACGCCTGGGCCGCGGCCGAGGCCGGCGGCGGCTGGATCGACTACACCATCGTGCAGCCGAACACGGGCGCGGTGCTGCCCAAGGTGTCGTGGGTGATGCCGATGAAGGGCGAGCTGCTGCTGGGCTGTGGCATCTACCGCCAGGCCAGCGTGTCGGCCCCCGCCGGCGCCGCCATGCCCGCCGCAGAGACGCGGCGGCAACCCACAGCGCCAAGCCTGCGAAAGCCTGGCGCTGCACTCAGGGCTTGAAGACGACGTTCATGCCGGGCTTGATGTCGGCGCTGCCGACATAGCCCACGGCACCCGGCGTGCTCTGCACGAACTCGATGACTTCGGCGGTGCTGCGCAGCTCGCGCGGCGGCACACCCTTGCCGACATGCCGGCGCACCGTCCAGTAGGCGATGTAGCGCTCGTTGTCGGTCTTCAGCACCTGCGTCAGGAAACGCTCGCGCACGGGGTTGCCGCTGGTCAGGTTGACCACGTTCACCGGCGAGCCGGCCACCTCGATGGCGCGGCCCGTGTACAGGCGCTGCAGCGTGGTGGCATCGACCTTGGGCACACCCGGGTGGGCGATGACGGCGAGGCTGTCGTCGACGGCCTGTGCTGCCAGCAGCGGCACGCACAGCGCCAGTGTCAGTGCGGATTTGAGGTAAGCATGCATCGGATGCCCCTCAGAAGGTGAAGCTGTAGTTGATGGACAGCACGCCGATGCCGGTGTCGCTCACGGTGGGCTGCCCCGGCGGCGTGTCGACGAAGCGGCTCACCTGGCCGATGTGCGTGCGCTGGTACTCCAGTTTCAGTTTCTGGCGGCTGTCCAGCGTGTAGGAAGCCCCCACCGCCCAGGTGCGCTGGTCAACCGCATACCCCTGCTCGCCGGCCACGCGCATGGCGGCGTTGATGGCGGCGGCACCGGGCACGACGGCGGGCAGTTGCGTCTGCGTGAGCCTGCGCTGCCAGCCCAGCACGGTGTCGGTAGAGCGCAGCCGCCCCAGCGTCACGTAGGGGGTCGCGCGGCCCACGGTGTGCAGCAGCGTGAAGTAGCCGCCATCCGATTCGGCGCCCAGTTCGCTGCCGGTCTGGCGCATGCGCGCGTACTCGGCGATGACGCGCCAACCCGGTGCCAGCGGCTGGTCGAGGCCGACGGTGAACACGGTGTTCTTCACCGCGCCGATGACCTGCAGGCCCGGGCCGGGCAGCGCCGCATCCACCTGGTAGTAGCCCAGGCCGGGCGCGATGGTCACGAAGGGGTAGCGCTCGGGCAGGCCTTCGCCACTTTGGCGCCGCGTGCTGGTGCTGTGCATGCCGGCGCGCCAGGTGCTGTCGGGCGTGCGCCAGGTGAGCACGAGGCCCGAAGAACGCACGTTCACGTCTTCAAAACGCGCGCCGGCCGCACGCTGCGGCGGCAAGCCGTCGCGCAGCCAGAAGCGAGCGGTGGTGTCGATGGTGCCGTGGTACAGGTCGGCCGAAAGCTCACCGCTGCCCAGCATCCAGGTCTTGGCCACGGTGGCGCCGTCGTAGTCGGTGGAGGGCACGATGGCGTACATCTCTGCCGGCATGCGCGCCATGTGGTGCGTGACGCCCACGTCCATCGATTCCGAATGCAGGTAGAGCGGCACCCGCATGCGGCCGGCGCGCAGCAGCCAGTCGTCGTCGGGGCGCCAGGCCACGAAGGCCCAGGCCGGCATCACCGCCCAGCGGTCGTCGCGCTTGAGCGAGGGCGCCAGCTTCAGCTGCAGCGTGGCCGACCATTGCGGGCTGAAGCGCAGGTCGCCCTGCACGCCGAAGACGCTGTCGCGGTTGAAGGTGCCGTCGCGGTCGATGTGGCGCTGGTAGACGAAGTCGCGGTCAGAACGCGCATAACCCACGGTGCCGTAGCCCGAGACAGAAACGTCCTGCGCCAGCACGGCGCTCTGCAAGAGGGCCAGCACGAGTGCTGCCAACGCGGGTGTTCGTCGTTTCAAGGGCGGGTCTCCTCTAGTCGTGCCATTGCTGGGCAATGGCCTGGAAGCGTTCAGCGCAGGCTTCCAGCGCAGCGACACCTTGCGGGTCGAAGTGCTGGCCTGCGCCCTCGCGGATGAACTGCATCGCCGTGGCGTGCGACATCGGTTCTTTGTAGGGGCGGCGGCTGATCAGCGCGTCGTACACATCGGCCACCGCCATCAGCCGCGCGGCCAGGGGAATGGCCTCGCCCGCCAAACCGTCGGGGTAGCCGCTGCCGTCCCACTTTTCATGGTGGTGGCGGGCGATCTGCTCGCCGTACATCAACAAGGGGTCGGCATCGCCACCGAGGCGGTCGATGGCGCGGCGCAGCAGGTCGCCGCCGGCGCTGGCGTGGGTCTTCATCACCGCCCACTCTTCCGGCGAGAGCTTGCCGGGCTTGAGCAGGATGGCATCGGGGATGGCGACCTTGCCGATGTCGTGCAGCGGCGCAGCGCGCGCCATCGCGTCGATGGTGTCTGCGGTGAGATCGCCCTGCGCGCCGGGCAACGTGGCCAGCCACTGGGCCAGGGCGCGCACGTACTCCTGGGTGCGCACGATGTGGTTGCCGGTGTCGGCATCGCGGAACTCGGCCAGGCCGATCATCACGAACAGCGTGGTGTCGCGCAGCGCCACCACCTCGCGGCTGAGCTCGGTGTTGCGGGCGCGCAGGCGGTCTTGCGCCTGCTTCAGCGCCAGCTGGGTGCGCACGCGTGCCAGCAAGGTGGCGGGGTTGAAGGGCTTGCTGACGAAGTCGGCACCGCCGGCATCGAAAGCGGCGCTCTCGTCTTCGGGCCGGTTGAGCGCGGTCAGGAAGATCACCGGTACATCCCGCGTGCGGGCGTCGGCCTTCAACTGGCGGCACACGGCGTGGCCGTCGATGCCCGGCATCATGACGTCGAGCACGATGAGGTCGGGCAGGCTGCGGCCCGCGATCTCCAGCGCCTTGGCGCCGGAAGCGGCCACCTGCACGCGGTAGTGCTTGTTCAGCACCTGGGCCATCAGCGTCAGGTTGACGGGTGTGTCGTCCACCACCAGCACGGTTTCGCGGGCGGGGGCGTTCATGTCGGCTCCTCGGGCAGTGCGGCCAACGCGGCGTCGAAATCGAGCACCCGCATGGCCTGCGAGAGCTGGCGCGCATTGCGCATGGGCAGCGCCCGCCGCAAGGCCGCGTGCTGGGCCTGCCAGAGCTCCAGCGCCTGGCTGTCGCTGGCCTGCAGCAGCTCGCGCAGCGTGCGCAGCGTGGCGGCGGTGTCCACGCCGGTCTCTTCGGCCAGGGGCGGTGATTCGGTGGACATCCAGGCCGGCAGCGGGTCGAGCGCGGCTTCGATCTGTGCCACCACTTCGGCCAGCTGCTGCGCCACGCCCGGCACGCCGGCGTGCACGGCCGGCTCGTCGGCGGCAGCAGCCGCCACTTCCAGCGCTTGCGCACCCGCGCCCAGGGCGTCGGCGCCTATCGTGCGGGCCAGCCCGTGCAGCGTGTGCGCCGCGCGGCGCAGTTCGCTCCAGCGGCCCTCGGCCGCCCAGGCCGACCAGGCGGCGATGCCTTCGCCCTGCTCCTGCGCAAAACCGCGCAGCGTGTTGCGGTACAGGCTCTCGTTGCCGTCGAAACGCCGCAGGGCCGACGCCACGTCCAGCGCCGGCATCGGCGGCAAGGGGCGCGGCGCCACACGGGGCGCCGGGGAGGCCGCGGGCGCTTTCACGGCCGCGGGTGCGGGCGGCAGCGCGGCGCGCGGTGCCGTGGCGGCAGCGCCCACGGCAGGAGCCAGGGGCGCCAGAGTCGCCACCAGCACTGCCATGTCCAGGGGCTTGGCGATGTGGCCCTGCATGCCGGCGGCCAGGCAGCGCTGGCGCTCTTCGGCCAGCGCGTGGGCCGTCATGGCGAACACCGGCAGGCGGTCGAACTCGGGGTTGGCGCGCAGGCGCCGGGTGGCTTCGATGCCGTCCAGGACTGGCATCTGCAAGTCCATGAGCACCGCGTCGAAAGCGCCGGCACCGCGTGCGGCCAGGCGTTCGATGGCCTCCAGGCCGTTGCCCGCCACCTCCACCCGCGCCCCGCGGCGCCGCAGCAGCTCCACCGCCAGTTCCTGGTTGAGCGCGTTGTCTTCCACCAGCAGCACACGCAGGCCGTCCAGGCGCGTGCTGGCCTCGGAAGCCGCCGTGCTGGCGCCAGCGGCACCGCGGAACAGGCTGCGCAAGTCTTCCGGCAAGACGGGCTTGGAGATGAAATCACGCACGCCCTGCTTCAGCGCCCGCGCGCGGATGTCTTCGCTGCCGTAGGCCGAAACCACCGTCACGCGCAGCGCGGGGTGGTCTTGCCGCAGGCGCTTGAGCACGGCCGAGCCTTCGCCATCGGGCAGCACCCAATCGAGCAGCACGTGGTCGAAGGGCACGCCATCGGCCGCGGCTTCGGCCAGCACGGCAAAGGTCTGCGCCGCGTCGCGTGCGCCGGCCAGGCGGCCCTGGCTGCCGATGCCCAGCGTGTGCAGCTGCCCCAGGATGGCCAGGCGTGTGTCGCGCTGGTCTTCCACCACGAGCACACGCGCGCCCGGGGCGCAGGCCAGCGCGGCGGTGGTGGCGCTGGCAGGGTCCAGCGGCAGGCGCAGGTGCACCTGGAAGCTGCTGCCGGCGCCAAGCTGGCTGCGCACCTCGATGCGGCCGCCCATCAGCTCCACGAGGCGGCGCGAGATGGCCAGGCCCAGCCCGGTGCCGCCGTAGCGGCGGGTGGTCGACACATCGGCCTGCGCAAATTCGAGAAACAAGCTCTTCAGCGCCGCTTCGCTCATGCCGATGCCGGTGTCCTGCACCGTCAGCACCAGGCTGACGTGGGTGGTGCTGTGGTCGCTGCGGTCGGTGTCCACCACCAGGCGCACCTGCCCGGCGTGCGTGAACTTCACGGCGTTGGACAGCAGGTTGGTCAGCACCTGCTGCAGGCGCAGCGCATCGCCGCGCAACGTGCCGCGGTTGGCCAGCAGCGAGGCATCGGCAAAGTCGCACAGCAGTTCCAGCTCGCGCGCCTGGGCCGGCTGGCGCACCAGTTCGATGGCCTGCGCCACCACCGTCTCGATGGCCAACGGCGCGGCTTCCACGCGCATCTGGCCGGCTTCGATCTTCGAGAAGTCGAGCACGTCGTTGATCAGCGCCAGCAGCATGCGCGAAGCGCCCTGCGACTTCTCCAGGAAGCTGCGCTGCTCGGTGGTGAGCTCGGTCTGCAGCGTCAGGTGGGTCATGCCCATGATGGCGTTCATGGGCGTGCGGATCTCGTGACTCATGTTCGCCAGGAAGCGCGACTTGGCCTCCGTGGCCGCTTCGGCGGCGTCACGGGCGGCCTGCAGCTCCAGGCGGTCGGCATCGCGGCGGGCCAGGTCGCTGCGGATGGCGCCCGCCATCTCGTCGAGCACGCGGGCCAGCACATCCAGTTCCTGCACGCTGCGGTGCTTGGCGAGGGTCGCCGGGGCGCTGAAATCGCCGGCGCCAAAGCGGCGCGCAGACGCTTCCAGCGTGTTGATGGGCTGCAGCACACGCCGGCGCAGCAGGCCCAGGGCGCCCAGCAGCAGCGGCACCAGCGCCAGATTGACCACGATGCCCGCGCCGATGGCGCGCGCCAGCCGCGCCCGCATCTGCTCGACCTCGCCGTCGGTGCGTGCATCGGTCTTTTTCGCCAGCCGCTGCACCGCCTGGCCCAGCGCCGCGCGGTGCTGTTCGTAGGCGGGCGCGTGCACCAGCGCCGTGGCGTAGGCCCGGTCGGGCTCGCCGTCGGAGACAAACTCGGCGCGGGCCACGTCGTACAGGCCCTGGGTGGCGGCGAAGGCCACCTTCTCGATGTCCTGCATGCGGGCCGCCGCAGCGAGCAGCTCGTTGGCCAGGCTCAGCTCTTCGCGCTTGAAACCCAGGGCCTGCATGCGCTGGATCAGGCCCTCGGGCGCCGGGGGCGAGGCGTCGGGCTGCGCCTCGCCGGGGGCCGGGGTGGGGCTGGCGGGCTCGCCGTTACGGGCGGCCAGTACCTCGTAGTAGGCGGTGAGATGGCGCGTTTCGGCCGTGGTGGTGAAGCTCTGCACCAGCTGCGCCAGCTTGTCGTTCTGGTGCATCAGCTCGTCGATCATGCCCACCGCGCGGTCGCGGTCGTCGATCGCCACGTGCACGGCATGCTCGGCCTGGCGGATGGCGAGCAGGAACGCCATGTTGGCCGCCAGCGCCAGCAGCACGGCGGCAAAGAAGCCACGCGAATAAGTTCTCAGTCTCAAGATGGCCGTGCACGCAGGGGCCCTCCCAGAATGGAGAGCTTCCTGCGTAGGCTATCGGCGCTTCGGATCCGCGCTTGAATGACGAGTGCGGCAAAAACCGACTACTTCTCATCAATCGGCAGCACAACTGACTTCTGCGGGGCTGCCCACCGGCGCCGGCTTGCGCTTGCGCGCCAGGTAGCTGTAGAGCACGGGCACCACCACCAGCGTCAGCAAGGTGCTGGTGATCACACCGCCGATGATGGCGCGGCCCATCGGCGCCTGGATCTCGCCGCCGTCGTTCAGCGCCAGGGCCAGCGGCAGCATGCCGAAGACCATGGCCGCGGTGGTCATGATGATGGGCCGCATGCGCGTCATGCCGGCGGCCAGCAGCGCGTCGGGCACGCTGGCGCCACGCTCGCGCTCGTGGTTGGCGTAGTCCACCAGCAGGATGGCGTTCTTGGTCACCAGGCCCATCAGCATCACCAGGCCGATCATGCTGAAGACGTTGAGCGTGCTGTTCCAGAACAGCAGCGCCAGCATCACGCCGATCAGCGCCAGCGGCAGGCTGGCCATGATGGCGATGGGCTGCAGGAAGCTGCCGAACTGGCTGGCCAGCACGATGTAGATGAAGATCACCGCCAGCGCCATGGCGCTGAGCAGGCCGCCGAAGGCCTCCTGCTGCTGCTGCATGCCACCGCCGATGTCGAAGCTGTAGCCCGGCGGCAGCGTGGTCTCGCGCACCAGCTTCTGCACGTCGGCGCCCACGTCACCGGCACTGCGGCCCTGCACACCGGCAAACACCGCCTCGCGGCGCTGCAGGTTCTGGCGACGGATGACCTCGGGGTTGAACACCGTCTCGATGGTGGCCACGCTGTCCAGCGTGATGGGCGTGCCGTCTTTCGCGAAGGCCACGGGCAGGCCGCGCAGTTGCTCGATGCGTTCACGCTGCGTCTCGTTCAGGCGCAGCACCACGTCGACCTGGTCGCCGTCGGGCGTGGTCCAGTAGGTGGCGGTTTCGCCGTTGACGTAGGCGCGCAGGCTGCTCGCCAGCTGCGGCGCCGTCAGGCCCAGCTCACGCACCGCACCCGGACGCAGCTTCACGGCGTAGGCCGGCAGGCCCTGCTGCACCGAACTCTCGACGTCGGCGATGCCAGGGATGGCCTTGACCTTCTCGGCGAAGTCTTGCGCCACCTTGGCCAGGCCGTCGGCATCGCTGCCCAGGATGGCCACGTAGATGGGGCGGTTGAAGCCCACGCTGGCGTCGGTGCCGGGAATGACGGCAATCGCCTTGCGGATGGCCTCTTCCACCTCTTTCTGGCTGCGCTTGCGGTCTTTTTTGTCCTTCAGCGCGATGCTCAGCCAGGCCTGGTTGCGCTGGCCGGCGCCGCCCACCCAGGTGGAGACATCACGCACCTCGGGCATGGCCATCACGGTCTCTTCGACCTGGCGCGCCTTGGCATCGCTGCGCTCCAGGCTGCTGCCCACCGGCATGCGCAGCGCCAGGCGCGTGAAGCCTTGGTCGGTCTCGGGCGCGAACTCGCTGCCCACCAGCGGCGCCAGTGCCAGCGCGAGCACGAAGCTGGCGATGCCGCCGCCCACCACCACACCGCGGGGCGTGATCGTGGCGCTGCGCAGGCGCCGCGGCAGCGTGCGCTGGCGCTGGCCGTCGGCACCGAAAGGCCGCCCGTAGGCCGGCAGCCACACGCGCCAGCGGCGGCCGCTGAAGATCCAGCGGATGCTGCGCTCGTAGACGCGGTGCAGCAGGTCCATGCCGGCGTCGGTGGCGCGGATGGCGTGGCCGAGCACGGGCACCTTCTTCAGGCGCGTGCTGGGCGGGTCGTGCCACACGCTGCTGAGCATGGGGTCGAGCGTGAAGCTGACGAACAGGCTCACCAGCACCGCCACCACCACGGTGATGCCGAAGGGGTAGAAGAACTTGCCGATGATGCCGCCCATGAAGGCCACCGGCGCGAACACCGCCACGATGGCGAAGGTGGTGGCCATCACGGCCAGGCCGATCTCTTCGGTACCTTCGCGCGCGGCGCGGAAGTGGTCCTTGCCCATGCCGACGTGGCGCACGATGTTCTCGCGCACGACGATGGCGTCGTCGATCAAGAGGCCGATGCACAGGCTCAGCGCCATCATCGTCATGAAGTTCAGCGTGAAGCCGAAGGCATAGACGGCGATGAAGCTGCTGATCACGGCGATGGGCAGCGTCAGCCCCGTGATGATGGTGCTGCGCCAGCTGTGCAGGAAGAGGAAGACGATGGCCACCGTCAGCAGCGCGCCCTCGATCAGCGTGTTGCGCAGGCCGTTCAGGCTGCCCTTGACCCAGTCGCTGCTGGCGTTGATGACCCGCACTTCCACATCGGGCGGCAGCTGCGGCTTCAGCTCTTCCAGCGCCTGCTTCACGGCGTCGCCGGCGGCCACGATGTTGGCGTCCTGCTGCTTGAAGATGTTGAAGCTGATGGCGCGCTGGCCGTTGATGCGGGCCACCGAATCGGGCTCGCGTTCACGCTCCACCAGGGTGCCCAGGTCGGACAGCGTCAGGCTCAGGTTGCCGCGTCTGGCGACCACGATGTTCTCGAACTGGCGCGGGTCGCGCACGCGGCCTTCCACGCGCAGCAGCGCGTCCTGCGTGCGGTCGCTGATCAGGCCCACGGGCTGGTCGGCGTTGGCCTCGCGCAGCGCGGTGGCAATCTCCGCCGGCGTCACGCCGTAGGCGCGCAGGCGCACGGGGTCGAGGTCGATGCGCACCTCGCGTTCGGTCAGGCCGTTGACCTCCACGCGCGCCACACCTTCCACGCGCTGCAGGCGCTTGGCCACCGTCTGCTCGCCCAGGATGGAGAGCTCACGCGCGCTGCGTGTTTTGCTCACGATGGCCATGGTGACCACCGGCTCGCTGTTGTCGTTGTTCCAGCGCGCGATGGTCGGCGCCTTCACGTCTTTCGGAAAACTGCCCTGCACGCCGGCCACGCGGTCGCGCAGGTCTTCCATGGCGCGGCCCATGTCGGCGTCGAGCTTGAACTCGACGTTGACCCAGCCCGTGCCTTCACGCGCCCCCGAGGTGATGCGCTTGACGCCGGCAATGCTGTTGACGGCCTCTTCCAGCGGCTTGACGAGCTCACGCTCCACGGCCTCGGGCGAGGCGCCGGGGTAGCGCACCTCCATCCACGCGCCGGGGAAGGTGATGTCGGGCATCTGCTCGACGCCCAGCTTGTTGTAGCTGAACAGGCCCAGCACGCACAGCGCCACCATCACCATCACGGCGAAGACGGGGTGCTGGATGGAAACGCGGGTGATCCACATGGCCGCGCTCCTTACTTCGCCAGCGGTGCCGAAGCCGCCGTGGCCGCCGAGGCCACCGCCGCGGCCGTGCCGCTGCCCTTGGCCGCCACCGAGGCCTTGGCGCCTTCACGCAGGTTGTCGAACCGCGCGGCCAGCACCTGGCTGGCAGGCGTGACGCCCTGCAGCACCTCCACCCGCCCGGCGCGCGGGTCGCGCCGGCCCAGGGTGACGGCGCGGCGCGCGAGCACGCCGTTTTCGATCACCCAGACGTGGTCTTGCCCCGAGGTGTTGCCCACGGCGCTGTCGGGCAGCGTCAGGCGGTCGGCGTTGTCGGCCAACGTGGCGCGGGCCAGCGCGTACTGGCCGGCGCGCAGGCGCTCCTTCGGGTTGGCCAGCTCGATGGTCACGCCGATGCTGCGCGTGCCGGCTTCGGCCGCCGGCGCGATGCGCGCCACGCGGCCGGCCACGGGCGTGTCCAGACCTTCCACCTGCACTTCCACTGCCAGGCCCGGCGCGATGCGCGAGACCTCGTGCGTGCCCACGCTGCCGGCCAGCTCCAGCTTGGCCAGGTCGACAATGCTGAGCACCTGCTGCTCGACGCTGAGCTTTTCGCCCGGCACGGCATGGCGCTTGGCAACGATGCCGGCGATGGGCGCCACCAGCGTGGCGTCGCGCAGGCCCACGCGGGTGGTGTCCAGCGCAGCCTGCGCGGCGTTGAGCTGCGCGCGTGCGGTGGCCAGCGCCGAGGCCGAGCTTTCCAGCGCATTGGGCGAGATGAACTTCTGCGCCGCCAAGCCTTCGTTGCTGGCGTGCGTGCGTTCGGCCTGCAGCAGCGCGGCGCGGGCCGATTCCAGCATCGCGCTGCGCTCGGCCACGCGGCTGGCCAGGTCGGCCACTTCGATGCGGCCCAGCGTCTGCCCGGCCACCACGCGGCTGCCTTCGGCCACGTTCAGCGCCAGCAGCGTGCCGCTGGCGCGGGCACGCACCATCGCGGTCTGCGGCGCCACCAGCGGGCCGGAGAACTCCACCACCGCGGGCAGGCGCGCCACCACCGGCTGCACCACCTCGCGCGGGGCGAATTCCAGCGGGGTATCTGGCTTCTTGCCGTCTTTCTTGCCGTCCTTGTCGCCGTCCTTTTTGTCGGCGTTCTTGTCGGCTGACTTGTCGGCAGCCGCTGCCTGCGGCCCTGCGCCCGGCTTCAGTACACCGGCATACCAGGCACCGCCTGCACCGGCCAGCACCAAGGCCCCCAGGCCCGCGGCCCACACCCACTTCTTGTTCATCGCCCGTCCTCCTCTGCGGCAGCCCACAGGCACCCTGGCCCGTCAGCGAGGCGGAGTGTAGGAAGGGGACATGACAGCGGGTGACGGCTGCGACGAAGCGCAGAAAGCCACTGACGAACTGCACACGCCCCCGACCGGGCGCATCGGGTTTTGCGCGTTGCCGGCCGCCTTCAGGCGGCGATGGCGCTGCGCTGCGCGGACGCCTGCGCCAGCGCCCAGCGTTCCAGCTCGGCGGCTTCCAGCGGGCGGGCGAAGAGGTAACCCTGGCCGCGGTCGCAGGTGAGCGTGCGCATCAGCTCGGCCTGGCCTTCGGTCTCGATGCCCTCGGCCACGGTCGTCATGCCCATGGTGCGCGCCACGCGGATGGTGGCCTCGATGAGCACACGGTGGTACTCCACCGTTTCCGCATGTTTGACGAAACTGCGGTCGACCTTCACGGTGTCCACTGGCATCTGGTGCAGGCAGGCCAGGCTGCTGTAACCGGTGCCGAAGTCGTCCAGCGCCAGGCGCACGCCCAGGGCCTTGAGCTCGCGCAGCGTGGCCTGCACCCGTTCGTCCTGCGCGGCCAGGCTCTCGGTCACTTCCAGCTGCAGCTGGGCCGGGGCCATGCCGCAGGCCTGCAGCACGGCGCGCACATCGTCCACCAGACCGTTGCGCTGCAACTGCGCGCGCGACATGTTCACCGCCAGCTGGCGCGGCCCGGCCGCGCCCAGGCGCTGCTGCCACTGCACGAACTGCCGGCAGGCCGTCTCCAGCACGAAGGCGCCCAGGGCGTCGATGAGTCCGCACTCCTCGGCGATGGCGATGAACTCGCCCGGCGGCACCAGCCCGCGCTGCGGGTGGCGCCAGCGCACCAGCGCCTCCACGCCCACCAGGCTGCGGTCGTTCAGGTCCACCACCGGCTGGTAGACGACAAAGAGCTCGTCTTCCTTCAGCGCGCGGCGCAGGTCGCCCTCGACCTCGAGCGCCCGCACCACACGCTCGTGCATCGAGTCGTCGAACAGCACCCAGCGCGCACGCCCGGCGCGTTTGGCCTCGTACATGGCCGTGTCGGCGTTGCGCAGCACCTCTTCGGCGGCCAGGGCCACGTCGGTGGCCTCGTCGCCCGGGCAGGCGTGCTCCTTGCACAGCACCACGCCGATGCTGACGCTGCTCTGCACCGGCATGTGTTCCAGCGTGTAGGGCTCGCTCAGGTCGGCCAGCAGGCGGTGCGCGATGGCGGCCACACGCTCGGGGTCGCTGACGCCGTCCAGCACCACCACGAACTCGTCGCCGCCCAGGCGCGCCGCCATGGGCATGCCGTGCTCGTCGCCTTGCGCCAGGCGCGCCACCGCGTCACCCGGTCGCAGCGCCCGCAGCAGGCGCTGTGCGATCTGGCGCAGCAACTCGTCGCCGGCGCCGTGGCCCAGGGTGTCGTTGATCTGCTTGAAACGGTCGAAATCCATGAAGAGCACGGCAAAGCCGTAGCCCGGGTGCCGGCGCGCGTGTTCGATGGCGCGTTGCAGGCGCTCCATCACCACGTCGCGGTTGGGCAGGCGCGTCAGCGCATCGGTGCGGGCGTTGGCGCGCAGGCGGTCTTGCAGCGCACGGCTCTCGGTGATGTCGCTGAAGCAGGCCACCAGGCCCATCACCTGGCCGCTGGCATCGATCTGCGGCACGGTGTTGACGAGCAGCCAGCCCACGCTGCCGTCGCGGCGCTGCATGCCCATGGTCTCGTTGTGCACGGGCTGGCGCGTGGCGAGGGTGCGCATCGCCGGCAGGTCGTCGATCTGGTAAGGCGAGCCATCTGCGCGCCGCAGGAGACGCTGCGCCTGACGCGTGGTGAAGCCCTGCAACTGCTGCTTGCTCAGGCCCAGCATGCGCTCGGCTTCGAGGTTGGCTTCGACAACCTGGCCGTCGGGCCCCATCACCATCACGCCCACGGGCAGGGCCGCCCACAGCGTGCGCAGCTTGGCCTGCTGTTGCACACGCGCGCTGGTGTCGCTGCACACACGCACGTGGCCGCTGATGGCGCCGTCGTCACCGCGCAGCGGGCGCAGGTCGACATCGAGCCAGAGGTCGCGGCCGTCGCGCGCGCGGTGCAGCCATTCCTGGCGCACACCCTGGCCCTCGCGCAGGGCCTGCTGTACACGGCCGATCACGGCCTCGTCGGCCTGCGGGTGGCCGAGCAGTTCACCCGGCCGGCGGCCCAGCGCGTCGGCCAGGCTCCAGCCGGTGCTGCGGGTGAAGGCGCTGTTGGCCCACACCACGAGGTCCTGCGCGTCGGTGATCAGCACCAGCGCCGTGGTGTGCTCGGCCACCAGCGCCAGGCGCTGCAGTTCGGCGGCCTGGGCGCGCAGGCGCTGGCCGTGGCGCGCCACGGCGCGGGCCGTGGGCTCCACCACCGCCAGCCCCAGCAGGCCCAGCAGCGCGAGGATGCCCACCATGCCCCAGCGCATCTCGGCCAGCATGCGTTCGGCGCGCAGCTCGGCGGCGCGGCGCAACGCGTCAGAGAGCTGCTGCGCGGCCGCCATCGCCGGCCCGGTGGCCTGGTGCAGCGCGGCGACGCGTTGGCGCAGGCCGTCGGCGCCGTCGATCTCGGCGCTGAGCAGCAGCGCCTGGGCGCGGTACCAGAGCTTTTCGCGGGCGTCCTGCCAGCGCTCCAGCGGCTGGGCCGCCAGGGCCTGGGCGTCGGGTGGACGCGCCATCTGCTGGGCCAGCTGCTGCTCCAGCGCCAGCGCGTCCTGCGCACTCTGCGCGAGCAGCTTCTGCAGCGCCTCCATGTGGCGCGCACGATCGGTGTCGGTGTCGGCCAGGGCCAGCATGCCCGCCACGCTGGCCACCTGCTGGGAAAAGGTGCGCTGCAGGCCGGCGCGGTCGAGGATCTCGGTGTCGGCCCAGCGCAGGCTTTCGAGGCGCAGCATGCCCATGCCTTGCAGCCCCACGGCCAGCGCCAGCACGGCGAAGGCCAGGTACATGGCCCACCGCACCCGCCGCGGGCCGGTGTTGGTGCGCAGCGCCACACCGTCGCCCGCAGGCGCAGCGGCAGTGTCAGGCGGGTTGGAGGCTGGAGGCATGGGCTGCGGTGGGCGCCGCGAACGGCGAAGGTGCCGGCCAAAGGGCCTGGCACTCCTTGCCTTATCGGCCGCGGCCGCGGTCAATGAAGGGCGGCGGCCTGGCGGGGCTCGCGGCGAGCGGAACACGGCGTCTTCGGCGCGGTACCGCGGCCGCTGGCGCACCAGAGCCCCCAAGCCCCTGTTCAGGCCCTGCTCACAAATCACCCGCCCAGCGCTGCCGGACCGGGTTTGGGCCCAGCCCGGCGCGCGCAGACCCAGGCCGCCACCCCGCAGGCCGCGGCCGCCCAGAACACGGCGGTGAACCCGAGCTTGGAGATCAGCCAGCCCCCGCCCAGCCCGCCCAGCACGCCCGAGACGCCG
>LJHW01000018.1 GCA_001295865.1 beta proteobacterium AAP65
CGGAGATCCTGGCCTACGGCTCGGCCGTCACGGTCGAGCCGGTCTGAGGCACGCCCGCCGTGGACAGCAATTTCTGGCTCGAAACCTTCAACCTCTGGCTGCTGCTGGGCCTGCTGCTGCTGGGCTACGGTGCCGGCCGCTGGCAAGAGCGGCGCCACTACCGCAGCCTGCGGGTGCGTGAAGAAGCGCTGCGCCACATCGTCGCGCTGAACACGCGCTACGTGCCCGAGGGCGTGGCCGCCACCGGCGCGGTGCTGGTCAGCGGCGGCGTGGTCATCTCTTCCGACTACTTCAAGACCTTCGTGGCCGGCTTTCGCGCCTTCTTCGGCGGCCGCTTCCGCGGTTATGAAACCCTGCTGGAGCGCGCCCGCCGCGAGGCACTGCTGCGCCTGAAGGCCGATGCCCAGGCCGCCGGCGCCACGCTGGTGATCGGCGTGCGCTTCCAGAGCACCACCATCGCCGGTTCGGCCACGCCCTCGGTGGAAGTGATGGCCTTCGGCACCGCGCTGCACCGCGCGCCCTGAAGCCCGTGGCCGCCGCCACTGGCCCGAGCTCATGAGCACGCCACCGCCCCCGCCCCGGCTGGAAAACCGGCTGCCGCCGGAGAACCTGCTGGAGCGCGACGAGCACCCGCTGCGTGAACTGGCCTGGCTGCTCGCGGCCAGCCTCTTTGCATTGGCGGTGCTGGTTTTGGCGGCGGGGTTCGCGTCGCGCTGGCTCGCCCCGCACCTGCCCTTCAAGCACGAGGTGGCGCTGGCCGAAAGGCTGCTCGACGAAACTCCGCCCACCGACCCCCAGGCGCGGGCCCGCCACGCCGCTCTGCAGGCGCTGGCCGACCGCGTGGCGGCCCGCATGGCGCTGCCTGCCGGCATGCAGGTGCGGGTGACCGACGAGCCCTCCGATTTCGTCAACGCCTACGCCACCGTGGGCGGTCGCATCCGCGTCTTCCACGGCCTGCTGCGCAAGCTCGACAGTGAAGAGGCCCTGGCCGCGCTGCTGGCCCACGAAATCGCCCACGTCAAACACCGCCACGTGGCCGCCGGCATGGGCCACGGGCTGGCCGTGGCGCTGGTGCTCTCGGTGGTGGCGCCCGAAGGCGCCGCGCAGGCCGCCCAGGGCCTGCTGGGCGGCGCCGCGCAGCTGGCACTGCTGGGCTATTCGCGCGACAACGAACGTCTGGCTGACGACGAAGCGCTGGCGGCCAGTCTGGCGCTGTACGGCCACGCCGGCGGCCTGGCGCAGCTCTTCAAGACCTTGCCGCAGGCCGACGCCCCCGCCGGCACGGCCTGGCTGCGCAGCCACCCCGACACCGCAGAACGCCTGGCGCGCTTGCAGGCCGCCGCGGCCGCCCAGGGTGCTCTGGCCACCGCTGTTGCGCTCACGCCTTTGCCGCCCGCCCTCGGCCAGCTGCCGCCACCGCGCTGAGCGGGTGCTCACATCCAGAGCGTGGCGGCTGGTGGTAGCTGCCAGCCAGGGCTACAGCTTGCGGCGCTGGCGCCGACAACCTGGAGACGATGCGCAGTCTCTTGTTTCCCCTGTGCGCCGGGCTGGCCCTGGCGCTCGGCGCCCCCGCGCCCGCCGCGCAAGCGAAGGCCGAAGTCCAGGGCAGCCCCGAGCCCGTTGGGCTGGGCTTCGCCCCTGCCTGGCACTTCTCGGGCTACGCCACCCTCGGGCATGCCGAAATGCGCAGCAGCGCGGCCCTGAGCCAGGCGCGTGACCAGACCCAAAGCCAGCCCCGGGCCTGGGAGGTGGACAGCCGCCTGGGCCTGCAGCTCGAAGGCCAGCTCACCCCGGTGCTCGGGCTCACTGCGCAGGCGGTGCTGCGGCCGCGTGTGCCCGACACGCCCGCAATCCACAGTCTGGAGTGGGCCTTTGCGCACTGGGTACCGCGCCCGGGCTGGCTCTTGCGCGTGGGCCGCACCAGCCCCGACCTTTTCCTGTACGCCGACGTGCGCAACGTCGGCATTGCCTTTCCCTGGGTGCGTCTCAATCCCGAGTTCTATGCCTGGATGCCGGTGCAATCCATCGACGGGCTGGATCTGTCGCACGACTGGGCCGCCGGCGAGGCCACCTGGCGGCTGAAGCTGGGGTATGCCCACGGCCTGGTGCGGGTGGCGGCGCAGTCCTCGGGCACCCCCGGCGACGCACAGCTCGACGCGGTGCGCCTGCTCACGCTCTCGCGCGACAGCGTTGCCAGCCGCGTCAAGCTGAGCGTGATGCGCGCGCGGCTGGACCTGGCCCGCGCCCCGGTGTTGCTGGCCCTGAACAACCAGCTGGCCACCCTGTCGGCCCAGGCCGCCGCGCTGCAGCTGCCCGGTGTCGCTGGCGAGGCCGAGGTCTTGCGCCAGGGTCTGGGGGTGCGCGGCGAAACCCGCTACTACTCGCTGGGCGCGCAGCAAGACCTGGGGCCCTGGCAGTTCACCGCAGAGTGGAGCCTCTACCTCAACACGGCGCGTCAGACCGACGCCCAGCGCCACTACCTTGGCGTGGCGCGCCGCTTCGAACAGATCACGGTGTTCGCCATCGCGGGGCGCTCGAAGATGCGTGATGCCCCCCTCACGCCGCCCCAGGCCTGGGCTGCCGCGCTGGCGCCAAGCGTGGGCGCCACGGCGGCCGCGCAGGCCACCGCGCTGGGCGTGGCCGCGGCGCAGGCCGGCAATCAGGGCCGCACCGCGCAGCGCAGCGTCGGCCTGGGCCTGCGCTGGGACGTGGCGCCGCAGCTCGCGGCCAAGCTGCAGTGGGACCGCACCCAGGTCGATGCATTCGGCCGCGCGCTGTGGGCGATGAAGCCCGGCATGGCCGATGCACGGCCGTTCAGCGCGCGTGTGCTCAGCCTGAGCCTGGACGTGAGCTTCTGAGCATGGCCTGCAAGCGTCGCACCTTGCTGGCCTTGCCGCTGGCCCTGGCGCCGTGGCGCGGCTTTGCGGCCGAACCCGAGCCCCTGGTCATCGTCGCGGCCGGCAGCCCGCTGCGCGAGCTGCAGCAGGCGCAGGTGGTGGCCTACTTCACCGGCCGCCAGCGGGCGCTGCCCAATGGTGAGGCGGTGCAGCCGCTGGACCTGCCGCCCGAGCACCCGCTGCGCGAGCGCTTCTACCGCCTGCTCACCGGCTACAACGCCGCCCAGATGAACAGCTACTGGGCGCGGCTGAGCTTCTCCGGCCAGATGCGCCCGCCCCTGGTGATGCCCAGCGAAGCTGCCATGCAACGCCAGCTGCGCGAAAACCCGCGCGCCATCGGCTACCTCGCCCGTGTGCCCGAAGACGCCGGCCTGCGTGTGCTGCTGGCCTTGCGCGCCCCGGCATGAGCACCTGGCCGGCTTCCAGCACGGCGGCATCACCACGGCGCCCGTGGCTGCAGCGCCTGCGCGGCTCGCTCGGTTCGCTGGGTTCGCGCTTTTCCTTGCTGGCCGGTGCGGTGGCGTTGTTGATGGCCACGGTGTCGGCCGGCATCAGCCACCGCCTGGCCTGGCAGGACGCCGAAGACAACGCGCGCAGCACGCTGGAAGGGCTGGCCATGGCGGTGAAAAACACCGCCGCCGTGGGTGCCTACGCGCAAGACCGTGTGCTGCTCGACGAGGTGACGCAAGGCCTGACCAGCCACCCGATGGTGGGCCAGGCGCAGATCCGCCTGCTCACGCCGGGCGAGGCGGCGCGCCCGCTGGTCTCAGCGCCCGGCGAGGCCCCGGCGCTGCGGGTGGCACTGCACTCCCCCTTCAACGCCAACGAAGTGTTGGGCCACCTCGAGCTGCGGGCCGACCCGCAGGTGCTGGCCAGCGGCGCGCGAGCGCGTGTCTGGCGCAGCTCGATGCCGCTGTTCGTGCAGGTCTTGCTGCTGACGGTGCTGCTGGGCTGGCTGGCACGCTGGCTGCTGTCGCAGCCCATGGCGCGGCTGGCCGAGCAGGTGGCCGCGTTGGCCCCCGGCGCCACCCAGCCGCTGCCCGTGCCTGCGGGGCACCAGCGTGACGAAATCGGCCGCCTGGTGCGCCGCATGAACCAGCTCGTGCAGGCCAACGCCGAAGCGCTGGACCTCGAGCGTGAACTGCGCGCCGAGGTCAGCGCCATCGAGGGCCGCTTGCGCCGGTTGCTCAACGCCTCCAGTGCCGCGATCTTTCTGCTCGACGAAGAGGGCCGTCTGCTGCAGAGCAACGCGACCCTGGTGCGCCTGTG
Organism: beta proteobacterium AAP65; assembly: GCA_001295865.1. GTDB lineage: Bacteria > Pseudomonadota > Gammaproteobacteria > Burkholderiales > Burkholderiaceae_C > Rubrivivax. The sequence continues at coordinate 4,167 of LJHW01000018.1, forward strand.
CACCGGCAGCAGCCAGGGCCGGCTCGACGGCGCGGCTTTTGTCGAGACCCACTTCGCGCAGCCCGAGCAACTGCACGCGCTGCGCCGCCGCGCGCTGCAGGAAGGGCGCAGCGCCAGCGCCGACCTGCGCCTGCAGCGCAACGCCCCCGATGGCGACGAACGCTGGGCCCACGTGCTGCTCTCGCCGCTGGCCGGCGAAGGCGGCGCCACGCTGGTGGAAGGCGTGCTCTACGACGTGAGCCAGCGCCGCCGCGAAGAAGCCCACGCCCGCCACGAGGCCCAGCACGACGCCTTGACGGGTCTGCGCAACCGCGCCGGCCTGCGCGCCGAGCTCGACCGTGCCGCTGCCGTGGCACTGGCCGGGGGCACGGCCGTGAGCCTGCTGTATGTCGACCTGGACGGCTTCAAGGCCGTCAACGACAGCCGCGGCCACGACGCCGGTGACGCCGTGTTGCGCGAGGTGGCGCGCCGCCTCGCGGTGGAGGCGCGACGAGCGGGCGATGTGGTGGCGCGGCTGGGAGGTGACGAGTTCGTGCTGGTGCTGCAGGCCGGCCCCGAAGCGCCTTATGTGCAAGAGATCGCGTGGCGCATCACCCGCTCGCTGGCCGAACCCATCGAGCTGCCCGGCGGCGGTGCGCCCGCGTGCATCGGCGCCAGCGTCGGCATGGCAGGCCTGCCCAGCCATGCGCTGGATGTGCAGGCGCTGATGAGCCAGGCCGACCACGCCATGTACCTGGTCAAGCATGCCGGCAAGAACGGCGTGGCCACGCCAGAAGGCCTGTTGCCGCGGCCGCCAGCCCGCGCCGAAGCCCTCGCCTGAAGCCTGCCTGGCGGGCCTGGCGCTTCCAGGTTCAGCGCACCCCCAGGGCTGCCAGTTGGGCCTGCCACCACGGCGTCAGGCTGCCGACCTGCACCAACGCGGCGCGGCCCTGGCGGGCCTCGGCCAGGGCGGCCTCGGCAGCGGGCGTGCCGCTGCCGGCCCAGCGTGCACCCAGGGCCTGGGCCCAGGCCAGGCGGGCGCGCACCGGCGCCAGGCTGGGCGTGGCCTGCAGCTGCGCGGCCAGGGTGGCCTGCACCGCCTGCAGCGTGGCCTGGGCGTCGGGCCCGGCGCCCAGGGCGTGCTGCACCTGGGCCTTCAGCAAAAAGGCCTCGGCCAGGTCGGCCGCCGCGCGCGGCTGCGATGGCAAGGCCGGCGGCAGGTGGGCCAGCTGCGCCAGCGCGGCCCGCGCCTGGCCCTGCTTCAAGAGGCTGTGCGCCAGCTCGCGCTGCAGGTACAGGTGCTGGGCGTGGAAGGGCCCGTCGGCGGGTGTGAACACCGCGCTCACCGCCAGCAGCTGGGGCAGTTCTCGGGTGTTGGCCGCCAGGGCCTCGGCGTCCCCGATGAGGTTGTTGACCTCGCCGAAGCGCCGGCCCACGTTGGCCAGGCGCGCGCGCAGGTGGCGGTCGTCGGGCTCGGCGCGGTGCCGGGCCCAGAGCATGTCGAGCGCCTCGCGCGCCGCGGCCCGCGCTTCGGCAGGGGCCAGGCGGTGCCCCTGGATTTCGGCCAGGCGTGATAACGAGGTGCTCAGGTACACGGCCGCATCGCGGCTGTCACGCATGTCGCGCAGCTTGCGCGAGGTGGCCAGCGCGTCGCGCACGGCCGGCAGGGCTTCATCGGCCCGACCTTCGGCCAAGAGGCGCGCCGCCTTGAAGTCCTGCGCGACGCGCAGGTTCTCGTGCGTCTTCAGGCCCGGCGACAGGGCCACCAGGGCCTGTGCTGCGGCCAGCTGGGTCTGGGCCAGGGCCATGCCGCGTGTGTAGGCCTCGCCCGTCTGCCGCGTGCTCACGCCCGCCAGGCGCTGCACGGCGTCGAAACGTGCGTCTTGCGCTTCGAGCTGCAGGCCGGTGTCGGCACCGGCGCGGGCCAGGGCCTGTTCGGCCAGCGCCAGCGCTTCGTCAAAACGCGGCAGCGCCTGCGGCAGCCGGCCCTGGCTGAAGGCGTTGTCGCCCAGGCGCACCAGCGTGCGGGCCAAGGCCACGCAGGCCGAGCGGGCCGTGCCGGGCTGGCCCAGCGTGCCCAGGCCGCCGGCGGCCGCGCTGGCGGCAGGCGGGAGCGCCGTGGCCGGTGCCTGCACCTGCCCGTTCGCGCACAAGCCGCGGCGCAAGGCTTCGGCCCGTTCGTAGCTGCGCTGCGCGCCCGGCAGATCGCCCAGGTTGGCGCCCGCGACACCCTGGCCCTGCATGTCGCCCACGGCATCGAAGCCGTCGGCCACGTCGGCCAGCAGTGGCAGCTCGCCGCCGGCTTCGTGGCTCAGGGCGTCGAGATAGCTCAGCGCGTCGGCCACCAGCGTGCGGCGCACGGCCAGCGTGCCGGGCACCGGTTCGAGCGCGCGGTTGTAGTCGAACACCACCTTGTTGGCGATGCTGCGCACGGCTTCCAGCCGGGCCTGCGCGACGGCCTGCTGGTGGCGAGCTTCCAGCGCGTTCAGCTGGGCCCAGCCCGCAGCCGACAGCACCGCCAGCGTGGCCAGGCTGGCACCGCCGGCCGCCCAGCGGTGGCGCGCGATGAACTTGCCGGCGCGGTAAGCCGCGCTGGGCACACGGGCCGTGACGGGCCGGCCTTCCAGGTAGGCCTGCAGGTCGGCCGCCAGCGCTTCGACCGAGGCGTAGCGCCGCGCCCGCGGCTTTTCCAGGGCCTTGAGCACGATGGCGCGCAGGTCTTGCGGCACGCGTGCCTGCTGCAGGGGCACCGGGTCGGGTTCACGCTCCAGCACGGCGCGCAGCGTGGCCAGCGTGGAGGCCGAGGCCCCGCTGGCCACCATCGCACCGTCGCCCGGCCCGAAAGGCCGCCGGCCGGTGAGCAGTTCGTACAGCACCACGCCCAGGCTGAACACGTCGGTGGCCACCGAGACCGGCTGGCCCAGCAGCTGCTCGGGGCTGGCATAGGCCGGTGTGCAGGCCGCGCGCTGCGTGTGCGTGCCTTCTTCGCCCGACAGCACCTTGGCGATGCCGAAATCCAGCAGGCGCACGCGGCCCGTGGTGTCCACCAGCACGTTGGCGGGCTTGATGTCGCGGTGCACCAGCAGCTGGGCGTGGGCAAACTGCACGGCGCCGCACAGGTCGAGCAAGAGCCGCAGGCAGGCCGCCCGGTCCAGCCGCTGGCGCTGCACGAAGAGCGGCAGCATCACGCCATCCACGTACTCCATCACGAGAAAGGCGCAGCCCTGGTCGTGCCCGGCGTCCAGCAGCCGGGCGATGTTCGGGTGTTCCAGCCGGCCCAGTGCACGCGCTTCGGCGGCCAGGCGCGCCGCGCCCTCGCTGCCCACCAGGGCCGGCGGCAGCACCTTGATGGCCACCTGCTTGTTAAAGGCGCCATCGGCGCGCTCGCCCAGCAGCACCACGCCCATGCCGCCGTGGCCGATTTCGCGCAGCACGCGCCATGCGCCCAGGCGCTCGGGCCAGCCACCTGCACCGGCACCGGCCGTGGCCGCCCCGCGGCCCGGTGCTGCGGCCACGGCGCCCGGCAGCAGGGCCAGCACCGCCGCGGCCAGGGCCGGCGCTTCGGTCTGCAGCGCCAGGATGCGTGTTTCGCGTTCTGCCTCGGGCAGTTCGCTCAGTGTGTGGAGGGTTTGTTGGAGGGCTTCGGAGTCGGGCGCAGGCAGGTTCACGAACAAGGGTCTCAGGAGGTCTCGAAATGGGGGCTCGGGGCCCCGGGGCGCCCGGCCCCAGGGCTCAGCGCTGGGGCAGCACCAAGCCGGGCAGGCTGCCCTGTCCGGGGCGTTGCACGATGGGGCAGTTGATCACCACTGGCGTGGCTTCCAGCAGCACCTCGCCTTTTTCGGCGGCGTCGAGCACGGCCTCTTCCGCGCGCAGCTCGCGCGGCGTGCGCCCGGGTTGCCAGGTGACCTTCACCATCTGCCACAAGGGGCTGTAGGCGGTGTCGGCGCTGGCCGGCCCCACGGGTTTCGGGGCCGAGGCAAAGATGCTCGGCTGCTGGAAGTTGGTGACGGCATAGACCTTGTCCACCGACGAGCGCTGCCCGGGCTGCGCCGGCCCGGCCGGCAGCGCATGGGCCAGGCGTGGCGCAAAGTTGGCGCGCTTGGCGGCCGCCACGTCGGCGTGCGAAACGTCGGTGGTGATGTACAACACCTCTTCACCGTCGAACCAGCCCTTGAGCACCGGCATCTGGAGCTGGCCCGGGCCCGGCGCAACGGACGTAACGGGCGTTTGGGCGCAGCCCGCCACCGTGGCCAGCAGTGCAAACACGGCAAACCAGGCCGGCGCGGCCTTCCACTGGATCAGCATGATGAATCTCCTGGGTCACGGGGCGAACGCGGTTTCGATTCTCACGCAAGCCCTCCGCCGGCGCGGCGTGCTGCTCGCGGCCTTGTTGGCCCCGGCGGCGCGCTGGGCCGGTGCTTCGGCGCCGAGCGGCCTGACGCTGCACCCCGTGCCGCTGCCGGCCGGTGCGCCCATGGCCCAGCTGCACGCGGGCGGGCCCACGGGTTTGCTGGCCGTGGCCCACGACGGTGGCTTGTGGGCCCTGTCGCCCCAGCGAGCCGCACCGCGCCGCCTGGCCGGCGGCCTGGACCCCGCCACGCCGCTGGCCAGCGGGCATGGCCGCATCGCCGGGCGCACGGCCGAGGGCGGCCTGTGGGTGTTCGAGCTGGTCACCGGCCAGGCCCAGGTGCTGCGCGAAGCCGGCCTGGCGCCGCATGCGGGGCTGCTCGTCCTGCCGCTGGCGGTGCTGGGGGTGGTGGCGGCCGATCACAGGCTGGTGCGTTTTGAGCCGGGCAGCGGCGGCCGATGGCGGCCCGTGGCCCGTTCGCCCGAGGCGCTGCTGCCCGATGCGCGGCCGCTGCAGGCCGACCTGGACGGCCGCGGTGACGGCGGCCACATCGTCGTGCTGGCCGGGCCTGACGCGCAGCGCTACCGGCACGGCGTGCTGGGCGACGCCGTGGAGGCCACGCGGGTGCTGTGGCTGGAACGCCATGGGCTGCAGGTGCTGCGTGCGCTGGCGCTGCCACCGCCGTTTGTTTTCGAGGACATCGCACCGCGGCCCTGGCCCCTGCCCGGCCGCGCCGGTGCCACCGGCCTGCTGACCGTGCGCGCCGGCCCCGACGGCGGCCAGCTGGCCTTGCTGAGCGCCGACCCCGCACGGCCCGCCTTGCTACGGCTGGAAGCCCTGGGCGAGCCGGTGGGCGGCTTCCACCGCTGGCTGGCGCCCACCACCGACGGCCGCCACATCGCAGCCGTGCACACGCCGCACATCGGTGGCGTGCTGCACGTTTACAGCCTGGCCGGGCCCCAGCTGGCGCGCCGCTGGCTCGTGGCCGATGTCAGCACCCACGCCATCGGCTCGCGCGAGACCGACCTGGCCGTCTGGCTGCAGGGGCGCCTGCTGCTGCCCAGCCAGGACGGCCGGTCGATCACGCGCCTGAACCCGGCGCAGGATTGGGCCGAAGACGGCGCGCTGCCGCTGCCGGCGCGTGTGGTGCAGACCACTGCGCTGGCCAACGGCGAGACCTGGGCCGGATTGTTGGCCGACGGCCAGGTGGTGCTGGCCAGCCCGGCCGGGCGCAGGCCGAGCCAGAACTAGGGCGCCGCCAGCGGCAAGAGCAGGCACAGCCGCGTGCCGCCCCCTGGCGATGGCAAGGGCCGCAGGCTGCCGCCATGCAGCACCGCCACACGCTGCGCGATGGCCAGGCCCAGGCCGCCGATGCCGCCGCTGCGCCGCTTGATCGGCGGTTCACGCAGCGACAAACCCTGCGCCAGGCGCTGCTGCAGCTCGGTCGGCAGGCCAGGGCCGCTGTCTTCGATGAGGATCTCGGCCTGCGTGCCCTCGCGCCGCAGGCTCACGCGCACCGGCTGCTGCGTGGGCGCGTGGCGCACCGCGTTGTCGATGAGGTTGGTCAGTGCACGTTCGATCAGCTGCAGGTCGCCGTTCAGTTCCAGCCGGCCGGGCGGCAGGCCCTGCAGCGTGACCGGGGGCTCGGTGTGCCCGACCTCGAACTTCTGCACCGCATCGCTGACGACTTCGTCCAGCGCAAAACGTTCGCGCTGCAGCACCGGGTCGCCCGACTGCAGGGCCGCCAGCTCGAAGAGCTGCTGCGAGAGCCGGCCCACCTTGCGGCTTTGCGCCAGCGCGGCCTGCAGCACGGTGGCGCGGGCCGCGGGCGCTTCGGTCTGCAGCGAGCCTTGCGCCAGCGCTTCCAGGTGCCCGTGCAGCGCGGTCAGCGGGGTGCGCAGGTCGTGCGCCACGCTGGCCATCATCTCGCGGTGGTCGGCCGTCTGGCGGTGTTCACGCTCGGCCTGGGTCTCCACGCGCGTGCGCAGTTCGCCGAAGGCGCGTGCCAGCGTCTGCACCTCGTCGCCGGCCGGCGGGCCGCCGGCGGCCGCGGCAGGGCCCGGGCTGCCCGCTTCGCGCCGCTGGTAGGCGTCCATCTCGGCCGCCAGCCGGCGCACCGGCAGGCTCAGGCGCCGGAAGGTGAACACACCCAGCGCCAGTGTGAGCAGCAGGCCCACCAGCGAAGCCCAGGCCACGCCTTGCCAGAGCCGTTCAGCGCCCAGCTGGGCGGCCACCTGTTCACGGGCCGTGCCGTCGAGCACCACGTACAGGTAGCCCGGTGGCCGGGTGTCGCCGGCGCGGGGCGGGAACATCGCCGCGCTGAAGATGCGCGGCACCGCCGAGCCCATGGGGTCGGTGCCGCGCAGCGGCAGGTCGGCACCGGCGAGAAAGGCGCGCACGGCCGCGAGGTCGACCTGGTGCTGGCGCACCATGCCCGGCTCGCCGATGTAGTGCTGCACGCGGCCGTCGGCATCGAGCAGGTAGACCTGCACGGCCGGGTTCACCGTCATCAGCATCTGCAGCAGGGCCTGGCGCGCGGCGCCATCGGCGCCTGCAGGGTCGGCCGCCGTGATCTCGGGCCACTGCGCCACGATGTGCCGGGCCAGCCCGTGCGACAGGCGCTGCAGCGACTCTTGCGCCTGCTCGTGCGCAAACTGTCGGCCGATCAGCGCGACGAAGGCGCCGTAGGCCAGCAGCAGCACGGCCAGCACCAGCGACAGCCGGGTGGTGAACGAAACGCTGCTTTGCTTCATGCGGCCGGCTCCGGGTCGAAGCGGTAACCCACGCCCCACACCGTGACCACACGCCGCGGCTCGCGCGGGTCGTCTTCGATGCGGCTGCGCAGGCGGTTGATGTGCGAGTTGACGGTGTGTTCGTAGCCGTCGAAACCCGCGCCCCACACCCGCTGCAGCAGCTCGCCCCGGCTGAAGGGCCGGCCAGGGTGCTTGAGCAGAAAGTGCAGCAGATCGAACTCGCGCAGCGTCAGCGGCACCACCTTGTCATCGCGCAGCAGTTCGCGGCGCACCGTGTCCAGCCGGAAGGGCCCGAAACGCAGGGCGTGGGCATCGGCCGATGGCGCGCTGAGCTGCTCGATGCGCCGGAACAGCGCGCGGATGCGCGCCACCAGCTCCAGCATCGAAAACGGCTTGGCCAGGTAGTCATCGGCGCCCAGCTCCAGGCCCAGCACGCGGTGGGCTTCGGCCGAGCGCGCGCTGAGCATGATCACCGGCACGCCGGCATGGCGTGCGCGCAGGTGGCGGCAGACCTCCCAGCCGTCGGCGCCGGGCAGCATCAGGTCGAGCAGCACCAGGTCCCAACGCTGGCGGTCGATGGCCGCCATGGCGTGGCGGCCATCGGCCTCGCGGTGCAGGCGGTAACCCGCCTCTTCCAGGTGCAGGCGCAAGGCCTGCGCGATGGCGTCGTCGTCTTCCACCAGCAACAAGTGCTTGTTCATGCGCGGCCCGTTTGGGCCGCCGCCGGTGGCGGACCCGAACACCATTGAACCAGAAGGCGCCGGGTCGGGTCAGGCCGCGCCCAATGCAGAGCGCGCACCTTCGTCGCGGCGGCGGCGCGCCAGGTAGCCGATGCCCAGCAGACCGGCCGTCAGCATCGCCCAGCTGCCGGGTTCGGGCACGGGCGAGACTTCGAAGCTGATGCGGTAGACCTCGCTGCCTGCCGACAGGCCGCTGTTGAAGGTGTAGCCCGCACCGGTGCTCAGCCCGTTGAAGGCGGCCAGCTCGGCGAAGTTGAGCGCCACCACCGAGTTTTGCGGCGTGCGCAGGTCGTTGTTGCCGACGAAGGCGGCCGCGGCGGGGTCGAACACCTCGGAGCCTGCATCCCAGATCTCACTGGCGCGCACGGTGATCGACGGCAGGGTCAGCGCGCCGGTGGCGTCGAAGAGGCGGTACTCGGTGGGGCTGTCGTTGCCGATGAAGAAGTCGTTGCTCGGCACCACCATGCCGGCAAAGGTGAACAGCGGGTTCAGCGCCGTGTCGACACGCAGCGTGAGGCTGCTGGTGGCGCCGGGCAGCAAGAGGCCACCGACGGTGCCGCGCGTGGCGGTGGCATCGGCCGCCGCGAAGGCGGCCTGCCAGGCACCGCCTGCGCCGCCCTCGGCCACCGAGATGATGGGCGCGGTGGCCACGCCGCCCAGGTTGAAGGCATCGAAGCTGCCGCTGTGGAAACCGAGGTGCAGCGGGGCAAAGGCGATGCCGTTGGCCGGTGCGAGGTTCTGGACGGTGACGGTGACGTCGACGACCTCGGCATGGGCCGACAGGGTGACGCTGCTGGCTGCGATCGCCGCAGCGATGGCGGCAAGGGCGAGGCGGGGGTTCGGGTGCATGGGCTGACTCCTGGCTGTGCTGGTATGAAGACCGACGCGAAGCAAACTTCGCCAGAGCCATGCTAGGAAGCCGCCCTCACGGGTGCTTCACCGAAAGATCACGGGCGCGGGAACCGCGTGGCGGGGCCCTCTGACGGATCGGACGGGTGCGGGCCGTGCTGGACGCGATGCGCCTGCAGCCGCCCCAGCGTGCTGTCCAGCAGGTGCGCGAGCTTCTGTGCCGCGCCCTGCACCGCCTGCGCCACGGTGGCGGCGTGTGCGGTCAGTGCCACCGGCTTCGGCATACGACCTGGCCTCCCGCAGACAGGGGAAGGCCGGCGGTGAAAACTGCGTACGCGTACCCATTCGTACGCGGCCGGGTTTGCCGACCATCTCTGCAACCCCACTGCCGCCAAGCTGCCATGCACCACACCCTTTTTCCTGGCCCCTCGGGCACGGCTCTTCAGCCTGCCCTGCGTCCCGCCGCGGCGCCGCCGCGGCTGGCCCTGGTGTTCGGCAGCGGCGGCGTGAAGAGCGTGGCCGCGCTCGGCGTGGTGCAGGTGCTCGAGGAAGCCGGCATCCAGGCCGACCTGGTCGTGGGCTGCAGCGCCGGCGCGGTGTTTGGTGCCCTGGCGGCTGCCGGTCATCCAGCCGCGGAGTGCGTGCGCCTGGCGCAGACGCTGTGGTCGCGTGAGATCACCAGCCAGCGCCGCAAGGCCGCCTGGCTGGACATGGCGCTGGCGCCGTGGGTCGCGGCGCGCGGCGACCGTTTCGGCGAGACCTTTGCGCTGCGCGACGACCGCCTGATCCTGGAACGCCTGCAGCGCGCCTTCGGCAGCCTGCGCCTTGAAGACCTGCCGGTGCCGCTGCGGGTGAGCACCGCCGACGCACACACCGGCGAAGCGGTGGTCCTGGCGCAGGGCCCGGTCTGTGAGGCCTTGCGGGCTTCGGTGGCGCTGCCCTTCCTGTTCACGCCGCACCGCGTGGCGGGCCGCCTGCTGATGGACGGCAGTGTCTGCGACCCGCTGCCCCTGGCCGGCGCTGCACAGGCACAGGTGGTGCTGGCGCTGGGCTTCGAGGTGCCCCTGCCGCGCCGCGTCGCGGGGCCTGTACGCCTGGCCACGCGCGTCACGGCGGGCTTGACCAACAACCTGCTGCACGCCCGCATCGCGGCGCACGCCGGGCCGAGCCGGATCGTGCTGCTGCCCCAACTCGAACGCCGCGTGGGCCTGTTCGAAACCCAGGCCATGCCCGCCTTGTTGGACCTGGGCCGGAAGGCCGCCTTGCAAGCCCTGCCCAGGCTGCAGCAGCTGTTGAGTGCCTGCCAGGAACACCCCGCAGGCGCAGCACTCCCGAGCAGCCAGGGCCTGCGCGCAGCCCTGGCGGCCTGAGCTGCCGGCCCGCCCCATTTCCCACAAACCACACCGAGGAAGATCCCATGAATACCTGCAATCCATCCAGCACCCATCAACCCGCCCGCTCCATGCGGCCTCGCCCGCACGCACCGGCTGCGGCAGCGTGGCCTCTGAAGGGCAGTCTCGGGCTGGCCATCGCGCTGCTGTGCAGCCAGCAGGCGCTGGCCGCAAGCACCTTGGAACTGGTGGAGCGTGAATCGGTGAGCCAAGTGAGGGCTTTCGCCGGCTACGGCATTTCGGGTGTGGCCTTCCCTTGCGTAACCCCCGAGACCGACTTCTGTGCCGTCACGGGCAGCACGGGTTCCTTGGCGGTGGTGTCGGGCACGGGCGTGCCCACGGTCAGCGTGGCCGGCACGGGCACTGGCTTCGACACCGCACTGGTGTTCTCAACCACCTTCGATGCCACCTGGGCGCAGACCCAGACCTTCTCGTTCGGCAGCAACGGCGCCGACATCGAGCTCAGGGCATCAGGCTCGTTCATGGGCACGATGCAGTCCCTGGGCAGCAACAGCATCCAGCCCCCGCAGCCCGCCGCGCAGCGCATGGAAAGCTGGAACTGGCAGGCCTTCACCTTCACGCTCGACCAGAACACGGCCTACACCCTCACTGGCGGCAGCACCGGCGGGCAGCAGCTGGAAGTGTGGTGGACCTCACCCGCGGGCGTCACCACCTACCGCAGCGACGTGATCGGCAACACCGGGCTGGCCAGCTTCAACAACAGCGGCACCCTGCAAGCGGGCACCTACCTGCTGCGCAACTTCGAGTTCGTGATGGCCAGCGTCGAAAACAGCTATGCCAACAGCTGGGACTACACGCTGACCTTCCGCGACACCGTCTCCGTCGTGCCTGAACCCACGCCTGCGGCCTTGCTGCTGGCCGGCCTGGTGGCCCTGCGGGCATGGCGCCAGCGGCGGCTGGGGCTGCCGCTCAAGTCGGGCGGCTAGTTTTCAGCAAAGGCGCGACCTGGCTGCGCCGTGCCACGCCCAGCTTGGACAGCAGGGCGGCCACATGGTGTTCCACCGTGCGCTCCGAGCGGTGCAGCTGTTGCGCGATCTCGGCATTGCTCAGGCCCTGGGCCAGCAGTTCGGCCACCTGGCGTTCGCGCTGGGTCAGGCCCAGGGGGTCCATCCGCGTGTGCCTGTAGGGGCCCCGCAGGCCAGCCGCGCGCAGCTGGCGCTGCACGGCGGCCAGCGCACCCTGGGCGCCCAGCTCGGCCAGCAGCGCCAAGCCCTTGTTCAGGCTCGTCTCGTCGCCTTCCACGAGCATCAGGGCAGCCTCCAGCCGGCAGCCGCGCTGCAGCCAGGCCTCGGCGGCGGCTTGCCAGTCACCGGCCTCGGCGGCGCGGTGCGGCAGGGCCAGCGGGCCGCTTGCTTCGGGCAAGGCGCTGCCGGCGCGGCGCCACCACTGGCGCATCTGGCCCTGCTGCCAGGGCCCGTCGGCGTAGGGCAGGCCTTGCTGCACACAGTGCAGCAAGGCCGCGTCATCCCCGCGCAGCCAGGCGGCTTCGGCCGCGCGCAGGCAGGCATACAGCGGCACCAGGTTGGAACGGCCGTGCCGTGCATCGTCCACATGCGCAGCCCAGACCGCGGGGTCGTTCGCCTCGCCGCGCAGGGCCTGCAGGCGGCTGCGCAGCATGGCCGCCGACGCCAGCTGCCGGGTGGGCACCGACGCCATGGTGTCCAGCGTTTCGAGCACGGCCAGCATCTCGGGCCAGCAGGCTTGTTCGTCCAGCGCCAGGGCGCGGCTCACCACCAGGTGGGCCGTCACCATGTCCAGGTCGCGCTCGGCGCAGTAGCGGATGCCGCGCTCGGTGACGGCCAGGGCCCGCGCCAGCTCGCCGTGCTGCAGCGCCACGGCGGCCAGGTTGACCATCGGCACGGCGGCCCGGTCGGGCCGGCCTTGCTGGATGGCGTCGCCGATGCAGGCCTCCAGCCGGTCGAAGGCCTCGGCCGATGGTTCCACGCTCAAGGCCACGGCGGCTGCCACGCTGCCGACGTTCAGCCGGCTCCGGGCGTCGCCTGAGGCTTCGGCGCTGCGCAGGGCCTGCTGCGCGTGCTGCAGCGCTTCAGACGACCGCCCGGCGTTGGCCAGCGTGATGGCCAGGGCGCTGAAGGCGGCGCCGGCCGCGGCGTTGTCGAACTGCCCCTCCAGGGCCGCCACGGCCTGCTCAGCGAGGCCGAGCGCCTGGGGGTCGGGTGTGAGCTGCAGCGCCAGCTGCGCCAGGCTGATGGCGCTGCCCAGCCTGTCACCACAGGCCTGCTTCAAGGCAATCGCTTCGCGCAGCGCCGCTGCCGATTCGGCGTTGGCCTGGATGTTGTGCAGCCGCAGCGCCAGTTGGTCGAGCAGCTCGGCGCGCTCGGCCGCCGGCGCGCCCTCGCTGTGCGCCAAGGCCAGCTGCAGCAGGCGCACGGCGGCGCGGTAGGCACTCACGGCGTCGGCCTCGGCGGCCGCCTTCGGTGCCAGGGCCCACACCTGGGCCGACAGGCCCGCCGTTGCGGCATGGTGCACCTGCCGTGCCAGCAAGCCCGGCCGGGCCGGCAGCGTCTGCAGCCTTTCCAGCAGACCACGGTGCACCTGCCAGCGGCGCAGGGGCGGCAGGGCTGCTTCCAGCGCGCGGCGCGCCAGCTCGTGCTTGAAGACCAGCCAGGGCGGCCGGGCCTCCACCAAGGCCCGGGCAGCCGCGTTGTCCAGCCCCGGCAGGGCCTGGGGGTGCAGTGCCAGCAGTTGTTCGAGTTCCAGCCCGCCGGGCGAGCAGCTCAGCGTGTCCAGGGCGTCGCGTACCGGCGGGGACAGCAGATCGGCCTGCGCCAGAACGGTGTCGCGCAGGGAACCTGGCAGCGCGCCGGGCGCGGCATTCAGCAATTGCTGCAGATAGAAGGGGTTGCCGCCGGTCAGGGCATGCAGCCCTTCGGCGCTGCGCTGGTGCCGAAGGGCCAGCGCGGCCACCGCGGCGGGCGACAGGGGGTCGAGCTCGATGCGCAGGGTGGCGGTTGTGCTCAGCGCGGCCAGCGTCTGGCGCAGTGGTGGATGCGCGTCCAGCTGGTCGGGCCGCAGCGTCAACAGCAGCGCAAAGCCCGCATCGGCCATGCGCCGGCCCAGGTAGCGCACGCAGTCGAGGGTGGCCTCATCGGCCCAATGCAGGTCTTCGATCACCAGCACGCGCGGGGCCGGTGGGTGGCGCAGCCAGGCCAGCAGGGCGGGAAAGAGACCGTTGTAGGTCTTGCCGGCATGGATGGCGTGCGCCAGCGAATCGGGCAAAGCGCTGGACAAGTCGACCAAGGGCCCGAGTGGGCGTGGGGTGTGCAGCGCGTCGCACCCCGTTCGCAGCCAGTGGAAACGGCCGTGGTCGGCCCTCACGGTGGCGTTCAGCAAGCTGGTTTTGCCCACACCCGCTTCGCCCGTCACCAGCACGCAGCGGCCTTGGCCGGAACGCAGGTCTGACAACGCGCTTGCGAGGGCTGCCAGCGCTGGCTCCCGCTCCAGCAGATTGCTTGGGTTGTTCGGCATCGTCCGGGGCGCGTGTATCGCCACCAAATCTATAGGAAACGGGCGCTGCCCACCCAGGGGTGGCCCCCAGGCGGGGGCTGTGCTGCAGGCGATGTGCTGCGCTCAGGGCGGCGGCAGGCCCCGGCTTCGACTGGCAGCCCTTTTTGTGCCGACTGCTGGGGCACAGAGACTTCAAGCGGCCTCTGCATGGCGGACGTGGGGCGCGTTTGCGCGGGTCGGGATGACGTGGTTCATGCTTCGCTCCGATCGCTCAAGAGAAGGCGGGCCGTCCCCGGCTCAGGGAAAGTTCCGCACCGCCACTGGGGTGCTGCGGTCGGTGGTGCTGCCGTCGCCCAGTCGCCCCTGGGCGTTGAAGCCCCAGCACCGCGCGCCGCCGTCGTCGGTCAGTGCGCAGCTGAAGTTGCTGCCCGCGCCGATGGCGATCGCGCCACTGCCCAGGCCCGACACCGCCACCGGCACGTTGCGGCGGGTGGTGGTGCCGTCGCCCAGTTGGCCGTTGCTGTTGAAGCCCCAGCACAGCACCGCGCCGGCCTGCGTGAGCGCGCAGGTTTGGTACGAGCCGATGTTCACCGCGGCCACGCCGCTGCCCAGGCCCGTGACGGCCACCGGCCGCGAACTGCTGGTGTTGGCCCCCTGCCCCAGCTGGCCCGAGGTGCCCAGGCCCCAGCACACCAGGCCGCGGCTGGCGGTGATGGCGCAGCTTGTTTCGCCGAAGGCCTCGAGCGCGATGACGCCCGCCTCCAGGCCCACCACGTCGACCGGCACGGTGCTGGAATTGGTGGTGCCGTCCCCCAGCTGGCCCGAGAAGTTGCCGCCCCAGCAGCGCACCGCGCCCGCGCTGGTGAGCGCGCAGCTGTGATAAACGCCTGTGCTGATGGCGACGACGCCCGAACCCAGGCCGAGCACGTCCACTGGCACGTTGCTGGCCACCGAACTGCCCCGGCCCAGCTGCCCGCTGTTGCCGGCGCCCCAGCACTTCACGCCGCCTGCGCTGGTCAGCGCGCACATGTGCTCCCAGCCGGCGCTCAGCGCGACCACGCCGCCTTCCAGGCCCGACACCAGCACGGGCGTGCTGCGGTTGAGGTTGCTGCCGTCGCCCACCTGGCCCGAGCCGTTGAGGCCCCAGCAGCGCACGGCGCCGTCTTCGGTGAGTGCGCAGGTGGAGTAGGCCGCCGTGGCCACGTGCACCACGCCCCGTTCGAGGCCGAAGACCGGCACCGCCGTGCTGATGGCGGTGGTGCTGCCGTTGCCCAGCTGGCCGGTGCTGTTGAAGCCCCAGCACTTGAGCGCCCCGGCCGCCGTGGTGGCGCAGGCGTGGCCGTCACCACCGTCGATGCGCGGCGCCAGCGGCAGGGTGCTGACCACCGCCGACACGCTCTGGCTCAGCACCGCGCTCGACACCTGCCCCAGCGCGTCCGTCACCGTCAGCGTGACCTCGTAGCGGCCCGCGGCCGTGTAGCTGTGGCGCACGCTCGCGCCGCTGCCGCTGGCGCCGTCACCGAAGCTCCACTGCTGGCTCACCAGCGCCGGCTCGGTGGCGCCGCTGCGCTGCACGCTGTAGTCCACCGTCAGGCCGCTGGCGCGGGCCTGGATGGCCACGGCAGGCGCGGCCGGCAGGTCCAGGCAGGCGTCGAGCAACGGCGCGGTGGCGCCGATCACGAGCTCGCGGCGCACTTCGGCCAGCGTCGGGTCGGCCGAGGTCAGGCGTACATCCAGCGTGGTGTTGAGCGGCAGGCCGCTGAACTGGAAGTTGGGGCTGTCGCTGCGCAGCACCTGGGCCGGGGCCAGGCGCTGTTCGCCGCGGAACACGCTGACCATCACCGCGTCGCGGCGGTAGCCCGCCCAGCCCTGCACGCAGCCCTGCAGCGTGAAGCGGTCGTCGTTCACCACCAGGTCGGGGAAGCGGGCCTCGGTGCTGGCCACCTCGGTGGTGACCGTGGTGGCGGGGGTGCCGTAGTTCTGCGCGGCCACCAGGCGCGCGCGCAGCGTGCCCGTGCCGGCCGCCACGTCCACCGCGTAGCTGCCGTCGCTCTGCGGCGCCACCGTGACCGTGGCCGCGCGCTCGCCGCTGATCTGCACGCGGTAGTTGGCCAGCGAGCCGCCGCTCAGCACCACGCGGCCCGTCACGCGCACGGTCTGCGCCGCCACCAGGCAGCGCGGCAGGCGCTCGGTGGCGCCAGCCGCGCCCGTGGCCAGGGTCAGGCTGTCCAGCACCACGCCGAAGCGGTCCACCAGCCGCACCTGCACCTGGGAGCGCTCGCGCACCGCGAGCGTCTCGCCGCTGAGGCCGGAGCTGCCGTTGTAGTCCAGGCCCAGGGCCTGCACCGTGCCCGCGGTGGACGCGGTGCAGCGCGTGCCGGTGAGCGTGGTGCTCAGGTCGAGGAAGCTGCGCGTCATCACCTGGTCGGCGTTCCAGGTGCTGAAGTGGCTGACCTCGCCCTCGTAGAAGGGCGCGCCCGTGGCGGGGTCGGTCTTCAGCGTGGCGGTGCCCTCGCGGGTCCAGCGGCCGGTGTTTTCGTCCAGGTGGTACAGCGGGAAGCTGTCCGGCAGCGCGCCGGTGGCCAGCGCCGCCGGCGTCGCCGGGATGCGCAGCATGGCGGTGCGGCCGCTGGCGAGGTTCAGCGCGGCGCCGCTGGCGTCGCTGAACTTCACCGTCATCGCGCCCAATGACTCGATGGGCTCCCCGGTGGTGGCGTCCACCATCAGCCCGGGCATGCGGCCGATGTCGGCGCTGGGGTCGATGGGCGTGAGGTCGACGCTGGCGCTGCCGTTGGGCGCCTGCCCATCAGCGCGCACCAGGCTGCCGGCCGCCAGCGTCACGCGCGCCGGCGTGCCGGGCACGCGCAGCACGGCCGGCTGCGTGGGGTCGAAACTCTGCGTGCTGGCCACCGGCTGCAGCACCACACGCGGGGCGAGCCGGGCGTTGTCGGCGACCGAGGCCGCCACCTTCACGCCGCGCGTGTAGCCCGCCTTCTCCACCCGGATGACAGCGGCTTGCGCCAGGTCCAGCGTCAGGCTGAACCGGCCCTGGGCGTCGGTGGTGACGCTGCGGCTGGTGCCGCTCACGGCGCTGGTCGACAGCACTTGCACAGTGGCCCCGTCGAGCGGCAGGCCGCGCTCGTCCACCACCAGGCCCTCGGTCTGCACCGTGGTGGGCGCGGGTGTGGGCGGGGGTGGGGGCGTGTCGGGCGACGAGCCGCCGCCGCAAGCGGCGAGCAGGGCCGTGAGCCACAGGATCAGGAGGGCGCGCATGGAAAGCTCCACGAAGAGGGGATGGCGCCCACTCTAGGAAGCCACCGTCTCCGCAGCGTCTCCGCGGCAGGTCCACGTCGCCGCCATCGCCTCGCCCTGAAGGGGGCAGACGCCCGCGTCTCAGTAGGGCTGAAGGTCCAGGCGACGCAGCATCAGCTGCAGGCCGCCGCGCAGGGCCAGCGTGCGGGCTTCCGAGCGCCAGCGCCCGGCCAGCGGGTGCGCGGGCTCGAGCTCGGCCTGCAGCCACAGTGCCTCGGCGAGCTGTTCGCCCAACTGGTTGCGCCGCGCCAGCACGCTCATGGCGCCCGCCTGGGCCGCCGCCGCCGGCACGTCGCCCGCGGCCCGGGCCTGTTCCAGGTCCACGCGCGCCAGGCGCCCGTGCACCAGCGGGTGCGTGCTGCGCTGGGCCACCTGGCGCAGCCGGTCCACGCCGGCCTGCGGCCAGGGCCGCCCCAGGGCCAGGGCGGCCTGCACCTGCGCCAGCACGAACTGGCTCACGCGCAGGGGCTCGGGGCTCTCGCCCAGCAGGGCCCCGGCCTCGGCCAGCGCTGCCTGCGCGTCGGCGGGGCGGTCCCAGGCCAGCAGCACCCGCGCGCGGCGCACCAGGGCCTCGGCCTCGAAGCCAGGGCTGGCCTGGTCGCGCGCCAGTTGCAGCGCGCGCGCCAGCGCTTCGTCGGCTTCCTCGAAGCGGGCGGCGCTCAGCAGCACCACGCCCAGCACCATCAGCGAGATGGCCTCGGCGTGCACCACGCCGGCCCAGCTCTGCAGGCTGCGCCGCACCATGACCTCGGCCTCGGCGGCGCGGCCCAGCGCGTGCAGCATCACGGCCAGGTCGTTCTCGATGGTCATGCCGCTGCAGTATTCGGGGTGGCGCTGCAGCAGCCGCGCCAGCGCGTCGTGCGCGGCCTGGGCCTGGCCGCCGAACCAGTGGATCTGGCCTTCCCAGCTCAGCAGGCTGGGCCGCTGCGGCGCGAGGTCACGCACCTGCGCCAGCAGGGCCCAGGCGGCCGGAATGTCGGGCTCGCGCATGGCCAGCTCGATCAGCACCTCCAGCGCGTCCACCCGCTCGGCCACGGGCAGGGCCGGCAGCAGCGCGCGCAGGCGCTCGGCATGCACCTGGGCGCGCGCGATGTCGCCCGCGAACACGCGGTTGTCGACCAGCGCCGAGCGCAGCCGGCCCTCGATCTGGCGGCGGCGCTCGGCGTCGGCCACCGCGCTCAGGCGCGCCTGCACGGCCTCGAGCGCCGCTTCGCCGCGCGAGAGGTCCTCGAACAGGTCGCAGGCGGCCAGCTCCAGCTGGGCGCGGAGGCTCTGTGCGGCGTCCAGCGACTCGTCGGCCACCCGGCGCCACAGCTGCCGCGCGATGGTGAAGTTGCCGCGCGCCTTGAGCTGCTCGGCGCCGCGGTGGGACCAGGCCAGCGCCGTCTGCGCTTCGCCGGCGGCGCGCCAGTGCTCGGCGATGGTCAGCGCGTCAGGCGGGTGGCCCACGTCGGCCTGCGCCGCCAGCCACAGCGCTGCATGGCGGTGCAGCGTGGCCCGGCGCGCGGGCGTGAGGCTGCGGTGCACGGCCTGGCGCACCAGGTCGTGGCGGCAGGCGAGAAGCTGGCCGTCAGGGCCGGCTTCGCGCAGCAGCCCGGCCGCGACGGCGCGCTGGCAGTCGCGGGCCCAGTCGGTGGTGGGCGTGCGGTCGCCGGCGTCTTCCCGCAGGGCCAACGGCGGCACGGCCTGCACCAGCACGGCGGCGGCCTCCACGGCCGCGCGCAGCGGCGCGCTCAAGCCCTGCAGCCGGGTCATCACCAGCTCGTCGAGGCGGGCCAGGGTGGGCGCTGCCGGGGTGTCGGGGCCTTCTGTCCCGCCGGCGCTGAGCAGCTCGCCCAGCATGAAGGGGTTGCCGCCGCTGAGCGCGTGCAGCCGCTCGATGCGCTCGGGCTGCGCGGCCAGTGCCGGCTGCCGCAGCGCGCACACGCGGGCGACGGCCTCGCGGCCCAGCGGCGGCACGGCCACGGTCTCCAGCCGCGCGGCCTTGTGCAGGCCGTCGAGCTGCTGCTGCAAGGCCGCGCTCACCTCGTGCCGCCGCGCCGCGGCGCGCCAGCGCAGGCGTTCGCCGTGCGCCAGCGTCAGCAGCCACTCCACGGTGGCGGCGTCGCACCACTGCAGGTCGTCGACCACCAGCACGGGCGTGAGGGCCTCGAAGGCCCGCGTCAGCGCCTCGACCAGGCGGGTGCGGGCGGTCAGCGCGTCCAGCGGCGGCAGGGCCTCGTCGGGCGCGAGTTCCGGCAGCACGCGCGCCAGGTCCAGGCGGTAGGGGCGCAGCGGGTGGGCGGGCTCGCGCAGGCAGCGCTCGAGCTGGCGGCCGTGTTCGCGCAGGGTGGCCAGCAGCGGCTGGTAGGGCATGGCGTGCAGGCCCTCCAGGCCGCGCAGCACCGGCGCGTGCGGGTGCGCGGCCATCAGCAGCGTGGTCTTGCCGGCGCCGGGCTCGCCCAGCAACAGCAGCGCGCGGGCGGGGCTGGCGCGCAGGCGTTCCATCTCGGCGTCGCGACCGATCGGGGTGCGGTCTTCGGGTCGGGGGGCGTCCGGGCCTGCCAGCGCCACGGGCCGGGTTGCGGCGGACCCGCGCGCCGGCTCGCCGGGCGCGCCTGGCAGCCCGCGCCGGCACGCTGCCAGCCAGGCCGCCATGCAGGCCGCGCCGGTGTCCTCGCACCACTGGGCAAAGCCGCCGTAGGCCGGCAGCTGCCAACCCGCCAGCCACCGGCCGGGGTTCAGTTCGGCCAGGGCGGCGGTGTCGCCCTCGGCCTGGGCCTGGCGCAGCAGCGCCAGGTCGCTGGGCAGGTCCAGGCGTACGCGGCTGCGCTCGGTGGCCAGCGCGTCGGCGTGGCCCCACCCGGCCAGCAGCTGCTTGCTGCGGTGCAGGTTGATGCGCAGCCGGTGCAGGGCGTCGGCCGGCGTGGCGTCAGGCCAGAAGATCAGGGCCAGCCGCTCGCGCGCCAGCCAGCCCTCGTGGTGGGCCAGCACCACCAGCAAGGCGGCGGGCACGGTCAGGGGCAAGGGCAGCGGGGGCTGCCCTTCGGGAGTCCAGCGGGGGGCCTGCAGGAGTCGGAGCATGGGGGCGTTTGGACGGGGCCCAGCCGCCACGGGCTGCTGGTGAGGGTGCCCAGCTTAGGGCCGGAACGTCTCCGTGGCGTCTCCGCGTCTCCGAGGGGCTCCGCGACCCGGCCCGGCCGGCGCGCACGCTCGGCCCAGCCGCGCCTCCAGCGCAGACGCCCACTTCAGAATCGATGACCGGGCGCTTTGCAAGTTGAACCCTGCTGGGCACTCGCATCAACAGCGCATGTCGAATGTTGAGACTCATGCCTGCCAGACGGCGCACCGTCCTGGCGAGCAGGACGCCACGGCACAACGCCACTCGTCCAGACCCGTCGACTGTCGACACAGTTTACAGACTGTAAAGACGCTGAACAGTCTATGATCTGTAAATCGCGGTCACATCCTGGAGGCTGTATGAGCGAGTACCCCCTGCGCACGGCCGAGCAGCTGTCCGTCCTGCTCCAAGCCTTCCGCAAGGAGTCGGGCCTGACCCAGAGCGAAGTCGCCCTGCGCTTGGGCGTCACCCAGCAAACGTACTCGACCTTGGAGCGCAACGCGGAAACCGTTGGCGTGGGCAGGCTCCTGAAGTTGCTGGGCATCCTCGGCGTCGAACTGGTCCTGAGCAAGCCGGCAAGCATCACGGATACACCGACCGGCCAGACACAGCCCGAGGCGGGCGACAAGCCAGCCTGGTGAACATCATGGACCGCCGCTCGACGATCCGCTTGAACCGGGCCAGCCAGTCTCTAGGACTGTGGATGAACGGGGCCTATGTCGGCACCTGGAGCCTCGGGCTGAACGCGCCCGACACCCTGCAGTACGCCCCCGACTGGACGCGCTCGGAGCAGGGTCGCCCGTTGTCGCTGTCGCTGCCCTTCATGCCGGGCAACATCCCCCACCGCGGCCCACACGTCCGGGCATGGTTCGAGAACCTGCTGCCCGACAGCAAGGACATCCGCGAGCGCATGGCACGCCGGTACCGTGCCGATTCCACCGATGCCTTCGACCTGCTGGCCGAGGCGGGCCGCGACTGCGCCGGCGCGCTGCAGATCCTGCCCGACCAGACAAAAGGCACGGCATCGTCCGGCGTGGCACCACTGGAGGCGGACCCACTGACCGAGGCCGAAGTGGCCGCGCTGCTGCGTGCCACCACCACGCCCCAGGTGCTGGGACTCGCGGGCGAAGACGCTGACCTGCGCATCTCGATCGCCGGCGCCCAGGAGAAGACGGCGCTGCTCCAGAGGGATGGCACGTGGTACCTCCCGCACAGCGCAACGCCCACCACGCACATCCTCAAGCTGCCGCTCGGCCTGATCGGGGGCATGAAGCTCGACATGCGCCATTCGGTCGAGAACGAGTGGCTGTGTGCCCAGATACTGGCCGCCTACGGGCTGCCAGTGGCGGCCTGCGAGCCGGTGACCTTCGAAGACCTGAAGGTGCTGGCCGTCGAGAGATTCGACCGTGCCTGGTGGACAGCGCCTCAAGGGGACGCGCGGCTTGTGCGGCTGCCACAAGAAGATCTGTGCCAGGCCAAAGGTGTGCCACCTTCCGCCAAGTACGAGGCCGATGGCGGGCCCGGCATCGACGCAATCTTCCAGGTGCTGGAAGGCTCGACGATGCGGGAACAGGACCGCAGGGTCTTCTTCCAGTCGCAACTGCTGTTCTGGATGCTGTGCGCCACCGACGGCCACGCGAAGAACTTCAGCCTCCTCATCCGGCCCGGCGGACGCTTCCAACTCACGCCGCTGTACGACGTGCTGTCGGCCTACCCGGTGCTGGGCGAAGGGCCGTCGAAGATCTCGCCGCACAAGGCCAAGCTGGCCATGGCGGTACGAACCCAGAACGCTCACTGGAAGATCAAGGACATCCATCGTCGGCACTGGCTGGAGCTTGGCACGCGACACGGCGTCGTCACGGTCGATGGGCGACCGGCCCAGGTGGTGATCGACGACCTGATCGCGCGAACGCCCGAGGTGCTGGCTGAGGTGCGCGCGCAACTGCCGCCAGGCTTTCCGGGCGAGGTGGCGGACAGCATTCTTGCGGGCCTTGAAGGCGCCGCCGTGCGATTGGCGGCCTGACGGGCCTGACGGGCCTGATGACGCCCTGCGCTGCCGCAACTGGCTGCAGCCATTGGAGCCAGCGCGGGCCTTGCGTTTGCGGTCGCCCTTCATGAGCGCCGCTGCAGGTGGACGCGCTCATCATGCCCAGGACGCTGACGCATACTGACCTCATGGAGAACAGCACGCCGTGCCCCTTCTGCGCATTGCCAGAGTCGCGCGTGCTTTTGCGCAACGCCGCTGCGGTCGCCATTCGCGATGGATACCCGGTTGCTCCCGGGCACACGTTGGTGATTCCTGTGCGTCACGTGCCGTCGTTCTTTGAAACGACGCTGGAGGAACGCATGGCGATGCTTGAACTGCTCGACCAGGCGAAGCAGCAATTGCAATTGGAATTCGGCCCGGCCGGCTACAACATCGGCATCAACGATGGCGCCGCGGCCGGGCAGACGATCGGCCATTTGCACATTCATTTGATCCCACGCTACCCCGGCGATCGGCCAGATCCACGCGGCGGCGTGCGGTGGGTGATGCCTGATAAGGCCGACTACTGGACGGGCCGGCCCTGACATGAAGAGCGCGATCGAAGTCCTGGATGTCTTCGACAACATCCGCCGCGCTCAGCGTGCGGGGGTGTATGCGCCGCACAAGCCGCTGCTCATCCTCTTGGCACTGGCCCGGGTTCAGCACGGCAAACCCAGGCTCGTCGAGTTCTCGGCGATCGACGACCGGCTCAAGCAGCTGTTGGCTGAATTCGGCCCGACCGGTGCGGCCAAATCACGGCATTACCCGTTCTGGCACTTGGCCACAGACGGACATGGCGCGCTGTGGGAGTTGAGTGGCCCGCGGGACATTCTGAAGCGCCCAGCCGGCGCAACGCCCAGCCTGACCGAATTGCGCGCCCACCACCTCAAGGGCGGATTTCCCGCCAACATCGACGCGGCGTTGCGCCAGATCCCCGGTCTTTTGCAGGCGGTGGCCCTCCGCGTGCTGGAGGCCTACTTCCCCGCCACCCTGCAGGCCGACATCGCGGCTGGTCTCGGCCTGGACCTCGAAGGGCCGACCGAAGTTCGAGAAGCGGGCCCGCTCACGACCGTTGACACGAGTACGCAGCGCCGCCGGCGCGATCCGGGTTTTCGTGAGCGGGTGCTTCGCGCCTACGAGTACCGGTGTTGTGTCTGCGGGTTCGACCTGCGCATCGGGCTCTCGCCAGCCGGGTTGGAAGCAGCGCACATCCAATGGCATCACGTGGGCGGGCCTGACATCGAGCCCAACGGGCTGTCGCTCTGCTCACTCCACCACAAGCTGTTCGACCTGGGCGCCTTCACCGTAGAGCCATCGGAGCACCGAGTGGTCTTCAGCCAGCATGCGATCAGTGGCGGCAGAGGCGTGGCGGGCGAATTGCAGTTTCACGGCCGGCCGATCCACGCGCCGCAACATGGCGATCTTCTGCCGGCACCGGAGTTTCTGGCCTGGAACTGGAAGAGCGTGTTCAAGAAGCCTGCACGAGTGCCCTTCAAGGACCCAGCGCCGAACAGTTCTTCAATCACAAGCGGCTGATCACGCAGATCATGCAAGGCTTGGTCGCGGGCGATGGAGGCGCGACGGACCCAGAAACGCCGAAGCCCGCGCGGGGCGGGCTTCGTGGGTGCTGGTAGGCACCGGTATTTCTTGGTTGCGGGGGCAAGATTTGAACTTGCGACCTTTGGGTTATGAGCCCAACGAGCTACCAGGCTGCTCCACCCCGCGACTGAGCTGCGCAGTATAGCCGACTTCGCTGGGCCGGCCTTCGATGGTCAGATCTGCCGCCCTACGATCACGCCCGTCGCACACTGCACCGCGAACCACGACAAGGAAACCTGCCATGCATTCGCAGCCCACCCCCACCCCCACCGTCACCGCACCGCTGCACGGCCTGCGCGTGCTCGTCACGCAGGCCGATGCCTTCATGGGCCCTGCCTTGTGCGCGGTGCTGGCCGAGCAGGGCGCCACGGTTGTGGCCAGCACTGCAGCGCTGAGCGCGCCGCAGGCGGCGGCCGAGGTGGTGGCTGCGGCCGGCGCCATCGACGTGCTGGTGGCCAACCTCGCGTTGCACGCACCCTCCACGCCGGCCGTGGAAGTGGGCGATGACGAATGGCGCGAGGTCTTCGCCGCGCTCGTCGACCCCCTGCCCCGCCTGGTGCGCGCTGCCGTGCCCGGCATGGTGCAGCGCGGCGGGGGCAAGGTGCTGGTGATGGGCAGCGCCTCGGCGCTGCGCGGCATGAAGCGCGCCAGCAGCTACAGCGCCGCACGCGGCGCGCAGCTGGCCTACGTGCAGGCGGTGGGTGTGGAGCTCGCGCCGCGGCGCGTGCAGGTCAATGCCATCGCGCAGAACTTCGTCGACAACCCCACCTACTTTCCGCCCGAGGTGCAGGCCAACCCGCGTTTCCAGGAGCGGCTGGCGCGCGAGGTGCCGCTGGGCCGCCTGGTGGCCGCGCGTGAAGACGCGATGTTTGCGGCCTACCTGTGCAGCCCCGCGGCCAGCTGCTTCGTGGGCCAGGTGTTTCCCGTGTGTGGGGGTTGGGTGGCGCGCTGAACCGCGCGGCGCCAGGCGCGCCTCAGCCCGCTGCGCGCGGGTCTTCCAGCTTGTAACCCAGGCCGCGCAGCGTGTGGATCAGCGGCACGGCCTGCCCGTCGTCGATCTTGCTGCGCAGGCGGCGGATGTAGACATCGACGATGTTGGTCAGCGGGTCTTCGTGGGTGCCCCACACATTGGCCAGGATGCGCTCGCGGCTGAAGAGCCGGCCCGGGGCGTTCATCAGCAGTTCCAGCAGCGCCAGCTCGCGCGCGGTGAGCACCAGCGCCTGGCCGCCGCGGCGCGCCTGCATGCGCTCACGGTCGAGGTCGAGGTCGGCCACCTGCAGCAGCCGCGCGGGCGCGGGGCGGTGTTCGCGGCCACGCCGGCCCAAAGCCTCCAGCCGCGCCAGCAGTTCCTCGAACTCGAAGGGTTTGCACAGGTAGTCGTCGGCGCCCAGGCGCAGGCCGCTCACGCGGTCTTCCAGCGTGCCCAGCGCGGTCAGCATGAGGATGGGCAGCTGCACCTGCTGCGCGCGCAGCGTCTGGCACACCTCCAGCCCGCTCAGGCCCGGCAGCATCACGTCCAGCACCAGCACGGTGGGTTCGTCGCCGGGGCCGCTGCGGGCGGCCTCGCGCGCAGCGTCTTGCGCCAGCGCCAGACCCTCGGGGCCGGTGGCGGCGCGCTGCACGCGGTGGCCTTCGGCACGCAGGCCGCGCAACAGAAAATCGGCGACGCGGGCGTCGTCTTCAACGAGCAAGATGTTCATGCCTGGGCGGTGTCGGGGCTGCCCGTCGTCTGCTGGGGCAGCGGCGTTGGCAGCAGCGGCAGCCACACGCGCGCCTGCGTGCCGCCACCGCTGCGCGGTGAGAGTTCCAGCCGCCCGCCGTGCGCCAGCGCCAGGGTGCGGGCGATGGCCAGGCCCAGGCCACTGCCATCGGCGCGGTGGCGGCGTGCGGCCGTGCCGCGGAAGTGGCGCTCGAAGACCTGCGGCAGCTCGTCGGCGGCGATGCCGATGCCGCGGTCGAGCACGTCCACCTGCAGCCCGCGTGTGCTGTCGCCAGCAGCGGCCGGCGCGGCCGTCTCGGCCACCGCCAGCGTCACTTCGCCCCCGGCGCTGGAGTAGCGCACCGCGTTGTCCAGCAGCACCAGCAGCAGCTGGCGCAGGCGCTGCGCATCGCCCAGCAGCTGCCAGCGGCCGGCGGGCAGCGCAGCGGCGTTCAGCTGCACCTGGCTCTGCGCGGCCAGCGCGGCGGCCTGCGCCAGCGCTTCGGCCAGCGGGCCGGCGGCGTCGAGCGGCTGCTTCACGAGCGAGAGCGCGTCGAGGTCTTGCCGTGCCACGGCCAGCAGGTCGTCGATGACGTGCGCGAGATCGCGCGAGGTGTCGACGATGCGGCGCAGCGCGCTGCGGTACTCGTCGGCCGGGCGTTCGGGCCCGCGCAGCGTGATCTCGGCTTCACCGCGGATGGCAGTGGTGGGCGTGCGCAGCTCGTGGCTGATGTCGGCCAGCAGCTGGCGGCGCCGCGCGTCGGCCTGCTGCAGCGCGGCCAGGGCCTCTTGCAGCGCGGCGGTGCGGGCCTGCACCAGCGCTTCGAGTTCCTGGCGCTGTTGCGTCTCTTGCCGGCGGTGGTGCTGCAGCTCGGCGGCCAGGGTGTTGATGCTGCGCGCCACGGCGCTGAACTCGTCGCGGCCGTCCAGCGGGATGCGGTGCTGCAGCCGGCCTTGCTGCAGCGCCTCGGTGCCTTCGATCAGGTGGTCGAGCGGGCCGCGCAGCGCGCGTGTGAAGTAGCCCGCGGCCAGCAGCGCTGCTGCAGCCAGCGTGCCAGCCATGGCGAGCCACAGGCCGCGCATCCAGGCCAGCGTGGCATCGGCGGCTTCGCGCTCGCGCTGCACGGCTGCGGCTTCGCGTTGGATGCTGTCGCCCAGCAGCTGGCGCAGATCACGCCCTTGCGACAGGTCGAACACCGCCGACAGCGCCTGCCAGGCCTGGCGCGCATCGGCACCGGCCAGCAGCGGCTGCGCCTGCGCCACCGCGGCTTCCAGCTCGGCCAGGCTGCGTGTCAGCACGGCCAGCGCGTCTTGCCGGCGCAGGTGTTCACTGCGGCTGGCGCTGTCGTCGTCCAGCGCCACGGCCTGGTCGGCCCATTGCTGCAGCCGCGCCAGCGTGGCGCGCATCTGCGCCTGCAGCTGTGTGCGCACGGCCTCGTCGGCCCCGGCGCCCTGCTGCAGCTGCGCCACCCAGGTGCGCAGCCGCTGCTTGTCGGCCGAGAGTTCGATGAAGCCGCGCTCGATGTCGCTGGCCACACGCCCGCGCTGCACCTGGCGCTCGGCCACGCGCAGCGCAGCGGCAGCGCCGATGCCTTCCACGACAACGGCGGCGGCCAGCAGGCTCAGCACCAGGCTCAGGCGACGGCGAAACATGGGGCGCGATTGTGGGCTGCGAGCCGGTGCCTGCCGGCTTGTTCATCTGCCGTTCATGCGCCGCTCATGCGCGGCTCATGGGCGGTTCAGGCGCGGTTCAAGGCGGGGGCTTGCAATGCGGTTCATCGCAGCGCCGCTTCAAGGTGTTGCGGCCCGCCCCCCGATCTCAAACCCCATTGAAGGAGAACCCGCATGCGCTCACGCACTTCCACCCCTCTGGCCTTCCTGCCCTTCTGTGCTGCCGCGCTGGCCCTGGGCGCCGCCGCGCCCGTGGCGGCGCAGAACGTGCTGGTGGTGAACCAGGCCGTCACCGAGGCCGAAGTCACCGCCGCGCAGCGCGCCTGGTGCCAGGCCCTGGTGGACATCAGCAGCACCCACGCCCGCAGCGGCCAGCCTGCTGCCAAGGCCCTGGCCGAGCGGGTGATCGACGGTGCCTATGGCTACCAGATGGGCACCGTGCTCTTCAAGCCCACGCTGACCGTCGTGCCGCAGACCTTCCGCACCACGCGCGCTGGGGCGCTGGCCTATTTCGTGGGCGGCGATGCGGCCTTCCCGAAGGACACGGGTTTTGCGCTGAAGGGCTGGACGAAGTGCGAAGTGGCCAACGCCGCCGTCTTCATCGCCGGCGACTCGGCCACCACCATGGGCAACGTGCGCATCACCGGCGCGAAAGGCGACGTGACCACCGTCGACAAGACCTGGAAGTTCGTCAAGGACGACGCCGGCAAGCTGCGCATCGTGGTGCACCACAGCTCGCTGCCCTACGCCGGCAGCTGAGCCCGGTCAGGCGCAGGCGCTGGCCTGCGCCTCAGGCGGGGTTCAGTGCCGCGTAGGCCGCGGCCTTCCACTCGAACCAGAACGGGTTCCAGAACCCCATGTGGCGCTGCGTCATCAGCACCAGCGCCTGGCCGGTGGCCGGCACCAGCGCCCAGTGCGTGCCGGCCAGGCCGCCCCACTGCAGCTCGCCCGCCGGCGTGTTGGGCTGCAGCGATGAAGCCGTGCGGGTCACCGCGCCGGCCAGGCCGAAGCCCAGCGAGGGCAGCGCACCGGTGTTCGGGAAGTTCACGCACAGCGAGGGCGGCAGGTGGTCGCGGGCCATCTCGGCCAGCAGCGTGTCGCTCAGCGGGCCGCCGCGGCCGGGCAGCAGCTGGCGCAGCAAGGCCAGCATGTCGGCCTGCGTGGTGGCCAGGCCGCTGGCGCCGCCTTCACGCGGCACGCGCGTGAGGTGGGCTTCGCGCCAGGGCACGCTGTCCAGGCGCTGCAGGCCCGGGGCCAGGGGGTCGGTCACGTCGCCCACGTAGAGCGCGGCCAGTCTGGGCGCCTGCGCGGGGCTCAAGACATAGCCGGTGTCCACCATGCCCAGCGGTCCGAAGAGGCGCTGCTGCAGCAGCTGCGCGTAGGGCTGGCCGGTGGCGATCTCCATCACGCGGGCCAGCACGTCGGGGGCCATCGAGTACTCCCAGCCCGCACCCGGCTGGAAACGCAGCGGCAGCGTGGGCAGCCGCGCAGCAATCGCCGCCGTGTCCAGGCCGGGCAGGCGCAGGCCCATCGCGCGGTAGGCGTCGAAGAGCAGCGTGCCGGGGTCGAACACGCCGTGGCTGAGGCCGGCCGTGTGCGTGAGCAGGTGGCGCAGCGTGATGTCCGCGGCCCGTGTTTCGGTGTCTTCCAGCACCGCGGCACCGGGCCTGAGCACCCGCGTGCCCGCGAAGCCGGGGATCCAGGTGTGCACCGGCGCATCGAGGGCCAGCACCCCCTCGCCCACCAGCACCAGCGTCATCACCGCGGTCACGAGCTTGGTGTTCGAGAAGGCGCGGTGGATGTGGTCGGGGCGCAGCGGCGTGCCGGCTTCCAGGTCGGCGTGGCCGAGGCAGAAGCTGTCCACCACCTCGTGGCCGTCGAACACCAGCGTGGAGACGCCGGCCAGCCGGCCGGCGGCGTGGTGGCGGCGCAGCACCTCGTGTGCGGCTTTGAAGCGGGTGTCGTCGCCGGTGTGGTCGCGCAGGTCGGGCATGGATCTCAATCGGTGTCGGTCGGGAAAAACGCCTGCAGCAGCGCTTCGATGAAGCCCGGATCGCCGGTGATGGTGAGGTGCACGCTGTGCCAGCCGCCGGGCTCGGTGCCGGTGTGCAGGTCGTGGTGCCAGCGGCCGCCTTCGTCACGCGGGCCGTGGCCTTGCGGCTGTTGCGCGTGGCACCAGGCCAGCACGCGGGCCACCTCGGCGCGCACGGCGGCGTGTTCGGCTTCGCGCGTGCTGGCGGCGGCTTCGAGCACGGTGTCGCCGTCGAGCGTGAGGGCGGTGTCGGCGGTGAGGTAGCGCAGCGTCGGCATCGCTGCATTCTGGCGCTGCCTGCGGTGCGCGGTGTGCGGTGGCGTGCGGGGTTCAGCCCAGCGCCGGCCACCACAGCGTGACGGTGCTGCCCTGGCCGAGCTGGCTCTCGATGTCGATGCGGCCGGCGTGCAGGTCGAGGATCTCCTTGACCAGGCTCATGCCCAGGCCGGTGCCCGGCACCACGCCCGACTGGTCGGCGCGGTAGAAGCGCTCGAAGATGCGCGCCTGCTGCTCTTCGTTCATGCCGATGCCCAGGTCGGTGACCCGCAGGCCCCAGGCGGGCTGGCCCGCGAGTTCGCCGGGCAGCACCTGCAGCGTGATCTCGCCACCGCCGGGCGAGTACTTGTAGGCGTTGGTCAGCACGTTCAGCAGTGCGCGGTGGAAGAGTTTCGGGTCGACCTGCAGCGGCGCCTGCGTGGGCAGCGGGCCCACCTGCAGCGGCCGGGCATCACCCGGGATGGACAGGCCCTGCACCGTGGTGCCCACCAGCAGCGCCAGTTCGTGCGTGCTGCGCGCGACGACCCGCGCGCCGCCCTGCTCCAGCCGCGTGAGGTCGAGCAGCTCGTCCACCAGCGAGATCAGCAGCGACGACTGGCGGTGGATGATGCCGAGCATCTCGTGCCGGCGCTCTTCGCTGGCGGGGCGGCGCAGCATCAGCTCCGAAAAGCCGTAGACGCTGACGATGGGCGTGCGCAGCTCGTGCGCCGCGGTGTGCAGGAACTCGCTCTTCAGGCGTTCGATCTCCGATTCACGCGTGATGTCGCGCAGGTAGAGCACGGCGCCGGTGGGCTCGCCGCTGCGGCCGTCGGCCTCGGGCGCGGTTTTGTGCCGCAGCGCCCAGGCCAACACACGCGGGCGCGGCGTTGCCAGCTGCAGCACGCCGGCGGGGGTGTCGCTTTGCCCGGGCAGGCCCTGCTGGGCCCGTGGCTCGGTGCATGCGCCCAGCCAGCTTTGCAGCGCCGGCAGGTCCATGGCCAGCAGTTGCGGGCCCTGCAGCGCCAGCAGCTGCGCCGCGCAAGGGTTGCAGTAGGCCACGCGGCCCTGGGCGTCGAAGTAGACAAAACCGTCGCTGCTGAGCGAGAAGATGTCTTGCAGCCGCGAGAGCGCCTCGCGCAGCGCGGCTTCGGCGGCTTCTTTCTGGCCCAGCAGCACCTGCAGCTGCTCGTGCTGCTCGCAGGCGCGGCAGGCCTGGGCCAGGCGCAGCAGCACCACGCCGATGGCCGCCAGCACCGGCTCGGGCACGGGCTGGCCCAGTCGCTCGATGAAGAGCCAGCCGGCCGGGCCCAGCGGCAGCGCGTGCAGGTGGTGGCCGGGCTGGTGTTCGGTGTGCTGCGGCCGTGGCACGCCCGCGGCGGCGGTGGCTTCGCGCCAGGCCTGCGGGCCATCGGCCGCTGCGCTGGCTTGGAGGCTGCGTGCCGGGTAGGCCATGCGGCGCTGGCGGCCGGTTTCGTCGCCCCACCAAAGCTGGCAGTTCAGGCCGCGCACGAACTGCAGCAGCGGGCGCATGAAGGCGCGCGCCATGGGCTCGAGCTCCAGCGATTCGCCGATGCTCATGGCGAGCTCGAACTTGATCGCCGCGAGCGTCTGCGCCTGCGTGTCAGGCATGGCCGTAGGCGCCGAGCACGAAGGTCTTGTTGTAGAACTCCAGCACGTAGGTGCCGTTGTTGGCGATCTCGCCCAGGCTCAGGGCGCCGAAGAGCGCGGCCTCGGGGCCGCCGGTCTGCTGCAGGTGCGCGCAGGCGGCCTGCAGCTCTTCGCCGAAACGCGGCCCCAGGAAGAGCACGCGGCTGATGCAGTCCACCAGCAGCGCCCCGGCCGCGCGCCCGCCCGTGGCCTGCAGCGCCTGCACGGCATCGGCCGTGCCCTGGCGTGCGGCGCCGATGAGGCCGTCGACCTGCCCGCTGAGGATGTAGACCATGCGCTGCACCGGCACCGCGCCCACGCAGACCAGTGCGTCGCCGCGCATCACGATGGGGTCGCGCACGAGCAGCGAACCGTCGAAGCGTGCGATGCCGAAAGGGTGGCCCTTGGCGTGCTCGAAGAAGTTCTCGGGTGTGAGTGCCGTGCCGACGATGGGCTCGACACAGGCACGGTAGACCTCGGCCGCGGGCCGGTAGTCGAGGCTGGTGATGGTGTTGCCTTCGGCGCCGGTGACGACGAAGGGGCCGCTGATCGACTGCCAGCCGTGGTTGACGCCGATGCCCAGCGGTGTGTCGAGGTCCACCACCACGCCCACGCCGCTGCGCAGGCCCTCGGGCGTGAACACGCAGGGCCGCACCTCGAAGCTCAACGAGCCGGCACCACCGCCCAGGAAAGAGGCACCGCCGCCGATGTGCTCGAACACGGCCTCGATGAAGTCTTCGATGAAGGGCGCCAGCCCGTCCACCAGCACGAGCTGTGTGCGGCCCTCGTGTGCGGCCGCGGCTGCCAGCGGGCCGTGGTAATCGGCACCGGGCTGGTCGAGGCCGCTCACGGTCGTCACCCGGGCCGCGTTGGCCAGGGCCACCACCACCAGGCCGGTGTCGGTGTGGGTGCCGCCGTGCAGCACCTGCGGAAACACGCCACCGAACACCGGCACCGGCAGCGCGCGCAGCACGGGGTCGACTTCGGCCGCGGGCCAGGCCACGCCATCGGCGGCCAGCACCAGCAGCGAACGCGCGCCGGCCGCCACCGCTTCCTGCAGCCGCTGCGCCAGCAGCGCTGGGCTGCCGATGGGGTCGAAGTGCACGTTGATGACTTGCATGGCTGGGCCGGCGCGGTGTTGAGGTTTGTCATTTTGCGCAAAACAGATTTCATTTGAATCATTTGTTTGCGGGCTGGCGTGAAGTTCTGGGCGGTGCCGTGCACAGGTCCACGGATGCCGGCACCTACACTGCCGGCCTTTGGGGCCGGGCCCCGCACCGGAGGGCGCCACTTGGGCGAAGCCAAACAACGGGGTCCGCGCACGGCGCGGGTGGCAGCAGCGCAGCAGCAATGGGCGCAGGCCCAGCAGCCGCCGGCCATGGCCTGCAATGCCTGCGGGCAGGCGCTGGCCGACATCACACCGGTGGACACCACCGCGCTGCGCGGCATCGCGCAGGCCTTCCAGGCCCATTGCGCGGCCTGCGACCAGGACACCTGGGCCGTGCGCGGCGAACCCGCCGCGGTGCGCGCCTTCTACGACGCGCTGGAGAAGGCCGCCGGCCAGCAGGTGCAGCTGGGCAAGGCCGGGCCGGCCAGCGCGGCCTGAGGGTGGCTGCTGCCACCGCCGCCGGGGCGGCCCCGCGTGTGTGGCGCCTGGGCGCCGCGCCGGGCCTGCAGATCGAGGTGTGCGACATCGGTGCGCGCTGGATGTCGTGCCGCGTGCCGCTGGCCGACGGCACGCTGCGCGAGACCCTGCTCGGCCACGCCGACGCCGCGGCGCACCTGCACGAGCCCGGCTACCTGGGCGCGGTGGTGGGGCGGTATGCCAACCGCATCGCCAACGCGACTTTCACGCTCGACGGCCGGCAGCACCGGTTGCTGGCCAACGAGGGCGCGCACCAGTTGCACGGTGGGCCCGAGGGCTACGACCGCCGCCGCTGGACGCTGGTGTCGCAAGGCCCCTTGCACCTGCGCCTGCAATTGCGTTCACCAGCCGGCGACCAGGGCTACCCGGGCGCGCTGCAGGCCGAGGTCGAGTACCGCCTGCATGCCGGCGAGCCCGCGTTGACCGTGGCCTTCCACGCCGAGGTGGAGGCCGCCTGCCCCGTGAACCTGGCCAGCCACGCCTACTTCAACCTCGACGGTGATGCCGGCTCGGTGCTGCAGCACCGGCTGCGTGTGGCGGCTGCGCATTTCCTGCCGGTGGCGCCGGGGCTCATCCCCACGGGTGAGCGCGCGCCGGTGGCGGGCACGCCTTTCGACCTGCGTGCGGGCCCGCTGGTCGGCGCGGGCCTGGGCCAGGGCGAACAGCAGGCGCTGACCCGCGGCTACGACCACTGCTACGCACTGGATGAAGCTGCGGCCAGCGGGCAGGCGCCCGCGGCCGAGCTGCTGGCCGGTGATGGCCGCCTGCGCATGGCGCTCCACACCAATTACCCCGGCCTGCAGGTCTACAGCGGCAACTTCCTGCACGCCGTGCGCGGGCGCGACGGCCGGCCCTTTGCCGACCACGCTGGCGTGGCGCTGGAGCCGCAGTTTTTCCCCAACGCCCCCAATGTGCCGGCCTGGGCCGGCCAGGGCTGCATCGTGCGGCCCGGGGTGCCGCTCGCGCGCTGGATGCGGGTGCGTTTCGAAGCCTTGTGAAGCGCGGCGCCCGGCGCAGCCCCTCAGGGCGGCGCCGAGGCGGCTGAGGCCGCAGGCGCAACCGCCACCTCGGGCGGCAGGAAACCCACGCGCCGCAGCTCGTCTTCAACACGCGGGTTCAGCGCCCGTGCGCGTGCGAGGTCGCGTTCGCCGACCTCGGGGCTGCCCAGGCGCTGGTGCGCGAGCCCGCGGCCGTAGAGCGCCACGGGCGCAGCCTCCTTGCGGATGGCGCGCTCGAAGCGGCGCAGCGCGGTGCGGTCTTCGCCCACCCGAAGCTGCGCCCAGCCCGCGGCGGCCACGTGCTGCGGCACCGCGCTCTCGTTGTCGGCGGCCGCTTCGCAGTCTTGCACTGCCAGGGGCAGCGCCTCGTTGGTGCGCAGGCGCAGCAGGCAGCGCGCCGTCAAGGCGTCGGGCAGCCGCGCATCGAGCTCGTGGGTGTCTATCCACAGGCCGTACTGGCGCATCGCCTCGGGCACACGCTGCAGCCGGTCGTAGGTGCGGCCCATCTCCAGGCGCAGGTGGCTGCTGGGGGGCAGCTGCGTGTCCAGCAGGGCGAGGTCTTGCAGCGCGACAACGCTGTCGCCACCCGGCGCAGCGAGCAGGCGCACGCGTACCAGCCGCGCTTCTTGCAGCGCCGGCTCCAGGCGCAGCGCCTCGTCCAGATCGGCCCGCGCTTCGGTGGGTTTGCGCTGCGCGAGGTGGACACGGGCGCGGGTGTGGAAGTTCTCGGCCACCGTGGGTGCCAGCGTGATGGCGCGGTTCAGATCGTCCAGTGCGCTGTCGAGCTGGCCGGCGGCCAGCGAAGCAGCGCCGCGCCTGGCCAGCGCGCCGGCGTCTTGGGGGTCGAGCGCGCGTGGCAGCGCGGCCATGCGGGTGTCCAGGTTGCCGGGGGTGCCGCTGCCGGCCGGGAACACCTGCCGCCCGTTCCAGGTGGCATAGAGCTTGTCTTCGCGCTGCGAGATGTAGATGCGGTGTGCGAGGAAGTAGTCCAGCCCGAGGATCATGTCGTGGTCCTCGCTGTCGGTCTCGCTCACCAGCAGTCGGCTGTCGTTCAGGCGCTGCGTGGCGATGTCGATGCTGGCCACCGTGGCCAGCCAGGCGCGCGCGCGCCCGGCCCCCGCGCCGGCGATGAAACCGCTGCGCTTCATCTGGCTTTCTTCGATGCCGGCGCGGCGTGCGGCGCGCCATTGCAGGCTGCTGGTGGGGGCGCCGGTGTCCAGCAGCGCCGTCATGTTCACGCCGTTGACCTTCACGCGCACCAGCAGCGGGTTGTTGTTGTGCTCGCGGGTGAGCCGCTCCAGCGGCACCACGATCACCGGCGCCTCGCCGGCCCAGTGCGCGTAGTGGCCCTCGTCGCAGTCGCCCTTCGGAAAACTGAGCTTGACCTCGCCATGGGCGAGGTCGTATTCGGTGTCGCGCAGCGAGAGGAAGTTGCGGCCGATGATGCCCTGGATGCCGGCACCGATCTCGTTGCCACCGACCAGGAACTCGACGTTCGGCAGCGTGGCCCCGAGCAGGCCCACCTTCTCGACGCGGGTGCGCTGCAGCTCGATGTCGCCGGTGACGCCGCGCACCCGCACACCCATGGGCAGCGGGCGCAGCTTCAGCTGCAGCTGCGTGGCCAGCGGCGTGCCGATGACGCTGAAAAAGGCGCCGCTGTCCACCAGCATGCGCGCCTCGGTGCCATTGAGCGTGAGCTGGGCCACGGGCCGCTGCTCCACCAGCTGCACCGGGATCTTCAGCTGCTGCAGCTTGCAGGGCTCGGCGGCAGCGGGGGCGCTGGCCATGGCCAGGCAGGCGCTCAAGAACAAGCGCCGCAACGCGGCGGTGCGAACGGGCGACATGGCGTGTTTCCTCCCTGGACTGCAGGCGCCGCGCCGGCTGCCTTCGAACGGGAAGCCTGGAGCCGCTGCGCCGGGGCCGACTGTAGCCGCGCCGGGGCGCGCTCAGCGTGTCGTGCCGTTGAGCGCCTGGCAGCGTGCGATGTCGCAGGCCGTGGGCAGCAGCGCGCGGTACTCGGGCGCGCTTTTGTACGAGCGGCCGTCGCGCGTGCTGCAGGTCTGGCCGGCGGCATCGGTGTAG
Source organism: beta proteobacterium AAP65 (assembly GCA_001295865.1). Taxonomy (GTDB): domain Bacteria; phylum Pseudomonadota; class Gammaproteobacteria; order Burkholderiales; family Burkholderiaceae_C; genus Rubrivivax. Next base: position 39,782 of record LJHW01000018.1, read on the forward strand.
TAGCTCATCACGTCGATGCAGCGGCGCGAGTGCGCCACCAGCCCGTAGAAGTGGCCGAGCTCGTGGCTCAGCGTCATCTGCAGCGTCTGCACCGCGGGGTGGCGCGGGTTGCGCTGCGCCAGCAGCGTGTACATCGCGGTGCTCATGGCCAGGCGCCGGTGCGTGAGGTTGGCCAGCGCAAACTGGCCGCGGCTCTCGGCCTCGCTCCACAGCACCACCACGGGCGGTGTGGCTTCCAGCGTGGCGGCTTCTTCGCCGATCACCTTCGCCGGGATGCCGCAAGCCGACCAGGCCCGCGCCGCGCGCTGCAGCGCGGCCAGCACGGTGCCTTCGTCGAACTGCCGCGGCGCGCCGGCGTGGCGGTAGACGATGTTCACGGCGGCCACGCCGGCGGGGCGGTCGCGGCCGTCGGGCCACAAGCGCTGCTCGCCGGGCAGGCAGCTGGCGGCCTCTTGCGCGCGCAGGCTGGCCACGGGCTCGGGGCCGCGTGCGGCCGTGGGCACGCACAAGAACGCGGCCAGCGCCGCCGCGAGGGCGCGGTGGCGCCGGGCCAGGGCAGACTTCCAGAACATCGCCCGATGCTGCCAGCGCCGTGACAATGGCCATGCCCCGAACAACGCCGCCAGCACCCCCGAAACATGAGCTTCATTGCCGCCACCCCGGCCCCGGTGTGCATCGTTGGCGCCGGCGCCTTGGGCAGCCTGGTGGCCGCGCGCCTGGCCTTGGGCGGGCAGGCCGTGGTGCTGGTCGGCCGCGCAGCGCAGGTGCAGGCCCTGGCGGCCACCGGCCTGCAGCTGCACGACGCCAGCGGCACGCGCCACGTGGCGCTGCCCGCCAGCACCGACATCGCCACCGTCGCGCAGGCCGGCCTGGTGCTGCTGTGCGTGAAATCGGCCGACACCGAAGCCGCCGCCCTGCAGATGGCACCGCACCTGCCGCCGGGTGTGCCCTTGCTCAGCCTGCAGAACGGCGTGGCCAACGGCCCGCTGCTGGTGCGCTTGCTGCAGCGGCCCGTGCTGGTGGGCGCGGCCTACATCGCCGCGGCGCAGCCGGCGCCAGGCCAGGTGCGGCACGCAGGCGGGCTGGGCATTGCCTTCGGCGCCCTGCCCGGCCCGCGAGGGGAGGTTTTCGATGCCGCCACGCTGGCGGCCGTGCAGCAGCGGCTGCAGGCCGGCGGCTTCGAGCTGCGGCCAAGTGAAGCGCCCTTGGCCGAGCTGTGGCGCAAGCTGGTGGTGAACTGCGCGGTCAACGCCATCTCGGCGCTGGCGCAGGCGCCCTATGGCCTGATGGCCGCCGTGGCGGCGGTGCGTGAGCTGCAGGCCGCCGTGGTGCAAGAGGCCGTGGCCGTGGCGCGCGCCGAGGGCCAGGCGCTCGATGCCAACGAGATGCTGGCCGCCGTGCAGGGCGTGATGCAGCGCATGCCGGCGCAGCGTTCGTCCACCGCGCAAGACCTGGCGCGCGGCCGCCGCAGCGAGATCGAACAGCTCAATGGCGAGATCGTGCGGGCCGGTGCGCGCCACGGCATCCACACGCCGGCGAACCAGGCGCTGCTGGCACTGGTGCAGCTGCAGGAAGCCGTGAACCTGGAGAGAACGTGATGCCCGACGACCCCACGAACGTCGCAGCCCCGCTGCACCACGGTGCCTGCCTCTGCGGCCAGGTGCGCTTCACCGTGCGCGGCGCGCTGGCCGCGCCCTGGGCTTGCCACTGCGTGCAGTGCCGCAAACAGAGCGGGCACTACTGGGCTTCTACCGAAGTGCCGCGCGAGCGCCTCACGCTGCAGGGCGAAGAGCACCTGCGCTGGTACCAGAGCTCGGCCAAGGTGCGCCGCGGCTTCTGCCAGCACTGCGGCAGCTTCCTGTTCTGGGACCCGCCGCACAAGGACTGGACCTCGGTGGCCATGGGCGCCTTCGACGGCCCCACGCAGACGCAGCTGGCGCGCCACATCTTCGTGGCCAGCCAGGGCGATTACTACACCCTGGCCGACGGCGTACCGCAGAACGAGGCCTGAGCCTAGAGCTTCATCTCCAGGCTGGCGTTGTAGAAGCTGCGGCCCTGGCGCTCGGTGCGTGTGCTGTCGCCGCTGTTGAAGCTGGTGCGCGTGGCGGCGTCCAGCGGTGCGATGTTGTTGACGCCCAGGCGCAAGGACACCGTGCGGCTGAAGTTCCACAGCGCAAATGCGTCCACCGAACGCACCCGCGTCTGCTCCAGCGCCTGCACGTCGGTCTGTTGCGTGCGGTAGCCGGGTGTGTAGGCCAGGCTGCTGCCCACGCTGAGCGGCAGCTTCGCGAAGCGGTAGTCGAAGCCCAGGTTGCCCGACCAGGGCTGCTGGTTGTCGAGCCGGTTGTCGGGGCCGGCCACCGCGTCCACGCGCGAGCGGTAGTAGTTCAGCGAAGCGCGCAGGTTCAGCGCCGTCTTCGCATCGAAGAGGCTCGGCAGCAGTTCGCCGGCGCGGCCCTTGACCTCGAGCTCCAGGCCCGTGGTGCGCGCCTTGCTGAAGTTCACCGGCGTGGTCACGTAACGCGGCACGGTGGCCCAGGGCACCGTCTCCAGCGTGGTGATGTTGCGCACCAGGTCGGTGACGCTGCGGTGGAAGGCACCGACGCTGAACAGGCCGCCGCCAGCGAGGTATTTCTCGTAGGCGATGTCCAGGCCCGTGGCCAGCTCGGGTTTGAGCGTGGGGTTGCCGCGGCGGTCGGGCGAGGCGGGGGTGTTGGGGCGCGTGGTGTCGCTGAACAGGCCGCTGAGCGAAGGCCGCGCCACCAGGGTGTTCAGCTCGGGCGCCTTGTAGCTGCGCGTGAGGCTGGCGCGGATGATGTCGCGCGCTTTGGGGTCGAGCTTGTAGGTCAGGTGCCACAGCGGCGTGGTCACGCGGCTGACGTTGCGCACCGCCTCACCCGTGCCCTGGCTGCGCGTTTCGATGCGCTCGCTGCGCAGGCCCAGGTAGGTGGCCCACTGCGGCGAGATCTCCCACTCGTCCTGCACGAAAAAAGCCTGGCGCGAGATGCGCGCGCGGAAGGGCTGGCCCTCGAAGTCCACCAGCTGCGGCGCGCCGTTTTCGGTGATGGTGCGGGTCTCGTCGCGCTGGCGCCATTCCAGTTCCCAGCCGGCTGCCAGGGTGTGGTTGTCGCCGATGAACTGGCCGTACTTGCCGCCTTGCGTGAGGCTGCGGTCGCGGTTGTCGCCCACGGTGCGGCGCTGCGCGCTGGTGAGGCCGTCGAAGGTGTTCTTGCTGTGCTGCACGCCGGCCTTGAGCTCGATGCGCTGGCTTTCGCTGAAGCGGTTGTTCCACTGCAGGTTGCTGCGCAGGTTCTGCCAGGTGCCTTCGAAGAAGTTGTCGGCGTCCAGGCTGGGCTGGCCCAGCAGCACCTGGTTGGTGTAGCTCTGGCGGTTGTTCCACTCACCGCGCTGCGCGAAGAACTGCGCCGAGGCCGACTCGTCGTCGCTGATCTTCCAGTTGATGCGTGGCGAGGTGTTGATGCCCTTGCCCCAGCTGTCGTTGCGGCTTTGCTGCACGGCGGCCGAGGGCTGGCCGTTGCTGCCCGAGGTCTGCCGTTCGATCTGGCTGCGGTTGACGGCGCGCCACTGGAACAGCGAAACCGGCAGCGAGAGCGAGAGTCCGCCCTGGCGCTCGCCGTAAGTGAACGATGCCGAGGGTGTCGGCCGCACGGCGTTGTAGGCCATGGCCAGGCGCAGGTCGCGCTGCGAGACCCGGGGCGCTTCTTTCAGGATGATGTTGATGGCGCCGGCCACGGCCTGCGCGCTCTGGTCGGCGGTGGGGCCGCGCGTGATCTCGATGCGCTCGATCTGGTTGGGGTTGAGCTGGTCGAACTGGAAACCGGGCGGCGCCGGGTCGCCGTTGATGAGGACGAGCGTGTAGCCCGAGCCCAGGCCGCGCATGCGCGGTGCGCCGCCCTGGATGTTCACGCCGGGCAGGCGCTTGAGCACGTCGGCCACGCTGGTGTCGCCGTACTTGTCGATCTCTTCGCGGCCGTAGACCTGCTTGGCCACCGGCGCGCGGCGGCGCAGGTCGGTGTCGGTCTGCGGGCGGGCGGTGATCTCGATGCGCTCGATGCGCGCACCCGGGCGCGGCGCCGGGGTGTCGTCGGCGCCGGGCGCGCCACCGGGGGCGCCTTGCGCGGCTGCCAGCCCCGCGACGAGGCTGAGGCAGGCGGCGGTGATCGGGGCGATTTTCAAGGGGGCTCCAGGGCGAAGGGGGCGGGGGGTTGGGGTATCGGGTGTGGCCTGGACGCTAAGGCCGGGCCCCCGCCTCCACCACCGGGCTGCGACGAAACGACGGATGTTGGCGCCGACTGGCTACCATCAGGCGCCGAGCCAACCCCGTGCGCGTGAGGGCTGACCATGAATGAACTGCTCGCGGCCTACCGTGCCGTCTCGAACAACTGGGCCCAGATCCAGGGCAGCCGCCTGTGTGGCTGTTGCAGCTGCGTGCAGATGTTCCCTGCCGACGAGATCGTCGCGTGGACGGGCCTGGACATGCACAACGTCGACGACCCGAAGGCCATCGACAACCAGACCGCGCTGTGCCCGCGCTGCGGCAGCGAGGCCGTGATCGGCGACAAGTCGGGCTACCCCATCAACGCGCAGTTCCTCGGCCGCATGAACGAGGCCTGGTTCCAGCGCACCATCATCCGCAAGCCCACGCCGAAGAAGTAGCCCGCTTCAGCGGCTGCGCCGCGTGCGCACCGCGCCGGCCAGCTGCTGCAGCAGCGCCGCGGTGTCGTCCCAGCCGATGCAGGCGTCGGTGATGGACACGCCCTCGCGCAGCGGCTGGCCCGGGCGCAGGGCCTGCTGGCCCTCGTGGAGGTGGCTTTCGATCATCACGCCGCTGATGCGCCCTTCGCCCGCGGCGATGCGCTGGGCGATGTCTGACGTGATGTCGATCTGGCGCCGGTGCTGCTTCTCGCTGTTGCCGTGCGAGACGTCCACCATCACGTGCCCGCGCAGGCCGGCGCCCTGCAGGCTGTCGCAGGCCGCCGCCACCGAAGCGGTGTCGTAGTTCGGGCGTTTGCCACCGCGCAGGATGACGTGGCAGTCGGCGTTGCCGCGGGTCTCGAAGATGGCGGCCTGGCCCATCTTCGTCATGCCCATGAAGGCGTGCGGCGCGGCGGCAGCCACGATGGCGTCCACCGCCACCTTCACGCCGCCGTCGGTGCCGTTCTTGAAGCCCACCGGGCAGCTCAGGCCCGAGGCCAGCTGGCGGTGGCTCTGGCTCTCGGTGGTGCGCGCGCCGATGGCGCCCCAGGCCACGAGGTCGCTGATGAACTGCGGGCTCAGCAGGTCGAGGAACTCGGTGCCCACGGGCAGGCCGCGCTCGACGATGGCCAGCAACAGCCGGCGCGCGCGTTCCAGGCCTTCGTTGATGGCGAAGCTGCCGTCGAGGTGGGGGTCGTTGATGTAGCCCTTCCAGCCCACCGTGGTGCGGGGTTTTTCGAAGTAGGTGCGCATCACCACCAGCAGCGCGTCGGCCAGCGGCGCGGCGGCGGCCTGCAGGCGTTCGGCATAGGTCATGGCCTGGCCATGGTCGTGGATGGAGCAAGGGCCGACGACCACGAGCAGGCGGTCGTCGTGGCCGGCCAGCACGCGCGCGATCTCGGCGCGGTGGCGTTCCACCTGCGTGAGCGTGGTGTCGCTGGCGGGCAGCTTCTCCAGCAGCAGCGCCGGGGTGATGAGGGGGCGCACGGCGTTGATGCGGGTGTCGTCGGTGCGCGTGCTGTCGCGGGTGGTTTCACGGTGAGGGCTCATGCCGCAATTGTGGCCAAGGCGGCGCCGCCAGCGGCGCGGTTGCACAATCGCGCCCCGCCCAGGCCGCCTCCGCGCCCGGCCACAGAACCCGCCCCATGAGCTTGAACGACGACTGGCGCCAACGCAGCTTGGCTGCGGTGTGGCACCCCTGCACGCAGATGCGCCTGCACGCGCCTGATGGCGCGGCGCAGCCGCTGCTGCCCATTGCGCGCGCCGAAGGCGTGTGGCTGCACGATGCCGACGGCCAGCCTTACCTCGACGCCATCAGCAGCTGGTGGGTCAACCTCTTCGGCCACAACCACCCGCACATCCGCGCCGCGCTGGTCGACCAGCTGCAGCGGCTCGACCACGTGATGCTCGCCGGCTTCACGCACGCGCCGGTGGTGGAGCTCAGCGAAAAGCTCGCGGCGCTCACGGGCTTGGGCCACGCCTTTTATGGCAGCGACGGCGCCTCGGCCACCGAGATCGCGCTGAAGATGAGCGCGCATTTCTGGCGCAACGCGGGGCGGCCGCGCAAGAGCCGTTTTGTCGGCGTGGCCGGTGGTTACCACGGCGAAACCGTGGGCGCGCTGGCCGTCACCGACATCGCGCTCTTCCGCGAAGCCTACGCGCCGCTGCTGCGCCTGGCGGCCACCGTGCCCAGCCCCGATGCACGCGGCGCAGCGCCCGGCGAAGACGCACAGGCCGTGGCCGAACGCGCGGCGCAGGCGCTGGAGCACTGGCTGGCCGAACACCACGAAGACACGGCCGCGGTGATCGCCGAGCCCCTGGTGCAGTGCGCCAGCGGCATGGCCATGCACCACAAGCACTACCTGCAGCGCCTGCGCGCGCTGTGCACACGCTTCGGCGTGCACCTGGTGCTGGACGAGATTGCGGTGGGCTTCGGCCGCACCGGCACGATGTTCGCGCACCAGCAGGCCGGCATCCGCCCCGACTTCCTGTGCCTGAGCAAGGGCCTGACGGGCGGCACCATGGCGCTGTCGGCGGTGCTGTGCACCGATGCCGTCTACGCGGCCTTCTACGATGACGAGGTCGCGCGCGGCTTCCTGCATTCGCACAGCTACACCGGCAACCCGCTGGCCTGCCGCGCGGCGCTGGCGACGCTGGAGCTCTTTGAGCAGACCGACGCGATCAACACCAACCGCACCACCGCGGCGCGTCTGGCGGCGCAGTTCGAAGCGCTGAGCACCCACCCGCGCGTGCGCCACGCGCGCCAGTGCGGGCTGATCTTCGCGTGGGACGTGCCCAACCACCTGCCCGATTTCGCCCGCCGTTACGCGCGCCACGCACTGGCGCAGGGCGTAGTGCTGCGGCCCATCGGCCACACGATTTACGCGATGCCGCCCTACGTCATCAACGAGGCCGAAGGTGAGCACCTGGCGCGCAGCGCGCTGGCCGCGCTGCAGGCCACGCTCAACGATGAACCTGCGGCCCCGACGGCCGCTTTGTCCCAGGGTGAGATCCGCGATGGCGTCTGATCTGCAAGCGGCTTGCCGCAGCCTCTTCATCACCGGCACCGATACCGGTGTCGGCAAGACCCACGCCAGCGCGGTGCTGCTGCACACGCTGGCGCGCCGCCACGCCCGCGTGGTGGGCATGAAACCCGTGGCCGCGGGCCTGGTGCCACACGAAGGCCGCTGGGTCAGCGAAGACGCGATGGCGCTGCGCGCCGCCAGCAGCGTGGCCGTGCCCGACGATCTCGACAACCCCGTGCAGCTGCCCGACCCGCTCTCGCCCCACCTGGCCGCCGAACGCGCCGGGCGCCGCGTGAGCGTGGCCGAGCTGCAGGCGGCGCACACCGCGCTCTGCACGTTGGCCGACGTGGTGCTGGTCGAAGGCGCCGGCGGCTGGCGTGTGCCGCTGAACGAAACGGAATACCTCAGCGATCTCGCGCGCGCCCTGCAGGCCCCTGTGGTGCTGGTGGTGGGCTTGCGCCTGGGCTGCCTGAACCACGCGCTGCTCAGCGCCGAGGCCATCCGCGCCGATGGCTTGCAGCTCGCCGGCTGGGTGGCCAACCGCATCGACCCCGACATGGCCTGCGCCGACGAGAACATCGCCACGCTGCAGGCCCGCCTGGGTGCGCCGTTGCTGGGCGTGCTGCCCTGGCAGCCCGTGCCTGATGCACGGCAGTTGGAGCTCGCCCTGCCGGCGGGTTTCTAGTCCGCGCGCTGGCTTCAGGCCAGGGCCGGTAGCTTGAACACCGACACCGCCTGCGCCAGACGCTCGGCCTGCTGGCGCATGGTGCCCGAGGCCGCGGCCGTCTGCTCCACCAGCGCGGCGTTCTGCTGCGTCATGCGGTCGAGGTCCTGGATGGCCTTGCCCACCTGGTCGATGCCCAGCGCCTGCTCGCGCGCGCCGGTCGCGATGTTGCGCAGCAGTTCGCCCACCTGCGCCGTGCTGTCGACGATGTTGTGCATGGTGCGGCCGGCATCGTTGACGATGCGCGTGCCGTTTTCCACCCGCTCACCGCTGGCCTGGATCAGCTGCTTGATCTCGCGCGCCGCCTCGGCGCTGCGCTGAGCGAGGCTGCGCACCTCACCGGCCACCACCGCAAAACCTCGGCCCTGCTCGCCGGCCCGCGCGGCTTCCACCGCGGCGTTCAAGGCCAGGATGTTGGTCTGGAAGGCGATGCCGTCGATGGTGCCGATGATCTCGCCGATGCGCTGGCTGGAGCCCTGGATGTCGCCCATCGTGCCAACCACGTTGCCGATGACACGGCCGCCTTCGTTGGCGAGGTCGACGTTGTGCTGCGCCACGCTGGCGGCCTGGGCCGCGCCGTCGGTGGTGGCGGCCACGGTGGTGCCGATCTGCTCCATCGCCGAAGCCGTTTCTTCGAGGTTCGCAGCAGCCTGTTCGGTGCGCGTGGAGAGGTCGAGGCTGCCCGCGGCCACCTCGGCGGCCGAGTTGCCGATGGCATCGGCCGCACGCCGCACCTCGGCCACGGTCTGGTGCAGCGAATCCTGCATGTGGCCCAGCGCGCCGATGAGCTGCGCAATCTCGTCGCTGCCCTTGGGCTGGAGCTTGCCGGTGAGGTCCCCCGCGGCCATGGCCTGCATGCGTAGCAGCAGCACATCGATGCCCGAGCGCATCACGCGGTAGAAGCAGTAGAAGAAGTACAGCCCCGCCAGCAGCAGCGCCGTGACCACGGCCGCGCCCGCCACCGCGCGGCTGACGAGCCGCTGCTCGCGCGCTGCCAGCAGCGTGTCGAGCTGTTTCGCGGTCTGGCTCTGCAGTTCGCCCAGCGCGGCGATGGCCGCGGTGGCCTGCTTCACGGCTTCGGCCGCGCTGCCGGGTTCGCCGGCGCTGGTCAGCAGGCCCTGGTAACGCTGCACGAAGGCCTGGGCCTGGTCGAGCTGGCGCGTCATTGCCGCGGTGTCGAGCTCGCTGTTGAAGGTCTTGGCCTGGTCGAAGTTGCCGGCCAGGCGTTCCAGCGCGGCGGCGTCCAGCGCCAGGCGGCCTGCGGCCTGCACCAGCGTGCCTTCGCTGGGATTGCCGATGTGCGTGGCCACCGCGGCGCGGGTCAGGCCCATGTTCTCCATCAGCATGGGCAGGTTCACGGTGCTGGCGAGCATGAGGTAGTAGCTGTCGCCCTCGGGGTCGAGTGCCAGGCCGCTGCCATCCACGGTGTAGCTGATCAGCTCGGCCAGGGCGTTGCTCATCGCCACATAGGGCTTGCGCACCTCGGCCGAGGCCAGGCCCTCGCTGGGGCGGGCGGCGTCGCGGCGGGCTTCTTCGATGCGTTGCCACACGGCGCGGGTGTCGATGCTGAAACCCTCCATCAGCGGGCGGCCGTCTTTCATCAGCGTGTCCAGCGTGCGCGCAAACCGCGCTTCGAGCTCGGGCAGGTCGGGCCGTGGCAGGCCGTTGGCGCGGTCGACGACGCCGCGGCGCAGCAGCTGCGTGGCGTCCAGCGCCGGCATCACCAGCTGGATGGCGGTCACGCCATGGCGTTCGGCGCGCGTCACTTGCCAGGCGGTCTGGCGGTCGCTGATCAGCACGGCCATGGTGGCCAGCATGGGCAACACCAGGAAGGCGAGGATGACGGCGGCCTTGGCCGGAAAACGCATGCGCCGGAACCAGCGCACGCCAGGTTGGGCCCAGGCGGGTGAACGTCCGTTGGTGGTGCCATGGGCGCGGTTGTCGAAGGTCATGGGGCTCCTGCTCCAGCTGCTGTCGGTGTTCAATGCAAGCGCAATCGATGGCGATGTCGATCACAAATGCGCCTCAGGGCTTTTCGGCGGGGTGTTGGCCGACTTGAGGCGTGGAATTGAGGCCCCAACAGACCCGCCTAGAATCCGGCGCCCCTGCCTTTTCGGGCAGGACGTTCTTTCACTTTGGAAATACCGCCCATGGCAACCAAGAAGACCGCTCCCCAAGCCGCCCCCAAGGCCGCTGCCAAGCCCGCCGCGAAGCCTGCTGCCAAGAAGGCCGCTGCTGCGCCCGCCAAGGCCGTGAAGGCCGTGAAGGCCGCCGCCCCGGCCAAGCCCGTGGCAGCCCCCAAGCCCATCAAGACCGCGCTGAACAAGACCGGCCTCGTGGCGCACCTGGCCGAGCAGACCGGTGCCGAGCCCAAGGTCGTGAAGGCCGTCGTGGCCGCGCTGGAAAGCACCGTGCTGATGTCGGTGCACAAGAAGGGCCTGGGCGAGTTCACGATGCCCGGCCTGTTCAAGGTCAGCGTCGTCAATGTGCCGGCCAAGAAGAAGCGCACCGGCATCGACCCCTTCACCAAGCAAGAGCGTGTGTTTGCCGCCAAGCCTGCCACCGTGAAGATCAAGGTGCGCGCGCTGAAGAAGCTGAAGGACGCCGCGCTCTGATGCGCGCAGGCGCCGCCCGGTGCGGCGCACGCTCTCGCATGCGAGACACCCAGGCGCCCCGCGGGGCGCCTTTTTCATGGCCGGCCGCTGCGGTTTGCGGGCAGCATCGGCCCTTTTCTGCAGGAGACCGGGCATGGGTTTCGATTTCAAGGGCCGCCGCGTGCTGGTGGCCGGCGGCAGCCGCGGCATCGGCCGCGCCATCGCGCTGAACTTCGCCGCGGCCGGGGCCGATGTGGCGCTGTGTGCACGCGGCGCCGAGGCACTGGAAAGTGCGCGGCAGGACATCGCCCGCCACGGTGGGCGTGTGCACGCTGCCGTGTGCGACCTGGCCCAGGCCGCCGACATCGAAGCGTGGGTGCCCGCGGCCGCCGAGGCCTTGGGTGGCATCGACGTGCTCGTCAACAACGCCTCGGGCTTCGGCATGGCCGATGACGAAGACGGCTGGGCCAGCGGCCTGGCGGTGGACGTCATGGCCATGGTGCGCTGCTCGCGCGCGGCGCTGCCTTGGCTGGTGCAGGCGGCGGCCGGCTTGCCCGGCGGCGCGAGCATCGTGCACGTTTCTTCCATCTCGGCCCAGCGGCCCTCGGTGCGTGCGGCGCCTTATGCGGCCGTGAAGGCCGCCATGAACAGCTACACCGGCAGCCAGGCCGCGCGCTGGTGCCGCGAGGGTGTGCGCGTGAACGCCATCGCACCGGGCTCGGTGGAGTTCCCGGGCGGGGTGTGGGAACAGCGCAAGACCGACAACCCGGCGCTCTACGAACGCACACGCGCCAGCATCCCGGCCGGCCGCATGGGCACGCCCGACGAGATCGCGGAGGTGGCGCTGTTCCTGGCTTCGGCCCATGCACGTTGGATCACGGGGCAGGTGCTCACGGTGGACGGCGGGCAGCTGTTGGGCGTTTGAGCCCCGGGCCGGCCGGCGCCACTGGCGCCGCTACAGTGCCAGCCATGAGCCGACTGAACGAAGAATTCCGCCGCCTCTACCTGCCGGCCGACGGCAGCGCTGCCGATGGCGCCACCGGCAACACCGCCCGGGCGCTGGTGCTGGAAGTGGCGCGGCCCGCATCGTGGCGGGCGCTGGGCGCTGTCTGGCAAGCGGTGCAGGCCGATTTCGGCTGGCCGGCGCCGGCCATCGCCGTCAACGGGGTGGATGGCCTGCAGCTGTGGTTTTCGGTGGCCGAGCCGGTGCCCCTGGCCGAGGCGCAAGCCGTGCTGCGGGGCCTCACGCAGCGTTACCTGGCCGAACTGGCCAGCCACCGTGTTGCGGCCTGGCCCGCGGCCGCGCCGCTGGCGGCCCTGGCGTGGCCGGCGGTGCCCGCCTTGCTGCCGGCGCCGGTGATGCAGGGGGCCGACGCCGTGTGGTCGGCCTTCGTGGCGCCCGACCTCGCGGCGATCTTTGAAGACACCCCCTGGCTCGACCTGCCACCCGGCGGCGAGGGCCAGGCTGCGCTGCTCGCGCGTTGCCGCAGCGTGCCGCCAGGCCCGTGGCAGGCGGCTTGCGTTGCGCTGGCGGTTCGTGGCCCCGTTGTTGCACCCGCACCCGCGGTGGCATTGGCACCAGCTTCTCTGCCGGCCCTCACGAGTGACGGCGGCCATGACGCGCCGCGCCAGGGCGCGGCGCAGGCGCGCGAGTTCCTCTTGCGCGTGCTGCAGGACGAAAGCGCGCCGCTGGCGCTGCGTGTGGAGGCCGCCAAGGCGCTGATGTTGCCGGGCTGAGCTGTCGGGCAGATGTGATCGGCCGCGATGACTGGCGTGCGTCGGCGCTTTTGACAAGTTCGTTACGAGGCGTCACCCGGTGCGTCCTGATGGGCGCGCAAGTCCTTGCTGTGCAACGTTAAAGGACTGGTGGCACGGTGGGTGCTTTGTGAACGGTCAAGGCGCAACGTGCAGCGCGCGCGCCACCCGACAACATCCGAGGAGGGACACCCCATGAAACTTTTCACCACCCTGAAGACCGCAGCGCTCGGTCTCGCACTGGTCGGCGCTTGCCACACTGCTTCGGCCGCCGTCTGGACCCAGACCATCGACCCCAACCCCGATGTCGTGGTGCCGCCCAGCGTGACGCTGAACTTCGACCTGTCGACGGTCGGGTTCGATGCCGGCAACGACTTCATCACCAGCTTTGTCTTCAGCTTCGTCACGCGTGACGACGCTGCCGACCCGCGCTTCTTCCGCGCCGAGTGGGTGTTTGCTGATCTGCCGGGCTTGCTGTCCGACGGCTTGTGGACCGGTGTCGGCACCTACAGCACGGGCACGTCGCTGGCCGGCCTGTTCGAGCTGAACAGCGACGGCAAGTTGACGGCCACGATCAGCAGCGCACCCGTGTTGGGCTTGTACACCGGCGATTTCATCTTTGAACAGGCCACGCTGACCGCTACGGGCACCGAAGGCTCGGTGAACACCCCCGTGCCCGAACCCGGCACGCTGGCTCTGGTGGGCCTGGCGCTGGCCGGCCTGGGCCTGCGCCGCCGCGCGGCCCGCGGCTGAGCGGCACGCACCCCTGACGCGCGCCTGTCGGCCGCGTTGGGATGTTCTGCAAGCCCGCCTCTGGCGGGCTTTTTCGTGGGCTTTTTCGAGGGCGTTTGCCGGGCTCAGCCGCCGGCCTGCGCCCGCGCCCGCCAGAAGCTCGCGTCGATCAGCTGCTCGGCCCCGCTGCGTTCGTTCACCAGCCACAGCTGCGAGCCGCAGGCGCTGACGCGTGCCACCTCGCCCACGTGGCGCCCCGCGCTCACGCGCCGGCCCAGCGCGTTGGCCGGGAAATCTGCAGCCGCGGCCAATTGCTGCAGCGGCAGCACCTCGCGCGCATCACCGGCCAGGCGCAGGCGCTGCACCAGCGACGCCAGCAGCGGGTTGGCGGCATCGGCCGGTGAAAGCAGCACCACCAGCTTGGCCATGGCGCGGCTGAAGGCCACGTTGACGAGGCGCTGCGCATCTTCGGTCTGCAGAAAGGGCTGTGCGCCGTCGGCGGGGTCGAACAAGACCACCGGGGCTTCGCTGCCCTGGGCGCGGTGCACGGTGCTGACTTTCACCGCATCGGGCAATCCGCGCGCCTGCAGGCAGCGGCGGATGAGCGCACGCTGCGCACGGAAGGGCGTCAGCACGATCAGCTCGTGCGGCTGCCAGGCGCCGCTGGCCAGCGCTTGTTCGACGATGTGGGCGATGGTCTCGGCCGACTCGCGCCGCACCGGCCCTCGCTCGTGCGCCGACCAGCCGCCATCACGCTGCACGGCTTGCACGTGCACGTGGGTGTCCGCGGGGATGTCGCCCAGGGCCCGTTCGCGCGCGGTGGCCCAGGCCGGCGATGCCAGCGCATCGCCCGCCACACGCAGCACGCCGCCGTAGAAACACTGGCTGACGAGCTCACCGATGGGTGCGGCCATGCGCGACTGTTCATCGAGCAGCGCCACCTGCGGCGTGCTGGAAGCCGGGCCGCGCGGCATCTCGGCAAAGGGCGATCGCCCCAGCCAGCGCCGCGCCTCGCGCTCGGGGGCGCGCTGCACGGGGCCCAGCTGTTGCGGGTCGCCAGCGAAGAGCCATTGCCGCGCCAGCGGCATCAGCACCAGGGCCTGGGCCAGGCTCACCTGGCTGGCTTCGTCGAAGACCAGCAGGTCGAAGGGCGGCTCATCACCCGCTTCGTCCGGTGCCAGCGCACGCAACGTCTTGAGCGTGAAGGTGGCGCGTGTGGTGGTCATGGCCGCCAGGCGGCAGCGGCGCAGCACCTGCAGCGAAGCCGCCCGCAGTTCGTCGCGCAGCGCGGCCACGCGGTCGGCCCAGGCCTTGAGCGCCACGGCGTCGCGGGCCGAAGGTCGCGCCGCCTCGGCCCGCGCCAGGCGCGCGATGAGGCCGGTGTCGTCGGTGGGCAGCAGGTGCTCGCGGCCGGCGTAGGCCGCGGCGTCGAAGCGTGTGCCCAGGCGCTGCACATCGGGCCGCAGCGCCTCGCGCCGGCCCTTCTGCAAGGCCTTGTCGACAGCCAGCGTCGCGATGTCCACCGCGTGGTTGGTGGTGGACAGCAGCAGCACGCGCGCCTGCGGCCGGGTGGCCATGTATTCGGCCAGCAGCACGCCCAGCGCGGTGGTCTTGCCGGTGCCCGGTGGGCCCCAGAGATAAGCACAGCGCTGCGCGGCCAGGCCCAGGGCCGCGTGTTGCGCGGGGCGCAGCCAGCGGAAGGGCTCGCCCGTCAGCGCAGGGCCCGCAGGCGCCGCCGCGGGCCGGGCCAACGCGGGCAGCAAGGCCCAGGCGCGTTCGGCCCAGGGTGTGTCCCACCAGGCATCGGCCACGGCCTGCAGGAAACGCGGGGGGTAGAGGCGGATCAGCAGGCCTGGCGCGGGCGGTGGCGCCGTGGCGTTCTGCAGCACCAGCTCGTCGTCTTCGGGCCGCACGGCCAGCACGCTGGCGCCGCCGCCACGCGCATTGGTGCGTGTTTCGCCGGGTGCCACGCCCCACCAGGCCGAGGCGCCATCGAGGCTGTCGTCCAACAGCGCCTGCGCCGCCGCCGCGCCCGGGCGCTGGCCTTCGGCGTACACATAACCCGGCTCCAGGCGCACGCGCCACAGCGCGCCCTCGGGCTCGCGCTGCAGCACCTTGAAATCGTAGTAAGCGGGGGTGGCGGCCAGTTCGGCGTCGACGGCGGCGCGAAGCTCGGCCAGGCTCATGGCAAGGAGAACAAGATCGGCAAGAGGCTGCGCCGGGTCAGCGCCAGGCGCAGGCGGGCGCGAACTGTAGCGGCCGCGGGCCGCCCCTGCCGGCGCGCGGCTTCAGGCCGCGGCAGCGGCTGCAGCGGGCCAGCTGGCCGACTGGGGCCGCGGCAGACCGGCGGGGCGCAGCTGGTGCAGCTTGTGTGAGGGCAACACTGGCACGGCTTCGGCCGTGCGGGTGGCGGCCAGCACCTGCGTCAAGGTGGCCTGCCAGGGCAAGGCGTGCGCCAAGCGGTTGGCCGAGACGATGGCATCGAGCTCGTTTTGCGGCGCCTGCCCCTGGCCGAGGAACTGCAGGTTGGTCGTGACGTAATTGGGGTCCTTGAGCATGAAGACGCCGCGGCGCAGCTCTATCCATTCCCAGCCCACGCCGACGATCATCGAACCCACCGTGCCGACCCACACCGTGTCACCGTGGCGCAGGTCGTCCTGCCCCGCCAGAGAGTTTGGGCTGACCGACGATTGCACGTGAACGAATGCCGGCCATTGCGCACTATCGTCCGGAATCATCCATGGGCAGGTGGGCCACGAACACAATTGCCATGCTGTGATGCTCATCGGGGGTCCTTTCGTCGTGTCGTCGGTTGTTGTGAGTGGGGGTGGATCGTGCGCAGTGCAGCGGGTGTCCGCAACCTACAAACCTTGGTGGCGGCGAACGTGAGGGCGACAAGCCGATGAGGCACCAGGACTACATGGACGTGCGCGAGTCGGGCGACCGCGCCACCTTCGAAAGCCGTTTGATCCGCTTCGCGCAGGCCATGGACTTCGGCATCGTCACCGCCGCCCTGGCCATCGAAAGGCCGGGCCGCACGGCGTCCTTCGAAGTTGTTGGCAACGTACCGCAAGGTTTCATCGATGCTTCCCGCAGCATGGAGCGCACCGAACGCGACCCGGTGCACAAGCGCCTGAAGAGCTGGCACGTGCCGTTCAGCTACGACCAGAACCTTTACGTGGAAGAAGACGCGGCCGACCTCTGGGAGAGCCAGGCGCCCTGGGGCTACCGTACCGGCATCGCGATGGCGTTGCACCTGCCCGGCGGCCGGCATTTCCTCTTGGGGGTGGATCGCCCCGAGCCCCTGCCCAGCGACGACGACCAGCTCACACGCATGGTGGCCGACCTGCAACTGCTGGCGGTTTACGCGCAGGAAACCGCCAACCGCGTGCTGGCCGAGCCCGAAGAGCCCGCCGAGCCGCTGGAAAAGCTGAGCCCGCGCGAGCGTGAAGTGCTGCGCTGGACGCGCGACGGCAAGTCTTCGTGGGCCGTGGGCCAGATCCTCAGCCTTTCGGAGCACTCGGTGAACTTCCACCTGCGCAACGCCTGCCGCAAGCTGGGCGTGGCGGGCAAGCACATGGCCGTTCTGAAGGCCATTTCGCTGCGCCTGATCTGACCTAGCACCACCGATCAGCCGGTGTCAAGCTACAAGCGTATGTAGGTTACGCCGTTCGAGGTACGTTGCTCAAATTCAGCCCAAGGTCACTTTCGACCGAACGGCGAGTTGGAGCAACACCATGCAAGACACCTACGGCAGCGAATCGGCCAGCTTCCCCACCACCGGTGGCTGGATGACCTTTTTCAGCTGGATCTTTGGCTGACTGCAGCGTGTGAAAACCCGGTAAGTCATCCGCCGGTCACACGCCCAGCCAGGCACCTTTTCAGGGAGCAGGCCTGCAAGATCAGGCCGCAACACGGGCGCAAAGATCGCCCCTCCGAAACGCACCGAGCCGCCGCCACGGTGCGTTTTTGTTTTCAGGGCGCGAACTCCACCACCACCTCGCGCGTGCTGCTGGCGCCTTCGCTGTCCACCGCGGCCAGCGTGTAGCGGCCAGCGCCGGGCGGGCGCCAGCGCAGGTCTTGGCCCGGCGCGCTGCGGCCGAGAAAAGCCTCGTCGGCAAACCAGAACAGCGCGCCTTCGCGCCGCGTGTGCGCACGCAGGCTCAGGCCCGCTTCTTCGGCGCGGCCCAGGCGCAGCACGTAGCGCGCGCCTTGCAGCGGCGAGGCGATCAAGGGCCCTTCGTCACCCGGCAAGGCGGCGCCACCGCCGGCGCTCTCGCCCAGGTCACGCCCCGTGGCCGCGTGGCCGCAGCGTGGTGGGGTGGGTGGCACACGCCGCGGCATGCCGGCCTGCGCGAAGAGCTGCAGCATGTCGGGGCCCCAGTGTTCGTAGACCTCGCGCTCCACGCCCGGCCCGGGGCCGCAAACGGCGCGCCCGCTCGGCCGATGCACCCACAGCGCGCGGTGCAGCGTGCTCACGCGGATGGGCGAAACGCCAGGGATGAACCAGGTGGGCACAAGCTCGGGGCAGGCTTCGTTGGGCAGCTCGCCGCTGGCCTTGCACACCAACACCTGCGCAAGGTTCAGGCCGCGCGGCTCGGCACTCGCGGGCGGCGCCAGGCCCTGGTGGCGCAGGCTGTCGACGATCTGGAAGAAGAGCGGCGCCGCGGTCTGCACGCCGACAAAAGCCGCGTTGCTGCGGCCGTCGAAATGGCCCACCCACACCACCAGCACCTGGCGGCCGAAAACCCCAGCCGTCCACGCATCGCGAAAGCCCCAGGAGGTGCCCGTCTTCCAGGCCACGGGCGGGAAGGCGGGCTGGCCGGTGTCGGGCCGCGGGTTGCGCGCCAGCATCTGCAGCGTGATCCAAGCGGCCTCGGGGCTGAGCAGGCGGCGCGGGGTGGTGGCTTCGGGGTCTGAAGCCAGCGTGCGCAGCGCGGGGTGCCCCGGGTGCTGGCCGCCGCGCGCCAGCAGCAGGTAGAGCTGCGCCAGCTCTTCCATCGTCACCTCGCCGCCGCCCAGCGTGAGCGCCAGGCCGTAGTGCTGCTCGCTCGCCAGGCGCGCAACGCCTGCGGCTTTCAAGAAGCCGTGCAGCGTGGGCTGCTGCAGGCGTGACGACACCGCCACCGCTGGCACGTTGCGGCTGCGCACCAGCGCGTCTTGTGCGGTGATGGGCCCTTCGAAGCGGCCATCGAAGTTCTCGGGGTGGTAGGTGCCGAAGGCCGAAGGTGCGTCTTTCAGCACGGTGTGCGGGTGCAGCAGGCCTTGGTCGAGCCCCAGCGCGTAGATGAAGGGCTTGAGCGTGGAGCCCGGCGAGCGTTTGGCGGTGGTGGCGTTGACCTGGCCTTCGATGGCGGCGTCGTGCCAGTTCGCCGAGCCCACCCAGGCGCGCACGGCGCGGGTTTCGGTGTCGACCAGCAGCGCCGCGGCGTTGCTCACGCCCAGGCCGCGGCGTGTCTGGATGAACTGCGCGATGGCACGCTCCAGCACCGCCTGCGTGGGGCCGTGCAGCGTGAGCGGGGTCTCGGGTGCGGTGACGCGCTGCTGCATCAGCGTCTGCACCGCGTGCGGCGCTGCGAAGGGCAGTTGGCGCGGGCTGCGCAGCACCAGGGGCAATGCCATCGCAGCGGCATCGGCGCTGTTCGTCGCAGCGGGATGCCGTTGTTGCCACGTGGCCCACAGGCGCGCGCGGGCGGCGGCCAGCGCTTGCGGCCAGGGCGGGGCGGTGTTGGCGCCCTCCCCCGCCCCCACGCTGCCGCGCCGGTTCGGGTTCTGCGGGATGACGGCCAGCGCCAAGGCCTCGGGCAGCAACAGGTGCTGCGCGCGTTTGCCGAAGTAGACGAGGCTGGCCGCGCCTACGCCCTCGATGTTGCCGCCATAGGGCGCGAGGTTGAGATAGGCCTCCAGGATCTCGGCCTTGCCGTGGCGCAGCTCCAGCCAAGTGGCTGCGGCCACTTGCTGCAGCTTGCCGGCGGGGGTGCGTGTGTCCAGGCCATAGAGGCGCCGCGCCAGCTGCATGGTGAGCGTGCTGCCGCCGCGGCGCACCGGCCCGCGCCAGGTGCCCCAGGCCGCGCGCACCAGGCTCATGGGGTTGAAGCCCGGGTGCTGGTGGAACCAGCGGTCTTCGTAGAGCAGCACGGCCTGCACCAGCTTCGGGTCGATCTGCACCAGCGGCGTCCACACGCGGTACTGCTCGTCATGCGCCAGCGTCAGGCGCAGCAGCGCGCCATCGCTGCTGTAGAAGGCGCGCGAGGTGCTGACGTGCTCGCGCAGCGGCGGCTGTGGCCAGGCGCGCAGCAGCACGAGGGCCAAGGCCAGCAGGGCCAGCACCGCCAGCCCGCGGCGCGCGCGCGGCCCGGGCCGTGGCAGCGAGCGCAGCCGCGCGATCAAAGGCGCCTCATCGGTAGGTCATGGGCAGGTCAGGGCCATGTCACGGCGCAGCCACCGTCACCTTGCCGGCCAGCGAACGCGCCTGGCGCTGCGTTTCGTACAGGCCCTGCGCATAGGCCGGCGGCACCGTGAACTCGCCCGCGTTGGTGGCGCGGATGCGGTAGGTGTAGGTCTGCACCTGGTTGCTGGCCGAGGCGTAGACCACGATCCGGTCTTCACGCACCTCGGCATGCGCCAGCGCCGGGCCACTGACCGTGCTGCTGCCGCCGGTTTCGTTGCGCTGCTGCACGGGCTCGAAGCCGCCGGGCAGCAGGTCGGTCAGCGCCACCTCGCCCACCTGCGCCGCGCCGCCGCCTTGCCCGTCCAGCGCCAGCGCGCGCAGGCTCAGGCGCACGGTGAGTTCGTCGCCCACCTTCACCGTGGTGGCCGGTTTGCCATCGGCACCCACGTATTCACGCAGCACTTCCAGGCCCGACTTCAAGACCGCAGTGGGCGGCACGCGGTCAAAGCCACTTTGCGTGACGGCGTACCAGCCCACCGCATCACCCGCGTTCGCCAGCTGCAGCTTCACGGTGCCGCCCTCGAAGGCCACGCGCGGCAGCAGGTTCGCCGGCAGCTTCAGCGGCGTGGCCTGGCCTTGCGCGTTGATCTGCGCGGCGCTGAGCTGGCCTTCGGCCTGCGGCCCGAGCTGCCGCGCCATGCCTTCGAAAGCCAGCACCGTCCACGCTGCCGAGAGCGTGTTCATGCCGCCTCCGCCCAGCGGCACGATGTGGCGCTGCAGGGCGTCGGGCGCCAGCGTCTTCAGCCGTGCCGGGAAGTGGCGCGCCAGCAGGTAGAGCAGTTGGCCGCCGGTGATGCCGGGGTCGGTGTAATCCGCATAGGCCTGCTTCGCCGGGCCGGCCTCGAAACGCTGCACCAGCGGCGTGATCAGTTCGGCCGCGGCGCGCTCTTGTTTCAGCAGCTGGTAGGTGGCGGCCATGAAGGCGGCGGCCGGGTCTTGCTTCCACGTGGCGGCGTGCTGCTCGTCCAGCACCTGGCGCAGGCTGGCCAGCTGCGGCGTGCTGATGGCGCCCTGGCGCGTCAGCAGGTACAGCGCATACGCGCGGTGGCGCGCCGCGGCCAGGTTGGCCGGCGGGCTGGCGGCCAGCTGCTGCAGGTAGCGCAGGCCTTGCTGCAGCAGATCGGCGGGCACGGTGGCGCCGGGCACCTCCAGCTCGCGCGCTTCCAGCATCAGGTGCAGCGCGTAGACCGAGACGAACTCGTCGGCCTGCACCGAGGCGCCCCACAGCCCGAAACCGCCCTGCGCGTTCTGCCGTGTGCGCAAGGTGCGCAGGGTGCTCTCCAGCGTGCGCGCGGCCGCAGCCGGCGTGCGTTCGGCCGAGAACTCGGACCGGCGTGCCAGCACCAACGCCGGCAATGCCTGGCTCACCAGCTGTTCGGTGCAGGCGTGCTCGAATTCGTCGAGGTAGCGCATCAGTCCCGGCGCCACGGCCAGCGGCAGCACCGAGACGGCCAGCTCCTGGCGGCGGAATTCGGGCACCAGGTCGCGCGGCGTGGGCACCTCGGTGCGGCCCTTGAAGTGGCCCAAAGCCAGCGTGGTGGCGCGTGGCGTGGCCGGGCGCACGCTCACGTCCATGCGCCGTGTGCTGCTGATGGCCGCGTTGCTGCCCAAATTGCTGGTGAACTGCAGCGTGGCCGAGCCCAGCGTGGCGCTGGCGGCGTCTTTCACCTTCAGCCGGTAGCGGGCCACGCCTTCGCGGCCGGCGCCGATCTTCAGCGTTTGCGTGGCCGCGCCTTGCACCTCGAAAGTGGGCGCGGCTTTCAGCGTCAGCTGCACCGGCGCATCGGCCCCGGAACTGGCCACGTTGTTGGCCACGCCCACCGACACCTCGAACACATCACCCGGCGCCACCGCCAGCGGCAGGTTGGGCGAGAGCACGAAGTCGCCGCGCACCAACGCCTGCGTTTGCGCCACGCCCACGGCGCCGTCGTTCACGGCCACGGCCATCACGCGCATCGCGCCGTTGAAGTGCTCGGGCACGGTGTAGCTGAACTCGCGCTCGCCCTGCAAGTCGACGATGCCCGACCAGTACACCGCCGGCGCCTCGCCGCGGCGCTTGAAGGGGTTGAGGAAACGCGCGTTGCCGCCGGCTTCGTCACCCCCCGGTGCGGCGGCGGCCATCAGGCGCTTGAACTCGGGCAGCAGCAGGTCGAGGATCTGCGCGCTGCGCACCTCCAGCGCACGTTTCTGGAAGAAGTGGCCCAGCGGGTCAGCCGTTTGGTAACGCGCCACCTGCAGGATGCCTTCGTCCACCGCGAACACCACCGCGCGCGCCGGCTTGTTGCTGGCCAGGCGGAACTTCATCACCTGCCCGGGTTTGCTGAGCGCCGGCGCCTGCAGCTGCAGCGCCAACGTTCGCGGCGCCAGACTGGTGGCGAAGGGCACCACGCCGTAGCTCAGCGGGCTCATGAAGATCTCGTCGGACGTCGGGTCGCGCAGGAACTGCACGTTCACGTAGCCATTGCCCTCGAAGTCTTTCGGCACGCGGATCTTCTGCACCGAGGCGGTGGTGCTGCTCTTGAACCAGGTCTGCGCGTAGACCTTGTCGCGCTCGATGGTGATGAGCCCGGCGCCCACGTAAGGCGCGCGGATGCTGAGCTCGATCTCTTCGCCGGGCTGGTAGTCCTTCTTGTTGAGCGTGATCTGCAGCTCGGCGTTGCGCTCCAGCGAGCGCGAGACATTGCCCTGCCCGGCCACGCTGTAGTCGATGCGGTTGAGCTCCAGGCCTGCGGCGTCGCGCAGCACGTAGCTGTAGTTGCCCGGTGTGCGCGTGTCCAGCGCCAGCGCCAGGCCGGCGGCGGGCAGCGCCACGCGCTTTTCTTCGACCAGCGTGTCTTTGCGGCGCGATTCGTAGCGGTAGGTCTCGTTGGCCTGGCGCATCAGCACCGAGACCATCTTGCGTTCCACACGCTGCAGCGTCAGGCCCTCGGCCGCCAGCGGCTTGCCGTTGGGTGCGATGGCCAGCAGGCGGCTGATGCGTGTGCTGCCGCGCGAGACATAGCCCAGGTCGCCATCGTGTTTGACGCCCACCAGGAAGGGCAGCTCCGACACCAGCACGCCGGCCTCGGCCGCCACGCTGCGGCCGCCCTCGGGCTCGAACACCTGCGCCAGCAGGCCCAGGCGGTAGGTGGCGCGCGCGTAGCGCGAAAGCTGCAGGTCGAAGCTGGCGCGGCCTTGCGCGTCGGTGCGGCCATCAGGCAGGGTTTCGTTGAAGCCTTCTTTCGCGCGCTGCGGGTCGTAGAACTGGTAACCCGCGTGCTGGCGGAAGCTGGGGTAGGCCGGGCTCAGCGTCAAAGACACGGCCACGCGCCGGCCCTCGGCCGCGGTGCCGAAGAGGTTCATCGCCTCGATGCGCGCCTGCAGCTCACGCGGGTGCACCCAGCCTTCGCCCACGGCGGGCACGGGCGCTTCACCGACGCCCAGCAAGCGGGCCGAGACCTTCATGCGGTCGGGCTGGAACTCCTGCACCTTCACGCTGGTGCTGCCGATCTGGCGCAGCGCCTGGCCGTCCTTCATCACGTGCAGGTTCACGGCGTAGGTGCCGGTGGGCGAACTGTCCTGCGTGGTGTGGCTGATCTCGAAGAAGCCGCCCGCGCCCACGCGCACACGCTCGCGCTTGACGGCCAGGCCGCGCGCGTCCAGCACCTCGGCTTCCAGCGGCACGCCGGCCAGCGGGCGCGCCCAGTCGGCGTTCTTGACGATCATGCCGATCTGCATCGTTTCGCCGGGGCGGTAGATGCCGCGGTCGGAGAACAGGTAGGCGCTGAGCTGTTCCGCCGAACGGGCGTTGAGCGCACCGCCGACATCGAAGCGCGAGAAGTCGAGCTGGCGGTCGCCGCGGTTCAGCGGCATGAAGCTCATGTCGCCGCCCTTGCGCGCCAGCAGCAGCAAAGGCGCCCGTTCACGCTGCAGGCCGTCGAGCTTCTCGAAGCGCGCGCGGCCGCTGGCATCGGTGGTCTGCGTGAACAGCGTGCTGCCGTTCTTGGCCACCACGTCCACCGTCACGCCGGCCACGGGTTCGCCGCTGTAAAGCGATTGCACGTAGACATCGCGCGTGCCGTCGATCGACTGCTTCACCAGCATGCCGAGGTCGGTGACGAGCAGCAGGCGGCGTTCCTGCAGCTGCGTGGGGTCGGTGACTTCGCTGCCGGATTCGTCGTACCCGGCCTCGCCCTCGTTGGTTTCGGCCTCGGCTTGCACGGGTCGGTTCGGGTCCAGCGCGGCCAGGCGCTCGCGTTCGGCGCGGGCCTCGGCCACCGGGTCGTAGCCCTGCACCTGCAGCAGGAAGAGCCCGCGCCGCGGCTCGCCGGCCGGGGCCAGGTAGGCGGCGAGGTCCAGCGCTTCGTAATGCGGCTTGCCGCGCGCCAGGCCGGGCAGCGGGATGCGCTTCTCGAATCGGTCGCTCAGGTTGTCGGGGCCGAAGCTGCCGAGGAACTCGGGGTTCGAAAAACTGCCCTGCGATTGCGAGACCAGGTGCTGCAGCTGCGAGGGCTGCACCCGCGCCAGCTCCACGCGCAGGCCGGGCAGGTCACGCACCAGCACGGCCACCTTCTTATCGCCGCTCATCGGCAGCAGCGCGCCCTGGCTCAGGATGCGCAGCTCGGCCGGGTAAGGTGGCACGGCCACCAGCGCCTGCGCGTTCTCCCGCATCAGGTAGCCGCCGAAGCTCTTGAGCTTGCCGTCCACGCGCAGGTAGACGGTGCGGCCCACCTCGGCGCGCAGCTTGAAGGCGTGGTTCTGCGTGTGTTCCTGCTCGGCCGGCACAGGCGCCAGCGGCAGCTTGGTCGCGAGCTTGAGCACCTGCTCGGTGATCTCGGCCGGGTCGGCCCAGGCATAGGGTTCTTCGCCCTGCTCTTCCTTGCGCACGGCCGGGTTCTGCAGCGGCAGCACCCAGGCGCTGAGCGCCTGCGCCATCTCGCGTTCGTGCACCAGCTGCGAGGTCTGCAGCGTCAGCACCTGCTCGGGTTCGTACTGCTCGTTGGTGACGATGGAGATGCCTTGCGCAGCCACGTTCAGGCTGTAGAGGCCCGGCACCTGCACGCTGCCTTTGAGCACCGCCGCGCTGGGCGTGCCGCCGGCCTGCGCGCTTGCGCCCGCGGCCAGCGTGAGCTGCAGCGCGGTGGCTTCTTTCGGGATGGGCAGCGGTACCGAGTGCACGTAGGCGTTGAGGTAGAGCTTGTCGTAGCTCACCTTGAAACGTGTGGTCTCGCGCCCCACGCCCAGCACGCCTTCGGACTGGCCGGCCAAACGCAGCTCGACGCGGCGTTCGAACTCGGCCGCATTCACCGGGTGGGTGAAGCCGATCTCGAAGATGGCCTTCTTCAAGGCTGGGTTCAGCGGGTCTTGGTGGAAGCTGGCGGCGTTCAGCTTCGGCACAAAGCCCGCGCTGTCGAACTCGAAGGCCTGGCGCGCGAGCGTGATCTGCGGCGCGATGAAGGCCCGCGGCAGCGTGACCTGGAAACGCTGGCCCACGGGCCAATCGGCCTGCGGCTGGAACTCCAGCTGGCGGTCGCTGGCCCAGCGCCAGGTGCCGGCCAGGGCCGGGCTCAGGGTGGGCAGCGCCGGCTGCACGCCGGGCGCGGCGGGCGGCGCAGAGCCGGGTGCGGAGGCGGCTGCCGCGCTGGCCGTGGCCGTGGCCATGGCCTTGCCCACCCCTTCCAAAGGCGCCACCGACTGTTCGAACTGCAGCACCAGCGGCTGCGGCAGGCCCTGGTTCGCGAAGTCGGTGAGCGGCGGGTTCGTGACGCTGAAATCCACCTGCACCGGCTGCGGCCGCGTTTGCCACCAGCGGTAGCCCGCGTAGGCTGCGGCGGCCACCGCCAGCACGCCGATCAGCAGCGAGGCACTGGCGCGCGGCTGGGCACGCACGCGGCCGGTGAGCTGGCTGCTGCCGCCGTGCAGCGTGGCCCCCAGCCAGCGCAGCCAAGGCGGGGCCGACCAGGTGCCGAGCAGCGCGGCGAAGAAGGCGGCCAGGCGCTGGGTGGCCCTTGTGGGTGCTGAAGTGGCGGGCGGCGCCGCAGCCGGGCCCTCGGGTACAGGCGCCGCCGCATTCGCTGGTGCCTCGGGGCCGTTGTCGGGGACCTCGCTCATCGCCTCTCCCTGCCGGCTCGGGCCGGCTTCTTGGGGGCGATGGTATCCAGGGCTGCAGGCGGTGCCTGCCCGTGCCTAGCGGCCCCCTCGCCCCAGGCTCATCACCACCACGAGCCCGCCTTCGCGCCGGTTGCGCAAGCTCACCTGCCCGCCGTGCGCTTCGGCGATTTCGCGCGCCAGCGCCAAGCCCAGGCCGGTGCCGCTGCGCTTGGTGGAATAAAACGGCAGCAGGGCCTGGGCCAACACGGTGTCGCTCATGCCGGGGCCGGCATCGGCCACTTCAAAGCGCCATTCGTGGGGCAGCGCCTGCACGGCCAGCGTCACGCCCGCGGGCGGGCCGCCGGCCTCGTGCGCGTTTTTCAGCAGGTTGATCAAGGCCTGCTCCACCTGCGCTGCGTCGAAACTGCCGGGCGTCTCGGGCAAGGCGCCCACCACCGTGAAGGGCTGCTGTGCCTGCAGCGCCTGGAGGAAAGGCGCCCACGCCACCTCGGCCAGGCGCGGTGTGGGCAGCTTCGCAAAACGCGCATAACCCTCGATGAAACCGTGCAGGTGGCGCGCGCGTTCGCCGATGGTGGCCAGCACGGTGGCCGTGCGTTCGGTGTCACCGCGGCGCAGCAGTTCGGCGCCGCTGTGCGCGAGCGAGCTGATGGGCGCCAGCGAGTTGTTCAGCTCGTGGCTGATGACCCGCAGCACACGTTTCCAGGCCGCCACCTCCTGCCGCGAGAGTTCTCGCGTCATGCGGCGGAAGAGATGCAGCTGGTGCGGCTGCCCTTGCAGCCGGAAGCCGCGCTGCAAGAGGTGGAAGGTTTCGTCCTGGCCTTCCAGCGCCACCGTGAAGAGGCTGCTGTCGCCGGCGGCCACGGCCTGGGCCAGCGCGGGCGGTGCGGCCTGCAGCAGCGCGGCCCAGCTGCTGCCTTCCAGGCTGCGCCCGCCGCCCAGCAGCTGGCGCGCGGCGATGTTGGCGTAGACGATGCGCTGGCCAGCGTCGGTGAGCACCAGCGCGGCCGGGGTGTTCTGCACCACGGTGTCCAGCAGCAGTTCACGCTGAGCCAGATGCTGGCGCTGTTCACGCAGGGCCTGGCCCAATTCGGCGTGCAGTTCGGCGAGCCGGCCGAATTCATCGTCACGTTCGCGCGAGACGCTGGCGCTGAAATCACCATCGCGGTAGCTCAACACGGCACCCTCCAGCGTGCGCAGCAGACCGCGCAGCGGCGCCAGCAGCCAGCCCGAGAAAGCGACGGCGCCGCCCACCACCGCCAGCGCAGCCGCCAGCAGCCATCCGGCACCGGCCCAGGGCCCGTGCGGCCCGAACAGCGCGTGCAGCCCTGCCCCGGCCGCCGCGGCCAGCACCAGGCCCAGCGCCAGGCGCAGGCGGAGCACGGGCCGCGTCACCGGGGCCCTCAGCCGCCCGGCGCCGAAGGTGCGCCGGGCGGTGCCGCCGTGCCCAGCCCGTAGCGCTCCATGCGCCGGTACAGCCCCTGGCGCGAGAGCCCCAGCGCCGCCGCCGCGCGGCTGACCACGCCCTGCGCCTGCGCCAGCGCGGCCACCACGGCCTCGCGGCTGGGCTCGTCGAGGTTGCGCACGTTGGCGCTCGCCGCCGGCAAGGCCAGCTGCGCCGCGCTGAGCGCGGGCCCGGTGGCCAGCCAGGCGGCGCGTTCGATCACGTTCTTCAGCTCGCGCACGTTGCCGGGCCAAGTGTGGGCCAGCAAGGCGGCTCGGGCGCTCTCGTCCAGCGTGGCGCGGCCGGCGAGAAAGTGTTCGGCCAGCGGCAGGATGTCGTCACGCCGCTCGGCCAGCGGGGCCAGTGCCACCTCGATGACGTTGAGCCGGTAGTACAGGTCTTCGCGGAAGCTGCCCGCGCGCACCATGGCCGGCAGGTCGGCGTTGGTGGCGCTGATCACGCGTGCGCTGCTGCGCAGCGTGCGGCTGGCGCCCAGGCGTTCGAACTGCCCAGTTTCCAGCACGCGCAGCAACTTCATCTGCCCAGCCAGCGGCAGGTTGCCGATCTCGTCCAGAAACAACGTGCCGCCGTCGGCCGCTTCGAAACGCCCGGCGCGTGCCTTGTTCGCGCCGGTGTAGGCGCCGCTCTCGGCGCCGAAGAGTTCGGCCTCGATCAAGTCGCCCGGCAGCGCGCCGCAGTTCACCGCCACGAAAGGCCCGCGCGCGCGGCCCGAGTTGGCGTGCACGATGGCGGCGATGCGTTCCTTGCCGCTGCCATTGGGCCCGGTGATGAGCAGCGGCAGCTCGGCCTGCGCCACCTGGCAGGCCAGGGCCAGCGTGCGCGCCATGGCTTCCGAGGCATAGACGATGCCGTCCAGCCGGTAGCGCGCGGCCAGCGCTTCGTGGCGGCCGCGGCGCTCCAGCCGCTCGCGCCGCGCGTGGGCGGCTTCGCGGTGGGCTTCGCCCAGTTCCAGCAGGTTCTGCACCGTGGCCAGCAGCTTGGTGTCGTCCCAAGGTTTGGCCAGGTAGTCAGCGGCGCCGGCTTTCACCAGCTGCACGGCGGCTTCCAGGCGTGTCCAGGCCGTCAGCAGGATGACGGGCAGGTCGGGCGCCAGCGCGCGGATCTCGCGGAAGAGCTGTACGCCCTCCTCGCCCGAGGTCGTGTCGGCGCTGAAGTTCATGTCCTGGATGACCAGATCCACCGCTTCCTGCGCCAGCAACGCCAGGCCTTCGGCGGGTGAACGCGCCTGCACGCTCTCGATGTCGTGCAGCGAGAGCAGCAGCGCCAGCGCTTCGCCGACGCCGGGGTTGTCGTCGATGATGAGTACGCGGCCGGGCATGCGGCGCGGAGGATACGCGCTGGCCGCCATCAGCTGCGCAGCGCCTGCACCGGCGGCAGCGCCGCCGCGCGGCGCGCCGGGCCCAGCACCGCCACCTGCCCCAGCGCCCACAGCGCCAGCGCCGCCACCGGCAGGTAGTGCAGCGGCAGCTGCGGCAGCGCGTAGAGCTGCATCAACAGCTGGTTCAGCGCCACGGCGCCGGCCAGGCCCAGCACGATGCCCACGCTGGCGAGCAGGAAGTTCTCCAGCTGGAAGTAGCCGCGGATCTGTGCGCGTGTGGCGCCCAGCGCGCGGCGCGTGCCGATCATGCGCGTGCGCTGCTGCACCCAGAAGCTGGCCAGGCCGACGATGCCGAAGGCCGTGACGACCATCAGCGCCACGATCACGCCGCCCATCAGGCCCACCATGGCGCGGTCTTGCGCGTAGTACTCGCTGCGCATCTCGGTCAGCAGGCGCGGTTTGCTCACCACGCGCGTGGCGTCCACACGCTCCAGCGCGGCGGTGGCGGCCTTGAGCACGGCTTCGCGCTGGGCCGGCTCGGTGCGCAGCAGGTAGGGGCCGCCGTAGTAGGCCGGCTTCACGGGCAGCAGCATGGCGTAGTCCTTGCGGTCCGGGGTGCGCACCGGGTGGGGGTGGGGCAACTGCTCGAGCACGCCCACCACCGTGAGCGCGTTGTCGCCGAAGGCGTAGAGCTTCTGGCCCAGGGCAGACTGCCCGGGCCAGAGCCTCTGGGCCAGGCTGCGGTTGATGATGACCTGGCCGATGACCGGGTTCGCCTGCTGGTTCACCACGCTGCGCAGCTGGTACTCCTCGGGCCTGAAGTCACGGCCTTCCACGAACTTCAGGCCCAGGGTCTGGATGAAGCCCTCGCTGGCGCTGTAGTTCGCGGCCGACATGCGGGTCTGATGCTGCCCGGGCTCCAGGCCGATGCTGGTGTTGTTGCTGCTGTTGGCGTACACCACCTGGTTGCTCAGCGTGGCAGCCTTCACGCCCGGCAGCGCGCGCAGCGCCTGCAGGTCTTGGGCGGTGATGCCGTCGGCGTCGCCGCCGCTGCCGGTGCCACGGGCGCTGAGCACGACGAGTTCGTCTTCCACCAGGCCGGTGGGCGTTTGCAGCTGCGTCACGCGCGTGGTGATGAGGTGCAGCGCGTTGCAGACGATGGCGCTGGTGAGCGCGATCTCCAGCACGATGAGCGCGGCCGCGGTCTTGTGGCGGCGCAGGGTCGAGAAGATGGGGGCGATGTCCATGCGGAGCTCACTGCGCTTTCAGTTGTCGGGCCGGGGGCACGCCCGCTGCGTGCCAGGCGGGCAGCAGGCCGGCCAGCGCACTGGCGGCCAGGGAGAGCAGCAACGTCAGGCCCAGCATGGCCCAGTCCATCTGCGCCAGCGGTGCGTAGGGTGCGGGGCTTTGCCGCACCAGCCACAGGCCGAGTGCCGCCAGCCCCAGGCCCAGCAGGCCACCGGCCGCGCCCAGCACGCTGGCCTCCACCAGAAACTGCCGGAAGATGTCGCCACGCGTGGCGCCCAAAGCGCGGCGCACGCCGATCTCGCCGCTGCGCCGCAGGCTCTTGGCCAGCAGCAGGCCCACGGTGTTGACCAGGCACACCAGCAAGAAGCCGAAGGCCAGCCAGACTTGCAGCGTCACGTCGCTGGGCAGCACCTCGCGGTGCACCAGGTGTTCCATCACGTTGCGCAGCCGCACGTTGGGCGGCCGCTCGAAGCGCCCGGCGCGACCTTGCGCTTCGCTGTACTGCACCAGGTAGTTGCGGAAGGCCGGCGCGTCTGCGGCGCTGGCCAGTTCCACCCAGTACTGCACCCAGGTGCAAGGCATGCCCAGCTCGTGGGGGCGCTGGCCGCGGGTGTTGTCCCAGCAGTTCATATCGCCGACGCTGCCGAACTTGAAGCCCTGCGCCGTGGAGAACGGCAGGTACAGCTCGGCCGGCTGCGCGTAGGCGCCCAGTGTGGTGTCGAAGTAGTGCGGCACCGGGCGCCAATCGTTCAGCACGCCCACCACGCGCAGCGTTTCGCGGCGCACCAGGATCTCGCGGCCGACGCTGTTCTCGCCGTTGAAGAGGCGCTCGTTCAGCGCGCGGCTGATGACCACTACACGCGCCAGGTCGGCGTCGGCCTTCGCGTCCCAGCCACTGCCGAACAGAAACGGCGCTTCGAACATCGCGAAGAAGTCGGCCGAGTTCATGCGCGACATCTCGTAGGCCGGCTTGCTGCCTGCTGCCGCCGTCTGCACCGGCAGCAGGGCGCCGCTCATCATCACCTGGCGTTGTGCGCGGGCGTCGCGCAGCAGGGCTTCGGCGTCCAGGCGTGTGAGCTGGAAGGTGGGCTCCTGCCCGGGCCTGAAGTTCCCAGCGGCGCCCGCATCGAGCTGCACGTCGAAGAGGCGCGCGCTCTTGTGCGGGATGGGGTCGCCCGACAGCACGCGGTAGACCGTGAGCGTGGTCATGCTCGCACCGATGCCCAGGCCCAGGGCCAGCACCATCAGCAGGCTCAGACCGCGCGCGCTGCGGAAGCTGCGTCGCGCGAGATCGAGGTAGTACATGAACATCAGCGGTTTCCTTGCAGCAGCCGGTTGGCGGCGGTGAGTTCGGTCTCGCCCAAGCTGCCGGCGGCCTGCTGCAGCAGCAGGCGTGCCAGCACGTAGGCGTGGCGGGCTTCGTCGTGGGCGCGTTGCGCCTGGGCTTGTGTCTGGATGGCCAGCAGCAGGTCGGTGTTGCTGCGCGTGCCCAGGGCCTGGCCGCTGCGCGTGGCGGCCAGCGCGCTTTCTGCGGCGGCCACGGCCGCGGCCGTGCTCTGCAGCAAGGCCACGCCGCTGAGCACGGCCTGGTGCTGCACCTGCACCTCACGCACGCGGGCGCGGCGTTCGGCTTCCAGGGCTTCTTGCAGGGCATCACGCTCGAAGGCCGCAGCGCGCACGCCGCTGGCGGTGGCGCCGCCGGCGAAGAGCGGCACCGTCAGGCGCACGGCCAGCAGCGTCTGGCTGCGGCCGCGCTGGTTGTCGGCGATGGCCGGGCCGCCGGTGCGCTGGCTGTCGAGGCTGGCACTCAGCGTGGGCGCATGGGCGGCACGCGCGGCGGCGATGCGGCTTTCGCCCGCGGCCACCCCCAGGCGCAGCGCGGCCAGTTGCGGGTGCGCTTGCAAGGCTTGTTCGACCCAGGCCTGCACATCGGCCGGCTCGGGCGGCAGCGCCGGCAGCGCGCTGGCCAGCGGGCGCAGCGCAGGGGCCGTTTGGCCCGTGATCTCGGCCAGCGCCGCGCGGGCCTCGGCCAGGGCCTGCTGCGCCTGCTCGGTGTTGCCGCGCGCCAGCGCGTGGTAGGTGCGGCTCTGCTCCACATCCACCTGCGCCACCAGCCCGGCTTCAAAACGCGCTTGTGAATGCGCGGCCTGCTGCGCGTAGGCGGCTTCGTTGGTTTGTGCCGTGGCCAGCGCGGCCTGCGCCGAGAGCAGCCCGAAGTAGGCCCGCGCCACGCGTGCTGCGAGGTCTTGCTCTGCACTGCGCACGCGCGCGTCTTGTGCCGATTCGAGCTTGCGTTCGGCCTCGAGCGTGCGCAGGCGGCCGAGGTCGAAGAGCACTTGCGTCAGCGTCGCGCCCACGGCGTGGCTGCGCTGGCCATCGGGGGTGCCGCGCGTGTCTTCGGCGCTGGCCTGCAGCTGCGGCAGCAGCGGGGCTTTGGCCTGCACCGCACGTTCTTGCTGGATGCCGCGCCGGGCCTGGGCCTCGGCCAGCACGGGGTCGGCGCTGCGGGCCTGCTGCCAGATGCCCAGCAGGTCGACACCGGGGGTGTTCGCGCCGGCCGTGAAGCTCAGCAGCGCCAGCGCGGCGGCCGCCAGGCCCCGCAGGCCAGGGTGGGCGGGTCTGCGTGTCATCTCGCGGGTCATGCTGTCCGTCATGCCGTCTCGGTGCCCTGCCCGCGCAGCAGCGCCGGGTCCAGGCGCAGCTCGGCGGCGATGTCGACCACCTGCCCGTCGATCACGTGCACGTTGCGTTGCGCGCGTGCGGCGAGCTGCGGGTCGTGCGTGACCATCACGATGGTGGCGCCTTCGCGGTGCAGCTCTTCCAGCAGCGCCATCACGCTGCGCGCCATCTGGCTGTCGAGGTTGCCGGTGGGCTCGTCGGCCAGCAGCAGCTTGGGGCTGCTGGCCAAGGCGCGGGCGATGGCCACACGCTGCTGCTGCCCGCCCGAAAGTTCGTTCGGGTAGTGCCGCGCGCGCGCCGAGAGGCCCACACGTGCCAGTGCATCGGCGGCCTGGCGGCGGCGGTCGGCGCCCGAGAGGCCGCGGTAGCGCAGCGGCACCTCGATGTTGTCGATGACGTTGAGGTCGGGGATGAGGTTGAAGGCCTGGAAGATGAAGCCGATCTTCTGGTTGCGCAGGCGCGAACGTTCGTCGTCGCCCATGCCGCTGACGTCCACGCCATCCAGCTCGTAACGCCCGCTGCTGAAGGCCTCCAGCAAACCGGCGATGGTGAGAAAGGTGGTCTTGCCCGAGCCCGAGGGCCCGGTGACGGCGACGAACTCGCCGGCTTTCACTTCGAGATCGAAGTTGCGCAGCGCGTAGGTCTCCACCATCTCGGTGCGGTAGACCTTGTTGAGCTGGTTCATCTTCAGCATGGCATGTCCTTGGGAAAAGAAAAGAGGGGGTGGCGCGCTTCAGGGCGCCACGCTGACCTGCGCGGCGGTGCCGAAAGCATCGGCGCCCGAAATCACCACACGCTCGCCCGGCGCCAGGCCTTCCAGCACTTCCACCTGCGCCAGGCTTTGCACGCCCAGGCGCACGGCGCGGCGTTCGGCGCGGTTGCCGTTGACCACATAGACGAAACGGCCGCCGTTTTCATCGACGAAGCTGCCGCGGTTGAGCTTGAGCACCTGCTCGCGCTGGTCGAGCAGCACGCGCACCGACAGGCGCTGGTTCTGGCGCAGCTGGCCCGGCAGCGCGCCGTCAAACCGCAGCCGCGCCGCCACCTCGTTGTTCACGACCTCGGGTGACACCGAGCTCACCCGCGCGGCCCAGCGCTGGCCGTTGCCGCCGATTTCGCCCGGCATGCCGGGCTGCAGCTCACGCGCAAAACCTTCGGCCACCTGCATCTGTACTTCGAGTTGCGTGAGGTCGATCACCGAGACCAGGCGCGCGTCCTTGGCCACGGCCATGCGGTCGGCCACGAAGAGCTGGCCCACCTGGCCGTCCACGGGCGAGCGCACTTCCAGCTCGGCCTGCTGGCGTTCCAGATCTCGCACCTGCAGGCGCTGGCGTTCCCAGGCCTGCTGCTTGGCCTGCAGCTCGAAGCGAGAGGCGTCGTCACGCAAGCCCAGCAGCGCTTGCGCCTGCTGCAGCGCCACCTGCGCACGTTCCACCGCATCACGCGCCTGATCCACCTGCGCGCGCGCCGTGGCGCCGGCCTCGAAAGCCTGGCTCTGGCGCTTGAGTTCGTTCAGCGCCGTCTGGTGCGCGATGGTGGCTGTCTGCAGGTTGCCCTGGGCCAGAGCGCGCTGCTGGCGCGCGTCGGCCTGGGCGCGCAGCGCTTCGCTCTGCAGTGCATCGGCATTGCTGCGTTCCTGCGCAAGTTGGGCGGCGAGTTCGGGGCTGGCGATGCGCAGCAGCGGCTGGCCTTGTTTGACGGTGTCCCCGGCCTGCACGAGCAGCGTGACGGTGCCGGCATTGGCGGCGTGCAGCGTGGGGCTGACGGCGGCCACGACCTTGCCTTCGCCGACCACGTCGCGCACCAGCGGGCCGCGCTCCACGGTGGCCAGGGTCAGACGCGCCTGGCTGTAGCTCTGGCCGCTGCTCCAGGCGCCGGCCAGGCGCGGCAGGCCCCAGGCGGCCGCGGCCAGCACGGCCGCGCCGGCCAGCAGCCAGGGGGCGCGGCGCCGCCAGGCGGGGGCGGGCGCGATGGCGCGGTCTTGGGCCGCGGTGTCGCGGATGGGCGGGGGGTGAGCGGTGTTGGTCTTGTCCACACCCTCGGTATTGCAACCGGCGTGCCCGCGCGTTGTGGCGCGGCGCCGCCTTGTGAATCAAGCACTTGGCGTGGGTTGCGCGTGCGCCGGCTGTGTCCGCGGACAGTGTGTGGACAGCCGGGCGGACAGCCCGGCGCACCTCAGCAGGCTTGGCGATGCCCGGCCCGGCGCTCGGCCGGATGCTCGCGCTGGCGCGTCGGTGCCGCCGGTGCCCGCCTTTTCAGTTCAGGAGTTGCGACGATGAAAGACGCTTTTCGAGGCCCTGCCCGCAGGCCCACCGCAGCGGCCAGTGCCGCAGCACTGCTGCTCTGCGGACCCTTCGCCGTGTGGGTGCCCGCTGCGCAAGCCCAGACCATCGACCTCGGCGCGCTCAAGCCCGACCAGTGCGCCGGCCCCTACAAACACGACGACGCCACAAAAGCCTGTGTGCGCGATGACGACAAGATGGCCCAGATCACGCTGTCGTCGCAGTGTGTGGGCGACGGCGTGGCCTGGAAGGATGGCGCCTGCAGTTTTGTGCCCGACAAGGCGCCCAAGCCCACTTGCGGCACCGCCATTCCCGACCTCGCGGTGAAGGATGGCAAGTGCGTGGTGCAACGCAGCACGCCCCGCAGTGCACCGGGCCAGTATGTGGGCGACTGTTTCAAGGTCGTTGCCGAGCCCCAGCCCAACGACCTTGGCTTTTCGCGTGGTGAGCGCCTGGTGGTGCAGTCGCAAACCGACGAGGGCGACGACAAGCTCTTGCGCGTGGCGCGCGCAGAGCGGGCCAGCTTTGGCGGCTTGCCCATTCCCTACTTCTGCTCGGCCACCGGCCCGGAGCTGAAGCAGGTTCGGGCCAGCCAGCTGAACGCCGCCGGCGCTTCACGCCTGGGCTGGACCTACGGCGTGCTGACCATGCCCTTCAAGTACTACCGCCACGACAAGAGCTTCAGCTCGGGCGCCTCCATCGGGCCTTACGTGGGCCGCCGCTCGGGCGCGGCCGGCTCGGCCATCACCTTCGCGGTGGCGGCCACCATCGGTTCTGTGAAGGGCGAGGTGCGAGACGCCACCACCAACACCGTCACCGGCACGCCCGAGCTGATGGCCTATTCGGTGGCCTTCGGCTGGATGTACGACATCAGCAAGGCGCCGGGCGTCAAGCCTTTCAAGATCGGCCTGTTCTTCGGGCAAGACCGCGTCAGCGGCGACAAGGTCGCGAACTACAAGCAGAACGGCCGCGGCTGGGTGGCGTTTCAGATCGGCTTTGACTTCACCGACAACTGAGGGGGCGCCGAGCGCGGTCGGTCTTCGGTGCACACGAGGTCACCGATGCCCAGGTAGGGGCTGCGCTCGCAGATTTCGCGCTTCATGGGCTCGTCGCAGCCCACTTCCGCCTTGCCTTGCCGCGGTGCTTGCAGGACCGCCCGGGCCATGGCCTGCAGGGTGGTCGGCGAGCCGAACAGCGCCGGCCGGGGTGGGGCGGTTGCCGAGCCCGCTGCGGCGGTGGTTGGCGTGGTGGGCCAAGCCGACGCCGTTCGCGCGGCGAGGTGGCAACTGAGCCGGGCGATGCTGTGGTTGCGTGCGGCACCGTGGTTGGTGAAGTGGAAGACCAGGTCCACCCGGTGGAAGCGGGGCAGTTGCAGCCACGAAACAGGGTTGCGCAGGTTCTCCAGGAACTCGCCGTCCTGCTCGACGCGCACGATCACCGGATCGTGGTTCTTGATGTGCACGCCGCCGTCCCACAGGCGCAGCTGTGTCCAGTTTGTCACCACCGACGTGTTGAAGGCGTACACCGCACGGATGTTGCCGTGCAGATACGCCGCCTGTTGCGCCAAGCCGCCGCCCAGTGAATGGCCCGCAGCGTAGATGTGCAGCGCGCGGCCTTGGGCCTGCTGCTGACTTTCCAGCTCGGCCAGCGCCGCCATGGTGACTTGCAGCCGCTCGATGGCGCGCAGGTACTGGCGCGGCGTGATGCCGAAGGCACTCAGGAAGTTGTCGGTCCAGTCAAAGCCGGCTTGGTGGCGGTCGTTTTCGGTGCCGCGAAAGACGATGGCCACCTGCAGCGCTGCGCTGGGCGCTTCGTCGGCGCCGGGCACGCGCAGGTAGGTGTCGTAGAACAGGCCGGTGTCGGCTTCGGCGTTGCAATGGGTGTTCGCCGCGCCCCAGCGCCGCCAGCCGCCGTGGAGCGCGCCTGTCGTCGCCATCGGCGAGGCGCCGGGCGCTGCAGGGCTTGCCATGCCCACGGCCGGTACGGCCAGCAAGCGCGGCCCCATCGGGTGGGGCACGCGGCCGGCGCCGCAAGCGCGTTCGGGGTCGGTGCGGTCTGCCGGCTCGGTTTCGTGCCGGTGGTAGACGATGTTGGACAGGTGGGCCATGGGCAGCAGCACCGGGGCGAGATCGGTGCTGCCGCGCGCCGCGCCAATGCCAGCGACCTGCAGCGGGTCGATGCGCGGGGCGCCCAGCGGTGCCGAGGCGGGCCGCGCAGGCGGCAGTTGCCAGCTCACGGTTTCGAGCGGGCAGCCTGCGGGCTCCATGGTGGCGCACGCCGGCGCCACGCTGGGCGCCTGCGGTCTGCGGTCGACGGCGAGCTTGCCGTTGGCCGCCTGCAGGCGGTGGTGTTCCAGATACCCGGCATGGCTGATGGCGATCAGACCGCAGCCCTGCAAAGCGCCGAGAACGAGCAGCATCGCGATCAACGATGCGCTCGACAGGGCCCGCGCGGCTGTCGATGACGGTGCCCGTGTGGTGCCAGCGGCGCGCGGGCCCAACAAAGTGGTGGTGACCAAGCCGAACCCCTGCCCGTGGATGAGCAGCGCAGGCTATGCGCGGGCTGCTGTGCTGTCCACGCAAGCTTGATGAGGGAACTGGCGGCACCACGCCCCTTGCGGGCGCTGCGCCAGCGCTGCCGCATGCTGGCGCAGCTTGGGGATGGCCGAGCGTCAGCAGCAGTTCCTGCTGCTGGACTGTAGGCCGTGCTTCAGCGGGTGGCGGGCCGGTTGCGCTTCGCCCCCACCACACCCGCCAGGCCCGCCAGGCCGCCCAGTATCAGCCAGGCCGCCGTGGGTTCGGGCACGGCGCTGACGCCGAAATCGAGTTGGTAGCTGGCCACGCCGGTGCCGGTGTCCTGCAGCCAGAAGCTGTAGGTGCCTGCCGGCAGCGGCGACGAAAAGCCGCTGGCGCCGAAACCTATGCCCATCAGGCCCAGGATGTCGGTGCCGATGTCGTTTTCGCCGAAGTGCACCCAGCCCAAGAGGCCGGTGGCGCTGCCGCCGGTGGGGTTGACGGTCACCTGCGGCCCGGCCTGCACCGCGATGAAGCTCAGGCCCGAGATGCCGAGGAAGCTGCCGCCCACGACCGTGAGCGTGTCGAGTTGCAGGCCTTCGGCCAGCGTGAAGCTGAAGTAGTCGCGGTCGACGACGCTGTTCACACGGCCGGTGGTGCCGCGCACGGGGTTGCTGCCCAGCTCCAGCGTGATGGCGGTGGGCGTGGTGCCGGCGTTGGCCAGGTCGCCTTGCACGGCTTCGTCCCAGCCGCCGGCAGCGTGGGCGGCGGGCAGCGCGGTGGCCAGGGTGCAGGCGGCCAGCGCGGCAAGGGCTGTGTGGCGTGTCGTGCGGCGGGGGCGGTGTGACAGCTGCATGTGAGCTCCAGTGGGGGCGCGGCGAGGCGCAGGCGGCCATGCTAGTGCGGGGGTGCAGGGGCCGCACCACCGGCTCAGGCGGGTTCTACACTGGGGCCATGGCCGCGCCAGCCCCGCCTTTCCACCTGCGCCCCGCGACACCCGACGATGCGCTCTGCCTCTCGGTGCTGGCGATGCAGGTTTTCCTGGACACCTACGCCACCGAAGGCATACGCCCGGCCATCGCGCGCGAGGTGCTGGCCGGCTACAGCGCCGAGGTCTTCACCGCCGACATCGCCGCGCCGCACACCCGCATCACCGTGGCCGAACGCGAAGGCCACCTCATCGGATTTGCCCACCTGAGGCTGGGCGCCACCGAGCCGCTGGCCCCGCCCGGCGCACAGGCCGAACTGCTGCGCCTGTACGTGCAAGAGCCCTTCACCGCGCGTGGCGTCGGCACGGCCCTGCTGGCGCAGGCCGAGGCCCAGGCGGCGGCAGAAGGGGCCACGGTGCTGTGGCTCACGTTCTGGGTGCACAACCACCGCGCGCGGGGCTTCTACGGTGTCCGCGGCTACGCCGACTTCGGTCCCACCTGGTTCCGCTTCGAGGGCGAAGCGCACGAGAACCGGGTCGTCGCCAAACACCTGCTGCCACAGGAGGCTTGAATGCTGGAAGGAAGCTGTCATTGCGGACGTGTGCGCTGGGCCTGGCACCACGCCGCCTTGCCCGAAGGCGCCACCGCCTGCAACTGCACCGTGTGCCGCCGCTACGGCACCTTGTGGGCCTACGACCACGAGGGCGAGGGCATCACCGTCAGCGGCCCCACGCAGGCCTACATCCGCGGCGGCTCGGTCGAGTTCCATTTCTGCCCCGCGTGCGGCTGCGTGGCGTTCTGGCGCGGGCAGCAGGTGCAGGCCGATGGCCGCCGCCGCATCGCGGTGAACCTGCGCATGACCGAACCCAGGCCGATTGCGCGCATCCCCATCGACCACTTCGACGGCCTCGACACCTTCGACGACCTGCCGCGCGATGGCCGCTGTGTCGCCGATCTCTGGTTCTGACAGCCTGGCCCATCTCCCCTGCCCCCCAACCCCCACCGGACATCCCCGATGAACCCACGCCATCTCGCCCGCCTGTCCCGCAGCCTGCCCCAAAGCCTGCTGGCGGGCCTGGCGCTCAGCCTGCTGCTGAGCCTTGCACCGCCAGCGCGGGCGCAGGCCGAGGTGCAGGCCTTGTCGACCTGCATCGCCGAAGGCGCCACCGGCAAAGACCGCAAGGACCTCGCGCGCTGGATGTTCGTGGCGATGGCCGCGCACCCCGACATGCGCGCCATCTCCAGCGTGCCCGCCGCCGCCACCGACAGCGCCTCGCGCGCCGCGGGCGAGCTCTTCACCAAGCTGCTGGCCGAAACCTGCCCGGCGCAGGTGAAGGCGGCCATGCAGGCCGGCGGGCCCATGGCCATCCAGGCGGCCTTCCAGGTGCTGGGGCAGTTGGCGATGCAGGAGCTGATGTCCGACAAGGACGTGCTGGCCTCGATGGCCATCCTCGAGCGCTACATCGACAAGCAGAAGATCGACGCCGCGGGCCGCTGAGCAGCCCTCGCGGGCCTGCCTGTCATGGGCGCGCGCCATACTGCGCGCCTTCCTGTTCCCCTGCCCCCACCCCACCATGGAAAAACTCCTGGCCAGCATCGGCTCGCTGCTTTACGGCATGCGTTTCACCATGCTGTTTTTCTACGTGGGGCTGGTGGCCATCATCTTCGGCATCCTCGGCAAGTTCCTGTTCGAGACCTACAAGCTGATGAACACGCTGCTCACGGGCAGCATCGAAAAGATCGACCTCATCATCAAGGTGCTGGAACTGGTCGACATGACCATGGTGGCGCAGCTGGTGTGGGTGGTGGCGCTGGCGGGCGTGTCGCTGTTCGTGACCACCCGGCACTTCGACAACAAGGACATGAAAAAGCCCGACTGGCTGGACCACGTCAACACCTACAACCTCAAGCTCAAGCTGGCCTTCGCCATCATCTCGATCTCGGGCGTGCACGCGCTGAAAACCTACCTCAGCGGCGACCTCACGATGGAGAACGTGCAGATCGTGGCCATCATCGCGGTGATCCACTTCGCCTTCGTGCTCTCGGCCATCGGCATCTCTTTCGCCGAGCGCCTGACACGCGAGCCGCACTGAGCCGGCGCGCCAGCGCTGCTCAAGCGGCCGTGGCGCGCGCTGCGTCCAGCCCCCACCACGGCGGCAGCAGCGCCAGCACCTCGGGGCGCGTGTAGCGCTCGTCCAGCAGCCACAGCCAGCCGCGGTCTTCGGGCGTGCGCAGCACGCGGCCGGCGGCCTGCACCACCTTCTGCATGGCCGGTACCAGTTCGGGCGGGCCCACGGCTTCTTCGTCCTCGGCCACGCCGAGCAGCTGCTGCAGCCGCGCCTGCATCGCGTCTTGCTGGGGCGAGACCGGCGGCAGCGCCAGCGTGGCGATGAAGGCCCCGATGAGCAGCGGGCCGGGCAGGTCGACGCCCTCGGCGAACACACCGCCCAGCACCGCAAAACCGATGCCGCGGCCCTGCGGCTCGAAGCGCGCGAGAAAACCCTCGCGCGCGGCCGCGCCCATGCGGCGGTCTTGCCGCCACTGCGGGATGTCGGGGCGCAACGCGGCCAGGCGTTCTGCGGCCTGCGCGAGGTAGTCGAAGCTGCTGAAGAAGGCCAGGTAGTTGCCGGGGTGGGCGTCGAACTGCCGCGCCAGCACGCCCACCAGGCGCTGCAGCGAGGCCGGCCGGTCGGCGTAGCGCGTGGACAGGCCCGCGGCCACCCGCACCTGCAGGTGCTCGGGCGGAAAGGCGGGCGGCACGTCGAGCCAGCCCGTGTTCTCAGGCAGGCCCAGCAGGCGCTGTGCGTAGGCCGGCGGCGCGATGGTGGCGGAGAAGAGCACGCTGCTGTGCAGCGCCGCGAAACGCGGACGCAGGAAGGGCGCCGGCGCAACGTTGTGCAGGGCGATGGTGGCACTGCCTTCTCGGCTGGCTTCACCCGCGCTCTGCAGCGCCAGCAGCGTGTGCGGGCCCAGCGTCTCCAGCAGCCGTGCATGGCGCTGCAGTTCGAAGTGGAAGTTCAGCAGCGGCCCGGTGGCCAGCGGCAGCTGCTGGAAGTGGTCGGCCAGCGCGCCGGTGGCCTGTTGCAGCGCTTGGACGTAATCGTCCGGCGGCTCTTGGCACACCTCGTAGGGCGTGCTGGCGCTGCCCAGCCACTCGCGCGCGGCCGCGGCCAGCCGGCGCAGCGGCGCACGCAGCGCGGCCGGGGCGGTGGCGGCGGTGTCTTGCAGCAGCGCCAGCGGCAGCTCCACGCTGTACATCGCGCGGGTGCGTTCCACGAGGTTGTGCGCTTCGTCCACCAGCACCGCCACTTTCCAGCCCAGCGCCTGCGTCAGGCCCCAGGCGTGGCCGTTGGGGTCGAAGAGGTGGTGCACGTCGCCCACCAGCACATCGGCCCAGCGCAGCAGCTCCTGCCCCAGGTAGTAGGGGCACAGGCCGTGGCGCAGCGCCACGCGGCGCTGCGTGGTGGCATCCAGCCAGCCCTCGGCCACGGCCTCGGCGCGCGCAGCGGGCAGGCGGTCGTAGAAGCCCAGCGCCAGCGGGCAGGCCTGGCCGTGGCAGGCCTTGTCGGGGTGCTCGCAGGCCTGCTCTTTCGCCACCAGGCTCAGCACCCGCAATGGTTGCTGAGGCATGGCCTCGCGCACGCTGCCCAGGGCTTCCAGCGCCGTCAAACGCCCGGTGCCCTTGCAGGTGAGGAAAGCCACCTTGTCCACGCCCTGCCCCGGCACCGCGCGCAGCAGCGGGTAGAGCGTGCCGATGGTCTTGCCGATGCCCGTGGGCGCCTGCGCCAGCAGCGCCTGCCCGCGCACCGTGTGGCGGTACACGGCTTCGGCCAGCAGGCGCTGGCCCGGCCGCCAGGCGCCGGGTGGAAAAGGCAGCGTGGTCAGCGCGGCGTCACGCGCCTGGCGGTGCAGCGCCTCCTGCTCGGCCCAGGCCGCAAAAGCGGCGCAGCGCTGCGTGAAAAGCGCTTCCAGTTCGGCCGCGCCATACACCTGGCGCAGCTCGGTCTCGGTCTGCGTGAGGGTGTCGAAGTAGACGAGCGCCAGCGCCAGCTCTTCCACGCCGCGCGTGCGACAGAACAGCGCGCCGTAGGTCTGCAGCTGCGCCCAGTGCAGCTGGCGGCGGTTGTCGGGGATGTCTTCGTGCCGGCCGCGCAGCGTCTTCACTTCTTCCAGCGTGCGGCGGCGCGGGTCGTAGCCGTCGGCGCGGCCGCGCACGCGCAGGCCACCGTTTTCGGCCTGCAGCGCGACTTCGGTTTCGTAGTCGGCCCCGCGACGGCCGGCCACGGTTTGCTGGCCCTGCAGCCCTTCCAGCGCGGTGGCGCTGGGGGTGAAGCGGCGGTCGAGGTCGCCGTGTTTGGCCGTGAACTCGCAGAGTTCACGCACCGAGACGGTGTAGCGCCAGCCGGGCGCGGGGGTGTCGCTCACGCGCGCTCAGCCCCGCAGGCGGGCCTGCAGCCGTTGCAGCTCGGTGCCCATGGCCTGCAGCGTGGCGGCGGGCAGGTCGCCGAAGAGCCGCGCCGCCACGGCCGCTTCGGCCTGCTCGAAACGGCGGCACGCCAGCAGCCCGGCGGCGCTGGGGCGCAGGCAGTGGCTGCGTTTGTCGTCGGGGTGCGGTTCGCGCAGCAGCAGGCCCTGGTCGAGCAGCTCTTTGACCAGGCGCGCCACCTGGCCCTTGTCGCGCCCGGTAGCCTGCACCAGCGCCTGTTGCGTGAGCCCGGGCTGGCGCTGGCACAGCAGCAGCAGGCGCAAGGCCACAGGCGAGCCGCTGGCCTCGCCATCGGCCGCCAGTTCTTCGCGGAAGGCCTGCTTCACGGCGCCGAACAGCCCCATCAACTGCTGCAGTGCGGCGGTGGGGGCTTGCGGGTGGGCCGAGGCGAGGGTGCGCATCTTTGCGGTTTTCATGGCTGGTTGGTTGACTTGGTCAACCAATCGAGCTAGATTGTTGACATTATCAACCAAATGAAGCGCCCTTGAACTCCAGCTCCGCCCCCCTGGCCGTCTCAGGTCCCGGCGCCGCGCGCGATGCCGGCTCGCCCTTTGTGCAGCGTGTACGCCACGAACTCAAGCGCCGCGTGCTCACCGTGCGGCGTGTGCACAGCCCCAGCCCTGCGGTGCGCAGCATCACGCTGGGCGGCAGCGATCTCGATGACTTCGTCAGCCTGTCTTTCGACGACCACGTCAAGCTCTTCGTGCCCCCGGCCGCCGGCACGCCTGTGGACGCACCCCCGGTGATGCGCGACTACACACCGCGCCACTTCGACGCCGCCGCGCGTGAGCTCACCATCGACTTTGTGCTGCACGGCCACGGCCCCGCCGCCACCTGGGCGGCACAGGCTGCACCGGGGCAGACGGTGGTGGTGGGCGGGCCGCGTGGCTCGATGGTGCTGGCCGCCGCCCTGCCCTGGCTGTGGCTGGTGGGCGACGCCAGCGCGCGCCCGGCCATCGCCCGGTGCCTTGCCGAGCTGCCAGCGGGCGCCGCGGTGACGGTGCTGCTCATCGAGCCCGAGGCCGCCGAACGCCGGCCCTTGCC
Organism: beta proteobacterium AAP65; assembly: GCA_001295865.1. Taxonomy (GTDB): domain Bacteria; phylum Pseudomonadota; class Gammaproteobacteria; order Burkholderiales; family Burkholderiaceae_C; genus Rubrivivax. The sequence continues at coordinate 83,330 of LJHW01000018.1, forward strand.
CACCGCGGCTGCGCTGCAGCTGCATTGGGCGGCCGACACCGCCGCAGCCCTGGCGGCGCTGCGCAGCCTGCCCGTGCCTGCCGGCGCGGGCTATGCGTGGTGTGCGGGCGAAGCCGCGGCCATGGCCGCCGTGCGCCAGGTGCTGGTGGCCGAACGTGGCCTCGACCCGCGGGCCGTGCGGGCGGCCGCGTACTGGAAGCAGGGCGCGGTGGCGCACCACGAGACCTTGGAAGCCTGAGCAAGACCGGCGGGGGGGCTGTGCGCGCGCGAACCCCCGAGCTTGGGCGTCGATGGTGCTGGGGCCGTCATGGTTCGACACCGTACCGATAGGCGGGACGCCTTGTGCCTCCATCGTCGGGGCGGCAGTTCGGCGCAGGCGTTCAGACTCAGGGGCAAGGCGATGACTGCCATCAACGAGATGGACCTGCGACGCAACCCGCTCGGCCCGCTGCAGGGCTGGGGCGACCAATCGCTCCAGATGATCAGGTAGACGGTCGCCATGACTTGCGGCTTGGTGCTTGGTAGACCCCGAGTTTCGAGGCACTGCGCGTGGTCAGTGCCAGCCCGCGTCTCTCCGCTCTTGGCTGGCACGCGTTGGCGACGAGATGCCCAGCAGGGCACGCAGCCCAGGCACGTGGCGCAGCAGCGCGTAGGCGCCCAGGCAAATCGCTGCCGTCAGCAGGATCAGCAGCAGGGCCTCGACACCCCAGGGCAGGCTCAGCGGCAACAGCAGCCGTGTCAGCAGCACGATGACCGTCTGGTGCAGGATGTACAGGCAGAAAACGGCACCGCTCAGCCAGCGCAGCGCGGGTGCTTCTCCCCGCGGCGCCAGTTGCTGGGCCCAGCCGCAGGCCGTGCTGATCGCCCACCAGCTGAGCAGGGCCCAGAGCGTACGCATGAGCTGGCGCAAGGCCTCGGGTGGCGTCTCGACGCGATAGGCGTTGAAGTAGCCCACGAGCACACCCCAGGCCAGCAGGGCCAGCGCCAGACTGAGCCAGCGCCAGCGCCGTGTGGCCGCCCAGAGACCCTCGGCCAGCGGCCCGCGGCTGGCCCAGCCCAGTGCGAACAGATAGCCGTAGAGCGCGTGGTTGTAGGCGTCATCGAGGAGGTCGTGTGTACTGGGAAAGTGGGGGAAAAGACCCAGGCGGAAGGCGATCAGTGGCAGCGCCGGCAGGAGGAGCCAGGCCCAGTCGGGCCACGCCAGCTGCCGCTGCGGCAGCCGCACCAGCAGCGGCGCCAGCAACAGCGCGTAGACCCACAGATAGGGCAGGAACCAGAGGTGATTCCAGGTCGGCACGCTCATGCAGTCATTGCCACGGCAGTACCGGCCGCCCTGCAGGTAGGCCGCCCAGAAGTCCAGGTAGCCACCATCGCCTGGCAGCAAGTCGGGGGCCTGGGTCAGCAACTCGCAGTAGGCCTGGGGCGTGACGATGACGGCCATGCCGAAGAGCAGGGGCAGCAGCAAACGGGTGGAGCGCTCGCGCGCGTAGCCCGCCCAGCGGCCGCGTTTGGCGTAGAGCGTGGCGCAGGCGGCGCCAGCCACGAAGAAGAGCAGGCCCAGCCGCCAGGGGCTGCTGAGCAGCATGAAGGGTTCGAGCGCGCTGCTGGCGGCCGGGCTTTTCACATGCCAGTCCCAGCTCACGTAGTACATGCCGACGTGGTAGGGAATGAGCAGGGCGAAGGCGGCGACGCGGAGCAGATCCAGATGCGGGAGGCGGTGGGTGCTTTGCATCCCGGCACGATGCCGGCAGGTGGGCTTGCGCGCCATGGCGCTGGGGTGAGTGGGCCGGTTCTTGGGGCGAGGCGCTTGGCGGTGATGCGTGCCGGGATCGTTGCTCCGGCGGGCACTCACGCCGAGCCCTGAGATCGCTTCAAGGAAGACAGAACTTGCCGATAGCCACGCGACACCCGCAAAGCCTGGCCAGCGCGCATCGTCAACAAAGCCTCCCCGTCTCTGCAAGGCGCCACCCGCATCACATGCGCCGGATTCACCGCATGCGATCGGTGCACGCGCAAGAACAAGCCGGCCCAGGCAGGCCGCTCCAGCAGCGCGCTGAGGCTGCCCCGCTCCAGAAAACTGAGCGGCGGCAGGTGCAGGGCCACGTAGTTGTCTGCCGCCGCCAGCCACTGCACATCGGCCAGGCGGATGCGCTGCCGGCCCTCGCGCGTGTCCACCCAAGTCTCGCCGTCGCCCGCCTGCAGGCGCGGCGCCGGAGCCGACAGCGCCAACATCGCACGCACGCGCTCCAGGGTCGCGGCCAGGCGCTCGGCGGTGTAGGGCTTGAGCAGGTAGTCGAGTGCACCCAGCTCGAAGGCCTGCAGTGCGTGCTCGCCGTAGGCAGTGGAGAACACGCAGCGGCAGCCGGTCGGTAGCTGCGCCGCCAACTGCAGACCGCTGCCGCCTGGCATCTCGATGTCGAGGATGGCCAGCTCGAAGCCCTGGCGCGCCAGCAAGGCCAGCGCGGCCGGCGCGTCAGCCGCCTCGGCGACCTCGCTGACATCTGCCTGCGCGCTCAGCAACCGGCGCAGCTTGGCGCATGCTGCGGGTTCGTCGTCGACCACGAGCACTCTCATGCAGGCAACTGGATCTGCAGGCGCATCCCGCCATCGAAGGGGCCGAAACGAACACACGCCGCCTCACCGTAGCGGGCCACCAGGCGTTCACGCAGATTCGCCAAGCCGAAACCCCCGTCGGGCAGACCCGGTTGCTGCACGCCACTGTTCTCCACGGCAAGCTGCAGCTGCCCCCCGCGCAGCGCCGCGTGCACGCGCACCGTCACGGGCCCGCCGTGTGTCGCCACATCGTGCTTGATCGCATTTTCCACCGGCGCCAGCAGCAGCAGGGCCGGCATGTGCACGAGCAGGGCCGCATCCTCGGCCTCCAGGTGCACGCGCAGACGCTGCTCTCCAAAGCGGGCCTGCATCAGGGTCAGGAAGGGCCGCACCAGAGCCAGTTCCTCGGCCAGGCTGTGCTCACCTGCCTGCTGTGCGCTCAGGCTCTGACGCAACAGGCTCGCCAGCTCGCAGAGCAGCCGGTCGGCGCGCGCCACATCCTCGTACATGACCGAGGAAATCAAGTTCAGCACGTTGAAGAGGAAGTGCGGTTGCACCTGCTCGATCAATCGCGCCAGCCTCGCCTCGGCCAGTTCGGCCCGCAGGCGCTCCAGTTCCTGCTCTCGCTGACGCGCCGCCTCCCAGGCCCAGTAGCCGCGGCCGACCAGCAGCGCAATCGCGTAGCTGATCAGGTCCTTGGCGCCCTCGTAACGCAGCAGTTCGCCCAGAGGACCGGGGCGGTAGTCGACCCCGACCAGACCGTAGACCGCGAAGCGCAGGCCGAACATGCCGGCCACATGCAGCAGGCTGAAGGCCAAGAAGCCAGCCGCCAGCAGCAGCAGCTGGCGATCCACAGCCCGGCCGCGCAAGCGACCTAACCCCCAGCCCACAGCCAGATTCAGCGGGCCCAGGAACAGGGCCGAGCTGAACTCCCACAGAAACGGTTCCCAGGCCCGCGTGCCGCCGCCGCGCTGGTAGTCCTGCAAGGCGGCCAAGCTGTTGAGCAGGGCGATGCCGGCCACGAAGGCGATGTAGAGCAGCAGCAAGCGACGCGGGTTCATCACGCGCGCATCGTGGCATGAACAGCACTTCGGACGACGCGGCTCGCCCCGCGAAACCAGCGATTCGTACCACCAAGCAACTCGCGCGCTGGAGTTGCTCAGACTCGACGGGTTGCCTGCGATCTGAGCCACTTGCTGCAATCAGCGTTGAACGGTCTCCGCAACGCGGCCGGCAGCTTCGGGGCAGCGAGATCAGAACAGCGAGGTCTCTTCAGGGTCGGGTTCGTGAGGTCACCAGCGACTGCTTCGTAGAGGCCGAACAGGAAAAGCGATGGCTCGGCGTCGGGCTGCTTTGGAGCAGCCCTGCGGGCAGGCTTGGGTCGCTAGAGCGTCGAGGCCAACGCGTTTGGCTTGCCGCAAAGCTGCCGTCGCTTGCGCCCGAACTTGACCAGCAGGCCAGCCGAGGTGATATCGCAGGGATCAAGCCCCACGTGGTTGCAGCCGCGCGCGTCGATCCCACCGGCATGCTTGTCTGGCCCGGTCGCAAGAACTGGCGCCCGATGGTGTCGTCGTCGAGGATGTAGGTCTCCATGTGGATGCGGTCGCGCAGGCCGGTGCGCGATGTCAGGCGCGATGGTGGGCAGGCTGCTGCAGCTCAGGCCCAGCAGGCAACCGATGGCGAGGGCCAGGCCCAGCCCGAGGGCGCGGCGGTATGGGAGCGGGCTCATCGGGATCCGGTCGAATCGGTACGCGGCGAACAGCGGGATCGCTGACGCAGCATATTCAGGGCTGCACCCCCTGTGTCTGTGCGTTGTCGGACAGGACGGCGCGGGCATGGCCGGCGCCCGAGGGCCCCTCCCCCGCCCATCTACCCCCCCCCCC
>LJHW01000019.1 GCA_001295865.1 beta proteobacterium AAP65
CGGCGTTCAGCGCCAGGATGTTGGTCTGGAAGGCGATGCCGTCGATGGTGCCGATGATCTCGTTGATGCGGCGCGACGCGGCGTCGATCTCGCTCATGCTCGTGACCACCTGCTGCACGATGTCGCCGCCACGGCGCGCCGCTTCGGCGGCGTTGCCGGCCAGGCCGTTGGCCTGCTGGGCCGATTCGGCGCTCAGGCGCACGCTGTCGTTGAGCTGCACCACCGAGCTGGCGGTGGATTGCAGGTTGGAGGCGGTGAGCTCGGTGCGGCTGCTCAAGTCCTGGCTGCCGGCGGCGATTTCGCTGGCCGAGGTGGCGATCGAATCGGCCGCCAGGCGGATGGTGCCCACGGTCTGGCTGAGGCTGCCCGCCATCTGCAGCAGCGTGGCGTTGAGCGAGGTCTGGTCGCCTGCGTGGTGGCGCAGTTGCACCTGCAGGTCGCCACCGGCGATGGCCTGCACGGCGGCCTTCAGCCGGCTGGGTTCTTCACCCAGGTCGCGCCAGACCGAGTTGACGATCAACCACGAAGCCACGCCCAGCACGGCCAGCACCACCAACCCGGTGGCCAGCGTGACCCACTGCGCCTGGCGGATGCCGGCTTCCGCTGCTGCTTGCGAGGCGGCCGTGGCCGTGGCCGTGTTCTCCAGCGTGCTGCTCAGCAGCTTTTCCATCGCGGCTTGCGTCTCTTGCATGCGCTTGACGGAATCACCGAGCTCACCCTTGCCGAGCATGGCGCGCGTGGCGCCGAGCGCGGCGCCCTGGTAGGCCTCGAAGGCCTGGCCCAGTTCGTCGGCCATCGGCTGCTTGCTCGGGATGGCGGCGAGCTTGGTGATGACGGCGCGGGTCTTCTCGACCTCGGCCTGCACCTCCTTGAGCTTGTCCTCATCGCCCTCGACCACGGCCGATTGCAGCAGCAGGCGGAAGGCTTCCACGCCACGGTCCAGACGCTGCACCTGTTCGCGCGCGGGGGTGTCGATGCCGCCCAGCTGGCTCAAGGCCCCCGAGGTGCGGGCGCCGACGATGAAACTCACCGCGATGCCCACGAGAAAAACGCCGGCCGCTGCGAGCGGCAGCATCCAGATCTTGTTGCGGAAGTTCATGGCTTACCTTGGTTCCTGCCTGCTCGGATGCGTGCCTCAGTCGAGGGCGAGCAACACCTTGACGCTGCCGTCGACGGCCGATTTGTCGATGTAGCCCACGGCCTTGGGGTCGGCGGCCACGGCTTTTTTCACCGCGGCGGCGTCGGCCAGCTGCTTGGGTGGCTGGCCCTTGCCGGTGAAGACCACGCGCGACCAGGTCGACTTGACCTGGGCCACTTCGCGGCCCGTGGCCTTGCGGTAGAAGGCCGCGTACAGCGGCGAGCTGTCGCTCAGGTCCAGCGGCGTGAACGCCTGGCTCTTGCCGAGGAAGAGGTCGGACACCTGGTCCTTGCTCAAGGCCGCGGCGCTGGGGTGACCGATGACGACGATGTCGTTGGCGCTGGCCAGCCCGCTGAAGGCGAAGGCGGCGGCGGCACAGAAGATGCGGAAGTTCATGGCGCGTGCTCCGTCTTCAGAAGATGAAGTCCACGGCCAGCGACAGCACGTTCACCGGGTCGGTGGGGCGGGGGCCGCCGACGTTGCGGAACAGGCCATAGCCACCCTTGGTGTCCACACGCTCGTACTGCGCCTTCACGGCCACGTTGCGCCAGGCGTCCCAGCGCACACCCACGGCCTGCGTGGCCTGGTTGGTGTTCACGCCGTTCAGCAGCCCATCGACGGTGAGGGCCAGCGTGGTCAGCTGCACGTTGACGTTGCGGGGGATGTTGTTGACGACGTTGCTGTCGTTCATGCGCAGCTCGGACACCATGACGTAGGGCGTGAAGCTGCCGAAACGGTAGCCGGCCATCACGTGCCAGCCGGTGGTGTCGGGCACGTAGCAGGCGGTCTTGCGCTGGGTGTACTCGGTGGAGCCGACCCAGTTGCCCTTCTCCAGGCTCAGGCCGACGCCGGTGAAGCTGGCCTTGCGGCCGGTGCAGTCGATCTGCTGGCCCACGCTGGCGAAGGGCGTGGCGGCGAGCACGCCCACCAGCTGCTTCATCGTGGTGCTCTGCACCGTGAGCTTGCCGTTGATGTGGCCCAGGCGCAGGGTGACGCCGTCGGCCAGCTCGGCGGTGAGGTTCACGCCGACCTGGTTCTTGAAGTCGATGTCGGTGCGTTCGTAGGCGAGCGTGGTTTTGCCCAGCAGCAGTTGCGCGGTCACGGGAACGCCGGCCACGTCGCCGGCGTACAGCAGGTCGGCGCCGTCGAAGCTGCGGAAGAAGACCTGGCCGTAGACGTCGGAAGGCGTGCGCAGCCAGGTGTTGGCGTAGCCGACTTCGCGGAAGTCGGAGACGGCGAAGTAAGGCGCGCCGATGCGGCCGGCGCGCACCGTGAAGCCGCCTCCCAGCTTGGCCTTGCCGAAGGCCCATTCGACACGCGGCTGGTCGTCACCTTGGCCGCTGTGCTTGGCCAGCAGCTGCAGCGTGGCCGAGAAGGTCGGGTTGAAGCTGCTGTCGAGCTGCACGCCCAGGCGGCTGTCGGGCTTGAACGAGGCCGACTCGCCGGCGCCGCTGGTCTGGCCGACCTGGCGGAATTCCAGGCCCGGCTGGTCGATCTGCACGACCCCGGCGGTGCCGAAGCCGCTGACGCGGAAGTCCGGCCCTGAGGCGATGGCTTGTTGGCTGGCGGCGGCCAGCAGGGTCAGGCTGGCGAGGGCCAAACCGTGTTTGTAACGCATGAAAGTCTCCGGGCTGCGGGGGGTGGCAGCCATGAAATCGCTGGCTGCGAATTTCTTTTCGGCCTGGGCTCGGAAATCTTGAGCCACTGCCGGCACCCTTGCTCAAGAGTTGGCGCGCACTTCCTCGATAACCGTCACGCCGGCCAGCACCTTCTCGATGCCGTCCTGGCGCAGCGTGCGCATGCCTTCGCTCAGCGCCTGGCGCTGCAGGTCGTCGGCGCGCTGGCCGCCCTGGATCATGCTGCGCAGGGGCCGGCTGACCATCATCAGCTCGTGCAGCGCAGCGCGGCCGCGGAAGCCGGTGCCGCCGCACTTCTCGCAGCCGGCAGCCTGGCAGTGCATCAGCTTGCCCTGGGTGCCGAAGCGCTGGCGCCAGTCGGCCAGCACGTCCTCGGCCAGCGGGCGTGGCTCCATCGCGCCGAAGGCGTGCAGGTAGTCGTGCAGCAGCTCTTCTTCTTCTTCGCTGGTGGCCGGGCGGCTGGTGCTGCAGTGTTGGCACAGCCGGCGCACCAGGCGTTGTGCCAGCACGCCCAGCAGGGCGTCGGCGAAGTTGAAGGGGTCCATGCCCATGTCGAGCAGGCGCGTCACGGTCTCGGGCGCGCTGTTGGTGTGCAGCGTGCTCATCACCAGGTGGCCCGTCAGGCTGGCTTCGATGGCCACCTGCGCGGTTTCACCGTCGCGGATCTCGCCGACCATGATCACGTCGGGGTCGGCGCGCAGGAAGGCGCGCAGCGCCTTCGCGAAGGTCCATTCGATGCGCGGGTTCACCTGCACCTGGCGCAAGCCGGCCTGGGTGATTTCCACCGGGTCTTCGGCCGTCCAGATCTTGCGTTCCGGCGTGTTGATGGCGGCCAGCACCGAGTGCAGCGTGGTCGTCTTGCCGCTGCCCGTGGGGCCCACGCACAGCAACATGCCGTAGGGCCGGCGCGAGGCCGCCTGCAGGCGCTGCAGGTTCAGCGGCGTCAGGCCCAGCGCTTCCAGCGGCAGCGGCTTGGTGCTGGTGAGCAGGCGCAGTACTGCGTCTTCGAGGTTGTTCTGCGTGGGGATGGTGGCTACGCGCAGCTCGAGCTTCACGCCCTGCGCGAACTTCGAGAAATTGATCTTGCCGTCTTGCGGCTTGCGGCGCTCGCTGATGTCGAGGTCGCACATGATCTTCAGCCGCGCCAGCAGCGCGCTGCGGTAGGTGTGCGGCAGCTCCAGGTAGTTGCGCAGCATGCCGTCCTTGCGGAAGCGGATGCGCACCTTTTCCTTGCCCGGCGCGCACTCCACGTGGATGTCGGAGACCCCCTGCGTGTGTGCTTCCAGGATCATCTGGTTGATCAGCCGCACCAGCGTGTTGTCGCTCTGCTCCAGCGCCTTTTCGTCGTTTTCTTCCTGCGGCGCTTCCACCCGCTCCATCGAGGCCAGCAGCTTGCTGGCGTCGCCGCTGTCGAATTCGATGGGCTTGTCGGGGTCGTAGTAGCGGTTGGGCGAAAACTCCGCCGCGCCCACCTTTTCGTAGGCGCGGTCGATGGCGCCCAGCAGCACGCCCGCGCGTGAAAGCACCGGCACCAGCTTGCACTGCGCGGCGAACTCGAGCTCGTCGATGCGTTTGCGGTCGCTGGGGTCTTCCATGGCCACCACCAGGCGACCGGCGCGCATCATCAGCGGCATGGCCAGCAGGCGCACGGCCATGGGGTAGGGCACCCGCGCCACGGCCTCGGCATCGGCCGGGAACTGCAGCACGTCCACCAGCGGGTAGCCCATCTTGCGGGCCAGCGCGGTCTGCAGGTCGGCGCGTGTGACCATGCCTCGGCGCACGAGCAACTCGCCCAGTGGCACTGTGCGGTCGTCGCGCTGCAGCACCAGGGCTTCGTCGAGTTGCGCCTGGGTGATGAAACCCAGCGCGGTGAGCGCTTCGCCGATGCGCACCATGGGCATGCGGGCCTGCGCTTCCACCGCCGCGGCAAGTTCTTCGTGCGTGATGATCTGGCGCACCACGAGCATGTCGCCGAGCTTGCGGCCGCGCAGGCTGTCTTGCTCGGCCAGCGCCTCGCGGATCTGGTCGGGCGTGGCCGAGTGCTGTTCCACCAGCGCCTCGCCGACGCGCAGGCCGACCTCGGCGCTGTCGAAGGCCGAACGCGGCACGAACCAGCGCCGCACCTGGCCGGTGTTGCCCACGGGCTCAAAAAGAAAGAGGCCGGCCTCGTCTTCGTGCTGGCCGATGGTGGTGCCGCTCCAGGGCCCGCGGCCCTTCATCTGCAGCGTGAAGGGCAGGCGTGGCAGCTCGTCGGCCACGGCGCCAAGGTCGGCCGGGGCCAGCAGGTCGAGCAGCTGCAGGCGGCGGAACTGGTCCAGCCGCAGCGGCAGCGGCTTGCGCTGGCCGGGCATGCGCAGCTGCAGCACGCCACGCTCCAGGTCGAAGAGGCTCAGGTAGCCCTCGATGAGCTTGCCGTTCAGACCTTCCAGCACACAGGGCGGCGCGGCCAGCGGCAGCGTGGGCGCAGGGTAGGCCGCCAAGGCGGGCGTGGGCCACGCGAAGGGGCTGAACTCGAAGTTCAGGGTCGACAGAGGCGGCTGCGAGAGGTCGGACACGGCGTGCACCGGTTGCGGTTGTTCAGAGGTGCGGTGGCGTTAGGCCACAGCCCTTTCTGGTCGTCACAGCTTAGGCGGCGCTCACGGATCTGAATCAGAAATAAGCACTGTTTTGGGGTGGCACTTCGGGGCACCTGGCCGGCCGCCTGGGGCCCGGGTTCACCCGCCGGTCCGCAGGTCGCCGCTGCGATTACAGTAAATCATCGATAAAACCTCAAGGTTGTGACAACGATGGCGCGATCTGATGCGGTTCCGGCCGCCACCCCGGACGCTGAGGCGGCCCAGAAGCCCCGGCGCACGCCGGGTGTGCGGGCACCGCGTCCGGCAGCGGCGCGTGCAGACGCCCCCCGTGCGGCCGGCATCGTCTCGTCATCGCACCTGGTCTCGCCCCAGGCGCTGGAGCTCTCGGAATTCGAGTTCGGCCTCATCGTCGCCTGGCATGCGTTTTCGCGCTGGTGCGTGCGCTGCATGGCCGCGGCCGGCGGCGCCGAGCTCGGGTTCACCGACGTGCTGCTGCTGCACCACCTGTGCCACCGTGCGCGGCAGAAGAAGCTGGCCGACATCTGCTTCGTGCTGAACTACGAAGACACCCACGTGGTGGCCTATGGCCTGAAGAAGCTGGTGGCTGCAGGCCTGGCGCAGGCCGAGAAGCAGGGCAAGGAGGTCTTCTACAGCCCCACGCCCGCAGGCGAGGCCCTGGTGCAGCAGTACCGCGCGGTGCGCGAGAACTGCCTGGTGCAGAACCTGGATACCGAACGCAATGCCGACATCGGCGAGCTGGCCCGCCTGCTGCGCACGATGTCGGGCATGTACGACCAGGCGGCGCGCGCCGCTACTTCACTTTGATCCAACCGGAGATCGCCTGTGAACGCTCAACAAGACCCCCGCTGGCAGTTCTGGATCGACCGTGGCGGCACCTTCACCGACGTGGTGGGCCGCGCGCCCGATGGCGCGTTGCACACGCTGAAGCTGCTGAGCGAGAACCCCGAGCAGTACCGCGATGCGGCGGTGGAAGGCATCCGCCGCCTGTTGCAGCTGCCGGCGGGTGCGCCCATCACCGCCGATTTGGTGGACTGCGTGAAGATGGGCACCACGGTGGCCACCAACGCGCTGCTGGAACGCCAGGGCGAACGCACGCTGCTCGTCACCACACGCGGTTTCCGTGACGCGCTGCGCATCGCCTACCAGGCGCGACCCAAGCTGTTTGAGCGCCACATCCAGCTGCCCGAGCTGCTGTACGAGCGTGTGATCGAAGCGCAGGAGCGCGTGGCCGTGGACGGCACCGTGCTGCAGCCGCTGGACGAAGCCCACCTGCGTGAGCGCCTGTGGGCCGCCTTCGACGCCGGCATCCGCGCGGTGGCCGTGGTGTTCATGCACGGCTACCGCCACACCGCACACGAACAGGCCGCGGCCCGCATCGCGCGTGAACTCGGCTTCACGCAGGTGAGCGCCAGCCACGAGGTCAGCCCGCTGATGAAGCTGGTCTCGCGCGGCGACACCACGGTGGTGGACGCCTACCTCAGCCCCATCCTGCGCCGCTACGTGGAGCAGGTGGCCGCGCAGATGCCCGGCGTGCGGCTCTTCTTCATGCAGAGCAGCGGCGGCCTGACAGAGGCGCAGCGTTTCCAGGGCAAAGACGCCATCTTGAGCGGCCCGGCCGGCGGCATCGTCGGCATGGTGCGCACGGCCACGGCGGCCGGGCACCACAAGGTCATCGGCTTCGACATGGGCGGCACCAGCACCGACGTGAGCCATTACGCCGGCGAGTTCGAGCGTGCGTTTGAAACGCAGGTGGCCGGTGTGCGCATGCGCGCGCCGATGATGAGCATCCACACCGTGGCCGCCGGTGGTGGCAGCCTGCTGCAGTTCGACGGCGCGCGGCTGCGCGTGGGCCCGCAGAGCGCGGGCGCCAACCCCGGCCCGGCCAGCTACCGCCGCGGCGGCCCGCTGGCCACGACGGACGCCAACGTGCTGCTGGGCAAGATCCAGCCGGCGTGGTTCCCCAAGGTCTTCGGCCCCAAGGCCGACGAGGCGCTGGACGCCGAAGGCGTGGCGCAGAAGTTCGGTACCCTGGCTGCGCAGGTGCAGCAGGCCACGGGCCGGGCCACCACGCCCGAGAACCTGGCCGAAGGTTTCCTGCAGATCGCGGTGCAGAACATGGCCAACGCCATCAAGCGCATCAGCGTGGCGCGGGGCTACGACGTCACGCAGTACACGCTGCAGTGTTTCGGTGGCGCCGGCGGCCAGCACGCCTGCCTGGTGGCCGATGCCTTGGGCATGCAACGTGTGTTCGTGCACCCGCTGGCCGGTGTGCTCAGCGCTTATGGCATGGGCCTGGCCGACCAGATCGCGATGCGCGAGGCGTCCATCGAGCAGCCGCTGCAGGCGGCCGGCCTGGCCGAGGCCGAAGTGCGCCTGCAAGCCCTGGCCGAGACGGCCGCTGAAGAGCTGGTGGCGCAAGGCGTGCCGCGCGCGGCGGTGCAACTGCGCCGCAAGGTGCACCTGCGTTACCAGGGTACCGACACCGCGCTGGTCGTGCCGCTGGCCAGCGGCCCCGATGCCATCGCGGCGCTCACGGCGGCATTCGAGGCCGCGTACCGACAGCGTTTCGCTTTCCTGATGCCGGGCCGTGCGCTCGTCATCGAAGCCGCGTCGGTGGAAGCCGTGGGCGAGGGTGAACGGCGCGACACCCCCGCCGATGCCGCGGCCGCCGCGCCGGCGCACACGCCCGCGCCTGCTGCCACCGTGCGCCTCTACAGCGGCGGCCAGTGGCACGCGGCTGCCCTGCACGTGCGCGAGAGCCTGCAGCCCGGCGCCACGCTGGCCGGCCCCGCCATCGTGGCCGAGAAGAACGCCACCACGGTGGTCGAGCCCGGCTGGCAGGCGGTGCTCAGGCCCGCCGGCACGCTGGAGCTGCAACGCGTGCAGGCTCGCGCCACGCAGCACGCCATCGGCACCGAGGCCGACCCGGTGATGCTGGAGGTCTTCAACAACCTCTTCATGAACATCGCCGAGCAGATGGGCCTGCGGCTGCAAAACACGGCCTACAGCGTGAACATCAAGGAGCGGCTCGATTTCAGCTGCGCGCTCTTCAGCGCTGCCGGCGAACTCATCGCCAACGCGCCGCACATGCCGGTGCACCTCGGGTCCATGAGCGAGAGCATCAAGACCGTGATCGCGCGCAACCCGGCCATGCAGCGCGGTGATGTGTATGTGCTGAACGATCCGTACCACGGCGGCACGCACTTGCCCGACGTCACCGTCGTCACGCCGGTCTACCTGGACGGTGACGCCGACGCCGCCCCGTCGTTCTACGTGGCCAGCCGCGGCCACCACGCCGACATCGGTGGCATCACGCCCGGCAGCATGCCGCCCTTCAGCCAGACCATCGCCGAAGAGGGCGTGCTGCTCGACAACTTCCTGCTCGTGCGCGGCGGCGTGCTGCGCGAGGCCGAGCTGCGCGCAGCGCTGTCTTCAGGCCCCTACCCGGCGCGCAACCCCGAGCAGACCATCGCCGACCTGCGCGCACAGATCGCCGCCAACCAGAAGGGCGTGGAAGAGCTCGCGGCCATGGTGGCGCAGTTCGGCCGCGGCACCGTGGCGGCCTACATGCAGCACGTGCAGGACAACGCCGAAGAGAGCGTGCGCCGCGTCATCACCGCGTTGAAAGATGGCCAGTACACGCTGCCACTGGACAACGGCGCGCAGATCGCCGTGAAGGTGACCGTGGACGCCGCCGCACGCGAAGCCAGCATCGATTTCACCGGCACCAGCGCGCAGCTGCCCAACAACTTCAACGCCCCCAAGGCGGTGACGATGGCCGCGGTGCTCTACGTCTTCCGCACGCTGGTGGACGACGACATCCCGCTCAACGCCGGCTGCCTGAAGCCGCTGCGCGTCACCGTGCCCGAGGGCTGCATGCTCAACCCGCGGCCGCCGGCGGCGGTGGTGGCGGGCAACGTCGAGACCAGCACCTGCGTCACCAACGCGCTTTACGGCGCCTTGGGCGTGATGGCGGCGGGCCAGTGCACGATGAACAACTTCACCTTCGGCAACGCGCGCCACCAGTACTACGAAACCATCAGTGGCGGCAGCGGCGCGGGCTACACGCTGGATGCGGCCGGCCACATCACGGGCGGCTTCGCGGGCACCAGCGTCGTGCAGACGCACATGACCAACTCGCGCCTCACCGACCCCGAGGTGCTGGAGTTCCGCTTCCCCGTGCGGCTGGAAAGCTATGCGCTGCGCAGCGGCAGCGGCGGCGCGGGCCGCTGGAAAGGCGGCGACGGCGGCGTGCGCCGCGTGCGTTTCCTGGAGGCCATGACGGCCAGCATCCTGAGCAACGGCCGCACCGTGCCGGCTTTCGGCATCGGCGGCGGGCAGCCGGGTGCCTTGGGCGTCAACCGCATCGAACGTGCCGATGGGCGCGTGGAGGTGCTGGGCCACATCGGCAGCGCCGAGATGGCGCCGGGCGATGTGTTCGTGGTGGAGACGCCGGGCGGCGGGGGCTGTGGCGAGGCGGCGTGATCGGCGCCCTGTGCGCTGGCCTCAGCGCACGGCACGCTGCCATTCGGTGTGCTCGTCTTTCCCGGGCCACTGGCAGTTGCCGCCCAGCACCGGGGCCGCGTCGTAGCGCAGCAGCTGGCATTGGGTGTACAGCTCGGCGCCCGGCCCGCGGTCCAGGCGCAGGTTCAGGTCGGCGCGGTGCCCGTTGTAGGCGCCCGTGATCACGCCTGCGGCACGGCCGTCCTGCAGGACCTCGCCTTCGATGCGCTCGCCCACCTCACCCAACTGGCGCAGCACAACGGTGTACGGAGCACTGGAACCTCGACGCCAGGTCCAGCTCCCGGCGATGCCCATGGCCGTGCTTTTGGGCAGTGGCGCCACCTTCATGCCCTCGATGGGTTTGCCCAGGCTCACGCCGACAAGCGGGGCGCGCGTGCCGGCGGCAGCGCTGGCACTGCTGGCAGCGGGCGCAGCCGGTTTCAGGGTGCCCGGCACCAGCACCAGCCCCGTCGTTTTGAAGGGCGGCGGCTCGGGCGCCGCCACGAAGAGCTTGTGCAGATCGTCCCAGTTCAACACCACGAGCACGGTCACGACACCCAGCGCCGACAGTGCGGCGCCCCAGCGAGTGCCGCTGTTGGAGGCTGGCGCAGCAGCAGTTGCGGCCGGTTCGAGAGCAGCCGCAGCCCTGACAGCAGGCGTGCGCGCGGGGCTGGCCTTCTTCTGGGACACGGGCTTCGCCGGGGCCTTGGGCGCTGGCGGCTGGGCGGCTTGTTTTTTCAGGCCCGGCACCTTGAGCAGGGCGCCGACGATCTCTTCCATGTCACGCGGCCAGCGTGTGTCGGCCAGCTCCAGGAAGCGTCGTTTTGGCAAGGCCTGCAGGTCGGCCGGCAACTGCTCGGCCCGCGGCAAGACCGTGCCCTGCAGCAGCACCGGGATCACGGGGATGCCGCGCTGCAGCGCGGTGGCCACTTCGGCGCGCACCCAGTCGCCGTCCTGTTCGAGCCGGCGCCGGCCCTGGGCGTCGGTGATGTCCAGCCAGCGCGGGCCGATGACCACCAGCATCACCGCGCAAGAGGCCAGCGCGGTGTTCAGCGCCACCTCGAAATCTTGCCCTGGCGCGATGCTCTCGATGTCGCGGAACAGGTTCTCGGGCCCGAACTGGCTGGCCAGTTCGTCGGCCAGGCGGCCGGCGGCATAGCGGTCGTCGTCGCGGCGGTAGCTGATGAAGATGCCGGCCATGCAGAAGAGGCTCCGTGCGGGGGGATGCGTTGCAAGTCTAGGCGCGCTGGCACACTGCCCGGCATGAAAACACCGACCGTCCTGCTCACCGGCTTTGAGCCTTTCGGCGGCGAAGCCCTCAACCCTTCGGCGCAGATCGCGCAGGCGCTGCACGGCCAGGTGCTGAAGGCCGACGGGCAGCAGGCGCGCGTGGTGGCCGTGGTGCTGCCCTGTGTGTTCGGCGCGGCGCTGCAGGCCCTGGAGGCGGCGCTGCGGCAGCACCAGCCGCTGCTCGTGCTGGCGCTGGGCCAGGCGGGCGGGCGTTGTGAGCTCACGCCCGAGCGCGTGGCCATCAACGTCGACGACGCGCGCATCGCCGACAACGCCGGCGCCCAGCCCGTCGACCAGCCCGTGGTGCCCGGCGGCCCGGCGGCCTACTTCAGCACGCTGCCCATCAAGGCCATGGTGGCGGCGCTGCGCGCGGCGGGGGTGCCGGCTGCGGTGTCGCAGACCGCTGGCACCTTTGTCTGCAACCATGTGTTCTACGGCCTCATGCACACCCTGCAGCAGCACCCGGGCGTGCGGGGCGGTTTCATGCACGTGCCGCTGCTGCCCGAGCAGGCGGCGCGCAGCAGCGGCCAGCCCAGCCTGCCGCTGGCGCTGCAGACCGAAGGGGTGCGCCTGGCGCTGCTGGCCGCCCTGACACACACCCAAGACCTGCGTGTAGCCGGTGGCACGGTGAGCTGAGCGCACGGGCGCACTGCAGTGCGACAAGCCGCTGCACGCCGGCCCAGCCTGCGCTGTAATGAACTCGGCCGGCGGCCGACCCAAGCAAGGCCGTCGCCTTCGGCCATGGCTGCTTTTTCAACCTGGAGAGTTTTCCCATGAACCAACGTCTCATCGTCTCTTCCGCCCTCGCTTCGGCCCTTGCGCTCGGTCTGGTGGGCCAAGCGGCCGCCCAGGGCAAAGAGAAGTGCTACGGCATCGCCAAGGCCGGTCAGAACGACTGCGCCAACCTCGCCGGCACGCATTCGTGCGCGGGCCAGAGCAAGGTCGACAACGACCCGGGCGAGTGGAAGTACGTCGCCAAGGGCACCTGCAAGGACATGAAGGGCATGACGGCCGAAGAAGCCAAGGCCAAGGCCAAGAAGTAAGCACGCGCGGCGAAAGAGCCCCGGCATGCACCCGCCCGCCCGCAGCGGCATCGGCCTGCGCCAACCGCACGCGCAGGCCTTGCTCGGCGCCCCGCCGCCGCTGGGTTTCGTGGAGGTGCATGCCGAGAACTACTTCGGCGCCGGTGGCGCGGCGCTGGCCGTGCTGGAGTCGGCCCGCGCGCAGTGGCCGCTGAGCGTGCACGGCGTGGGCCTCGGCCTGGGCTCGGCCGCGGGCCTCGACATGGAGCACCTGCGCCGCCTGGCGGCGCTGGTGCAACGTTTCGAGCCCGTGCTGGTGAGCGAACACGCCTGCTTCGCCCGCGCGCCGCGCAGCGCCGGCGGGCCGCTGGTGCACGGCAACGACCTGCTGCCGATTGCCTTCAACGAGGCGGCGCTCACCATCCTGGCGGCCAATGTGCAGCAGGCGCAAGACGCGCTGCGCCGGCCATTGCTGCTCGAGAACCTCTCGGCCTATGTGCACTGGGCCGACAACACCCTGGCCGAGCCGGCCTTTTTCAACGAGCTGGCACGCCGCACCGGCTGCGGCCTGCTGCTCGACGTGAACAACCTCGTCGTCAACGCGCTCAACGAAGGCGCCGACGAGGCCGCGGCCGCGGCGGCCGCCTGCCGCTGGGTGGACACGATCACGCCCGGCATCGTGGGCGAGATCCACCTCGCCGGTTACCACGTGGCGAGCGATGTGGTCATCGACGACCATGGCAGCCGCGTGCACGCCCCGGTGTGGCAGGTCTACCGCCACGCCCTGCGCCGCCTGGGCTGGCGGCCCACGCTGGTGGAGTGGGACACCGACCTGCCCGAACTGCCCGTGCTGCTGGCCGAAGCGGCTGCGGCCGACGCGGTATGGGCCGAGGTGGCCGGCGCGGCGGCATGGGCGCCCGGCGCGCTGCATGCCGCCTGAACCCACCGCCTGAACCTGTCGCCCGCCATGGCCCCGCACGACAAGGAAGCCTTGCGCCAGCAGATGCTGCTGCGCGCCCTGCTCGGGGACGCCCGCCCCGGTGTGGTGGCGGGCTGGCTGCGTGCGCCCACGGGCGGGCCCAGCGTGGCGCGCGGCCTGGCGGCTTACCGCGCCCATGCCGCCGCCGTGGCGGAAAAAGCGCTGGCCGCCGCCTACCCCACCGTGCAGCAGCTCTTGGGCCATGAGAGCTTCGCGCTGCTGGCACGCGACTTCTGGCGCCACCACCCACCCGAGGCCGGTGACCTGGCTCTGTGGGGCGAAGCGCTGGCTGGTTTCATCGCCCAGGTGCCGACGCTGGCCGAAGAGCCCTACCTGCCCGATGTGGCGCGGCTGGAGTGGGCGCTGCACAGCGTGCAGGCCGCGCCCGACGCGCCGCCGCCCGATGCCACCGGGGCCCCGCCGGGCCTGGCGCTGCTGGCCAGCCACGAACCCGCGGCGCTGCAGCTGCAGCTGCCGCCGGGCAGCGTGCTGCTGCTTTCGCCGTGGCCGGTGTTCAGCATCTGGCGGGCCCACCAGGACGCCGCCGGCACCGGTGGCGCGCCCGAGCTCGGGCCGGTGCGTGAGGCGATGTCGGCCGGGCTGGGTGAACAAGGCCTCGTCACGCGCAGCGGCTGGGCGCCGCGCGCGCTGCCCTTGCGCGACGACGAAGCGCTGTTTGTCGGGGCGCTGCTGGCAGGGCACAGCCTGGCCTGGGCGCTGCAAGCCGCCGGCACCGATTTCAACTTTGAAGCCTGGCTCATCGCCGCGCTGCAGCACGGGCTGCTCGTGGCGGTGCTGCCCCTGACCCACCCGGAGACCTTGTCAGCATGACGCCGCATCTCAACGTCCCCCACGCCGCGCCCGCGCGCCTGCGCCGCCCGCTGGCACTGGCGCTGCAGCTCATCGCTCTGCTGGAAACCTGGCTGCAGCCCCTGGCCTTGCTGGCGGCGCGGGTCTATGTGGCGCAGGTGTTTTTCCTGGCCGGCCTGAGCAAGCTGCGCGATTGGGAGACCACGCTCGCGCTGTTCGAAGACGAGTACCACGTGCCCGTGTTGCCCACCGAATGGGCGGCGGTGCTGGGCACGGGTGGCGAGATCGTCTTGCCCGCGCTGCTGCTGCTCGGGCTGGGCGGGCGTTTGGCGGCCGCCGGCCTGTCGGTGGTGAACGTGGTGGCCGTCATCAGCTTGGCAGAGATCGCGCCTGCCGCGCTGGTGCAGCACCAGCTCTGGGGCGCGCTGCTGCTGGCCCTGTTGCTGTGGGGCCCCGGCCGGTGGTCGGTGGACGCGGCCTTGCTGCGCCGCTGGCATTGACATGAGCGCCCAACGGGCGGCTGCCAGAATCCTGCGCCCGGCAGTGAAGCCGGGGCTGAAGCGTGGCGGGGTTGGTGATGGTGTCGAAGTGGGTGGGGCGTCGCGGGCTGCCGCGTTGGGCAGGTGTGGTGCAGGGGGGCGGGGTGTTGTTGCTGGGCCAGGTGCTGGGGGTCTCGGCCCTGGCGCAGACACCAGCGCTGCCTGCGGGTGAGCGTGAACGTGCCTGCTGGCTGCAACACACGCGCGATCGCACGCAGGTGCGCCTGAACGAGCCCACCGCGGTGGAGGTGGTGAACCTGCGCGACGGTGATGTGGTGCGTTCGCCCTTCCGCGTGGATTTCGCCATCCGCGGCATGGGCGTCATCCCTGCCGGCAAGGCGCACCCCAAGGCCGGCCACCACCACGTGCTGCTCAACACCGCACTGCCGCTGGTGCCGGGCGAGAAGATCCCGTTCAACGACTACCACCGCCACTTCGGCAAGGGGCAGACCGGTGCGGTGCTGGCGCTGCCGCCGGGCCCGCACACGCTGCGCCTGCTCTTCGCCGACCACGACCACCGGCCTTACTACGTGTTCAGCCCCGAGTTGCGCATCACCGTGGCCGGCCCGCGAGAGGGCCCGCCGCTGCGCCTCAACGCGGCCGACGGTGCTGCCGGCTGCAAGGCCTGGTACCAGGAAGAACAGACCCGCCCGCGGCCCGAGGGTGAACGCGCACTGATCAGCAACCTGCGCGATGGCGAGGCCGTGGTCAGCCCCTTCACGCTGCGCTTGGCGGTGGACGGCTACGGCGTGGCGCCCAAGGGCCATGGCGGGCCGGGGCTGGGCCACTTCCTGCTGGACGTGCGGGCGCCTGACGGACGTCTGGTGCAGGCGCTCGACCTCGGCCACGGCGCCACGCAGGTGGTGCTGTTTCTGGCGCCGGGCGGCTACCAGCTGCGCCTGCGTTTTGTGGACGACAGCGGCAAGCGCGATCTTGTGCCGGTGAGTGTGACTGCGGTGCAGGTCACCGCCCAGGAGCGACTGTGAAACAAAGGCGGTGCCAGCGGGCAGCTGGGCGTGGCTGTTGGACCGCATGGGTGCTGGTCGCCCTGGCAGGCCCAGCCGCGGCGCAGCCCGCCGCCGGCCCGCTGCCGCCGCTGGTGGCTGCCGGCCAGATCGGCAGCGGCTGGCAGGTGGCCAACCTGCCCGAGCAGAAGCCGCCCCCCACACGCTACAGCGCCGAGACCGTGGGCGAGCGCCCCGCCTTGCGCCTGGAGGCGCAAGCCTCTTACGGCAACCTGCTGCACGCCCTGCCTGGGGTGGCAGCGCCGGCGCGGCTCGCCTGGTCTTGGCGCGTGGCCGAGCCCAACCCCGGCACCGCGCTGCGCAGCAAGGCAGGCGACGATGTGGCCGCCAAGGTCTGCATCAGCTTCGATGCGCCTTTGGCCCAGGTGCCTTTCGGCGAGCGCACGCTGCTGCGCATCGCCCGTTCACGCACGGGCCAGGCCTTGCCGGCGGCCACGCTGTGCTGGGTGTGGGGCGGGCCCGAGGCCGTGGGCAGCGTGATCGACAACGCGTTTTCGCGCCGCGTGCGTTACCTGGTGCTGCGCAACGCGGCCGAAGCGGGCGAACGCTGGTTCGAAGAATCGCGCGACATCGCGGCCGATTTCCTGCGCGCCTTTGGTGACGAGAACACCACCGTGCCGCCGCTGGTGGCCGTGCTGGTGGGCGCCGATGCCGACAACACCGGCGGCCGCTCGGTGGCGCACGTCACGGCACTGCGTTTTGCGGCGCCCTGAGCGGCAGCGCCCGGCTGCCAGGCCCGTGTTTCACTCGCGCGGGCGAAAGTTGATGATCAGCCGCGAAGGCACGCGCCCGTCCACATCGCGCGGCAGCCGCGCAGTGCGGTCGATGGCGCGCAGCACGGCATCGTCCCATTCCTTGTGGCCGCTGCTCTTGACCAGCCGCCGCGAGATGATGGCGCCACTGGCCGCGGCGCTCACTTCCACTTCGGCCGCGTTGTTGTCGGGCGTGCTGCCGGTGAAGACCAGGTTGCCGCGGATCAGCGCCACCAGCCGGCCCGTGTAGGCCGCCGAGGGCGCCGCACTCTGCGCCGCAGTGCCAGTGGAGGTGGCCGGGCCGGTGCCGCCGGCCTGGGCCATGATGCGGCGCAGGTTCTCTTCTCGCTGTTGGGCCAGGCGTGCTTCGGCGGCCTTGGCCTCGCGCGCCTCGGCCTCGGCCTGCGCACGCTTTTTCTTCTCTTCTTCGGCCTTGCGGCGCTCGGCGGCGAGACGCTTCTTGTCGTCTTCGGCGGCCTGCTTGCGCTCGCGTTCTTTCTTGACGCGGTCTCTTTCCGCGGCGATGTCGGCCTTGCGTTGGGCCTCTTCGGCGCGGCGGCGATCGGCGCGCTCGGTGGCGATGTCGGGTTCGGCGGGCTTGGGTGCCGCGGCGGGCGGGGGCGGCGCGGGTGTGGGTGCCGGCGGTGGCGGTGCCGGTGCAGGTTCGGGCGGGGGCGCCGGTGCCGGCGCTTCGGCCGCAGGGGCGGCGACCTGCGGCACGCTGGCCCAGAGCTCGGCGCTCACCACCTCGGGCGGCTTGGCGCGCCAGTCGACGCTGACGGTGAGCGCCGCCACCAGGCCGGCGTGCACCAGCAGCGCCAGCGCCGCGCCGCTGGCCGTGCCGCCGGGCGGGCGGGGCAGCAGGTCGTCGTGGCTGCGGCCGAAGCCTGGACCGTGACCGAGAGCAGCGGCGCTCATCGCGTCAGCTGGACCCCTGCTTCACCGACAGCCCCACGCGCTTGACGCCCGCGCGCTGCAGCGTGTCCATCACGCGCACCACACTTTCATAGCGCACGCTCTTGTCGGCGCTGATGACCACCGGTGTCTCGGCGTTGCCCGCCTGCTTTTCCCGCACACGCGCGGCCAGCTGCGGCAGCGCCACGCCCACGGGGTCTTGCTGGTCCACACGCAGGCGCAGCTTCTCGTCGGTGCCGACGATGACCTCGATCACGCTGCCCACCCGCTGCTGGCTCTTGCCCACGCTGGGCAGGTCGACCACGCCGGTGGTGATCAACGGCGCGGTCACCATGAAGATGATCAGCAGCACCAGCATCACGTCGATGAACGGCACCATGTTGATCTCGTTCATCGAGCGGCGCCCGCGGCCGCCGTTGCGTTGTGCGACGCCGGGCATGTCAGCGTTGGCCCGAGCCGGCGATGGTGGTGTTGGCGCCGCTCTGCCCCGCGTTGCGCTGCAGGATGTTGCTGAACTCTTCGATGAAGGTTTCCAGCTGGATGGCGATGCGGTCGATGTCGCGCGCGAAGCGGTTGTAGGCCACCACCGCGGGGATGGCCGCGAACAGGCCGATGGCCGTGGCCACCAGCGCCTCGGCGATGCCCGGGGCCACGGTGGCCAGCGTCACCTGCGTCATGTTCGACAGGCCGACGAAGGCATGCATGATCCCCCACACCGTGCCGAAGAGGCCCACATACGGCGAGACCGAGCCCACGCTGGCCAGGAAGCTGAGGTTGCTCTCGATGACGTCGAGCTCGCGCTGGAAGCTCGCCCGCATGGCGCGGCGTGCGCCGTCGAGCTGCGCGCCGGGGTCCAGGCGCTTCTCGCGCAACTTCAGGAACTCGCGCATGCCGCTGGCGAAGATGCGTTCCATCGGTGCCGTCTCGGCCTTGCCCGCCACGGCGGTGTTCAGCTCGGTGAGGCTGCGGCCGCTCCAGAACTCGCGCTCGAAGTCTTCGTTGCTGTTGCGCACGCGTTTCAGGCCGAAGACCTTGCCGAAGATGACCGTCCAGCTCACCAGCGAGGTGAGGGCCAGGCCGGCCATCACCAGTTGCACGACGAGGCTGGCCTGCAGGATGAGGGCGGTGATGGAAAGGTCTTGGCTCATGTCAGCGTGGAGAGGACTTCGTTCGGAATGCGGCGGGGGCGGAAGGTTCCCTCATCGACACAGCCGATGCGGATGCGGCCTTCGCACAGCAGCGTGTCGCCGCGCCAGGCCTGTTGCTGGATGTGCAGCGAGGCCTGGCCGCGCTGTTGCAGCTGCACCGTCACGCGCAGCGCATCGTCCAGGCGCGCAGGCGCGATGTAACGAAGCTGCGTCTCGGCGACGATGAAGATGGCGCCGGTGGCTTCGCGCAGCGCCTGCTGGCCCACGCCCAGGCTGCGCAGCCACTCGGTGCGTGCGCGCTCGAAGAACTTCAGGTAGTTGGCGTAGAACACCACGCCGCCGGCGTCGGTGTCTTCCCAGTACACCCGCAGCGTGTGCTCGAAGGGCGCCGCAGCCGGCGTGGAGGAGGGGAAAAGCGGCATCGGCGGCGATTATGTCGCCCGCCTGCTGCACTATCCGGCGCTACCCGACGCTGTCAGGGCAGCGTCTTGCGGTAGACCGGGCCCCAGAGCGGGTGGCCGGCTTCCGAGCGGCTGAGCACGAAGGCCGGGTCGGCGGCACGCGCGGCGCGGAAGGCCGTCTCGCACTCGGCCAAACGTTCGCTGGTGCAGGTGATGAAGGCCAGCAGCTTGTGCGCGCTGGCCTGGTCGCGCCCGCTGCGCAGGCCGGCTTCCAGCGCCTTGCGCAGCGCGGCTTCGGCCTGCGGGTACTGGCCGTCGTCGTAGGCGCGTATGCCTTCGAACAGCAGGCGCTCGGCCGGCCGCTCCATCAGCTCGGCCAGGCCGCCGGTGGGTGCCGGGGGCGGAGCAGGCGGCGCGGCGCAGGCGGTGAGCAAGAGGGCCGCGGTCAGTACGGCAGCGTGATGCAGACACGAACGAAGGGGGCTTGCAGGCTTCATGTTCATTGTCCAAAGCGGTGCCGCACCACGACGGGCTTGTCAGCCAGCACCTGCACGGTGACGGTGTGGGGCGGGAAGTCTTCGTTGCGCACGGTGATGCTGTGCGTGCCTTCGTTCAGCGTCAGCCGCGTCAGCGGTGGCGCGGTGCCAGCCGGCTGGCCGTTCACTTCCACCTGGCCCCAAGGGCTGATGGCCAGCTGCACGCTGCCCGTCAGCGGGGCCGGGGCGGCGGGCGCTGCCGCGGCAGCGGCATTGCGGCCCTGGGCCGCAGCGCTGTTGTTGGGGCGCGGGCGCTGGGCCGTGGCGCGCGGCGTGGCAGGGGGCTTGGCGGCGGCAGGTGCTGCAACGGCACCGACGGCGGAGGGGGTGCCGGCGTCGGCGGGCAAGGCCGGCGCCGGCGGGGCACTCGCCGCAGTGTCTGCCACGGCAGCGGGTGCAGCAACGGTGGTCGCCGCGGGCGCAGGCGGCGGCGCCTGCACGGCCGGGCTGGCCACCACCGGCACGGCTTCGGGGCCGGGCCGGCTGAGCGCCAGAGTCAACGCGGCGGTGCCCACGACCACGGCCAGCAGCAAGAGCACAAAAGCCGAGCGGGGCGCGCCGCGGCCGCCCTTGCGCTGCGGCCGCGTGTGCCCCGGGTCGGGCCCGGGTGCGGGCGCGGGCACCATGTCGTGGCTGCTGTGGCGGTCGATCCAGCGGCGCAGTTCCAGCGCCATCTCGGCCGCGCTGGCGTAGCGCTCGGCCGGCTCACGCGCCATCGCCTTGGCCGCGATGGCCGACAGCGTGCGCGGCACGCCGCTGCGCAGCTCGTGCGCCGGCGCGGGGTGGTTGGTGAGCACCGCGGTGGTGATCTGCTCGACGCTGTCGCCGGTGTAGGCCTTGCGCAGCGTCAGCAGCTCGTAGAACACCACGCCCAGCGCGTGCACGTCGGTGCGCGCGTCCACGGCGCCGCCGGTGAGCTGCTCGGGTGCCAGGTAATGCGGAGATCCCGTCACGGCGCCTTCCAGCGCTTCAGGCACGGCGCCGTGGGCCACGCGCGCGATGCCGAAGTCCAGCACCTTGGGCTTGTCGCGGTGGTTCAGGAAGATGTTGGCCGGCTTGATGTCGCAATGCACCACGCCGCGTGTGTGCGCGTAGGCCAGGGCTTCGGCCACGCGGCGCACGAGTTGCGCGGCCTCGCCCGGCGTGGGCTGCCAGCCGCCGACCAGGCGCTGGCGCAGGTCGCAGCCGTGCAGGCGCTCCATGGCGATGTAGACGCCCTGGGCGCTGAGCCCGGCGTCGTGCACCGTCACGATGTTGGGGTGTGAAAGCCCGGCAGCAGCGCGGGCTTCGTTGAGGAACAGGCCGTCGAGCGCCACGCGCTCGGGCGTGGCCACGTCGAACTGCAGCGTCTTGACGGCCACCGTGCGCGAGAGCAGCGGGTCCCAGGCCTCGTGCACCTGGCCCAGGCCGCCGTGGCCGAGCAGGCCCTTCAGCGCATAGCGGCCGATGTGCGAGAGCGTGGGCTGCTGCTCGACATGGGCATCGCCGGGCGCGGGCAGGCTGTCACCTCCCAGGTCTATGGGTTGGGTCACGCCGTTGGCGTCGGGGGGCCGCGAGTCCAGATCGATGAAATCCGAACCCCGTTGCGGTGCCGCCGGCGGTGGCAGTTCGGGTTCGGGGGGCCCGGATTGCACCGTCGCAGCAAACTCCGACGCCACCGGTTCGCCAGGGGCGCGCCGCTGAAAGAGGTTGTAGGCCACGGACCGGCAGCTTAAGCACCTTCGGCCCCGGCACAGCCCGGATAAGGCCGGGTTTTCGCGCGTGTTACCGCGCTGTCACACCTGCAGGGCGGTTTTCAGGCCTGCAGCACACGCTGCAGCCGGGCCATGGCCGCTTCCAGCTGCGGCAGGGCGCTGGCGAAAGACAGGCGCACATAACGTTCGGCCTGTGCGGGGCCGAAATCGCGCCCGGGCGTGAGCGCCACGTGGGCGCTGCGCATCAGTTCGAAACAGAAGTCCCAGCTGCTGGCGCTGTAGCGCGAGCAGTCGAACCACACGTAGAAGGCGCCATCGGGCTGCACGGGCACGGTCAAGCCCAGCGCTTCCAGCGCCGGCACGATGAAGTCGCGCCGGCGGCGGAACTCGGTGCGGCGTTCTTCGAAGGCCGCCAGCGCCTCGGGTTCGAAGCAGGCCAGCGCCGCCTGCTGGGCGATGCTGCTGGGGCAGATGTAGAGGTTCTGCGCCAGTTTCTCCACCGGCGCCACCAGCTCGGGCGGCAGCACCATCCAGCCCAGGCGCCAGCCCGTCATGCCGAAGTACTTGCTGAAGCTGTTGACGCTGACGATCTGCTCGCCCAGGCCATCGGCCAAGGCCAGCGCGCTGTGGCCGTAGGCCGGCTCGTAGCTCAGGCCGAGGTAGATCTCGTCGACGATGCTCACGCCGCCGCGCTCACGCACGGTGGACGCGATGGCGCGCATCTCGCCGGCGCTGATCGAGGTGCCCGTGGGGTTGCTGGGCGAGGCCAGCAGCACGCCGCGGGCGCTCGGGCCCCAGGCCGCGGCCACCGAAGCCGCATCCAGCTGGAAACGCGCCGCGGCGGTGGTGGGCAGCAGCACCGCCTGCGCGCCGGCTGCGGTGACGAAGTGGCGGTTGCAGGGGTAGCTGGGGTCGGGCATCAGCACCTCGTCGCCGGGCTCGAAGAGCGCCAGCGTGGCGAGTTGCAGTGCCGCCGAGGCGCCGGCCGTCACGACGATGCGGCCGGGGTCCACCGCCACGCCGAAGTGGCTGCCGTACCAGCCGGCGATGCACTCGCGCAGCGTGTGCAGCCCTGTGGCGTGGGTGTATTGCGTGCGCCCGGCCTCGATGGCGGCCATCGCGGCGCGCTGCACGCCGGGCACGGCGGTGAAATCGGGCTCGCCGATGTTGAGGTAGATCATCGGCTCGCCGCCGCGGGCCGGGTC
>LJHW01000002.1 GCA_001295865.1 beta proteobacterium AAP65
TGGCGCATGGGGCGGGTCTCCAAAAATACGGCCGCGTGTTCTTGTGGGTGGTGCGGTGCGCGGGTGGGCGGGTGCGGTGAGGATGAGGCGCGGGTGCGCCACGGGCTCAGCGGCCGTGGGCGAGGGCGCTTTCGACGGCCGCCTGCACCTGGACGATGCTGGGCCAGGCGGCTGCGCCGGCTGCGCCGCCGGTTGCCGCCTGCACCACCTGCACACCAGCGCCCCAGGGCTGCCAGAGGCGCGGGTCGCTGGGCCCCATCACCGAGACCAACGGTGTGCCCACCGCCGCGGCCATGTGGCCCGGGCCGGTGTCGTTGGAGACCATCAGCGCGGCCTCCTGGAGCAGGGCGGCGTAGGTGCCGAGCTTCACGCCCGGCAGCACCGTGGCGCTGGCAAAACGCGCCTGCGCTTCGGCCTCTTCACCCGGGCCGGGGCACACCACCACGGCGCGGCCGTAGCGCGGCAGCACCTGTGCGGCGAACGCCGGGAAGGCGGGCCAGGTCTTGTCTTCGCCCGACCAGGTGCCGCCGGCGAAAGGGCAGATGAAGAGGCTGGCCGGAGCCAGGCCGTGCGCGGCGCGCAGCGCACGCGCAGCTGCAGCGTGCGCGGCGCTGACACGCAGGCCGATCTGGGCCGGCGGCTCGGCCGTGGCCTGCAGCAGCGCATCACCCAGCTGCCAGTACACCCGCAGCTCGTGCACGCCGCGCTGGCGCGGCACCGCGCGGCCCAGCAGCAGGCTGCGGCCCTCCCAGGCGTGGCCCACGGCGCGCAGGCCGGCGAGGCGGCATTCCAGCGCGCTGGAGAAAGAATCGGGCAGGCACAGCGCGTTCAGGCGGTTGTCGAAGCCGGGGTCGGCCGCCACGGCTTCGGCGCGCAGCCGGCGCAGCAGCGCGATGCGTTCGCGGGTGCCCGCAGGCAGGCTGTGCACCGGCCAGCCGTGACCCGCCAGCAGCTCTTTCGCCCAGCCCTTGCCCACGAGTTGCAGCGCGTAGCCCGCGTCCGCCAGGCGCTGCAGCATCGGCACCGCGAGCGTGACGTCCCCGACCCAGTTGCGCAGGCGGACGATCAGCGGGCGGCTCGGCGCGGGCATGGGCGGCACATAATCCGGCGGCATTCTGCCAGCCAACAACAATGAACCTGCCCTCCACCGGCGCCCAAGCGGCGCACGCACCGACCGCTGCCTTGCCCAGCGCCGCCGAGGTGCTGGCCCTGCACGACCGCCTGCTCGCCACACCCGGCTGGCCGCAGCAGGCCCCGACCACCGACGGCCTGGGCCTGTGGCACTGGGTGCAGACCAACCACCGCAACAACAGCCTGCTCTGGGCCGAAGAGGACCTGGCGCGCCGCACCACGGTCGCGGCCGAAGCCATCGCCGCCAACAAGCGCGCCATCGACGGCTACAACCAGGCGCGCAACGACGCCACCGAGCGTGTCGACGAGATCCTGCTCGTGGCCCTGGGTCTGGTCGACCCGGCTTCGGCACGCACCGACGCACCTGTCTCCACCGTGCCGGCCAGCGCACGCCTGAACAGCGAAACCGCCGGCAGCATGGTCGACCGTCTGTCCATCATGGCGCTGAAGGCCCATGCGATGCGCCAGCAAACCTTGCGCAGCGACGTTGACGAAGCCCACCGCAGCGCCAGCAGCGTGAAGCTGCAGCGCCTGCTGCAACAGCGCGACGACCTCGCCGCGTGCCTGGACGCCCTGCTGGCCGATGCCGCGGCCGGCCGTGCCTACTTCAAGGTCTACCGCCAGTTCAAGATGTACAACGACCCGCGCTTCAACCCCGAGCTTGTGAAGGAAGCGCGCGGTGCCTGAGGCCGCTGTGCACCTGGCATGGATGGAAGGCGGCCGATGCGGCTGCTGATCGTCAAGACCTCGTCGATGGGCGACGTGGTGCATGCCACGCCGGTGCTCAACGACCTGCGCCGCCACCACCCGCAGGCCGAGGTGGACTGGCTGGTCGAGGCGCCGTTTGCCGCCATCCCGCAGATGCACCCGGGGGTGCGGCGCGTGCTGCCGCTGTCGTGGCGCAAGTGGCGCCAGCAGTTGCTGCAGCCCGCCACCTGGCGCGCGATGGGCGCACTGCGTGAGCAGCTGCGGGCCGGCCGCTACGACGGTGTGCTCGACCTGCAAGGCCTCCTGAAGAGCGCGCTGTGGGCGCGCCAGGCCGGCGCGCCGGTGCTGGGCTACGACGCTGCCAGCGCGCGCGAAAGCGCAGCCGCCTGGTTCTACAAGCACCGGGCCGCGGTGCCGAAAGACCTGCAGGCCGTGCAGCGCTGCCGCCAGCTGGCCGCCGCGCACCTGGGCTACCGCGTGGAAGGGCCGCCCGATTTCGGTTTGCGCGCCCCCAGCGCCACCTGGCAGCCGCGTTCGGCCTATGCGGTGCTGATCCCCAGCGCCAGCCGCCCCGAGAAACTCTGGCCCGAGCGCCACTGGGTGGCCGTCGGCAAGCGCCTGCAAGAGCGCGGCTGGCTGCCCGTGGTGCTGTGGGGCCGCGAGGCCGAACAGACCCTGGCCGAACGCATCGCCGCCAGCTGCGATGGCGATGTGCCGCCCTTCCTGCGCGTGGGCGAGATGGCCGCGGTGCTGGCCGGGGCGCAGGTGGTCATCGGCCTGGACACGGGCTTCACCCACCTGGCCGCGGCGCTGGGCCGGCCGACGCTGGGCATTTACTGCGACCACGACCCGGGTCTGGCCGGCATCACCGGCAACGGCCGTGTGGCCAGCATCGGTGGCAAGGGCCAGGTGCCCGGGCGCGCCGAGGTGCTGGCACTGATGGCGCAGCAGCTGGGCGCCTAGGCGCGCTGCCGGTTCAGAGCGCGTCGAGGCGCTGTGTGGGGTAGCTGTCCCAGGTCAGGCAACCCGGGCATTGCCAGTAGTAGTGCTGGGCCTCGAAGCCGCAGGCGGCACAGCGGTAGCGCTGCAGCGGCGCTGCGCCGCGTTTGACGGCGGTTTGCAGCAGCGGCACGGCGTCTTCTGTCCACAGTCCGGCCGGCACGGCCAGCAGGCGTTGTGCGCCCGAGAGCGTGGGCTGCTGCTGCAGGTGGGCCAGCAGGCGCGGCAGGCGGGCCGGGTCGGCCGGGTCTTCCAGCGTTTCGAGCGCTTGCACCAGTTCCAGCGCCGGCAGCCGGGCCAGGGTCTGCGTCAGCGCGGCGTGGGCCTCGGCGCCGCGGCCGGCGGCGAGCGCGGCCCGCGCGTAGTCGGCCGCCACCAGCAGGAAGGCCGCGGGCTGGCTGTCCAGCAAGGCCTGCCAGGTGTCCAAGGCGCGGGCCGGCTGCCCGGCTTTCATCAAGCGGTGGCCGGCCAGCAGCACCGGGCGCGCGGCCTGCGGCGCGGCTTCGCGGGCGCGCTGCAGGGCGGCTTCGGCGTCGAAGGGCTGGCCGGCGGCATCGGCGGCTTCGGCCAATTCGCACTCGTAGTGCGCGATGCGCGAGCCGAAGGCGCCGGTGCCGGCGGCTTCGAGCTGGCGGGCCACGGCGGCAGCGCGCTGCCAGTCGCGGCTGCGTTCGTAGAGCGACAGCAAGGCCAGCCGCGCCTCGCCGTCAAAGGCCGTGCCTTCCAGGGCCTGCCAGGCGGCCTCGGCGCGGTCGAAGAGACCGGCCTTCATGAAGTCTTGCGCCAGCGCACGCTGCGCGCGTTCGTGATCGCCGGCCTTCAGGTCGCTGCGACTCAGCAGGTGCTGGTGCACACGCACCGCACGCTCGAACTCGCCGCGGCGGCGGAAGAGGTTGCCCAGCGCGAAGTGCAGCTCGGTGGTGTCGGGGTCGTATTGCACCGCCTCGATGAAGGCGTCGATGGCTTTGTCCTGCTGTTCGTTGAGCAGCAGGTTCAGGCCCTTGAAGTAGGCCCGCGGCGCGTCTTCACGCTCGCGCTTGAGCTGCTTCAGGTCGAAACGCGAGGCCATCCAGCCCAGCGCGAAGGCCACGGGCAGGCCGATCAGCAGCCACTGCAGGTCGAATTCCATCAGCGGCTAGAGCCCTTCGCGCGGCGGGTGCTCAGGCCCGAACTCGCTGGGCATCAGGCTGCTGGGCGGTGCACTGCTGGGTTTGACGGGCTCGGGCGCGTTGCGCTTGGCCACGCGGCGCTGGTGCCACCAGCTGGGCAGCATGGCCATCACGCCGATGGCGCAGCCCGCGGCGAATGCCACCAGCACCACGATGACCATGGGCGTGCGCCATTCCACCCCGAAAAACCAGCGCACCGTGGCCAGTTGCTGGTTGTTCAGCGCGAAGGCGAACAGCGTGAAGAAGATGAAGGCCCAGAACAGCCTGATGAAGAAGCGCATGCAGCGCCGATTCTAGGCGGGGGGCGGCGGGCTCAGTCGTCGAGCGCGGCCTCGCCAGCGCCGGTCGGGGCCTGCTTGTCGACCGCTTCGCGCAGCGCCTTGCCGGGCTTGAAGTGCGGCACCAGCTTCTCGGGGATGACGACCTGCTCACCGCTGCGCGGGTTGCGGCCCATGCGGGGCGGGCGGCGGTTGATGCTGAAGCTGCCAAAACCGCGGATCTCGATGCGGTGGCCGCGGGCCAAGGCATCGCTCATCGCGTCGAGGATGGTCTTCACGGCGAACTCGGTGTCGCGCTGCGTGAGCTGCGAAAAGCGCTCGGCCAGGCGGGTGACGAGATCGGAACGTGTCATGGGGCTGCTGCAGGTGAAGACGGCCCGGCTGGAAGCGGGCCGCCCTGAATGAAGAAGCCCGCGCGCCCGGGGGCGGCGCGGGCCTGTCGAACAGGGGCTCAGAAACTGAGGGCCGGCGCTGCACCAGGCAGCACCGGCCGGCCGCGGCTTATTCGCCGCGGTTGTCGAGCTTGGCGCGCAGCAGGGCGCCCAGGCTCGTGGTGCCGGCGTTTTCACGCTCGTTGGTCTGGCTCAGGCGCTGCATGGCTTGCTGCTCGTCAGCGTTGTCCTTGGCCTTGATCGACAGCTGGATGCTGCGCATCTTGCGGTCGACGTTGATGACCATCACGCTGACTTCATCGCCTTCCTTCAGCACGTTGCGCGCGTCTTCCACGCGGTCACGGCTGATTTCGCTGGCGCGCAGGTAGCCGGTGACGTCTTCGTTCAGCTGGATCTCGGCGCCGCGCGGGTCGACGCTCTTGACCTTGCCGTTGACCACGGCGCCACGGTCGTTGATCGTGGTGAAGCTGGTGAAGGGGTCGGTGTCGAGCTGCTTGATGCCCAGGCTGATGCGCTCGCGCTCCACGTCCACGGCCAGCACGATCGCGTCGACTTCCTGGCCCTTCTTGTAGTTGCGCACGGCGGTTTCGCCCGGCTCGTGCCACGACAGGTCGGACAGGTGCACCAGGCCGTCGATGCCGGCCGACAGGCCGATGAAGACGCCGAAGTCGGTGATGCTCTTGACCGGGCCCTTGACGCGGTCGCCGCGCTTGACCGTGGTGCTGAATTCTTCCCACGGGTTGGCCTTGCACTGCTTCATGCCCAGGCTGATGCGGCGCTTGTCTTCGTCGATCTCCAGGACCATGACTTCGACTTCCTCGCCCAGGGTGACGACCTTGGCGGGCGCGACGTTCTTGTTGGTCCAGTCCATCTCGGAGACGTGCACCAGGCCTTCGATGCCCGGCTCGATCTCGACGAACGCGCCGTAGTCGGCGATGTTCGTGATCTTGCCGAACAGGCGGGTGCTGTTCGGGTAGCGGCGGCTCACGCCGTGCCACGGGTCGTCGCCCAGCTGCTTCAGGCCCAGGCTGACGCGGTTCTTCTCGGCGTCGAACTTCAGGACCTTGGCGGTGAGTTCCTGGCCGACCGTCACCACTTCGCTCGGGTGACGGACACGGCGCCAGGCCATGTCGGTGATGTGCAGCAGGCCGTCGATGCCACCCAGGTCGACGAAGGCGCCGTACTCGGTGATGTTCTTGACCACGCCGTTGACGATGGCGCCTTCGCTCAGGGTCTCGAGCAGCTTGGCGCGCTCTTCACCCATGCTCGCCTCGACGACAGCGCGGCGGCTCAGCACCACGTTGTTGCGCTTGCGGTCGAGCTTGATGACCTTGAACTCCATGGTCTTGCCTTCGAACGGCGTCATGTCCTTGACGGGACGCGTGTCGAGCAGGCTGCCAGGCAGGAAGGCGCGGATGCCGTTGACCAGGACGGTCAGACCGCCCTTGACCTTGCCACTGACCGTGCCGGTGACGAATTCGCCGCTTTCCAGCGAGTTCTCCAGGCTCATCCACGAAGCCAGGCGCTTGGCCTTGTCGCGGCTGAGGATGGTGTCGCCGTAGCCGTTCTCGACGGCGTCGATGGCCACCGAGACGAAGTCGCCGACTTGAACTTCCAGCTCGCCCTGGTCGTTCTTGAATTCTTCGATCGCGACGTAGCTCTCGCTCTTGAGGCCGGCGTTCACCACGACGTGGTTGAACTCGATGCGCACGACTTCAGCGGAGATGACCTCGCCGACGCGCATGTCGTTGGACTTGAGCGACTCTTCGAACAGGGCCGCGAATTCGGACATGCCACCCTTGGCGGTGACGGTAGTGGTAACGGACATGAGTTTCCTGAGTACCCGGAGGAGTTGACAGCAGAGCCGGGCGTGCGTGCGGCGGGTGCCGCGGTTGGGGTTGAACACCCCGCACACCCATGGGCCTGACGGCCACTGCGGGAGGTGTGCGGGACCTCTGGCGTACTAGCTGCGGGCCGGGAAGGGCCGGCGGGCTTGCCACCAGCTCAACACCTGTTGCACCGAGTCTTCGACGCTGAGGTCCGAGTTGTCCAGCAAGTACGCGTCTTCGGCGGGCTTCAAGGGGGCCACGGCCCGGTTTTTGTCACGGGCGTCGCGGGCCTCAAGGTCTGCGCGAAGGTCGGTGATGCTAGCCGGAATTCCCTTGGAAATCAACTGCTTATGGCGCCTCTCGGCCCGCGTGGCGGCACTCGCCGTGAGGTAGACCTTCAGCGGGGCGGCGGGGAAGATGACGGTACCCATGTCGCGGCCGTCGGCCACCAGGCCCGGGGCGCGGCGGAAGGCCAGCTGCAGGTCTTGCAGCGCGTGGCGCACGGCCGGCAGCGCCGAGATGCGGCTGGCGCGCAGGCCGGCTTCTTCGGTGCGAAGCTGTTCGCTGACTTCGCGCCCGCGCAGCCAGGCGCGGCTGCCCTCGGGACCATGGCCGAAACGCAGATCGAGCAGGCCGGCCAGGCGGGCCAGTGCCGGCTCGTCGGTGTCGGCCACGCCGTCCCACTGCGCGGCCAGCCCCGTCGCGCGGTAGAGCGCGCCGGAATCGAGCAGCACGTAGCCGAGTGCGTCGGCCACGGCCGCCGCCAGCGTGCCCTTGCCCGAGGCCGTGGGGCCGTCGATGCAGATCACAGGGATGTCTTCGGTGCGCGCGGTCACCAGGGCCAGCAGGGCCTCGAAGTACTCGGGGAAGGTCTTGCCGACGCAGCGCGGCTCCAGGATGCGCACCGGGCAGCCGGCTTCGGCACGGCCGGTGGGCGCCAGCGGGTTGAAGGCGGCCAGCGACAGGCACATGGCCATGCGGTGGTCGTCGTAGGTGTGGATGGCGGCCGGGCGCCAGGCGCCGGCAGCCGGGGGCGTGACCTCGATGAAGTCGGGCCCTTCGGTGACGGTGGCGCCGACCTGGCGCAGTTCGGTCGCCATCGCGGCGATGCGGTCTGTTTCTTTGACGCGCCAGCTGGCGATGCCGCTCAGGCGCGTGGTGCCTTCTGCGTAGAGCGCCATCACCGCCAGCGTCATCGCGGCGTCGGGGATGTGCTTGCAGTCGAGGTCGATGGCCGCGAGCGGCCAGCGGCCGCGGTGCACTTCCAGCCAGCCCGGGCCGCTCTTGACCTGCGCGCCCATGGCCATGGCGGCGTCGACGAAGCGGATGTCGCCCTGGATGCTGTCGCTGCCCACACCTTCGATGCGCACCGGCGCGCCGCCATGCGCCGCGATGGCGCCCAAGGCCACGAAGTACGAGGCCGACGAGGCATCACCCTCCACGTGCACCGCGCCCGGTGACCGGTAGGCGCTGCCTTGGGGAATGGTGAAACGCTGCCAGCCCTCTTGCCGCACCGCGATGCCGAAGCGCTGCAGCAGGTTCAGCGTGATGCTGATGTAGGGCTGGCTGATGAGCTCACCTTCCACCTCGATGGTGATGTCGCGTTGCGCGCTCACCAGCGGCAGCGCGAGCAGCAAGGCCGTGAGGAACTGGCTGGAGACATCGCCCCGCACACGGATGGGCTGCTGTGTCGCCAGTTCGCCACCGGCCGTGCCCGAAACGCGCAGCGGCGGGTAGCCCGGCGTGCCCAGGTCTTCGACCGTGCAGCCCAGCGGCCGCAGCGCGTCCACCAGGTCGCCGATGGGGCGCTCGTGCATGCGCGGCACGCCGCGCAGCGTGTAGCGGCCGCCTTGTGTGGCGGCCACCACGGCGAGTGCCGCGGCCAGCGGGCGCATCGCCGTGCCGGCATTGCCCAGGAAAAGATCGGCCTCCTGCACCGCCAGCCGGCCGCCCAGGCCTGTGAGGTGCAGCGCCCGGTACCGGCCTTCGCCCTGCCACTGCAGGCCGCAGCCCAGCGTGGCCAGCGCATCGAGCATCACGCGCGTGTCGTCGCTGTCCAGCAGGTCGTGCACGGCGGTGGTGCCGCTGGCCAGCCCGGCCAGGAGCAGCACGCGGTTGCTGATGCTCTTGCTGCCGGGCAAGCGCACCGTGCCCGAAGCGCCGGTCAGCGGCGGAAGGTCGAGGAAAGGGATGTCGTGCATGCGCGCGGGGCGCAGCGCCCCCAAGAGGGTTCAGGAAGAAGGTTCAGGAAGAGGCGGGAGGCTTGCCGGTGCCCGGCACCCGCGGTGCGCCCATCTGCCAGGTGGCGCGGCCTTCGGAAGGCCCTCGGATCAGGCCTTCCAGCGCATCGGCATTGCCCTCGCGCATCACGTGTTCCAGCGCGTCGAGCGCTTGGCGGAAGCGCTGGCTCTGCTTGAGCACCTCTTCGCGGTTGGCCACCAGGATGTCGCGCCAGGTCTCGGGGCTGCTGGCCGCGATGCGCGTGAAATCGCGAAAGCCGGGGCCGGCCAGAGAGAGAAAGTCGCGCCCGGCCGGCTGGTTCACCACCGAGCTGAAGTAGGCGAAGGCCAGCAGGTGCGGCAGGTGGCTCACGGCGGCGAAGGCGGCGTCGTGGTTCTCCGGTGTCATTTTCAGCACCTGCGCGCCGATGCTGCTCCACACGTCGGTGGCTTTCTGCACCAGTTCTGGCGAGGTCTGTTGCAGCGGCGTGAGGATGACCTGACGGCCGTTGTAGAGCGCCGCATCGGCATGCTGGATGCCCGAGACCTCTTTGCCTGCGATGGGGTGTGCCGGTACGAAAGAGCCGATGCGCTCGCGCAGCACGCGCCGCGCGGCGTCAACCACGTCGCGCTTCGTGCTGCCCACATCCATGACCAGCACGCCGGGCTCCACCAAGTGGCGGATCGCCTTGAAGGTGGTTTCCGTGGCGGCCACCGGCACGGCGATGAGCACGATGTCCGAGCCTGACACCGCCAGCAGTGCCGATTCGGCGGCCACGTCGATGACGCCCATGCGCTTGGCGCGTTCGGTGGTGCTGGGCGACTTGCTGTAGCCGACGACGCGTTTGACCAGACCGGCCCGCTTGAGCGCCAGCGCGAAGCTGCCGCCCATCAGGCCGCATCCGATGACGCCGAGTTGCTGGAACATGGTCAATGAACGTCGATGGGGTAGGTGCCGAGGATCTTGAAGAACGCGCAGGCCGCGCGAAGTTCCTTGAGCGCCGCATCGACCTTGGGTTCATCGGGGTGCCCCTCGACGTCGATGTAGAAGTAGTACTCCCACTGCCCTGAGCGGGCGGGGCGTGACTCGAAGCGGGTCATGGAGACGCCGTGGTTCTTCAACGGCACCAGCATGTCGTGCACGGCGCCCGGGCGGTTCGTGACCGAGACCACCAGGCTGGTGCAGTCGTGCCCCGATGCCTTCGGCGATGGGTGCCGCGAGGGGTGCGTGACGATGGCAAAGCGGGTGCGGTTGTGCGGGTCGTCCTGGATGGCGGGCGACACCACATGGAGGCCGTACTCGCTGGCCGCACGTGCACTGGCAATGGCCGCCAGCGCCGGGTTCAGACCGGCCAGGCGCGCGCCTTCGGCATTGCTGGCCACGGGGCGGCGCTCAACATCGGGCAGGTGGTGGCTGAGCCAGCGGTGACATTGGGCCAGCGCCTGCGGGTGGGCGCAGATGGCCTCGATGCCCTGCAGCTCGTCGATCTTGCGCAGCAGGTTGTGGCGCACCACGAGGCTGGTCTCGCCGATGATGAAGAGCGGCGTCGTCAGGAACAGATCGAGCGAACGCGCGACCACGCCTTCGGTGCTGTTTTCCACCGGCATCACGCCGAAATCGGCCGCACCGCTGGTGGTGGCGTGCATGACCTCGTCGATGCTCGCGCAAGGCAGGCGCACCAGGCTGCTGCCGAAGTAGCCCAGCGCCGCCTCTTCGCTGAAAGTGCCGGCCGGACCGAGATAGGCCACGCGCGTGGGCGTTTCCAGGGCTCGGCAGGCCGACATGATCTCGCGCCAGATCGGCGCCACGCTGGCGTTTTTCAGCGGGCCGGGGTTCGCGGCCTTCAGGCCGTCGATGACCTGGGCTTCACGCTCGGGGCGGAACACCACCGAGCCTTCGCGCTTCTTGATCTCGCCGACTTCCAGCGCCAAGCCGGCACGGCGGTTCAGCAGTGCCAGCAGTTCGCGATCGACGTTGTCGATGTGCTGGCGCAGGGCCAGCAGTTCAGGGGCAACCCCGCTCGGTTCGGCCATCTTCGCGCAGGCCGTGTCTCAGGGCTTCTTGGCCGGCGCCGCGGGCTTGGCGGCGGGTTTGGGCTTGGCCGCGTTTGCAGCGTCGGCCGGCGGCTGCAGGCGGGCGGCCACGGCCTGTTCCAGCGCCACCACCTTCGGGCCGATCTCGCCGCGGGTCTCGGCCACGAGCTTCTCGCCGATGGCGCGCTGCATGTCGGCGCCCAGCGCCTGGAACTTGCGGTTGGCCGGCGATTCGAGGATGCCGATGACCTCGCGCAGTTCATCTTCGGTCAAGCGTTCTTCGAGGAGAGCGCCGATGGTCGAGGGGGCCAGCTGCACCGCGCGGCTGACGACGATGGGCGTGGCCTCGTCGGCGTACTTGCGCACATCGGCCTCGATGTCGCGCGCCAGTGCTTCACGGCGCTCGGCCGGCACGCCTTGCAAAGCCTGCCCGGCGCGTTGCAGCAACTGGCGCGCGGGTTGTTCGGTCAACTGCCGGGCCATGGCCTCGACGCCCGGCTGCTGCAGTTGCAGCACGCGGGCGACCAGCGCCTTCTTGGCCTCGGAGACGGGTGCAGCCGGCGCGGCCGCGGGGGCGGGGGTCTGGGCTTGTGCCGTACCGGCCAGGGCCAGCGTTGCCGCAATGACGATCAGCTTGAACTTCACTCAGTTTCCTTCTGCACCGGCATCGCCGGGGGTGTTGTCTTCGGCATCGGGGCCAGTGGCTTCCTGGCCCGAGGCGTCGTTCTCGACGATGCGCTGCAGTCCGGAGAGCTTGGCGCCGTTGTCCAGCGCGATGAGCGTGACGCCCTGCGTGGCGCGCCCCAACTCGCGGATCTCGCTCACGCGGGTGCGCACCAGCACGCCCTTGTCGGTGATCAGCATGATCTCGTCGGGCTGGCGCACCAGCGTCGCGGCCACGACCTTGCCGTTGCGCTCGCTCTGCTGGATGGCAATCATGCCCTTGGTGCCGCGGCCGTGCCGCGTGTATTCCACGATGCTCGTGCGCTTGCCATAGCCGTTTTCGGTGGCGGTGAGCACGCTCTGCGTCTCGTCTTCGGCCACCAGCATCGCAATCACGCGCTGGCCGTCTTCCAGGGCCATGCCGCGCACGCCGCGTGCGGTGCGGCTCAGCGGCCGCACTTCGTCTTCGGCAAAACGCACGGCCTTGCCGCCGTCGCTGAAGAGCATCACATCGTGCTGGCCGTCGGTGAGCGCGGCCCCGATCAGGTGGTCGCCTTCGTCGAGATCCACCGCGATGATGCCGGCCTTGCGCGGGTTGCTGAACTCGTCCAGTGAGGTCTTCTTCACCGTGCCCAGCGCCGTGCTCATGAACACGAAGTGGTCGGCAGGGAATGTGCGTGTGTTGCCCGTCAGCGGCAGCACCACGGTGACCTTCTCGCCCGGCTGCAGCGGGAACATGTTGACGATGGGCTTGCCGCGGCTGGCGCGGCTGCCCTGCGGCACTTCCCAGACCTTCAGCCAATAGACACGGCCGCGGTCGCTGAAGCACAGGATCCAGTCGTGCGTGTTGGCGATGAAGAGCTGGTCGACCCAGTCGTCTTCTTTGGTCTGTGTCGCCTGCTTGCCGCGGCCGCCGCGCTTCTGTGCGCGGTACTCGGTCAGCGGCTGGCTCTTGACGTAGCCGGTGTGGCTGAGCGTCACCACCATGTCGGTGGGCGTGATCAGGTCTTCGGTGCCCAGCTCTTGCGCGTTGTGCACCACCTCGCTGCGGCGCGCGCCGAGCTTGGTTTCGCCGAACTCGCGCTTCACATCGCCGAGTTCGCTGCTGATGATGGCCGTCACGCGCTCGGGCTTGGCCAGGATGTCTAGCAGGTCGGCAATCTCCGACATCACCTCGCGGTACTCGCCGATGATCTTGTCTTGCTCCAGGCCCGTCAGGCGCTGCAGGCGCATCTGCAGGATTTCCTGGGCCTGGTCGTCGCTCAGGCGGTACAGGCCGTCGGCCTGCAGGCCGTAGCTGGCGGGCAGGCCCTCGGGTCGGTAGGCGGCACGGCCGCCGGGCGTGCTTTCTTCGGCGCGCGCGAGCATCTCGCGCACCATGCTGCTGTCCCAGGCCTTGGCCATCAGCGCAGCCTTGGCCACGGGCGGCGTGGGGCTGGTCTTGATGGTCTCGATGAAGTCATCG
This sequence comes from beta proteobacterium AAP65, assembly GCA_001295865.1. Lineage (GTDB taxonomy): Bacteria > Pseudomonadota > Gammaproteobacteria > Burkholderiales > Burkholderiaceae_C > Rubrivivax. The sequence goes on from LJHW01000002.1 coordinate 12,888, forward strand.
ATGTTGGCCAGCGCCACTGCCAGACCTTCGAGCACATGGCCGCGTTCACGGGCCTTCTTCAGCTCGAAAACCGTCCGGCGTGTGATGACCTCGCGCCGGTGCTCCAGGAAGACCTCGATCAGGTCCTTGAGGTTGCACAACTTCGGCTGCCCGTCGATCAGGGCCACCATGTTCATGCCGAACGAATCCTGCAGCTGCGTCTGCTTGTACAGGTTGTTCAGCACCACCTCGGGCACTTCACCGCGCTTGAGCTCGATGACCACCCGCATGCCGGACTTGTCGCTCTCGTCCTGGATGTGGCTGATGCCGTCGATCTTCTTCTCGTGGACGAGCTCGGCGATGCGCTCGAGCAGCGTCTTCTTGTTCACCTGGTAAGGGATCTCGTCGACGATGATCGCCTGACGCTCGCCCTTGCCGATGTCCTCGAAGTGGCACTTCGCGCGCATCACGACCTTGCCGCGGCCGGTGCGGTAGCCCTCGCGCACGCCGCTGAGGCCGTAGATGATGCCGGCGGTGGGGAAGTCGGGCGCCGGCACGATTTCCATCAGTTCGTCGATGCTCGCCGCGGGGTGCTTCAGCAGGTGCAGACAGGCGTCGACCACCTCGTTGAGGTTGTGCGGCGGGATGTTGGTGGCCATGCCCACCGCAATGCCCGCGCTGCCGTTGACAAGCAGGTTGGGCAGGCGTGCCGGCAACACCGTCGGCTCGTTCTCCGAGCCGTCGTAGTTGGGCGCGAAGTCGACGGTTTCCTTGTCGATGTCGGCCAGCATCTCGGCGGCGATCTTCGACAGCCGGATCTCGGTGTAGCGCATGGCCGCGGCGTTGTCGCCGTCGACACTGCCGAAGTTGCCCTGGCCGTCGACCAGCATGTGGCGCAGAGAAAACGGCTGCGCCATGCGCACGATGGTCTCGTAGATCGCCGAATCGCCGTGCGGGTGGTATTTACCCATCACGTCGCCGACGATGCGTGCGCTCTTCTTGTAAGGCCGGTTCCAGTGGTTGGACTGTTCATGCATCGCGAACAAGCAGCGGCGATGCACGGGCTTCAGGCCGTCGCGCGCATCGGGCAGCGCGCGCCCCACGATCACGCTCATCGCGTAATCGAGGTAAGAACGGCGCATCTCTTCTTCGAGACTGACGGGGAGTGTTTCCTTGGCGAAGGAGGTCATGCGCGATCAGGTTGGTGGCGGCCGGGTGGCTTGGTCCGCGGTGCGGCAAAACAGCAGATTCTAGGGCCGTGGCCTTGTCGCGGCAGCGCAACATCGGCTGCGGGTCACTCCAATGCAGGGCCCAGAATGCAGGCCACCCGACGCCCTATGGCACAATGACTCGTCGGTGGTGAGTGCCCGCGCCTGTGGGGATTTGCCCGGTAGGTATGCCAACTCGCGCTTGTCGTTTTGGACTTTACGCAGGCTAGTCTGCGGCTTTCCTCGAGAGGAGAATCATGAAGAAATTGAACAAGGTGGCGGTGCTCTTCGCATCTGCCGCACTTGCCGCCCCGATCGCGTCGTTGGCTGCAGCCCACGGCGGCATGGCCCCGAAGTCGGTCGACAACTGGCGCGCTTCCGACGGTACCGTCTGGAAGAACGGCACCAACGAACTCTGCTGGCGCGATTCCGGCTGGACCCCGGCCACTGCCGACGAGAAGTGCGATGGCGCGATCAAGCCGCCGCCCCCGCCCGCTCCGAAGCCGGCTCCTCCGGTCGCTCCGCCCCCGCCGCCCGCCCCGGTGGCCCCGCCCGCCCCGGTCGTGGCTCCCCCGGCCGCCCCGCGCGCTCCGGTGGCCCCGCCCGCGCCGGTGCAAGAGAAGGTCACCTTCGAATCCGACGCGCTGTTCGACTTCGCCAAGTCGAACCTCAAGCCGGCCGAAGCTGCCAAGCTGGCCGACTTGGTCGAGAAGACCAAGGGCGTCACGTTGGAAGTCGTGATCGCCGTGGGTCACACCGACTCGGTGGGCAACGACGCCATCAACCAGAAGCTGTCGATCGCTCGCGCTGAAGCCGTCAAGAGCTTCCTGGCGAGCAAGGGCATCGAGCGCAACCGTGTTTACACGGAAGGCAAGGGCTCGAAGAACCCGGTCGCCGACAACAAGACGGCCGCTGGCCGCGCGAAGAACCGTCGCGTGGAAGTGGAAGTCGTGGGCACCCGCGTCAAGAAGTGAAAGAAGCAGCCTCCGGGCTGCCTTCGCTGCAAACCCCGCTCCGGCGGGGTTTTCTTTTTTCCGATGACCCTGCGCGCTGGCTGTCACCCGGCCTTCGCAACACGCAGCACCCGCACTCTGGATACGATGCCACCATGAGCAACGTCGACGCACAGGAACTGGCCAAATTCAGCGAACTGGCCCACCGCTGGTGGGATCCGGAAAGCGAGTTCCGGCCGCTGCACCAGATCAACCCACTGCGGCTGGAGTGGATCGACGAACTGGCCACCTTGCGTGGCAAGCAGGTGCTCGATGTCGGCTGTGGCGGCGGCATCCTGGCCGAAGCGATGGCGCGCCGCGCCGCGCACGTGACCGGCATCGACCTCGCGGCGCGGCCCTTGGGCGTGGCGCGTCTGCACGCGCTCGAAGCCGGCGTCGAGAACCTCGAGTACCGCGAGATCGCGACTGAAGCGCTCGCCGAGGCGCAGCCGGCCAGCCTCGACGTCGTCACCTGCATGGAGATGCTGGAGCACGTGCCCGACCCTTCGGCCGTCGTGCGCGCCTGTGCCACGCTGGTGCGGCCCGGCGGCTGGGTGTTTTTCTCCACGCTGAACCGCAACCCCAAGTCCTTCCTCTTCGCCATCGTCGGCGCCGAGTACGTGCTGCGGCTGCTGCCCAAGGGCACGCACGAATACGCACGCTTCATCCGCCCGAGCGAACTGGCGCGCTGGGCGCGCGATGCCGGGCTGGGTCTGCAGGGCAGCCGGGGCATGGAATACAACCCCTTCACACGGCGCTACTGGCTGTCGGACGACACCAGCGTCAACTACCTCGTGGCCTGTCGCCGTCCGGGCTGAGGCGGACCGTCTGCTTTGATCCAGGCCGTCCTCTTCGATCTCGACGGCACGCTCGTCGACAGCGCACCCGATCTCGCGGGTACCGCCAACGACATGCGCATAGCGCGCGGCCTGCCGGACCTGCCTCACGAAGCGCTGCGCTGTCATGCGGGCTCGGGCGCAAGGGGCATGTTGAAGGCGGCTTTTGATCTGACGCCCGACGTGTCTGGCTACGCTGCGTTGCGCGACGAGTTCCACGCGCTGTACGCCACACGGCTGTTGCGGCTGACACGCTGCTTCGAGGCCACGCCGCGCGTGTTGCAGGCGCTGGACGAACGCGGCATCGTTTGGGGCATCGTCACCAACAAGGCGATGCGCTTTGCAGAGCCTCTTGTGCAGGCGCTCGCGCTGTCGCGCTGTGCCGTGCTGGTGGCTGGCGACAGCACGCCGCACACCAAGCCCCACCCGGCGCCGCTCTTGGAAGCGGCGTGCCGCCTGGGCTTGCCACCGGATGCCTGCGTCTACGTGGGTGACGACGAGCGCGACGTCATCGCGGGCCGTGCGGCGGGCATGCGCACGCTGGCAGCCCGCTGGGGTTACCTGGGCGCCGGCCAAGATCCGCACACCTGGGACGCCGATGCGGTGCTGCCCGACGCCGATGCCCTCTTGCAATGGCTGGAACTGCCCTAAACTCCAGGGTCTGGGTCCGACCTGGCTTCGACGTGGGTGCGGAGTTGATTTGGGGCATGCCGAGCACCAGTTCGCTCGTTAAACCACTGGAAACAAAGTAACTGCGAACGATCAAACGTACGCCCTCGCCGCTTAAAACCGGTGAGCCTCGCAACAGTTGGCCGATGGGCTGGGTCTGAGGGGTAACCTGAAGACTGCGAGGTCATACACATTGGCTCGTCCTGCAGCGTGTCATTCGTTGCGGGCCTAAAACCAAATGACTCGGGGCAAAGGTAGCGTGCTGCTGCGCGACCTGCGCTCTTAAATTCAAATCAGTCAGCTACGCATGTAGAACCGGTTGGCAATGGCTTGCGGACGGGGGTTCGATTCCCCCCGGATCCACCAGGCAAAAGAAGAAGGCCTCCTCGCTCACGCGGGAGGCCTTTTTTCTTTGCCGGTGCTCAGGCGCGCTCGAAGAGCAAGGCCGAGTTGGTGCCGCCGAAAGCGAAAGAACTGCTGATGGCCGCGCGCAGCCCGGGTGCCGCGGTGCCGGGCTGCAGCACCAAATTGAGTCCCAGAGAGGTGTCGGGGCTGCCGCAGTGCGCGGAGGGGGGCACCTGACCGTGGTGCACCGCGAGCACCGTGACCACGGCTTCCAGCGCGCCCGCGGCGCCGAGCAGGTGGCCATGCAGCGCCTTCGTGGAACTGACCTGCAGCCCGTCGATGGCCGTGCCCCAGACGCCGCGCAGCGCCTCGGCTTCCACGCCATCGCCGATCTTCGTGGCCGTGCCGTGCGCGTTGCAGTAGCCCACGTCCGCGGGCTGCAGGCCGGCCGTACGCAGCGCCGCGTTCAGGGCCCGCTGCTGGCCGCCGGCATCGGGCTTGGTCAGGTGGGTGGCGTCGCAACTCATGCCCCAGCCCGAGAGCCGCGCATAAACACGGGCCTGGCGCGCTTGGGCGCGCGCAGCCGACTCCAGCACCAGGAAGGCCGCGCCTTCTCCCAGCACGAAGCCGCTGCGGTCGGTGGCAAACGGGCGGCAGGCCATGGCGGCTTCGCCGGGTTGGAAGCTGGCCAGCGTCATCATGGCCTGCCACGCCAGCACGACGCCGGGCACGAGCAGCGCCTCGCTGCCGCCGGCGATGGCGACATCCACCTCGCCGTTGCGTATGGCCTTGGCGGCTTCTGCGATGGCCACGGCCGAAGAGGCACAAGCCACCGAGTAGGTGATGACCGGGCCTTGGACACCCTGGCGCATGGCCACGTGTGAGGCCGGCGCGTTGGGCATGAAGGCCGGGATGGTGAGCGGCGGCACGCGGCCGGCGCTGTGGTAGGCCGTGTCCAGTGCGGCGGCGCCGCCCATGCCACAGCCGGCATAAACGCCCACGCGCTCCCGCTCCACATCGCCCAGGCCGCCGGCATCACGAAGCGCCAGGTCGGCAGCGGCCACGGCCAGCTGGCTCACGCGGTCGACGCCGGCGAGCTGCAGCTTGTTGAACCAACGGGTCTGGTCGAAAGCCGCGGCGGCGGCAGCAGCCGGGCGTGGCAGCTCGGGAAAGATGGCCCGTACCGCCGATTCACCGCGCATCAGCGCGCTGAACATGGCCTGCGCGTCATCGCCGTGGGGGCTGACCACCCCCAGGCCCGTGACCACCACCCCGTTCACTGCGGCGCGGCAGCGGTCTGCGCGGCGCGCAGCTGGTCGACGATCTCGGCCAGTTCGGCCAGGGTGTCGAGGTTGGGGTTGTTGTCGGGGATGGAGATGCCGTACTTGTCTTCCACCTCGAACAGGAATTCGACCAGCGCAAGCGAATCCACGCCGCTGGCACGCATCGAGGCGTGCGGGTCCAGGGTGGCGGGGTCGAGCCCGTACTTTTCCTGGATCAGGTCTTGCAATTCCTTGAGCGAACTCATCGTGCCGTTTCCATCTTCGTGTCCGCCCGCAGCCTGCAAGGGCAGGCGCCATGGCCCTGCGGCCGGCGAGGCACTGATGATATCCGCTCGCCTCAGCCCACCCGGCCGCGGCCGACCCACGGGCTGAGCTGGATGGACAGTGCTGCGAACACGGTCCCGAGTGCCGCGCCGGCGGCCGCATCCAGCACCACATGCTGGCGGATGGCCACGGTCGACCAGGCGATGGCCAGCACCCACACGAGGTTGAGCACACGCAAGGCCATGGGCGCGCCGACGATGCGCATCAGGCGCTCCACCCAGATCGCGGTGAACACCGCCGTGGCCACGTGCAGCGAGGGGCAGGCGTTGCCCGCGGCGTCCACCCCCTGCAGCACGGCAAAACCCGGGTAGGCACTGACGTCGACATCGGGCTTGGGCACGGCCGTCGGCCAGAAGTGAAAGATGAGCAGGCCGCAGGCGCACAGGGCCGCTGCCCACACACCGTAGACGATCAGCTCACGCAGGCGCAAGAGCAGCCCGGGCGCCACGCCGACATAGAGCCATAACGACACATAGGCGACGAGGCCCCAGGGCTGGAAGGGCACCAGCGCGTCGATCGCCGTGAGCGGCATCTCGAACACGGGGTAAACAGGATGTCGCAGCGTGTGGAAGTAGCCGAGAAAGAAGACCCACATGAAGCCGCTGATGCCCACCACCTTCAGCGGCAGGTAGCGCCAGAAGCGCACCCGCAGATCGGCCCACCAGGCGGGAGGGTCTTGCGAGGGCAGGGGCCGGGCCGTGGGTCTGTTCATGCAGGTGTGTTTGCGATAATCGGCGGTTGCGGCGCGAACTGCGCTCGCCATCCCGTGCCAGGTCCCAGGGCTCCAAGAAAGCCGCCGGACCGCGGTGCCTCAGCCCTCAGCAACGCCAGACTCACATGCCCGTGGAGACCCCCGTCAGCCCTCATTCTGGGCCCTTGCGCCACTGCGACGTGCTGGTCATCGGTGGCGGGCCCGCCGGCAGCACGGTTGCCACACTGCTGGCGCGCCAGGGCCGAGACGTGGCGCTGCTGGAAAAGTCGCACCACCCGCGTTTCCACATCGGTGAATCGCTGCTGCCTGCCGGCGTGCCGCTGCTCGAGCAACTCGGCGTGCGTGAACAGGTCGAAGCCATCGGCATGCCCAAGCTGGGCGTGGAGTTCTGTTCACCGCAACACAGCCACCGGGCCTTCGTCGAGTTCAGCGATGCCTGGAACAAGGGCCTGCCCATGGCCTGGCAGGTGCGCCGGGCCGATTTCGACCAGATCCTTTTCCGCAACGCCGCGCAGGCTGGCGCGCGCACGCTGGAAGGCTGCCAGGTGCGCAAGGTGGCCTTCGATGCCCGGGGTGCCGATGTCGAGGCGGTGCTCGACGACGGCGCCGTGCAGCGCTGGCGCGCACGTTTTGTCATCGACGCCAGCGGGCGCGACACGCTGCTGGCCACGCAGCACGGCTGGAAACAGAAGAACCGCAAGCACAACAGCGCGGCGCTCTTCGGTCACTTCCGCGGCGCGCGGCGGCTGGAAGGCAAGCTCGAAGGCAACATCAGCATCTTCTGGTTCCAGCACGGCTGGTTCTGGTTCATCCCGCTGGCCGATGGCAGCACCAGCGTGGGCGCGGTGTGCTGGCCCTACTACCTGAAGCAGCGCGACAAGCCGCTGCCCGAGTTCTTTGCCGACACCATCGCGATGGCGCCCGAACTCGCGGCGCGCCTGCAAGGAGCCGAACTCATCGACGAACAGGTCTGGGCCACCGGCAACTACAGCTATTGCGCCGACCGCTGCGCCGGCGACCGCTTCCTGATGTTGGGCGATGCCTACGCCTTCATCGACCCGGTGTTCTCGTCGGGCGTGTTCCTGGCGATGCAGAGCGCTTTCGAAGGCGCCGAGGCCGTGGCCAAGGCGCTCGATGAACCCGCGGCCTACCCGGCCGCGCGCCGCCGCTTCGAGCGCCGCATGCAGCACGGGCCGCGCGAGTTCTCGTGGTTCATCCAGCGCATGACCAACCCGATGATGCGCGAACTCTTCATGCACCCGCGCAACCCGCTGCGCATGCAGGAGGCCGTGCTCTCGCTGCTGGCCGGCGACATCTACGGCAAGACGCCGATCTGGGGCTCGCTCGCCGCTTTCAAGGCCGTGTACTACCTGGGCTCGCTGTTCGCGCTGCCGCGCACGTGGCGCGCGTGGCGGGCGCGGCGGCAGATGATCCGCGACGTGGGTGCGGTCCGCGGCGAGAACGTCATCGCCAACGCCTCATGACGGCGCCTTCGTCGTCGCTGCGCGGCGCCGGGCCGCGCGCCTTGCATGCCTTGCGCCTGGCGCCCGCCGCCTGGTTGCAGCGTGTGGCCTCGGCACAGCCGCCGCTGGGCGGCCTGGCCTGGGGCTGGCAGGGGCCGCAGGCCGACGAGGCCGCCGATCTCGCTGGCCTGGCACCGCTGCAAACCCCGCTGCTGGGTGGCACGGCGCCCTGGGTCGACGCCTGGTGCAGCGAGGCCGGTTCCTTGCAGAGCGGCCGCAACGGTGCCGTGCAGTGGTTGAGCGATGGCGACTGGGCCTTCGGCCACCTGCACCTGCCCGAAGCCGAAGGTGCGCTGCAGGCCACCGCCTACCGCGCCTACCGCGATGTCTTCGCGGCCCTGCAAGCCTGCGGCTGCCCGCAGGTGCTGCGCCTGTGGAACTACCTGCCGCGCATCAATGCCGACGGCGGCGGCCTGGAGCGCTACCGCCAGTTCAACATCGGCCGCCAGCAGGCCTTCATCGACGCGGGGCGCGACGCCTTCGAGGGCGCGCCTGCCGCCTGCGCCTTGGGCACGGCAGGCGAGGGTGCCGGGGGGCTGAGCATCCGTTTCCTGGCCGGGCGCGTGGCGCCGCAGCCGGTGGACAACCCGCGGCAGGTGCCTGCCTACCGCTACAGCACGGCCTACGGCCCGCGTGCGCCCACCTTCTCGCGCGCGGCCCTGGCCGAGGCCGGCGGCGGGCGCGTGCTGCTGCTGGTGTCGGGCACGGCCAGCATCGTGGGTGAACACACCGTGCACGAGGGTGAACTGGTGGCGCAGACGCAGGAAACCCTGCGCAACCTGCAGGCCGTCATCGACAGCGCGCACCGCGGCAGCAGCGCCCGCTACACGCTGGCCGACCTGCAACCCACTGTCTATGTGCGCCACGCGGCCGACGCCAGCGCTGTGCAGGCCGTGCTGGCGCAGGCCGTGCCGGCCTGGACCGATGCGCCCTGTGTGCAGGCCGACATCTGCCGCGCCAACCTGCTGGTGGAGATCGAAGCCCACGCCTTCGCGCCCGGGGCGCTGGCTTGAAGGCGGTGGCGCGCTGGCTGCTGCTGCCGCTGCAATGGCTGGCACTGCAGCAGATGCTGCTGTTTCTGGGCCTGGGCTCGCTGCTGTGGAATGCGGTGGCCCTGCTGCTCTACCCGCTGTTGCCGCGCGCCAGGGGGCGGCGCATCGGGCGTGCGGCCATCGCTGCCGGCTACCGGCTCTTCTGGTGGATGGCCCGCGTGGCCGGCATGATGCGCCTGCACTCGCAGCCGCTGGACAGGCTGCGCGACGAGCCCGGGCTCATCGTCGTGGCCAACCACCCCAGCATGCTCGACGCGATGATGCTGGTGGCGCGCCTGCCGCGCAGCGCCTGCATCATGAAAGCCAGCCTGATGCGCAACCCCTTCCTCGCGCCCGGCGCGCGGCTGGCCCGCTACCTGCGCAACGATTCGCCGCGCGGGCTGGTGCGCCTGGCGGTGCAAGACCTGCAGCAAGGCGGGCAGCTGGTGCTGTTCCCGGAGGGCACACGCACCACGGTGCCGCCCGTCAACCCCTTCCGCGGCGGTGTGTCGCTGATCGCCAAGCGCGCCGGCGTGCCCATCCAGACGGTGTTCATCGACACCCACTCGCCCTACCTGTGCAAGGGTTGGCCGCTGTGGCGGCTGCCGCCGCTGCCCATCGAGTTCACGGTGCGCCTGGGCCGGCGCTTCGAGCCTTCTGAAGACCCGGCCGCGCAGCTGCGCGAGCTGGAAGCCTATTTCGCGGCGGGTGTGCGCCAGACGCCGCCGCTGCCTGGAAACTGCACCCCATGAACGCCGTGTCTGCCACGCACCTGGTGCTGATCCCCAGCTACAACACCGGCGAGCAGGTCTACGCCACCGTGCGTGCCGCGCGCGCGCAATGGGCGCCGGTGTGGGTGGTGGTGGACGGCAGCACCGACGGCACGGCCGAAGGCCTGCAAACGATGGCCGCAGCCGACCCTGGCCTGCGCGTGTGGGTGCTGCCGCAGAACAGCGGCAAAGGGTCGGCCGTGCTGCACGGTCTGCAGCAGGCCCAGGCCGCCGGCTACACCCACGCGCTGGCCATGGACAGCGATGGCCAGCACCCGGCCGACCTCATCCCGGCTTTCATGCGGGCCTCCATCGCCCGCCCCGACACCATGGTGCTCGGCCGTCCGGTCTTCGACGCCAGCGCGCCGCTGCTGCGCGTGCGCGGCCGGCGCGTCTCGAACTGGTGGACCAACCTCGAGACCCTGGGCGCCGGCGTGGCCGATTCGCTCTACGGCTTCCGCGTCTACCCCGTGGCCGCGCTGGCTGCCGTGATGCAGCGCCAGCCCTGGATGCGGCGCTTTGACTTCGACACCGAGGCCGTGGTGCGCCTGGCCTGGCGCGGCATCAAGCCGGTGAATCTGGATGCGCCGGTGAAGTACCTGCGTGCCGACGAAGGTGGCGTTTCGCACTTCCGCTACGGCCGCGACAACGTGCTGCTGAGCTGGATGCACACGCGGCTGATGGTGGAGTTCGTGCTGCGCCTGCCGGCGCTGCTGTGGCGCAAGGCGCGGGGGCTGCCACCTTTCCAGGTCTGAGCCTGGCGCTGCTTCAGGCGGCCAAGGCCTCAGCGCTGGGGAAGAGCAGGCTCATCGCCGGCTTCTCCATCGCGTGCGGCGGCAGCAGCGCGGCCAGCGCACTGCCGTCCAGCCCGGGGTGCTCTTGCAGGCCGCGCTGCAGCAGCTCGCCGGCCAGTTGCTGCAGCGTCAGTGCCGCTTGGCGGATGCGCTCACGGAACGCGGCGTCGCTGAGGTTCTGATCGTGCAGGCTGCGGTTGAGCTCCACGAACCAGGGCACCGAGGCCTGGTCCAGCATCACGGGCAGGTTGCGGCGCTGGCTCACCTGGCCCCAGGCGCGCAGGAAGTGCTGCACCTCCACGTTGAGCTGCTGGCACACGGCCAGTTCGTCGCGCAGGTGGCCCAGCGAGGCCAGGTCGGTCAGGCGCTGCTGGCAGAACATCTGGGCCAGCACGCTCCAGTAGTAGGTGTAGTCCCAGATCACCTTGGTGGGCAGCACCTCGGGGTCGCCGAACAGACCGTACTGGTCGACGTAAAGCGCCAGCGTGCTGTCGTAGAAGCTGCGGAAGACCTGCTCGTAGATCTGCGTGTGCGCGGCCAGGCGCTGGCCGGCGCGGTCGCGCGCAATGAGCTCGGTGATGTAGGTGTTGCCGATGGCGATGAAATCGCTGCCCGGCGAGTAGAAGGGGTCGAGGAAACGCCCGGCCTCGCCGGCCAGCGCCCAGCGGTGTTCGCTGAACACTTGGGTGCAGTCGTAGCTAAAGCGCTTGAAGAAGGCGAAGTCCTGCAGCTTGTCGCGCTTGCCGTCGAGGTCGTCGAAGAGCGCCGGCTGGAACTCGCGCAGCCATTCCATCGCGTTCTCAAAGTTGTTCATGCGCTCCAGCGGGTGGTACTTCGGGTCGGCCACGATGCCCACCGAATGCGAACCCGAGGCCAGCGGGATCAGCCACACCCAGTAGCCCGCGCCCACCAGGTGGTTGGTGCTGAGCCAGCGTGTAGGCGTGACGCAGCGCTCGCGCCAGGCCTTGGCCGCTTCTTCGTTACCGGCTTCGTCGCTTTCCAGCGGCCAGCCGTCGAGGTGGATGCGGTCGCTGATGCGGAACCACACCGCGTGCGCCGCGTGCGCGTTCTCGCGCGCCAGGCCCAGCTTCTTCTTGATGAGGCCGGCGCGGCCGCAGGCGTCCACCACCCAGCGGGTTTGCGTCTGCTGCAGCTCGCCGCCGGCGCGCTGCCAGTGCACGGTGTGCGGGCTGCCGTCTTCGCTGAGCTCGATCTGGCGCACCATGGCTTCGTCGACGAAACGGATGCCGCGGCGCTGGCATTCCTCACCGAGGAAGTTCTCGAAAATGCCGCGGTCGATCTGGTAGCTGGGCACCGGCAGCGGGCGGCTGGCGCCGAGCTCGGTGACGCGGTGCAGATCGCGCCGGCCTTCGCTGAAGAAGAAGCGGAAGCCGAACTTGCGCAGTTGCTGGCCTTGCAGGTGCTCGCGCAGGCCGAGGGTGTGCTCGAAGTAATGCGCGCCGATCTCCACGCTGCTCTCGCCCACCTTGTGCGCGGCCAGCGGCACGGGGTGGGGGCGGCGTTCCAGCACCAGCACGTCCAGGTCGGGCAGGCGCTGGCGCAGTTGCAGGGCCAGGGTCATGCCGGCGAGGCCGCCGCCCATGATCAGCACGTCGGGCGGGGTGGTGAGGGTGTCGGTGTGCATGGGGTGGGTACAGCAGGTGGGGCGCTCAGGCGCCCGGTGAGCGGATTGTGCGCAAGCGCAGCAGGCCCGCGGGGCCCAGGGGCAGAGCGAAGGTTTCGGCCGCGTCGGCGGCGGGCGCCTCCAGCCGCGCCAGCGCTTCGAAGAGCGGCAGCGCATCGGCCATCGCATTGCCAGCCAGGGCCATCGCGGCGGCGCTGCGCAGCGGCGGCAGCGCTGCCGTGTCTGGGGCCACGGCCCATTCCAGCGTGGCGACGGTGCTGGCGCTGGGTGCCGGCGCCAGCACCAGTGCCACGCCCAGCAGGCCGCGGCTGCGCGTGACGGAGGCCAGCGCGCCGCGCGCATCAGTGTCGAAGCCGGCCAGCAGCACCGGCCGCTGCTCGGTGAGGGCCTGCGTGGCGGCTTCCAGCAGGCCCAGCGCGAAGCTGGCCTCGTACCCGGCCACGGCGCTGCTGGGCGCGTGGCAGCCCGTGGCCATGGCCCAGTAGCCCGAGGCGGCGTTGTGCACCGAGTGGTGGAAGCGTGTGGGCGAGAGCAGCGCGGGGTCGGCCGCGAGCGTGCTGCACAGCGCGTCGACGATGGCGAGGTCGCCATGCGCCGAGGTGAAGACGCTGGCCAGTGTGGCCGCGTCGCGCCCCGCAGCCGCCACGGCGGCAGCGGCCACTTCCAGCGCCACCAGCACGCCGTCGGGTGCGCGGCGGCGTTCGTTGGCCGCCAGCAGGGCGGGGCTGGGGCGGGTGGCGGGCGCGGCCTCGCTGGCAGGTGGCGCTTCGCCCCGCAACGCCGGTGCGGCACAGGCCCAGCCGGGCAGGGCGGGTGCCCACAGCGCCGGGCCTTCGATGTAGAGGCGGTGCATGGCGGGCGTGCTCATGCGCGGGCCTCCGCGGCGCGACCGAAGACCAGCACGGCGTTGTTGCCGCCGAAGCCGAAGGAATGCGTCGCGGCGTAGCGCACCGCGCCTGATGCTGGCTCCAGGCGCAGCTGCTTTGCGAAGACGGGACCGAAAGCCGGGTCGGCGACCGGCGTGTGTACCGAGCCGGCCCGCGTGCCGTGCTGCAGCGCGACGAGGCAGACCACCGCCTCCAGCAGCCCCGCCGCGCCCATGGTGTGTCCCGTCAGCCCCTTGGTGGCGCAGGCGTGCACCGTGGGCGCGTAGCGGCGTGCCACGAGCGCGGCTTCCACCGCGTCGTTGGCCGGCGTGGCGGTGCCGTGCAGGTTGAGGAAATCGATGGTCTCGGCGTGCAGCCCGGCGCGGGCCAGCGCGGCGTCCAGCGCGAGTTCCGCGCCCAGGCCCTGCGGGTGCGGGGCCGACATGTGGTGGGCGTCGTTGGCCTCGCCATCCCCCAGCAGGCACAGCGCTTCGGCGGGCGTCGCCGCCTCGTGCCGCTGCAGCAGCACGAAGGCCGCGGCCTCGCCCAGGCTGATGCCTTGGCGCGCCGCACCGAAAGGCTGGCAGGGCGACGGCGCCACCAGCCCCAGCGAGCGGAAGCCGAAGAGCAAGCTGGCGCTGAGCGCTTCCACGCCGGCCACCACCACGGCATCCACCACGCCGGCCTGCAGCCAGCGCCGCGCGCTGCCGCAGGCCTTGGCGCTGGAAGAGCAGGCCGTGGACACCGTCACCGCCGGCCCTTGCAGGCCCAGCGCCTGCTGCACGAATGCGGCCAGCGCGTGCGGCGTGTTCAGGCGCGGGTTGCGGCGGCCGGCGGGGAAACCGCCGGCGGCATCGAGTTGGCGGTAGGCGGCTTCCGAATCGCCGATGGTCGAGGCCGAGGTGCCCAGCACCAGGCCGACGCGGGCCGCGCCCCAGCGCTCACGTGCGGCCGCCACGGCCGTGATGAAGCCGTCTTGCTGCAGCGCTTGGAACGCCAAGCGGGTGGGGCGGCAGTCCCAGCTCGCCAGTGGCAGCGGCAGGGGGGCAGCCGCCAGCGCGTCCAGCGCACCGGCCCAGGCTTCGGGCACGGTGGCCGTGCCGGCCCAGGCGGGGGGTGCATCGGCTTGCAGCGCCTGCAGGCCGCTGGTGTTGCTGCGCAGCGCATCGCTCAGCGCGGCCAGGCCCACGCCCGCCGCGCAGGACGCCGTGTGCGCCGCCACCACCAGCGGCGGCATGGGCTGAACCGCGGTCATGCGGCGGGTGCGGCCGCGCAGCGGCTGTTGGCCAGCAGGCCTTGGTCGAGCCAGGCTTGCCACAGCGCGCGCCAAGCCGGCCAGTCGTGGCCGCCCGGTGCGGTGCGCACGCGCTCGGCCGGCAGCAGTTCGGCAAAACGCCGGTGTGCGCCAGCGAAGCGGTCGTCGACGCCGTAACCCAGGTGCACGGGCGGCAGCTTCGGGGCCGGGTCTGTGAAGGCGCGCCAGAGCTCGCGGTCGAGTTCGTCGCTGGCGTCGGGCGGGCTGGCGTCCTGACCCGCTGCGCGCCAGGCACGCGGGCCGCCGGCTGCTTCGATCTCCTGCGTCAGCCGGCGCGGGCCGAGGTAGGGCGCCAGGGCCAGCACACCGTCGATCTCGTTGCCGTGGCGCACCGCGTACCCTAGCGCGCCGAAGCCGCCCAGCGAGATGCCCACCAGCCACACGCGGCGGTAGCCCTGCGCGCGCGCCGGTTGCACCACCTCTTCGCGCAGGCGGCGGAGCACGCTGCGGTCGCTGAAGTAGCCGAGGTGGCTGTCGACGATCAGCACATCGGCGTTGATGCCGCGCTCGCGCAGCGCCTGCGGGAAGCCGGCCTCCACGAACTCGGGCGGGCGGCTGTAGGCGCCGGGCAGCATCACCACCAGGGTGTCGGAACGGCCGGGGCAGGGCCCGGGCAGGCGCAGGGTGTCCATGCGGGGAAGCACAGGCGGCACCAGCAGTGCGCAGGCGCCCAGGCCGGTGACGGAGAACGCAGCCGCGCCCAGCATCAGCAAGCGGCGGCGGGGCCTGGGGGTGGGCATGGCGATCCTGTGGCGGGGGTGGAGGGCAGGGCGGCCGATGGTATCGGCATGGCCGGCCGCCGCGGGCCTGCACGGGTTTCGGCGGGCCGCTATCGTGCGGCGGTGCTGCCCGGATCCGTCGGCCATCTTGCTGCCGGATGCCAGAGGGCGCGCGAGCCCCGATGCCTGCCGATCTTCCCTGCAACGCCATCCGCACGGTGGCGGCCCCCAGTCTCCCTCGCCGCCGCCTGCTGCTGGCCGGCGCGGCCCTGCCCCTGGTGGGCGTGGCCGGGCTCACGGGTTGCGGCACGCCGCTGCCGCTGGCCCTGCCCGGCGCGCCCACGCACGACCCCGCGGCCGAGCGCCTGCTGCAGCAGAGCGCCGACGAGCACGGCTGGGCCGCCTACCGCCAGCTGACCGACATCAACGTGCGCTACGACGGCGCCTGGCGGCCGCTGATCGACCGCATCCAGCCCGTGGTGGTGGACAAGGCCTACCGCGGCTGGTCTGAAGAGCGGCTGATGCCGCAGGCCGGCGTGGTGGCGCAGGCCTACACCGGCCCGACGGGCCAGAAACACGTGTGGTGGCGGCGCGGCGACGGCAGCGCGCAGCGGCCCGGCGAGGTGGCCGTGTGGTACGGCGGCCAGCCCAGCAGCAATGCCGACACCTTGACCGCTTCGGCGCTGGTGGCCGAAGCCTACGGCCTGTTTCTGCTCGGCCCGCTGTGGCTGGCCGGCCAGGGCCACGTGATGCAGATGGGCGGCACGGCGCGTGTGCACGGCCGCGCCTGCCGCGTGGTGCAGGTGTGGAAGCGCCCGGGCCTGGGCCGCGTGGCGCTGGACCGCGTGGCGGTGTTCATCGACGCCGACCTCGGCATCACGCGGCGCGTGCAGTTCACGCTGGAAGGTTTTGCCAGCACCCAGGGCGCGGTGGCCGAGACCGACAGCCTGGAGCACGAGCGCCGGTTCGGCGTGCTGTGGCCGGTGCGCAGCTACGAAGAAGTGGTGCACCCGCTGCGCGTGCCGGCGCACGACTGGCACATCACGGGGCTGGACGTGAACCGCGGCTACGACGCGGCGGCGCTGCGCGGGCCGGTGTTCACGGGCGCGGCGGCGGCGCCGGCGGCGAAGCTGTGAGGCCGGGCCGGCGGGTGGCTGGTGGCGGCTAGTAGAGCCCGCCGTTGACCGAGATCACCTGCCCGGTGATGTAACCCGCCTCGGGGCTGGCCAGGAAGCCGGCCAGCGCGGCCACCTCTTCCGGCGTGCCGGCGCGCTTGGCCGGCACGATCTGCTCGATGGTCGCCTTGTCGAAGCTGCCGTCGGCCATGGGCGAAGCGATGATGCCCGGCGCGATGGCGTTGACCGTCACGCCGCGGCTGGCCACTTCCTGGCTCAGCGATTTCGTCGCGCTGTTGATGGCGCCCTTGGCCGCCGAGTAGTTCACCTGCCCGCGGTTGCCCGAGAGCGCGGCCACCGACGAGATGTTGATGACGCGGCCCCAGCGCGTGCGCAGCATCGGCAACATCAGCGGCTGCGTGACGCGGAAGAAGCCGTGCAAAGAGACGTCGATGACGCGGTGCCACTGCGCGGCGCGCATGCCGGGGAAGACCGCGTCGTCGTGGATGCCGGCGTTGTTGACGACGATCTGCACCGCGCCGCCGGCCAGCATCTGCGCCACGGCGGCGGCGGTGGCTTCGTCGCTGGTGAGGTCGAACACCATCGTCTCGGCGCTGCCACCGGCGGCCTTCAGTTCTTCGGCCAGTGTTTCCACGGCCTTCGCATTGCCATTGGCGTGCAGCAGCAAGTGCGCGCCCTGGGCCGAGAGGCGGCGCGCGATGGCGGCGCCCAAGGCGCCGCTGGCGCCGGTGACGAGGGCGCGTTTGCCTTGCAGGGATGGGGAGCTCATCAGGGGGCTTTCAAAGGAATCAGACAGGCGCCAGCGGCGTGTTCAGCACCACGGTGGCGCGGCCGTCCACCAGCAGCTGGCCGGCTTCGTTCTTCAGCTCGAAGCTGTAGAGCGCTTGCGCTTCGGCGCCGGCCAGGCGCTTGACGTGCACCATCAGCCAGCCCGGCACCTCGTCGAGCCGCGGCACGTGCAGGTTGACGCCACGCGCCGCGGCCAGGAAGCCGGCCGAGGGCACGCTGCCGGGTTGCGCGGTGAGCGCACCGTGCAGCGCCATGGCCTGCGAGGCGTACTCGATGGCCACGGGCGAGAGCAGGCCGCCGGGTGAACGCAGCGGGTTCGTGGCGTCGCGGTGGCTGCTGGTGCGGCACAGGGCTTCTTCGGCCGACCAGTGCAGCAGGCCGTCGAGCAGGCACATGCTGCCGCTGTGGGGGATGCGCGCGGCGATGCCGTCGCGGTTTAGCGTGGCGGGGTTCATGCAGGGGGCTCAGGACAGCGCCACGGCCAGGCTCAGGCCGGGCAGGGCTTCGATCAACACCGGCTGCACAAGGAGCACGTCGCCGGCCTGCTGCCGCGCCAGTGCCTGCAGCAGCGGCAAAGCACGCGCGGCGGGCACGCCCTGGCGAACGCGGTCCAGGCCTTCGTGGCCGCAGGGCGTGGGCTCGGCTTCGGGCAGCAGCGTCAAGGTCAGGGCGGGCCCCGCGCCCTCGGCCACCATCGGCCCCAGCACCAGCGCCACGCCGAAGCTGTCGGGCGTGGGCCGCTTGGCGTCCAGCGGCGCGGGGTAGGGCACGTCGGCGGCCACCAGCAGCACGGGCGCGCCAGTGGCGGCGATCTGGGTCATCGCTTCCAGCAAGCCGGCGCCGAAGCTGGCGTCGTGCGCGGCCAGGCTGGTGGAAGGCGCCATGCCCTGCACCGCGATGTGCCAATAGCCCCCCGGCGCGTTGTGCACCGAGTTCGTGAAGCGCGTGGGCGAGACCATCCGTTCCGGCGCAGCCAGCGCCTCGCACAGCGCGTGGCAGTTCGAAGGCTCGCCGGTGGAAGAAGTGAAGACCGTCGTCAGCGACGCCGCCTCCAGCCCCGCGGCGGCCACGGCCTGGTCGGCCGCCACCAGGCTGACCTTCACCACCGGCCCGGCGCGGCGGCGCTCGGTGGCCGGCAGGCGCTGCGGCGGCAGCACGGCGGTGGGCGTGGCGGGCCATGTTGCTGGATCGCGCAGCAGTGCAGCGCCCGTCGACCAGTCTGCCAAGCCCGGGCCCAGCACGCCGATGCCCAGCACGCGGGCTTGCAGGGTCGCGCTCATGCCGCGGCCCCGAACACCAGGCTGGCGTTGCTGCCGCCGAAGCCGAAGGAGTTGCTGGCCACGACTTTCAGCTCGGTCTGCAACGGCTCGCGCAGCAACCGCGCCTGCAGCGCCGGGTCTTGCGTCTGCAGGTTCAGGCTGGGCGGGGCCAGGCCGTGTTCCAGTGCCAGCAGCGCGATGCTGGCCTCCACGCCGCCGGCCGCGCCCAGGGTGTGGCCGGTGTAGCCCTTGGTGCTGCTGCACGGCGTGCCCGTGCCGAACACGGTGGCCACGGCCTTGTCTTCGGCCGCGTCGTTGCCCGGCGTGGCGGTGCCGTGCAGGTTGAGGTAGCCCACGTCGGCAGGCTGCAGGCCGGCGCTGGTGAGTGCGGCGCGCATCGCCATCGCGGCGCCGGCACCTTCGGGGTGGGGGCTGCTCATGTGGTGGCCGTCGCTGCTTTCGCCGGCGCCCAGCAGCCAGCCCATCGCGCGGGCGGGGCCGTCGGGCCGCTCGAGCAGCGCGAAAGCGGCGGCCTCGCCGATGGACAAGCCCGCACGTTCCGCATCCCACGGCCGGCAGATCTCGCCCGAGGTGAGTTCCAGCGCCTTGAAGCCGTAGAGCGTGGTCATGCACAAGCTGTCGACGCCGCCCACCACCGCCGCATCCACCACGCCCAGGCGGAGGGCCCGTTCGGCGGCGGCAAACACCTTCGCGCTGGACGAACAGGCCGTGGACACCACGTGCGCCGGCCCCTGCACGCCGAGCGCGGCGCGCACGTAGCGTGCCACCGAAGCGGTGTTGTGCGTCTCGCCGTAGTGCAGGCTGTCGGGCAGCGCACCGGTGGCAGCATCGCGCTCGCGGTAAGCCAGTTCGGTCTGCAGGATGCCCGAGGTGCTGGTGCCGAGGAACACGCCCACGCGGCGCGCGCCCCAGCGCGCGGCGGCGGCCTGCACGGCCTCGGCGAAACCGTCGGTGCGCAGCGCCAGTTCGGCCAGGCGGTTGTTGCGGCAGTCGTAGGCGGCGAGGTCTTCGCGCCAGTCGAGCTCGTCGAGGCCGTTCACCACGCCCAGCCAGCTGCCGATGTCGGCCGTCTCGAAGCCGCGCCGGGCCAGGCCGGTGCGGCCGCTGCGCAGCGCCTCGAAGGTGGCGGCGCGGCCGTGGCCCAGGGCCGTGACCAGTGTGTGGTGGGTGATGGGCGTGCGTTGGAAAGCGAAGGTGCTCATGGGGCGAGGATGCGTCAAAGCGTGGCCACGAGCAGCACGTTGGCGAAAGGCGTACCGGCGCTCATGGGCACCGCGCGCACGCGGAAGCCCAGCGCCTGCAGCGTGGCCTGCCACTGCGCCAGCGGGCGGCCGTAGGTGGGCGGCGCGCGGTGGCCGCGCACCCAGGTGACGACGATGTCGACCCACTGGCTGATGCGGAAACCGCGGCGCGCGTCCATGTCGCCCACGCGCAGCAGCAGCCGGCCGTGGGGTTGCAGCGCGTCGCGCACGCGGGCCAGCAGCGCGTCTTGCGCGGCGTGGTCGACGTAGTGCAGCACGTCGAGGATGACCACCAGATCGCAGGCCGGCAGCGCGGTGTGGCGCATGTCGCCGCAGACAAAACGCGGGTGGTCGCCGCCGGGCAACACGAGGTCGCCCACCGAGGCGGTGGCGCGTTGCACGTCGCGCGGCATCAGCTCGATGCCGGTGTAGGCCGTCACCACCGGTGCCTTCGGCCAGCCCGCCGGCCATTGCCCGGCTTGGGCCAGCGCACCGCAGCGCTGCAGCAGGCTGACCAGCAGGCCCTGGCCGCAGCCGATGTCGACGACGCGGCCGCCGTGGTTGAAATCACCCCGCTCCAGCATGCCGCGGAAGACAGGGTCGCGGCCCAGCTTGCCGCGCGCAAAGTGCCAGGCGAAGCGCCCGGCGGCGCGGTAAGGCGCGGTGGCTTCGTCCAGCAGGCGCTGCCAGAAGCCGTTGGTGGCGGGGTTGCGCGGCGGGCGCCCGAGCAGGGGGTGTTCGGCGGAGTTCATGGGTTCTGGTGAGGGCGCTCAGGCGGCGTGGCGCGGGGGCAGCGCGGCGCGCAGCGTGGTGGCCTGCAGGCCGGCGGCGCGTGCCGCGGCCAGCAGCGGCGGCAGCACGTCCAGGAGCACCGGGCGCCCGCTGGCGCTGCGGCGCGCGTGGCCATCGTGCAGCAGCAGGATGTCGCCGGCGGCCAGGGCCGCGCCCTGCGGGCCGGCCAGGCGGGCCAGCACGCGGGCGGGGTCGGCATCGCGGGTGTCGAAGCCGCGGCGTGTCCAGCTCACCAGGTGCAGGCCCAGGCGGTGCAGCACAGGGTCGAGCAGCGGGTTGCGCAGGCCGGCCGGGGCGCGAAAGCAGTGCGGGCGCTGGCCCGTCAGATCCGCCAGCCGGTCTTGCGCAGCGACTATCTCGGCGGCCAGCGCGCGCGGGCCGCGCAGCGAAAAATCATGCCGGTGCTGGTGGCTGTGGTTCTGCACGTCGTGGCCGCGGCGCACCGTCTCGCGCAGCAGCGCGGCGTGCTGTTGCGCGCGCTGGGCGATGACGAAGAAGGTGGCTTGGACGCCGGCTTCGTCGAGCAGGTCGAGCACGGCGGGTGTGACCTCGGGGTCGGGGCCGTCGTCCAGCGTCAGCGCGAATTCGCGGCGTGCCCGGGCGGCCGCAGGCAGCCGCGTGATGTTCGGGCCCAGCAGCGTGCTGCGCGGCCACAGCCCTGCGGCCGTGAGGCCCAGGTGGTTGGCCACCACCGCGCCCAGGGCCCAGGGCGCGGCCCCGGGCACCAGCAGCGCCGCGGCGCCGGCGGCCGCGTGCAGGCCCACGCTGGCGCGCAAGGCCGGCGGCCAGGGCCAGGCGCGGGCCTGGGCCGCAGCAAGGTCGGGGGCGGCGGGCCGCTCAGCAGGCGCAGGCATGGTTCAAAAATTCTGTCACAGGCCCTCCGGCGGGCGCGCCGTGGGGGCAGGTGCAGCGGCAGGCCCGCGTGGCACGAAAGCCGCCGCCAGCACCAGGGCCAGCAGCGCGCCCGGCGCCACCACCTGGCCGATGGCCGACAGCGCCTGGATGTCGGAGATGGCGATCAGCCCGAAGCCCAGCACCGTGGTGACGTTGGCCAGCAGCAGCGAAGACAGCGTGTCGTCGTCGGCGCTGCCGCCGCCGTGCTGCAGCATGTCGAAGAAGAGCGCGTAGTTCGAGCCCACGGCCACCACCAGCAGCAGGCCCACGAGGTGCAGGATGCCCACCGGCACCTGCAGCAGCGCCAGCCCACCCAGGCACAGCAGCACGGCCAGCAGCAGCGGCTGGCTCACCGCGAGCACACGGCGGCCCTGGCGCAGCGCCAGCGCCATCACCAGCAGCACACCCAGCCCGCCCAAGGCCGCCTGCGTGCGCGCTTCACCCAGGTAGCGCGTGTACATGCGGCCGAGTTCGCCGCCGATGTCCAGCACCTGGGTCTGCGGCAGGCCCTGCAGCGCCGCCTGGATCTGCGCCAGCGGCACGGTTTCGCCTACGGGCTGCAGCGGCAGCAGCACGGTCCAGCGGCCGTCGGGGTGCTGCAGCGTCAGCACGTCCAGCAGCGGGGCCAGGGCGCTCTGGCGTGCCATCTCGGGCGTGGCCAGCGGCAGGGTCTGGGCCTGCGTCACGGCCTGCACGAAGGGCGCCAGCCGCTCGGCGCGCAGCGGGCCGCCTGCCGTGGCCTCGGCCAGCGCCTCCTGCAGCGCGGCCGCCTCGGGCAGCGCGGCCTGGCGCTGGCGCTGCGTCTGCAGGCTGGGCAGGAAACGCGTGACGCTGTCGAAGCCGGCGATGGCCTGCGTGTTCACCAGCGTCTCCAGCCGCGTGGCGGCGGCCTCGGCGCGCTGCAGCGTGGTCTCGGCATCGGGGCCCTGCACGACGACGAAGGCACCGCCCTCGCCGCCGCTGCTGATGTCGGCACGCAGGCTGGCGTCGAGCGCCAGCGCTTCTTTCGACACCGGGCTCAGCGACGACAGCTCGGCCTGCCAGAGCCCTTCACGCTGCCACACCAGCACCAGCGAGGCCAGGCCCAGCGCCAGCCACAACCAGCGCGTGCGCGGCATCACGGCGAGCGCGCCACGCGCCAGCACGGCCAGCGGCCGGCGCAGGCCCTGGCCGCGGGTGCCGTCGGGCATCAGCACCGGCAGCACAAAACGTGTGGTGAGCACCGCGCCCACCAAGCCGGCCAGCGAAAACACGCCCAGCTGCTGCAGCCCCGGGAAGCCCGAGAACAGCAGCGCGAGGAAGCCGCACAGCGAGGTCAGCAGCCCCAGGCGCACCGTGGGCCAGTTGCCGCGCAGCCATTGCCGCCAGCCCGTGCCGCCCTGGCCGCGCGCCTGGATGAGGTAGTAGATGGCGTAGTCCACCGCCTCGCCGATGAGCGTGGCGCCGAAGCCCAGGGTCACGCCGTGCACGTTGCCGAAGACCAGGCTCACCACCACGATGCCCGCGACGATGCCGGTGGCCACCGGCAGCAGGGCCGCGGCCAAAGCCAGCGGCGATGCGAAGGCCACCAGCAGCAGCGCGCTCATCACCAGCGTGCCGGTCAGCGCGAGCCATTCCACCTCGCCCTTGATCTGCGCGCGGCTGTCGACCGAGAACACCGGCGCGCCGCTGACCAGCAGCTTCAGCTGCGGCGCGTTCAGCGCGGTTTGCACGGCGGCGAAGCCTTCGCGCACGCTGGTGATGGCGGCCTGCTGGCCGTCGAGATCGGCGCCATCGCCGCGGATGCCGGCCAGCAGCAGCGCGCGCGGTGGCGTGCCGTTCAGCTCGCGCGAGACCCAGACACCGTCTTCAGTGCGCGGCGATTTCACCGGGATCATGCTTTCGGCGATGCGCTGCACCTCGCCGGTCGGGTCTTGGTCGAGCAGCGGCTTCAGCGCCGTGCCGGCGGGCGTGCCCAGCAGCGACAGCGTTTCGGCGATGCCTTCGCGCAGCCCCTCGGTTGTGAAACGCTCGGGCGTGACGGCCGGGCTCAGCAGGTAGCGCCGCTCCACCATCCAGCGGCCCACGCCGGCCCAGGCGTCGTTCTCGCCGTTGCTGACCTGGTCAAAGCGGCCACCTGCGCGCATCTTCGCGGCCAGTTGTTTCGACGCCGCCACGCGCTGCGCGGTGTCGCCGCCTTCGATGCCGATGAAGAGCGTGCGTGCCGGTGCGCCGCTGCGGATCTGGTCGATCAGCACCTGCTGCTGCGCGTCGGCGGTGGCCGGCAGGAAGGCGCTGAGGTCGGCGACGAAAGGCGTGCGCGTGATCTGCCAGGCCGCCAGCAGCAGCGCGGCCAGCCACAGCACGAGCACGGCGGTGCGGTGGCGCGGGCTGAGCGCGCCGAGGGGCTGCAGACCGGTCGGTGTGTTCACTTCTTGGCCGGTGCGGCTGGGGCGGGCGCTGCGAGCGGCTCCACCAGCATCAGCGAGCGGTCACCGCCCACCAGGCGCAGGTCGATGCTGCGCACGTCGGGCCCCAGGCCGGCGATCTCCAGCTGCTGCACGCTGCGCGCCAGGCGCAGGTCCAGCGGCGTGAGCAGCAGCACCCAGCGCGCGGCGTTGCCGCTGACCTGGGTCTTGAAGTGGCGCTGCAGCGCGGCGGCGTCGCCGTTGAGCGTGCCGCGCATCGCATCGGCCAGCGCGGCGAGTTCGGGCACGGCGTCCAGCGCCATCTGCCGCGTGCGGCTGCCGCGCTTGAGCAGCACCTGGTTGCCCTGCACCTCCATGCTCTCGGTGGTGGGCTCTTCGGTGTAGCGCGCGAAACGGTCGGGCGCCTGGAAGCTCAGGCGCCCGCTGGCGCGCAGCGGGTTGTCCAGCGTGCTGACGGTGCGCTCTTCCGTGAAACGCGCTTCGCCGCCCTTGCGCTGGGCCAGCACGGCCATCAGCGCGGCCAGGTCGAAGGGCTTGGGCTGGGCGTGCAGCGCAGAAGGGGCGATGGCAAACAGGCCCAGGGCTGCCGCCGCGGCCTGCAGGCTCGCACGCCGGCCCGGGTCAGCCGGCTTCGTCTTCATGCCAGTAGTCATAGAAGTTGAACCAGTTGTAGGGCGCCTCGCGGCACAAGGCTTCCAGGCGCCGCACGTAGGCCGCCACGGTGGCCTGCACCAGCGCCTCACGCGCGGCGGGGTCGGCCGGCGGCGTGCGGAAATCGGCCAGTTCTTCGAAGCGCACCTCGTAGCGCCGGCCGCCGCGGTACAGGCCCACCATGAAGACCACGCGGCGCTTGAGCATCATCGCCAGGCGCACGGGGCCGTCGGTGAAACGCGTCTCATGGCCGAGGAAGGGCAGCGCGATGCTGTTCTCCTGCACGCCTTCGCTGGGGATGTAGCGGTCGCCCATCAGGCCGGTGAGGCCGCCCTTGTCGAGGAAATCGCGGATGGCCAGGGCCGAGCCGCGCTGGCCGATGGGGATGATGCTGACGTCGAAATCGGGCGCCAGGGCCTGCAGCACCGTGTGGATCATGCGCGCGTTCTGCGGGTACATCACCATGGCCACCGGCAGGCCGGGGTGGCTCAAGCCCACGGCGTGCAGCGCCTCGAAGCTGCCGATGTGCGCGCCCAGCAGGTAGACGCCACGGCCTTCGGCCAGGGCCTGCTCCATCACGGGGCCGCCGCTGATGGGCATGTCGAAGAGGTGCATGTGGCCGGCGGCGAACCAGATGCGGTCCAGCGCCACCGAGGCGAAGGCGTGGATGTGGCGGTAGAGGTCGGCCCAGCCGGCAGGCCGCCCCAGGGCCCGTGTGAGGTAGCGGCGCGAAGCGCGCCGCGCCACGGGCGCAAACAGCAGGTAGTACAGCGCGATGGGGTGCAGCACCAGCCGCGCCACCGGGCGGCCCAGGTGCGTGGCGATCCACGCGATGGCGCGGATGGCCAGCAGGTTGCTGCGCTCGGGCGTGGCACTCCAGTCGCGCACGTGGCGCGTGTCCTGTTCCCGGACCGGCGCGCTCATGCGGGGCTGCCTGCCGTCAGCAGGCCCTTGGCCACCACCGAGGCGCCGTCTTCGCGCCGCACCTCGAAGCCCACGCCGCTGCCCTGCGGCTGCAGCAGCACCTGCAGCGCCGTCTCGGGCATCACCGGGCTCAGGAACTTCACGTTGTTGATCTGCGGCACGGCGCCCAGGCGCTGGCGCAGTTCGGGCTGTTCGTCGAGCGCGCGCATCACGAAGGCCAGCACCGCCACGCCGGGCAGCACGGGCTGGCCGGGGAAGTGGCCCGGGAAGGCCGGATGGTCGGCGCCCACAAAGTAGCGCCCGCCTTCGGCCAGCGTGTCTTTCGCGAAGCGCGCCAGCACGGCCGCGGTGAGCTTGCCCGTGGCCTCGCGCGGCAGCGCGGGCACGTGCAGCACGCGGCGCGGCACGAAGGCAGGCTCGAGGTGTTCACGCAGCGCTTCGATGACTTGCCGCGCCGTCAGCGTGGGCGCCACGACGAAGGCCACCGGCCGCGCGATGCCGTCGGCCTGCTCTTCGGGCATCCAGAACACGCCGTCTTCCACACCGGGGATGCGGTTGAGGTGGAAGTTCAGGTGCGCGAGTGAGCTTCGCTTGCCGGCGACGTGGATGAGGTCGTTGGCGCGGCCCAGCAGGCGGAAGTGCGTGGGGCTCTCGATCTCCAGCACATCGGCCAATGGTGTGGGCACGCCCACGTGGCCGCCTTGCACGAGGAAAGCTTCGCCGCCCGCGGCATCGGCCTGTGCCTCGCGCCACACGCGCAAAGCGCCCAGCGTGTGCCAGGTCTCGCCGGCCGTGGTGCGGCGCGTGGCCACCTGGCCGGCTTCGGTGCAGCCGTAGATCTCCACCAGCGTGCCGCCGGTGGCCGCCTCGGCCTGCTGCGCCAACTGCGGCGACAGCGGCGCGGTGGCCGAAAGCAGCAGGTCGACAGGCGGCAGCACCACGCCGGCCAGCAGCAGCGTCTTCAGGTGGAAGGGCGTGGTCACCAGCGCACGCGGCGCCGGCACGGTGCCCAGGGCCGCGGCGATGTCAGCCGGGTAGAACGGCCGGCCAGCATCGAAACAAGCGCCGCCCAGCAGCGCCAGCAGCACGGTGGACTCAAACCCGTAGCTGTGCTGGGCCGGCACCGTGCCCAGCAGCGTCAGGCCGGCCAGCGTGGGCCGGCCACACAGCGCGGCCAGGCGTTCAGCCTCGGCGCCGATGTTCAGCACCAGCGCGCCCCAGCGTTTGCCGTGCGGCTGCGGCGCGCCGGTGCTGCCGCTGGTGAGCAGGCGCACGGCTTCGAGCGCCGCCGGGATCAGCGGCACTTCGGTGGCCGGCGCGGCGTCTTCGGCCGGCTCGATGAACACGCGCTGCAGGCCGCCCACATCCAGCGCCGCGTCGTCCACCATCGTGTAGGCGGGTGCCGGGTCGCCATCGGCCTGCAGCGCGCGCAGCGTTTCGGGCAGCGCGTTGGGCGGCATCAGGCTGGTGTGGCCGCGCAGCAGCGCCGCGGCCAGGCCGAGCGCGAAGCGGTAGCGGTCCTGGCACAGGTTGATGGGCCGCCCGGCGGCCGGCAGTGTTTGCGCCAGCGCCTGCGCTTGGCCCAGGAACGCCGCCGCACTGACGGGCACGCCGCGGCGCCAGGCCAGCGGCGCGGCCAGGTCGCGCGCGGCCAGCAGGGGCAGCGCGGTGGGGGCGGAGGTCTCGATCATCGTCACAACAACAAGGGCGCCTTCAGCGCCCGGTGGCGCGCCAGGCCTGCACCACCTGGGCCAGGCTGACACGCTCGAACTCGGGGTGGCGCTGGTAACGCAGCACGTGCTCCACCACCATGAACACGCCCGCGGCCAGCGGCGTGAGCACGCTGCAGTAGAAGGACCACCAGGTCCACGGCGCCAGCAGGTAGAGCGTGAACGAGACGCCGATCATCGCCACGAAGTACACCACCCACAGCCCCGTGAGCCAGCGTGTGTAGGCGCGCATGGCGGGCGTGAATTCGCGGTGGATGCGTTCGGCCATCATCGTGATCAGCGGCGTGGCGCCCGGGCGCAGCGTGACGGCGAAACCCCAGCCCAGCAGCGCGTGGATGCCGGCGTGCTGCAGCACGTAAAGCCGGTTCACATCGGCCCCGCCGCGCCACAGCACCGCGGCCAGCAGCGCCACCAGGGCCACCGCGCCCAGCAGCGAAGGCACGTGTTTCTTGACCACCCCTGCCACCAGCAGCGGCACGAGCAGCGGCCCGAAGAGGGCGGCCACCGCCCAGGGGCTGGCGGGCCACCAGGCCATCAGGGCCCAGGAGAGCAGCGCGTAGGCCGTGAAGCCGGCGGCCACGGCCAGCACGCGCCAGCGAGACATGCAGCGCTTACTTGGTGCGGTGCTGGGCCACGTGGGCCGCCAGGCTGCGCAGCGAGCGGAAGATCTGGTGGTTGTTCTCGTCGTCGGAACGCAGCTGGAAGCCGTAGCGGTGCGAGACCTCGAGCGCCACTTCCAGGATGTCGATCGAATCCAGCCCCAGGCCGTCGCCGAACAGCGAAGCGGCGGGGTCGATCTCGGCGGCCGGCGTTTCCAGGTTCAGCGCCTGCACGAACAGCTCGGCCAGCTCGCGCTCGAGCGTGGGGAGGTCTGACACGATGGCGGGGGCGGCAGCGTTCACAACGGCAGGGGACGGCTCGGACACGGAAGGTACCTCGGCAGGCCGTGGCACGCGGCCACGGCGGCAAAACCACAAATTGTAGGCGGCAGCCTGTGTTCAGGCGGCCGGGCCGGCTGCCAGGTGCAGGTCGGTCACGCGCTGCACTTCATTCTTCGAGCCCAGCACCACGCTCACGCGCTGGTGCAGCTTCTCGGGCTGGATGTCGAGGATGCGCTCGCGGCCGTTGGTGGCCATGCCGCCGGCCTGCTCGACGATGAAGGCCATGGGGTTGGCCTCGTACATCAGACGCAGCTTGCCGGGTTTGTCGGGTTCACGCTGGTCCCAGGGGTACATGAAGATGCCGCCGCGCGTGAGGATGCGGTGCACGTCGGCCACCATGCTGGCCACCCAGCGCATGTTGAAGTCCTTGCCGCGCGGGCCTTCCTTGCCTTGCAGGCATTCGTCGATGTACTGCTTCACCGGCGGCGCCCAGTGGCGCATGTTCGACATGTTGATGGCGAACTCTTTGGTGTCTTCCGGGATCTGCACGCCGTCTTGCGTGAGCACCCAGCTGCCGGTCTCGCGGTCGAGCGTGAACATGGCCACGCCGTCGCCGACCGTCAGCACCAGCATGGTCTGCGGGCCGTAGACGCAGTAGCCGGCGGCGGCCTGGTGCTTGCCGGGCTGGTGGAAGTCTTCCTCGCTCACGCCGCGCGTGTGGCCCACCTTGCGCAGCACGCTGAAGATGGTGCCGATGGACACGTTCACGTCGATGTTGCTGCTGCCGTCCAGCGGGTCGAAGAGCAGCAGGTACTCGCCCTGCGGGTAGCGGTTGGGCACGACGTGGATGGAGTCCATCTCCTCGCTGGCCATGGCCGCGAGGTGGCCGCCCCACTCGTTGGTCTCGATCAGCACCTCGTTGCTGATGATGTCGAGCTTCTTCTGCACCTCGCCCTGCACGTTTTCGCTGCCGGCGCTGCCGAGCACCTCGCCCAGCGCGCCCTTGTTCACCGCGATGGCGATGCGCTTGCAGGCGCGGGCCACCACCTCGATGAGCAGGCGCAGCTGGCCGGGGATGTGCCCGTGCTCGCGCTGCTGCTCGACGAGGTATTGGGTCAGGCTGATGCGTTTCATGCTTGTCCTTCCAGCGCGCGCGTGACGATCTCGCGCACGTCGTTGCTGAGGTCGGCCTTGGCGGCCACGCGGTTGACGGCCTCGCACGCGGCGCTGCGGTAGGGCTCGGCCAGCGCGGCCCAGCGGTCCATGGCGCGGGCCAGGCGGCCGGCCACGTGCGGGTTCAGCGCGTCCAGCTCCAGCAGCTTGTCGGCCCACAGCACGTAGCCGGCGGCGTCCTGGCGGTGGAAAGCCGCCGGGTTCTGCGTGCACAGCAGGGTGAGCAGGCTGCGCGTGCGGTTGGGGTTCTTCAGCGAGAAGTCGGGGTGCTTGAGCAAGGCCTTGGCGCGGGCAAAAACGGCGCCGGGCTGGGCGCTGTCAGGGTGCACGCCGGGCACGGCTTCGCTGGCACTGGCCTGCAGCGCGAACCATTTGTCCAGCACCAGGGCATCACCCGCGGCCATGGCATGGAAACGCGCCAGCGCTTGTTCGGCCAGCGGCGAATGCGCGTTGACCAGCGCGCTGAGCGCGCCCAGGCGTTCGGTCATGTTGCCGGCGTCCTTGAAACGCTGGTAGGCGCGCCCCGGCCACACGCCGTCGCCGCTGCGCGCGGCCTGCAACACCAGCATGGCCAGCGCCAGGTTGGCCAGCGCGCGTGGGCCGGCCTGCTCGGCCACGGGGCTGTAGCCGCTCCGGACCTGGTGGGTCTCGAAGGCCCAGGCCCAGTCGTCGGCCAGCTGCTCGGCCATCAGCGCGCGCCATTGTTCGCGCACGGTGTGGATGCGCTGCGGGTCGGCGCCCGTCAGCTGTTCGGCGATGTAGCTCTCGCCCGGCGCTTCCAAGGCCAGGGCCTTGAAGGCCGGGTCCAGCGCCGGGTCGCGCAGCACGCTGCGCAGGGCGCGCGCGAGGGCCGCGTCCAGCACCGGCGGCTCGCCGCTGTGCACGGCGCGCAGCAGGCGGGCCAGCATCAGGCGCTGGCCGGCTTCCCAGCGGTTGAAGGCGTCGCCGTCGTGGGCCAGCAGGATCACGCGCTGGACGTCCGACAGGCCGTCGTCCAGCCGCACCGGCGCGCTGAAACCGCGCAGCAGCGAAGGCACGGGCTGCGCATCGATGTTCTCGAAGACGAAGCTCTGCTGCGCGGTGTCCAGCACCAGCGTGCGCTCTTCGCAGAGCGCGCGGCCGTCGGCGGCCAGCAGGCCCGTCACCACGGGAATGACATAGGGCTGCTTGTTGGCCTGGCCCGGTGAAGGCTCGCTGTGCTGGCTGAGCGTGAGCGTGTAGCGGCGCTCTTCGGCGCTGTAGCTGCCACTGGCGCTCAGGCGCGGCGTGCCGGCCTGGGCGTACCAGTGCTTGAACACCTCGAGGCGGCTGGCCAGCTCGCTGCCCGGGTTGGCGTCGGCGATGGCCTGCGCGAAGTCGTCGCAGGTCACCGCCTGGCCGTCGTGGCGCTGGAAGTAGAGGTCCATGCCGCGGCGGAAGCCCTCGCGGCCCACCAGTGTGTGCATCATGCGCACGACCTCGGCCCCCTTTTCATACACCGTGGCGGTGTAGAAGTTGTTGATCTCGAGGTAGCTGTCAGGCCGCACCGGGTGCGCCATGGGGCCGGCGTCTTCCGGGAACTGCATCGCACGCAGGCGCAGCACGTCCTGGATGCGTTGCACGGCACGCGCTGACGCGGCGCCGGCCATGTCCATGCTGAACTCCTGGTCGCGGAAGACCGTCAGGCCCTCCTTCAGGCTGAGCTGGAACCAGTCGCGGCAGGTGATGCGGTTGCCCGTCCAGTTGTGGAAGTACTCGTGGGCGATGACGCTTTCGATGGCCGCGAAATCGGCGTCCGTGGCCGTGGCCGCATTCGCTAGCAGCAGCTTGGTGTTGAACAGGTTCAGGCCCTTGTTCTCCATTGCGCCGCCGTTGTAGTCCTCCACCGCCACCACCATGAAGCGGTCGAGGTCGAGGGCCAGGCCGAAGCGGGCTTCGTCCCACACCACGCTGGCCACCAGCGAGTTCATCGCGTGCTCGGTTTTCTCCAGGTCGCCCGGCCGCACGTAGATCTGCAGCAGGTGGTCGCGCCCGGCGCGTGTGCGGATGCGCTGCTCGCGGCACACCAGCTGCCCGGCCACCAGCGCGAACAGGTAGCTGGGCTTGGGGAAGGGGTCGTGCCACTTCGCAAAGTGGCGGCCGCCGTCGAGCGCGCCTTCTTCCAGCAGGTTGCCGTTGCTCAGCAGCACCGGGTACTTGGTTTTGTCGGCGCGCAGCGTGACGGTGTAGACCGCCATCACGTCAGGCCGGTCCAGGAAGTAGGTGATGCGGCGGAAGCCTTCGGCCTCGCACTGCGTGAAGAAGCCGCCGCCGCTGGTGTACAGGCCGCTGAGCTCGGTGTTCTTCTCGGGCGCGCAGGTGTTGCGGATCTCGAGCAGAAAGCGTTCGGCCGCCGGCGGGTTGTCGATGACGAGCTCGTCACCTTCGTGGCGGAAGCTGACGCTCTGGCCGTCGGCTTGGATGCGCAGCAGCGTCAGGCCTTCGCCGTGCAGGCGCAGCGCCTGGCCGGGGGCGGCCTCGGCGTTGCGCTCGACCTGCAGCTTGCTGGCGACGATGGTCTTGGCCGGGTCGAGATCGAATGTGAACTCGGCCGTGCGGATGAAAAACGCCGGCGCCGCGTAGGCTTCGCGGCGCACGAGCGTGGTGGTGGCTTCACGCATGGGGCGTGGTCTCCGATTGAATGCGACGCAGGGGCGTGGAAGGCGGGGTCACAGACCCTGCTTCAGGCTGGCTTCGATGAAGGCGTCCAAGTCGCCGTCCAGCACCTTCTGCGTGTTGCTGATCTCGACGTTGGTGCGCAGGTCCTTGATGCGGCTCTGGTCCAGCACGTAGCTGCGGATCTGGTGGCCCCAGCCCACGTCGGTCTTGGTGTCTTCCAGCTTCTGCTGTTCTTCCATGCGCTTGCGCATCTCATGGTCGTACAGGCGCGAGCGCAGGCGTTTCCACGCGACGTCGCGGTTGCTGTGCTGGCTGCGGCCGTCCTGGCACTGCACCACGATGCCGGTGGGGATGTGCGTCAGCCGCACCGCCGAATCGGTCTTGTTGATGTGCTGGCCGCCGGCGCCGCTGGCGCGGAAGGTGTCGGTGCGCACGTCGGACGGGTTGATCTCGATCTCGATCGAATCGTCCACCTCGGGGTAGACGAAGAGCGAGGCGAAGCTCGTGTGGCGGCCGCCAGCGCTGTCGAACGGGCTCTTGCGCACCAGGCGGTGCACGCCGGTTTCGGTGCGCAGGTGGCCGAAGGCGTAGTCGCCCTCCACCTTGATGGTGGCGCTCTTGATGCCTGCCACGTCGCCCGGCGTCTCGTCTTCCAGCGTGGCCTTGAAGCCCTTGCGCTCGGCGTACTTCAGGTACTGGCGCAGCAGCATGCCGGCCCAGTCACAGGCCTCGGTGCCACCGGCGCCGGCCTGGATGTCGATGAAGCAGTTCAACGGGTCGGCCGAGTTGCTGAACATGCGGCGGAACTCGAGGTCTTCCACCGTCTTCTGCAGCGTGTGGCCCTCGGCTTCGATGGCCTTCAGGCCGTCCTCGTCGCCTTCTTCCTTGCTCATCTCGTAGAGCTCGGCGTTGTCGTCGAGGTTGCGCTTGAGGTGGTCGATGGTCTCGACCACGGTCTCCAGCGTCTTCTTCTCGCGGCCCAGTTCCTGGGCGCGCTTGGGGTCGTTCCAGACCGCGGGGTTCTCCAGCGCGGCGTTGACTTCGTTCAACCGCAGGGCTTTGCGGTCGTAGTCAAAGATACCCCCGGAGCTGCTCGGTGCGGGCGCTCAGATCGGCGAGCAGCGAGCCGATCGAGTTGATGTGTTCAATGTCCATGGTGGGCTGAGCCTCAAAACTAGCCCTCGATTGTCTCTCATGCGAGGAAGCCCCTCAGGTGCTGCGCCAGCGCCTCGGGCTGGTCGTGGTGCAGCATGTGGCCGCAGGGCGCCAGCACGGCCTTCTGCACATCTCGAACCACGCTCAGGCGCTGGTGGAATTCTTCCTTGCTGTAGCGTGTGCCCCACCACTGCGCCAGCTGCGTCTGGTCACCTTCCACCCACAGCACCGGGGCGCTGATCTGGCCCCAGGTCTGCAGCACCTCGGCCACCTGGTAAAGCACCGGGTTCACGCGTTTGTGCGCGGGGTCGCCCAGGATGTGCCAGCGGCCGTCGGCCTCTTGCCGCGCCCAGTGCGGCGCCAGCCAGGCGGCCTTGTCGGCGGGTAGCAGCGGGTTGTTTTTCATCAGGCGCCGCGCCACCTCGTCCACGCTGTCGTAGCTCTTCAGCGTCTGCGGCGTCTTCAGCTCGTCCAGCCACTGCAGCACGCGCTTGGGCGCCTGCTCGGGCTTGGTGGCCGGCAGGCCGAAACCTTCCAGGTTGATGAGGCGGCGGATGCGCTGCGGTCGCAGGCCGGCGTAGCTCATCACCACGTTGCCGCCCATGCTGTGGCCCAGCAGGTCGATGGCGGGATGGGCTTCGGTGGGCAGCACGGCGTCGAGCAGGGCGTCGAGGTCGGCCAGGTAGTCCGGGAACCAGTAGGTGTCGGCCGCCGGCGTGCTGGTGAGTCCGAAACCGCGCCAGTCGGGCGCCAGCACCCAGCGTTCAAAACCTTCGGCCTCGGCCAGCGCGTCCACCACGAACTGGAAAGACGCGCCCACGTCCATCCAGCCGTGCACCATCACCAGCGGCGGGCGTTCGGGCGTGACGAGCTCGGGGCCGCCCCAGCTGCGCAGGTGCACTTGCAGGCCGCGCAGCGCCAGGAAGGTGGAGGTGGCGGTGCGGCGGGCGCAGTAGGGCGAAGGGGCGGTGTCGGCGAGGCTCATGCACGCACTCTAGGGCAGGGCGCGCGGGTGCGCTGTCAGACCGGGGACGCGACAATCCGTGCCATGAAGCCCCACACCCTGCGCCCCGCCACACCGGCCGACTGCCCCGCCATCGTCGGCCTGATCCGCGAACTCGCGGTGTTCGAGAAGCTCGAGCACCTGGTCGTCGTCACGCCCGAGAAGCTGGAGCCCCAGCTCTTCGGCCCGCGCCCGGCGGCCGAGGCGTTGGTCGCCGAGGTCGAGGGCCAGGTGGTGGCCTTCGCCCTCTTCTTCACCAACTTCAGCACCTTCCTGGGCCAGCCGGGCCTGTACCTGGAAGACCTGTACGTGCAGCCCGCGCACCGCGGCAGCGGCTTGGGCAAGGCGCTGCTGCAGCACCTGGCAGCGCTGGCGGTGGCGCGTGGCTGCGGCCGCTTCGAGTGGTGTGTGCTCGACTGGAATGAAAACGCCATCCGCTTCTACGAGAAGATGGGCGCCACGGTGATGACGGACTGGCGCTTGTGCCGCGTCACCGGCCCGGCGCTGGCCACGCTCGGCGGCGGCTGAAACACGCCGATCGGGCGCGGCGGGCGCCACCGCCGCCGTTGGCGGCGATCGCACCGATGGCAGGGCTCAGCCCGCCGCCACCAGCGCTGCGAGCTTTTCCATCGGCAGCGGGTGGTGCAGCTGGCGGTCGCCCACCACGCTGGCCACCGCACAGGTTTTGCCATCGGTGGCGCGGCGCTGCGGCTCGGCCAGCAGCGCGCCCGTGGGGCTGGTGAGGCAGGCCACCACCGGGGTGGTGATGGTGTTCCCGCGGGCCACGACGATGCCGGTTTCTCCCGAGCTCAGGCGCACATAGCAGCCGGGCGGGTAGATGCCGAACTCGCGTACCAGGGCCGCCGTCATCGGGTGGCCGGGGTCTTCCATGAACATCTGGCGGCCGGCCTGGTCGGCGTTCAGCGCTTCGCGCGTGGAGCGTGAAGCGAGCTTGGAGGTGTAGATGTCGGCGCGGCGTGCCAGCGTGGCGAGCTCGCCCACCTCGGTGCGACCGCTGGGGTAGCCCTGGCCGTCTTCCTGCTCGTGGTGGTGCAGCACGGCTTCGAGCCAGGCTTCGTCTTCCACGCCGGCCTGCTGCAGCATGCGCACGCTGCGCATGGGGTGGCTCTGCAGTTCCAGGCGCTGCTGCGCCGTGGGCGGCTGGGTCTGGCGCGCGAGCTGGCCCTGCAGCGCCAGCATCGAGATGTTCATCGTCAGCGCCACCTTGAAGAGGCGCGCGCACTGCTCGGGGCTCCAGGACAGGCGCTGCGCCACCAGGTGGCCGGTGATGGCCGTCTGCAGCGAGCGCTGCACGCCGTAGGCGGTGTCGGCGCCGGCGCCCTGGCGCAGCACCTGGAAGATGGCCAGATCGGGGTCGCGTTCGATGAGGGCCTGCACCGGGGCCGTGGCGTCGTCGAGCGCGCCTTCGTAGCCAGGGCCCGGGTCGGCGCGCAGGGTCTGGGCCACCTCGGCCAGGCAGCCGGCCCACAGCTGCGGCAGCTGCTCGCGCGGGGCATGGCGCACCACGTCGTGCCGACTGAGCAGTTCGTCGATGTCCACCAGCGCACCGCGCTGGAAGAGCGCCTGGATCTGTTCGTGCGCCTGCAGCACGTGGCCGCGGGCCAGCAGCAGGGTGCGGTCGGCATCGCGCACGTTGAAGGGCAGCGGCAGCCCCGGCTGCACAAGGTGCTTCACGGCGGACAGTTCGGCGTAGGGCATGGTGGTGACGAAGACTCTGAGTGGCATGCCGGGTGGCAAGCGATGCCGGGTCTTTCGGCCGCTGGTGTGCGAACTTGACGCTGCAAGCTCTTGCAGGGTGGGCGCTTAAAGTTCCCACCATGAAAGCCGAAGATTCACGCATGCGCGTTGGAGCGTCTGGCGCCGTTGATGCGTCTGCTGCCCACGCCCTGCTGCACGCCGGCCTGCGTTGGCAGGTGCCGGCGCGTTTCAATATCGCCCAGGTGTGCTGCACGCGCTGGGCGCGCGGCGGCACGCCGGCGCAGGCCCGCCGCACGGCTGTGGCCTGGGAATCGGGTGATGGCGACAAGGGCCGCCGCGGCCGCCTGAGCTACGCGCAGTTGCAGACCCAGGCCGATCGCCTCAGCCACGCCTTGCGCGCCCGCGGGGTGCAGCGTGGCGACCGCGTGGCGTTGGTGCTGCCGCAGCGCCCTGAAACCGCCGTGGCGCACATGGCGATCTACCAGTTGGGCGCGGTCGCCATGCCGCTGAGCATGCTCTTCGGCCCGGAGGCGCTGGTCTACCGGCTGCAGGACAGCGGCGCCGTGCTGGCGCTGGCCGACGAGAACACCATCGCCGCGGTGCAGGCCGTGCGCGCCGAGTGCCCGGCGCTGCGCACGGTGTTGGCCGTGGGTGCGGCGGCCGGGCAGGGCGATGCCGACTGGGCCGCCGTGCTGGCCGCCGCGCCCGGCCGCCGCTTCGTGCCCGAGGACACCGCCGCCGACGACCCCGCCGTGCTCATCTACACCAGCGGCACCACCGGGCCGCCCAAGGGCGCGCTGGTGCCGCATCGGGCGCTCATCGGCAATCTCAGCGGCTTCGTCTGCAGCCAGGACTGGTTCGGCCACGGCCCGCCCGAGCGCAGCGACGAGGTCTTCTGGAGCCCCGCCGACTGGGCCTGGACCGGCGGCCTGATGGACGCGCTGCTGCCGACGCTGTTTTTCGGCCGCCCCATCGTGGCCCACCAAGGCCGCTTCAGCCCCGAACGCGCTTTCGAGCTGATGCAGCGCTACCGCGTGACGCACAGCTTTCTCTTTCCCACCGCGCTGAAGGCGATGATGAAAGCCGTGCCAGCGCCGCGGCAGCGTTACCGGCTGCGTTTGCGTTCGGTGATGAGCGCCGGCGAGGCCGTGGGCGACGCCGTCTTCCACTGGTGCGAGCAGGCGCTGGGCCTGACGGTCAACGAGATGTTCGGCCAGACCGAGATCAACTACATCGTCGGCAATTGCCAGCGGTGGGTGGACGCGTCAGGCCAAGAGCAGCCGGGCTGGCCGGCGCGCCCCGGCAGCATGGGCCGGGCCTACCCGGGCCACCGCGTGGCAGTGATCGACGACCAGGGCCAGGAGTGCCCGCGCGGCACGCCGGGTGACGTGGCCGTGCACCGGCAGGACGTGCATGGCGACCCCGACCCGGTGTTCTTCCTGGGCTACTGGCGCAACGAAGCCGCCACCGCCGCCAAGTTCACCGGCGCGCCCGACACGGGCTGGTGCCGCACCGGCGACACCGCCGTGATGGATGCGGACGGCTACCTCTGGTACCAGGGCCGCAGCGACGATGTCTTCAAGGCCGCGGGTTACCGCATCGGCCCCAGCGAGATCGAGAACTGCCTCGTCAAGCACCCGGCTGTGGCCAACGCGGCGGTGGTGCCCAAACCCGATGCCGAACGCGGCGCGGTGGTGAAGGCCTACGTGGTGCTGGCACTGGGCTGTCATGGCGACGCGGCGCTGGTGGCCGAACTGCAGGCCCATGTGCGCGGCCGGCTCGCGCCCTACGAGTACCCGAAGGAGATCGAGTTCATCGATGCCCTGCCGATGACGACCACCGGCAAGGTGCAACGGCGTGTGCTGCGGCTGCAGGAAGAGGCGCGGGCCGCAACGGGCGGCGCCGGCTGAACGGGCCCCAGCTCAGCAGCTGTCCAGCAGCCGCGGGCGGATCTGTGCGCTGGCGTTGAAGGGGTCCAGCGCGCCCGCGCGGTTGGGCCGGGCGATGACGCAGCTGTTGCCGCGCTTGAAGCGCACGCTGCCGTCTTCCAGGCGGAACTCCTCGATGCCGTCGACGCCGCCGAGGGCCTTGGCGATGCGGCTCTCCAGCGTCTGCGGTGGGGTGTTGCTGCGCGGGTCGTCCAGCGCCGGGTTGCGGGCGCGCCAGGGGGCCGAGGCGCTGCGGGGCAAAGCCAGGTTCAGCGGTGGCGCGGCCGTGCTTGCGACCGGCGCTGGTGCCAGCACAGGGCCAGGCGTTGCGGGCAGCGATGGCGCGCCGGCCTCCGGGCCGGGCTCGGCCGGGCTGGCTGGCAGGGTGATGGCCTGCGGCTCGCGCGGCGCTGCGGGGGGCCTGGCACTCGGGCGCTGGGTGGCAGCGGCTGTTGCTGGTGGGCGCGCGGCAGCCGCGGCCGGGCGCGGCGCCCCGGGCAGCCACACGATCAGCGGGGCCTGCGCCTGCACGGGCGCGGCCGGCCCGCGGTCTTGCCAGGCCTGCAGGCGCCAGGCGCCGGCCAACAGCAGCGCGTGCAGGGCCAGCACCAGCAGGGCGGGGCCCCCGGCGCGGGCGCTGCGTGCGCGGTGGGGCAGGGCGAGCTTCGTCAAGCCTGCCACGATAGCGGTGGTGCCTACCCGCTGCGGCACACTGCGACGAAACGCGGCCACCGGGCGCTGAACGGTGCCGGCGCTGCAAGACAATCACGCACCTGCTGCCAACCCTGCCCCCCTTCTTCATGGCCAACCTCATCGTCCACGGCGGCACGCCGCTCACCGGCCGCATCGTGCCCAGCGCGAACAAGAACGCCGTGCTGCCCATCCTGTGCGCCACGCTGCTCAGCCCGCACCCCATCCGCCTGCTCGGCATCCCCGAGATCACCGACGTGCGCAAGATCCTGGAGATCTTCCGCACCCTGGGCAGCGAGGTGAAGGTCGACTACACCACCGGCGTGCTGGACGTGCACCACGCCCAGACGCACTTCGACCCCGGCACCCACCACCTGCCCGAAGAGATGCGCTCCAGCGTGATGCTGGTGCCGCCGCTCTTGGCCCGCTTCGGCGTGGCGCGCATCGAGAACGACGTGCAGGGCTGCACCCTGGGCGTGCGCGAGATCGACCCGCACGTCGAGGTGATGGAGCGCTTCGGCGGCGTGGTGGAGCGCAGCCGCAGCCACCTGCTCATCCAGGTGGACGGCGGCCTGAAGGCCAACCACCACTGGCTCGATTACGCCAGTGTCACCACCACCGAGAACTTCGTGCTCTGCGCCGCGCTCGCCCACGGCACCAGCACGCTGATGAACAGCGCCAGCGAACCGCACGTGCAGGAGTTCTGCGAGTTCATGCGCCTGCTCGGCGCGCAGATCGAGGGCGTGGGCACCAGCCGCCTCACCGTGCACGGCGTGAAGAGCCTGGGCAAGCCCGAAGGCGTGGAGTTCCGCTTCGCCGAAGACTTCCACGAGGCCGTCACCTTCATGGCGCTGGGCGCCATCACCGGCGGCTGCATCACGGTAAAAAACAGCGCGCCCGAGCAGTTCCCGCTGATCGACCGCACCTTCGCCAAGTTCGGCGTGCAGGTGGTGCACAAGGACGGCTGGAGCCACACCGTGGTGGACGGCCCGCTGCGCGTGAAGGAGCCCTTCACGAAGAACATCCTGCAGAAGGTGGAAGCGGCACCCTGGCCCTACCTGCCGGTGGACCTGTTGCCCATCTTCGTGGCCCTGGGCGTGAAGGCCGAGGGCAGCATGATGTACTGGAACAAGGTCTACGAAGGTGCCATGGGCTGGACGAGCGAGCTCAGCAAGTTCGGCGGCCACGCCTTCCAGAGCGACCCGCACCGCATCATCACGTTCGGCGGCAAGCCACTCCAGCCGGCCGAGGTGGAAAGCCCCTACATCATCCGCGTGGCCATCGCCTTGCTGATGCTGGCCTGCAGCATCCCGGGCAAGAGCGTGATCCGCAATGCCACGCCGGTGCGGCGCGCGCACCCGCGTTTCGCCGAGAACATCACCGCTTTGGGCGCACGCGTCGAGTGGATCGAAGGCGACTGAGCAAGGGTTGCGGCCGATGGCCAAAAAAGACAAGCACGTCAGCGAAACCCCGGCCACGCAGATGCTGAAGGCCGCCGGCGTGGCCTACACCGAACACCCCTACGAGTACGTCGAGCACGGCGGCACCGCAGAGAGCGCGAAACAACTGGGCGTGGACGAACACAGCGTCATCAAGACCCTGGTGATGCAGGACGACAAGGCGCAGCCGCTGATCGTGCTGATGCACGGCGACCGCTCGGTGAGCACCAAGAACCTGGCGCGCGAGATCGGCGCCAAGGGCGTGGAGCCCTGCAAGCCCGAGGTGGCGCAGCGCCACAGCGGCTACCTCGTGGGCGGCACCTCGCCTTTCGGGCTGAAGAAGGTCCTGCCGGTTTATGTCGAAGCCAGCGTGCTGGCGCTGCCGCGCATCTGCATCAATGGCGGGCGGCGCGGCTACCTAGTGGGCATCGCGCCGCAGGTGCTGGTGGATCTGC
Organism: beta proteobacterium AAP65; assembly: GCA_001295865.1. Classification (GTDB taxonomy): domain Bacteria; phylum Pseudomonadota; class Gammaproteobacteria; order Burkholderiales; family Burkholderiaceae_C; genus Rubrivivax. The sequence goes on from LJHW01000002.1 coordinate 52,824, forward strand.
TGGGCGCCAAGCCTGTGCACTGCGCGCTGGGCTGAAGTCGGCGCCTGCGGCTTCCGCACCCGGCCTGCGCCTGTTCGGGCCAACCTTACACTCCGCACCCCATGAATGCGCTTGCCTTGCCCCTGGCCCTGATCGCGGCCTACCTGATCGGCTCCTTGTCCTTCGCCGTCATCTTCAGCCACCTGATGGGCCTGGCCGACCCGCGCAGCTACGGCAGCAAGAACCCCGGCGCCACCAACGTGCTGCGCTCGGGCAACAAGGCCGCGGCCATCCTCACGCTGGCCTTCGACGCCTTGAAGGGTTATGTGCCCGTGCTGCTGGTGCTGGTGTTCGGTGCACCCTACGGCCTGGGCGAGACGGCTGCGGCCTTCGTGGGCCTGGCTGCTTTCGTCGGCCACCTGTGGCCGGTGTTCTTCCGCTTCCAGGGCGGCAAGGGTGTGGCCACGGCGGCGGGCGTGTTGATGGCCGTGAACCCGCTGCTGGGCGTGGCCACGCTGCTGAGCTTCGGGCTCATCGTGGCCTTCTCGCGTTATGTCTCGCTGGCAGCCATGGTGGCGGCGGTGTTCGCGCCGTTCTACCAGGCGCTGATCTGGGGCCCCGAGCCCTTCATCGCGGCGCTGGTGCTGATGAGCCTGCTGCTCGTGTGGCGCCACGAAGCCAACATCCGCCGCCTGCTGGCCGGCACAGAAAGCCGGCTCGGCCAGAAGGCGGCGGCCGCGCAGACGCCCGCCCGCCCCGCCCACGGCAAACATTCCCGCAAAGGACCTTGAGATGATTCAGCGATTCGACGTCGGCCCCCGCTTGAGCGAGATGGCCGTGCACAACGGCGTGGCCTACCTCGCCGGCCAGGTGCCGGCCGATGGCAGCCAGGACATCACGGGGCAGACCCAGCAGGTGCTGGCCGCCATCGACGCGCTGCTGGCCCGCGCCGGCACCGACAAACGCCGCTTGCTGCGCGTGGAGATCTTCCTCAAGGACTTGGCCGATTTCCCCGGCATGAACGCCGTGTGGGAGGCCTGGCTGCCCGCGGGCGACGCCCCGCCGCGCGCCACGGTGCAGGCCACGCTGGCCCGGCCCGAGTGGCGCGTGGAGATGGTGGTCACCGCGGCGATCTGAACCGCCACGGGTTTGGCCTTGCAGGGCACACCGTGAAACTCACGCGCCCGCGCCAGTTGCTGCAGCTGGCGCTGCTCGTGGCGGTGGTGGCCGGTGTGCAGCAGGCCTGGGTGGCCAGCCACCGCGCCAGTGCCGCGGCCGAGGTGGCCACGCTCGCGCGCCCGGGCGACATCCACATGATCTCGTCCGACAGCTGCGGCATCTGCGATGTGGCGCGCCGCTGGTTCACCCAGCACGCCGTGCCCTTCAGCGAATGCAGCATCGAGCGTGACCTGGCCTGTCGCGCCGCTTTTGAAACCACCATGGCACCGGGCACGCCGGTGATGGTGGTGCGCGGGCGTGTGCTGCTGGGTTTCAGCCCGGAGCAGCTGCGGGTGACGCTGGCCCTGCCACGCTGAACCCGGCGCAGGGTTCAGGCGTCGGTCGACAGCGCCTCGGCGCAGTGCCAGGGCATCACCAGCCGCCCCTGGTCATCGGGCAGGGCCTCGATCTGGATGCGCGGTGCGCCCGCCTGCACGCTGCCGAAGATGGTGGCAAAAGCCACGTCGGCCGCGTCGCGCCCTGTGGCGAAACGCACGAAGCCCATCGGGATGGCCGTGCCCGATGGGTCGAAGATGTACCAGCGCCCGCCAAGGTAGGCCTCGACGTAGGCGTGGAAGTCGGTGGGGCCGAGTGCCGGATCGGCGCCGTAGTCGATGCCGGTGGTGAAACGCGCCGGCACGTTGATGGCGCGGCACAGCGCGATCATCAGGTGCGCGAAATCGCGGCACACGCCTTCGGTGTCGAGCAGCGTGTCCAGCGCCGAGGTGGTGCCGTTGCTCGTGTTCGACTTGAAGGTCGTGCGCTGCAGCACCCAGTCGCGCAGGCCCTGCACCCGTGCATACCCCGGCGCCAGGTGGCCGAACTCGCGCAGCGCCAGGCGCAGCAGCCGGTCTGAGGGGCAATAACGGCTGGGGTAAAGGCTGGGCAGCACGTGCGTGGGCAGTTGCGCGATGGGCACCTCGCCGATGCTCGCCGGCTGCGCGACGTGGTGGTCGAGCTCGATGGTGGCGCTGTAGCGCACGCGCAGCGGGCCGGGCAGGGGGCTCACGCGCAGCGTGCGGTTCAGCGTGACCGGGTCGGTGTCCACCTGCCAGGGCACGTTCTGGTTCAGTTCGAGGTGCTCGCGCAGCACGTGCTGGCGCTCGGTGTGCGCGGCGTGGATGTTGAAGATGAAATGGCTGCCGGCTTGTTGCACCTGGTAATCGAGCTCCAGTGCGATGGCCAGGCGGATCATGCGGCGGCCCGGTCTGTGGGCGTGGGTGTCGGGCTGGTGTTCATGCGTGCTCCATAGGAGCCGCAGCTTGCGCGCTGGCCGGTGGCGCCGTCTGTGCTGCAACGCACCGAAGGCGAAGGCAGGCTGCGCGCGGTGGGACTAGAGGCCCAGACGCGCCAGCTCGCCGCGGCCTTCGCGCACGAGCACGGGCTCGTCGCCGCTGAGGTCGATCACGGTGGTGGGCTGCATCGGGCAGGCGCCCGCGTCCACCACGGCCTGCAGCTGCTTCTGGAAGCGCTCACGGATCTCGTCCGCGTCGTTCAGCGGCTCGGTTTCGCCCGGCGGTATCAGCGTGGTGGCCAGCAGCGGTTCACCAAACAGCGCGAGCAGTTCCTGCAGCACCACGTTCTCGGGCACACGCAGGCCGATGGTGCGGCGGCTGGGGTGGCTCAGCCGCCGCGGCACTTCTTTCGTGGCTTCCAGGATGAAGGTGTAGGGCCCGGGCGTGCCCAGCTTCAGCAGCCGGTACTGGCGGTTGTCCACGCGCGCAAAACGTGCGAGTTCGCTCAGGTCCTTGCAGAGCAGCGTGAGGTGGTGCTTCTCGTCCACCTGGCGGATGCGGCGCAACTGCTCGGCCGCGTTTTTGTCGTCGAGCCGGCACACCAGCGCATAGCTGCTGTCGGTGGGCACGGCGGCCACGCCGCCGGCCTGCAGCAAGGCCGCGGCCTGCTTGAGCAGGCGCGGTTGCGGGTTCTGTGGGTGGACTTCGAAGTGCTGGGACACGGGGTCTGCAGCGGGCCGTCAGGCCACGGCCACGGGAATCTTGCCGATCTTGGCCTGCCACAACTTCGGGCCTGTGACGTGCGCGCTGGTGCCGCCGGCGTCCACCGCCACCGTCACCGGCATGTCCACCACGTCGAACTCGTAGATGGCTTCCATGCCCAGGTCGGCAAAACCCACCACCTTCGCACCCTTGATGGCCTTGCTGACGAGGTAGGCCGCGCCGCCCACCGCCATGAGGTAGGCGCTCTGGTGCTTCTTGATGGACTCGATGGCCACCGGGCCGCGTTCGGCCTTGCCCACCATGGCGATGAGGCCGGTCTGGGCCAGCATCATCTCGGTGAACTTGTCCATGCGCGTGGCGGTGGTCGGGCCGGCCGGGCCCATCACCTCGTCGCGCACCGGGTCCACCGGACCCACGTAGTAGATGACGCGGTTCGTGAAGTCCACTGGCAGCGGCTCGCCCTTGGCCAGCATTTCCTGGATGCGCTTGTGCGCGGCGTCGCGGCCCGTGAGCAGCTTGCCGCTGAGCAGCAGCGTGTCGCCGGGCTGCCAGGCCGCCACCTGTTCTTTCGTCAGCGTGTTGAGGTCGACCTTGCGGCTCTTGTTGTAGTCGGGCGCCCAGTGCACGTTGGGCCAGAGGTCGAGGCTGGGCGGGTCGAGGTACACCGGGCCGCTGCCGTCCATCACGAAGTGCGCGTGCCGCGTGGCGGCGCAGTTCGGGATCATCGCGATCGGCTTGCTCGCGGCGTGCGTCGGGAAGGTCTTGATCTTCACGTCCAGCACGGTCGTCAGGCCGCCCAGGCCCTGTGCGCCTATGCCCAGGGCGTTGACCTTCTCGTAGAGCTCGATGCGCATCTCTTCCAGCTTGTTGCTGGGGCCGCGCTCGAGCAGCTCGTACATGTCGATGTCTTCCATCAGCGCTTGTTTGGCCAGCAGCGCCGCCTTCTCGGCCGTGCCGCCCACGCCGATGCCCAGCATGCCCGGCGGGCACCAGCCGGCGCCCATGGTGGGCACGGTCTTGAGCACCCATTCGACGATGTCGTCGCTGGGGTTGAGCATGTACACCTTGCTCTTGTTCTCACTGCCGCCGCCCTTGGCCGCGACGATGACGTCCAGCGTGTTGCCGGGTACGACTTCCATCTGCACCACCGCGGGCGTGTTGTCCTTGGTGTTCTTGCGCGCGAAGATGGGGTCGTCCAGGACGCTGGCGCGCAGCACGTTGTCGGGGTTCAGGTAGCCCTTGCGCACACCGGCGTTGACGGCGTCTTCGATGCTGCCGGTGAAGCCTTCCCACTGCAGGTCCATGCCTATCTTCAGGAAGACGTTGACGATGCCGGTGTCCTGGCAGATCGGCCGCTTGCCTTCGGCGCACATGCGGCTGTTGGTCAGGATCTGCGCGATGGCGTCTTTCGCCGCGGCGCTCTGCTCGCGTTCGTAGGCGCGGGCCAGGTGGGCGATGTAGTCGGCCGGGTGGTAGTAGCTGATGTACTGCAGGGCGGCGGCGATGCTGTCGATCAGGTCGGCCTGGCGGATGGTGGTTCGCGCGGTGGAGCTCATGGCGGTGGCGCCCGGCACGGGCGCTGGCTGCGAAATCGGGCCGCCAGTGTAGCCAGCGGACTGTCGGGCGTCTGTCGCCGGGGCGTGCCGATGGCGGGTGCGTGCCGGCTTGTCAAGGGCGCAGCGGCATGCGCGCAGGGCGGGTCGGGGTAAGGCGGGCGCCAGCGTCGCTGGCCTAGACTCGCGGGTTTTGTCGCAGCGCCGCACGTGCTTGGGCGCCTTTCTTCCGGCCCCACCGTGCCCACCGCATGAGCCCCTTGTCCATTGCGATCCTGCTGCCACTGGTGCTGGGCACCGGCCTGTGCCTGTGGCTGGGCAGTGTCGAATCGCCCTTGCGCCGCCGCGCCACCGCCGTGCTGGCCGGCGCCATCGCGTTGGCGGTGCTGGCCTTGCTGCTCCGCCTGGCCGGGCCGGTGATGGACGGCCAGGTGCTGCTGACGCAGGCCGAGTGGATCCCGGCCATCGGCCTGAACGCCAACTACCGGCTCGACGGCCTGGGCCTGATGTTCGGTCTGATGATCAGCGGCATCGGCCTGCTCATCGTCATCTATGCGGCCTTCTACCTGCACGGTGGCCCGGGTGGCGACCCGGCGGGCAAGTTCTTCAGCCAGTTGATGCTTTTCATGGCGGCAATGCTGGGCATCGCGCTCAGCGACAACCTGCTGCTGATGGTGGTGTTCTGGGAGCTTACGAGCATCAGCAGCTTCCTGCTGGTGGGCTACTGGGGCTCTGATCCGAAGAAGGGCGCCGATGCGCGCGCTGGCGCGCGCATGGCGCTGGCCGTCACGGGCGGCGGTGGCCTGGCGTTGCTGGCCGGCGTGGTGCTGCTGGGCCAGATGGCCGGCACCTACGACCTCAGCACCATGCTGGGCACGCCGGGTGTGGTGGACAAGGTGCAGGCCGACGCCCGTTACCCGCTGATGCTGGTGCTGGTGCTGCTGGGCTGCTTCACGAAAAGCGCGCAGCTGCCCTTCCACTTCTGGCTGCCGCAGGCCATGGCGGCGCCGACGCCGGTGTCGGCCTACCTGCACTCGGCCACCATGGTGAAGGCCGGGCTTTTCCTGATGATGCGGCTCACGCCCGTCATTGGCGGCACCGAGCTTTTCCAGGGCATTGTGGCGAGCACCGGGCTGCTGACCATGGTGTTTGCCGCCTTCGTGGCCATCTTCAAGCACGACCTGAAGGGCCTGCTGGCCTACTCCACCGTCAGCCATCTCGGTTTGGTCACCTTCCTCATCGGCCTGGGTTCGCCGATGGCGGCCGTGGCCGCGGTCTTCCACATCCTCAACCACGCCTGCTTCAAGGCTGCGCTCTTCATGAGCGCCGGCATCGTCGACCACGAAACCGGCACGCGCGACATGCGCAAGCTCGGCGGCCTGATGGCCTTGATGCCCGTGGTGGGCACGCTGGCCCTGGTGGCCGCGGCGGCGATGGCCGGCATCCCGCCCTTCAACGGCTTCATCAGCAAGGAAATGATGCTGGAGCAGGCCCTGCACGGCGGCACGCCGCTGTGGGGCAGCCTGGGTTGGCTGGTGCCGGTGCTGGCCACGCTGGGCGGGCTGTTTTCGATGGCCTACTCGCTGCGCCTGGTGCACGACGTCTTCTTCAACGGCCCGCCCAAAGACCTGCCCGTGCCCCACCCGCACGAGCCACCGCTGGGCATGAAGGCCCCGGTGATGCTGCTGGTGGCCGCCTGCGTGGCCGTGGGCCTGCTGCCCATGACGCTGGCCGGCCCGCTGGTGCAGGCCGCCAGCAGCGCCATGCTGGGCGCGCCGGCGCCGGCCTTCCATCTGGCGCTCTGGCACGGGCTCAACATCCCCCTGTTGATGAGTGCCATCGCCGTGGCCGGCGGTGCGGCGCTGTACTTCGGCCTGGCGCAGGGCGGGCGCCTGCACCGCTACCTGCCGCGCGCCTTCAGCGGCAAGGCGGCCTTCACCGCAGGGGTGGATGGCCTCTTCGCCACCGCTGGCCGCTTCACGGCCCTGCTGGAAAACGGTTCGCTGCAGCGCTACGCCGCCTGGATGGTGGCCAGCGCCGTGGCCCTGGCGGCGTGGCCGCTGCTGCAAGGCCCGGGCGCCGGGGCCGGCGCGGGCACGCGCGCGTTGTTGCCGGCCACGCCGCTGGCCGTGGTGCTGTGGCTGGCGCTGGCCGCCACCTGCGTGGCGCTGGTGCTGGGCCACCACCAGCGCCTGCGCGCCGTGGTGCTGGTGGGCCTGGTGGGGCTGGTGACGGCGCTCACCTTCCTGGCCTTCTCGGCGCCCGACCTCGCCCTCACGCAGCTGAGCGTGGAAGTGGTTTCCACCGTGCTGCTGCTGATGGGGTTGGCCCTGCTGCCGCAGACCACGCCGCGTGAAAGCAGCGCCTTGCGCCGCGGCCGCGATGCGGGCCTGGCCCTGCTGGGCGGTGGCGGCCTGGCCTGGCTGAGCTGGCTGGTGATGACACGTGATCACGACAGCATCGCCTGGTACTTCCTCGACAACAGCGTGCCCAAGGGCGGCGGCACCAACAGCGTCAACGTGATCCTGGTTGACTTCCGGGGCTACGACACCTTCGGCGAGATCACCGTGCTGGGCATCGCTGCGGTGGGCGTGCTGGCGCTGCTGCAAGGCCTGCGCGTGCGCCGCCCGGCGGCCGACAGCGCCGGCCTGGCCTGGTCTTTCCGCGAGCCGCCGCTGCTGCTGCGCCGTGCCGCGCGCCTGGTGCTGCCGCTGGCGCTGGTGGTGTCGGTCTACATCTTCTGGCGCGGCCACAACCTGCCGGGTGGCGGCTTCATCGCCGGCCTGGTGACGGCCGTGGCCCTGGTGCTGCAGTACATGGCCGTCGGGCAGCAGAAGGCCGACGCCGTGCTGCACGCGGGCGGCGGGCGCCGCTACACGCTGTGGATAGGCACGGGCCTGGCCATCGCGCTCGCCACGGGGCTGGGGGCCTTTGCTGTGGGCCACCCCTTCCTGACGAGCGCCCATGCCGCCCCCGAGGTGGCGGTGCTGGGTGTGCTGCCGCTGGCCACCGCCGCGCTCTTCGACCTGGGGGTCTACATCACCGTGGTCGGTTCGACCCTGCTGACGCTGTCGGTGCTGGGTGCCGCCAGCAAGGAAGGCGCCGCTCCGCGCGCCGTGCCCGGGCCAGTGGCCGCGGGCGGAGGACATCCATGAGCTTGTCGATGGAAGCCTTGGTGGCCACCGGCATCGGGCTGGTCACCGCCACCGGCATCTACCTGCTGTTGCGGGGGCGCACCTTCCCGGTGGTGCTGGGCCTCTCGCTGCTGGGCTACGCGGTGAACATCTTCATCTTCGCGATGGGGCGCTTGTGGCAGGGCGCCGAGCCCATCGTCGGCGCCGGTGCTGCTGCGGCCGACCCCCTGCCGCAGGCCCTGGTGCTGACGGCCATCGTCATCGGTTTCGCCACCACCGGCTTTGTCATCGAACTCGCGCTGCGCAGCCGGCATGACAGTGGCAACGACCATGTCGACGGCCGCCCGCCCAGCGGCGGCAAGCAGGAAGACCCCCGGCCATGAGCTTCAGCGACCACCTGCCGGTGCTGCCGGTGCTGCTGCCCATGCTGACCGCGGTGATCCTGCTGCTGGTGGGCGATGGCGGCGGCGCCGCCGACACGCACGGCAACCGCCGCCTGGCCTGGACACGCGGCATCGCGCTGGGCTCGGTGCTGCTGGGCGCGGTCTTCGCTTTCCGGCTGGTGGAAGAAGCCGCCAGCGGCCAGCTGACCGTGTACCGCCTGGGCGACTGGCCGGCGCCCTTCGGCATCGCGCTGGTGGTGGACCGCCTCTCGGCCTACATGGTGGCGCTCACCGCTGCCGTGGCGGTGCCGGTGCTCTGGTACGCCAGCGGCGGCTGGGACACCCACGGCCGCCATTTCCACGCGCTGTTCCAGTTCCAGCTGATGGGGCTCAACGGCGCCTTCGTCACCGGCGACCTCTTCAACCTCTTCGTCTTCTTCGAGGTGCTGCTGATCGCCAGCTACGTGCTGATGATGCATGGCCTGGACCGCGAGCGGCTGCGCGTGGGCGTGCAGTACGTGGTGCTGAACCTCACCGCCTCGGCGTTTTTCCTCATCGGCGTGGCCCTGCTGTATGCGCAGACGGGCACGCTGAACCTGGCCGATCTGGCCGTGCGCGTGCCGCAGGTGGGCGGGGCCGAAGCCGGCCTGCTGCAGGCCGGGGCGCTCCTGCTGCTGGTGGTCTTCGGTTTCAAGGCAGCCCTGCTGCCGCTGGCGATGTGGCTGCCCGCCACCTACGCCGCCAGCAGCGCGCCCGTGGCGGCGCTCTTCGCCATCATGACCAAGGTGGGCGTGTACGCCATCTTGCGTGTGCACGGCGTGATCTTCGGCGCCGAGGCCGGGGCTTCGACACTGCTGGTGCAGCCGCTGCTGCTGCCGCTGGCGCTGGCCACCAGCGTGGTGGGCGTGCTGGGTGCGCTGGCAGCCCGCACCTTGCCGCGCCTGGTGGCCTGGCTGACGGTGGCCTCGGTCGGCACGGTGATGGCGGCCATCGGCCTCTTCAACGCCGCGGCGTGGTCGGCAGCGTTGTTCTACCTGGCCAACTCGACGCTCGTGATCGCCGGGCTCTTTTTGCTCTCGGAACTGGTGGCTGCGCAGCGCGGCCCCATGGCCGATCGGCTGGAGCCCTGCAGCCCCGTGGCGCAGCCGGCCTTGCTGGGCCTGATGCTGCTGCTGGCGGCGGCCTCCACGGCCGGCCTGCCGCCGCTGCCAGGTTTCATCGGCAAGCTGATGCTGCTGGAGGCCTCGGTGGACCACGGCGCCGTGGTGGCCGTGTGGGCCGTGGTGCTGGGCGTGGGCCTGCTCACGCTGGTGGGGCTGGCGCGCGCGGGCAGCGTGCTGTTCTGGGCGGTGCGGCCCGAGATCCCGGGCAGCGGCGCCGGTGCCAGCCCGCGGCTCATCGGCGCCACCGTGCTGCTGCTGGGCTGCAGCGTGTTGATGAGTGTGTTCGCTGCGCCCATCCAGCGCTACACCGCCGCTGCGGCGCTGCAGCTGCAAGACCGCGCGGCCTACGCGCGTGCCGTGCTGCCCACATCGGGTGGCGAAGCGGCGCAGACCACCCGGCCTTACCGCGGCGTGAACCCGCCCTTGTCTGAGACCGCAGCCCCCAAACCCAGCCCCGCGGAGGCCGCACGATGAAGCCACGCTGGTTCGCGCATCCGGTGCTCAGCCTGTTGGTCGGCGCGGCTTGGCTGCTGCTGCAGCAGAGCGCCGCGCCGGCACAGTTGATCACGGCCGCCGTGCTGGGCCTGCTCATTCCGCGCTTGCTGCACGGCTTCCTGCCCGAGCCCGTGCGCCCGCGCGCCTGGGGCACGGTCTTGCGCCTGCTGGGCGTGGTGCTGTGGGACATCGTCAAGAGCAACATCACGGTCGCGCGCATCGTGCTGTCGCCCTGGTCGCGGCCGCAGCCGGCCTGGGTGCTGGTGCCGCTGGATGTCCGGCACCCGACGGCCATCAGCCTCTTCGCCACCATCATCACCACCACGCCGGGCACGGTGTCTTGTGTCGTCGACGAACAGCGCCGCCACATCCTCGTGCACGCGCTGGATTGCACCGATGTGCCCGCCGCGGTGGCCGACATGAAGGCGCGTTACGAAGCGCCGCTGCAGGAGATCTTCGGATGAACGGCGCCACCGTGCTGGGCTGGGCCCTCGACTTCGCTGTGCTGGCCGTGGCAGCGGCCGTGCTGATGTGCCTGTGGCGGCTGCTGCGCGGCCCCAGCCTGCCCGACCGCGTGCTCGCGCTGGACACGCTCTACATCAACGCCATCGCGCTGGCCGTGCTGCTGGGCTTGCGCCAGGGCAGCGCGCTCTTCTTCGAGGCGGCGCTGATCATCGCGATGCTGGGTTTTGTTTCCACCGTGGCCGCGGCGCGCTACCTGGCGCGTGGCGACGTCATCGAGTGAAACGTTTGCGCAAAGGGGCCCTGCCATGCTGAACGACACGCTGCTGCAACTGCCGGCCTGGCTGCAATGGGCCGTGGCCCTAGCCCTGGTGCTGGGCGGCTTCTTTCTGCTGGTGGGCGCTGTGGGCCTGCTGCGCTTTCAAGATTTTTTCATGCGCCTGCACGCGCCCACCAAAGCCAGCACGCTGGGGGTGGGCGGCGTGCTGCTGGCCAGCCTGCTGGTGAGCTGGGCCCAGGGCCAGGCCGGCTTGCAGGTGCTGCTGATCACGCTGTTCGTGTTCGTGACGGCGCCGGTTTCCGCCAACCTGCTGTCATTGGCCGCCCTGCACCTGCGCCTGCCGAGCCGCGCGGCCGTGCCGCCCGACCTGCCGCGCGAGTGAGTGTCGCGCGGTCCGCACTCAGGGTTTGGGTGCCGGCTTGATCAGCACCACCACGAGTGTCACCACCGTCAGTGGCAGCACGAAGCCGAGCATCGCATTGCTGAACCAGGGCAGCGCGTCGTGCTGTTGGGCGGCCAGGATCAGGTAGGCGACATAGGCGACGTAGTAGGCGACAAAAACGCCCCCCTCCCAGCGCGCGATTTCGCGCCCGCTGATGAACACCGGCAGGCAGGCCAGCGCCACCGCCAGCATCACCCAGATGTCGAAGGTCAGCACCGCCGGCGGCAGCACCAGCCCCGGGCCGCCAGTGAGCGTGCTGGCCAGCCCTGACAGGCCCACGCAGCCCAGGATGTTGAAGATGCAACTGCCGACCACATTGCCCACGGCGATGTCACGTTCTCCCTTGAGCGCCGCGGTGATGGAGGTGGCCACCTCAGGCATGGAGGTGCCGGCGGCCACGATGGTCAGGCCGATGACCACATCGCTCACACCCAGCTGTTTGGCAAAGGCCACCGAGGCGGTGACCAGGGCGTCCGAGCCCAGCACCAGGGCCGCCAGGCCCACGGCGATGAGGGCCAACTGCGCGGGCAGGCGGGCGTCCCAGGCGCTGCTGTCCAGCACCGGCACCTCGTCATCGCCAGCCGCAGCCTGGCCAGCGCGCCGCGACTGCACGATGAGAAACACCGAATAGCCCACCATCAGCACCGTGAGCAGCGCGGCGTCGAACCCGCCGATGCGGCCGTCCAGCCCCACCGCCAGCAGCAGCAGCGAGACGCCGATCATGATGGGCACTTCCTGCCGGATGAGCTGGCGGTCGACCACCAGCGGGGTGATCAGTGCACTCATGCCCAGGATGAAGAGCACGTTGAAGATGTTGCTGCCGACGACGTTGCCCACGGCGAGGTCGGTCTTGCCGTCCATCACCGCGCCCACCGACACCGCCACCTCGGGCGCGCTGGTGCCGAAGGCCACGATGGTCAGGCCCACCACCAGCGGCGAGATGCCGAAGGACAGCGCCAGCTTGGAGGCGCCGCGCACCAGCAGGCTGGCGCCGAGCACCAGGCCGGTCAGACCGCCGATGAAGAGCAGGAGGTTGATCATCTGGGGCCTTTGCGGGGGGTCAATGTGCCGATTTGGGCGGGTGCGACATCAGCCGGTCGGCCAGCGCGATGGCCAGCGCGCTGAAGAGGAAGGCGATGTGGATCAGCGTCTGCCAGATCAGCACCTTCTCGCTGTAGTTGGCGGCGTTGATGAAGGTCTTCAGCAGGTGGATGCTGCTGATGCCGATGATGGCCGTGGCCAGCTTGACCTTCAGCACGCTGGCGTTGACATGGCTCAGCCACTCGGGCTGGTCGGGGTGGCCTTCGAGGTTCAGGCGCGAGACGAAGGTCTCGTAGCCCCCGACGATCACCATGATCAGCAGGTTGCTGATCATCACCACGTCGATGAGCGCCAGCACCACCAGCATGATGATGGTCTCGTTGAGCGCCGTGACCGCGAAATCGCTCTTGTAGCCGATGCTGGAGACGAGCTTCGCCAGCGCCTCCTGGTTGCCGAACACGGCCTCCACCAGGTGCACGAGTTCGACCCAGAAGTGGAAGACGTAGACGCACTGGGCGACGATGAGGCCCAGGTAGAGCGGCAGTTGCAGCCAGCGGCTGGCGAAGATGAAGCCGGGCAGGGGGCCGAGGCGGGTGTTGTAGGTCTTGAGGTCGTCGGCCATGGGGTCCTGGAGAGAAAAAGTCCGGGCAAACCCGAACACCGGAAATTGTAGGCTTGCGGTGAAAGTGCCCGCAGAGTAAGCGGTTCGTCAGAGGGGCCGCTTAACTTGCGGCCCAGAGCACATCCAACCACTGCCCACCAGGAGACGAGACCATGTCGAGCGACCACCCCACCGAGCTGAAGACCCACCAGCCCCCCGCCGCGCTCGTGGCGGCGGCCCGTGTTTCCGGCATGGCGGCGTACAACGCGCTGGTGGCCGAGGCCGATGCCGACTTCGAGGGCTACTGGGCCCGGCTGGCGCGTGAGTTCGTGAGCTGGAAGACGCCCTTCACGCAGGTGCTGGACAGCAGCGAGGCGCCGTTTTTCAAGTGGTTTGCCGACGGCACGCTGAACGTCAGCCACAACTGCCTGGACCGCAACATCGAACGCGGCCTGGGCGACAAGACCGCGCTGATCTTCGAAGCCGACGACGGCGCTGTCACCAAGGTCAGCTACAGCGAGTTGCTCGGCAAGGTGTGCCAGTTCGCCAATGCGCTGAAGGCGCGCGGCGTGAAGAAGGGCGACCGCGTCGTCATCTACATGAGCATGAGTGTCGAGGGTGTGGCCGCCATGCAGGCCTGCGCCCGCATCGGCGCCATCCACTCCGTGGTCTTCGGCGGCTTCAGCGCGCAGAGCGTGCGCGACCGTGTGCAGGACGCCGGCGCCGTGATGGTGATCACCGCCGACGAGCAGCTGCGCGGCGGCAAGCAACTGCCGCTGAAGGCCATCGTCGACGAGGCCATCGCTCTGGGCGGCTGCGAAACGCTGAAGAACGTCATCGTCTACCAGCGCACCGGCGGCAAGATCAACTGGCACCCCGAGCGCGACCGCTGGCTGCACGAAGAGCTGGCCGGCCAGCCCAGCACCTGCGAGCCCGAGTGGGTGGAGGCCGAGCACCCGCTTTTCCTGCTGTACACCAGCGGCAGCACGGGCAAGCCCAAGGGTGTGCAGCACAGCACCGGCGGCTACCTGCTGCACGCGGCGCTCACCACCGCCTGGACCTTCGACCTCCAGCCCGACGACGTGTTCTGGTGCACGGCCGACATCGGCTGGGTCACGGGCCACAGCTACATCACCTACGGCCCGCTGGCCCTGGGCGGCACCGAGATCGTCTTCGAGGGTGTGCCCACCTACCCGGCGGCGGACCGCTTCTGGAAGACCATCGAGAAGCACAAGGTCAGCATCTTCTACACCGCGCCCACCGCCATCCGCAGCCTGATCAAGGCGGCCGAGGGCAACGAGGCGGTGCACCCGAAAAACAGCCACCTGAGCAGCCTGCGCATCCTGGGCAGCGTGGGCGAGCCCATCAACCCGGCCGCCTGGGAGTGGTACTACGCCAACGTGGGCGGCAGCCGCTGCCCCATCGTCGACACCTTCTGGCAGACGGAAACCGGCGGCCACGTCATCACGCCGCTGCCGGGCGCCACGCCCATGGTGCCGGGCAGCTGCACGCTGCCTTTCCCGGGCATCACCGCGGCCATCGTCGATGAAACCGGCGCCGACGTGCCCAACGGCAGCGGCGGCATCCTCGTCATCAAGAAGCCCTGGCCGAGCATGATCCGCACGATCTGGGGCGACCCCGAGCGCTTCAAGAAGAGCTACTACCCGGCCGAGCTCAAGGGCTACTACCTGGCGGGCGACGGCGCCATCCGCGACAAGGACACGGGCTACTTCACCATCACCGGCCGCATCGACGACGTGCTCAACGTCAGCGGCCACCGCATGGGCACGATGGAGATCGAAAGTGCGCTGGTCAGCTGCACCGAGCTGGTGGCCGAAGCCGCCGTGGTGGGCCGCCCTGACGACACCACGGGCGAGGCCATCTGCGCCTTCGTGGTGCTCAAGCGCAGCCGCCCGACCGGCGAAGAGGCCAAGCAGATCGCCACGCAGCTGCGCAACTGGGTGGCCAAGGAGATCGGGCCCATCGCCAAGCCTAAGGACATCCGCTTCGGCGACAACCTGCCCAAGACGCGCAGCGGCAAGATCATGCGCCGCCTGCTGCGCAGCATCGCCAAGGGTGAGGCGATCACACAGGACACCTCCACCCTGGAGAACCCAGCGATCCTGGATCAGCTGACGCAAGCCAACTGATGCCAGGCGCGGCGGCGGGCTAGCGGTGCGTCAGCACCCAGTCCGCCAGCCGCTTGGCATCGGCCTCGCTCAGCGTGGGGCTGGCCGGCATGGGCACCACGCCCCAGGCCCCGCCGCCGCCGGCGCGGATCTTCACCGCCAGCGCGGCTGAAGCGTTCGGCGTGCTGCCGTAACGCTTGGTGATGTCGCGCCAGGAGGGGCCGACGATCTTGCGGTCCACCGCATGGCAATTCATGCAGTTCTTCTGCTTCGCCAGCTCGGGGCTGGCCTGCGCCGCTGTGCCGGCCAAAGCCCACGCCAGCAAGAGCAGGCCTTGCGCTACAGTGCCCCGAGGAGAAATTGCCATGCCCATGGTCATCGTCGGTGTGTTATTGCTGGTGGCCCACCTGGCCGATTTCGGGCCGTTCGGCACCTGGCCTTGGTGGGCGATCGGCCTGCCTTTCCTGCTGGCCATCCTGTGGTGGCAGTTTGCCGACAACAGTGGCTGGACGCAGCGCAGGGTGATGGAAAAGATGGAGCGGAAGAAGATAGCGCGCCGCGAAAAAGCCATGGACGCGCTGGGCCTCACCACCCGGCGTGAACGCCACGCCACACGTTCGCGTGAAGACGCCGCGCGCCGCAGCACGCCCGAGGCCACCAAGCACGACGAACGTGCCAAGCCGCCGGCCGAACCCGTGCGACGCGACCCCCGGCTGTAGACCGGGCGGCCCGCCGCCAGGGCCTCAATCGCCGTCGAGCACCGCGCCCTTGCTGGCGCTGGCTGCGTTTTTCGCGAACTTCGCCAGCACGCCGCGTGTGTAGCGCGGCGCCGGCTGCTGCCAGGTGGCGCGGCGGCGTGCGATCTCTTCGTCGCTCACGTTCAGCTGCAGCAGCAGCTGGTGGGCGTCGATGGTGATGCTGTCGCCTTCGTGCACCAGCGCGATCAAACCGCCGGCATAAGCTTCGGGCGCCACGTGGCCCACCACCATGCCCCAGGTGCCGCCCGAGAAGCGGCCGTCGGTGATCAGGCCCACGCTTTCGCCCAGGCCCTGGCCGATGAGCGCGCCAGTGGGCGCCAGCATCTCCGGCATGCCCGGGCCGCCCTTGGGGCCCAGGTAGCGCAGCACCATCACATCGCCAGCGACGATCTGCTTGGCCATGATGGCCGCCAGCGCGCTCTGCTCGTCGTCGAACACGCGGGCCGGGCCGGTGATCACCGGGTTCTTCAGGCCGGTGATCTTGGCCACGCAGCCCTCGGGGCTGAGGTTGCCCTTGAGGATGGCCAGGTGGCCTTCGGCGTAGATCGGGTTCGAGACGGGGCGGATGACATCCTGGTCGGCCCGCAGCGCGGGGATGTCCTTGAGGTTCTCGGCCACGGTCTTGCCGGTGATCGTCATGCAGTCGCCGTGCAGCAGGCCGGCATCGAGCATCACCTTCATCACGGCCGGGATGCCGCCGGCGCGGTGCAGGTCGATGGCCAGATGCTTGCCGCTGGGTTTGAGGTCGCAGAGAACCGGCGTCTTGCGGCGCACACGCTCGAAGTCGTCGATGCTCCACTCGACACCCGCCGCGTGCGCGATGGCCAGGAAGTGCAGCACGGCGTTGGTGCTGCCGCCAGTGGCCATGATCACGGCCACGGCGTTTTCGATGGCCTCCTTGGTGACGATGTCGCGCGGCTTGAGGTCGTTTTTCACCGCGTTCACCAGCGCGCGCGCGGCGTCTTGCGTGTGCACGAGGATGGGGTCTTCGACGTTGGCCATCGTGCTGGCGTAGGGCAGGCTCATGCCCAGCGCCTCGAACGACGAGCTCATCGTGTTGGCGGTGTACATGCCGCCGCAGCTGCCGCTGCCGGGGATGGCGCGGCGCTCGATCTCGCAGAAGTCTTCTTCGCTCATCTTGCCGGCGGTGAACTGGCCCACCGCCTCGAAGACGCTGACGATGTTGAGGTCTTGTCCCTTGTAGCGACCCGGCAGGATGGTGCCGCCGTACACGTAGATGGCCGGCACGTTGGCGCGCAGCATGCCCATCATGCCGCCGGGCATGTTCTTGTCGCAGCCGCCGATGACGAGCACGCCGTCCATCCACTGCCCGCCGACGCAGGTCTCCACGCAATCGGCAATCACCTCGCGGCTCACCAGGCTGTATTTCATGCCCTCGGTGCCCATGGCCATGCCGTCGCTAATGGTGGGCGTGCCGAAGATCTGCGGGTTGGCCCCGGCCTCCTTCAGCGCCACCACGGCCGCGTCGGCCAGCTTCTGCAGGCCGCTGTTGCAGGGCGTGATGGTGCTGTGGCCGTTGGCCACGCCGATCATGGGCTTGCCGAAGTCGGTCTCCTGGTAGCCCATGCCGTAGTACATGCTGCGGTTGGGCGCGCGGGCCACGCCTTCGGTGATGTTCTTGCTGCGGCGGTTGCTGCTGCTCATGGGGTCGGTGTCTCCGTGGTGCTTCCGCCCGATTATCGGCGGGCCGACAGCCCGCCCTGGCGCCCGGCGCGCGGGCATGGACAATCGCGCGTTCTTCGACCGACCCTGCGCCTGGACACCCCAAGATGCTCGTGCATCCCCAGTTCGACCCCATTGCCTTTTCGCTCGGGCCCCTGGCCATCCGCTGGTACGGGCTGAGCTACCTCGTCGCCTTCGGGCTCTTCCTGTGGCTCGCTGGCCGCCGCACCGCGCTGCCGCACTACGCCGGGCGCGGCTGGCAGCGGCGCGATGTGGAAGACATGCTCTTCTACGGCGTGCTCGGCGTCATCATCGGCGGGCGCCTGGGCTACTGTTTCTTCTACAAGCCCGGGTATTACCTCGAACACCCGCTCGAGGTCTTGATGGTCTGGAAAGGCGGCATGGCCTTCCACGGCGGTTTGCTGGGCGTGATCAGCGCGATGGCGCTTTACGCGCGCAGCCGAGGCCGCCACTTTCTCGACGTGATGGACGTGGTGGCGCCCTGCGTGCCCATCGGCATCGCCGCGGTGCGCGTGGCCAACTTCGTCAATGGCGAACTCTGGGGCCGCCAGGCCGAGCCCTCGCTGCCTTGGGCCATGGTGTTCCCGCAAAGTGGCGAGAGCTTCGCGCGCCACCCTTCGCAGCTCTACCAGGCCCTGCTGGAAGGTCTGCTGCTCTTCGTGCTGCTGCAGCTCTACGCGCGGCGTGAGCGTGCGATGGGGCAGGTGGCCTCGGCCTTTGTCTTCGGCTACGGCTGCCTGCGTTTCGTGGCCGAGTACTTCCGGGAGCCCGACAGCTTCCTCGGCCTGCTGGCGCTGGGCATGAGCATGGGCCAGTGGCTGTGCCTGCCGATGATCGTGCTGGGGGCGGTGTTGTGGGTGTGGTGCGGCCAGCGTGCGCTGCTGCAGAAGGCGGGGGCGGGGGTGAAATCATGACGCGGCAGATTTTTCTCGACACCGAAACCACGGGCCTCTCGGCCGCCGACGGCGACCGCATCGTCGAGGTGGGCTGCATCGAACTCGACAACCGCCGCCTGAGCGGCCGCACGCTGCACCACTACGTGAACCCGCAGCGCAGCAGCCACCCCGACGCGGTGCGTGTGCACGGCATCACCGACGAGTTCCTGGCCGACAAGCCGCCGTTTTCGGCCATCGCCGACGAGCTGGTGGAGTTCGTGCGCGGGGCCGAGGTCATCATCCACAACGCCGCTTTCGACGTGGCCTTCCTCGACGCCGAATTCACGCGCCTGGGCAAGCCCAAGTTCTCCAAGCTGGCCGCGCAGGTGACCGACAGCCTCTTGATGGCGCGTGAGATGTTCCCCGGCAAGGCCAACAGCCTGGACGCGCTGTGCAAGCGCCTGGAGGTGGACAACAGCCAGCGTGAGCTGCACGGCGCGCTGCTCGACGCCGGGCTGCTGGCCGAGGTCTACCTGCGCATGACGCGCGGGCAGGGCAGCCTCGTCATCGACGAAGGTGGCGGCAGCAGCGGCCCCGTGCGCGGCGACGAGCGTGTAGACCTGCGCGCGCTGGTGCTGCCGGTGCACCGCGCAAGCGAAGAAGAACGCGCCGCGCACCAGGCCATGCTGGCCGATCTGGACAAGGCCTGCGGCGGCAAGACGCTGTGGCGGCAACACGGCACTGCACAGGCTTGACAACACGGCTCTCAAATCGTGCATAATGGAGGGCTCCGGTTGACGAGCTGTTTGAACAAAGCAGCCCAGCCATCCGGGCGGTTAGCTCAGCGGTAGAGCACTGCCTTCACACGGCAGGGGTCGCAGGTTCAAACCCTGCACCGCCCACCAAAAGACCCAAAAGAAAACAGCGCCTCAGGGCGCTGTTTTTCTTGGTGGCTGCTGTTCTCAGAGGCGCCCGCCCAGAGCTTCTCAAAGAAACGCCAACACCTTCCCCGCGGTGCTTTCTTGCTGCTGGTGGTCGCGCACCGCATGCATCAGGTAACCGGCCACATCGCGCTTCGAGCTGGTGTAGACAAAACCCTTGTTGCGCAGGTAGCGCGCGCTGGTGGCCTTCAGGTATGAGAAGAAGGCCGTGCTGTTGTCGAAGTTGCTCTGGCCGATCACGCGCGCGTTGCTGGCGTCGCTCTCGTGCATCTTCGTGTAGGTCATCGCGTGGCCGCAGATGCCGCTGTTGAGCGTCAACATCGGCAGCGTCACGCTGGCCTTGCAGGCGCGGTTGAAGAAGGCGTTGAAGGCCTTGGCGTCGTGGATGAGGCCGCCGCGTGAGGCCACCAGGTTGGGCGCGATGCGGCCCGTCGACGCGTCCAGCGTGCCCAGCTTGCGTTCGGCTTGCAACAGCCGGCTGGCCTCGCCCAGCGCGTCCTGGATGTTGCTCTTCTCGTACTGCGTCATCAGCCAACCCACCAGCCATTGCAGCCCCGAGACCACGGCCGAGGCCAGGGCCGAGGCACCGGCCGTCACGCCTTCCAGGAAGAGCTTGCCGGCCGACAGCCCGGCCGTCAGCAGGCTCTTGCCCAGGTCGCCCAGCATGCTCATCTGGATGGCGTTGGCGATCGCCGTCGGGTGCCCCGGGTTCATCTGGAAGGGCTTGCAGCGCAGCCTGGCGGCCACGCCGTTCTGGTAGACGAGTTCGATGGACTTGGCCAGGCTGTGGCCCAGGTCCATGCCGCTTTTCAGGAAGGGCACGGCGTGGCCGACGATGAACTGCACCGTGTGCACCACCGCCTGGCGCAGCAGCGTGCCCGAAACACGCCAGGCCGACAGGTTGTCGGCCATCAGCGCGCTCTGCACCTTCTTCACCACCGCGTCGATGGCGTTCTGCACCGCGGTCTTGAGCTCGTTGTACAGACCCGGCGCCACCGGCACCTGTGCGGCCTGGATGAAGCTGCGGCCGTCGTGCCGCTGGTGCGTGGGCCGGGCCGCTGCGCTGCCGCCCACCTGGCCGATGGCGCTCAAGCCGGCGTCCAGCACCATGCCGGCGCTGACCGATGTGTGGGGCACCAGGGCGCGTGACAGCGGCCCGTCCATGCCCTGGGTCACCAGGCCACCGATCTGCTCCACCGCCTCCAGGCCCATCTTCCGGCTGTCGTTCTCCAGCTGCGTGTTGCCCAGGAGGTAGAGCACGCCGTAACGCGCCAGCGGGATCTCGCTGTGCTGCATCGTGTCGGCCTTGCCCGAAGAGGCTTCGCGCACGAGATCGTGGATGTAGGCCATCAGCCCGTTGCTGCTGACGTTGCGGGTGACCTTGTGCCAGAACCTGCCGCTGCTCAGCAGGTAGGCGTCCAGCGCGGCGAGCAGTTCGGTTTGCGCGGCCCTGTCCTGGGCGCGTGCGTACCAGGCTGCGTAGGCCTTGTCGACCTTCACGAGCGCGGTGCTGCGCGACGAGAGCGCTTGCGAGGTGCGGGCGACCCACTCTTCGGGGGTGACGATAGCCGGGGGCTTTTGAATGCTCATCAAAATATTCTGCCAGCCGGTGCGTCTCGGCAGGCGCGGTGCCTACCGCCCCAGCTCGGGGGAAACAGGCTCGAGTTTTGAGCCTGCGGGCTGCGACACTGCGGCCCCGTGAACACCGCACCAACTTCCGTTTCTGCACCGCTGACCCCCGGTCTGCTGGTGCTGCACGGCAACCGCCTGGAGGCGCTGGCCGAGACGGTGTTCGCCTTTCTCGCGCGCCACCCGCTGGGCCCGCTGGAAGAGGAGACGCTGCTCGTTCAGAGCAACGGCATGGCCGAGTGGCTGAAGATGGAGCTGGCCACCGCGCAGGGCCTGTGCGCGGCCACACGGGTCGAACTGCCGGCGCGTTTCATCTGGCGCGCCTACCGCGCGGTGCTGGGGCGGGCGGCGGTGCCCGCGGTCTCGGCGCTGGACAAGCTGCCGCTCACCTGGCGTCTTATGCGCCTGCTGCCTGTGTTGGCCGGGCAGCCGGGTTTCGAACCCGTGGCCGGCTTTCTGGGCGCCGACGACAGCCCCGCGCGCCGCCTGCAGCTGGCGCGCCGGCTGGCCGATCTTTTCGACCAGTACCAGGTCTACCGCAGCGATTGGCTGCAAGCCTGGGCTGCCGGCCGCAACACTTTGCCTGGTGCCACCGGCCCGGCCGCTGCCGTGCCGGCAGACCAGGCCTGGCAGCCCGCCTTGTGGCGCGCGCTGCTGGCCGAGCTGCCGCTGGAAGAACAGACCGCCGCGCGCCCGCAGCTGCAACAGCGGTTTGTGCAGGCGCTGCGCCAGCCCGGCGGCGGGCCCTGGCCGGCCTTGCCGCGGCGCGTGGTGCTGTTCGGCACCACCCACATCCCGCACCAGCTGCTGGAAGCGGTGGCCGCGCTGGCCGGCCACGTGCAGGTGCTGCTGGCCGTGCCCAACCCCTGCCGTTACCACTGGGCCGATCTCATCAGCGGCCGCGAACTGCTGCAGACCGCACGCCGCCGCGCCCCGCTGCGCGGCAACACCGAACTGGCCCGGCTGCCGCTCGAAGCGCTGCACCTGCACGGCCACCCGCTGCTGGCCGCCTGGGGCCGCCAGGGGCGCGACTTCGTGCGCCAGCTCGACGCCTTCGACGACAGCGAACTCGCGCGCCAACGTTTTGCCCTGTCGCGTGTCGACTTCTTCGACGAAGGCCAGGGCAGCACGCTGCTGCAGCAGCTGCAGGCGCAGATCCGCGACCTGCAGCCGCTGGCCGAAGCCCAGGCCGAGGCCACGCCACCGGCGCTGGAAGACCGCTCCATCGTCTTCCACGTGGCGCACAGCGCGCAGCGCGAGGTGGAGGTGCTGCACGACCAGCTGCTGCACCTGCTGGCCCACCCGCCAGCGGGCAGAGCGCTGCAGCCGCGTGACATCGTGGTGATGGTGCCCGACATCGAAACTTTCGCGCCGGCCATCCGCGCCGTCTTTGGCCAGCACGGGCGTGGCCATGCGCGCCACATCCCCTGGGGCTTGGCCGACCAGCGCGAGCGCGGCCGCCACCCGCTGCTGCTGGCGCTGGAATGGCTGCTGCGCGCGCCGCAGCAGCGCCACAGCTTCAGCGAGCTGCAGGGCCTGCTGGAAGTGCCGGCGCTGGCGCGACGTTTCGGCCTGGCGCCAGAAGACCTGCCCACCCTGCTGGCCTGGGCCCAGGGCGCCGGTGCGCGCTGGGGCCTGCACGCGGCGCAGCGTGCGCAGCTGGGGCTGGCCAGTTGCGAGGGTTTCAACAGCTGGCACTTCGCGCTGCAGCGCCTGCTGCTCGGTTACGCCACCGGCGAGTTGCCGACGGGAGCTGAAGGACATGCCGGTATCGAGCCCCATGCCGAAGTGGCGGGGCTGAACGCCGAGCTGGCCGGTGCCCTGGCTGAGTGGCTGGGCGTGCTGCAGGCCTGGTGGGCCGACAGCCTGCAGCCGCGCGCACCCGGCGCCTGGGCCGAGCGCGCGCGCGCATTGCTGCTGGCGGTGTTTGCCGCGCAAGACGACGAAGAACGGGCCCTGCTGGCCGCGCTGGACGAGGCCCTGGGCGCTTGGCTGCAGGCCTGCGAGAACGCTGGTTTTGACGAGGCGGTGGCCCTGGACGTGCTGCGCGAAGCCTGGCTCGACACGCTGGACGAACCCGGCCTCACGCGCCGATTCCGCGCCGGCGGTGTCACCTTCTGCACGCTGCTGCCGCTGCGCGCCATTCCTTTCGAGGTGGTGTGCCTGCTCGGCATGAACGATGGCGACTACCCGCGGCACAGCCTGCGCAGCGATTTCGACCTCATGGCGCTGCCCGGCCAGGCGCGCCCGGGCGACCGCTCGCGGCGCGACGACGACCGCCAGCTCATGCTGGACGCGCTGCTCTCGGCGCGGCGTGTGCTTTACCTCAGCTGGGCCGGGCGCAGCGTGCGCGACAACCAGGGGCAGCCGCCCTCGGTGCTGGTGGGGCAGTTGCAAGACCACCTGAAGGCGGTGTGGGGTGAAGAAGTGCTGAAGGCGCGCTGCACCGAGCACCCGCTGCAGCCCTTCAGCCGGCGTTACTTCGAGCAGCCTGGCGATGGCGCGAGCCTGGCAAGGCCCGCGCTCTTCACCTACGCGGCCGAGTGGCGCGGTGCGCATGAGCTGGCGGCCGAGCCCAGCGCGGTGCGCTTGCCCGCCGCCGCGCCTGCTGCTGCGGCCCTGGCGCCGGCCACCCTCGACGCGCTGGCGGCCTTCCTCAAGAACCCGGTGCAAGCCTGGTTCCGCCACCGGCTGCAGGTGCAGTTCAAGGAGCGTGCAGAGGCGCCGCCCGATGACGAGAGCTTTGCCACCGCTGGGCTCGACCGCTGGCAGCTGATGGACGAAGTGCTGCGCGCGGCGCAGCGTGATGCCGCCACGGCCACGCCTGCTGCAGAAGCCGATGCCGATGCGATCGCCGCCGCCGTGCAGGCCGAACTGGCGCGCCAGCAGCGCGCCGGCCGCCTGCCGCTGGCCGGCCCGGGCCGCCGTGTGCAGGCCGAGTTGCAGCAAACACTGCAGCCCATGCTGCAGCACTGGCAGGCGCTGCGTGCTGCGCACCCGGTTGAGCTGCCCAAACAGCACCTGGCGCTGCCGGCGGTGGTGCAGGGCGGCCTGGGCACAGACCCGCACACCATGCCCGGCTTCGACGACTGGCTGCCCGGCCTGCGCTGCAGCGCCGAGCCGGGCGCCGGGCCGGTGTTGATCGAGCTGCAGGCCAGCCGCCTGGTGGCCGGCAGCCGCGCCAGCAAGCAGCCGCGCCTGAAAGCCGACAAGTTGTTGCGCCCCTGGCTGCGCGGCCTGGCCGCCGTGGCTTGCGGCCGGCCGGCGGCCGGCATCGTCATCGGTGCCGACAAGGTGGTGCACCTCGCGCCGCAAGAGCCCGCGGCCGCGCGCCAGACGCTGCAGGGCTTGATGGCCGCCTGGGCCGCGGGTCTGGCCGGTGACGAACCGCTGCCCACCGCGCTGGCCACCGGCCTGGCGCGGCTGAAGGACGAAGGCGCCGCTTTGACGGCCTACGAAGGCAACGCCCAAGGCCGTGTGCCCGCCGAGGGGCGTGAACCCTGCCTGGCGCGCCTGTTCCCGCGCTACGAGCACTTGGCGGCGCACCCGTCGTTCGAGCCCGCATCGCAGACGCTCTACGCGGCGCTGGCCGAGGCCCTGGCCACGCAGCTGCGCATCGACGACCTGCCCGGCGAAGCCGCCGGTGACGAAGCCAACGAAGGCGCATCCGGAGACGGCGATGAGTGACACCGCGCCAGCCGCAGCGCCGCAGCCGCTGAATCCCCTGACGCTGCCGCTGCAGGGCAGCCGCCTCATCGAGGCCAGCGCCGGCACCGGCAAGACCTGGACCATCGCCGCGCTCTACTTGCGCCTGGTGCTGGGCCATGGCGACGTGGCCAGCGCGCCGCTGCGGCCGTTGTTGCCCGGCGAGATCCTCGTGATGAGCTTCACCAAGGCCGCCACGCGCGAGCTGTCCGACCGCATCCGCCAGCGCCTGGTGGAGGCCGCGGCTTGCTTCCGCGGCGAGGCGCGCGCGCCCGGTGCCCCCGAGCCCGACGCCTTCCTCACCGCGCTGTTCGCCGAACACGCCTCCGGCCCGGTGCGCGAGCAGGCCGCCTGGCGCCTGGCCATGGCCGCCGAGGCCATGGACGATGCCGCCGTCTTCACCATCGACGCCTGGTGCCAGCGCATGCTGCGCGAGCACGCTTTCGACAGCGGCAGCCTCTTCGACGAAGAACTGCAGGCCGACGAAGCCGCGCTGCGCGAGCAGGCCGCGCACGACTACTGGCGCCAGCAGGTCTACCCCCTTGCCGACGAGGCGCTGGCCGCCGTGCTGGGCACCTGGGCCGATGTGGAGGCCCTCGTCCACGACGTGCAGGGCCTGCTGCAGCGCCCGCTGGCGCACGCCGTGCCGGCGGGCGGCCTGGGCGAGGCGGTGGCGGCCTTGCAGGCCGAGCGGCGGGCGGCGCTGGTCCAGCTCAAGGCGGGCTGGGCGCAGCGCGCGGTGGCCATGGGCGAGTGGCTGGCCGCACAACTGGCGCCCAAGGTGAGCGTGTTCAACCGCCGGAAGCTGCAGACGCGTTACTACGAGCCCTGGTTGGAGGCCCTCACACGTTGGGCCGAAAGCACCGAGGCCGACAGCATCGACGGCCTCAACAAGGGCGCTGAGCGGCTGGTGCCGGCCGGCATGGTCGATGCGCTCAACGAAGGCGCCAAGGTGGCGCTGCCGGTCGAGTTCAGCGAGTTCGAAGCCCTGCTTGCTGCGCTGACCGCCTTGCCCCAACCCGGCCCCGCGTTGCGCGCACACGCCGTGGCGCACATCGCCCAGCGGCTGGCCCAGCTCAAGGCCCAGGGCGGGCGCTACGGTTTTGCCGACATGCTGCAGCGCCTGGACACGGCGCTCGACAGCAGCCGCCAGGGCGAACGCGCGCTGCGCCTGCGCGAACGCATCCTTGCGCAACACCCGGTGGCGCTGATCGACGAGTTCCAGGACACCTCGCCGCTGCAGTTGCGCATCTTCGACCGCCTCTACCGCATCGCCCAGACGCCGCCCACGCAGGCGCTGCTGCTGATTGGCGACCCCAAGCAGGCCATCTACGCCTTCCGCGGCGCCGACATCCACAGCTACCTGCAGGCCCGCCGCGCCACGGCCGGGCGCCACCACGTGCTGGG
Organism: beta proteobacterium AAP65; assembly: GCA_001295865.1. GTDB lineage: Bacteria > Pseudomonadota > Gammaproteobacteria > Burkholderiales > Burkholderiaceae_C > Rubrivivax. The sequence continues at coordinate 78,681 of LJHW01000002.1, forward strand.
CACCAACCACCGCAGCAGCACGGCGCTGGTGGATGCGGTGAACGCCTGTTTTGCGCAGGCCGAGGCGCGGCCGGGCGAGGGCGCCTTCATGCAACGCGGTGAGCTGCCCTTCCTGCCCGTGGCCGCGCGGGGGCGTGATGCGCATTTTGTCAGCGCGGCCGGCGATGAAGCGCCGCTGCAGCTGTGTCTGTCTGAAGACCTGCAAGGCGGCCCCGCGCACCTGCAGCGCTATGCCGCGCTGTGTGCCGAGCGCATCGTGCAGTGCCTCAATGACGATGGCTGCGGCTTTGCGGCCGAGGGCCGGCCTTTGCAGCCGTTGCGCCCGGCCGACATCGCCGTGCTGGTGCGCAGCGGGCGCGAAGCCGCGGCGGTGCGCGCTGCGCTGCAGGCGCGCGGTGTGGCCTCGGTCTACCTGTCGGACAAGGACAGCGTTTTCGCCAGCGACGAGGCCGCCGACCTGCTGCGCCTGCTGCAGGCCGTGGCCGCCCCGCGCGACATGCGCCTGGCGCGCGCCGCGCTGGCCACCTCGCTGCTGGCGCTGCCGCTGCCCGAGCTGCTGCACCTGGCCCACGACGACAGCGCCTTCGACGCGCGCTGCGCCACGCTGGCCGAGCTGCAGCGTGTGTGGCAGCAGCAGGGCGTGCTGGCGATGCTGCGGCGCGCGCTGCACGCTTTTGCGCTGCCGGCGCGCTGGCTGGCCGGGGTGGGTGCAGGCGCGGGCGCAGGCGCGCTGCCCGACACCACCAGCGGCGAGCGCCGCCTCACCAACGTGCTGCACCTCGCGGAGCTGCTGCAGGCCGCCAGCAGCACCGTCGAAGGCGAGCAAGCGCTGCTGCGCTGGCTGGCGCTGCAGCTCGACGAAGCCGAGGCCGGTGGTGGCGGTGGCGGTGGCAGCGGGGCCGGTGAAGAGCAGGTGCTGCGCCTGGAAAGTGATGCCGACCTCGTGCAGGTGATCACCGTGCACAAGAGCAAGGGCCTGGAGTACCCCGTCGTCTGCCTGCCCTTCGCGGCGCAGGCGCGGCCCGAAGACGGCCGCGGCGGTGTCAACGTGGCCGGCGAGGACGGCCAGCGCCTGTGGCAGCTGGCGCCCAGCGCCGCGCAGGTGCAGGCCGCCGAGGCCGAGCGCCTGCGCGAAGACACACGCCTGCTCTACGTGGCCCTGACCCGCGCGCGCCACCAGCTGTGGCTGGGCGTGGCGCCACTCACGCGGGGCAACAGCAAGGCCTGCCAGTGGCACCGCAGTGCGCTGGGGCGGCTGGTTTCGGGCCCGGCCGAGCGCACGGCCGAAGAGATGGTGGCGGATGTGCGCACCTTCTTCGCGCAAGTGCCGGGCGCGCAGCTGCAGGCGCCCGTGCTGCGGCCCGAGACCGGCCTGCCACCGCGCACGCGCCTGCAGCCACGCGCGGCCGCCGTGCCGCTGCGCCCGGCACCGCGCTACAGCGCCAGCTTCGACCGGCTCTGGGCCGTCAGCAGCTACTCGGCGCTGGTACGAGATGCGGCGCCTGTGGCGCCGGTGCGCGATGTCTTGCCCTTCGCCGCGGTCCGGCCGGCGCCCGCCGCCGACAATGACGCGCCGCCGCTCAGCCCCTACCTGCTTGACGACGAGCCAGCCGAAGCCGACACCGCCCCTGCTCGCCCCAGCACCATGGCCGGCGCTGCGCCGCGCGGCGTGGACGAGGCCCCCTGGCACCGTTTTCCGCGCGGCGCGCTGGCCGGCAACTTCCTGCACGACCAGCTGGAATGGCTGGCCGGCGAAGGCTTCGCGCTCGACGCCAGCCCGGCGCTGCAGCAGGCCCTGCAACGCCGCTGCGAACGCCAGGGCTGGAGCCACCGCGCCGAAGACACGCTGGCCTGGCTGCGCGCCGTCTGCAGCAAGCCCCTGCCGGCCTTGGGCGTGCCGCTGGCGGGCTTGAGCCGCTGCCTGCCCGAGATGGAGTTCTGGCTGCCCAGCACCGGCCTGCACACCGGCGAGATCGACCGCCTGTGCCGCCAGCATCTGCTGCCCGGCCGGCCGCGCCCGGCGCTGGTCGAGCGGCAGTTGCACGGCCTGCTGATGGGTTTTGCCGATCTCGTCTACGAACAAGAAGGCCGTTACGGCGTGCTCGACCACAAGAGCAACGCCCTGGGCGGCTTTGATGCCGACTACACCCTGGCCGCGATGGAAGAAGCCATGCTCGTGCACCGCTACGACGTGCAGGCCGCGCTCTACCTGCTGGCGCTGCACCGGCTGCTGCGCGCGCGCCTGGGCGCGGCGTACCGGCCAGCTGAACATCTACACGGCGCGGTCTACCTCTTCCTGCGCGGCGTCAACACCACCAGCGGCGGGGCGCTGCACCTGCCGCCGCCGCTGGCGCTGCTGCAGGCATTGGACGCTGCCATCCCCGCCGGGGCCGCGCCATGAACAGCGCCGCAGACACCCTGGCGCTGTTGCGCAGCTGGCGCGCTGCCGGCTGGCTGCGGGCGCTCGATCTGGCGCTGGCCGAGTTTCTGCACGGCCTCGAGCCCGAAGCCCCGCCCAGCCTGCTGCTGGCCGCGGCGCTGCTGGCGCAGCTGGAAGGCCGCGGCCACAGCTGCCTGCCGCTGCAGGGCCTGGCGCAAGAGGCGGCGCTGCTGCTGGCCTGGCCGCCTGAGGCGCAAGAGGCGCTGCAGACTGCGCTGGCCGCCATACCCGTTGATGCCGCAGCAGCGCAGCGCGCCTGGGGCGCTACGACGCTGCTCAGCACGGCGCCGGCCGCAGCGCAGGGCGCCGATGCCACCAGCCCGCTGGTCTTGCAGGCCGGGCGCCTCTACCTGCGCCGCTACTGGCGTTATGAAGCCGACATCGCTGCGCAGCTGCGCCAGCGTGTGCAAGCTGCCCCGCTGGCCGTGGAGGTGCCCGAGCCGGCACAGGCGCATGCGCTGCTGGCCGCCTTGTTCGATCTGCCCGCGGAAGCCAGCGCCGAGCCCGACTGGCAGGCCGTGGCCTGCGCGCTGGCCCTGCGCGGGCGCTTGACGCTCATCACCGGCGGCCCCGGCACCGGCAAGACCTACACCGCCGCCCGCCTGCTGGTGCTGCTGCAGGCCCTGCACCGCGGCCCGCAGCCGCTGCGTGTGGCGCTGGCCGCGCCCACGGGCAAGGCGGCGGCGCGGCTGCGGCAGTCGATGGTGGCGGCGCTGCAGTTGCTGGTGGCGCGTGCCGCAGGGCCGGCCCCGGTGCCACCGGTGCTGCAGGCGCTGCCCTTGGTGGACTGGACGGCCGCCTTGCCCCCGGCCCGCACGCTGCACGCGCTGCTGGGCACACGCCCCGGCACGCGGCGTTTTGTGCACGACGCGGCGTTGCCGCTGGATGTCGACTTGCTGTTTGTCGACGAGGCCTCGATGGTGCACCTGGAGATGATGGCCGCGCTGCTGCAGGCGCTGCCCGCGGGTGCGCGCCTGGTGCTGCTGGGCGACCGCGACCAGCTCGCTTCGGTGGAAGCCGGCGCCGTGATGGGCGAGCTGTGCGCAGGCGCCGGGCCTGGGGCCTACACGGCCGACACCGCAGCCTGGGTGCAGGCTCACAGCGGACAGGTGCTGGCGCCAATGGCGGTGGCGGGGCACGGCGGCCCCAGCCCGGGCGGCCTGGCCCAGCAGACCGTGGTGCTGCAGCGCAGCCGCCGGTTTGCCGGGCCCATCGGCCAGCTGGCCTTGGCCGTGAACCGGGGCGAGGGCACCGGCGCGCTGGCCCTGCTGCGCACCCAGACCGCGCTGCCCGGCGGCGGTGAACTGGCGCTGGTGCCGGCCGCCGACAGCGCCGCCATCGCGCGGCTGGCGGTGCAGGGCCGGCCCGCCGCGGGGGCGGGCGCGGGCGTGGAGGCCGCTGGCTACGCCGCCTGCCTGCAGGCCCTGGCGCAGCGCCCGGCCGAGCCCGCGGCCTTCGAGCCCTGGGCGCGTGGGCTGCTGGCCGCCTTCGACCGCTGCCGCGTGCTGTGCGCGCTGCGCAGCGGGCCTTGGGGCGTGGCGGGCTTGAACGCTGCCATCGAAGCCGCGCTGCAACAGCAGGGTGTGTTGAAGAAGGGCGGCGAGTGGTACGAGGGCCGGCCCGTGATGGTGACGCGCAACGAAGCGGCTCTCGGCATCTTCAACGGCGACATCGGCCTCGTGCTGGCGGCGCCCGGGGCGGCTAAAGACACGCCGCTGCGCGCCTGGTTCCTCGATGGCGACACCCTGCGTTCCGTGGCCACCAGCCGCCTGGCCGATGTGGAGACGGCTTTTGCCATGACCGTGCACAAGAGCCAGGGCTCGGAGTTCGCCCATGTGCTGCTGGTGCTGCCGCCTGAAGACACGCCGGTGCTCACGCGCGAGCTCGTCTACACCGGCATCACGCGCGCGCGCAGTGCCTTCACGCTGGTGGCGCCCGAGCCGGCGCGTCTGGTGACGGCCGCCGCGCGCCTGACGCGGCGGCTCAGCGGCTTGGCGGAGGCGGTGCGCGGCGGCTGAGCTGGGCCCTTCAACCCGGGCCGGGGGCCTGCGCCCGGGCCGCCAGCGCCGCCATCGAAGCGGGCACGCTGCCGTAGCTGACCAGTTGCACCTGCAGCCCCGTGCCGGCGGTCAGCGCCAGGGCACGTTCCATCGCGCTGTCGATCCAGGTCCCGTCGTTGCCGAAGGCGCCGCCGCCCAGGCGCGTGAGCAGCACGCGGCCGCTGCCGCCGGATTGCTGCTGAACCAGGGCTGCGCGCAGCGTGGCCTCGTAGGCGGCTTCCAGCACCAGGCGGGCCAACGGCTCCCAGGCCGCCGTGGGCCCGCGGCCGTAGGCCACGGGCAGCGCCGAGCAGAAGGCCTGCGTCACGCGTGGACGTGCCGGGCCGGGCAGGTCGGTGACCTCCACGCCGTGGTGCAGGCCGATGCACAGGGCGGCGCGCAGCGCGTCACGCTCGGCTTCCGGGGCGCTGCGCAGCCAGGGGTTCAGCACCGCCAGGCCTTCGGCGCGGCACAGCGCGTAGCCGTTCCGCATGGTCCAGAGCGGCGGCGCCTCCATGCCTGTGGCGCTGTGCAGGGCCGCCGCCAGGGCGGCGCCCAGGGGCGCGAGCGTGTCGATCTGCCGCGCGCCGGTCTGGCCCTGCTGCTCGGGTGCGCCGTGCGCGCCAGGCACAGGCGCGAAGTAGTTGCGGTAGGCCGTGGCCGCCCCGGCGGCCATGGCGCAGGCCGGGCCTTGCGTGCGGTCGTGCTGGTAGCGCGTGACGCCGTCTTCGGGGCTCACGTCGGGCCCCACCATCTCCAGCAGGTTGAACTGCGAGGCCACCTGGAACAGCGCCCCGGCGTTCTCGGGCACGGCGTGCAGGGCGCGCGCGTCGGCGGCCACGCACTGCACGGTCTGGCGCACGGGGTTGCCGGCGGGCGGCAGCGGTGTGCGCTCGCGCAGCGTGGCGAGGCTCACCACCTCCAGCCGGCCGGTGGCGTAACGCGCGCCGTTCACGCGCGAGACGAGTTCGTCGCCTTCCAGCGCCAGGCGCTCGCGCGTGGCGGCATAGGGGCCTTCACGAAAACCGAAGAGGCGGCTGAACCAGTCGGTGGCGTCGGTGGATGGGGGCATGCCGCTTTATGCCACGCCGCGCGGTTTGCAGGGCAGAGCCGGGCCAACCACTCACGTGCCAGACTCGCGCGGTGAACACCCTGCCCACCGGCGCCGCGCTGCGCCAGCTCTTGCAGCAGCGCCTGGCCGCGTGGCCGGTGCAGGCGCTGCCGGCCGAGGGCCACCGGCACGCCGCGGTGGCGCTGCCTGTCACCGAGGCCGGGCACGGCGCCGATCTGCCCGGTCTGCCGCTGCTGCCAGCGCACACGCCCTGGAGCGAAGCGGCCGCCGTGCTGCTGACACGCCGTGCGCTCACGATGCGCCAGCACCCCGGCCAGTGGGCGCTGCCCGGTGGCCGCATCGATGCCGGTGAAACGCCCGAGCAGGCCGCGCTGCGCGAACTGCACGAAGAGCTGGGCCTGCTGCTGCCGCCCGAGGCGGTGCTGGGCCGGCTGGACGACTACGTCACACGCTCGGGCTACCTCGTCACGCCAGTGGTGGTGTGGGCCGGCGCGGCGCGTGCGCTGCAGCCCAACCCGCAGGAGGTGGCCTCGGTGCACCGCATCGCTGCGCAGGAGCTGCTGCGCGAAGACGCGCCGCTGCTCAACCAGGTGCGCGGCGCCGCGCACCCCGTGCTGCGCATGCCGCTGGGCACGCACTGGGTGGCCGCGCCCACGGCGGCGTTTCTCTACCAGTTCCGCGAGGTGGTGCTGCAGGGCCGTGCCACGCGCGTGGCGCACTTCGACCAGCCGTTTTTCGCCTGGCGCTGAGGCGCCGGCACGCGTTTCAGGCGGCCCCGGCCGCCGCCACCATCGCCAGCGTCTGCCGGCTGCGGTAGTTGCGTGCCCGGCCCGTCACCGGGCAGGTGAAGCCGATCTCGCGGGAAAGCAGCTGCAGCGGCTGCGAAAAATCGGGCGGCGCATCGGCCGGCGGCTGCGGCCACAGGCGGGGGTAGATGCGGTCGCCGCAGATCGGCAGGCCCAGGGCGTTGAGATGCGCGCGCAGCTGGTGCTTGGCGCCGGTCTGCGGGTGCAGGCGGTAGTGGGCGAGCTCGGGCCCCAGGCGCGCGATGAGTTCCACCGTGGTGATGGCGTTGGGCTCGCCGGGCACGGTCTCCATCTGCATGAAGTTGCGACCTTCGCGCTCCTGCAGGCGGCTCGCGATGGTGTGCGGCAGCGTCAGATCCATGCGCCACGGCGCCACCGCCTCGTAGACCTTGTGCACACGCCGCTCTCTGAACATCGCCTGAAAGGCCGCACGCGTGGCCGGCTGCACCATGAAGAGCAGCACGCCGGCCGTTTCCAGGTCGAGCCGGTGCATGGGCACCAGGGTCTCGATGCCGAGCTGGCGTTTGAGCCGCACCAGCACCGTCTCTTGCAGGTGTCGGCCGCCGGGCGTGACGGGCAGGAAATGCGGCTTGTCCACGGCCACGAGGTGCTCGTCCTGGTGCAGCACCACCACCTCGCCCGGCACACGCGGTTCAGGCGGGCCGGGCGGCAGGCTGCGCCAGTACCAGAGCACGCTGTTGACGGGCGGGCAGGGCGCGTCGGCGGCGCAGGCCTGGCCCTCGGCATCCAGCACGTCGCCACGCAACAGGCGTTCTTGCCAGGGGCGGCCGGGGGGCAGGCGGTGGTCGAGAAAGGCCGCCAGGCTGGGCCAAGCGCCACCCCCAGGCGGTGCGACCACGGCCACGCGGCTGGCGCTGACACCCTCGCGCGCCGGCGGCACCCAGGCGGGGCGCGGGCGCGTCATGGGGCGGCCTGCAGCAGCAGGGGCGGCTTCAGAACGCGTCCAGCCGCTGCGCGCGCGCCAGGCGCCAGGCCTCGCCGGGGTCGCTCTCGTCGAAGACCTCGGCGGCGGTGGTGGGCGTTTCCTGCAACTGCGCATCGAGCGCGATGCGCTTGTCGAAGACGAAACACTCGCCTTCCCATTCACGCGCAGCGTCGGGCAACTGCTGGAAGTAGTTGAGGATGCCGCCTTCGAGCTGCAGCACCTGCAGGCCCAGGCTCTGCAGCCAGGGCGCGGTCTTGTCGCAGCGGATGCCGCCGGTGCAGTACATCGCCACCGGGCGCTGCGCCTCGCGCCAGGCCGGCGCGTGGGCTTCGACATAGGCCACGAAATCGCGGAAGTGGCGCACGCCCGGGTCTTCGGCGCCTTTGAAGCGGCCGAGGCGGTATTCGAAGTGGTTGCGGTTGTCGAGCAGCACCACGTCCTCCCTTTGCAGCAGTTCGCGCCACTGCGCCGGGCTGAGGTGGGTGGTGTCGTGCATGTCTGGCAGCGGCAGCGCCTCGGCGCCGGGCAGGCCCAGGGCCACGATCTCGGGCTTCACCAGCACCTTCAGCCGCGCAAAGGGCGGTGTGACGCAGGCGCTGCGTTTGAACGGCATGCCCTGGAAAGCACCCTGCAGGCAGGCCGGGCTCTGCAGCGCGGCTTCAAAAGCAGCCACCGCGGCGGCCGGGCCCGAGACCGCGCCGTTGATGCCTTCGGTGGCGATGGTGATGGCGCCGAACAGGCCGGCTTCGGTGGCCAGCGCACGCACGGCGGCCGCGGCGGCGCTGGCATCGGCCAGCGGCGTGAAGCGGTAGAAGGCGCTGTGCAGCAGGCAGGTGGGCGTGCTGGTGTCGGGGGCAGGGTGGGGGGCGTTCACACCTGCATTTTCGCCTGCGCCGCCGGGCGGGCGCGATGCCAGACAATGCGGGCCCCCGGCCCCGTGGGCCGAAGTTCTGCCGCACCCGACCATGACCGACACCCCCGCCCGCCCCGAGATGCCCGACCGCCTGTCCACCGACCCGCGCAGCCCGCACCACGTGCGCGCGATCTTCGAGCACGACATCGGCATCCGCTTCAATGGCAAGGACCGCGGCGACGTGGCCGAGTACTGCATCAGCGAAGGCTGGATACGCGTGCCCGCCGGCAAAACGGTGGACCGCAAGGGCCAGCCGCTGCTGATCAAGCTCAAGGGCACGGTCGAGGCCTACTACCGCTGAGGCGCAGGCCGCAGCCGCCGCGCTCGCTGCGGCACGGAATTTGCGCCGTGGGTGGGCGTGAACCCACGCCGCCCCAGCCGCCCTGCACAGACGCCGCCCGCGCCGCCTGAAGTGCCAGCGCCCGCGGCAGCGGTGGCAGCGCCGGCCGAGCCCGCAGATGCCGGCCGGCCCCTGCGTGTGCTGCTCATCGACGACGGCGCCCACCGCGTCAGCCTCATCCACGACGAACTCGCGCGCCTGGGCCACCTGGTGGTGGGCGTGCTCGATTCGGCCCTGCTCATCCATGACTGCGTGCTGCGCCTGCAGCCCGACGTGGTGATCGTCGACAGCGAGAGCCCCGGCCGCGACACGCTGGAGCACCTGGCCACCGTCTCGGCCAGCTGCCCGCGCCCGGTGGTGGTGTTCAGCGAAGACGCCAGCGCCGCGCCCATGCAGCAGGCGCTGCGCGCGGGCGTGAGCGCCTATGTCATCGCGGGCCTGCAGCCGCAGCGCCTGCTGCCGGTGCTGCAGGTGGCCATCGCGCGTTTCGAGCAAGAGCGTGAGCTGCGCGGCCAGCTGGAGATGGCGCAGACGCAACTGGGCGAACGCAAGCTGGTGGAACGCGCCAAGGGCCTGCTGATGGAAGAGGTGGGCCTCACCGAAGCGCAGGCCCACGCCCACCTGCGCAAGCTGGCCATGGACCGCGGCCAGCGCCTGGGCCAGGTGGCCGAGCGTGTCGTGAAGGCGCACGAGCTGCTCAAGCCGCCCGGCGCCTGAAGCCGCCGGCAGCCGCGCGCACCAAGCCCGGCTTGTGCAGTGCACCAAGCGCAGGCGCAGGCGGGCCGGCCTTGGTGCACGCCGGCCGCCGACGTGAGCGGGCCTGACCCGCTTCACCTGAGAAGGAACCCGCCAGCCATGCTTGGCACGGCGCGTGCTAACGATCAACACAAGTCCAGCGCACAACGGCGTGCGCAGGGCTGACAGGTTTCGGGCAAAGGCGTCCGACTCGCAGCACACCGGCAGGGCCCGGCTTGTTGCAGTCGCGACGCCTTTTTCTTTTGTCTTTTCTCCAGGAGCAGCGCATGTCGCAACGCGAGGGTCTGATGAGTGATGCACGCCGGCAGTTGATCAAGGGCACGGCCGCGGTGGCCGCGGGGGCGGCCCTGCCGGGTGGTGCCTGGGCCGCGGGCAGCGATGCCCCGGAGAAGAAGGAAGTGCGCATCGGCTTCATTCCGCTGACCGATTGCGCCAGCGTCGTGATGGCTTCGGTGCTGAAGTTCGACGAGAAATACGGCGTCAAGATCATCCCCACCAAAGAAGCCAGCTGGGCCGGGGTGCGCGACAAGCTCGTCAATGGCGAGCTCGACATGGCGCACGTGCTCTACGGCCTGATCTATGGCGTGCACCTCGGCGTGGGCGGTCCCAAGAAGGACATGGCGGTGCTGATGACCATCAACAACAACGGGCAGGGCCTGACGCTGTCGAAGAAGCTGGCCGACAAGGGCGCGGTCGACGTCGAAAGCCTGGCCAAGCTGATGGCGCGCGAGAAACGCGAATACACCTTCGCGCAGACCTTCCCCACGGGCACGCACGCGATGTGGCTGTACTACTGGTTGGCATCGGCGGGGGTGAACCCGATGAAAGATGCCAAGGTCATCACCGTGCCGCCGCCGCAGATGGTGGCCAACATGCGTGTGGGCAACATGGACGGGTTCAGCGTCGGTGAGCCCTGGAACCACCGCGCCATCATCGACGGCATCGGCATCTCCGCGGCCACCAGCCAGGACGTCTGGAAGGACCACCCCGAGAAGGTGCTGGGCACCACCGGCGACTTCGTCAAGCAGTACCCCAACACCGCGCGCGCCGTGATGATGGCCGTGCTGGAGGCCAGCCGTTGGATCGACGCCGGCCTGCAGAACAAGAACAAGATGGCCGAGACCATCGCCGGCAAGGCCTACGTCAACACCAGCGTGGACGCCATCAACCAGCGCATCCTGGGCCGCTACCAGAACGGCCTGGGCAAGACCTGGGACGACCCCAACCACATGAAGTTCTTCAACGACGGGTCGGTGAATTACCCCTACCTGAGCGACGGCATGTGGTTCCTGACGCAGCACAAACGCTGGGGCCTGCTGAAGAGCCACCCCGACTACCTGGCCGTGGCCAGGCAGATCAACCAGACCGCGCTCTACAAGCAGGCTGCTGCGCAGCTGAAGATCAGCGTGCCCAAGAGCGACATGCGCAGCAGCAAGTTGATCGATGGCGTGGTGTGGGACGGCAGCAACCCAGCCAAGTACGCCGACGGTTTCAAGGTCAACGCGCTGGCCTCGGCCTGAGCGCCCACAGGAGCACACGCCCATGGTTGCCGCCGTCTTCCACTCCCCGGGCCAGCCCCCGCTGGTCGGCCCCGAGACTGCGCCGGCGTTGGCCGTGCTGCCCACGCCGGTGGCCGCTGCCCCCACGCCGGCACCGCCTGCGCCAGCCCGGCGCGGCATCGACCTGCGCGGGCTGTGGCTCGCCGTGCTGCCGCCCGTGCTGGGCGTGGTGCTGATGATCGGCATCTGGGCCGCGGCCACGATGGGTGCCGATGCCAGCCTGCCGACACCCGGCGTCACCTTCGACGCCGCGGTCAAGCTCTTCGCCGACCCCTTCTACGACAACGGCCCCAACGACCAGGGCATAGGCTGGAACGTGCTGTTTTCGCTGCAGCGCGTGGCCATCGGCTTCGGGCTGGCCGCTGCGGTGGGCATCCCGCTGGGTTTCATCATCGGGCGCTTCGATTTCATCGGCCGCATGTTCGGGCCGTTGATCAGCCTGCTGAAACCGGTGTCGCCGCTGGCCTGGTTGCCCATCGGGCTGCTGGTGTTCAAGAGCGCCAACCCGGCAGCGGTGTGGACCATCTTCATCTGCAGCATCTGGCCCATGGTGGTGAACACCGCGGTGGGCGTGCAGCGGGTGCCGCAAGACTACTTGAACGTGGCGCGCGTGCTGAACCTCAGCGAGTGGAAGGTCATCACCAAGATCCTCTTCCCGGCGGTGCTGCCCTACATGCTGACCGGCGTGCGCTTGAGCGTGGGCACGGCCTGGCTGGTCATCGTGGCCGCCGAGATGCTCACCGGCGGCGTGGGCATCGGCTTCTGGGTGTGGGACGAGTGGAACAACCTCAACGTCAAGCACATCATCGTGGCGATCTTCGTGATCGGCATCGTGGGCCTGGCGCTGGAACAACTGCTGATGGCCATCGCGCGCCGCTTCAGCTACGACGATTGAGGCGGGCCAAGACCATGAGCCATTTCATCGAAGTGCAGGGCGCCGAGATGGTGTTCCACACGCGCAAGGGCAGTTTCCATGCGCTGCGCGACATCCACCTCACCGTGGACCAGGGTGAGTTCGTCACGCTGATCGGGCATTCGGGCTGCGGCAAGAGCACGCTGCTGAACCTGATCGCGGGCCTGACGCGGCCCACCGCCGGCGTGCTGCTGTGCGACAACCGTGAGATCACGGCGCCGGGGCCGGAGCGCGGCGTGGTGTTCCAGAACCACTCGCTGCTGCCGTGGCTGAGCTGCTTCGAGAACGTCTACCTCGCGGTGGAGCGTGTTTTCGGCGCCAGCGAGACCAAGACGCAGATGAAGGTGCGCACCGAGGCCGCACTCGAACTCGTGGGCATGGGCCACGCCTTGCAGAAGCGCCCGCACGAGATCAGCGGCGGGATGAAGCAGCGCGTGGGCATCGCGCGTGCGCTGGCCATGGAGCCCAAGGTGCTGCTGATGGACGAGCCCTTCGGCGCGCTGGACGCGCTGACCCGCGCGCGTTTGCAAGACGAACTGCTGAAGATCGTGGCGAGGACACGCAGCACGGTGGTGATGGTCACGCACGATGTCGACGAGGCGGTGCTGCTGAGCGACCGCATCGTGATGATGACCAACGGCCCGGCGGCCACCATCGGGCAGATCCTGCCTGTGACGCTGCCGCGCCCGCGCGACCGCATCGAGCTGGCCGAAGACCGCGAGTACGTGCACGCGCGCCGCGAGGTGCTGGACTTTCTCTACACGCGCCAGGGGCACGTGGAGAAAACCGCCGCCTGAGCCCCCATCACGAGCCCTGCTGAGGAGTACACACCATGAAAAAAATGAAGCTCGTGATGGTGGGCAATGGCATGGCCGGCGTGCGCACGCTGGAAGAGCTGTTGAAGATCGCGCCCGATCTCTACGAGATCACCGTCTTCGGCGCCGAGCCCTACCCGAACTACAACCGCATCCTGCTCAGCCCGGTGCTGGCTGGCGAGCAGACGCTGAATCAGATCGTGCTCAACCCGCTGAGCTGGTATGCCGAGCACGGCATCAGGCTGCATCTGGGCAAGACGGTGACGCAGATCGACCGCGTCAAGCGCGTGGTGCGCGCGGCCGACGGCACCGAAGCGCCTTACGACCGCCTGCTGCTGGCCACCGGCAGCCTGCCCTTCATCCTGCCCGTGCCGGGCAAGGACCTGCAGGGCGTGCTGGCCTACCGCGACATCGCCGACACCCAGGCCATGATCGAAGCGGCCACGAAGTACAAGCACGCGGTGGTCATCGGCGGCGGCCTGTTGGGCCTGGAAGCGGCCAACGGCCTGATGCAACGCGGCATGCAGGTGACGGTGGTGCACCTCCAGCCCTGGCTGATGGAGCGCCAGCTGGACGACGTGGCCGGCGGGCTGCTGCGCAAGAGCCTGGAAGAGCGCGGGCTGCGTTTCGAGATGGGCGCGCAGACCGAGGCGCTGATCCCTGACAAAGACGGCCGCGAACCAGGAACCGACACGCGACCGCGTGTCGGGGCCGTGCGCTTCAAGGACGGCCGCGAGATCCCCGCCGACCTGGTGGTGATGGCCGCCGGCATCCGCCCGAACACCGCGCTGGCCGAGAGCGCGAACATCCACTGCCAGCGCGGCATCGTCGTCAGCGACACGCTGCAGACCATCACCGACGCCCGCATCTACGCCGTGGGCGAATGCGCCGCGCACCGCGGCGTTGCCTACGGGCTGGTGGCGCCGCTCTTCGAACAGGGCAAGGTCTGCGCCACGCACCTGGCGCAGTTCGGCATCGGCCGCTACACCGGCAGCCAGACCAGCACCAAGCTCAAGGTCACGGGCATCGACCTCTTCTCGGCCGGTGATTTCATGGGCGGCGAGGGCTGCGAGGACATCGTGCTCAGCGACCCGTATGCGGGCGTCTACAAGAAGCTGGTGATCCGCGACGACAAGCTCGTGGGTGCCTGCCTGTACGGCGACACGGCCGATGGCAGCTGGTACTTCAAGCTGCTGCGCGACGGCCGCAGCGTGGCCGACATCCGCGAGAAGCTGATGTTTGGCGAGAACAACCTCGGCGACCACGGGCACGAAGGCCACAACAAGGCCGCCGCCATGGCCGACAGCGACGAGGTCTGCGGCTGCAACGGCGTCACCAAGGGCAGCATCTGCAAGGCCATCAAGGATAAGGGCCTGTTCACGCTGGACGAGGTGCGCAAGCACACCAAGGCCAGTGCCTCCTGCGGCAGCTGCACCGGCCTGGTGGAACAGCTGCTGATGTTCACCGCCGGCGGCGACTACAGCGCCGCGCCCAAGACCAAGGCGATGTGCGGCTGCACCGACCTGGGCCACCAGGCCGTGCGCGAAGCGATCAAAGACCAGCACCTCACCACCATCGACGGCGTCTACAGCGCGCTGGCCTGGCGCACGCCCAACGGCTGCGCCACCTGCCGCCCGGCCGTCAACTACTACCTGCTGAGCACCTGGCCGAAAGAGGCGGTGGACGACCCGCAAAGCCGCTTCATCAACGAACGCAGCCACGCCAACATCCAGAAAGACGGCACCTACAGCGTGATCCCGCGCATGTGGGGCGGCATGACGAGCGCCGACGAGCTGCGCCGCATCGCCAACGCGGTGGACAAGTTCAAGATCCCCGCGGTGAAGGTGACGGGCGGCCAGCGCATCGACCTGCTGGGCGTGAAGAAGGAAGACCTGCCCGCGGTGTGGCAGGAGATCGGCATGCCCAGCGGCCACGCTTACGCCAAGGCTCTGCGCACGGTGAAAACCTGCGTGGGCAGCGAGTGGTGCCGCTTCGGCACGCAAGACAGCACGAAGATGGGGCAAGACCTGGAGCGCGCGCTGTGGCGCATGTACGCCCCGCACAAGGTGAAGCTGGCGGTCAGCGGCTGCCCGCGCAACTGTGCGGAGAGCGGCATCAAGGATGTGGGCGTCATCGGCGTGGACTCGGGCTGGGAGCTGCACATTGCCGGCAACGCGGGCATCAAGACCGAGGTGGGGCAGTTCTTCATCAAGGTGAAGACGCCCGAGGAGGTGCTGGAATACAGCGGCGCCTTCCTGCAGCTCTACCGCGAAGAAGGCTGGTACCTGGAGCGCACCGTGCACTACGTGGCGCGCGTGGGCATGGCGCACGTGAAGGCGAAGGTGCTGGACGACACGGCCAACCGCAAGGCCTTGTGGGAGCGCCTGCAGTTCAGCCTGGACGGCGAGCCCGACCCCTGGTTCGAGTTCGAGAAGGCGCAGGTCGACCTGCGGCAGTTCGAGCCCATCAAGCCCGAGGTGCAGATCGAACTCGCCGCGCTGGGTGGTGCGAAGGAGACCGCATGAACGCCGCCAGCACCTGGGTGCCCATCTGCAGCGTCGACGACATCCCGCGCCTGGGCGCGCGCCGCGTGGCGCGGCCGCAGGGCGGCGCGGTGGCTGTCTTCCGCACCGCTGACGACCGCGTGTTCGCGCTGCTCGACCGCTGCCCGCACAAGGGCGGGCCACTTTCGCAAGGCATCGTCACCGCCGACGGCGTGGCCTGCCCGCTGCACAACCAGGTGATCGGCCTGGCCGACGGCTGCGCGCGCGCGCCCGACAGCGGCTGCACGCCCAGTTTCGCGGTGCAGCTGCAGGGCCGGCAGGTGCTGCTGAACGCACAAGAGCTGCGCGAGTTGGCGCTGGACAGCACCGCCGAAGCCACCCACGGCTGAACCGATGCAGCCGGTGAAGGAAACCCGCAGCACCTGCCCCTACTGCGGCGTGGGCTGCGGCGTGGTGATCGAGAGCCGCGGCGCGCAGGTCACCGGCGTGCGCGGCGACCCCGATCACCCTGCGAACTTCGGCCGCCTGTGCACCAAGGGGCAGACGTTGCACCTCACGGCGGCGGCCCACTTGCAGCCGCAGCTGCGTGCGCTGCAGCCGATGCGCCGCGCCGGGCGCGACCAGCCGCTCCTGCCCGTGGGCTGGGACACGGCGCTGGACGAGGTGGCGCAGCGCTTCGCGCAGATCGCCGACGAGAGCGGGCCCGACGCTGTGGGCCTGTACCTCTCGGGCCAGCTGCTCACCGAGGACTACTACGTCTTCAACAAGCTGGCCAAGGGCCTGCTGGGCACCAACAACGTCGACACCAACTCGCGTCTGTGCATGAGCAGCGCGGTCGCCGGCTACAAGCAGAGCCTGGGTGCCGACGCGCCGC
This sequence comes from beta proteobacterium AAP65, assembly GCA_001295865.1. Classification (GTDB taxonomy): domain Bacteria; phylum Pseudomonadota; class Gammaproteobacteria; order Burkholderiales; family Burkholderiaceae_C; genus Rubrivivax. The sequence continues at coordinate 94,658 of LJHW01000002.1, forward strand.
CCAACTGCTACGAAGACCTGGACCATGCCGCCACCGTCTTCATCACCGGCAGCAACATGGCCTGGGCGCACCCGGTGCTCTTCCGCCGCCTGGAAGACGCGCGCCGCGCGAATCCTGAGCAGCGCTGGATCGTCGCTGACCCCCGCCGCACCGAAACCGCGGCATTGGCCGACCTGCACCTGCAACTGCTGCCCGGCACCGACGTGGTGCTTTACCACGCGCTGCTGCACGTGATGCTGTGGGAGGGCCTCACGGACCCCGCCTTCATCGCCGCGCACACCACCGGCTTCGAGGCGCTGCGCGACCGCGTGCGCGAGTTCAGCCCGGCGGTGGCCGCCAAGACCTGCGGGCTGAAGGCCGAAGACATCTTGCAGGCCGCACGCTGGATCGCGGGCGTGCAACCCGAGGGCACCCGCGCCCCGACCTTGAGCCTGTGGTGCCAGGGCCTGAACCAAAGCAGCAGCGGCACCGACAAGAACAGCGCGTTGATCAACCTCCACCTGGCCACGGGGCAGATCGGCCGCCCGGGCGCAGGCCCGTTCTCCTTGACCGGCCAGCCCAATGCCATGGGCGGGCGTGAGGTGGGCGGCCTGGCCAACCTGCTCAGCGCCCACCGCGACCTGGCCAACCCCGCGCACCGCGAGGAGGTGGCCGCCTTGTGGGGCGTGCAGGCCGTGCCGGCGGTGCGCGGCAAGAGCGCGGTGCAGATGTTCGAGGCCGCGGCCGAGGGCGAGATCCGCGCGTTGTGGATAGCCTGCACCAACCCCGCACAGAGCCTGCCCAACCAGGCGGTGGTGCGCCGCGCGCTGCAGCGCGCCGAGTTCGTGGTGCTGCAGGAGGCCTACACCACCACCGCCACCGCGGCTTATGCCGACCTGCTGCTGCCGGCCAGCACCTGGGGCGAGAAGGAAGGCACCGTCACCAACAGCGAACGCCGCATCAGCCGCGTGCGCGCCGCCGTGTCGGCGCCGGGGCAGGCGCGGGCCGACTGGGCCATCGCAGCGGACGTGGCCCAGCGCCTGGAGAAGCTGCGCCCGCCAGCGCGCCGGCCGGGCTGGCAGGGCGAAACGCTCTTCCCCTACCGCAGCGCTCAAGACGTTTGGAACGAGCACCGCGAGAGCACGCGCGGCCGTGATCTCGACATCACCGGCCTGAGCTACGCGCAGCTGGAAGCCGCGCCGCAGCAATGGCCGCTGCGCGAGGGCGAGACCACGGGCGCTGCGCGGCTCTATGAGGATGGCGTCTTCCCCACGACCGACGGCCGGGCACGCTTTGTCGCCCCGGCTTGGCGCAACGTGGCCGAGCCTCGCGACGCGCGCTATCCCGTGGCGCTGAACACCGGCCGCTTGCGCGACCAGTGGCATGGTGCCAGCCGCACCGGCACGCTGGGCCGGTTGTTCGCGCACAGCCCCGAGCCGGTACTGGAACTGCACCCGCAGGAACTCGCGCGCCGCCGCTGGCAGCCGGGCGAATTGGTGCGCGTGGCCTCGCGCCGCGGCGCCCTGGTGCTGCCCGTGGCGTCCAGCGAAGCGGTGGCGCCGGCGCAGGCCTTCATTGCCATGCACTGGGGTGGTGAATGGCTCAGCGGCGGCGGCGTCAACACGCTCACCAGCGACAGCGTCTGCCCCACCTCGCACCAACCCGAGCTGAAGCACGCCGCCGTGCGCCTGGAGCCCGCGGCCTTGCCTTGGCAGATGGCCGGCGGCGCGTGGTGGCCGGCCGAAGAGGCCTGGGCGCGCCGCGAGGCCTTGCGCGCGGTCTTTGCCGCCATCGAGGCCGCGGGCGGCTACGCGCACTGCGTGCCTTTCGGGCGCGAGTTCGATCCCGCCGAGGCCGAGGTGCCGGCCACGGCGCCTGCCGAAACCGGCCTGCGCTGGCGCGCCGCCTTGCCTGCCACGGCCGAGCCCGAGCTCCTGCAGGCCGTGGCCGCAGCGCTCGGCCTGGACCCGGCCCAAGGCCCCTTGCTGCAGTACACCGACCCGCGCCTCGGCCAGACCCGCCGCCTTGCCTTGCGGCCCGATGGCACGCTGCGCGCCTACCTGCTGGCCGGCGACACCGCGGCCGATGCCTGGGTGCTGCCGCTGCTGCTGGGCCGCGAACCCGCTGCCGCCTACGGCCGCGCCCTGCTGGCCGCGCGCGCTTCACCGCCCGACGTGCTGGCCCAGCGCGCGCCGCGCAGCCCGCAGGTGTGCGCCTGTTTCGACGTCAGCGAAGCGCGGATCTTGCAGGCCGCGGCCCAGGCCGATGGCACGCCGGCGCAGCGCCTGCAGACGGTTCAGCAGGCGCTGCACTGCGGCACGCGCTGCGGCAGCTGCCTGCCGGCGGTGAAGGGCCTGCTGCAGCGCACGCCCTGCGCCCCACCGCAAGCCGCCGACACGCGGCAGGAGACGCTGGCATGAACACAGCCACACCTTATCCCGTGCATCTCGTCGGCGCCGGCCCGGGCGACCCCGAACTGCTCACGCTCAAGGCCATCAAGGCGCTGCGCCAGGCCACCGTGGCGCTGGTGGACGACCTCGTGCACCCCGGCGTGCTCAAGTACCTGCGCCGCAGCGCGCGCGTGGTGCACGTGGGCAAACGCGGCGGCTGCGCCAGCACGCCGCAGGCCTTCATCGAACGGCTGATGGTGGCCGAGGCCCAGCGCGGCGAACGGGTGGTGCGCGTCAAGGGCGGCGACCCGTTTGTCTTCGGCCGCGGCGGCGAAGAGGCCGACGCCTTGCGCGCCGCCGGCGTGCCGGTGGTGGTGGTCAGCGGTCTCACCGCCGGGCTGGCGGGCCCGGCGGCCCTGGGCCTGCCGGTGACCGACCGTCGCCACACCCGCGGCGTGGTGCTGGTCACCGGGCACACAGGCGAGGGCGGTGATGCTGAACCCGACTGGCCCGCGCTGGCGCGCTGCGGCCTCACGCTGGTGGTCTACATGGGCGTTGCGCGCCTGGGCCGCATCGTGCAGGGCTTGCAGGCCGGCGGCCTGCCGGCACACACGCCCGCGGCCGTGGTCTGCAGCGCGCACACGCCGCGCCAGCAGCAGGCGCTGTGCACCTTGGGCGAACTGGTGGCCACGGTGCAGCGCGAAGGCCTGGCCAGCCCGGCCATCGTGGTGGTGGGCGATGTCGTGCAGGCGAGCCCGTATTGGGCGGCGGCGCCGGCGCAGCCGCCACGGCAGGTAACTCGGCAGCGAGAGGCCTAGCGGTAGAACAGGTGTGATTGCCCGCGGAACACGGGCGAGCTTTCGCACAGGCCGATGATCTCGGGGTAGACGCGGCGGTAGACGCGGCCCTCGAAATCCTTGCTCGCGTACATGTCGAGGTAACACTGCGCGCAGGCGGCCAGGCCCTTCAGCCCCTTGTCGGCCTTGGCCTTCCGGTAGCTCTCCAGCGTTTCAACCGCCGCGCTGCGGTAGCTGGCCACGCGGTCGCGCGTGAAGATCAGCCCGCCGTCGTTCAGCATGCGTGGTGCCAGCTCGGCGTGCAGCACGTCCAGCTTGCGGTCGGGGCCGATGTTCACCTGCTGCGGCAGCAGCTTGGTGGCACCGGCATGCACCTTCAGGCGCTCGTAGCCGTCGCGCGTGAAGGCGGTGGCGCGGCAGGCCTCGGCGAAGTTCAGCGCGAGGCCCAGGTTGCAGAAGTGCGCGGCATCGGCGCGCGTGAACATCGTCGTGGGCTTGTCGACGACCTTTTCGTCCTTGGGGTCGAACGCGGAATAGGCCGGCTCGTCGTCGTTGCGCAGGCCGCTGCCGATCTGGTCGGTGGCCTTGGCCAGCACGAAGTGGGCGTCGGGCAGCGAGGGCTGCTGCTGCCGCGCGCGATGGCGGTTGATCTCGGCCACCACGATCTTCATCGTGACCACGAAGTAGAACAAGAAGTCGGCGCGCTGCAGCGCGTGTTCCCGCAGTTCGTCGCGCAGCGCACCGGCGAACACGGGCAGGGGGCGGGCGTCTTCCACGTGGCGGCGGCCGGCGGGGGGTGGGGGCATGCGCGTCTCCTTGAGGCCTGGTTGGGGGGTCGGGCGCCTGAACTGTAGGTCGCGACGCGCTGCGGCACACTCCCCCACCATGCAAGCTGCCGGGCCGCTGCAAGGCCTCCGTGTCATCGAACTCGCCGCCATCGGCCCCGTGCCGCTGGCCGGCATGCTCTTGGCCGACCTGGGCGCCGAGGTGCAACGCATCGACCGCCCCGAGGCCAGCGGCCTGGGCCTGGACCTGCCGCCCGAGCGCGACATCAACGCCCGCGGCCGGCGCAGCATCGCGCTCGACCTGAAACAGCCCGCCGGCCGCGACGCCGCGCTGCGCCTGATCGAAGGCGCCGACGTGCTGCTGGAAGGCCTGCGCCCCGGCGTCACCGAAAAGCTCGGCCTCGGCCCGGCCGACTGCCACGCGCTGAACCCGGGCCTCGTCTACGGCCGCATGACGGGCTACGGCCAGACGGGCCCGCTGGCGCAGACCGCCGGGCACGACCTCAACTACATCGCGCTCACCGGCGTGCTGCACGCCATCGGCCCGGCCGGCGGCAAGCCCGTGCCGCCGCTGAACCTGGTGGGCGACTACGGCGGCGGCGCGCTGTACCTGGCCTTCGGCGTGATGGCCGCGCTGTTCGAGCGCGAGCGCTCGGGCCTGGGGCAGGTGGTGGACGCGGCCATGGTCGACGGCGCGGCTTCGCTGGCCTCCATCTTCTGGGGCCTGCAGGGCACGGGCGGCTGGCGGGCCGAGCGCGGCCAGAACCTGCTGGACGGCGGCGCACCGTTCTACGACACCTACGAGACGGCCGATGGCCGCCACATCAGCCTGGCGGCGCTGGAGCCCAAGTTCTTCGCGCAGTTGGCTGCGGCGCTGGGCCTGGACGACGCATTCGTGCGCGGCCAGCACGACCGCCGCCTGTGGCCCGACATGCGTGCGGCCATCGCTGCGGCCGTGAAGCAGCGCAGCCGCAGCGAATGGTGCGAACGGCTCGAAGGCAGCGACGTGTGTTTTGCACCCGTGCTGAGTTTCGAGGAGGCCGCCACGCACCCGCATGCGCAGGCGCGCGGCGCCTTCACCACCGTGGGCGGCCTGGTGCAGCCCGCGCCGGCCCCGCGCTTCAGCCGCACGCCCGCCGGGCCGCTGCGCCCGCCGCCGGCTATCGGCGCCGATGGCGACGCGCTGCTGCAAGAAGCCGGCTTTTCCGAGACCGAGACTGCCGCGTTGCGCGCGGCTGGAGTACTGCGATGAACGCCCCGTTCTACGAACCGCCGGCCGGCACCCGGCCCTCGGCTTCGCTGTTGCTGTTGCGCAATGCAGCTGACGGCTTGGAAGTGCTGATGCTGCGCCGTGCCGAGCGCGATGGCGACCAGCGCAGCGGCGCCGCGGTCTTCCCCGGCGGCCAGCTCGATGCACGCGACCACGCGGCGCACGCGCTGTGCCTCGGCCCCACCGACGCCGAAGCCAGCGCGTTGCTGGGCGTGGCGGCCGGCGGGCTCGACTACTACATCGCCGCCGTGCGCGAAACCTTCGAAGAAGCCGGCTTGCTGCTGGCCACCGGCACGCCCGACCTCGCGGCGCTGCACCCCTGGCGCGACCGCCTGCAGTCGGGCGAAGCCAGCTTCGTCGATTTCTGCCAGGCCACCGGTGTGCAGCCCGAGCTGCGCGGGCTGGTCTACGCCGCGCATTGGCTCACGCCGCTGGGCGCACCCAAGCGTTTCGACACGCGCTTCTTCGCCGTGCGGGCCCCGGCCGGGCAGCAGGCCGAGGTGGACCATGGCGAGGCCGTGGCGCTGATGTGGCTGCGCCCGGCGCAGGCGCTCGACAAGGCGCTGGGGCTGAAGTTGCTGCCGGTGACGCGCGAACTGCTGAAAGAGTTGGCGGGCTATCACGATGTCGACGCCGCGCTGGCCGCCATGGCCGAACGCGCCGCGCGCGGCGGCGTGCCGCTGGTGGAGCCGCGCCGCGCGCTCACGGCCCGCGGCCCGGGCGTGGTGCTGCCGCACGAGCTGCCTTATGCCGAGATCGGCCGGCTCGACCCTTCAGGCCACGGCGAGGCCCACGCCACGCTGCTGGCCGGCCGCGTGGTGGCCTTGTCGCCGCGTGTGCTGCGCATCACCGCGCCTAATCCAGGGCCGATGACCGGCCCCGGCACCAACACCTACCTCGTGGGCGGTGGTGAAGGTGGCGGCTGGACCGCCATCGACCCCGGCCCTGACAGCGAGCCGCACCTGCAGGCGCTGCTGGCGGCGCTGGCCGAGCGCGGCGGGCGGCTGGAACGCATCCTCGTCACGCACACGCACCGCGACCACTCGCCCGGCGCCGCCGCGCTGGCCGCCGCCACCGGCGCGCCGGTGTGGGGCCGCGTGGCCGACCACCCGGCCTGGCAGGACGAGAGCTTCCGCCCCGACCACGTGCCACAGCACGCCGAACGTATCTTTTGCGGCAATGGCGCCACGCTGCGCGTGTGGCACACGCCGGGCCATGCCAGCAACCACCTGTGCTACCTGCTGGAAGAGGAACGCCTGCTCTTCACCGGCGACCACGTCATGCAGGGCAGCACCGTGGTCATCAACCCGCCCGATGGCGACATGGTGGCCTACCTGGCCTCGCTGCACGAATTGCTGGCAGAGCCGCTGGACTGGCTGGCGCCGGGCCACGGTTATCTCGTCGCCGAGCCGCATGCCGTGCTGCGCGCGCTTATCGCCCACCGCCTGAAACGCGAGGCCAAGGTGGCCTTGCGCCTGCAGCAGGCCGGCCCGGGCACGCTGGCCGAGCTGGTGGGCACGGTCTACGACGACGCGCCCGTGGCCTTGCACGGTGTGGCGCAGCGCTCGCTGCTGGCCCACCTGCTGAAGCTGCGGTCTGAGGGCCGCGCGGTGGAGGATGCCCAGCAGCGCTGGGCCGCGGTGGCGCGCTGAACGCGGCCTGGACGTGGACTAAACGCCGCCGCGCTGGGCCGCCGCGGCATCGGCGGCCAGCACCTCGGCTTCGGCCTGCCAGCGCCCGTCCACCAACAGCTGGTGCGGGCGGAACTGCTGCTTGTAGGCCATCTTCGGGCTCTGCGCGATCCAGTAGCCCAGGTAGACGTTGGGCAGCTTGAGCTGGCGCGTCTGCTCGATCTGCCACATCACGCTGTAGGTGCCGTAGCTGGTGTGGGGCTCGGGCTCGTAGAAGGTGTAGACGGCGGAGATGCCGTCGCTCAGCACGTCGAGGATGGACACCATCTTCAGCGCGCCGGGGATGCCGTCGTCGCCGGCCGGCTCGCGGAACTCGACCATGCGGCTGTTGACGCGGCTTTGCAGCAGGAACTGTGTGTACTGGTCGACGCTGTCGTGGTCCATGCCGCCGCCGCTGTGGCGGCCGCTTTGGTAGCGCAGGTAGAGCTGGTAGTGCTCGGGCACGAAGCCCAGGCGCAGCACCCGCGCCTTCAGGCCCTGGTGCTGCTTGAGCGAGCGGCGCTGGCTGCGCGTGGGCGTGAAGCCGGCCACCGGCACGCGCAGCGGCACGCAGGCGCGGCAGCCGTCGCAGTAGGGGCGGTAGGTGAAAAGGCCGCTGCGCCGGAAACCGTTGGCCACCAGGCCCGAGTAGGTGTCGGCGTGGATCAGGTGACTGGGTGTCGCCACCTGCGAACGCGCCTGCCGGTCGGGCAGGTAGCTGCAGGGGTAGGGGGCCGTTGCATAGAACTGCAAGGACCGCAGCGGCAGTTCCTGGGGGTGCGTCACGGGCGTTGGGGCGGCGGCAAGGCTCAGGCGGTGGGCACAGGTGGCAGAGGTTGGGGCTGCACGTCAGGCCGTTTCGTCCAGCAGCGCCCAGGCCGCTTCATCATAGGCCCAGGCCCGCACGTCTGCAGCCCCCGTGGCCGCGGTGACGTGGGCGAGGAAATCACGCCGCGGGGTCTCGTGCGCACCGAAGCTGGCGAGGTGGAGGGTGTTCTGCTGGCAGTCGATGAGGGTCACACCGCGCGCCCGCGCTGCGGCGACGAAGGCGGCCAGCGCGATCTTCGAGGCGTCGGTGCGGTGCGCGAACATCGATTCGCCGAAGCACATGCGCCCGATGGCCACGAAGTAGAGGCCGCCCACCAGCTGCCCGTCGACCCAGGTCTCCACGCTGTGCACGCGCCCGGCACGGTGCCAGGCGGTGTAGGCGGCCACCATGGCCGGCACGATCCAGGTGCCATCCTGGCCTTCACGCGGAGTGCCCGCGCAGGCCTGGATGACGGCCTCGAAGTTGCTGTCGAAACGGATCTCGCAGCCCGGCGTGCGCCGGAAGCGGCGCAGCGTCTTCTTCAGGCTGTGGCTGCGCTTGAAAGCCGCCGTGGGCAGCACCATGCGCGGCTCGGGGCTCCACCACAGCACCGGCTGGCCGGCGCTGTACCAGGGGAAGAGCCCGTTGCGGTAGGCCTCTTCCAGCCGCTCGGGCGCCAGCCCCCCGCCCGCGGCCACGAGGCCGGGTGCATCGCTGTCCTCTCCCAGCGCCGTGCTGGCGTGGGGCAGGGGCTGGCCTGGTTCAAGCCAAGGGATCAACTTACTTGTTGCTCAGCTGCATCCAGAGGAAGGTGTACTCGAGCGCCATCATCTGCGCACGCTGGCCGTTGTCGGCCGCGCCGCCGTGGCCGCCCTCGATGTTCTCCCAGTACAGCAGCGGGTGGCCTTGTTCGCGCATCTTCGCGGCCATCTTGCGGGCGTGGCCGGGGTGCACGCGGTCGTCGCGCGTGCTGGTGGCGAACAGCACCTTGGGCATCTTCACGCCCGGCTTCACGTTCTGGTAGGGGCTGTACTTGGAGATGAAAGCCCAGTCTTCGGGCTTGTCGGGGTTGCCGTACTCGGCCATCCAGCTCGCGCCGGCCAGCAGCTTGTGGAACCGCTGCATGTCCAACAGCGGCACCTGGCAGACCACGGCGCTGAAGAGCTCGGGCCGCTGCACCATCACCGCGCCCACCAGCAGACCGCCGTTGCTGCCGCCCTGGATGCCCAGGTGCTGCGGGCTGGTGATCTTCTGCGCGATGAGGTCTTCGGCCACGGCCGCGAAGTCGTCGTAGCTCTTCTGCTTGTTGGCGAGGATGGCGCCCTGGTGCCAGCCCGGGCCGAACTCACCGCCGCCGCGGATGTTGGCCAGCACGTAGACACCGCCCTGGCCCGTCCAGGCGCGGCCGACGGCACCCGAGTACCAGGGCGTGAGCGACACCTCAAAACCGCCGTAGCCGTAGAGCAGCGTGGGGTTCTTGCCATCCGCCTTCGCGCCCTTGGGCCAGATTACGAAGTAGGGCACCTTGGTGCCGTCCTTGCTGGTGGCAAAACGCTGCTCGGCGCGCATGCCGGTGGCGTCATAGAAGGTGGGGCGCGACTTCAGCACCTCGCGCGCGTCGCTGCCGGTGCGGCCGAGCTGCAGCGTGTCGGGCTGCAGGAAGTCGGCCACGTTCATGAAGTAGGCCTCGGCCAGCGGGTCGTCTTTCAGCAGCGGGTCGTGCAGCGGTGTCACGCCCAGGCTGCCGGGGTAGGGCGCTTTCACGTCGCGCTTGCGCCAGCCCTTGCCGCCAGGTTGCGGGGCGGGCTGCCACTCTTCGATGCGGCTGGCCACGTTGTCCAGCACGTCCAGCAGCAGCTTGCTCTTCGTGGCGCCGAAGCTCGCCAGCGAACGGGTGGCGCTGGGCAGGAAGATCGCGTCGAAACGGCGCTCACCTTTCAGGTAGGCCGCGGCATTGCCTGCCAGCAGCGCGCCGCGCGGCCAGGTGCGATTGCCCACGGTCCAGTCGCTGCGCAGTTCGATCAGCACGAACTCGCGCCAGAAGGCCAGCTTGGCATCGGCGGGTTTGTCGATGCGCACCGGCTTGCCGCCCTGCAGCAGGAAAAGCTCGTCGGTGTAGAAAGTGACGGCGCGGCCCATCAGCGTGCGCTCGAAGCCCGGCGTCTTGTCGACGCTGACGTAAGAGGCCACGTCTTTCGCTTCACCCTCGAACACCGTCACGGCGCTGGCCAGCGGTGTGCCGCGTTTCCACTGCTTGATGACACGCGGGTAGCCCGAATCGGTGAGCGAACCGGCGCCGAAGTCGGTGCCGACGAAGATCGTGTTCTCGTCCAGCCACTCGACGCTGCTCTTGGCCTCGGGCAGCGTGAAGCCGCCTTCGACGAAGGTCTTGGTGATGGTGTCGAACTCGCGCACCACGGTCGCGTCGGCGCCGCCGCGCGACAGCGCGATCAGGCAACGGCGGTAGTCGGGGCCGAGGCAGCTGCTGCGGCTCCAGACCCAGTTTTCCTTCTCGGCCTTGCCCAGGGCGTCGACGTCGATCACCGTCTCCCACTTGGGCTGCGGTTGGCGGTACTCGGCCAGCGTGGTACGGCGCCACAGGCCGCGCGGGTTGCTGGCGTCGCGCCAGAAGTTGTAGAGCCAGTCGCCACGGCGCGTGACGTAGGGAATCTGCTCGCGGCTGTCGAGCACCTCGCGCAGGCTGGTCTTGAGCTTGTCGAAGCCCGGCCGCGCCTGCAGCAGGCCTTCGCTCTCGGCGTTGCGCTCGCGCACCCAGGCCAGGGCCTTCTCGCCCTGCACCTCTTCGAGCCAGAGGTAGGGGTCGGCGGCGGGGGGCGGGGTCTGCGGGGTCTGGGACATGGCGGCTTGGCTCAGCGCCAGGCCCAGGGCCAGCGCAGGGAAGAGTTGATGGAGTTTCATGCTCAGTATTTCGAGGTGGGCGCCTTCAGCGGCGCGGGGTGGACTTCGACACTGTTCTCGTTGTTCCCTATCCAGACCTGCCCGTCCTGCACCGTCACCTGCAGTTGCATGCTGCGGGCGGCCAGCGCGGCCAGGGCCTGGCTCTGGGCGGCCGGCAGCTGCCACACCCAGAGGTTGTTGAGCCGGGTGAGCTTGTTCTGCACGCCGGCCCACCAGATGTGCGCGGCGCTGCTGTAGGTGTAGAGCACCACGCGGTCGGCGCGGCCCGCGGCGCGCACGAGGCGGCGTTCGTCGGGCTGGCCGACCTCGATCCACTGCCGCACCTCGCCCGAGAGGCTGTGCTGCCAGAGATCGGGCTCCTCGGCGTCGGCGGCGCCGCGGGCGAAGGCCAGGGCGCCGTCGTGGTCGTCAACCGGCACGTGCAGCGCGTAGGCCAGCAGCCGCACCATCATGCGTTCGTCGGTTTCAGAGGGCTCGCGCGCCAGCGTCACCTGGTGGGTGGCGTAGAGGTTGCGGTCCATGTCGGCGATCTGCAGCGTCGCCTTGTGCACGGTGGCCTTGATGGCCATCAGCGGGCTCCAGTGCTGAAGAGGGGGCGGAACAAGGCGGGCTCGGTGGGCAAGGCAGGCTTCCAGCGCCTCAGGGGCGCAAAACAGGGCACTGTGCCACAGCCGGGCCCGGCGGCGGCCGGGTGGCATCATTCGCACCCTGGCCGGCGCGCCCGGCAATGACACCCAAGGAAAGACGATGAAGGCCCAGACCCTCGTGATCGCCGGCATTTGCCTGGCGTTTGCCGGCGCCACCCAGGCGCAGACCGCGCCCGCCAAACCCGCTGCCGCACCCAAGCCCGCGGCTGCTGCCAAGCCTGCGGCCAAGCCCGCGGCCGCCAAGCCGGCTGCAACGGCCGCTGCGGCCAAGACCGGCGCGGCCAAACCCGGTTTTGCCACGCCGCTGGCCGGCACCAAATCGCTGGGCGGCACCGACGTGGCCAACAGCGGGCCGGTGCTGACGCGCGAGGAACTGCGCGCCTGCCTCACCGAGCGCGAGACCATCGCCAAGCGCATGGACACGCTGGAGGCCGCACGCCCGGCGCTGGACGAAGAGCGCAAGGCCATCGAGGTCGACCGCGAGGCCGTGAAGCTGGCGCGCGAAGCGCTGGAAGCGCAGCGCACGAAAAGCGAAGCACTGAACGTGCGCTTCAACGAGCACAAGACCAAGCTCGAAACCTTCAACAAGTCTGTGGCCGAGTTCAACGACAGCAACCCGCGCCCGGGCCCGAACTCCGACCGCCGCCGTGCCAACTTCACCAAGGAGAGCAAAGAGCTCAACGAGGCCCTGGCCGTGCTGCGCACCGAGGCCACCGCGCTGGAAACCGAGACCAAGGGCGTGGTGGAGGCCTACAACGGCAAGATCACCGCACTGAACGAGCGCGCCGATGCCTGGAACAAGCGCAACGCCGAGCTCAACGCCACGCGCGACAAGATCAAGGCCGACGACACCGCCTGGATCGCCAACTGCAGCGACCGCCGTTACCGCGAAGACGACGAGATCGCCATCCGCAACGGCAAGTGAGACGAACGATGAGCGAAGCGAACCCGCTGCTGCAGCCCTGGCACACCGCGCACGGCCTGCCGCCTTTTGATGCCCTGCAGCCGTCGCACTTCGAGCCGGCCCTGCGGTCGGCCATGCAGCAGCACCGGGGCGAGCTCGCCGCCATCGCCGCACAGACCGAAGCGCCCAGCTTCGACAACACGCTGGCGGCCTTCGACCGCGCAGGCCGCCTGCTGGGCCGCATCGCGGCCACCTTCAGCAACCTCAACGGCTCGGCCACCAGCCCGGCGCTGCAGGCGGTGCAGCGCGAGATGGCCGCGCCCCTGGCGGCCCACCACAGCGCCGTGTACAACGACGCGGCGCTCTTCGCCCGCGTTGCCGCGCTGCACGCGCGCCGCGAGACCCTGGGCCTGAGCGCCGAGCAGCAGCGCCTGCTCGACCGCGTTCACACCGACTTCGTGCGCGCCGGCGCACGCCTGGCGCCCGAAGCCCAGGCCCGCCACGCGCAGGTGATGCAGCAGCTGGCGCAGCTGACCACCCGCTTCGCGCAGAACGTGCTGCACGACGAAAGCAGCTGGGCCTTGCCGCTGCAGGGCGAGGCCGATCTTGCGGGCCTGCCGGAATTCGTGCGCGCCAACGCCGCGCAGGCCGCGGCCGACCGCGGCCTGGCGGGCCACGTGATCACGCTGTCGCGCTCGCTGGTGGTGCCTTTCCTCACCTTCAGCACCCGCCGCGACCTGCGCGAGTTGGCGTGGCGCGCCTGGACCGGCCGCGGTGAACACGCGGGCGATCACGACAACCGCGAGGTGGTGCGCGACATCCTGCGCCTGCGCCACGAGCAGGCCCGCCTGCACGGCCACGCCTGCTACGCCGACCACGCGCTCACCGACACCATGGCCGGCACCCGCGCCGCCGTGCAGGGGCTGCTGGGCGAGGTGTGGCCGCGTGCGCTGCAGGCCGTGGAACGCGAGCGCCAGGCGCTGCTGCAGCAGATCGAGGCCGAAGGCCAGACCGCTGCCGTGGGCGAGATCGAACCCTGGGACTGGCGTTACTGGGCCGAGAAGGTGCGCCGCGCGCGTTATGCCGTGGACGACGCCGAGGTCAAACCGTACTTCGAGCTGGGCCGTGTGGTGGCCGCGGCTTTCGATTGCGCCGAGCGCCTCTTCGGCCTGCGGTTCGAGGCCCGCGCCGACATCCCGGTCTACCACCCCGACGTGAAGGCCTACGAGGTCTACGATCGCAGCGGTCGCTTGCAGGGCATCTTCCTGCAAGACAACTTCGCGCGGCCCACCAAACGCAGCGGCGCCTGGATGAGCAACCTGCGCTGGCAGCACCGCAACGCACCCGACGGTGCGGCGCAGCTGCCGGTGATCCTGAACAACAACAACTTCGCCAAGGGCAGCCCGGGCGCGCCCACGCTCTTGAGCCTGGACGACGCACGCACGCTTTTCCACGAGTTCGGCCACGGCCTGCACGGCCTGCTGAGCAACGTGACCTACGAGCGCCTCTCGGGCACCCAGGTGCTGCGCGATTTTGTCGAGCTCCCTTCGCAGATTTTCGAGCACTGGATCAACGAGCCCGAGGTGCTGCAGCGCCATGCGCGCCACCACCAGACGGGCGAGCCCATACCGGCCGAACTGCTGCAACGCCTGAAGCAGGCGCAGCAGTTCAACCAGGGCTACGAGACCGTGCGTTACACCGCCAGCGCTATGGCCGACCTGGCCATCCACGCGCTGGGCGATGCGGAGCCGCCGGCCGATGTGTGCGCCTGGGAGGCCGATCTGCTGCAGCGCGCCGGTCTGCCGCACGCCGTGGGGCTGAACCACCGGCTGGTGCACTTCCAGCACCTGTTCGCGGGCAGCAGCTACGCCGCCGGTTACTACGTCTACCTCTGGGCCGAGGTGCTCGACGCCGACGGTTACGACGCCTTCACCGAAGCCGGCAGCCCCTTCGACCCGCAGGTGGCGCAGGCCCTGCAGCGCTACATCTACAGCAGCGGCAACAGCCTGGAGCCGGGCGCGGCCTATGCTGCCTTCCGCGGCCGCGCGGCCACGGTGCAGCCGCTGCTGAAGAAAAAGGGCTTGCTGCAGCCGGCTTGAGCAGGCCCGTTCAGGCCGCCGCTGCCGGCGGCCCGAACAGCGCCTCCAGCGACGCGAGGAAGGCCGTGAAGTCCAGCGGCTTGGTCCAGTAGTCGCTCATGCCGGCGGCCAGCGCACGTTCGATGTCCTCGGGCATGGCGTTGGCCGACAGCGCGATCACCGGCACCTGGGCCAGTGCCGAGTGCATGCGCAGCCGGCGCAAGACTTCGAAGCCGTCCATGTCGGGCAGCTGCATGTCCAGCAGCACGAGGTCGGGCTCCAGGGCCTGGGCCATCAGCACGCCGCGCGCGCCGTCTTCGGCCACATGCAACTGCAGGTCGGGCCGGCGCTGCAGCAACTCGCGGATGATCAGCGCGTTGACCGGGTTGTCCTCGATGTAGAGCAAGGTGGCGCGAACCACCCGGCTGCCGCGGTCTGCCAGGGCGGGCGGCAGGGGCGTGGGCGGCACTTCGTTCTCGGCGGCGCCGCCAGGCGCTGGCGCCTGCTCTCCGTCGGCCAGGTGCAGTTCGAACACGCTGCCCACGCCAGCTTCGCTTTCCACCTGCACCCTGCCGCCCATGCGTTCAAGCAGGGCCTTCACGATGGCCAGACCGATGCCCGAGCCTTCGACGGCGTCGGGGCCGTCGCCGTGGCGCCCGAGGCGGTTGAAGGGTTCAAAAAGATGGCGCATCTGCTCTGCGTCCATGCCGCGGCCGTTGTCGCTGACGCGCAGCACGCGCTGGCGCCCCTGGGCCAAGGCCTCGATGCGCACCGTGCCCCCGGGCCGGTTGTACTTGACCGCGTTGGTCAGCAGGTTCAGCAGCGCCTGGCGCAAGCGTGTGGCGTCGGCCAGCACGCAGCCTTCCAGCGCGCCGAGCTGCAGTTGTACGCCGTGGCGCTCGCGCAGATCGCCCAGCATCGGCAGCGTCTGCGCCACCAGCGGCGCCAGCGCCACGGGCTGCAGCGCGATGCGCAGCTCGCCGCTTTCCAGGCTGGAGAGGTCGAGCACGTCGTTGATGAGGGCCAGCAGGTGTTGACCGGCCGAGCGGATGTGCTCGACCCGGCCGCGGCGGGCCAGCGCAGCCGGTTCGCCGCCGTCGGGTTCGGTCAGCAACAACTGCGCAAAGCCCAGCACTGCGTTCAGCGGCGTGCGCAACTCGTGGCTCATGCGCGCCAGGAAGCGGCTCTTGGCGCGGCTTTGACCCAGCGCGATCTCACGTTCGCGGCGGGCCTCCTCGGCGTTGCGCTTGTCGGTCACGTCCCAGTTCACGCCGATGCGGCGCCGGCCGCCTTCGTCGCGGATCTCCACCGAACGTGAGGCCAGCCAGCGCACCTGGCCATCGGGCCAGACGACCCGGAACTCGCTTTCGAAGGGGGCGCCGCTGCGAAAGGCGGCACTCATCTGCGGCGACAGCCAGACCCAGTCTTCGGGGTGCACACACGCGGCGCGTTCGGCTTCGCTCATCGCACGGCTTTCAGGGGCGCGGCCGCGCAGCCGCCACATCTGGCTGTCCCAGGTGGCGGCGCCGGTCTGCAGGTCGAGCTGCCAGGCCCCCAGGCCAGCGCCGCGCGCGGCCAGCGCCACGCTCTCTTCGGCGGCGCGCAGGGCCTGCTCGGCGCTGCGCCGCTCGGTGAGGTCGATGACGATGCCGAACATCACCGGGTTGTCGGGGCCACGTTCGATGCGCGTGTGTGTGGAGAGATGGCGAACGCTGCCATCGGGGCGCATGGCACGCAGCGTCAGGTCGTGGCTGGGGTGTCGGCTGCGCAGCCAGGCTTCGAAGTTGCGTTGCACGTGAGCACGGTCTTCGGGGTGCACGCAGCGGTCGAGCCAGGCCTGCAGCGTGGGCGGTGGTTCGCCTTTGGACAGGTCGAACATCTGGCGCATGGGCGCGTTCCAGGTGGGTTTGCCACCGCGCTCGGCCACCCAGTAGCCGATCCCCGCAGCTTCGGTGGCCTGCACAAAGCGGCGTTTGGTCTCCGCGGCCTGGCGCTGTTCTTCGTGCTGGGCCGTGACGTCCATGGCCACGCCGATGAAGGCCTGCGGGTGGCCGTCGGCATCGCGCTGCAGCACGCGGCGCGTCATCACCTGGCGCCAGCTGCCATCGGCGCGGCGGTAGCGGGCCTGCATGTCGGTGGGGCCGGGCTGGCGCAGCGCACGTTCGGCCGATGCCACCACGCCGGGCAAGTCGTCAGGGTGGATGAAATGACGCACCTCGTCGATGGACAGGCCCTCGGGCCTTGGCGGGATGTCCAGTACGCGGTAGGCCTGCGCGTTGTAGTGCATGCGCTGCGTGGCCAGGTCGTGGCGCCAGATGGCGATGTTGCCGAGATCGACCGCCAGCGCCAGGGCCGACTGTGCTTCGGCCAGCGGGCTGTCGCCGGCCACCTCGGTGGGGGCGTGGGCGGGCTGCAGTGCCAGCACCCAGCCGCCGGCCGGCAGCGGCCGGCTGCGCGCGTCCAGCCAGCGCCCGGCGGTGCCCTGGCGTGCCAGGGCCCGTTGCACGGGTTTGGCAGCCATCAGCACCTCGGCGTCGCGCGGGTCGAGGCAGAGCGCGGCCAAGGGCAGGCCGGGGCGCAGGTCGGTGTCGAGCAGCGTGCAGGCCGCGGGGTTGGCGTATTGCAGGCGGCCCGCCGCGCAGATGTGCAGCAGCGCGGTTGGCGCCTCGTCCAGCAGGGCCCAGGCGGCATCGGCAGTGGGGGCGGGGTCCCCGGCAGTCAAGGGCGGGGCCGGGGGTGTTGCGGCGGGCGTGTCGTGCTGCGGAGGCAAGGGCATCTCGACGGCTGTACGCCCGGCGGGCGTAGGGAGGGCTGCTGCGCTTGCAGTATCGCGCGCTGCGCCGCGCCCGGGGCGCGGCCTGGCCTCGGGGTTTTCATCGGTTTGCGGCGCCGGGCCCCGGCCCGGTCACATGGGCTTGAACCGCCAGGCCCAGGCCTGGCTGACGGCCAGGGTCTCGCCGTGCTGCCGCAGGTGCAGCGTGATGCGGCCGAGTTCGTCGCGCTGGGCGCGGGCGATGGCGCTGGCGCGCACGATGGCGCCGCGGTGCACCTGCCAGAAGGCCTCGGGGTCCAGGCCGTCGGCAATCTCGCGCAGCGGCTTGCGCACATGCGCTTCGTCGGTGGCGGTGACGACCCGCGTGTACTTCTCGTCGCTCTGGAAAAACAGCACCTCGTCGATGGCGAACATCTTGATGGTGTCGCCCACGCTGGCGCTCAGCCAGCGCAGGCGCGGCGGGCCCCCCGCTTCGGCCGCGGCGCCGCCCTGCAGGCGCCCGGCCAGGCGCTGCAGCAGTGTGTCGATGTCGGGCGCCGGGGCCGCACTGCGCAGGCGCTGCTGCAGGCGCTGCACGGCCTGGGCCAGGCGCTCGGCGTTCACCGGCTTGAGCAGGTAGTCCACCGCGCCGGCGTCGAAGGCGGCCACGGCATGGCTGTCGTAGGCGGTGGTGAACACGGTGTGGCAGCGGCCGCTGGCCGCACGCGCGACATCCAGCCCGTTCATGCCGGGCATGCGGATGTCGAGGAAAGCGATCTGCGGCGCCAGGGTCTCCAGCGCCTCCACCGCGGCGGGGCCGTCTTCGCACTCGGCCACCACCTGCAACTCGGGCCAGGCGCTGGCCAGCATGCGGCGCAGTTCGGCACGGGGCAGGTCTTCGTCGTCGGCGATCAGGGCCGTGGGCGCGGTGTTCATGGCGCTTGCTCCGGGGGCAGGCTGAGGGTGGCGGCCACGCCGCCATCGGCGCGGGCCTTGAGCGTGAGGGCGGCGGCGGCGCCGTACATCTGGCGCAGGCGTTCGCGGATGTTGCTCAGGCCCAGGCCGCTGCCGCCGGCACTGGCGCCGAAGCCGGCGCCGTCGTCGGCCACCGTCACTTCCAGGCCACCGTCGGCGCGGCGCTGTGCCCGCACCTGCACCCGCACCGGGCCCACCTTGGGCTCGGCGCCGTGTTTGACCGCGTTTTCGGCCAGCGAAATCAGCATCAGCGGCGGGCAGCGCAGGCCGAGCAGGTCGTCGTCGGCCTGCACCGCCCAGGCCAGGCGCGGCATGCGCGCCGCCATCAGGCCCAGGTAGGCACGCACGATGTCGAGCTGCCCGCCCAGCGTGGCCTCGCTGTCGCCACTGCTGCGCAGGCGCGGGATGGCTGCGCGCAGGTAGTCCACCAGGCGGTCGATCATCTCGCTGGCGCGCGCCGGGTCGGTGGCGATGGCGCTGCGCACGCCGGCCAAGGTGTTGAAGAGGAAGTGCGGTTCCACCTGCGCGGCCAGCACGCTCAGGCGGAGCTCGGCCTCGCGGCGCTGGGCCTGGGCGCGTTCCAGCTCCTGTTCGCGCGCGAGTGCGGCCAGGCCCAGGCGTTCACGCCGCCAGCCCCACAACGCCACGCCGCCGGCCATCCAGAAGCTGAACAGCGCGCTGGTGACGCCGTTGCTCAGGCGGGTCATGGGGCTCAGCACGGCTTCGTCTTCGGCGCTGGGCCTGGGCTCGGCAGCGGCAGCTGGCGCGGTGTTCACGCTCACGCCGATCGAGATGGCCATGCGTTTGCGCTTGCCGCTTTCGTCGACGGCGCCGGTGGCTTCGGCGATGGCCTGTTTCAGCGGCTCGCTGCCGAACTGGTGGAAGGCCAGCAGCGCCAGCACCACGCCCACCACCACCGCGGCCAGCGCGTAACGCTCACGCGCCTCGGGCCAGCCCTGGCGGCGCACCCACAAGGCCAGCGGTGGCCCGATGAGCAGCGGCGCAAAGAGCTGCACGGCCAGCTGTGCCAGCCCGCCCAGGGGCATTTCCGCCAGCGTCTGGCTGGCCAGCAGCGGCCCGCCCGCCGTCAGCAGGCCCAGCAGCAGCACGAGCGCAAAGACCTGCGTGCGCCCGCGCACCCAGGGCGCGCTGAACACGGGGTAGCGCCGGTAGCGGGTGAACCAGCCGTGGCCACTGCCGGTCAGGGCCACCGGCAAGGGCGCATCCAAGGGCTGCAGCAGCGGTGCGGCCGCCAGGGCCGCAGGCGAGCTTGCCGCTGCGCCGCCCGCTGGGCTGGTGGTGGAAGAGGACACAAGCATGGGCGCAGCCTAACCGCGCCGGCCCAGCCTGCGCGCCCGCGCGACCAAGCGCCCCCGGTTCGGGATCAAGCCTGCGCCGGTGCGGGCGAACGTGCCGCCGAGACCCGCTGCGCTAAGCTGCGCGCCCACCGCCGACCCACCCCGCTGTCCACCCACCGCCCCCGACCATGCAGTTCAGCCGCCTCTGGCAACCCCGCCGCCTGCTCTTCTGGCAGATGGTGATGTTCAACGTGCTCTCGTCGGTGTGCGGCTATGCGCTGCGCGCGCTGCCGCTGAACACCGTGGGCCTGCTGCTGGTGGGCGGCGTGGCGCTGCTCAACGTGGCCTTCGGCCTGCTGGCGGCGTGGATGCTGTTGAAAGACCCGCCGCCGCCGCGCTGAACGGCGGCAGCGGTCCAGGTGCAGCCCCTCAGAGCGGCTGGAAACCCGTCTTGCGGATGATCTCGGCCCAGCTCTTGGTGTAGGCGCGTTCACGCGCGGCCAGTGCGCCGGCGTCCATGTATTCCACGCTCAGGCCCAGGGCCGTGAGGCGGGTTTTCACCTCGGCCTGCTGCAGCACCTTGGCCAGTGCCGCGCCGAAGGCGTCCACCGTCGCCTTGGGCGTGCCGGCCGGTGCGAAGAAGCCGTAGTAGGGCAGGGCCTCGAAGCCGCCCATGCCGAGTTCGGCCAGCGTGGGCACCTCGGGCAGCACCGCCTGGCGCGCCGTACCGCCCACCGCCACCAGGCGGATGCGGCCGGCCTTGTGCGCATCGATGAAATCGGGCACCGAGCCGATGCCGGCGTTGATCTGGTTGCCCAGCATGTCGGCCATCATCGGCGCGCTGCCGCGGTAGGGCGCGGGCACCAGGTCGAGCCGGTACTGCCCGCCCAGCAGCTTGACCATGAACTCGGGCGTCGAGGCCGGTGCCGGCACGCCCACCACCCCCTTGCCCTGGCCGCTGGCCTTCACCCAGGCCACGTACTCGGCCAGGCTCTTGGCCGGTGTGCCCGGCGAGACGGCAAACCCGTTGACGAAGCTGGCGAAGCCGGCGACCGGGGTGAAGTCTTTCGCAGGATCGAAGCCCGGCGTCTTCGACACCAGCGGCAGCACGCTCACCGTGTGGTCGTGCGTGATGAAGAGCGTGCTGCCGTCGGCGGGCGCGTTTTTCAGCGCCTGGGCCGCCAGCTGGCCGCCGGCGCCGGGCTTGTTCTCGACGATGACGGTGACACCCAGCTCGTCTTTCAGCTTCTCGGCCAGCACGCGCGCGATGGCGTCGGTGCCGCCGCCGGCGGGGAAGCCGACCAGGATCTTCAGCGTCTTGTTCTGGGCCAGGGCCGGGCCGGCCGCCAGTGCCAGGGTGGCGATGGCAAGTGTGGCCAGGGCGCCCAACACGGTGCGGCGGGGCTTGAAGGTGCGCATGGGGAAACCTCCTCTTCGGGTGCTCGTGGGATGTCGGTCTTCAGCGCGCCGGTGTGTCGCTGCGCAGCACGGCCAGCACGTCGGAATGGAACTCGCGGCGGTAGAGGATGGCCACCACCGCGGCGCTGCCGGCGATCATCGCCCAGGGCGAGAAGAACCAGGCCACCGCGGCAAAGCTGAAGTAGTAGGCGCGCAGGCCGTCGTTGAAGGTTTCGGCGGCCAGGCCCATCACACGGCCGGCGCGCAGCGCGAAGGCTTCACGCTCTTCGTCGCTGTTGTAGCGGTCGTGCGGCGGGGCGGCGGCCACCAGGAGTGCGCCGAAGGTGTACTGGCGCAGGCTCCAGGTGAAGCGGAAGAAGGCGTGCACGAAGATGGCCAGCAGCAGCACCACCTTGAGGTCGAAGACCAGCATGGTGGTGCGCGCGGCGAAGGGGATCTCGCGCACCAGCTCGCTGGCCTTGTCGCTGGCCGACAGCGCCGCCAGCAGGCCGCCGATGATGAGGATGGTGGTGCTGGCGAAGAAGCTCGGGCTGGTGGAGAGGTTCTGCACCACCACGCCGTCGACCACGCGGTTCTCGCGCCAGGTGGTCTGCAGCATCCAGCGGGTGCGCTCGCGGTTGGTCAGCGCCAGCAGCGAGGGCTGCACGGCGGCGCGCACGCGCGCGAAATGCGCGTAGCCCGCCCAGGCGGCGAAGAGCAGGCCGAGTGCCGCCCAGTCTGACCAGGGCAGCACACGCCACAAAGCAAGCAGGGTGTCCACGCGGGCGACTGTAGCGCCCGGCCCGCGTGGGCCGCCGGCGTGGATCAGGCCAGCTTGGCGGTGGCCGCGGCGACGCGCTGGCCGAAAGCCGTGGCCGTGGCGATGTCGCCCGGCACCATTTCGTCCACCGAAGCGTCGGACGGCGTGGTCGTCATCAGGCCCGAGCTGCTGGCCACGTAGTTGAGGTCGTTGCGCGTGGCGGCCTTGCTGTTGCTGGGCATCATGCCGGTGCCCACCCAGAACATGCTGTGCTGCTGGCTCAGCGTGAACAGGTAGTGCAGGGTGCTCAGCTTGTCGCCGTTCATGCTGGCGCTGTTGGTGAAGCCGGCGGCGAGCTTGTCCTTCCACTGGCCGGTGAACCAAGCCTTGCTGCTGGCATCGGCGAACTTCTTGAACTGCCAGCTCACGCTGCCCATGTAGGTGGGCGAGCCGAAGACGATGGTCTTGGCGGCCTGCAGCTGTTCCCAGCCGCCTTCGGGCAGGTTGCCTTCGGCGTCGATGGCCAGCAGCGTGCCGCCACTGCCTGCGGCCACGGCCTCGGCGACCTTCTTCGTGTGGCCGTAGCCGCTGTGATAAACGATGACGATCTTGCTCATGGTGCGGTCCTTCGGGGTCAGGGTGTGGGGATTGAGGGGGTTCAGGGCGCGAGGTCGAAGACCAGCACTTCGGCGTCTTCGCCGCCTTCGAGCACGAGCCGGTCTTCCTGCTCGAGGCGGGCCGCGTCGCCCGCCTTCAAAGCCCGGTCGTTGACACGCAGCGCGCCGCGCACCACGTGCACATAGGTGATGCGGCGCGCGTTCAGCGCAAGCTCGGCCCGTTCGTCGCCGTCGAAGAGCCCGGCGTGGATGGCGGCGTCGGCATGGATCGTCACCGCGCCTTCTCGGCCGTCACGCGCGGCCACCGTCACCAGGCGCCCGCGTTTGCTCTCGGCGCTGAAGTGCTTCTGCTCGTAGCCGGGCTCGATGCCGGTTTTCTCCGGCAGGATCCAGATCTGCAGGAAGTGCGTGGCGCTGTCCTGCGCGTGGTTGAACTCGCTGTGTCGCACGCCAGTGCCGGCGCTCATGCGCTGCACGTCGCCGGGGCGGATGACGCCCGCATTCGCGCCACCGGCCTCGCCATTGCCCATGCTGTCTTTGTGCGCCAGCGCGCCGTCGAGCACGTAGCTGACGATCTCCATGTCGCGGTGGCCGTGCGTGCCGAAGCCGGTGCCGGCCGCGATGCGGTCTTCGTTGATGACGCGCAGATTGCCCACGCCCATGTGGCGCGGGTCGTAGTAATCGGCGAAGCTGAAGCTGTGAAAACTCTTGAGCCAACCGTGGTCTGCATAACCGCGTTCGGCCGATTTGCGCAGGGTGATCATGGTCGGGGGCTCCTTCGTTGCTGGGGGCAGATGTCATGCGATCCGCCATGCAGCCAATGTAGGAAAGCCCGCCCCGGGCCGGGCTGCGCGGGCTTGTCGGCGCCGTTCAAATAAGATGAAGCGATGACCGAACGCAGCAGCGCCCTGACCCCCGACGCCCTGGCCATGATGGATGCCATCGCGCGCACCGGCAGTTTTGCCGCGGCCGCGCGTGAGCTCGGCAAGGTGCCCTCGGCCCTGACCTACAGCGTGAGACAGCTCGAAGAAGCGCTGGACGTGCTGCTCTTCGACCGCAGCTCGCGCCAGGCCCAACTCACGGCCGCCGGCACCGAGCTGCTGGTGGAAGGGCGCCGCCTGCTGCAAGAGATGGACGCCGTGGCCAACCGCGTGCGCCGCGTGGCCAGCGGCTGGGAGACGCAGCTGTCCATCAGCGTGGAAGACATCCTCTCGGTGCCGACGGTGTTCGAGCTGGTGCAGGCCTTCTGCGATGTGCGCGAGCTGCGGGAAGGCTCGGCCGAACGCCAGGCGCCGGGCACGCGCATCCGGCTGCGCACCGACGTGCTCACGGGCACCTGGGAGGCGCTGGTGACGGGGCAGGTGGACCTGGCCATCGGCGTCTCGGCGGGCCACACCAACCCGGGGGGTGTCGAGCTGCGGCCGCTGGGCGAGGTGCCCTTCGTCTTCTGCATGGCGCCGCACCACCCGCTGGCCGGCCGCGAGGGCCCGTTGGTGGACGCCGAGCTGGTGCACCACCGCGCCGTGGCCGTGGCCGACACCGCGCAGCGCTTGGCCCCGGCCACGGTGAACCTGCTGCCAGGGCAGGACGTGCTGACCGTGCCCAACATGCGCATGAAGCTCGAGGCCCTGCTGCGCTGTTTGGGCTGTGGTTTCATTCCCGAGCCCTTGGCTCGGCCACACCTGGAGGCTGGCACGCTGGTGCAGAAGGAAACAGCCCGCCCGCCGGCCCTGGCGCAACTGCACTACGCTTGGCGTGCCGAACGCGGCGGCACCGCCGGCCTGGGCCGTGCGCTGCAGTGGTGGCTGCAGCAGCTGGAAAGCCCCACCACGCGGCGCGCGCTGCTGGAGCGCCACGCCGGCCCGCTGTGCTGAAGCCCGCTGGCGCGCCCAGCGCCTGCACCGGGCGATTTGCGCCCTCGCCCACGGGGCCTTTGCACGCGGGCTCTTTGGTGGCGGCGCTGGCCAGCTGGCTGGACGTGCGCGCCCAGGGCGGGCGCTGGCTGCTGCGCATCGAAGACGTCGACACGCCCCGCTGCGTGCCCGGCGCCGCCGAGCACATCGTGCAGCAGCTGGCGCGCTGCGGCCTGCTGCCGGATGAGGCGCCGCTGTGGCAATCCAGCCGCAGCGCAGCCTACGCACTGGCGCTGCATCAGCTGCAGGGCAGCGGTGCTGCCTACCCCTGTGCCTGCACACGCAAGGACATCGACAGCCACTGGGCGGCCCAAGGCCTGCTGCACACCCCCGAGGCCGAACGTGTTTACCCAGGCACCTGCCGGCCCGAGCGGGGCGGCCTGGCCGGCCGCCCGCCGCGTGCCTGGCGCCTGCGTGCCGAGGGCGTGGTGGCCTGGTTCGACCGCCGCCTGGGCCCGCAGCAGCAAGACGTGGCGCCAGCCGTGGGCGACTTCGTGCTGCGTCGCGCCGACGGCCTGTGGGCCTACCAACTGGCCGTGGTGGTGGACGACGCGGCCCAGGGCGTCACGCACGTGGTGCGCGGCGAAGACCTGGCCGACAACACCGCGCGGCAGATCCTGCTGCAGCGCGCCCTGGGCCTGCCCACGCCGGCCTACCTGCACACGCCGCTGGTGCGGGCCGCCGATGGCCGCAAGCTCAGCAAGCAGAACGGCGCCCCCCCGCTGGACCTGCAAGACCCCGTGGCCACGCTGCAGGCCGCGGCGGCTGTGCTCGGTTTGCCGCCGCTGCAGGCCCCCACGCCCGCGGCCTGGCTGGCGCTGGCCGTGCCCGCTTGGGCCGAACTGGCATCATCCTGGCCTTTGCAACCTGAAGCTCTCGACCATGACCACCACCCCCAGCGGCTTGCAGATTGAAGACACCGTCGTCGGCAGCGGCGAAGAGGCCGTTGCCGGCCAGCGCGTGCGCGTGCACTACACCGGCTGGCTCTACGACCCCACCGCCCCGAACTCGCGCGGCGCCAAGTTCGACAGCAGCAAAGACCGCGGCCAGCCCTTCATGTTCGGCCTGGGCCAGGGACAGGTCATCCGCGGTTGGGACGAAGGCGTGCAGGGCATGAAGGTGGGCGGCACCCGCGTGCTGACCATCCCGGCCGACTTGGGCTATGGCGCCCGCGGCGCGGGCGGCGTGATCCCGCCGAACGCGACCCTCGTGTTTGAGGTCGACCTGCTCGGCGTCTGAAGCCCCTCAGCCATGAAAAAGGCGCCCCGCGGGGCGCCTTTGTTCTGGCCTGGGCCGACGTTCAGCGTGCCGGGCGAGGGCCTGCTTTGCTGAAGGTTTTGCCCGCAGGCTTGAAAGGCTTGCCGGCGGGGCGGGGGCCGAAGCTCTTGCCGCCCGGGCGGACCGGACGGTCGAAAGGCTTGGGCGGCTCGGCGCGCTTGGGTTCCAGGCCGGCGATGGTGGCCACCGGCATGCGCTGCGTGGTGTAGCGCTGGATGCGGTGGATCATGCCGCTGTCGCGGCGCTCGGCCAGCGTCACCGCCAGGCCCGAACGGCCGGCACGGCCCGTGCGGCCGATGCGGTGCACGTAGTCCTCTTCCTTCATCGGCAGGCCGTAGTTGATGACGTGGCTGATGGTCGGCACGTCGATGCCGCGCGCGGCCACGTCGGTGGCCACCAGCACGCGCAGGTGCTTGCTGCGCAGGCCTTGCAGCACGCGGTTGCGACGGCCTTGCGGCATGCCACCGTGCAGGCTGGCCACGCTGTGGCCCATCTCGTGCAGGCGGTCGGCCAGCCAGTCGGCGTCACGCTGGGTGCTGGTGAAGACCACGGCCTGGTCGAGATCACGCTCGGTGAGGATGTGGTCGAGCAGCGCGTTCTTGTGCTCGAAATCGTCGGCCCAGTGCAGGCGCTGTTCGATGTCGGAATGGCTCTCGGTCTGCGAGGTGGCCTCGATGCGCTGCGGCTCGCGCAGCAGGTCGGTGGCCAGGCGGCCGACGTTGCCGCTGAAGGTGGCGCTGTACATCACGGTCTGGCGCTTGGCCGGCGTGGCGTCGACGATGAGGCGGATGTCGTCGATGAAGCCCATGTCCAGCATGCGGTCGGCTTCGTCGAGCACCAGCATCTCGATTTGGTCGAGGCGGCACTTGCCCGAACCGAGGTGGTCGATCAGGCGGCCGGGGGTGGCGATCAGGATGTCCAGCGGGCCGCGCAGTGCGGCCAGCTGCGCGCCGTAGGGCACGCCGCCGACGACGGTGGCCACACGCAGACCGGGCACAAAACGGCCGTAGTCGCTGGCGGCCTTGGCCACCTGCAGCGCGAGTTCACGCGTGGGGGCCAGCACCAGCACGCGCGGGCCCTTGGCCTGCTGCGGGGCGCCGCGCGAGGGGCGGTCACCGAAACGCTCCGTGCCACGCTCGGGCCGGGGTGCCGGGGCGGCTTCAACGCCGGCGGCCTTGCGCTCGGCGGCGGCTTGCTCGCGGGCGGCCAGCACGCGCATCAGCGCGGGCAGCATGAAGCTGGCGGTCTTGCCGCTGCCGGTGCGGCTGCTGACCATCAGGTCGCGGCCGGCCAGCGCGGGCGGAATGGCTTCGGCTTGCACCGAGGTGGGTTCGGTGTAACCGGCGGCGCTCAGGGCACGCACCAGCAGTTCGTTCAGGTTCAGGGCTTCGAAACTCATCATCTCTCTCGCAGAAAAACAGCGCGCGAAAACGCGCCGCCGCGGGCTTCCGTCAGGGAAGACCGCGCAGGTGAAGTCGCTGGAGGACCCCGGCTTGAAGGCCCACGAAGAGGGGCACCGGGAGGTCGTGCGACGGCATCGCCGCCGACCCGTGAGAAGCGCACCGCGGTGCTGACTGGGATGTCAGCGCTTGAGTGGCAAGAGGCCGAAGGGGATGAACGATCTGTCTGCTTGCGCCGGTTCTGTTGAACCAGCGTTTGCAGCGCAGCCCGCGATTCTAGCCCGGATTCGGGTTTTTACGGAAGCGTTGTGTGCGTCAGCCCACGTGGCCGTGCACACGCGGGGCCAGCGCCTGCCACACCGGCGTCAGGCGGCCGGGCAGGTCGGGCAGGGCGCCGAGGTCGGTGCGGCTCTCGGTGGGCGAGTGAAAGTCGCTGCCGCGGCTGGCCAGCAGGCCGAACTCGATGGCCGTGTCGGCGTAGCGGATGTGCTCGGCCGCGCTGTGGCTGCCCGTCATCACTTCCACGCCGCGGCCGCCGTGGCCGATGAACTCGGTGAAGAGCGCGTACTCCTCGGTGGGCGTGAAGCGGTAGCGGCCGGGGTGCGCGATGACGGCAATGCCGCCGGCCTGCGTGATCCAGCCCACGGCGTCGCGCAGCGTGGCCCAGCGGGTGGGCACATAACCCGGCAGGCCTTCGGTGAGGTAGCGGCGGAAGACGCTGTGGGTGTCGGGGCAGTGGCCGGCCTCCACGAGGAAGCGCGCGAAGTGCGTGCGCGAGATGAGGTCGGGGTTGCCCACGTAGCGCAGCGCACCTTCGAAGGCGCCGGTGATGCCCACCTTCGCCAGCCCCGCAGCCATCTCGTGCGCGCGTTGCAGGCGCCCGCCGCGCGTGGCGGCCAGGCCGGCCTGCAGCGCCTCGTCGTCGGCGTCGAAACCCAGGCCGACGATGTGCACCGTCTGGTGCAGGAAGCTCACCGAGATCTCCACGCCCGTGAGGTAGCCCATGCCGAGGTCGAGCGCGGCTTCGCGCGCGCGCTGCTGGCCGCCGAGTTCGTCGTGGTCGGTCAGGGCCCAGAGTTCGACGCCGCGTTCTTGCGCGCGTTGGGCCAGGGCTTCAGGGCTCAGCGTGCCGTCGGAAACGTTGGAATGGCTGTGGAGGTCGGCGTTGAGCAAATGCACGCCGGCATTGTAGGAAGCCAGGCTCAGCGCGACAGGTTGAGGGTCTCCGCGCAGCGGGCGGCGAGCGTGGGGTCGTGCGTCACCACCACGAAGGCGGTGCCGTGCTCACGCGCCAGTTCCATCATCAGCTGGAAGACGCCGTCGGCGGTGCCGCGGTCGAGGTTGCCGGTGGGCTCGTCGGCCAGCACGCAGGCCGGCTGCGTGACCAGGGCCCGCGCGATGGCCACGCGCTGGCGCTCGCCGCCCGAGAGCTGCGAAGGGTGGTGCGCCGTGCGCGAAGCCAGGCCCACGCGCGCCAGCATGGCCTGCGCACGTTCACGCGCCTGCGCCTGCGGCAGGCGGCGGATGCGCAGCGGCATGGCCACGTTGTCCAGCGCGCTGAACTCGGGCAGCAGGTGGTGGAACTGGTAGACGAAGCCCAGGTGCTGGTTGCGCCAGCGGCCTTGTTCGGCGGCGTTCATCGCGGCCAGATCGCGGCCCATCAGCTCCACGCGGCCTTCGGTGGGCGCGTCCAGCCCGCCCAGCAGGTGCAGCAGCGTGCTCTTGCCCGAGCCCGAGGCGCCAACGATGGCCAGCGTCTGCCCGCGCCGCACGGTGAGGCTCACGCCGCGCAGCACGTGCACGTCGAGCGCGTCGTTGCCGTGGCCTTCGGTGTAGCGTTTGTGCAGGGCGGTGGCCTGCAGCACGGCATCCTCACTCATAGCGCAGCGCCTCCGCCGGGTTCACGCGGCTGGCGCGCCAGCTCGGGTAGATGGTCGCCACGAAGGACAGCAGCAGCGAGATCACCAGCACCGGCACGATGTCTGCGGCCATGGGTTCGCTCGGCATGCGGCTGATGACGTAGATGCTGCCCGGCAGGAAGGCCATGCCCAAAGCCTGCTCGATGGCCGGCACGATGACGTCAACGTTGTAAGCCACGAGCAGACCCAGCAGGCTGCCGCCCAATGTGCCGATGACGCCGCTGGTGGCCCCCTGCACCATGAACACGCCCATGATGCTGCCCGGGCTGGCGCCCAGGGTGCGCAGGATGGCGATGTCGGCGCGTTTGTCGGTGACGGTCATCACCAGCGTGCTCACCAGGTTGAAGGCCGCCACCGCGACGATGAGCGTGAGGATGATGAACATCAGCCGCTTCTCGATCTGCACGGCGTCGAACCAGTTGCGGTTGGTGCGCGTCCAGTCGCGCACCAGCACCTCGCCGCCCATGCGCAGCGCGATCTCGCCGGCCACGGTGCGCGCGCTGTGCACGTCGGCCAGGCGCAGCTGCACGCCGCTGGGGCCGGCCAGCTGGAAGAGGCGCTGCGCGTCTTCGATGTGCAGCAGCGCCATCGCGCTGTCGTACTCGTAGTGGCCCGACTCGAAGGTGCCCACCAGCGTCACCTGCTTCAGCCGCGGCACCACGCCCGCGGGCGTGACCTGGCCGCCCGGCGCGACCACGGTGACCTTGTCGCCGATGCGCGCACGCAGCAGGCGCGCCATCTCTGCGCCCATCACCACGTTCCAGGCACCGGGCTGCAGGCGCGAGAGCGTGGCGGCTTCGGTGCGGCCGATGTCGGTGACCTGGCCTTCGACACCGGGTTCCACGCCGCGGATCACCGCGCCGCGCATCTCGTCGCCGCGCCCCACCAGGGCCTGCGTGCTGACGTAGGGAGCCGCGCCGATGACGCGCTGGTCTTCGCGAGCCTTGTTCGCCACGGCCTGCCAGTCGGCCAGGCCGTTGCCGGCGATGTCCATCAGTTCGACGTGCGGAATGATGCTCAGCATGCGGTCGCGCACTTCCTTCTGGAAGCCGTTCATCACGCTCAGCACGATGATCAGTGCCGCCACGCCCAAGGCGATGCCGAGCATCGAGACAAAGCTGATGAAGCTGATGAAGCCGTTGCGGCGCCCGGCGCGGCCGGCGCGTGTGTAGCGCCAGCCGATCTGCCACTCAAAAGGAAGGTTCATGGCGCAGGGGGGTCATGGGGCGTGCATGCTAGCCGAGGGGGCTGCTGGCACCCGGGGGCCTTGCGATGGGCCGGCCTGGCGCAGGGCCGGGGCAGGGCGGCCGGGATAATGCGCGCATGCACCTGTTGATCCCCTTCGCGGCGCCGCTGTCCGAGGCGGGCCGCCAGGCCGCGGCCCCGCTGCCGCTGCCCCACCTGCAGGCGCTGCTGGGCCGTTGCGCCGAAGTGCAGCGCGACAGCGCCGACGCCTGGAACTACTCACCCCCGCACGAACGCGCCCTCGCACTGGCCCTGGGCTGGCAAGGCGGCGCCGGCCTGCTGCCCTGGGCCGCGCGCGCGGCGCGGGCCGATGGCATCGATACCGCCGATCTCGCCTGGGGCCTGCTGACGCCCGCGCACTGGCACCTGGGCACCGAGCAGGTCAGCCTGATCGACCCTGCCGGGCTGATGCTGGACGACAGCGCCTCGCGGGCCTTCTTCGACGCCGTGGCGCCGCTCTTCACCAGCGAGGGTTATGCGCTGCACTACGGCCACGCCAGCCGCTGGTACCTGGCGCACGAGAGCCTGGCCGGCCTGCCCACGGCCTCCATCGACCGTGCGATCGGCCGCAACGTCGACGCCTGGCTGGGCGCCGCGCCCGAGGCCCGGCGCATGCGCCGCCTGCAGAGCGAGGTGCAGATGCTGCTGTACACACACCCGCTGAACGACGAGCGCGCGGCGCGCGGGCTTTTGCCCGTCAACAGCTTCTGGCTGAGCGGCTGTGGTGTGGCCCAGCCCGAAATGCCTGACCCGCCCGCGGTCGACGAGCGCCTGCGCGCGCCGGCCCTGGCCGAGAACTGGCCCGCCTGGTGCCAGGCCTGGACGACGTTGGACGAGGGCCCCATCGCCGAGCTGCAGCGCCGTGCCGAGAGCGGCGAAGCCGTGGCGCTGACGCTGTGTGGCGAAAACGCCTGGGTGCGGCTGGAAAACCAAGGCGCGGCTGCCGGCGGCTGGTGGCCGCGCCTGCGCCGCCGCTTCAGCCCGCCCACGCCCTTGAGCGTGTTGGAGACCCTGTGAACGCGCCCACCGCATCACCCGCCCTGGTGCAGCGCGAAGCCCCGCCGCGAGCCGCCTACGCGCTGGAGCAGGCTGGCGTGCACCCGCTGCTGGCGCGCCTGCTGGCCGCACGCGGCGTGCGCCTGCCCGATGAACTGGACGACAGCCTGGCCCGCCTGCTGCCCCCGGCCACGATGAAAGGCGCGATGGAGGCCGGCCGCCTGCTGGCGCAAGCCATCGCCGAACGCCGCCGCCTCTGCGTGGTGGCCGATTACGACTGCGACGGCGCCACCGCCTGCGCCGTGGCCCTGCGCGGCCTGGCGCTGCTGGGCGCGCAGCGCAGCGAACTCGCCTACGTGGTGCCCGACCGTGCCGTGCACGGCTATGGCCTCACGCCGGCCATCGTGGAACTGGCGCGCGCCCAAGCCTTCCGCAGCGGCGCGCTGGCGCCCGAGGT
Source organism: beta proteobacterium AAP65 (assembly GCA_001295865.1). Taxonomy (GTDB): domain Bacteria; phylum Pseudomonadota; class Gammaproteobacteria; order Burkholderiales; family Burkholderiaceae_C; genus Rubrivivax. Next base: position 125,913 of record LJHW01000002.1, read on the forward strand.
GCTGGTGACAGTGGACAACGGCATCGCCAGCCACGCCGGTGTGGCGCATGCGCGCGCCGCGGGCATGCAGGTGCTGGTGACCGACCACCACCTGCCGGCCCTGATCGACGGCGCCGTCTCGCTGCCCGAGGCCGACGTCATCGCCAACCCCAACCAGCCGGGCTGCGGTTTCGAGAGCAAGGCCATCGCCGGTGTCGGCGTGATGTTCTATGTGCTGCTGGCCACGCGCGCCGAGCAGCGCGCGATGGGGGTCTATGAAGGCCGCGAGCAGCCGCGCCTGGACACGCTGCTCGACCTGGTGGCCCTGGGCACCGTGGCCGACGTGGTGAAGCTCGACGCCAACAACCGCCGCCTCGTGGCGCAAGGCCTGAAGCGCATCCGCAGCGGGCGCATGCAGCCGGGCATCGCGGCCCTCTTCAAGGCCGCGGGCCGCGAGCCGGCCCGGGCCGCCGGCTTCGATTTCGGCTTCGCCCTGGGCCCGCGCATCAACGCCGCCGGCCGCCTGGCCGACATGACGCTGGGTATCGAATGCCTGCTCACCGACGACCCAGCGCGGGCCGCCGAGTTGGCGCAGCAGCTCGACGCCATCAACCGCGAACGCCGCGAGGTGGAAAGCGGCATGCGCGAGCTGGCCGAGCGCACGCTGGCTGCTTTCGACACCGATGCCGCCGGCACGGCCGCCACGCCGCCGGCGGTGACGCTCTTCGACGAGAGCTTCCACGAAGGTGTGGTCGGCATCGTGGCCGGTCGCGTGAAAGACCGGCTGCACCGGCCGACTTTCGTCTTCGCGTGCGGGGCTGACGGGCGGCTGAAGGGCTCGGGCCGAAGCATCCCCGGTTTCCATTTGCGCGACGCGCTCGACCTTGTGGCCAAGCGCGAGCCCGGGCTGCTGCTGCGCTTCGGCGGCCACGCCATGGCCGCCGGTTGCACGTTGGCCGACGACGAAGCCGACCCCAGCGACGCCGCCGTGCGCCGCTTCGGCGCCGCGCTGCAGCGTGTGGCCGAAGAGTGGTTGGACCGCGCCACGCTCACGCGCACGCTGCGCACCGACGGCCCGCTGGCCGTGGAGTGGTTCAACCCGCAGACCGTGGCCGTGCTCGACGCGCAGGTCTGGGGCCAGGGTTTCGAGGCGCCGCTCTTCTGTGACGAGGTGCAGGTGGTGCAGCAGCGCTTGTTGCAAGACAAGCACCTGAAGCTGCGCCTGCGCCACGCCGGGCAGGAACGCGACGCCATCTGGTTCGGCCGCACCGAGCTGCTGCCCGACAGCGCGCGCCTGGCCTTCCGCCTGAGCCTGGACGAGTGGAACGGCCGCCAGCGCGTGCAGATGGTGGTGGAGGCCGCCGCCGGCCAGGCCTGAGCGCAGCGCTCGCGAGGCGCAGCACCCCTGCGGCTGCGTGTTGGGGATAGGGACGCTCGTCGCCGGGCCGGATACTGCTTTTGCCCGCAGAAAAGCAGCCGGAGACTCCAACCATGCCCAGTGTCCAACGTGCCCCCCTTCGCGACGTGCCCGCCCAGGCCGTCGACCTCATCAAGGCCTTCGAGGGCATCCCCGATGGCGACCCGAGCACCGTGCTCATCGACCCCTACCTCTGCCCGGCCGATGTGTGGACCATAGGCTGGGGCCACGCCATCACCGAAGGCGGCGTGCAGCTCAAGGGCAGCGCCAACCGCGCGCGGGCCAAGGCGCTGTTCCCCGGCGGCATCACACGCGCGCAGGCAGAGGCGCTGTTGGCCGGTGACCTGATTCCGCGCGCCGCGGTGGTGTCGCGGCTGTGCAAGGTGGCGTTGAACGACGGCCAGTTCGGTGCGTTGATCGCGCTGCTCTACAACATCGGCGAAGGCAATCTCGCCGCTTCGACGCTGTTGCGCCGCCTGAACCAAGGCGATCACGCGGCAGCCGCTGAGCAGTTCCTGCTGTGGGACAAGGCGCGCGTGAAGGGCGTGCTGACCGCGCTGCGCGGCCTGACGCGCCGCCGGCGTGCCGAGCGTGCGATGTTCCTGGGCGAAGACTGGCGCGCCGCGGGTGAACTGGGCCTGGTGACGCGCGGCCGCGCCGAGAAGATGGAGGTGCTGCCGGTGCCTGAAGCGCCCGAGGGCGACCGGCCGAAAAGGGCCGCCGTCAAGAAGCCGCCCGCCAAGAAGGCGGCGGCGAAGAAGGCCGTGGCGAAGAAGGCCACGAAGGCGGCCGCCAAGAAAGCGCCGGCCAAGAAAGCGGCGGCCAAGAAGTCCGCGCCGGCCCGCCGCCGCTGAAGCGGGCTGCCCGCCCCTTCAGCGCTGTGCGCCCCAGAGTTCCTTCAGCCGCGCATCGCGCCCGCAGCTCGCCCGGTAGTACTGGTAACGCACCGGGTTCTTCTTGTAGTAGTCCTGGTGGTAGTCCTCGGCCTCGTAGAAGGCCCCCGCGGGCTCGATGGTGGTGACGATGGGCGCGGCGAAGGGTTTGTCCTTCTGCAGCGCCTGCAGCGAGGCTTGCGCGGCGGCTGCCTGCCCCGCGTCGTGCGTGAAGATGGCCGTGCGGTAAGGGCTGCCGGCATCGCAGAACTGGCGGTCTTTGGTGGTGGGGTCGATGCTGCGCCAGTAGACGGCCAGCAACTGCTCGTAGCGCACCTGGCGCGGGTCGAAGACGATGCGCACCACCTCGGCATGGCCGGTGCGCTTGGCAGCCACGTCTTCGTAGCGCGGCCGCGCCACCGTGCCGCCGGTGTAGCCCGAGGTGGTGGAGACCACGCCGGTCACCTTGTCGAAATCGGCCTCCACACACCAGAAACAGCCCCCGGCGAAGGTGGCCACGGCCAGGCCGGCAGGCACAGCGAGCTGGGTGTCGGCAGCGGGCGGGGCGGGCTCGCGGCTTTGCGCGGCCACCCAACTGGCCATGCCGCCCAGCAACAGCGCGGCGGCTGCAGCGGCCGCCCAGGCCGCTTTCGGCAAACGGTGCAGCCTCATGACGCCTCCAACACAAAACGCAGCGCCACGCCGTTGTTGCAGTAGCGCTGGCCGCTGGGCCGCGGGCCGTCGCTGAAGACGTGGCCCTGGTGCCCGCCGCAGCGCGCGCAGTGGTACTCGGTGCGCGGCAGCAGCAGCTTGTAGTCGGTGCGGGTGCCCAGCGCCTGCGGCAGCGGCGTGTGGAAGCTCGGCCAGCCGGTGCCGCTGTCGTACTTCGCGCTGCTGCTGAAGAGCGGCAGCGCGCAGCCGGCGCACTGGTAGGTGCCGGTACGCTTTTCGGCGTTCAGCGGGCTGCTGTGCGGGCGCTCGGTGCCCTCTTCGCGCAGCACGTTGAACTGAGCAGCGCTCAGGCGCTGGCGCCACTCGGCTTCCGTGAGTTGCACGCGGTCGCTGCGCGCGGGCGTGGTCGTTGGGGCGGCGGATGCGGCCAGGCTGGTGCTGCCTGCGGCACCGGCCGCGCTGGCGCCCAGGCCCCAGGTGCGCAGCAGCTTCATCCAATGGCGGCGGGTCATGTCGGGTCCTTCAAGAAGAACTTCGCTCGGCGGCGCCGGGCGTCAGGCCCATCAGTCGCGCCCGCCCGCGTTTTCTGTCATCGCGGCCGCGGGGCTCACTCCGGCGCGGCCAGCACCAGGCTCTGCTTGCGCGTGCGGCCATCGCGCCAGACGCTCAGCGCCACGGTCTCGCCGGGTTGGCGGCGTTCCAGCAAGCTGAGCATGTCGTCGAGGTCTTTCACGGGTTCGTCGTTGATGGCGGTGATGACGTCGCCGCCCAGCACTTCGCCCCGGTTGCCGCGCCGGAAGGGCTGCAGCCCGGCCTTGGCCGCCGGCGAGCCGTTGCCCACCTGCACGATGACCACGCCCTGCGGCAACTTCAGCGCGCGCTGCAGGTTGGGCGGGCCGGCCGAGACGCCGATGGCCGGCCGCACAAATCGCCCGTCGCGGATCAGCCGAGGCACGATGCGGTTCACCTCGTCGGCCGGGATGGCGAAGCCGATGCCGGCGCTGGCGCCGCTGGGGCTGGCGATCTGCGTGTTCACGCCGATCAGCCGCCCGGCCGAATCGAGCAGCGGGCCGCCCGAGTTGCCGGGGTTGATGGCCGCGTCGGTCTGGATCACGCCGCGAATGCTGCGGCTGTTGAAGCTCTCGATCTCGCGGTTCAGCGCGCTGATGACGCCGATGGTCAGCGTCTGGTCCAGGCCGAAGGGGTTGCCGATGGCGTAGACACGCTGGCCCACCAGCAGTTCGCGGCTGCTGCCCATGGCGATCGGCGGCAGCTTGTCTTTGGGCGCTTCGATGCGCAGCACGGCGAGATCGCGGTCCGGGAACTGGCCCACGAGCCTGGCGTCGTAGCTGCTCTGGTCGGCCAGCGTCACGCGCGCGGCGTTGGCGCCCTGGATGACGTGGAAGTTGGTGACGATGTGGCCTTCGCCATCCCACACGAAACCCGTGCCGGTGCCGCGCGGCACCTGCTGCACGTTCATGCTGAAGATGTCGCGCTGCACGCCCAGGCTGGTGATGTGCACCACGCTGGGCGAGGTCTTCTTGAAGATCTCGATGTTGGCCAGCTCGTCGGCGGCCAGTGGGCCACGCGGGGTGATGGCGCGGGGCGCCACGTCGGCCTTGCTCTGCACCAGGGACGGCACGGCCAGGAAGGCGGCCACGGCGCCCGCCAGGGCGGCAGCAGCGATGGCGAGAGGGCGGCTCTTCAGGAGGGCAGGCAGGGTCATGGTGCAGGCGGCGCGGCGCAGGCAGCGGGCAGGGCCCGGATGCTGCCAGATGGGGCTGGCCCGTTGCGCTGCAAGGGGGTGCGGCTGGGTGCGTGCGCCGCCCGCCCGCACGGCCCGCCTCAGGCCGTTTTCGGCAGCTCGAACACCAGGCAGGTGGTGGTGGCGTGCGCATAGACCTTGCCGCTGGCGTCGACGATCCGTCCTTCGGCGGTGGCGAGCTGCCGGCCGCAGTGGATCACCTGCCCGATGGCGCGCAGCGGCTCGCCGTTGGGCGTGGCACCGCGCACCAGGTTCACGCTGAGCTCGGCCGTGGTGTAGCCGCGGCCCACCGGCATCATCGTGTGCACAGCGCAGCCCACTGCGCTGTCCAGCAGCGTGGCGTACCAGCCGCCGTGCACGGTGCCCATGGGGTTGAGGTGCTCGTGCGTGGGCGTGCCCTGGAACACGGCCCGGCCGGGCGCGATGTCGATGATGACGAAGTTCATCGTGCGGCCGATGCTGGCGTGCGGCAGCTCGCCCTCCAGCGCGGCCTGCATCTGCTGCAGGCCCGTGAGGCCGGCCACCTGCTCGCGCCTGGCGACACCCGGGCCAGGCCCGGCCGCCAGGCGCGCGCGCACCTGGGTTTCCTGTTCGCGCCAGGCGGCGGCGCTGTCCAGCGGGGAGTGGTAGCTCATGCTCGAAGATCAACAGTTGCAGATGCAATCATTGTAGATACAATTGATGAACGATGCGAACCCCTGCCAGCCCCAGCCAAGGAAGCTCACCGGCCTCGGCCGGGGCCGCCCCGCCGGGGCCCCGCGGCTGCACCAACCTGCAGCTGCGCCGGCTGAGCCGCACGGTCTCTCGCTGGTACGACGACGATGTGCGCAGCCTCGGGCTCAAGGGCTCGCAGTACGCCTTGCTGTCGCACGTGGTGAAGCTCGGCCCTCTGCAGCCCGGCGCCTTGGCGCGGGCCCTGGGCCTCGACGCCTCCACCCTCACGCGCAACCTGCGCCCGCTCATCGCTGCCGGCTGGCTGGCGCTGAACGCCGGTCCCGATGCGCGCAGCCGCCTGGTGGTGGCCACGCCCGCCGGGGCGGCCCTGCGCGAGCAGGCGCAGCGGCGCTGGCGGCGCTCGCAGGAGCGCGTCAACCAGGCCCTGGGCCCGGCGCGGGTGGTGGCGCTGCACGCGCTGCTCGACGAATGCGCCGCCTTGCTGTTGGCCGCCGAAACAGCGGCCGACTGCGAACTTCAGGCCACCACGTAGGCCGCGGCGCCGGTGGCGATGAGGGTGCCCTCGTCGTTGACCAGGCGCATCTGCGTGCTGCCGATGCGCCCGCCCAGGCGCGTGACTTCGGCCGTGGCCACGAAATGCTGGCCCAAGCCCTGGCGCAGGAAATCGACGCGCAGATCGATGGTGCCCATCTTCGAGAAACGTTGCATCACCTGCAGCATGTTGTCGTGCGGGTGGCGCTCGGCAATGCCCACCATCAGCGCCAGGCCACCCATGGCGTCGAGCGTGGCCGAGATCACGCCGCCGTGCAGGCGGCCGTAGCTGTAGTGGCCCACAAGCTCAGGCCGCATCGTGATGCGCGCCCGCACGTCGCCGGGGTGCACGCTCTCCACCTTCAGCCCCAGCACCGCGTTGAAGGCGATCTTGTGTTCGAAGAGTTCCACTAGCGAGGCGTCGAGCCGGGCTTGTTCTTCAGGGCTGCGCAGGAGGGGTGTGGAGGAGGTGGGCGTGCTCACCCGTCCATTGTGCCGCCCACCCGCCAGCGCCCAAGGTTCAGGGCCAAAAGTCCCGTTTTGGACTATGATGGGATAAATGTCTTGAACAGGATGTGTCATGAGCGCTGTGCTTGCCCCCCGCGACGCCCCGGCACCCAGCGCTGCGCAGATGTCTGCCGCCGGCCTGCGGGCCTTTGTGCGCATTGCCGATGCCTGGGGCCTGACGGTGGATGAACAACTCGTGCTGCTGGGGCAGCCGCCGCGCTCCACCTTTTTCGCCTGGCGCAAGCACCCCGAGAAGGCCACGCTGCCGCGCGACACGCTGGAGCGCCTGAGCAACCTGCTGGGCATCTACAAGAGCCTGCAGATCCTGCTGCCCGAGGCTGCCGCGGCCGACGCCTGGGTGCGCCAGCCCAACAGCGCTGCGCCCTTTGGCGGCGGCACCGCGCTGCAGCGTTTGCTGGCGGGCAACGTCAGCGACCTGAACTTCGTGCGCCGCTACCTCGACGGCGTGCGCGGCGGGGGCTGGTCTTGACCGAGGCACCGGGCGCAGACGCCCCCGCACAGCGCCGCATCCAGTGGGCGCAGGCCTGCCGCATCGTGCCCACGCGTTACCCGGCCATCACGCTCTTCGACCGCGTGGCCGATGCCGCCGACTTCGAAGCGCTTTATGCGCTCGAAGCCCTGACCAACGACCGCAGCCGAGACGAACTCGGCCACATCGCGCTGGTGCCGCCCGAGCAACGGCTTTACGGCCCGGGCAGCGGGCCCATCATGGCCGCCTTCACGCATGTCAACACCCAGGGCAGCCGCTTCTCGGCCGGGCACTGGGGCGTGTTCTACGCCGCACGTGAGCGCGCCACCGCGGTGGCTGAAACGCGGTACCACCACGCGCGGTTCTTGGCCGCCACGCAGCAGGGGCCGATGCACCTGCCGATGCGCCTGTACCACGTGGCGCTCGACGCGCGCCTGCACGACCTGCGCCCGGCCGGCGCTGTGCCCGACGCGGTGTACGACCCCGATGACTACAGCCCGGCGCAGGCCCTGGGCGCCCGCCTGCGCGCAGCCGGCTCGCTGGGCGTGGCCTACCGCAGCGTGCGCCACCCGCGTGGGCAGTGCGCCGGCCTCTTCAGCCCGCGCGGCGCACGCGCCTGTTTGCACGCGGCCTACCTGCTGTACGCCTGGGACGGCAGCGCCTTCACCGATGTCTACGAGAAAACCGAGTGAAGCCTATCTCTCCTGTAGTGCCCGAACGTTACGACCGCCTCGACGCGCTGCGCGGCCTGGCCATCGTGTGGATGGCCGTTTTCCACTTCTGCTTCGACCTCAACCATTTCGGCCTCTGGGAACCGCGCCAGTTTTTCACCCGTGACCCTTTCTGGACCACGCAGCGCACCGCCATCGTCAGCCTCTTTCTGCTGTGCGCTGGCCTGGGCCAGGCGGTGGCGCTGCACGGCGCGCCGCGCGGCTGGCAGTTCGGCGCACGTTTCTGGCGCCGCTGGGCCCAGGTGGCCGGCTGCGCGCTGCTGGTGAGCCTGGGCTCGGCGCTGATGTTCCCGAACAGCTGGATCAGCTTCGGCGTGCTGCACGGCGTGGCGGTGATGCTGTTGCTGCTGCGGCTGTTGGCGCCGCTGTCGGGCTTGTCAAGCGCCGCGCTCTGGTTGCTGGGGGCGCTGGCGCTGGCCCTGCCGCACCTGGTGCAGCAACCGCTTTTCGAGACCCGCTGGACGAACTGGGTCGGCCTGGTCACGCGCAAGCCCTACACCGAAGACTACGTGCCCGTGCTGCCCTGGTTGGGCGTGATGCTGTGGGGCCTGGCCGCCGGCCAGTGGCTGATGCAGCACCGCCGCGCCGTGCTCGCCGGGCCGGTGACCGCTCTGCTGCGGCCGCTGGCCGTGCTGGGGCGCTGGTCGCTCAGCTTCTACATGCTGCACCAGCCGGTGTTCATCGGCGCGCTGAGCGCCTGGGTCGCCCTTTGGGGCCAGGGCTAACATCGGCGCCGCCCGGCCGGGCACCCTCACTCTTTCCAAGGCCCCCCGTGAGCAGCAAAGTCCTCTTCGGTTTCCATGCCGTCACCGTGCGGCTGAAGACCGCGCCGCAGTCCATCACCGAGATCCACATCGACGCCAGCCGGCGCGACGGCCGCATGCGGCAGTTCGTCGAGCGCGCGCGCGACGCCGGCATGAAGCTGGTGGAGAGCGACGACGCCGCGCTCACGTCCCTGGCCGGTGGCACGCGCCACCAGGGCGTGGTGGCGCGCGTGAACGCGCTGCCGTCGCGCCATTCGCTCGACGAGGTGCTGGAAGAGGTGGAAGGCCCGCCGCTCGTGCTGGTGCTGGATGGCGTGACCGACCCGCACAACCTCGGCGCCTGCCTGCGCGTGGCCGACGGTGCCGGCGCCCACGCCGTGGTGGCGCCCAAAGACCACGCCGTGGGCCTGAACGCCACCGTGGCCAAGGTGGCCAGCGGCGCGGCCGAGACCGTGCCCTACCTGATGGTGACCAACCTCGCGCGCACGCTGAACGAGCTGAAGGAACGCGACATCCGCGTCATCGGCACCAGCGACGATGCCGAGCAGACGCTGTACGACCTCGATCTCACCGGCCCTGTGGCCCTGGTGCTGGGCGCCGAGGGCGACGGCCTGCGCCAGCTCACGCGCAAGACCTGCGATGAACTCGTGCGCATTCCGATGGCTGGCGCGGTGGAGAGCCTCAACGTCAGCGTGGCCGCAGGCGTGTGCTTGTACGAAGCCTTGCGCCAGCGCCGCCAACGGCCCGACTGACATCAGCGGGCCAGTGCTGCCGCCAGCGCATCGAGGTAACGCTGGTGCTGGTGGATGTCGCCGTGCCCGGCCTCGGGCACCAGCAGCAACTCGGCGCGGGGCTGCACGGCCTGCAGGCGCTGCGCATGGTCGGGCGGGATGAGCGTGTCGCGCCCGCCGTGCGCCATCCACACGCGGCCCCGCACGCGCCCCAGCGCGAGATCGGTGCGCAGCGGGTAACGCAGCGCGGCACTGGGCACCCAGGGGTACTTCTCGGCTGCCAGCGCGGCCATGCTGAAGTAGGGCGAGACCAGCACCGTCAGCTCGGGCTGCAGTTCGGCAGCCAGTTGCGCGGCGAGGCCGGTGCCCAGCGAGCGACCATAAAACACCCGCTGCCGGCCGGCGTACAGCGGGGCGATCTGCGCCCAGGCCGCACGCACGTCGGCCATCAGCTGGGCCTCGCTCTCGATGCGGCCCGTGCTCTTGCCGAAACCGCGGTAGTCCAGCATGAAAAGGTCGAGGTTCTGTGCGCGGTAGTAGCCGGTGTTGACGAACCAGGTGTCGAGGTTGCCGGCGTTGCCGTGCAGGAAGAAGACCACGCCGCGCGGCTGCGGCAGGCGCATGTGCAGCGCGTGCAGGCGGGCGCCGGGCACCTCCACCCACACCTCGTGCGCGTCGGCCGGCATCTCGAAGCGGTGGGCCGCCGGCAGCGGGCGGGGGTGGAACAGCAGGGCCTCCTGGCGCCACCACAGCAGTGCCACCAGCAGAGCCCAGAGGCCCGACACCGCAGCTGCCGTCAGCGCGGCCCGGCGCCCCCAGCGCCGCACCGCTGAAGCGCTGGCGGGGGTGCTCACACCCACCCCAGCGCGCCGCACAGCGCACCTGCGCCTATGGGCCACAGCGGGCTGCGTTTCGTGCCCAGCATCCATACCACCGTGGCAGCCAGCAGCAGGCCGGCGGGCAGGCTCAAGCCCACCGGCTGCAGCAGCACCGCGGCCGTGGCCAGCAGCAGCCCCAGCGTCAGCGGCGCCATGCCGGTGGTGAATGCCTGGAGCGCCGGCGAATGCGCGTGCCGCACCGACCAGCGTGTGGCCGACAGCGCCAGCACCGTGCTGGGCAGCAGCGTGCCCGTCAGCGTGGCCAGCACACCGGCCAGGCCTGCCACCTGGAAACCCAGCACCGCCACGAAGAGCACGTTGGGCCCGGGGGCAGCCTGCGCCAGCGCCACGCCGGCGGTGAACTGCGTGTCGTTGAGCCAGCCCTGCTGGTGCACCAGGTAGCGCTGCATGTCGGGCGCGGTGGTCAGCGCGCCGCCCACGGCCAGCAAGGACAGCATGAGGAAGTGCGTGAAAAGCGCCAGCAGTTCCCAGGCCGACAGGGGCGCGGCCCCCACGAGCCAGCCTTGCAGCAACGGGGGCAGGCCGTTCATGCGCAGCCCTGCGCGCCGGCGCGCCGCGCCAGCCGGTAAGCCCGGCCCACGGCCAGCCCGCCCAGGCCCAGCACCACCGCCACCAGCGGCCAGCGCAACCCCGCGACGGCGCCCACCGTGGCCAGCACCAGGGCCGCGCACAGCGGCCGGCCCAGGGCGTTGCCGCGCAAGGTCTTGGCCAGGCGCCACACCGTGGCGAGGATCAACCCGGCCGCCACGATGCCCATGCCGCGCAGCGCGCCCTGCAGGGCGGGCCAGTGCGCCGCCTGCTGCGCCCCCACGGCCAGCACCAGCACCACGGCCAGCGGTGCGGCCACGATGCCGGCCAGCGCGGCAGCGGCGCCGCGGGCACCGAAATGGCGGTCGCCGATCATCAGCGCCAGGTTCACGATGTTGGGACCGGGCAGCACCTGGGCCAGGCTGAGCAGCGCCATGAAGTCCTCGCGGCTGAGCCAGCGCAGACGCTCCACCAGTTCACGCTGCGCCACCGGCAGCACGCCGCCGAAGCCCTGCAGCGCCAGGCGCGTCCAGGCCCAGAACAGCGCGCGCGGCGAGGCCGGAGCGTTCAACGCTGAAGGCTGGGCCTCAGACATGCCCGCCCTGCGCACGCAGCCGCCGCGCCACCCACACGCTCAGCAGCAAGGCCACCACCAGCCAGGCCAGCCCGGCCCCTGGCAGCGGCCCGAAGCCCTGGGTGGCCAGCAGCGCGCCCCCGCCGGCCGCGCCGATGGCCTGCCCGCCATAGATGGCCGAGGTGTTCAGTGCCAGCGTGGCCGGCGCGTAGGCCGCCGAGGCCTGCGACAGCCGCGCCTGCTGCGCCGAGTTGCAGGAGAAGCAGCCCAGCGCCCACGGCACCAGCACCGCGCCCATGCCCAGCACGCCGCCAAACAGGCCGCCCAACAGCAAGGCGCTGCCGGTCGGCCCCGTCAGCGGCCAGGCCGCCAGCGACACCAGCATCAGCACCAGCGCGATGTGCACACAGCGCGCGGCACCCAGGCGGTCTATCCAGCGGCTGAGCAACACATTGCCCAGCAGCCCGAAGGCGCCGAACCAGAAGAAGAGCAGGCTCACCTGCGTGGCGTTGGCGCCCAGCACCTGCCGGTAGTAGGGCGCGAAGTAGCTGAAGAGCGTGAACTGCCCGGCGGCGCTGAGCAGCGTGACGCCCACCATGCCCATCAGCAGCGGGTGCGTGAGCACGCGGCCCCAACTGGCCCAGTTCAGCGTGGGCGGCTTCACGCCTTCGGGCACGGTGCGCCACACGCCCCAGGCGGCGGCGGTGGACAGCAGTGCCACCATCGCAAAGGCCCAGCGCCAGCCCGCGGCCTCGCCGATGAAGCTGTGCATGGGCATGCCCAGCACCGAACTGAGTGACCAGCCGAGAAACACCGTGGTGATGGCGCGCCCGCGCTGCTCGGGCGGGGCCAGGACGTTGATGGCCGCGGCGGCCTGCGGCGTGAAGACCGCGGCGCCCAGCACGGCCAGCGCACGCACTGGAAGCAGAGCGGCGTAGTGCGGCATCAGCGCCGAAAGGGCGTGGCCCGCGGCGAACCACAGCAGCGCGGCCGTCAGCAGCCAGCGGCGGTCGAAACGCGCCAGCACCGCCACCAGCAGCGGCGCGCCCAGCCCCATGGCCACGGCGCCGGCCGTGATGAGCTGCCCGGCCACCGCGGCCGAGACCTGCAGCGAGGCCGAGAGATCGTTCAGCGAGCCGGCCACCACCATCACACCGCAGCCGATGGCGAAGTTGCCGGCCATCAGGGCACGGCTGGCCGAGACCCAGGGTGCGGTCACGTCAGCGCAGCACCTTCAAGGCTTCCGGGTTCACCAGGTTGGTGGGCTCGTTGTTGATGAAGTTGATGACGTTGCGGAAGGCCGCGCCGAAGTAGGTTTCGTAGCTGTCCTGCTCCACATAACCCAGGTGCGGCGTGCAGACCGCGTTTTCCAGGCGCAGCAGCGGGTGGCCTTGCAGGATGGGCTCGCTCTCGAACACGTCCACCGCGGCCATGCCGGGGCGGCCGCGGTTCAGGGCCGCCACCAGCGCGTTGTCTTCGATGAGCTCGGCGCGCGAGGTGTTGACGATCAGCGCCGTCGGCTTCATGCGGCTGAGCGCGTCCAGCCGCACGATGCCGCGCGTGGCGTCGCTCAGGCGCAGGTGCAGGCTGAGCACGTCGCAGGTCTCGAAGAAGGCTTCGCAGCTTTCGGCGGCGGTGTAGCCATCGGCCACGGCGCGGGCGCGTGAGTTTTCGCTGCCCCACACCTGCACCTGCATGCCAAAGGCTTTGCCATAGCCGGCCACCATCTGGCCGATCTTGCCGTAGCCCCAGATGCCCAGGGTCTTGCCGCGCAGCACCATGCCGATGGCGAAGTTCGGCGGCATCGAAGCCGCCTTCAACCCGCTCTGCTGCCAGGCGCCGTGCTTGAGGTTGCCGATGTACTGCGGCAGCCGCCGCATGCTGGCCATGATCAGCGCCCAGGTCAGCTCGGCCGGCGCCACCGGCGAGCCCACGCCCTCGGCCACCGCGATGCCCATGCGTGTGCAGGTGGGCACGTCGATGTGGCTGCCCACGCGGCCGGTCTGCGAGATGAGCTTCAGGCGCGGCAGCTTCTCCAGCAGCGCCTTCGGGAAGTGCGTGCGTTCGCGGATGAGCACCAGCACGTCGGCATCACGCAGCCGCACGCTGAGCTGGCCGATGCCCTTGACGGTGTTGGTGAAGACCTTGGCGTTCAGCGGTTCCAGGAGCTTGGCGCAATCGAGCTTGCGCACGGCGTCCTGGTAGTCGTCGAGGATGATGATGTTCATGGCAGCGATGCCGTCGATTCTGCCCGTTTCAGGGGCTGCGCCGACGGCTTGCGCGTGGCGGGGCTAGCATGCGTTGCATCGGTGCCCAAGGGGCACCTTGAACCTGGAGACCCACCCCATGAGCATCACCATGCATTCGGCCAGCGCGCCGCTATTCCTGCGCACTTTCGCCGCCATGCTGGTCTGGCTGGACAAGGCGCAGGCCCATGCCGAAGCGCGCAAGTTCGACCCCAACAACTACCTCACGCTGCGCCTGGCGCCCGACATGCTGCCCTTCACGCGGCAGATCCAGATCGCCACCGACGGCGTGAAGGGCTGCATGGCGCGCCTGGCCGGGCAAGAAGTGCCGAAGTGGGACGACACCGAAGCCACGCTCGACGAACTTCGCGCGCGGATCCGCAAGGCCATCGCCTTCGTCGAGAGCTTCAGCGCCGCGCAGATCGACGGCACCGAAGACAAGGAGATCGTGCTGCCCATGCGCAGTGGCGACCCGCTGCGCTTCACCGGCGAGGGCTACCTCAAGCACTTCGTGCTGCCCAACCTGTATTTCCACGCCAGCATGACCTACGCGCTCTTGCGCCAGGCCGGTGTGGAGATCGGCAAGCGCGACTTTCTCGGCTGAGCCGGGTTCAGCGCGCCGGGTGCTTCGCCGAAGCCACCGGCGGCTTGCGCGGGCCGGCGGCGGCCGTGCCCGGGCGGTTGGCCACGCTCTTGGCGGCCGTTTTCGTGGCGGTCTTGCTGGACTTGGCCGATTTGCCCGAAGGCGCGGCCTTCGCAGCGCGGGTCGGCTTGCGTGGGCCCTTGGCGGCTGCGACCGCGGGTTTTTTGCCGCCGCTGGCAACTGCGCGGCGCGTGGGCGCGGCGCGCACTTCCACCGTGATGGTCTGCCCGGCCTTGAAGCGCGCCTGGCTGCCGACACCGTTCCACTGCGCCACCTGGGCCGGGCTCACCCGGTAGCGGCGGGCCACAGCGGCCACGCTGTCGCCCTTGCGGCCGGCCTTGAAGCGGATCTTGCGCATGGGCCGGCCTTCGGGCGTCAGGGCCAGCAGGCCGTTGTGCGCGATGTGCTCGGCCACGTCGTCGTCGCCTTCGTCGCGCGGCACCAGCAGCGTCGATCCGGCCTTCACCAGCATGCCCTTCGGGATGCGGTTGGCCTGGCGCAACTCGTCTTCGCTCATGCCGATGAGGCGCGCGGCGTCGGCGGGTTTGAGCGTGCGCGGGGCCACCCAGGCTGTCCAGGTGGCCAGCGCGCCCCGGTGGGCCTGCAGCCCACGCACGAAGCGGTTGGCGTTGTCGTAGGGCAGCAGCACCTGCGGCGTGCCCGCGGCCAGGATCACGGGCTTGTTCATCTGCGGGTTGAGCTGCTCGAACTCTTCCAGCTCCAACCCCGCCAGCTCAGCGGCCAGGGCCACGTCGATGTCGCGCTCGATGGGCACGCTGAGGAAGAACGGGTGGTTTTCCAGCGGCGGCAGGTTCAGGCCGAAAGCCTCGGGGCGCAGCACGATGTTCTTCACGGCCTGGAGCTTGGGCACGTACTCTCGGGTTTCCAGCGGCATGCGCAGCGAGAGGTAGTCGGCCACCTTGCCACTGCGGCGGTTGCGCTCGATGGCGCGCGAGACATTGCCCTGGCCCCAGTTGTAGGCCGCCAGCGCGAGGTGCCAGTCGCTGAACATGCCGTTGAGGCGTTCCAGATAATCGAGCGCGGCGCGCGTGCTGGCCAGCACGTCGCGGCGGTCGTCGCGGAAGAGGTTCTGGCGCAGCTCGAAGTCTTTGCCCGTGGCCGGCATGAACTGCCACATGCCCATGGCGCGTGCGTGCGATTGCGCCTGCGGGTTGAAGGCGCTCTCGATGAAGGGCAGCAGCGCCAGCTCGGTGGGCAGGCCGCGGCGCTGCACTTCCTCGACGATGTGGAAGAGGTAGCGGCCGCCGCGCGTGGTCATGCGCGTGACGTAGGCCGGGTCGCGGGCGTACCAGTTCTCCCACTTGCGCACGAGATCGTTGTCGATGTCGGCCATCGCAAAGCCGCCGCGCACACGTTCCCAGAGGTCGCCACGCTCGCTGTCCTGCGTGCTCTCGATGCGGCCCGTGGTGGGCGGGGGCAGGGGGGCCAGCGGGCCGCTCTCGGCCAGCAGCGGGCCGCTGGCGGCCGGGGCTGGCGGTGGCAGGGGCACGGGCGTGGCCACGATGGGCGCGGGTTCGGGGGCTGCAGGGGGCGGTGTCTCGGCCAGGGGCGGCACGAGCGAGGCGCAGGCCGAGAGCAGCAGCGCCGCAGCGAGCAGGGGCAGGCAGGTGGGCTTGAAGGTCATCATCGAAAACGGTTCTTCCATTCGCGCAGGGCGGCCAGCACGCTGACCGCAGCGTCGTTGGCCGCACCTTCGGCACGCGCCGCGTTCACCACGGCAGGCACCTCGCAGCGCAGGAAGGGGTTGATCTGGCGTTCCAGGCCGATGCTGGAAGGCAGCGTGGGTTGGCCCCGTGCGCGCAGCGCTTCGCACCGCGCCTGGTACTGAGCTCGTTCGGCGTTGTCAGGTTCCACGGCGGCGGCAAATTTCAGGTTCGACAGCGTGTATTCGTGGGTGCAGCACACCTGCGTGCCGGCAGGCAGCGATGCCAGGCGCGAAAGCGAGTGGTGCATCTGCGCCGGCGTGCCTTCGAAAAGGCGGCCGCAGCCGGCGGAAAAGAGCGTGTCACCGCAGAAGAGCAGCGGCGTCTCGCCACCGCCCTGCTGCACGTAAGCGATGTGTCCGGCGGTGTGGCCGGGCACGTCGAGCACTTCAAACGTCAGGCCGAGCACGGAGATGCGTTCGCCGTCGGCCAATGGGGTGAAGGGCGCCGGGATGCGTTCACGCGCCGGGCCCCACACCGGCCCCTGCAGCCGCGGGCGCAAAGCCTCGATGCCGCCGGTGTGATCGGGGTGGTGGTGCGTCACTAGAATGCCCGCGAGCTGCAGGCCTTGTGCGTCAAGCGCCTGCATCACCGGTGCCGCGTCGCCCGGGTCCACCACCACGGCCTGCGTGCCGTCGTGAAGCATCCAGATGTAGTTGTCGGCGAAGGCGGGCAGCGCTGAAAGATTCATGACGCGAGACGAGTCGATTCTAGAGTTGGGGGCCTGGCTGCGGACCGCGCCGGGGCACTACCTGCTGGCGTGGGAACAGGAGCGATTGGACCACGCAGTGACCGACGCCTTCGGCTTTCACGCGCTGCAATTGGGCCTGCCAGAACTCGACGGCCTGCGTGCCAACCGCATGCCGCACCGCTGGGTGGCCAGCGATTCAATGCACGTGCCGGACGACTTTGCGCTCGATGTGCCGCCGGTCGATGACAGCCTGCTCACCACACAGGCCGGCCACGAGCCCGTGGCGCTGCACTGCGAGTTCGACGCGCTGCCTTTCCCTGACAACAGCATCGACCTCGTGGTGCTGCCGCACGCGCTGGAGCTGGCGCGCGACCCGCACCACACGCTGCGCGAGGTGGAGCGTGTGCTGGTGCCCGAGGGCCGCGTCGTCATCGCCGGCTTCAACCCGGCCAGCCTCTGGGGCCTGCGCCAGCGCGCCGGCCGCATGAAACGCGGGCTTGGGCTGGGCCGGCAGAGCAGCCTCTACCTGCCGCGCGCTGGCGAGTTCATCGGCTACTGGCGGCTGCGCGACTGGCTGCGGCTGCTGGGCTTCGAGGTCGAGGCCGGGCGCTTCGGCTGCTGGCGGCCGCCCTTCCACAGCCAGAAATGGCTGGACCGCTTCGAGTGGATGGACCGTGTCGGCGACCGTTGGTGGCCGGTGCTGGGCAGCGTGTACTTCGTGGTGGCCGTCAAGCGTGTGCGCGGCATGCGGCTGGTGGGGCTGGCACGCCAAGACAAGCGCAAGGCCCATGCTGCACCGGCCGTCGTCGCGCGGCGCGACCCGGCCACA
Organism: beta proteobacterium AAP65; assembly: GCA_001295865.1. Classification (GTDB taxonomy): domain Bacteria; phylum Pseudomonadota; class Gammaproteobacteria; order Burkholderiales; family Burkholderiaceae_C; genus Rubrivivax. The sequence continues at coordinate 143,181 of LJHW01000002.1, forward strand.
ATGCGCGCCCCGGTGTGCTCGTCCGTCCTGGGCCGGGCACCCGAACAAGAAACCGAGCGATGACTGAAGTGCTGATTTACGCCGACGGCGCCTGCCGCGGCAACCCTGGCCCCGGTGGCTGGGGGGCGTGGCTGCGCAGCGGCGCCCATGAAAAAGAGATGTTCGGCGGTGAGCCGCTCACCACCAACAACCGCATGGAGCTCACCGCGGTGATCGAGGCGCTGGCCTCGCTGAAGACCCGGTGCAGGGTGATCATCTACACCGACAGCAGCTACGTGAAGGATGGCATCACCACCTGGATCCACGGCTGGAAAAAACGCGGCTGGACCACGGCCGACAAGAAGCCGGTGAAAAACGTCGAGCTCTGGCAGCGGCTGGATGCGTTGAACGCCGCGCACCAGGTGGAGTGGCGCTGGGTCAAGGGCCATGCCGGCGACCCCGGCAATGAACGCGCCGACCGCCTGGCCAACCAGGGCGTGGACTCGCTGGCGCGTTGAGGCCAGGCGCCCCCCGGGCGCTGCAGGGCCGATAAAGCTAAAGTCCCCGGTTGCTTACAGCACCCGAGACTCCTGTGAAGACATTGCATACGGCCGTGGCCGTGGTGGGCCTGGTGGCCGCTGGTGGCCTGGCCTGGTGGTGGCAGAACGCCGCCCCTCAAAAAACCGCAACGCCGGCCGCCCAGGGGGCACCTGGTGCGCCGGGTGCGAGGCCCGGTGGTGGCCCTGGCGGCCCGGCCGCGGTGGAGGTGGCCGCGGCGCAGCGCACGACGCTCACCGACGAGGTCAGCGCCGTCGGTTCGCTGCGTTCGAACCAGGGCGTGATGCTTCGGCCCGAGCTCAGCGGCCGCATCGTGAAGCTCGGCTTCCGCGATGGTCAGCGCGTCAAGCGCGGCCAGCTGCTGGTGCAGCTGGACGACACATTGCAGCAGGCGCAGCTGAAGCAGAGCGAGGCCCAGGCGGCCATCGCCCGCACCAACCTGCAGCGCAGCCGCGAGCTGCTGGGCCAAGGCTTCGTAAGCCAGAGCGCCGTCGACCAGAACCAGGCCGCGCTGGACGTGGCCGAGGCCCAGGTGGCGCTTTCGCGCGCGCAGCTGGCGCGCCTGAAGGTGCTGGCGCCTTTCGATGCCACGGCTGGCATCGGCCTGGTGGACGTGGGCGACTACGTGAAAGACGGCGCCGACCTCGTGAACCTGGAAGACCTGGGTTCGATGAAGGTGCAGTTCGCTCTGCCAGAACGCGTGATCGACCGCCTGCGCCCTGGCCAGGCCGTGGACGTGGCGGTGGACGCGCTGCCCGGTCGCAGCTTCCAGGGCCGCGTGCAGGCCATCGATTCGGTGGTGGACCCCAACGGCCGCGCGCTGCAAGTGCTGGCCCAGGTGGCCAACCCCGGCGCCTTGCTCAAGCCCGGCATGTTCGCGCGGCAGCGTGTGGTGTTCGCGGTGCGTGAAGGCGCGGTGGTGGTCCCCGAAGAGGCGCTGGTGCCTTTCGGCGGCAAGCAACTGCTCTTCAAGGTGGTCGACGGCGCCGACGGCAAGAAGGTGGCGCGCCGGGTCGAGGCCCGGCTGGGCCTGCGCCTGCCTGGCCGTGTTGAGGTGCTGGAAGGCCTGCAGCCCGGTGAACTGGTGGTGACCGCCGGCCACTCGCGGCTGCTGCGCGGTGAGGCCGTGCCGGTGCGTGTGATCGACCTCAGCCGCGCAGGTGCGCCGGTGCGGCCGGCATCGGGGGCTGCAGCCGGCGCCGCCTCCAGACCAGCTTCGGGCGCCCAGCCGGGGAAGGGCGCATGAAGCTCTCGGAAACCTCCATCCGCCGGCCGGTGCTGGCCTGCGTGATGTCGCTGCTGCTGGTGCTGGTGGGGCTGGTGTCCTTCCAGGAGCTGACGGTGCGCGAATACCCGCGCATCGACGAGCCGCTGGTCAACGTCAGCACGCGGTTGCAAGGCGCGTCCAGCGAGGTGATCGAGAGCCAGGTCACGAAGCCGCTGGAGGACAGCATCGCGGGCATCGATGGCGTGGACATCATGACCTCGATCTCGCGCACCGAGAGCAGCCAGATCACGGTGCGTTTCCGCCTCAGCAAAGACCCCGACACCGCCGCCGCCGAGGTGCGCGACCGTGTCGCGCGGGTGCGAGGCCGCCTGCCCGACGCCGTGGACGAGCCGGTGATCAGCAAGGTCGAGGCCGACGCCACGCCCACCATCTGGCTGGCCTACACCAGCGAAACCATGGGCCCGCTGGAGCTCACCGATCTCATCAACCGCGTGGTGAAACCGCGCCTGCAGACCGTGCCCGGCGTGGCCGATGTGCAGGTCGGCGGCGACCGGCGCTTCGCGATGCGTGTGTGGATCGACCCCGACAGGCTGGCCGCGTACAAGTTGACGGTGCAGGACGTGGAAGACGCGCTGCGCCGACAGAACCTGGAGGTGCCGGCCGGCCGCATCGAGAGCCAGCAGCGCGAGTTCAGCGTCACCGCGCGCACCGACCTCAACACCGTGGCCGAGTTCAACCAGGTCGCCTTGCGCACCGTGGGCGGCTACACCGTGCGGCTGCGCGACGTCGCGCGTGTGGAAGAGGCCGCCGCCAGCGAACGCAGCCGCGTGCGCCTGAACGGCGTGCCCAGCATCAGCACCGGCGTGATCCGCAATGCCACCGCCAACCCGCTGGAGGTGGCCGCCGGCGTGAAGGCGCTGATGCCGCAGATCCAGCGCGACCTGCCGCCCAGCGTGACGGTGGTGCAGGCCAACGACAACTCGGTCTTCATCGACCGCAGCATCCAGGCCGTCTACACCACCGTCATCGAGGCCGTGGTGCTCGTGGCACTGGTCGTCTTCGTCTTCCTGCGCACGCTGCGCGCTTCGGTCATCCCGCTGGTCACCATCCCGGTCAGCCTGATCGGCGCGTTTTCGCTCATCGCGCTGGCCGGCTTCACCATCAACACGCTCACCTTGCTGGCGCTGGTGCTGGCCATCGGCCTGGTGGTGGACGACGCCATCGTGGTGCTGGAGAACATCTACCGCCATATCGAAGAAGGCATGGCGCCCTTCCAGGCGGCGATCAAGGGCATCCGCGAGATCAGCTTCGCGGTGATCGCGATGACGCTGACGCTGGCCGCGGTGTTCGCGCCGCTGGCCTTCACGCCCGGGCGCACCGGGCGCTTGGTGGGCGAGTTCGCGCTGACGCTGGCGGGCGCGGTGCTGGTCAGCGGCTTCGTCGCGCTGACCCTCACACCCATGATGTGCAGCAAGCTGCTGCGCCACGTGCCCGAGCCCGGCCGTTTCGACCGCTTCATGGAGCGGCTGCTCACCGGTCTGTCGGCCGGCTACGCCCGCGCGCTGGGCTGGACGCTGCAGCGCCGCTGGCTGATCGTGGGCCTGATGCTGGCCAGCGCGGGCACTAGCTGGTGGCTGTTCAGCATCACCAAGAGCGAACTGGCGCCCTATGAAGACCGCGGCGTGATCGCCATGCCCATCCGCGCGCCTGACGGTGCGACGCTGGAATACACCGCGCGTTACTTGGACGCCATCGAGAACATCGGCAGCCAGTACCCGGAGTTCGACCGCCGTTTCTTCTTCGTGGGCGGCGGCCAGGTGAGCACCGCCTTCGGCGTGATGCGCACGGTGGACTGGGAGGAGCGCACACGCAGCACGCGCGAGCTGCAGCGCGACATGCTGCCCAAGCTGGGCGCGCTGCCGGGGGTGAGCGCCTTCCCCGTCACCCCGGCCAGCCTGGGGCAGGGCTTTCGCGACCGCGGGCTCAACGTGGTGCTGGTCAGCGGCGACAGCTACGCCAACATGGCGCGCGTGGCACAGCAGTTCATCGCCGAGATGCAGAAGAACCCCGGCATCGTGCAGCCCGACAGCGACCTGCAGCTGAACAAACCAGAGGTCTTCATGGACGTCGACCGCGCCCGCGCCGCCGATCTCGGCATCGGCGTGGACACGGTGGCGCGCACGGTGGAAACCATGCTCGGCGGCCGCGTCGTCACACGCTACAAGCGCGATGCCGAACAGTACGACGTGCTGGTGCAAACCGAAGCCGCAGGCCGCACCACGCCCGAAGACATCGAGAAGATCTTCGTGCGCGGCCGCAACGACACCATGGTGCCGCTGTCCAGCCTGGTGAAGGTGCGCGAGGCCGTGAGCCCGCGCGAGCTGAACCACTTCAACCAGCGACGCAGCGTCAGCCTCACGGCCGACCTCGCGCCCGGCTACACGCAGGGCGAGGCGCTGAGGTTCATGGACGAGACCGCGGCGCGCCTGCTGCCGCAGGGCTATGCCACCGAGCTCAACGGCGTCAGCCGCGAGTTCAAGTCGAGCTCGGGCGCTTTGGGCCTGGTCTTCGTGCTGGCGTTGCTGTTCATCTTCCTGGTGCTGGCTGCGCAGTTCGAAAGCTTCATCGACCCCTTCGTCATCCTGCTGGCGGTGCCCTTGAGCATGGTGGGCGCCTTCGCGGCCATGCAGCTGACGGGCGGCACGCTCAACGTGTTTTCGCAGATCGGCCTGATCACGCTGATTGGCCTGATCACCAAGCACGGCATCCTGATCGTGGAGTTCAGCAACCAGTTGCGCCAGCAAGGCCGCAGCGTGATGCAGGCCGTGACGGAGGCCAGCGCGCTGCGCCTGCGGCCCATCCTGATGACCACTGGCGCGATGGTGTTGGGCGCGTTGCCGCTCGCATTGGCCAGCGGGGCAGGGGCCGAGAGTCGCCAGCAGATCGGCTGGGTGATCGTGGGCGGCATGACGGTGGGCACGCTGCTCACCATCTTCGTGGTGCCCACGGTCTACACGCTGTTTGCGCGCAAGGGCATCCCGGGCGAGATCACCACGCCGGCCTTGGACGACGCCAAGCCGGCGGCCTGAACCCCACCGAGGGAGCTGCAGGAACTCAGGCCGAGGCCTGCACCTTCAGCCGCCCTTGCTGCGCTGCCAGCGTGCGCTGCAGCAGGCTGACGGTGGCGTGCATGGCGCTGATCACCGGGGTGGGCGTCTCGGTGATGCGGCCCAGTTCCACCACCGAGCCCACCAGTGCCTCCAGCTCGAGTGCACGGCCGTTCTCCACGTCCTGCAGCATGCTGGTCTTGTGCGCGCCCACCGCTTCCGCGCCGGCGATGCGTTGCTCCAGGCTGATCTTGAAGGCCACGCCGAGCTTCTCGCCCACGGCTTGGGCCTCGCGCATCATGGCCGCGGCCAGCTCGCGCGTGGGTCCGTAGCGGCAGATGTCTTCCAGCGTGGCGTGCGTCAGCGCCGAGATCGGGTTGAAGGTGAGGTTGCCCCAGAGCTTGACCCAGATCTCGCTGCGGATGTCGCGCGAGACCGGGCTTTTGAAGCCCGCGCCCATCATGGCCTTGCTCAAGGCCTCGATGCGTTCGCTGCGGCTGCCATCCAGTTCGCCCAGGCTGAAGCGGTTGCCCTCGATCAGCTTCACCACGCCCGGCGCTACCAGCTCGCTGGCCGGGTAGACCACGCTGCCGATGATGCGTTCGGGCTCGATGTTCGCGGCGATCAAGCCACCCGGGTCCAGGCTCTCCAGGCAACGGCCTTCGTAGGGGCCGGCCAGCTTGTGGAAGTACCACCAGGGCACGCCGTTGATCATGGTGACCACGATGGTCTGCGGGCCGAACAGGCCGCGCAGGTCGGGCAGCAGGTCTTTGACCTGGTGTGCCTTCACGGTGATCAGCACCACGTCTTGCGGGCCAGCCTCGGCGTAGCGCTGCACGGCGCGCAGCTGGGGGCCTGCGGGCGTGTGCTCTTCGCTGCCGTCCTCCAATATCAACTTGAAGCCCTGCGCGTTGATGGCTTCCAGGTTGCGGTTGCGGGCGATGAAGGTGACTTCCTGCCCCGAACGCGCCAGCCGCGCACCGAGGTAGCCCCCGATGGCGCCGGCGCCCACCACTGCGATCTTCATGTCACGGCCTTCTGCGCGCCTTCACGCGCTCGGTAGTAGTTTTTCAAGGCCCCGATCATCGGCCACACCAGCATCAACAGCGCCAGCGTCGTGATGCTGCCGGCCAGTGGGTTGCTCCAGAAGATGCCCAGCGAGCCCTGGCTGATCAGCATGGACTGGCGGAAGCTGCTTTCTGCCATGTCGCCCAGCACCAGCGCCAGCACCAGCGGTGCCATCGGGTACTTCAGCTTCTTGAACAGGTAACCCAGCACGCCGAAGACCAGCATCAGGATGACGTCGAACATCGAGCTGTGCACCGTGTAGGCGCCGATGGCACAGATGACGATGATCACCGGCCCGATGATGGAGAAGGGGATGCGCAGGATGGCGGCCCACCAGGGCACCGTGGTCAGCACGACGATCAGGCCCACGATGTTGCCGATGTACATGCTGGCGATCAGGCCCCAGACGAACTCTTTCTGTTCGACGAAGAGCATGGGCCCGGGCTGCAGGCCCCAGATCAGCAGGCCGCCCAGCAGCACCGCCGCGGTGGGCGAGCCGGGGATGCCGAGCGTCAGCATCGGCAGCAGTGCGCTGGTGCCCGCGGCGTGGGCCGCGGTCTCGGGCGCCACCACACCTTCGATGCGGCCCTTGCCGAACTCGTTGGGCTCCTTCGACATGCGGCGTGCCATGCCGTAGCTCATGAAGCTGGCCGGCGTGGCGCCGCCGGGCGTGATGCCCATCCAGCAGCCCACGGCCACGCTGCGCAGGAAGAGCTTCCAGTGCTTGATCAGTTCGCCCCAGGTCTGCCAGACGACCTTGAAGTTGATCTTCGCGCTCTTGCCCTTGAAGGACAGGCCTTCTTCCATGGTGAGCAAGATCTCGCCGATGCCGAAGAGCCCGATCACCGCGATGAGGAAGTCGAAGCCCTTGAGCAGCTCGGGCACGTCGAAGGTCATGCGCAGCGTGCCGGTCACCGCGTCCAGGCCAACGGCGGCCAGCGCGAAACCCAGCATCATCGCGGCGATGGTCTTGGCCGGCGGCTCCTTGCTCATGCCCACGAAGCTGCAGAAAGTCAGCAACTGCACCGCGAAGAACTCCGCCGGCCCGAACTTCAACGCGAACTTCGCCAGCAAAGGCGCGAGAAAGGTGATGAGCAGCACCGCGAAGATGGCGCCCACGAAGCTGCTGGTGAAAGCCGCCGTGAGTGCTTGTGCCGCGCGGCCCTGCTGCGCCATCGGGTAGCCGTCGAAGGTGGTGGCCACGCTCCAGGGTTCACCGGGGATGTTGAACAGGATCGACGTGATGGCCCCGCCGAACAGCGCACCCCAGTAGATGCAGCTCAGCATGATGATGGCCGAGGTGGGGTTCATGCTGAAGGTCAGCGGCAGCAGGATGGCCACGCCGTTGGCGCCGCCCAGGCCGGGCAGCACGCCGATCAGCACGCCCAGCGTGATGCCCACCAGCATGAACACGAGGTTCTGCCAGGTCAGCGCGACGCCGAAACCCTGCATCAGGCTCTGGATTTCGTCCATGTCAGGCCACCCCGATCAATGCTTCGAGCGGGCCCTTGGGCAGCGGCACCAGGAACCAGCGTTCGAACACGCCGTAGAAGAAGGCGGGCACGCCGGCCGAGACCCCCAGCGTCAGCGGCCAGCCGTGCTTGCCGTGGCGCAGCATGAAGTAGCCGATGAGCACGAAAGACGAGACGTAGATGCCGAGGTAGGCCACGCCCGCCACGTACACCGTCATCGGCAGCAGGATGGCCAGCACGCTGCGCAGCTGCTCGCGCTCGGCGAACACCTCCACCGAGCGCCAGCGGCGCAGCTGCTTGAAGGCCGTCCAGCCGCTGGCCGCAGCCAGCGCCAGGCCGATGTAGAAGGGGAAATAGCCCGACTGCGGGCCATCGTCGGCCCAGCCCGTGCCCACGCGCAGGCTGTCGACGATGACCACCACGCCCAATGCCAGCAGGAACAAGGCGACGAGCAGCTCCGGCCAGCGGACGCCGATGGCGTCGCCGGTGTTGGGGGTCTCTTGCATGTTCGCCTCAGCGCGCCAGGAAACCGGCTTCGCGCATCAGCTCGCGGTGCATCTGCTCGTTCTTGCCCAGCCAGTCGAAGTAGGCCTGGCCGCTGAGCGCCGTCTGGTTGAAGGCGCCCTTGTTCATGAACTCTTTCCACTCGGGCAGCGCACGCACCTTGGCCATCAGGTCGACGTAGAACTTCTGCTGCTCGGGCGTCACGCCCGGCGGCATGAAGATGCCGCGCAGCATCACGTAGTCGGCCGGGATGCCGGCGGACGAACACGGCGGGATGTCGGCCCAGGCCAGCGTGGCCGTGAGCTTGTTCGGGTAGGGCATCTTGACCTTGTCGAACACGCACAGCGGGCGCAGCTTGCCGGCACGCCAGTGGCTCTCGGCCTCGATGGGGTTGTTCACCGTGGCGTCGATGTGTTTGCCCACGAGTTGCACCGCCACGTCACCGCCACCCTTGAAGGGGATGTAGGTGATCTTCTTGCCGGCGGCCTTCTCCAGCAGCACGGTGATGATCTGGTCTTCCTGCTTGCTGCCGGTGCCGCCCATCTTGAGGCCGCGGTCGGGGCCGGCCTTCAGCGCGTCGAAGAACTGCTTGGGCGTCTTGTGCGGCGATTCTTCGTTGACCCACAGCACGAACTGGTCGAGCGCCAGCATGCTGACCGGCGTCATGTCGCGCCAGTTGAAGGGCACCCCGGTCGCCAGCGGCGTGGTGAACAGGTTGCTCAGCGTGATGATGATCTTGTGTGGGTTGCCCTTGTCGCCCTTGACGTCAAGGAAACCCTCGGCACCGGCGCCGCCCGAGCGGTTCACGACCACGATGGGCTGGTTCATCAGCTTGTTCTTGGCCACGACGCCCTGGATGAAGCGGGCCATCTGGTCGGCGCCGCCGCCGGTGCCGGCCGGCACCACGAACTCCACGGGCTTGGCCGGTTCCCAGGCGCGAGCCCAGGGAGTGGCCAGCAAGGCCGTGGCGCCGAGCAGCAAGCCGATGCAGGCCTGCTTGACACGTTGCGTGGCACGCAGCGCACGGCGCGTGCGCGCCGCGATCAGCGCATGGGGGGCGCTTTGGGCCGCGTGGGCCGGGTTGAACAAGGTACTGCGGGTTGCGGTCCTACTCATGTCGTCTCCTAGATTCAGAGGGAAGTCACATGCAGAAGAAACACCACCTGCCTGGGGTTCAGGTCATGGGCGGCGAACGAAGGGAAAACAAGTACAGCTTCATCTCGAACAACTTCAGAAGGTTCAGGCCAGGCCGAGCTTGGCCGCCAGGCCGATGCGTTGCAGCTTGCCGGTGGCGCCTTTGGGGATCTCTTCCAGCAGCAGGATCTTCTTGGGCACCTTGAAATCGGCGGCGCGCTGGCCGACGAAGTCTTGCAATTCACGTTCGGTGGCGGCCTGGCCTTCGCGCAGCACCACGGCCGCCGCCACCTCTTCACCGAGTTTGGGGTGGGGCATGCCGAAACACACCACCTGGGCCACGGCAGGGTGGTCCATCAGGATCTCGTCCACCTCGCGCGGGCTGACCTTTTCGCCGCCGCGGTTGATGATCTCTTTGAGCCGGCCGGTGAGGCTGACATAACCCTCGGCGTCCATCACGCCCTGGTCGCCGGTGCGGAACCAGCCGTGCGTGTAGGCCTCGGCGTTGGCCTTGGGATTGCTCTCGTAGCCGGCGGTGACGTTGTCGCCACGGATGACGATCTCGCCGATTTCACCGCGTGGCAGCAGCGTGCCGTCGTCGGCCATGATGGCCACCTCGGGCCCCGCGGCCAGGCCCACACTGCCGGGCTTGCGCACGGCCGGGGGCAGCGGGTTGCTGGCCATCTGGTGGCAGGCTTCGGTCATGCCGTAGCTCTCGATCAGCGGCGCCTTGAAGACGTCCTCCAGCTCGCGGATCACCTGCGGCGGCATGCTGCTGCTGCTGCTGCGGATGAAACGCAGCGGGTGGCGCGCGATGACCTCGGTGTTCTTGCCGGCTCGGCTCAAGATGGCCTGGTGCATGGTGGGCACGGCCGTGTACCAGGTGGGTTGCGCCTCGTCCATCCACCCGAAGAACTTCAGCGCGTTGAAGCCCGGCGTGCAGTAGACCTGCGAGCCCGCGGCCAGCGGCGCCAGCACGCCGGCGATCAGGCCGTGGATGTGGAAGAGCGGCATGATGTTCAGCCCGCGGTCGGCGGGCGTGAACTGCAGCGTGGCGGCAATGTTGCGGGCCGAGGCGCAGAGGTTGCGCTGGCTCAGCGGCACGATCTTCGGCCGCGAGGTGGTGCCGCTGGTATGCAGCACCATCGAGATGTCGTCGGGCTGGGCGAGGCCGCCTTGTGTTGCTGGGGCCGCGGCCTGGGCGCCATCGCGCGGCTGCAGCGTGAAGTCGCCGGCCGCGCTGCCGGCGTGCAGGTCGATCAGGCGCACGCCGAGTTTTTTCGCCACTTCGATGGCCGGTGAAGTGCTGTCGTGTTCGACGATCAGCGCCTTGGCGTTCAGGTCGGCCAGGTAGAACTCGAACTCGTCGGCGCGATAGGCCGGGTTCAGCGGCGCCGTGGTCACGCCGCAGGCGGCGCTCAGGAAACAACTCGCCATCTCGGGGCCGTTGGCCAGCACGATGGCGACGCGGTCGTTGCGGCCGATGCCCAGGCCGTTCAGCGTGGCCAGCGTGCGCTGCACCAGCGCGCGCAGGCCGCCATGGCTGAGCGCCGGCCGGCCCGGGGCGGTGAGGGCCACCGCGTCGTCGGCGGCGGTGGACAGCATGCGGATGAGAGACGGTTCCATCGCTTTCGGCTCGGCTGCGGTTCGAGGACAAGACCAGCGCAACGAATGTTCCAAGCAGCACAGGGCGCGGAGGCTGAGCCTGCCGCGCCCTGTGCTGCTGGTGGGGTGTCGGTTCGCTGAGTGTGGTTATACGGGATGCCTGGGGGGCGCGCTCATACGGGTTCGCCCGCATTTGTCTTGGACACAACAGCTGGCCGGCGGCTCAACCCCCGATGTAGTGCATCTCAACGCGGCGCTCGCCGCTGCCCGTGTCTGCGGGGGCGGCCGGCATGACGCTGCGTTGTTGCGAGTAACGGTCCTCGCGTTCGCTCCACACCAGGCCGATGGCGCGGGCGATCTGCGCGTCGGTGTAAGGCTGGCCGTCGGCCTGGGCGCCGCGCAGCAGGGCGCGCAGGTCGTGCCCGCGGCTGGCGAAGAGGCACAGGAAGAGCTTGCCTTCGGTGGACAGGCGCGCGCGGTTGCAATCGCCGCAGAAAGCCTGCGTCACGCTGCTGATGACGCCGATCTCGCCACCGCCGTCGCGGTAGCGCCAGCGCTGGGCGGTTTCGCCCGGCGCGCTGGCTTCCATCGGCTCCAGCGGAAACACCGCGTGCAGGCGCTGCACCACCTCGGCCGAGGGCAGCACCTCGTTCATGCGCCAGCCGTTGGTGGCGCCGACATCCATGTACTCGATGAAACGCAACACCACGCCGGGGCCGAAACGCTCGCGCACGTGGCGCGCCAGCGGCACGATCTCGTGGCAGTTGGTGCCGCGCTTGACGACCATGTTGACCTTGATCGGCGCCAGGCCTGCGGCCAGCGCTGCCTCGATGCCCTGCAGCACGTCGGCCACGGGGAAATCGACGTCGTTCATGCGCCGGAAAATGCCGTCGTCCAGCGCGTCCAGGCTCACCGTCACGCGCTTCAGGCCGGCTTCGCGCAGCGCGGCGGCCTTGCGCGCCAGCAGCGAGCCGTTGGTGGTGAGCGTGATGTCCAGCGGCTCACCTTCGGGCGTGCGCAATTCGGCCAGTTGGCCGATCAGCACCTCGATGTGCTTGCGCAGCAGCGGCTCGCCGCCGGTCAGGCGCAGCTTGCTCACGCCATGCGCCACGAAGAGGCGCGCGGTGCGCGTGATCTCCTCGAAGCTGAGCAGGCTGCTCTGCGGCAGGAACTTGTAGTTGCTGTCGAACACGTCCTTCGGCATGCAGTAGCTGCAGCGGAAGTTGCAGCGGTCCGTCACGCTGATGCGCAGGTCGCGCAGCGGGCGGCCCAGGCGGTCGGCGAGCAGGCCGCCGGTGTCGAAGCCGCTGTCGGGAATGCGTGGCACGGCTGCGGCGTAGCGCAGGTCGGCCAAAGGAATCACGTTCTCGCCCATGGGCCTGATTGTCGCCGCAGGCGCAGCCGCTGGCCTTGGCTCAGCGCGGCGCCGGGGCTTCGGGCGGGGGCAATTCGGCGCGGCGCGCGCCGTTGAAACGTTTGGCCCAGTAGGCCTGGCGCATGTCTTCGATGCGCACCTCGGCACCGGCGCGCGGCGCGTGGATGAACTTGCCCTCGCCGACGTAGATGCCCACGTGCGAGAAGGCGCGGCGCATGGTGTTGAAGAAGACCAGATCGCCAGGCTTGAGTTCTTCCTTCTTGACGCTCAGGAGGCCGGCCTTGCGGGCCTGCTCGTCGGCGCGGCGCGGCAGCACGAGCCCGAGGCTGTGCTCGAACACATAACGCGTGAAACCGCTGCAGTCGAAACCCTGCTCGGCGTTGTTGCCACCGCGCACATAACGCACACCCAGGAAGTTCATCGCCGTCAGCACCATCTCGGTGGCGCTGTCGCGCATCTGCTGGACGATGGGGCTGTCTTCGATCTTGCCCGCCGCCGGCACCAGCCCTTTTTGCTGCAGCAGGTGGAGGACCGCATCGTTTGTGGGCGCTGGCGGCGGTGGGGCAGGTGGCGTCTGCGCCCAGGCCGGTACGCAGACCGCGAGCGACAGCACGGCCCAGGCAGCCCGGCGCATCACCGCCTGGCGCAGCAGCGCGGGGCGGGGCAGGGCGGTGGCGGGCTGGGGGCTGTGGGGCATCGGCGCGTCAGGATAGCAGTGCAAGCGCAGGCGTCAACCGGCGCGGGGCCCCGGCGGCGCTCTGCAGCCCGGGGCACGGCGTGGCAGCATCGCAGCCTCCCCCACTGCCGCTGTTACGCCATGTTCAAAGCGCTGCTGCTTGAAAAAGACGAGGCCGGCTTCCGCGCCGCTGTCACCACGCTGGACGAGAGCCGCCTGCCGCCGGCAGGGCCGGGCATGGTGCTGGTGCAGCCCAGCCACTCCACGCTGAACTACAAAGACGGCCTGGCGCTCACGAACAAGTCGCCCGTGGTGCGGGTGTGGCCCATGGTGCCGGGCATCGACGGCGCTGGCACCGTGCTGGCCAGCGAGCACCCCGCCTGGCAGCCCGGTGACACCTTCGTACACAACGGCTGGGGCGTGGGCGAAACCCATTGGGGCTGCCTGGCCGAGCGCGCCCGTCTGAAGGGCGAATGGCTGGTGCGCTTGCCCGCCGCCTTCACACCCCGCCAGGCCATGGCCATCGGCACCGCGGGCTACACCGCGATGCTGTGCGTGCTGGCCCTGGAGCGCCACGGCCTGGCCCCCGGCGCCGGCGAGGTGCTGGTGACGGGCGCCACGGGCGGCGTCGGCAGCGTGGCCATCGCGCTGCTGGCGCGCCTGGGCCACCGCGTCATCGCCGCCACGGGCAAAGCGGACGAGGCCGACTACCTGATGAAGCTGGGCGCCGCCGGCGTTATCGACCGTGCCGAGCTGAGCGCGCCGGGCAAGCCGCTGCAGAAAGAGCGCTGGGCTGCGGTGGTGGATGCGGTGGGCAGCCACACGCTCGTCAATGCGCTGGCGCAGACGCGCTACGGCGGCGTGGTGGCCGCCTGCGGCCTGGCCCAGGGCCACGACCTGCCCGGCACGGTGATGCCCTTCATCCTGCGCGGCGTGACGCTGGCCGGCGTCGACAGCGTGATGGCTTCGCAGGCCCTGCGCGAGCAGGCCTGGGCGCGGCTGGCGCGCGACCTCGACCCGGCATTGCTCGAGGCGATGGTGGAAGAGATCGCGCTGGAAGACGCGCCGGCCGCGGCGCAGCGCCTGATGGCCGGGCAGGTTCGCGGGCGCGTGGTGGTGCGCGTTTCCTGAATCGATGTCAGGGCTGCGCAAGCGCGCGGCCGAAAATGCGGTGTCACGACGGGGCCCACCCCGCGCCACGAACTGGAGACACCGCATGGCCGAGCGCTCGACTTACGCCGAACTGCACCAACGTTCACTCAACGATCGCGAGGCCTACTGGGCCGAGCAGGCGCAGCGCATCGAGTGGCACACGCCCTACACGCGCGTGTGCAACAACGACAACCCGCCCTTCACGCGCTGGTTCGAGGGCGGCACCACCAACCTGTGCCACAACGCGGTCGACCGCCACGTTGCCACGCGTGGCGAGCAGAACGCGTTGGTGTGGGTGAGCACCGAGGTCGGGCAGGAGCGCGTCTACAGCTACCGCGAACTGCAGGCCGAGGTGATGGCCATGGCCGCCATCCTGCAGGCCCAGGGCGTGAAGCAGGGCGACCGCGTGCTCATCTACATGCCCATGATCCCCGAGGCCGTGTTCGCCATGCTGGCCTGCACGCGCATTGGCGCCGTGCACTCGGTGGTGTTCGGCGGTTTTGCCAGCGTCAGCCTGGCCAGCCGCATCGAAGACGCCGAGCCGGTGATGGTGGTCAGCGCCGATGCGGGCAGCCGCGCTGGCAAGGTGGTGCCCTACAAGCCTTTGCTGGATGAAGCGCTGAAGCTCTCGGCCCACAAGGTGCCACAGGTGCTGATGGTCAACCGCGGCCTGGCGCCCATGCCGATGACCGAAGGCCGCGACCTCGACTACAGCGCGCTGCGCGAGCAGCACCGCGGCGCGCAGGTGCCCGTGGTGTGGCTGGACAGCACCGCCATCAGCTACACCATCTACACCAGCGGCACCACCGGCCGGCCCAAGGGCGTGCAGCGCGACACCGGCGGCTACGCCGTGGCGCTGGCCGCCAGCATGGAACAGATCTTCCTCGGCAAGCCCGGCGAAACCTACTTCAGCACCAGCGACATCGGCTGGGTGGTGGGCCACAGCTACATCGTCTACGGCCCGCTGCTGCACGGCATGGCCACCATCCTCTACGAAGGCCTGCCCATCCGCGGCATGAACGGCGAGCCCGACGCCGCGATCTGGTGGAGCCTGGTCGAGAAGTACAAGGTGACGGCGATGTTCTCGGCCCCGACGGCCGTGCGCGTGCTGAAGAAACAAGACCCGGCCGCCCTGAAGAAGCACGACCTCACCAGCCTGCGTGCGCTCTTCCTCGCTGGCGAGCCGCTGGACGAGCCCACCGCGAGCTGGATCTCGGGCGCCCTGGGCGTGCCCATCATCGACAACTACTGGCAGACCGAAAGCGGCTGGCCCATCCTGACCATCGCCAACGGCGTGGAACGCAAGGAGAGCCGCTTCGGCAGCCCGGGCATCGCCATGCCGGGCTACGACGTGAAGCTGCTCGACGAGCAGACCGGCGATGAGTTGACGCAGCCCAACCAGAAGGGCGTGGTGGTGATCGAAGGCCCGCTGCCACCAGGCTTCATGCAGACGGTGTGGCGCGACGACGCGCGTTTCGTCAACACCTACTGGAAGAGCGTGCCGGGCAAGATGGTCTACAGCACCTTCGACTGGGGCATCCGCGACGCCGACGGCTACTTTTTCATCCTCGGCCGCACCGACGACGTCATCAACGTCGCTGGCCACCGCCTGGGCACGCGCGAGATCGAGGAAAGCCTCTCCAGCCACGCCGCCGTGGCCGAGGTGGCCGTGGTGGGCGTGGCCGACCTGCTCAAGGGTCAGGTGGCCATGGCCTTCGTGGCGCTGAAGGACACGGCCCGCGCGGCCACGCCCGAGGGCGCGCTGCAGCTCGAAGGCGAACTGATGAAGGTGGTCGAGAGCCAGCTCGGCGCCGTGGCACGCCCGGCGCGTGTGCGCTTCGTGACGGCGTTGCCGAAAACGCGCTCGGGCAAGATGCTGCGGCGCGTGATCCAGGCGGTGTGCGAAGGCCGCGAGGCCGGCGACATCACGACCATCGAGGACCCGAGCACGGTGCAGCAGATCCGCGATCTGATCGCGGTGCGCTGAGCGCGCGGGTCTGCAGGCTCCCTCTGCTGGGGGCCCCCGGCAGGCGCCCGCGCGGGCGATGGTGGTGCGGGTTCTGCGGCGGAAGACTGAGGGCCTCACCACAGCCTGAGGCCCGCCATGCACCCCAGCCTTTGCACACGCCGCCACTGGCTGGCCCGAGCGGCCGCGTTCATGGCCGCGCCAGCGGCCGGCTTCGCGGCCGAGCCGGGTGCCGCGGCACCTCGGCCGCCGGCCCTGCTGCTGGCGGTGGAGGCCAACCCCGACATCGACCCCGCCGGCTTCCTCGTGAGCGAGAAGTACGACGGCGTGCGCGCCGTCTGGGACGGCCACCACCTGCGCAGCCGGAGCGGCTTGCGCATCGCGGCACCCGCCTGGTTCACGCAACGCCTGCCGGCGGTGGCGCTGGACGGTGAACTCTGGGCCGGCCGCGGGCGCTTCGCGGCGCTGTCGGGCGCCGTGCGCCGCGGCACCCCGCGTGAGGCCGAGTGGCAGCACATCTGCTACCTGGCCTTCGACCTGCCCGGCGCGAGCGGGACCTTCAGCGCACGCTACGAACGCCTGGCCAGCCTGGGGCAGGAGGTGGACTCGCCGCACTTCCAGGCCGTGGAGCAGCGCCGCATGGCCACGCGCGCCGAGCTGCAGCGCTGGTTGCAAAGCGTGGTGGCCGAAGGTGGCGAGGGCCTGATGCTGCACCGCGCCGACGCGCCCTACACCACCGGCCGCAGCACGGTGCTGCAGAAGCTGAAGCCCGAGCACGATGCCGAAGCCGTGGTGCTGGCCGCCGTGCCCGGCCGCGGCCGCCACGCCGGCCGCATGGGCGCGCTGCGCGTCAGGACGCCGGCAGGTCGTGAGTTCCTGTTGGGTACGGGCTTCAGCGATGCCGAGCGAGAGGCGCCACCGCCGCCGGGCAGCGTGGTGAGCTACCGCCACCGCGGCTATACCGAGAGCGGCCTGCCGCGTTTCGCGAGTTTCCTGCGGGTGCGTGAACCGGCGCCGGAGGCCAGCGCGGCCACTCAGTCGCGGTCGGCCGGCGTGTCGCAGCGCGGGTCGGCGCCGTAGCCGCCGCCCTGCACACGCCCTTCGGCGCTGAAGCTGATCTCGAACCACAGACAGTCGTTGGTGGGATAGCGCCAGCCCCAGACCTCACCACCGCGCCAGCCCAGGGGCCGCACTTCGCCTGGCGTGCCCAGACGCTGGCGCACCTCGGCCGCGCGTTGGCCCGTTTGTGCCATCACGGCGTTGAACTCGGCCTCGTTCAGCACCTGGCGCGCCTGCTGCAGGCGGCCTTCGGCATCGAGATCGAGCATCCACGTCGTGCGGCCGTAGGGGCCGCTGGCGTACTCCAGGCGTTGCACGCCGGCGGGCAGCGCGTATTCGGCCGTGGGCGGGCCCCACAGCTGCAGCACCTGCGCGCGCGGGGTGCCCGCAGCGGGCGGCAGCGTGGCACAGGCGCCGAGCAGCAGCGTGAGCAGCAAGGCGGCCAGCAGGGTGGCCCGGGTGAGCCGCCCCGCCGGGTTCACAACACGTCCGACGCGAAATCGGCCAGCCGCGAACGTTCGCCGCGCGCCAGCGTCACGTGGCCGCCGTGTGGCCAGCCCTTGAAGCGGTCGACCGCGTAGGTCAGGCCGCTGCTGCCTTCGGTGAGGTAGGGCGTGTCGATCTGCGCCAGGTTACCCAGGCACACGATCTTCGTGCCGGGGCCGGCGCGCGTGATCAGCGTCTTCATCTGCTTGGGCGTGAGGTTCTGCGCCTCGTCGATGATGACGAACTTGTTCAGGAAGGTGCGCCCGCGCATGAAGTTCAGGCTCTTGATCTTGATCTTGCTGCGCACGAGATCGTTGGTGGCCGCGCGGCCCCACTCGCCGGCGCTGCCGTCGCTGCGCGCCAGCACCTCCAGGTTGTCGTCGAGCGCGCCCATCCAGGGGCCCATCTTCTCTTCTTCGTTGCCGGGCAAAAAGCCGATGTCGTCACCCACAGGCACCGTCACGCGCGTGACGATGATCTCGCTGTAGCGGCGCTCGTCCAGCACCTGGCTCAGGCCCGAGGCCAGGGTCATCAGCGTCTTGCCCGTGCCGGCGGTGCCGGTGAGGGTGATGAAGTCGCACTCCGGGTCCATCAGCAGGTTGAGCGCGAAGTTCTGTTCGCGGTTGCGCGCCGTCACGCCCCACACCGAGTTCTTGCCGTGCGTGTAGTCGCGCAGCGTCTTCAGCACCGCGGTCTTGCCAGTGATCTCGGCCACACGCGCGTAGAGCGAGGGCGCGCCCGGCACTTCCAGGAAGACGAACTGGTTGATCATCAGCGCCGGCACCAGCGGCCCGCTGATGCGGTAGTAGGTGTGGCCACCTTGCTGCCAGCTCTCCATGGTCTTGCCATGGCGGTCCCAGAAGTCGGCCGGCAGCGGCAGCACGCCGGTGTAGAGCAGATCGCCGTCTTCCAGCGTCTTGTCGTTGAAATAGTCTTCGGCGGGCAGGCCCAGGGCGCGCGCCTTCACGCGCATGTTGATGTCTTTCGACACCAGCACGATCTCGCGGCCCGGCTGCTGCTCGCGCAGGCTCTGCACCACGCCCAGAATCTGGTTGTCGGCCTTGCCCTGGGGCAGGCCCGGCGGCAGCTTGAAATCGAGGAAGGTGGTCTGGAAGTAGAGCTTGCCGCCGGCATCGCGGTGGCCGGTGCCGGCCAGGGGGATGCCGGCCTGGGCGTCCATCTGCCCGTCCTTGGTGGCCAGCGCGGCCAGCGCATCGAGTTCTCGGCTGACCTGGCGCACGCTGCGCGCCACCTCGCTCATGCCTTTCTTGTGGCCGTCGAGTTCTTCCAGCGTGATCATGGGCAGGAAGACGTCGTGCTCCTCGAAGCGGAAGAGCGACATCGGGTCGTGCATCAGCACGTTGGTGTCGAGCACGAACAGCTTGGCCGGGCCGGTGCTGCGCGGTTTTCGGGCACGCGGGGCGGGGGCCGGCGTGCGGGCCAGCGGTGCGTAGCCTGTGGCTGGTGCAGCCACCGCGGGCGCAGCGGCTGGGGCCGCCCCAGGCGCGGTCTGCTTGGCAGGCTTCGCAGCCGGCGCGCGCGCGGCGGTGGCCGGTGGTGCGGTGTCCAGCAGTTCCAGCGTGGCCTGGGCCGGCGCTTCGGCGCTGCGCGTTTTCAGCGCACGTTTGTCGGCACGCGGCGCGGCTTGCGCTTCGTAATCGGCAGAGCGCAGCAGGTCACCTTTTTTCGCGGGCGGCTTGGGCAGGGGCATGGGTGTGGCAGCGGTTCAGGGATGAAAAGAAAAAAGCCGCACAGGCTGCTGTGCGGCTTCGTCGTAAGGGGGCCAGTTGCGCATCGCGGCAGGCATGCCGCGCTCGCAGGCAGGGGGGCGCGGCGATCAAGCGGCCTTCTTGAGCTCTTTCACGGCCTTGAGCACTTCGTCGACGTGCCCGGCCACCTTGATGCCGCGCCACTCGGCGCGCATCACGCCTTCGGCGTCAATCAGGAAGGTGCTGCGCTCGATGCCCTTGACCTTCTTGCCGTACATGATCTTGTTCTTGACCACGCCGAACATGTGGCAGAGCTTCTCTTCGGTGTCGGCGATCAGTTCGAAGGGCAGTTCGAGGTTCTGCTTGAACTTCTCGTGGCTGGCCATGTTGTCGCGCGAGACGCCGAACACCACCGCGCCGGCCTTGATGAAATCCTTGTGCTGGTCACGGAACTGCATCGCTTCGGTGGTGCAGCCAGGGGTGTTGTCCTTCGGGTAGAAGTACAGCACCACCGCCTTGCCCACATGCGACTGCGGCGTGAACTTCACGCCGCCCGTGGCCAGGGCTTCGAATTCCGGTAGGGACTTGTTGATGACAGGCGTCATGGACTGTTTTCTCGCACTGCACGGGGGGAAGCCGGCTCCTCCAGCCAAGCCGGCTCAATCCAGAATTATAAAGTCTCCGCGGAGGGCCTCCGCCGTGGCTTCGACCGGCAGACCCTCAGGCCGAGGGTGGCGCAGGCGGTGAGAGCAGCAGCGCCGCCAGCGCGCGGCGGTGTTCGCTGACCAGCACGTTGTAGGTGCGGCAAGCGGCGGGCGTGTCCATGGTCTCGACGCCGATGCGAAGCTCGATCAGCGGCCGCAGCAGGGCCGGCGAGATGAAACGCAGGCGCTCGCCACTGCCGAAGATCACCACCTCGGGCCGCAGCGCGGCGATCTGCGCGAAGTGCGCTTCGGTCAGGTCTTCGGGGCGGCTGGCGCCCCAGGACAGCACCTCGCCCTCCCAGGGCACGAGCACGCTCTGGGTGTGGGGCGTGGTGCCCACCCACAGGCGCCCCGGCTCCTGCCGGGTGACGAGGTTGACGCCGCTGGCGGTATCAGGCTGGAACTTCATGGCGCTCGAACTTCATGCGGGATAATTCTAGGTTCCGTCAGCCCCACGCCGTGTCGCGCCCGCGAAGGCACGTGCCGTCTGCTTGAGCCGCCCACCATGAAGCCGATCGCCAAGTCTGCCAAGCTCGCCAACGTCGGCTACGACATCCGCGGCCCCGTGCTCGACAAGGCGCGGCAGATGGAAGAAGAAGGCCAGAAGATCATCAAGCTGAACATCGGCAACGTGGCCGCCTTCGGTTTGATGCCGCCCGACGAGATCGTGCAGGACATGATCCGCAACCTGCCCAGCCAGACGGCGGCCGGCTACACCGACAGCAAGGGCCTGTTCGCGCCGCGCAAGGCGGTGGTGCACTACACGCAGGAAAAGAAGATCGCCGGCGTGACGGTGGACGACGTCTACCTCGGCAACGGCGCCAGCGAGCTGATCGCGATGAGCATGAACGCGCTGCTCGACACCGGCGACGAGGTGCTCATCCCCGCCCCTGATTACCCGCTGCACACCGCCGTGGTGTCGCTCTCGGGCGGCACGCCGGTGCACTACCGCTGCGACGAAGGCTCGGGCTGGCTGCCCGACCTGGACGACATCCGCGCCAAGGTGAGCTCGCGCACCAAGGCCATCGTCGTCATCAACCCGAACAACCCGACGGGCGCGCTGTACCCGGTGGATGTGCTGAAGGACATCGTCGAGATCGCGCGCCGGCACCAGCTGATCATCTTTGCCGACGAGATCTACGACAAGACGCTCTACGACGGTGCCGTGCACACCAGCATCGCGAGCCTGGCCGACGACGTGCTCTGCGTCACCTACAACGGCCTGAGCAAGAACTACCGCAGCTGCGGCTACCGCGCGGGCTGGATGGTGGTGTCGGGCCCGAAGCGCCATGCGCGCGATTACATCGAAGGCCTGAACATGCTGGCCAGCATGCGGCTGTGCGCCAACACGCCGGGGCAGCTGGCCATCCAGACGGCCCTGGGCGGCTACCAGAGCATCAAGGACCTGGTCGCACCTGGCGGGCGCCTGTGCCGCCAGCGCGATCTTGCGTACGAGCTTTTGAGCCAGATTCCGGGCGTGAGCGTCGTCAAGCCGCAGGCGGCGCTGTACATGTTCCCGCGCCTGGACCCCAAGCTCTACCCGATCACCGACGACCAGCAGTTCGCCTACGACCTGCTGGCTGAGGAGAAGGTGCTGATCGTGCAGGGCACGGGCTTCAACTGGCCGCAGCCCGACCACTTCCGCCTGGTCTTCCTGCCCAACAGCGACGACCTCACCGAGGCCATCGGCCGCATCGACCGTTTCCTCGCGCACTACCGCAAACGCCACGCGGTCTGAGCGCCGCGGCCCCCACCTTCCCCCGTTCGCACTGAAGCACACATGAACCCCATCCAGGTCGGCCTCTTGGGTATCGGCACCGTGGGCAGCGGCACCTTCGAGGTGCTGCGCCGCAACCAGGAAGAGATCCGCCGCCGTGCGGGCCGTGGCATCCAGATCGTGGCCGTGAGCCGGCGCGACACCGCCGCGGCGCAGCGCATCGTGGGCGATGCGGCCACGGTGCATGCCGACCCGTTTGAGATCGTGCGCAACCCGGCCATCGACATCGTGGTGGAACTGATTGGCGGCACGACGCTGGCGCGCGAGCTGGTGCTGGAGGCCATCCAGCGCGGCAAGCACGTGGTCACGGCCAACAAGGCGCTGCTGGCGGTGCACGGCAGCGAGATCTTCGCGGCGGCGCGTGCGCAGGGCGTGATCGTGGCCTTCGAGGCCGCGGTGGCTGGCGGCATCCCCATCATCAAGGCGCTGCGTGAGGGGCTGAGTGCCAACCGCATCGAATGGCTGGCCGGCATCATCAACGGCACCACGAACTTCATCCTGAGCGAGATGCGCAGCAAGGGGCTGGATTTCGGCGTGGTGCTGCAGGAAGCACAGCGCCTGGGCTATGCCGAAGCCGATCCCACCTTCGACATCGAAGGCGTGGACGCGGCGCACAAGGCCACCATCATGAGCGCCATCGCCTTCGGCGTGCCGGTGCAGTTCAGCAAGGCGCACGTGGAAGGCATCACCGCGCTGCAGGCGGTGGACATCCGTTACGCCGAGCAGCTGGGCTACCGCATCAAGCTGCTGGGCATCACCAAGCGGCGCGAGCACGGCATCGAGCTGCGGGTGCACCCCACGCTGATCCCGGCCACGCGGCTGATCGCCAACGTCGAAGGCGCGATGAACGCCGTGGTGGTGCATGGCGACGCGGTCGGCTCCACGCTTTACTACGGCAAGGGCGCCGGCAGCGAGCCCACGGCCAGCGCCGTGATCGCCGACCTGGTGGACGTGACACGCCTGCACACCGCCGACCCCGAGCAGCGTGTGCCGCACCTGGCCTTCCAGCCCGGTGAACTGCACGACACGCCGGTACTGCCCATCAGCGAAGTCATCACCGCCTTCTACCTGCGCCTGGTGGTGGCCGACAAGGCCGGCGTGCTGGCGCGCATCACCGGCATCCTGGCCGAGCACGACATCAGCATCGACGCCGTGCTGCAGCGTGAAAGCGCCGAAGGCGAGAAGCAGACCGACCTCATCATCCTCACGCACAACACCGTGGAAGGCCGCATGAGCGCCGCGCTGGCGCAGATGCAGGCACTGCCCACGGTGCTGGCGCCGATCGTGAAGATCCGGAAAGAGGAACTGAATTGAAGTACCTCAGCACGCGCGGTGACCGCACGCTCCGCGGCTTCTCCGACATCCTGCTCGAAGGCCTGGCGCCCGACGGTGGCCTCTACCTGCCCACGCACTACCCGCAGGTGGACGGTGCCACGCTCGTGCGTTGGCGCGGCCTGCCGTACGCCGAGCTGGCGTTCGAGATCCTGTCGCTCTACATCGACGACATCCCGGCCGCCGACCTGCGGCGACTGTGCCAGGCCACCTACACCGAGGCGGTGTTCGGCACGCCGCAGATCACGCCCCTCAAGCCGCTGGAAGAAGGTTTGTGCCTGCAGGCCTTGTCCAACGGCCCCACGCTGGCCTTCAAGGACATGGCCATGCAGTTGCTGGGCCACCTGTTCGAGTACGAGCTCGGCCGCCGCGGCGAGCAACTGAACATCCTGGGCGCTACCAGCGGCGACACCGGCAGCGCCGCCGAGTACGCCATGCGCGGCAAGCGCGGCGTGCGCGTCTTCATGCTCAGCCCGCACGGCCGCATGAGTCCCTTCCAGCAGGCGCAGATGTTCAGCCTGCAGGACGAGAACATCCACAACATCGCCGTGGAAGGTGTGTTCGACAACTGCCAGGACATCGTCAAGGCCGTCAGCAACGACCTGGCCTTCAAGCGGCGCTTCCGCATCGGCACCGTCAACAGCATCAACTGGGCGCGTTTGCTGGCGCAGGTCGTTTACTACTTCGCAGGCTACTTCCAAGCCACGAAGAGCAACACCGAGCGCGTCAGCTTCGCCGTGCCCAGCGGCAACTTCGGCAACGTCTGCGCCGGCCACGTGGCCCGCATGATGGGTTTGCCGATCGCCAAGCTGGTGGTGGCCACCAACGAAAACGACGTGCTCGACGAGTTCTTTCGCACGGGCACCTACCGCCCGCGCGGCACGGCGGAGACGCACGAGACCAGCAGCCCGAGCATGGACATCAGCAAGGCCAGCAACTTCGAACGTTTCGTGTTCGACCTGCTGGGCCGCGATGGCGCGCGGGTGCAGCAGCTCTTCGGCAGCGCGCTGCAGCGCGAGGGCGGCTTCACGCTCACGTGCGAAGAGTTCGCGCGCATCGCGGGCTACGGCTTCGTCAGCGGCCGCAGCACGCACGCCGACCGGCTGGCGACGATCCGCAGCACGTGGCAGAGCACGGGCACGCTGGTCGACACCCACACGGCCGACGGCCTGAAGGTGGCGGCTGAACACCGCGAACCCGGCGTGCCCATGCTGGTGCTGGAAACAGCGCTGCCGGCGAAGTTCGCCGCCACCATCGTCGAGGCCACGGGCGTGAACCCCGAGCCGCCGGCCGCGCTGCGCGGCATCGAGTCGCTGCCCAAGCGTTTCGTCGTGATGACACCCGACGTGGCCGCCGTGAAGCGGCTCATCGAAACCCACTGCGCCGCCGACAGCGCTGCATGAACAACGCATCTGCCCCGCGTGCACCACGCCCGCTGCTGAGCCTGGACGAAGCACTGGCCCGCCTGGTGGCGGCCGCCAGCGAACACCGGCTGCAGGCCGTGGAGGCCGTCTCCACCTTCGACGCCCTGGGTCGCGTCTTGGCCGAAGACGTGAGCTCCGGCCTGCACGTGCCGCCCGAGGACAACACCTCGATGGACGGCTACGCGCTGCGCACGGCCGACGTACCGGCTGCCGGTGCCTTGCTGCGCGTGGCGCAGCGCATCCCGGCCGGGCAGGTGGGCCAGCCGCTGCAGCCGGGCACGGCCGCGCGCATTTTCACCGGTGGCCAGGTGCCGCCCGGCGCCGATGCCGTGGTGATGCAGGAGCAGTGCGAGGCGCTGCCGTCGGCTGATGGACAAGGCCTGGGCGAGGTGCGCGTGAACACCGTGCCCGCCCCCGGCCAGTGGATACGCCGCCGTGGCGAAGACGTGCCCTTGGGCGCCGTGGTGCTGCAGCGCGGCCAGCGCCTCACGCCGCAGGCCCTGGGCCTGGCGGCCAGCGTCGGCGCCGGCACGCTGCACGTGC
The DNA here is from genome assembly GCA_001295865.1 of beta proteobacterium AAP65. Taxonomy (GTDB): domain Bacteria; phylum Pseudomonadota; class Gammaproteobacteria; order Burkholderiales; family Burkholderiaceae_C; genus Rubrivivax. The sequence goes on from LJHW01000002.1 coordinate 168,039, forward strand.
TGCGTCGCCCGCGTGTGGCGGTGTTCTCGACGGGTGATGAGCTGCAGATGCCCGGCGAGCCGCTGCGCCCCGGTGCCATCTACAACAGCAACCGTTTCACGCTGCGCGGCCTGCTGCAGGCCGGCGGCTGCGAGGTGCAAGACCTCGGCATCGTCGGCGACACGCTGGCCGCCACGCGCGCCGCGCTGCGCCAAGCCGCCGAGGGCAGTGATCTCATCATCACCAGCGGCGGTGTTTCGGTGGGCGAGGAAGACCACCTCAAGCCCGCCGCCGAGGCCGAAGGCAGCCTCGAGAACTGGCAGATCGCGATGAAACCTGGCAAGCCGCTGGCCCTGGGGCGCATCCGCCGCCCCGACGGCAGTGCAGCGCTGTTCATCGGCCTGCCCGGCAACCCGGTCTCGTCTTTCGTCACCTACTTGCTGATGGTGACCACCGCGCTGCGTGCGATGCAGGGCATGAACCCGGCGCTGCCCGCCGGCCTGCCGCTGCGTGCCGATTTCGACTGGCCGCGCCCCGACAAACGCCGCGAGTTCCTGCGTGCGCGCCTGAACGCCGCCGGCGGCCTGGAGCTCTTCGGCAACCAGAGCAGCGGCGTGCTGACCTCGGCCGTGTGGGCCGACGGCCTGATCGACAACCCCGGCGGACTGGCCATCGCGCGCGGCGACACCGTGCGTTTCCTGCCGCTGGCTGAACTGGTGAGCCGTTGATGAAGATCCAGGTGCGTTACTTCGCTGCGCTGCGCGAGGCACTGGGCCCGCAGGAGACCTTGGAACTGCCCGCTGGCAGCACGCTGGGCGCCTTGCGCGACCAGCTCATCGCCAGCAGCCCGCGCCACGCCGAGCTGCTGGCACGCGGCCGCGCCTTGCGCGGCGCCATCAACCAGGCCATGGCCGACGACAGCACCCCGGTGCCCGAGGGGGCCGAAGTGGCCTTCTTCCCACCCGTGACGGGCGGATGAGGCAGCATCCGCAGATGTCTTTCCCCCAGCCTGCTCGCGTGAGCATCCAGACCCACGATTTCGACCTTGGCGCCGAGGTGGCCGCCCTGCGCGCCGGCGACCCCGCCGTGGGCGCTGTGGCCAGCTTCATCGGCACCGTGCGCGACCGCAACGGCGGCAGCGCCGGCGAGGTCAGCGCGATGGAGCTCGAGCACTACCCGGGCATGACCGAAAAGAGCATCGAGGCCATGATCGACGCGGCCTTGGCTCGCTTCGACATCCGCGCTGCGCGCGTGGTGCACCGCGTGGGCCCGCTGCAGCCGGGTGAGCAGATCGTGCTGGTGGCGGTGAGCTCGGCGCACCGCGGCCAGGCTTTCCAGGCCTGCGAGTTTTTGATGGACTACCTGAAGACCCAGGCCCCGTTCTGGAAGAAGGAAACCACGACCGAGGGCGCTCGCTGGGTCGATGCCCGCGTGGCCGATGATGCGGCGCTGGCGCGCTGGGGCATCCAGGCCGACAACGCGGCGGTGCTCGCCGCGGCAGGCGCCTGATGGACAAGCGCCGCTTGCGCACGGCCCTGGGCCGTTTTGCCACCGGGGTCACCATCGTCAGCACGGTGGACGATGACGGGCAGTGGGCCGGCCTCACGGTCAGCTCCTTCAGTTCACTCTCGCTGGAGCCGCCGCTCGTGCTGTGGTCGCTGCGGCTGGAGAGCCCCAGCCTCGCATCCTTCGAGAGCAGCGCTCACTTCGCGGTGAACGTGCTGGGCGAGGCGCAGATCGGCCTGTCGCGCCGCTTCGCCAGCAGCCACGAGCACCGCTTCGGCGAGGGCGAGTGGGTGCTGGGCGCCCACGGCGCGCCAGTGCTGAACGACGCGGTGGCGGTCTTCGAGTGCGAAACCGTCTCGCGGCAAGACGCTGGCGACCACCGCCTCTACATCGGCCGTGTGCTTCACTTCAGCGAACACGCGCACGCGCCGCTGCTCTACCGCTCAGGCCACTACCACCGCCTGGGCGAGGTGATCTGACCGCGCCTCAATTCAGCGGCCGGCCGGGCGGCGCGAAACCTTCGCCGGGCAGCGTGTCTGCCGCAGCAACGGCCCGCGAGGGCAGGCCCCAGTCGGCCGCTTCTAGCGCTTGCTCCAGCAGGCGCAACATGGCGGTGGCGAGCTCGGGCGTGAGCCCCAGGTCGATGTGGCGACCGCGCGTTTCCTGCAGCACCAGGTGCAGCTCGGCGCCGGGGCCTTGGCGCAGTTCACCGCCATCGGCCAGCAGCGGCTCGGTGCCCAGCGGGTGGCGGCACTGTTCGTCGGCCTGGAAAGGCTGGTTGAACTGCGTGCCCGGCAGCGGGCGCTGCAGCGCGGCCTGCTCCAGCATCTGCCGCGCCTCGGGCACGGGCAGGGCGTGCGGGGCCACGCTCTGCAGCCCGCTGGCCATGACGGCCTGCCGGAAAGGCGGCAGCAGCCGCGACACCAGCCGGCGCGTCAGCCAGGCGGCATAGATCTCGGCCTGCGTGCTGCGCACCTGCAGCAGCAGGCGGTCGGCCGTGGCTTCGTAGCGCAGCTGGATCTGGTGGATGCCCATGGGGCCGGATTCTGCGCGGCCCGCGCGGCGCCGCGCAGCCCCCGGCGGGCAGGGCAGCTTGCGCTGCATCAACACCCGGGCCCGACCCAGGCTTGAAATGCCGCGTCTGGCATCCACGTGTGAGCCAACCCGGAGGAACACCCCATGCGCTTCGACAAGCTCACCACCGCCTTCCAGCAAGCCCTGGCCGACGCCCAGAGTGCGGCCGTCGCACGCGACAACCCCTACATCGAGGCGGCGCACCTGCTCGCCGCCATGCTGGCGCAGCCCGATGGCCCGAAAGCCCTGCTCGACCGCGCCGGCGCCAACACCGCCGCGCTGGGCACGGCCATGGAAACCGCCATCCGCAACCTGCCCCAGGTGCAGGGTGGCCAGCAGGTGCAGCCGGGGCGCGACCTGGTGCAACTGCTGCAGGCCGCCGACAAGGAAGCCAGCAAAGCCGGAGACCAGTTCATCGCCAGCGAGATGTTCCTGCTGGCCCTGGCCGACACCAAGGCCGACATCGGCGCCGTGGTGCGCGGCCACGGCCTGAACCGCAAGGCCCTGGAAGCGGCCATCCTCGCCGTGCGCGGCGGGCAGACCGTGGACAGCGCCGATGCCGAAGGTCAGCGTGAGGCGCTGAAGAAGTACACGCTCGACCTCACCGAGCGCGCGCGCCAGGGCAAGCTCGACCCGGTGATCGGCCGCGACGACGAGATCCGCCGCGCCATCCAGGTTCTGCAGCGCCGCAGCAAGAACAACCCGGTGCTCATCGGCGAGCCGGGCGTGGGCAAGACCGCCATCGTCGAAGGCCTGGCGCAGCGCATCGTCAACGGCGAGGTGCCCGATTCGCTCAAGAACAAACGTGTGCTGGTGCTCGACATGGCCGGCCTGCTGGCCGGTGCCAAGTTCCGCGGCGAGTTCGAAGAGCGCCTGAAGTCGGTGCTGAAGGAAGTGGCCGCCGATGAGGGCCGCATCATCCTGTTCATCGACGAGCTGCACACCATGGTGGGCGCCGGCAAGGCCGAGGGCGCGATGGACGCCGGCAACATGCTCAAGCCCGCGCTGGCGCGGGGCGAGCTGCACTGCATCGGCGCCACCACGCTCAACGAGTACCGCAAGTACGTCGAGAAAGACGCCGCGTTGGAGCGCCGCTTCCAGAAGGTGCTGGTGGACGAGCCCAGCGTGGAGGCCACGGTCGCCATCCTGCGCGGGCTGCAGGAAAAGTACGAGGTGCACCACGGCGTGGAGATCACCGACCCGGCCATCGTGGCCGCGGCCGAGCTGAGCCATCGCTACATCACCGACCGTTTCCTGCCCGACAAGGCCATCGACCTCATCGACGAGGCCGCGGCCAAGGTGAAGATCGAGAAGGACAGCAAGCCCGAGGCCATGGACAAGCTCGACCGGCGGCTCATCCAGCTGAAGATCGAGCGTGAGGCCGTGCGCAAGGAGACCGACGAAGCGTCCATCAAGCGTTTTGGGCTCATCGAAGAAGAGATGCTGCGCCTGCAGCGCGAGCTGAACGACCTGGACGAGATCTGGAAGGCCGAAAAGGCCGCGGCCCAGGGCAGCGAAGACCTGCTGGCCGAGCGCGACCGCGTGCGTTCGCAGATCGAAGAACTCACGCGCAAGGGCGAGTTCGACAAGGTCGCCGAGCTGCAATACGGCCGCCTGCCGGAGATCGAAAAGCGCCTGAAGGCTGCGCAGGACACCGAAACCGGCAAGGCCCGGTCTGGCCGCCCGCAACTGCTGCGCACCATGGTCGGCGCGGAAGAGATTGCCGAGGTGGTGAGCCGCGCCACCGGCATTCCGGTCAGCAAACTGATGCAGGGCGAGCGCGACAAGCTGCTGCACATGGAAGAACGCCTGCACGAACGTGTGGTGGGCCAGCACGAAGCCATCGTGGCCGTGGCCGATGCCATCCGCCGTTCACGCGCGGGCCTTTCCGACCCCAACCGCCCGCTAGGCAGCTTTCTCTTCCTCGGCCCCACCGGCGTGGGCAAGACCGAGCTGTGCAAGGCGCTCGCGGGCTTCTTGTTCGACAGCGACGATCACATGATCCGTGTCGACATGAGCGAGTACATGGAGAAGCACTCGGTGAGCCGCCTCATCGGCGCGCCGCCGGGCTATGTGGGCTATGACGAGGGCGGTGCGCTCACCGAGGCCGTGCGCCGCAAGCCCTACAGCGTGCTGCTGCTCGACGAGGTGGAGAAGGCCCACCCCGACGTTTTCAACGTGCTCTTGCAGGTGCTGGACGATGGGCGCCTGACGGACGGCCAGGGCCGCACCGTGGACTTCAAGAACACCGTGATCGTGATGACCAGCAACCTCGGCAGCCAGATGATCATGCAGATGAGCGGCCAGCCGACGGCCGACATCCGCGACGCTGTCTGGGGCGAGGTCAAGCAGCACTTCCGGCCCGAGTTCCTGAACCGCATCGACGAGACGGTGGTCTTCCACGCGCTCGACCAGAGCAACATCGAGAGCATCGCGAAGATCCAGCTGAAGCTGCTCGAGTCGCGCCTGGAGAAGCTGGAGATGAAACTGGATGTGTCGCCTGCGGCCTTGGCCGAACTCGCCAAGGTGGGCTTCGACCCGGTGTTCGGCGCGCGGCCTCTGAAGCGTGCGATCCAGCAGCGCATCGAGAACCCGGTGAGCAAGCTCATCCTGCAGGGCCGTTTCGGGCCCAAGGACGTGATCCCGGTGGATGTCGAAGACGGCGGTTTTGTCTTCTCGCGCATCGTGCATTGATGGGCACTTGAGTCGGCCGGGCCGGGCGCTTTGCACCGCCCGGCCTCAAGCGTCTGGGTTACAGGTCGTTAAGCCGGGGGACGCGCGAGCAGCCCGGTACCGGGCAAGCTCGCGGGCGTCTTTCGAGAGACACGTCCCTCCAACAACAGCCCCAGGACCTCGCCCATGAACTTCCGCTCCCTCCGCACCTCCACGGCCCTGGCCGCCCTCGGCTTGGCCGGCCTCGGCTCGGCCCACGCCACCGAGCTTTACCTCGGCCTCGGTGTGCCCGGTGTGGGCCTGGGCCTGGCCCAGCCCGTCAGCCCCAGCTTCACCCTGCGCGCCGATGTGTTCACGCTGGGCTCGCGCGACGTGACGGAAACCGAAAGCGGTATCCGCTACACCGGCAACTACAAACTGCAGCGTGCCGCGCTGCTGGCCGATTGGTTCCCGTTCAGCGGCAGTTTCCGCTTCACGGGCGGCGCGGCCTTCAACACCTACAAGATCGCGCTGGATGCCAGCGGTGCCGGCGGCACGCTGACCATCGGTGACCGCACCTACACCACCACGGCGGCGGACGGGCTGAGCGTGCAGGTGAAGTTCCCGAAGACCACGCCCTATTTCGGCATCGGCTGGGGCCACCAGACGGGTTCGGGTTTCCGCTTCTCGGCCGACATCGGCGCGGCCATCGGCCGTGCCACCGTGACGGCCGTGGCGCGCGGCCAGCTGGCCGCGCAGCCCGACATCCAGGCCAACATCGACAAGGAGCTCGTGGAACTGCGCGACGGCGTGGGCAAGATCCGCGCGATCCCGCAGCTCAGCATCGGGCTCGGCTACAGCTTCTGATCTCTACTGGGGCGGCTCGATGCGCTCGAGCTGCATGCGCGCCAGCGTGAGGTTGCCGGTGCTGGCCTGCACCACCAGGTGCAGCGCCACACCCGGGTGGCCGGGCACCGGGCGCAGGATGAGGTGGTGGCTGCCGGTGCTCACGCTGGCCTCGGCGCGCGCCGGGCCCAGGCCCAGGGCGCGCGAGGCGTCGTTCATCTGGCCGAGCAGCACGGCGCCTTGTTGCGCCAGGCGGTCGGCAGACGGTGGCCCGCCGGCCGAAGCCAGGGCCTGCGAGGTGTGGAGGTCGAACACGCAAGAGGCCACCGCCCCCTTGATGAGCAGGCAACGCTCGGCGTAACTCTTCCAGCCGCTGGGCTCGCCCACGCGGGGCATGGGCGTGGGCGGGGGCAGGGACGGGATGGCCGGCGGCGCCGGCGCCCGCGCGCCTGGCAGCGGCTGCAGGCCCATGGGCTGTGTGGGCGCCTCGCTGTTCGGCAGGCTGCCAGGGCCGCTGTGACCGTGGCGGCCGGGCTGCGTCATGTCGGTGGACAGCGTGCGCTGCGTGCCAGCGCTGCCGTGCTGGCGGTTCCAGGCGCCGCCGATGTAGGCCCAGGCCTGGCGCGGCTTGTCGGCGTGCGGCGTCACCTGCACCGCCACCGTGCTGCCGGCGGCCAGCTGCGCGGCGTGCGCGGCCAAGGCCGTGCCTCCCCCCAGTGGCACCATCAGCAGCTCGCGGTTGGGCCAGGGGCCGCGCACCAGTTGCTCGTGCAAGGGGCCGAGCTGGCCGGCCAGCGCGTGCGGCGGCACCTCGCCCACCAGCAGCACGCCCAGGCGGCTGTAGCCCAGCAGCACACGCGCCACCTGCGCGCGGGTGGGCGCGTCAGCGTTGAGGTCGGTGCTGTAGACGCGCACCTGGCTGCCATCGGCCAAAGGCATTTCGACGAACTGCAGCACGGCCAGCGCGACGCCATGGCCCTGGCGCCGGATGGACAGGCGCTGCACCCGCGTGCCGGCGGCGCCCGCCAGGCTGGTGAGCAGGCGCATGCCGGCGCTGGTGCCGAGGTCGTGCAGGGTGATGAACTCGGGCGTGTGCTGCACGAATTCGCGCTGCAGCGAGCCGGGCACGTCGGCGGTGATGAAGAGCTCGACCTGGTCGTCGCTGATGCGGCGGCCGACATCGTGCCGGCCCTGGCCGAGGTAGGCCTCACGGTCGGTGACGATCTGCGTGCGCGGGTCGAGCAAATCGTCGCGGTCGGCCGCAGCACTGCCGCGTTGAGGGTCTTGCCAGGCCGGGTCGTCGCGGTGGGAGTTCATCGAATCATCATAGGTGCCCCATTGAAGTGCTGCATCGTCTGAAAGGGGGCAGATCCATAGAATTGGCGCCCCGCTGACGTGCGTTTGCCACAGGCCCCCGATGACCAAAACCTCCATGTCCCCCGCCGCAGCCCCGCCCTCGGCCGACCCTGGCGCGCCGCAGGCCCCGGTGGTGGTGGTGGGCGCCGGCCTGGGCGGTCTGGCCGTGGCGCTGCACCTGGCGGCACAGATGCCGGTGGTGGTGCTGGCCAAGCGTGAACTGGGCGAAAGCGCCACCGCCTGGGCACAGGGCGGCATCGTCGGGGTGCTGGGCAGCGACGACAGCATCGCCAGCCACGTGCGCGACACGCAAGACGCCGGCGCCGGCATCGTCGACGAACACACCGCGCGTTTCATCGCCGAGAACAGCGCCGCGGCGGTGCGTTGGCTGGTCGATGCCGGCGTGCCCTTTTCCGAAGACGCGGACGGCCCCCTGGGCCTGCACCTCACGCGCGAAGGTGGGCACGCGGTACGCCGCATCGCGCACGCAGCCGACGCCACCGGCAAGGCCATCCACGACACGCTGCTGCAGCGTGCTCGCGCGCACCCGAACATCACGCTGCGCGAGCGCTGGATGGCGGTGGACGTGATCACCTCGCGCCACCTTCGCCGCAACGAGCCCACGCGCTGCTACGGCGTCTACGCGCTCGACATGGACCACCGCCACGTCGAGACCCTGGCCGCGCGTGCGGTGGTGCTGGCCACGGGCGGGGTGGGCAAGGTCTACCGCTACACCAGCAACCCCGACACCGCCACCGGCGACGGCATCGCCATGGCCTGGCGCGCGGGCTGCCGGGTGGGCAATATGGAGTTCATCCAGTTCCACCCGACCTGTCTGTACCACCCGCAAGAGCGCAGCCTGTTGATCACCGAAGCGCTGCGCGGTGAGGGCGCCCACCTCACGCTGCCCAGCACCGGCCCCGGCGACCCCGGCGGCACACGTTTCATGGCCGCGCACGACGCGCGCCTGGAACTGGCGCCGCGCGACATCGTGGCGCGCGCCATCGACTTCGAGATGAAAAAACACGGCCTCGACCACGTGTGGCTCGACGCGCGGCCCATCGTCGCCGAGAAGGGCGAGGCCTTCGTGCGCGAGCACTTTCCGACCATCCACGCGCGCTGCCTGAAGCTGGGCATCGACATCGTGACGCAGCCCATCCCCGTGGTGCCTGCAGCGCACTACACCTGCGGCGGCGTCGTCACCGACCTGGACGGCCGCACCGACCTGCCGGGCCTCTACGCCGTGGGCGAAACCACCTACACCGGCCTGCACGGTGCCAACCGCCTGGCCAGCAACTCGCTGCTCGAATGCGTGGTGCTGGGCCGTACCTGCGCCGAACGCATCCTGGCCGATCCCGTGCCTGCGGGCGGGCCGCTGCCGGCCTGGGACGAAAGCCAGGTGGAAGACGCCGACGAGCAGGTGGTCATCGCGCACAACTGGGACGAGCTGCGCCTCTTGATGTGGAACTACGTCGGCATCGTGCGCACTACCAAGCGGTTGGAGCGTGCGCTGCACCGCATCAAGCTGCTGCGCAGCGAAACGCTGGAGTACTACGCGCACTTTCGCGTCAACCGCGACCTGCTGGAACTGCGCAACCTGGTGATGTGTGCCGAGCTCATCGTGCAGAGCGCGCTGCGCCGGCACGAGAGCCGCGGGCTGCACTACAGCCGCGATTTCCCGGCCACGCTACCGGTGAGCTTCCCGACGGTGCTGACACGCCGTGCGCGCAGCCGCAACGCGGCGGCCGACGACGCCGAGTGAGCCGCGCCGCCTCGGGCGGCCTTCAGCTCAGGCTGGTGAAGTCGCTGCGCGGCACCAGCTCGATGCGCGCCCGGCCCTGGTGCTTGGCGGCATAGAGGGCGCGGTCGGCGCGTGAGAGCAGTTGCTCCAGCGTGCTGCCATGGCCCGGGAAGAGGGCGATGCCGGCCGAGAAGGTGCCGCGCGGCAGGCGCCGGCGGCCCAGTTCCAGTTGCAGGGCTGAGAAGGTTTCCAGCAGGCGTTGCATGACGGCCTCGGCTTCGTCGGCCTGGGTGTTGGGCATCAGCGCCACGAACTCCTCGCCGCCGTGGCGGCAGATCACGTCGCTGCGGCGCAGGGTTTCTGCCAGCAGCGTGGCAAAGCGCTGCAGCACCAGGTCGCCGGCGGCATGGCCGCAGGTGTCGTTGAGCAGCTTGAAGTGGTCCAGGTCGAGCAGCACCACGCTCAGCGCCTGCTGCTGGCGGCGCGCCTGCTCCAGCAGCCCCGGGGCCAGCTCGAAGAGGTAGCGGCGGTTGTGCAGGCCGGTGAGGGGGTCGCGCAGCGCCTGCTCGCGCAGCTGCTCGTGCAGGCGCTGGGTCTCGGCCATCTGCGCCTGCAGTGCGGCATTGAGTTCGCTCAGACGCTGGCGGTCGTGTTCCACGCTGCGCCGGCCGTCGACGGCTACATCGCGCTCGTGGCGCGCCTGCGCCAGCTGGTGCGTGACGTCCAGCGCGATGTAGCGGGCGCGGGCGCTGCGGCCCACCAGCTGCTCGTACACCGCGTGGGCCTCACGAAGGTGTTTCAGGGCCAAGTCGGGCTGTGCGGTCTGTTCGGCCGCGTCCGAAAGGGTGCGGTGCAGCACCATCAGGTCGTAGCAAGGCTTGGCACCGCCGGCAGCCTCGCTGGCCTGCAGCGCCTGCTGCGCCACGGCCAGGCCCTCGTCGGTGCGGCCCTGCATCAGGCAGCAACGTGCCATCTGCCAGCCCCAGGCCAGGCTCCACTGGCTGGCTGGTTCGCGCACGTTGGCGTGCTGCACATCGCGGAGCAACTGCTCGGCCCGCACCGGGTCGGCGCCGGCCATCCAGCCCAGCGCCAGGGGCGGGGTCATGTCCAGCACCTGTTCAGAAGTCTCGCCAGGCAGCAGGGCGGCCAGGTTCAGGCCCATGGCGTGGGCCTCGCGCTGTTCGCCCAGGGCGTGGTGGATGTAGATCAGGTTGCAGGTGGCCACCAACTGCGCCAGCTTGGCCCCCGCGGCGGTAGCGGCGTTCAGTCCCTGGAGGCTGAACTGGCGCGCGTCTTCCAGGTTGTAGAGGTCGTGGTGGCGGTCGCCCAGGTTCACACAGGCCGAAATCACCGGGCCGGGCCAGCCGGTCTGTTGTGCGGCGTCGAGCGCGGCGTGCAGGTGGCGCAGCGAATCTTCGGCGCGCCCGAGGAGCTTGGTGGTGATGGCTCGGGAGTTCTGCGCGATGAAACGGTCCATGGCGCTGCGCGGGCCGGCCGGGCGGGCGTCGGCCTCGGCTTGCAGCCGGGCTGAGCCCTCCACATCGCCCTCGCGCCGGTGAAGCATTGCCTCGAACTCGTCGCACAAGGCTTGGCCCCACTCGGCGCGCGAGTGCGGCTGCGCCGCGGCACACAAGCGTCGGGCCTGCTCGAGCTCATGGCGGGCTTCCAGCACCGGCACCAGCCTCACAGCGCCCAGCGCCACGAGAAGTTGAGCCTCGGCGGGGTCGATGCCCTCGGTGACACGCAGCGTTCGCGCAAGCGCCAGTGAGGCTGTGGCGTCCTGGTAGCTCAGGGCCCAGGCCTGCTGCAGCGGCTCTGCGGTCTCAGCCACGCGCCCGCATCGCTGTACGGGCCTGCACGAAACCGAAGGCGTACTCCACGGCATCGAGCAACTGGCGCTCGCTGTCGCCGCGTTCACGCTCGCTGAGGTAGAAAACGAAGTCGACCTCGTGGCGGATGTAGCGGGGTGCGAGCCGGTTCAGCGCCACGCAGGCCACGTCGGCCAGCAGCTCGGGGTTGTGCGCCAGGCCGGGGTAGCGGTCGGCGTGGGTCTGCACCGCTTCGAAGACGGCGCGTTCGTTGTGGTTGCGGACCGAGGTGAAGTCGGCGCTCAGCGTGGTCGTCATGGTCGAACTCCGCCCCGGCAGCGGGGCACGCCGGTGTATCGGCCGGGCCGCAGCGGTCTTGAGCGACATGGCCCGCCCCGCCTTCAGGCCGCGCCGATGTCCGGCACCAGGCCGCCAGCGCCCGCGGCACGGCGCTGTGCCGGCTGCGCCACGCTGGCCGGGTGGCGGCGAACGAAGTCGAGCATGCGGTCTATGCAGCCCAGGGCCTGGCTGCGCGCAGGTTCGGGCACGTGGATCTCATAGGCACTGCGCGCCGCGCCATCGCCCGCTTCCAGGCAGGCCACCAGCCCTTGCAGCGCGTTCATCGCCATCCAGGGGCAGTGCGCGCAGCTCTTGCAGGTGGCGCTGTTGCCGGCGGTGGGCGCCTCGATCAGCAGTTTGCCCGGCGCCAGCTGGCGCATGCGGTGCAGGATGCCGTTGTCGGTGGCCACGATGTAGGCCGGCGCGTTGCCATCCACCACCGCCTTGAGCAACTGGCTGGTGCTGCCCACCACGTCGGCCTGGGCCACCACGGCTTGGGGCGATTCGGGGTGCACCAGCACCAGTGCGCCGGGGTGCTGCTGGCGCAGCAGGTCGAGCTCCAGGCCCTTGAACTCGTCGTGCACGATGCAGGCGCCGTTCCACAGAAGCATGTCGGCGCCGGTCTGCTCCTGGATGTAGCGGCCGAGGTGGCGGTCGGGCGCCCAGAGGATCTTTTTGCCCTCGGCCTTGAGGTGCTCGACGATGGCCAGCGCGCAGGAGCTTGTCACCATCCAGTCGGCGCGCGCCTTCACGGCCGCGCTGGTGTTGGCGTAGACGACGACGGTGCGGTCGGGGTGGGCATCGCAGAAGGCCGTGAACTGCTCGGGCGGGCAGCCCAGGTCGAGGCTGCAGGTGGCCTCCAGGTCGGGCATCAGCACGGTTTTCTCGGGCGAGAGGATCTTGGCGCTCTCGCCCATGAAGCGCACGCCGGCCACCACCAGGGTCTGTGCGGCGTGGTCGCGGCCGAAGCGCGCCATTTCCAGCGAATCGGCGACGATGCCGCCGGTTTCCAGCGCCAGGTCTTGCAGGTCGCCGTCGACGTAGTAGTGCGCCACCAGCACGGCGCCGCGCGCCTTCAGCAGCTCGGCGGCGCGAGCCTTCATCGCGGTGCGCTCGGCGGGTTTCAGCGCTGGCGGCACCTGGGCCCAGGCCTGGGCCGTGCAGCTGCCGCCGCTGGCGTCCTGGCGGGTGAAGTCGTAGAGCACTTGGGTGGGCGTTGAACTCATCTGGCGATGGTAGTACCGCGCCCCGGCCGCAGGGCGGGCAGGGCCGGCTTAGCATCCACCGCCATGTCGACACTCAGCCTGCCCGCGCCCGGCTTGCGCCAGGACGCCCAAGTCATCGGCCTCGTCGGGCTGGCGCACGGCACCAGCCACTTCAGCCAGTTGTTGCTGGCGCCGCTGTTCCCCTGGTTGAAGACCGAGTTCGGCGTCAGCTACGCCGAGCTGGGTTTCCTGCTCACGGTGTTTTTCACCGTGTCTTGCGCGGTGCAGGCGCTCTCGGGCTTCTGGGTCGACCGCTACGGCCCGCGGCCGGTGCTCTTCATCGGCCTCGCGCTGCTGGGCAGCGCGGCGGTGGGTTTTGCGATGAGCACCAGTTACGCGATGCTGGCGGCCTTTGCCGTGCTGGCGGGCACCGGCAACGGCGTTTTCCACCCGGTGGACTACACGGTGCTCAACCGCAAGGTCGGCAAGACGCGCCTGGGCCACGCCTACAGCGTGCACGGCATCACCGGCAGCCTGGGCTGGGCGCTGGCGCCGGCCTTGCTGGTGCCGCTGACCTTGGCGTATTCATGGCGCATGGCCTTGCTGGTGGCGGCGGGCCTGGTCTTCGCCGTGCTGCTGCTGATGGTGCTGAACCGCCGGCAGCTGACCGTGACGCCCGTGCCGCGGCCTGCGGCCGGCAGCACGGCGGCGGCCGAAGGTTCGCTGGCCTTTCTCAAGATCCCGGCCGTGTGGCTGTGTTTCGGCTTCTTCTTCTTTTTCGCCGGTGCCTTGTCCATCGTGCAGAGCTTCGCGCCGCAGGCGGCCAAAGAGCTGCACGGCGTGCCGGCCCACCTGGTGGCCATCTGCCTCACGGTCTACATGCTGGGCAGCGCCGGCGGCATGCTGCTGGGCGGTTTTCTCGCGGCGCAGCCCGAGCGCTGCGAACGCATCGTGGCCGTGGCGCTGGCGGTGGCGGCGAGCATCGCGCTGCTGATCGGGCTGGCGCCGCTGCCCGGGGCCTGGGTGCCGGTGCTCTTCGGCGCCATGGGCCTGGCCAGCGGCGTGGCCGGGCCCTCGCGCGACATGCTGGTCAAGCGCGCCACGCCGGCCAATGCGACCGGGCGCGTGTACGGCGTGGTCTACGGCGGGCTCGACATCGGCCAGGCGGTGGTGCCGATCTTCGTCGGCGCATTGATGGACCAGGGCGCCTACCTTGGCGTGTGGCTGGTGCTGGCAGGCCTGCAGCTGACGCTGATCTTCAGCGCCTTCGGTGTGGGGCGCTCGCGGGCAACGGCTACAGTGCCGGGATGACTGCTGCTGCCACCCCCACCACCTCCAACGCCCCCCAACGCCTGGCCGGCCACGCGCTCGTCGAGGCGCTCATCGCCCAGGGCATCAACACCTGCTTCGGCGTGCCGGGCGAGAGTTATCTCGCCGTGCTCGACGGCTTCCACCAGCACCGCGAGCACATCCGCTTCATCGCCTGCCGGCAAGAGGGTGGCGCGGCCTTCATGGCCGAAGCCCAGGGCAAGCTCAGCGGCCGGCCCGGCGTGTGTTTCGTGACGCGCGGCCCGGGCGCCACGAATGCCAGCATCGGCGTGCACACGGCTTTCCAGGACAGCACGCCCCTGGTGCTGTTCATCGGCCAGGTGGCCAGCGACCAGCGCGACCGCGAGGCCTTCCAGGAGATCGACTACCGCCAGATGTTCAGCCCCGGCACGCTGGGCCTGGCCAAGTGGGTGGCCGAGGTGGAAAGCGCCGACCGTCTGCCCGAGTACGTGGCGCGCGCCTTCCGCACCGCGATGCAAGGGCGCCCTGGCCCGGTGGTGCTGGCCCTGCCCGAGGACATGCTGACGACGCCCACCGCGGCGCCCGTGCTGCCGCGTGTGGTGCCCGTGCACGCCTGGCCTGCGCCTGGGCCTTTGCGTGACCTGCGCGCGTTGCTGATGGCCGCCCAGCGCCCCATCGTCATCGCCGGCGGCTCGGGCTGGGACGCCGAAGCCGCCGCCGCGCTGCAGCGTTTCAGCGAGAACTGGCTGCTGCCCACGGCCTGCGCCTGGCGCTTTCAGGACACCTTCGACAACCGCCACCCGCTGTACGCCGGTGACGTGGGCATCGGCATCAACCCCAAACTTGCCGCGCGCGTCCGCGAAGCCGACCTCGTCATCGCCCTGGGCGTGCGCCTGGGCGAGATGACCACAGGCGGCTACACCCTGCTGCAGGCGCCGCGGCCGGCGCAGAAGCTCGTGCACATCCACGCCGGGGCCGAAGAGCTCGGCCGCGTCTACGCCGCGGATCTGCTCATGCAGAGCAGCATGGCCTGCGCCGCCAAGGCGCTGGAGAGCCTGGCCGCGCCTACCAGCCTGCCCTGGGCCGCACACGCCGCCGCTGCACGCGCCGACTACGAGGCCAACCTCGAAGCCCCCGCCGTGGCGCCGCTGGACATGGCCGTGCTGGTGAAGACGCTGCAGCGCCTGCTGCCCGAAAGCACCGTTTACACCAACGGCGCAGGCAACTACAGCGGCTGGCTGCACCGCTACTGCCGCCACCCGGGCCTGCAGCACCACGGCCGCACGCAACTGGCGCCCACCAGCGGCGCCATGGGTTACGGCGTGCCGGCGGCCATTGCTGCATCGCTGCTGCACCCCGAGCGCTGGGTGGTGAACCTGGCCGGCGACGGCGATTTCCTCATGACGGGCCAAGAGCTCGCCACCGCCACGGGCTACGGCGCCAAGAAGCTGCTAAGCATCGTGGTGGACAACGGCACCTACGGCACCATCCGCATGCACCAGGAGCGCGAGTACCCAGGCCGCGTGAGCGGCAGCGACCTCTACAACCCCGATTTCGCCGCGCTGGCGCGGGCGTTCGGCTGGCGCGGGGAATTCATCGATGCAACGGCCGATTTCGAGCCTGCGCTGCAACGCGCCATCGAAGCCGGCGTGCCCACACTGCTGCACGTGAAGCTGCCCACTGACGTGATCACCAGCCGCACCACGCTGAGCGCCATCCGCGAAACGGCGTTCAAGCAAGGGCGCTGAAGGCCCAGGGCGGGGCCTGCGTCAGTGGCCCCGCCCGCGCAGCATCAGCACCACGCTGCCGGTGACGAGGCCGGCAGCCAGCCACTCCCCCCAGTGCAGCACCTCGCCGCCCAGCGTGACGCCCAGCACCAGGCCGATCAGCGGGTTGACGTAGGCGTAGCTCGACGACACCGCGGTGCGCGTGCGCTGCAGCAGCAGCATGAAGGCCGAGAAGGCGATGATCGAGCCGAAGACCACCAGGTAGGCCCAGCTCGCCAGCGCCAGCGGGTGCGGCGGCCACTGCGGCGTCTCGCCCAGCAGCGCCGACACCAACATCAGCACCACGCCGCCGGCCAGCATCTGGCTGGCAAAGCCCATGGCACCGGGCGCCAGCTCCAGGCTGCGGCCCCCCAGGGCTTGGGGCAGGCCGCGCACGCTCCACACGCTGCCCAACTTCCACGCCACCGAGGCCGCCAGCACCGCGGCCAGCCCGCCCGGTGAAGCCCCGAAACCCTGGCCCACAGCGAGCCCCAGCACGCCCACCAGGCCGAGCGCGATGCCCAGCGCTTCCAGCCGCGTGGGTTTCACGCCGTAAGGCCACTCGAAGGCGGCCTGCAGCGCCGGGCCGATGGCGACGAAGGCCACCACCAGACCTGAACTCACCGTCTGCTCGGCCACTGCCGTCAGCCCGTAGCCCACGCCCAGCATCAGCGCGCCCAGCAGCGTCGCGTTGATCCACTCGGCGCGGTTGGGCCAGGCCGCGCCGCGCCAGCGCACCCATACCGCCAGCAACGCGCCAGCCACGAGAAAACGGGTGCCCATCTGGTGGAAAGGCGGGAAGCTGATCAGCGCCCACTTGATGGCCAGGTAGGTGCTGCCCCAGATGAACCAGGTGGCGGCCAGGCAGGCCAGGATGAGCGGGGGCAGGCGGTGCACGGGCATTTCGCGCGCCAGGGTGGCGGTGTTCATGGCGCAGGATGTTATGCAAGTGCAGGGCGCTGATCCATGCATGAATCGGGCTTCAGTTGATGCCTGGCCTTGATCTTCAAAGACTTGAGCGGCAAAGTCCTTCAAATGCAAAACATCCCGCTCGACGGTTACGACACCCGCATCCTCGCCGAGTTGCAGGCCGACGCGCGCCTGAGCCTGGCCGAACTGGGCCGGCGGGTGCATCTCAGCCAGCCCGCCGTCGCCGAGCGTGTGCGCAAGCTGGAAGCAGCCCGCGTGATCACCGGCTACCGCGCCACCGTGAACCTGGCGGCGCTGGGCTACGGCATCCGCGCGCTGGTGCGGGTGGGCCGCACCGATTTCCCGCGCATGAGCCAGTTCGTGGCCGAGGCGCCCGAGGTGGTGAACGCCTGGAACATCACCGGTGAAGACAGCTGGCTGCTGGAGATCGCCGTCACCGACGTGGCCCACCTCGATGCGGTGGTCTCGCAGATCTGCCTGCTCGCCGAGACCAGCACCTCCATCATCCTGAAGGCGATGCACGAGCACCGTGTGATGCTGCCGGCAACGGCGCGCGAGGCCGGCTGAAGAAGGGCATTAGAATGCCGGCTTTCGTCGGGGCGTAGCGCAGCCTGGTAGCGCATCTGGTTTGGGACCAGAGGGTCGCGAGTTCGAATCCCGCCGCCCCGACCATCATGAAGAACAGCACGGCCCTGTGGCGCAAGCCCCGGGGCCGTTTTGTTTCAGCGCCTCAAGCCGCGCCGCGGGCCGCTGGCGTGGCCGTGGCCTGGGCCACGCGGCGCGCGAGCACAGGGTCGTGCGGCTCGATGCTGGCCTTGTCCATCGCCGGGCGGCGCACCGCGGCGGTGGCGTCGTCCACCTCGCCGGCCAGCTGGCGTGCCAGGTTGCAGGCCGTGCTGACGAGCCAGGCACCGGTGTCCTGGTCTTCGGCGCTGTCGCCATCCAGAAAGTGGTCGGCCGCGCGCGTGGCCGCGTGAACCTGGTGTGCGCGCACGCGCAAGGTCGAGACGGTTTGCTTGAACATCACATCGGCAGGCTGTTCTTTCAACTGCCGGGCCAGGGCGTCCACCTCGGCCGCCAACTCTTCCGACATCGTCAGCGCGCACGACATCAGCCAGGCGCCGGTATTGCGATCGGCCTCGCTGCTCTGCGCGCTGAAATGCTCGGCCGCCCGCGTGGTGGCGCGAAGCTGATGGCCGCGGCGGCCGAGCAGGCGCAGCGCGGCTGCGGCGCTGTCGTCGCCCGCGGGTGCGCTGCGCGGGTTGGGGCGGGTTTCGGGCATGGCAGGCTCCGGCAGTGGGGCAAGGTCGGCTGCACATTCTGCCGGCCTTCCAGCCGGCCTTCCTGCTGGTTCAGTGCCGCCCGCGGCCCGTGCACACCCCCGATCTGCGCGGGGACATGTTGCAGCATTGACATCCGAACCCGTTTGAATACATTCGCATTCAATCGTACTGACGGAGTGTCCTGTGGTTCAAACCGCCCCATCGATGGAGCCGCTGTCGGCCCGCATTCCCAGCGATCTGTACCTCTGGCTGGCGCGCATGCCGGTGGAGGGCGCCACCACCAACAGCGACAAGCTGCGCGTGCTGCTGGGCCAGCTCAAGCGCCAGCACGACGGGGCGTTTGATTACGTCGCAGCACACGCCTGGTCGCGTGATCTTGGTGGCCGCCTGCGTGAATCGCTGGTGCGGCTGGAAGGCGAGAGCGGCCAGCACTCGGAGGTGCTGGCGCTGGTGCAAGAGCACGTCACCGCGCTGCTGGCGCTCTTGGTCAGCCACGCGCCGGCCGATGCGGCCGAGGCGGCCAAGCTGGAAGACGCTCTCGTACGCCGTTCTTTTGCCCTGGCCGAAGCGCTGCTGCGCCAAGCCACCACGGCCGCTGCGGCGGCCTTCGATCCCGGCGTCATCCGGCGCCATGCGGCCGCTACCATCGAATTGGCCGCCACCATCCACAGCCTGAAAGGAGCCTGACATGGCCGAGACCCTCAAGACCCGCGTCGGACGCGTCATCGCCGGTGGCGTGCACGCGCTCATCGACAAGATCGAAGACCAGGCGCCCGAGGCCATGATGGAACAGTCGCTGCGCGAGGCCGACGGGGTCATTGCCGACGTGCGCCATGAACTCGGCGTGGTCAGCGCCAACCGCCACCTCACGCAGCAGCAGCACGCGCGGCTGAACAGCCAGCACGAGACGCTGCTGGGGCAGATCGAGCAGGCGCTGGGCCAGGGCCGTGAAGACCTGGCGCGTGCCGCGGTGGCGCGGCAGCTTGACATCGAGGCGCAGATCCCGGTGCTGGAGACCACGCTGGCCGAACACGTGCGCCAAGAGACCGAGCTGCAGGGCTACGTGGCCGCGCTGCTGGCCAAACAGCGCGAGATGCAAGAGGCACTGGAAGCCTTCCGCAAGAGCCGCGCAGCGGCGGCGTCTGCGGCCGCCACGGCCGGTGCGGCAGGCAGCAACGCCGAACAGCGCATGGGCGCCGTCACGGGGGCCTTCGATCGCCTCTACCAGCGTCAGACCGGGCTCTCGGGCACCGACCGCACGGCCTCGCTGGAACAGACCGCGCGCCTGAAAGAGCTGGACGACCTGGTGCGCGAGAACAAGATCGCCGAGCGCATGGCGCAGATCAAGGCAGGCAAGGCGTGACCCTCTTCACCGCGCCCGAGACGCTGCCTTTCGGTGTGGCGCTGGCGCTCATCGTCGGCATCGCGCTGCTGGAAGGTTTCGGCATGCTGGTATCGCTGAGCCCCAGCAACCTGATCGACGACTGGCTGCCCGATATCGACGGCGACAGCGGCCTGGACCGCGTGCTCGGCTGGTTGCACCTGGGCAAGGTGCCGGCGCTGGTGCTGCTGCTGCTGTTTCTGCTGGGCTACGCCCTTTTCGGCTACGGCCTGCAGAAGGTGGTGAACGGCCTTTTCGGCTTCTACCTGCCGGGCTGGCTGGCGGGGCTGCTGGCCGTGCCCTCGGGCATGGCCACGGTGCGCGGGCTGGGGGCGCTGGTGGCGCACATCATCCCGCGCGACGAGACCAGCGCCGTCAGCGAGATGAGCCTGGTGGGCCGCGCGGGCGTGGTGTCGGCCGGTGCCGCCAAGCGTGGCCTGGCGGCGCAGGCGCGGGTGCGCGACGCCCATGGCCGCACGCACTACCTGATGGTGGAGCCCGATGTCGACGACGAGATCTTCGAAGAGGGCGCGCAGATCCTCATCGTGCGCAAGGTGGGCGCCTTCTACCGCTGCATCGCCAACCCGCACCCTGGCCTGCTGTAGGCCTGCGCACGGCACAGGCACCGCAACACACATCCAATCTGAGGGAGTTTTTCTGTCATGAGCAATCTCATCGAAATCGCCAGCCTGGCCGGCATGGCGCTGCTGGCGCTGCTGACCATCGGCATCGTCTTCGCGCGCCTGTACAAACGTTCGACCAAAGAAACCGCCTTCGTGCGCACCGGCCTGGGTGGGCAGAAGGTCATCATGGACGGCGGCGCCATCGTGCTGCCGGTGTTCCATGAGCGCGTGCTGGTGAACATGAACACGCTCAAGCTCGAGGTGGTGCGCCGCGAGCGCGAGAGCCTGATCACGAAAGACCGCATGCGCGTGGACGTGACGGCGGCCTTCTTCGTGCGCGTGAAGCAGACCGAAGAGGCCGTGAGCATCGCCGCGCAGACCCTGGGTGCGCGCACGATGAGCCCCGATGAACTAAAGGCCCTGGTGGAAGACAAGTTCGTCGATTCGCTGCGCGCCACCGCGGCCACCATGACCATCCAGGAACTGCAGGACAAGCGGCGCGACTTTGTGCAGGCCGTGCAGAACGCCGTGGCCGAAGACCTGGAGAAAAACGGCCTGGAGCTGGAGTCGGTGTCGCTGACCAGCCTGGACCAGACCGACAAGCAGTTCTTCAACCCCAACAACGCCTTCGATGCCGAGGGTCTGACGCGCCTGACCGAGCAGACCGAAGCGCGCCGCAAGCAGCGCAACGATGTCGAGCAAGACACCGAGGTGCAGGTGCGCACGAAGAACCTGGACGCCACGCGCCAGAAGCTCAACATCGACAAGGACACGGAGTTCGCCACGCTCTCGCAGAAGCGTGAAGTGGAGGTCACGCGGGCCGAGCAGGCCGCGCTGATCGCCTCGCAGCAGGCCGAACGCAGCCGCGAGGCCGAGGCCGCGAAGATCGAGGCCGAGCGCCAGGTGAGCCAGAAGCGCATCGAGGCCGAGCGTGAGATCAAGGCCGCCGAGATCGAGAAGAACCTGGTCATTCAAACGCGCGAGATCGAACTCGAGCGCAAGACCGAGATGCAGCGGGCCGAGCAGCGCAAGCAGGTCGAGATCGCGCGTCAGGACACGCAGATCGCCATCGCCACCAAGTCGCGCGAGCAGTCGGATGCCGATGCGGCCGCCAACCTCGCGCGTGCCGAGGCCGTGAAGGCCGAAGAAGCCGTGAACACCGCGCGCCAGGTGGCGGTGGCCGAACGCGAGAAGAGCATCCAGCTGATCGACGCGGCCAAGGAAGCCGAGCAAAACGCCATCGCCGTGAAGGTCTCGGCCAACGCCGAGAAGGAAGCCGCGCTCGACCGTGCCGAGGCCATCACCATCGAGGCGCAGGCGCGCCAGGCGGCGGCGCTGGCCGAGGCCGAAGGCAAACGCGCCATCAACGAGGCGCTGAACACGCTCTCGGCCGCGCAGATCGACCTGCAGGTGCGCACACTGCTGTTGCAGCAGTTGCCCAACATCCTGGAGCAGGCGGTGCGGCCGATGGAGAAGATCGACTCCATCCGCATCTTCCAGGTGCAGGGTCTGCCGGGTTCGGGCGGCGGCACGGTGACGGGCAGCGCCGGTGCCGGTGTGGCGGGCGCCACCTTCCCGGAGCAGGTGATGAACTCGGCGCTCCAGTACCAGCTGGCCAAGCCCATCGTCGATGCCGTGATGAAAGACGCTGGTTTGTCCAACGAGGGCATCTCCGGCATTTCGCAGGCGCTCAGCGGCATGCTCAAGCCGCCTGCGGCCGAGAGCGGCACCGCCAACGGCTGACCGGGTGGTGGCGGTGCTGGGGTTCGGCTGGCCTGCCCGGAGGGACTCGAACCCCCGACCTGCTGCTTAGAAGGCAGCTGCTCTATCCAGTTGAGCTACGGGCAGGTGGCGATGTGGATTCTAGGAGGCGCACCGCCGCTGCCCTTGGTGCGCGCGTGCCCCCTTGCACAGTGCGGGGTGGCCACGGCGGTTGGGCGCCGAATACACTGCGGCGCACAGGCGGCTGCAGCGCCTGCAGCCCGCCCACCCACGGACGCCCCACCATGCTCGACGGCATCAAGCGCTTGTTTTCCGGAAGCTCGGCCGCTACGCCTGACGGCTGGGACGGCGTGGCGCCCTGGGCCCAATCCAAGCAGTACGCCTTCCGGGCCGTGCACGACGAAGGGTTCGTCATCGACGGCCGCCACGGCAGCACGCCCTGGCGCCTGGAATGGGGCCCCTCGCACCGCCCCTACATCCAGGGCCAGGAGCTGCGGCTGCGCGCCGAGCTCGGCCTGCCCTCGGAACTGCAGGTGGTGGTGATGAACCGCGTGCTGCAAGAGGCCATGGAGAAGGCCGTCTTCGAGCAATACATCGAAGGTGTGCAGACGCGCATCGACAACCAGACACCGCCCGAGATGCGCTGGCTGGTGATGTTCCCCAAGCTCTCGGGCAGCGACATGCCCTTGCTGCGCGATCAGTTCGTCGCGCTGGCCAGCCAGCAGAGCTGGCTGCGTCACTGGCTCGAAGGTCCGCTGACCCAGGCCCTGGCGGGCCTGCGCGTGGCGCCTGAGGTGCCGGTGGTGCTGATGATCGGCCGCGGCCGGCTGATGCTGCGCACGGCCGTGCTGGATGCCGACGTGGCCACGCTGCAGGGCTGGGTGCGCCACTTCGAAACCGCGCTGCGCGAGGCGCAGCGGGTGGCCACCGAGCACGGCGATTCGGTGGCGCCGAGCACGCAGCAAAGCGCCTGGCAGTCGAGTGCGCTGCCGGGCGACGAACACCCGAAGTAGGGCGTGCGGCCCGGCCCGGCCCGTCCGGGCCGGTGGGCGTCAGCCGCAGCGGCCTCAGGCCGCGTGTTTGCCCAGCTCCAGCTTGGCGATGGCGTTGCGGTGCACCTCGTCAGGGCCGTCGGCAAAACGCAGCGTGCGCGCCAGCGTGTAGAAGTAGGCCAGCGGGGTGTCCTGGCTCATGCCGGCACCGCCGAAGACCTGCATCGCCCAGTCGATCACCTGGCAGGCCATGATGGGCGCCACCACCTTGATCATCGCGATCTCGGCCTTGGCGCTCTTGTTGCCGGCCTTGTCCATCATCCAGGCCGCCTTCAGCGTGAGCAGGCGCGCCTGGTCGATCTTGCAGCGGGCTTCGGCAATGCGCTCCAGCGTCACGCCTTGCTGTGCGATGGGCTTGCCGAAAGCCACGCGCTGCGTGGCGCGTTCGCACATCAGCTTGAGTGCACGTTCGGCCAGACCGATGAGGCGCATGCAGTGGTGGATGCGGCCCGGCCCGAGGCGGCCCTGGGCGATCTCGAAGCCGCGGCCTTCGCCCAGCAGGATGTTGCTGACGGGCACACGCACGTTGACGAAATCCACCTCCATGTGGCCGTGCGGCGCGTCGTCGTAGCCGAACACCGACAGCGGCCGCAGGATGGTGATGCCCGGCGTGTCGCGCGGCACCAGCACCATGCTCTGCTGGGAGTGGCGCGGCGCGCTCTTGTCGGTCTTGCCCATGAAGATGAAGATGGCGCAGCGGGGGTCGCCGGCGCCGCTGGTCCACCACTTGCGGCCGTTGATGACGTAGTCGTCACCTTCACGGCGGATGTCGGCCTCGATGTTGGTGGCGTCGGATGACGCCACGGCCGGCTCGGTCATCGCGAAGGCGCTGCGGATCTCGCCGGCCAGCAGCGGCTTGAGCCAGCGCTCTTTGTGCTCGGCGCTGCCGTAGCGGGCGATGGTTTCCATGTTGCCGGTGTCGGGCGCCGAGCAGTTGAAGACCTCGCTGCTCCAGGGCACCGCACCCATGATCTCGGCCAGCGGCGCGTAGTCCTGGTTGCTCAGGCCGAAGTCGAACTCGCTGCTGCCGTCGCCGCGCGAGTGCGACCCGTCCGCGCTCGGCGGCAGGAAGAGGTTCCACAGGCCCGCGGCGCGGGCCTTGGGCTTGAGCTTCTCGATGGTCTCCAGGTGCGTCCAGCGTTTGCCGGCGCGCGTGTTGGCTTCGATTTCTGCGTGCCAGGCCGGTTCGGCCGGGTACACGTGCTCGGCCATGAAGGCGCTCAGGCGCGCCTGCAGTTCCTGGGTGCGGGGTGAATAGCTGAAGTCCATCGCTGTCTTGCTCCTTCGTTGTGTCTTGTGCGTCGCAGGCCGGTTTCAACGGCGCTCAGCGGCGTTCATGGGCCTGCGCAAACTTCCAGGCCATCTCGGCCAGCGTGCGCGTGGCGGCGCCGTTGGCGCGGGCCTGCGCGCTGCTGGCGGTGCCATCCACCACGCGCTTGGCGATGCCTTGCATGATGCTGGCCAGGCGGAACAGGTTGTAGGCGAGGTAGAAGTTCCACTCCGCCTTCAGCACCGCCGGGTCACCGCGCTTGCTACGTTGGCAATAACGCGCGATGTAGTCGTCTTCGGACGGAATGCCCAAGGCCGCATGGTCCAGCCCACCGATGCCGCGGAACACGCCCGGCGGGATGTGCCAGGCCATGCAGTGGTAGCTGAAGTCGGCCAGCGGGTGGCCCAGCGTCGAAAGCTCCCAGTCGAGCACGGCGATGACACGCGGCTCGGTGGCATGGAACATCAGGTTGTCGAGGCGGAAGTCGCCGTGCACCACCGCGGGTGTGCTGCCATCGCGCGCGCCCGGCGGCAGCTGCGCGGGCAGCCACTCGATGAGGCGGTCCATCTCCGGAATGCTCTCGGTGATGCTGGCCTGGTACTGCTTGCTCCAGCGCGCGATCTGGCGCTCGAAGTAGTTGCCGGGCCTGCCGTACTCGGCCAGGCCCGCGGCTGCGACGTCCACGCTGTGCAGCGCCGCGATGACACGGTTCATCTCGTCGTAGATCGCGCCGCGCTCGGCCGGGCTCATGCCCGGCAGCGACTGGTCCCACATGACGCGGCCGTCCATGAAATCCATGACGTAGAAGGCGCGGCCGATGACGCTTTCGTCTTCACACAGCAGGTGCATCTGCGGCACCGGCACGGGCGTGCCGGCCAGGCCGTGCATGACGCGGAACTCGCGCTCGATGGCGTGCGCCGAGGGCAGCAGCTTGGCGGCCGGGCCGGGCTTGGTGCGCATCACGTAGCTGCGCGACGGCGTCAGCAACTTGTAGGTCGGGTTGCTCTGGCCGCCCTTGAACTGCTCGACCGTCAGCGGGCCGGCGAAGCCGCTCAGGTGCTGCTGCAGGTGCGCCTGCAGCGCGCCGACGTCGAAGGCATGGCTCTCGGCCATGGGTTTGGTGCCGGTGAAGTGGTCCATGGTGTCTGTTCAGGGGGCTGCGCTCGGCACGTTCATTTGTCGGCCAGCGCCATCAGCTTTTCGCGCGACAGCACCACCAGGCGCGTGGGCTCCACGCGCACGGCGCCCTCGCGCTCGAAGCCCTTGAGCTCCTGGTTCACGCGCTGGCGCGAGGCACCGAGCAGTTGCGCCAGATCTTCCTGTGCCAAAGCCAGGCCGATGCGGATCTCTTCGCCCTGCGCGATGCCGTAGCTCTTGGCCAGCAGCAGAACCTGGCGCGCCAGCCGGGCCTGCAGCGGGCGCGTGTTGACATCTTCCAGCTGGTCGAACATCAGGCGCAGGCGGCGGCAGTTCAGGCGCAGCAGGGCCTCGTAGAGCTCGGTGTGCTGCGCCAGCAGTTCCTTGAAGTCGGGTTTGCGCACCACCAGCAGCGTGGTGGCGCCGTGGGCATCGGCATCGTGGGTGCGCGGCAGGCCGTCGAAGAGCGCGATGTCGCCGAACCAGGTGCCGGGTTCGACATAGGTCAGCGTGATCTGTTTGCCCGACAGCGCCACCGAGCTCACGCGCACCGCGCCGCGCGCCACGCCGCACCACTCTTGCGCCGGTGTGCCGCGTGTGGCCATCGGGTCGCCGTCGGCCAGGCGCCGCACATGGGCCCGGGCGAGGATGGCGCGTTGTAGCGTCGGTGAGAGCTTGCTGAACCACGCGCCCGATTCGATGTTGTGCTGTTCGTCGAGTGTAAGAACGGGGGTATTCATGGCTTGTCCCGGTTGCGACAGCCGCGCGACGATGGCGGCTGCATTGTTCGAAGGTCGAGCGCAGGCACGGGGCCGCAGCGTCGACGAAGCCCGGAAGACTAAGCCATGCCCACTTCAGCCCTTCACATCCCCTGCCTGAAAGACCACTGCGGCCTGGCCGAATGGCAGGCGCGTGTCGACCTCGCTGCCGCCTACCGCATGGTGGCCATGTTTGGCTGGGACGACCTGGTCTTCACGCACATCAGCGCCCGCGTGCCGGGCCTGAACGGCGAACACACGGGCGAGTTCCTCATCAACCCCTACGGCTTCATGTTCGAGGAAATCACCGCCAGCAGCTTGGTGAAGGTGGATGCCCAAGGCCGCAAGCTGCAAGACACGCCTTTCGACGTGAACCCCGCCGGTTTCGTGATCCACAGCGCCGTGCACGAAGCGCGGCACGACGCCGGCTGCGTGCTGCACGTGCACACGCCCAACGGCATCGCCGTCTCGGCGCAGCAGGGCGGGGTGCTGCCGATCTCGCAGCAATCGATCTTTGTGCTGGCCTCGCTGGGCTACCACGACTACGAAGGCGTCGCCCTGCGCGACGACGAGAAGCCGCGTCTCGTGGCCGACCTGGGCCACAAGACCTACCTGATGCTGCGCAACCACGGCCTGCTGACGGTGGGCGCCACGGTGGCCGAGGCCTTCCAGGCGATGTACCTGTTCGAGACCGTCTGCATGATCCAGGTGCGTGCGCAGGCCGGCGGCGGGCCGCTGGTGCACATTCCGCAAGACATCATCGCCACGGCGCGGCAGCAGGCGCGCGAGGTCACGCGTGGGCTCGGCGCCAATCTGGTCTGGCCCGGCCTGCTGCGGCGGCTCGACCGGCGCCTGCCCGGCTACGACGCCTGAAGCCCGGGGCCGCCTGCACCGGCGCGGGCCAGGCGCGTGGCGTGGCAACAGCCACGAAAACCCGGCCCAGTTCACCGAGGGCAGCGCCAGGGTGCGTGCTAGAGTCAATCGGCTCTGTGACACCCCGTTTCATAACCGCCCGCCGCATGCCCCTTCAGCGACCTTGCCTGTCGTTTGCCATCGCAGGTGCGGCCGTCTTTGCGGCTGTTTTCGCGGCGGTTCCGGCGCATGCCGCCGGGCTGACGGCATCCAGCACTTCAGCCGTGCTGGGCCGGCCGCTCGACTTCAGCGTGCAGGTGCGCCTGCAAGCCGGTGAGACCCTCGAGCCCCGCTGTGTCAGCGCCGAGGTGGTCGTGGGCGACCGGCGTCTGCCCGACGGCCTGGTGAACACCTCGCTGCTGCCCACGGGTACCGACAGCGCCCGCATCCGCATCACCACCGACAGCATCGTCGACGAGCCGGTGGTGAGCGTGCTGCTCAATGCCGGCTGCGCGTCGGAGCGGTTCAGCCGCCGTTTTGTCGTGCTGGCCGACCCGCCGCTCGACCCTGTGCCTGCGGCCTTGCCTGCGGCGCCACTGCCCTTGGCCGCGCCTGCGCTGGCGCAGCCCTTGTCGCAGGGACTGAACGTCGCTGCCGAGGCCCAACAGCCGCAGCCGCCGGCCGCTGGGGCTTCCGATGCCGCCGCGGCCACGCCCGCCCGCGAAGGCCGCGCCGTGCTGCGGCCCGCGCGCGCCGAGGCGGTCAAAACCGCGGCAAAGCCGCGTGCTCCGCGCACCGCTGCGTCTCGCGAGGCACAGCGCCCACGCCCAGCGCGCCGCGCCGAGCCGCGCCGCGCCGAACAAACCCAGGCGCGCAAGACAGCCGCCGCGACACGCCGTGCCGCCAAGAGCGAGGCGCCGCGCCTGCGCCTGGAGGCCGCAGAGCCCGCGCCGGCCCCCGCCATCGCGACCGCCACCGCGGTGTCGGTGGACGAAGCCTTGCTGGCCGTCGCGCAGGCCGCCAGTGCCGCGCGCGCAGCGGCCTCTGCGGCTGCGGTGGCGTCGGCCCGCATCACAACGCTCGAGCAGACGGTCAAGAGCTTGCGCACCGAGGTGCAGGCGGGGCGTGACGTGGCGGCCGAATTGCGCAGCCGGCTGGCCCGCGCCGAAGAAGCCGGCCGCTGGACCTGGCCCTTGCTGGCCTTGGTCTTGTTGCTCACGGCCCTGGCGGCCTGGATGGCCTGGCGCCTGAATGCCGCCGAACGGGCGCGTCAGCGCAGCTGGCAGGCCGGTGCTGCGGCGGCCGGTACCGGCGGTCCGCAGGGCCCGGGGCCGGCCCACGCCGACGGCACGCCGAGCAAGCTGCAGACCGCGCCGATTCCATTTGTCACCTCCGAGATCCGTGTGCCGCCGCCGGCCCCGGCCAAACCCAGGCCGGCCTGGCCAGCGCCGGTGCGCTTGGACGCCGGAGACACCGAACCCCCACCGCTGCCCATGGCCAGAGCGACCGCGCCCACGCCTGCCGCGCAGCGGCCGATGGCGGCTGCACCGGTGCGTGCACCCTTGGCCCTGTCGCCGATGGAAGCCACCGCGCCGATGGAGCGCACCGAGCTGCTGCCGCAACGCACCAGCATCGATGACACCGCCCCGCGTGATGTCTCCATCGAAGAGCTGCTCGATCTGGAGCAGCAGGCCGAGTTCTTCGTCGTGCTGGGCCAGGACGGCGCGGCCATCGACCTGCTGGTGGAGCACCTGCGCCACACCGGTGGCGGCAGCCCGCTGCCCTATCTGAAGTTGCTGGAAATCCACAGCCGCCGCGGTGAGCGTGAAGAGTACGAACGCACGCGTGTGCGCTTCAACCAGCGTTTCAACGCCTACGCGCCCGAGTGGGGCACCGACCTCGCCGCGGGCCGCAGCCTGGACACCTACAGCGGCGTGATCCCGCGGCTGCAGAAGGTGTGGCCCAAGCCGCTGGACGCGATGGCCGAACTGGAAGCGCTGCTGTTCCGCAAGTCGCGCGGCGAGCTCTTCGACCTGCCGGCCTACCGCGAAGTGCTCTTCCTGTACTCGCTGGCGCGCGACCTGCTCGACCGCGAAGCCGTCGATTCCGGCAAGGTCGACCTGCTGCTGCCGCTGGCCGATGGCAGCGAGTTCGGCAGCACCGCGCCCGCGCCTTACCTGGCCCTGGAAAGCGAACGCGGCAGCCTCGATGCTCCGGCCACTGCGCCGCTGGATTTCGACCTGTCGTCGGACCCGGGCCGCCCCACCAGCATCTTCGGCCCGCTGGTCGACGAGCCGCCGGCGCGCGGGCGGCGCTGAGGCGCTGCAGCGCCGAGGCCGGGCTTCGTCAGCGGTGTCTCAAAGCCGCTGCAGCCGGCGCAGCGCTTCCTGCAGCGTGTCGTCGCGCTTCGCAAAACACAGCCGGGCCAGGCCCTGCTCAAAGCCGCCGGCATAGAACGCCGACAGCGGGATCGCTGCCACACCCACTTCACGCGTGAGCCACTCGCAGAACCCGGCCTCGGGCAGGTTGCTGACGGCGCTGTAGTCCACCAGCTGGAAGTAGCTGCCCTGGGTTTGCAGCGGGCGCAGGCGCGTGCGCGCCAGGCCCTCGCGGAACAGGTCGCGTTTGCGCTGGTAGAAGGCCGGCAGCTCGCGGTAGGGCGCGGCGTCGCCCATGTAGCGCGCCAGTGCGTGCTGCACCGGCGTGTTGACGGTGAAGACGTTGAACTGGTGCACCTTGCGGAACTCGGCGGTGAGCGCGGCCGGGGCCGCGACATAGCCCACCTTCCAGCCGGTGACGTGGTAGGTCTTGCCGAAGCTGCTGACGACAAAGCTGCGCGCCGCCAGCGCCGGGATGCAGGCCGCGCTGATGTGCGGTTGGCCGTCGAAGACCATGTGCTCGTAGACCTCGTCGGAGATCAGCAGCGTCTGCGTCGGCGCCAGCAGCTCGGCGAGTTGCTGCATCTCGGCGTGTGTCCACACGGTGGCGCTGGGGTTGTGCGGGCTGTTGATGATCATCAGCCGCGTCTTCGGGCCCAGCGCGGCCGCGATGCGCGTGAAGTCGGGGCGGAAGCTGCCGGGCTGCAGCGGCACGCGCACCACGGTGCCGCCGGCGAGTTCGATGTTGGGCGCGTAGCTGTCGTAGCAGGGCTCCAGCACGATCACTTCGTCGCCCGGGTGCACGCAGCACAACACCGCTGTCAGGATGGCCTGCGTGGCACCGGCGGTGATGGTGATCTCGCTGTTGGCGTCGTAACGGTGGCCGTACAGCGCCTCAAGCTTGGCGGCCACACGTTCGCGCAGCGGCGCCACGCCGGCCATGGGCGGGTACTGGTTCAGGCCTTCTTGCATGGCCGCGGCCACCTGCGCGGGCAGTGCGGGGTCGCAGTCGAAATCGGGGAATCCCTGGCCCAGGTTCACGGCGCCGGTTTCCTGCGCCAGGGCCGACATCACGGTGAAGATCGTGGTGCCCACCTGGGGCAGGCGGCTGTGCACGGTCGGCGTCACGGCGGCAGAGGTGGCTTGCATGGTGTTCAGAGTTCGTAGTCGGTCGGCGGGCTGCCGGCGGGGCCGCTCATGGCGCGCTGCACCAGGCCATGGCCCAGCCGCGGTGACAGCAGCTCGGCAAAGGCCAGCACGAAGTGGCGCAGGTAGGCGCCGCGCTTGAAGGCCACGCGCGTGGTGTTGTTGCCGAACAGGTGGCCCAGTGGGCGCCAGGCGAGGTCGCTGTCGGCGGGCTCGCCGCGCATGGCGAGTTCGGTGACGACGCCCACACCCAGGCCCAGGCGCACATAGGTCTTGATGACGTCGCTGTCGATGGCTTCCAGCGCCACGAGTGGTTTGATCTGCGCCCGTGCGAAAGCCAGGTCGATGCGTGTGCGGCCGGTCACCGTGGGCTGGTAGAGCACCAGCGGGTGTGCGGCCAGCTGTTCCAGCGTGGGGCGCTCCACGGCCGCCAGCGGGTGGCCGGCGGGCACCACCATCGCGTGCTGCCATTCGTGGCAGGGCAGGGTGATCAGTTCGGGGTGGGCGCTCAGCGCCTCGGTGGCCAGGCCGATCTCGGCCACGTCGTCGAGCAGCATGCGCGCCACCTGCTCGGGCATGCCCTGGTGCAGCACCACCTGCACTTTCGGGTAACGCCGGCGCAGCAGCGCCACCGGTTCGGGCAGGAAGTAGCGTGCCTGCGTGTGTGTGGTGGCGATGCGCAACGTGCCGGTGTCCTGCTTGCTGAACTCCTGGCCGATGCGCTTGAGGTTGCTGATCTCGCGCATGATGATCTCGATGGACTTCAGCACCTCGGCGCCGGGTTCCGTCACGCGTTTCAGGCGCTTGCCGTGGCGCGCGAAGATGTCCACGCCCAGTTCTTCTTCCAGCTCGAGGATGGCCTTGCTCACACCGGGCTGCGAGGTGAACAGCGCCTTGGCCGTTTCGGTGAGGTTGAGGTCGCGGCGCACGGCCTCCTGCACGAAGCGGAACTGCTGCAGGTTCATACCGGTGCTTCCGGGGCTGCCATCACCTGCAGGGCCACACCGGCCATCGCGGCCACCACGGTGTCGATCTCACCCACGGCCGGGTGCAGCGTGAAGCGCACGCCCGGGTGCGCGCTGCGCAGCCCGTCCATCAGCAGCGGCAGGTCTTTGCGCACGTGGCCGCCCGCCCCCAGAAAGAGCGGCAGCACCGCCACCGCCGTGCAGCCGGCCGCGGCCAGCTCGGCGCCGGCTTCGGGCAGCGTGGGTGCCATGAACTCCAGGTAAGCCAGGCGCACGGCCGCGTCGGGCGCGTTTGCCCGCACCTGCGCCGCCACGGCCTCGAAGGGGCCGGCCCAGCGCGGGTCGCGCGCGCCATGGGCGAAGAGGATGAGGCCGGTGGTCATGGGCAGCAGGCTTTCAAAGGAGAGGGTGCGTCAGCGGTATCTCACCAGCCACGCAAAGGCCGCCATCGACAAGGCCAGGTAGACCATGCTGGGCGTGGCCGCGGCCACCCAGGGCGTCCAGCCGCGCAGCATGCCGATGTGGCCCGACAGGTTGTTCAACAGCACGAAGCTGATGCCGAGCATGATGCCGCCGAAGACCTTGTAGCTGATGCTGCCGCCGCGCGCCTGCAGGTAGGCGAAGGGCAGGGCCAGCGCCACCATCACCAGGCAGGCCAACGGGTACAGCGCCTTGCGCCAGAAGCGGATCTGGTGCTGCTGCGAGGCCTGTTCCTGGTCGCTGAGGTGGGTGCTGTAGCGCCACAGCTCCAGCGTGCTCATGGTGCTGACGGGCAGCACCGCCGCGGCCACCACGGCCGCGGTGAGCGAACTCGGCCAGGCCAGGGTGGTGTGCTGCTCGGTGCGCACCTCGGCCTGCGGGCTGCGCGCGCGCGGCCAGTGCGCCACCTGCGCATCGCTCAGCAGCCACTGGCCGTCGTCGCCCACGCGCCCCTCGCGGGCTTCGATGCGCGCCACCAGTCGACCGTCGGCATCGAACTCGAAGATGCGGATGCCCGCGAGCGCGCCCGAAGCCGTGGCCCCGGCGACGTTGACCGAGTAGCTGTGCTCACCATCGTCGGCGCGGCGTTTTTCTTTCAACCAGGCGCCGGCACCGCCGAACTCGATGCCGCCCGAGGCGCGCGCTTTCAGCAGCACGGCCTCGCGTTCGCTGGCCGGTGCGAGGTAGTCGCCCGTGGCGAAGGTCAGCACACCGAAGACCACGCCCAGCACCGCCAGCAGGCCGAGTGCGCGGCCCGGGCCGAGGCCGCCGGTGCGCAGGATGGTGAACTCCGACGACTGCGCCAGGCGCGACAGCGAGTAGATGGTGCCGATCAGCACCGCGATGGGCAGCAGTTCGTAGAGGTGCCCGGGCAGCTCCAGTGCCGCGGCCAGCACGGCCTGCCCTGTGCTGCGCCCGCCTTTGCCCACGTTCTCGAGCTCGTCGACGAGGTCGATGAAAAAGAACAGCGACAGGAAGGCCAGCGCCACGAAAAGCACCGAGGCGACGATGTCGCGGTAGAGCAGCCGGCGCACCGTCTTCATGCCGCGGCTCCGTGGGTGGCCACCGGGCCGGCCGGGGTGCGGCGCCGCAGGCTGAACACCGCCGCATGTTCGCGCCACCACAGCAGGGCCAGCGCCGCCGCGAAGGCACTGCCGTGCAGCAGGGCCAGCGCCGCGCCCATGCCCAGGCGGCCGCTGCTCACCCAGGCCTGCGAGAAGGTGATGAGGTTGTAGTAGACGACGAAGGCCATCAGCGCGAACAGCAGGTTCCAGTTGCTGGCCCGCCGCGGGTTGGTGGCGGCCAGGCCGATGCCCAGCAGGAGGAGGTTGGCCGCGCCAAGCAGCAGCCCGAAGCGCCAGGTGAGCTCACCCTGGTGGCGCGGCGTGGGCTGGCGTACCAGGTCGATGGTGCGCACCGCCCGCGGCGGGCGCGATTCGGCCGAACGCACGGCGCGTTCGCCAGCCAGCACGCGGTAGGTCTCGAAGCTGGAGAGCGTGCGTTCGCCGGTTTTCATCTCGGTGTCGTTGCGCTGGCCTCGTTCCAGCACGAGGTAGCGCGCGTCGTCGCTGCTTTCCAGCCGGCCGGCGCGCGCCGAGGTCACCGATTCGCTGTTGTCCTGGCGCGAGAGGATGAACACATTGCGTGCGTGCAGCGCGTCGGCGTTTTCGCGCTCGATGAAAAACACGCGGCGGCCGTCGCTGCTGGTCTGGAAGACGCCGGGCGTCACGCGCGAAAGGTCGCTGCGCTGCTGGTAGCGGTCGCGCAGTTCCAGGCTGTTGCGGTTGCCCCAGGGCCACACCACCAGGATCAGCGCGGCGATCACCAGCAGCACCGGCGTGGCCGTGCGCAGCACCGGCCGCACGAAGCGCGACAGGCTCACGCCGCTGGCGAACCAGATCACCATTTCGCTCTCGCGGTACATGCGCCCCAGCGTCACCACCACGGCGATGAAAAGCGACAAGGCCATCATCGTGGGCAGGTGGCCCAGCGCCACATAACCGAGCAAGAGCACGACGTCCTGCGGGGCCACGGCACCGCTGGCGGCCTGGCCCACCGTGCGGATCAGGAACATCGTCAGCACGATGGTCAAGATCACCACGAGGGTGGCGCCGAAGCTCCGCGCGAGCTCACGACGGACGGTGGAGTCGAATAACATCTCTCGTTTTTCGGGTTGAAAGTAATTATGGACTTCAAGACGCAAGTGACCGCGGCGGCCGGGCTGCCCGGTGTGGCCACCGACGCGCTGCTCGTGCTGGTGGCTGGCAACGCCGCCCCCGAAGGTCTGGACACCCCGCTGGCCGCGACCCTCACCGCCGCCGCCAAGGGCGGCGACTTCGCCTTCAAGGCCGGCCAGACGCTTTACGCCCACCAGGTGGCCGGCGTGAAGGCCGCGCGCGTGGTGTTCGCCGCCGTGGCCGATGCCTCGCCCAAGGCCGTGCGCAAGGCCGTGACGGCCGCCGTGGGCCTGCTGAAGGCCGGTGGCAGCAAGTCGCTGGCCGTGGCCCTGGCTGGTGCCGGCGCCTGGACGCCCGCCCAAGCCGACGCAGTCGTGGCCGCCGTGAGTGACGCCACCTACCTCTACACCGAGACCAAGCCCAGCGCCGGCCCCGCGCCCAAGCTGGCGGCGGTGACGCTGCTGTGCACCAAGGCCGAAGCCACGGCCCTCGGCCAGGCGCTGCAGCGCGCCGCAGCCGTGGCCGCTGGCACGCTGTTGGCCCGCGAGTGCGCCAACCGCCCCGGCAACCACTGCACGCCCACCTTCCTGGCCGAGCAGGCCAAGAAGCTCGGCAAGGAACACGGCCTGAAGGTCGAGGTGCTGGAGCGCAAAGACTGCGAAAAGCTCGGCATGGGCTCTTTCCTCTCCGTGGCCCAGGGTTCGGACGAGCCGCTGAAGTTCATCGTCGCGCGCTACAACGGCGGCGCGAAAAACGCCGCGCCCATCGTGCTGGTGGGCAAGGGCATCACCTTCGACACCGGCGGCATCAGCCTGAAGCCCGCGGCCGAGATGGACGAGATGAAGTACGACATGGGTGGCGCCGCCAGCGTGCTGGGCACGCTCAAGGCCGTGGCGCTGGCCAAGGCCAAGGTCAACCTCATCGGCGTGATCCCGGCCTGCGAAAACATGCCCAGCGGCCGTGCCGTGAAGCCGGGCGATGTGGTCAAGAGCATGTCGGGCCAGACCATCGAGATCCTGAACACCGACGCCGAAGGCCGCCTGATCCTGTGTGATGCGCTGACCTACGCCGAGCGCCTGAAGCCGGCCGTGGTGGTGGACATCGCCACGCTCACGGGCGCCTGCGTCATCGCGCTGGGCCACCACCGCTCGGGCCTGTTCAGCAGCGACGACGCGCTGGCCGCCGAACTGCTGGCTGCGGGCGAAGCCGCACAAGACCTGGCCTGGCGCATGCCGCTCGACGAAGAATACGACGAGGCCCTGAAGAGCCACTACGCCGACATGGCCAACGTGGGCTCGCGCGCCGGCGGCTCGGTGACGGCCGCGAAGTTCCTGCAGCGTTTCACCGGCAGCCTGCGCTGGGCCCACCTCGACATCGCCGGCACGGCCTGGAAGTCGGGCGCTGCCAAGGGCGCCACCGGCCGGCCCGTGCCGCTGCTGACGCACTTCGTGCTGGCGCGCGCAGCCTGAAGCTGCCAGCGGCTCCAAGGCGGCGGTGGCCCTGAACGAAGTCGAGTTCCACACGGGCGTGGCCGACCCGGTCGGCTTCGCCTGCCGCCTGTTGCGCAAGGCCGCCCGGCAGGGCGCTCGGGTGCTGGTCACCGCGCCCGAGCCGGTGCTGGGTGAACTCGACCGCGCGCTGTGGACCTTCGAAGAGCGCGATTTCATCCCGCATGTGCGCGTGCCCGGTGCGCGGGCTGCCGTGGCTGCGCGCACCCCCATCTGGCTGGCGGCCAGCGCCGCGCATGCGGATGCACCGCGCCTGGTGCTGAACCTCGGCGCCGAAGCCCCAGCCGATCTGCACACGCTTGACCGGCTGATCGAGGTGGTGGCCACCGACGCCGACGAGGTCGAGGCCGGCCGCCAGCGCTGGCGCGGCTACAAGGCCGCCGGCCTGGCCATCAAACACCACAACGTTGGGGCTGCCCGTGAATGACTGGGCCGCGCCACCGAGCGCCGACCGTGTGCCCACCCTGACGGAAGTGGTGGACCTGGGCGGCGCACCAGAGCCGGAGGCCGGGCAACAGCTGGGCTCCGAAGCGACGGCGGAGCAGGTGTTTGTGGAAGCTCAGGACCAGCGTGAGTTCGTGCCGCCCGAGTTGATCGAAGGGACACCCTCCATCGACTGGAACGGCATCGACGCCCCCAGCACCGAGGCACCGCCGGCCCCACTGCCCGAGGCCGGCCCGCCCGTGCACAGCGCCGACGCAGCCCCGGCGGCTGCGCCTGCTGTCGATCCAGCGGCGCTGGTGGCCCTGGCGCTGGCGGAGTTGCAGCCACGCCTGGACATGCTGCTGGAGTCGCGCCTGCGCGAGGCGCTGGCGCCGGCGCTGGCACGCGCCGCGGAAGGTCTGATCCGCGATGCCCGCGGGGAGCTCGGCACCGCCTTGAACGAATTGCTGCAAGACGCCGTGCGGCGCGCGCTGCAGCGCCAGGCGGCGCATGCACCAAGCCCGGACGCCGGGCCTCCGCACAGACCCTGATGTCCGCCCTGTGGCGCACCGCGTTGAAGCCTGGGCGCAGTGCTGCGCCGTCCCTGCGCACAGCAACGGCCCGTCTTGGGTGGGCCTGTTTTTTGCGTTATCGTGTTTCGCTAGCGTTTTCGACAGTTCGCTGACGCGACAACATTTCCAACCGGAGGTTTTTTCATGCAGATCAAGCTCAATGTGATCGTCGGTGCTGCGGCCCTGATGCTGGGCGGCTCGGTGTTCGCACAGGACATGGTCGTCAAGATCGGCCACGTGGGCCCCACCAGCGGCGGCATCGCCCACCTGGGCAAGGACAACGAAAACGGCGCCCGCATGGCCATCGACGAGCTCAACGCCAAGGGCGTGACCATCGGCGGCAAGAAGGTCAAGTTCGAGCTGCTGGCTGAAGACGACGCGGGTGACCCGAAGCAAGGCACCGCAGCCGCCCAGAAGCTGGCTGACAGCAAGGTCAACGGCGTGATCGGCCACCTCAACAGCGGCACCACCATCCCCGCGTCGAAGATCTACAGCGACAACGGCATCCCCCAGATCAGCCCCAGCGCCACCAACCCCAAGTACACCCGCAACGGCTACAAGACCGCGTTCCGCGTGGTGGCTGACGACGTGCACCTGGGTGGCACGCTCGGCAAGTACGCCGTGACGCAGATCAAGGGCAAGAGCATCGCCGTCATCGACGACCGCACCGCCTACGGCCAGGGTGTCGCCGACGAGTTCGAGAAGGGCGTGAAGGCTGCCGGCGGCAAGACCGTGGGCCGCGAGTTCACCAACGACAAGGCGACGGACTTCACCGCCATCCTGACCAGCCTGAAGGCCAAGAAGCCCGACGTGGTCTTCTTCGGCGGCATGGACGCCGTGGCCGGCCCGATGCTGCGCCAGATGAAGCAGCTGGGCATCGACGCCAAGTTCATGGGCGGCGACGGCATCTGCTCGGGCGAACTGCCCAAGCTGGCCGCCGGCACCATGGGTGACGGCCAGGTGGTGTGCGCCGAAGCCGGCGGCATCGACCCCAAGGACGCGATGGCTTCCAAGGCCATGGCCGACTTCCGCACCAAGTTCAAGGCCAAGTTCAACGCCGACGTGCAGATCTACGCGCCCTACGTGTACGACGCCGTCAACACGATGGTGGCGGCCATGGTCAAGGCCGGCTCGGCCGAACCGGCGAAGTACCTGCCGGTGCTGGCCAAGATCGAGCACAAGGGTGTCACGGGCAACATCGCCTTTGACGCCAAGGGCGACATCAAGAACGGCGCGCTGACCCTGTACACCTACAAGGGCGGCAACAAGGAATCGATGGGCGTGGTGCGCTGAGCGCCGGCGACCATTCCGGTTTCACGAAAAGGGGCCCTCGGGCTCCTTTTTTCATGCCTGTTCGATGGAGTGCAACGCACATGGCGCAGCCAACAAAAAACCCGCCAGCGGCGGGTTTTTTGAAGGGGAGGCGCTGAACTACTTCAGCTTCACTTCCTTGTAGAGCACGTGCTTACGCGCCTTCGGGTCGAACTTCAGGAATTCGAGCTTTTCGGGCGTGGTCTTCTTGTTCTTGCTGGTGGTGTAGAAATGCCCGGTGCCTGCCGTGCTTTCCAGCTTGATCTTCTCGCGGCCGCCTTTGCTTGCCATGGTGTGTGCTCCTTAGATTGCGCCGCGGGCGCGAAGGTCCGCCAGGACCACGTCGATGCCCTTCTTGTCGATCAGGCGCAGAGCCGCGTTGGTGATGCGCAGGCGCACCCAGCGGTTCTCGCTCTCGACCCAGAAACGGCGGTACTGCAGGTTGGGCAGAAAACGACGCTTGGTCTTGTTGTTGGCGTGGGAGACATGGTTCCCCACCATCGGGCCTTTGCCCGTCACATCGCACTTGCGTGCCATAAGAAACACTTTCTAGAACAGCCGGCACCGCGGGCCTACCCCAGGGGGGAGCGGGCGGTGGGAGACGGCTTGACCTCGCCAGATGCGGGTGGCGGTTTCCCGGGTCAGCGCTGCCTGGGACCGGCGAGCGTGAAAGCCCGCCGTCGTCAGCGAAGCCCGCGAGTATAGCCGCAAAGCAGCCAAAGCCCGCCGGGCCCGCGGTGGCTCACTCCTGGGCTTCGAGGAAACGCTGCGCGTCCAGCGCCGCCATGCAACCCGTGCCGGCGCTGGTGATGGCCTGGCGGTAGACGTGGTCCTGCACGTCACCAGCGGCGAAGACGCCCGGCACGCTGGTCATCGTGGCCATGCCGTCCAGGCCGGTCTTGGTGACGATGTAGCCGTCCTTCATCTCCAGCTGACCCTTGAAGATGTCGGTGTTGGGCTGGTGGCCGATGGCGATGAAGCAGCCCTTGACGGCCACTTCCTTCGTGCCACCGTCTTGCGTGTTCTTCAGGCGCACACCGGTCACGCCGCTGTCGTCGCCGAGCACGGCGTCCAGCGTGTTCCACAGGTGCAGCTCGATCTTGCCGGCGGCCACCTTGGCCATCACCTTGTCGACCATGATGGCCTCGGCGCGGAACTTGTCGCGGCGGTGGATCAGGTGCACCTTCTCGGCGATGTTGCTGAGGTAGAGCGCTTCTTCCACGGCCGTGTTGCCGCCGCCGACCACGCACACCGTGTCGCCGCGGTAGAAGAAGCCGTCGCAGGTGGCGCAGCCGCTCACGCCCTTGCCCATGAAGGCGCTCTCGCTGTCCAGGCCCAGGTACTTGGCGCTGGCGCCGGTGGCGATGACGAGTGCATCGCAGGTGTAGGTGCCCGAGTCGCCGGTGAGCTTGAAAGGGCGCTGGTTGAAGTCGACCGCGTTGATGTGGTCGAAGACGATCTTGGTGTTGAAGCGCTCGGCGTGCTTGAGGAAACGCTCCATCAGCTCGGGGCCTTGCACGCCGGCCACGTCAGCCGGCCAGTTGTCGACTTCGGTGGTGGTCATCAGCTGGCCGCCCTGGGCGATGCCGGTGATGAGCATGGGCTCGAGGTTGGCGCGGGCCGCGTACAGCGCGGCGGTGTAGCCGGCGGGGCCGGAACCGAGGATCAGAACGCGGGCGTGGGTGCTGGAGGTGGTCATGGAGGCAATCTCAGAAGAGGGGCGACGTCGCGCCGAACCGACGCTGCGAACTTACATCGGCGCCGAGGCTGGCAGATGCAAGTGCCGCAATGGGCACAATAGAGAGATTCTTGCAGACGACGGCCCCGCCGCGCTGCCAGGCGAGAGAAGACAACAAGAGGAGCCCTGCCGATGTCGATGCTGTCGAACCTGGACCTGATTCGTCGTGTACCGCTGTTCTCGATGCTCACCGCCGAACAGGCGCAGGCCATCGCCGACAGCGTGGTGAAACGGCGCTTCCGCCGCGGTGAACTGGTGGTGGAACAGGGGCGCAAGAGCAACAGCCTGTTCATCCTGCTCAACGGCCGCGCCCGCGTGCTGACGGCCGACACGCGCGGCCGCGAGGTCATCCTGGCGGTGCTCGAAGCCGGTGACTACGTGGGCGAGATGAGCCTCATCGACAACGAGCCGCACAGCGCCACGGTGCGTGCCGAGATCCAGACCGACATGCTGGTGCTGGCCCGCGCCGACTTCGCGCGCTGCCTGCCCGAGAACAGCACGCTGAGCTACGGCATCCTGCGCGGCTTGGTCAAGCGCCTGCGCAACGCCGATCGCCAGATCGAGAGCCTGGCGCTGCTGGATGTGTACGGCCGTGTGGCGCGCACGCTGCTGGACATGGCCGAAGAGGCCGACGGGATCAAGATCATCCGCCACAAGGTCAGCCGTCAGGACATGGCCAAGGTGGTGGGCGCCTCGCGCGAGATGGTCAGCCGTGTGATGAAGGACCTGGAAGAGCGCGGCGTCATCGAGACGCAGGAAAACGGCTCGGTGGTCATCAAGGAAAGACTTCCGAATGATTGACCCCCAAGCTCGCTGGCGCTCGCTACCCCCCGAGGGTGCCGTCCGCCGGCGGCCCGGCGAAGCCGGTTCCGCGTCGGGAAGCTTGGTCGCGTGACGCGGGGATGAGCTTCTCTCTGGGTACCTTGCGGGGTGACTCGAACGCAGTTTCCCCCCGCTCAGCAGAGGTTCCGCGCTGGCGCCAACAGGCGCTGTTGATGGCTGGCGCGCTGGCTTGGCTGCTCTTCGTGCTGGCCATGGTCACGCACCACGCGGGCGACACCGCCTTCACCACCTCGGGCACCGGCGAGGCGCTGCGCAACAAGGCCGGGCTGCTGGGCGCGCGCGTCTCGGACATGGCGCTCTTTCTCCTCGGCTTCTCGGCCTGGTGGCTGGTGCCGGTGGCCTTGCGCGCCTGGCTCTCGGCGCTGGCGCGTTTGCTGCGCGGCCCGTCCGACACGCCGGCGCCGCCGCGCTGGATGTTCTGGCTGGGGCTGGTGCTGCTGCTGAGCGCCAGCGCCTCGCTGGAGTGGACGCGCCTGTACCGCTGGGAGACGCTTTTGCCCGGCCACGCGGGCGGGGTGTTGGGCTACACGCTGGGGCCGCTGTCGATGCAGTGGCTGGGCTTCGCCGGCTCGGGCGTGCTGTGGATCGCAATGTTGGTGGTGGGCAGCTCGCTCGCGATGCGCTTCTCTTGGCTGCACCTGGCCGAAACCTTGGGCGCCGCCTTCGACCGCCTGCGTGAAAGCCGCCAGGGCAAGAAAGAAGCCGAAGAAGACCGGCGCCTCGGCGAGCAAGCCCTGCGCGAGCGCGAGGCCGTGGTGGCCGAGCAGCGCCTGGAGGTGCAGGAGCACGTGCCCGTGGTCATCGAACCGGTGCTGGTGGACCTGCCGCCGTCACCGCGTGTGGCCAAGGAGCGCCAGCAGCCGCTGTTCAAGGAGTTGGTGGACACCAAGCTGCCGCAGGTCGACCTGCTGGACGCTGCTGGGTTGCGCCAGGAGCTCGTCACGCCCGAAAGCATCGAGATGACCTCCCGGCTCATCGAGAAGAAGCTCAAGGATTTCGGCGTGGAAGTGCGCGTGGTGGCGGCCAGCCCCGGCCCGGTGATCACGCGCTACGAGATCGAGCCGGCAACGGGCGTGAAGGGCTCGCAGGTCGTCAACCTCGCCAAGGACCTGGCGCGCAGCCTCTCGTTGGTGAGCATCCGCGTGGTGGAGGTCATCCCGGGCAAGAACTACATGGCGCTGGAGCTGCCCAACGCGCGGCGCCAGACCATCAAGCTCAGCGAGATTCTCGGCAGCGAGGTCTACAACGATTCGAGCAGCCTGCTGACCATGGGCCTGGGCAAGGACATCGTCGGCAAACCCATCGTGGCCGACCTGGCCAAGATGCCGCACTGCCTGGTGGCCGGCACCACGGGTTCGGGCAAGAGCGTGGGCATCAACGCGATGATCCTGAGCCTGCTCTACAAGGCCGAGGCGCGTGACGTGCGGCTGATCCTCATCGACCCGAAGATGCTGGAGATGAGCGTCTACGAGGGCATCCCGCACCTGCTGGCGCCTGTGGTGACGGACATGAAGCAGGCCGCCAACGCGCTGAACTGGTGCGTGGGCGAGATGGAGCGCCGCTACAAGCTGATGAGCAAGCTGGGCGTGCGCAACCTGGGCGGCTACAACAAGAAGATCGCCGAAGCCGCCGAGCGCGGCGAGAAGCTGCCCAACCCCTTCAGCCTGACGCCCGAAGAGCCCGAGCCGCTGGAACGCCTGCCGCACGTGGTGGTGGTGATCGACGAACTCGCCGACCTGATGATGGTGGTGGGCAAGAAGATCGAAGAGCTGATCGCACGGCTGGCGCAGAAGGCGCGCGCTTCGGGCATGCACCTGATCCTGGCCACGCAGCGGCCCAGCGTCGACGTGATCACGGGCTTGATCAAGGCCAACATCCCCACGCGCATCAGCTTCCAGGTGAGCAGCAAGATCGACAGCCGCACCATCCTCGACCAGATGGGCGCCGAGGCTCTGCTGGGCATGGGCGACATGCTCTACATGGCCAGCGGTACTGGCCTGCCGGTGCGCGTGCACGGCGCCTTCGTCAGCGACGACGAAGTGCACCGCGTGGTGGAGTACCTCAAGAGCCAGGGCGAGCCGAACTACATCGAGGGCATTCTCGAAGGTGGTGTGCTCGATGGCGAGGGTGATGCGGCCCTGGGTGGCGCTGGCCCCGCCGGCGGCACCGAAAGCGACGCGATGTACGACCAGGCCGTGGCCGTGGTGCTGCAGCACAAGCGCGCCAGCATCTCGCTGGTGCAGCGCCACCTGCGCATCGGCTACAACCGCGCCGCCAGGTTGCTGGAACAAATGGAGCAATCGGGGCTCGTATCTGCCATGGGACACAACGGCAACCGGGACATCATCGTTCCGAAGCGCGACGAATGAAGCGGCGTTCTCTCGCAGGCCTGGGCGTTGTGCTGGTACTGGGTCTGGCAGCCCCGGCGTGGGCCGATGCTGTGGACACGCTGCGCGAGTTCGTGCGCGAGGTGAAGAGTGGCCGCGCGAGCTTCACGCAGACCGTCACTTCGGCCGACGGCGCGCGCAAAAAATCGAGTTCGGGGCAGTTCGAGTTTCAGCGGCCCAACCGCTTCCGATTCAGCTACGCCAAGCCCTTCGAGCAGCTCATCGTGGCCGATGGCAGCCTGGTGTGGATCCACGACACCGATCTCAACCAGGTGAGTTCACGCCCAGTGGCGCAGGCGCTGGGAGCCACGCCGGCCGCGCTGCTGACGGGCGGTGACATCGACCGCGACTTCGTGTTGAGTGCCTTGCCCGCCGCGGAAGGACTGGTGTGGGTGCAGGCCACGCCGCGCACCAAGGACGGCCCGTTCCAGAGCCTGAAGCTGGGCTTTCGCGGCCGCGACCTGGCCGCGGTGGACATCGTCGACGCCTTCGGGCAGCGCTCGCTGCTCCAGTTCACGCGCTTCGAGGCCAACGTGAGCCTGGCGCCCGAGGTCTTCCGCTTCACGCCGCCGCCCGGGGCCGACGTCATCCGTCAGTAAACCGGGCAGGGCAGGGGGCGCCATGAGGCGCCGCGCTCAGTGCGAGAAACCGTCGTCCGACAGGCCCATCTCGGGGCTGCGCATCAGGCTCTCGATGTCCATCAGGATCAGCATGCGTTCGGCATCGCCTTGCTTCAGTGTGCCGATGCCGATGATGTAGGTGGCATCGATGGCGGCGTTGAACTCGGGCGCCGGTTTCACCTGGCCTGGCGGCAGTTCGAGCACATCGCTCACCGAATCGACCACCACGCCCACGGTGCGGTTGGCCACGTTGAGCACGATGACGACGGTGAAGTCGTTGTACGAAACATCGGCCAGGCCGAAACGCAGGCGCATGTCGACGATGGGCACGATCACGCCGCGCAGGTTGACCACCCCTTTGATGAAGTGCGGCGCGTTGGCAATGCGCGTGGGCGGCTCGTAGCCGCGGATTTCCTGCACCCGCAGGATGTCGATGCCGTACTCCTCGGCACCGAGCTTGAAGGACAGCACCTCGCGCGGCGTGGCCGGGGCCGCGGCCGCACCCAGCGCCAGGGCCGGGTTGGGGTTGCTGCTGGTCGAGGGGTTCAGGGCGGTGGTCATCGCGGTTGCTCCATCGTTGGGCCCGGCCGTTGTTTCGACCCGGGGCGCTGTGCCGCGGCAGTGTCGGGCCGCGCGTGGCGGCTTGAAGGCCCGAACACAGGGTGGAAGCGGGTGCAGTTCCGCGCCTGGCCGACAATCACGGCATGCTGC
Source organism: beta proteobacterium AAP65 (assembly GCA_001295865.1). GTDB lineage: Bacteria > Pseudomonadota > Gammaproteobacteria > Burkholderiales > Burkholderiaceae_C > Rubrivivax. The sequence goes on from LJHW01000002.1 coordinate 211,868, forward strand.
CGCAGGATGCCTTGTTCCCCGAACTGAGCCTCGGCCCCGATGGGGGCCAGAGCGCCAACACGGCCCCGACCGCCAGCACAGCCAGCACCGTGCCGCTGGCCGAGCGCCTGCGCCCGCGCACCCTTGACGAGGTGGTGGGCCAGCGCCACCTGCTGGCGCCGGGCCGGCCGCTGCGCGTGGCTTTTGAGTCGGGCCGGCTGCCGTCCACCATCCTGTGGGGCCCGCCGGGCGTGGGCAAGACGACGCTGGCGCGCCTGCTGGCCGGCGCCACGGGCGCGCACTTCGTCGTGCTCTCGGCCGTGCTGGCCGGCGTGAAGGACATCCGCGAGGCCGTCGAGCAGGCCGCCAGCGTGCGCCGCACTGGCAAGGCCACGGTGGTCTTCGTCGACGAGGTGCACCGCTTCAACAAGGCGCAGCAGGACGCGTTTCTGCCGCACGTGGAGGCCGGGCTCTTCAGCTTCATCGGCGCCACCACCGAGAACCCGTCATTCGAGGTCAACTCGGCGCTGCTCTCGCGCGCCACCGTGCATGTGCTGAAGGCGCTGGACGAAGCCGAGCTGGGCGAACTGATCGCGCGCGCCGCCGTGGTGCTGGCCGCCCCTCCCTTGAGCGCGGCCGCGCACCAGCAATTGGTGGCCCATGCCGACGGCGACGCGCGCCGCCTGCTCAACGCCTACGACAACCTCGTGGCCGCCCACCCCGGCGCCGCCGAGCTGGACGAAGCCGCGCTCGAAGCCACGCTCGGCGAACTGCTGCGCCGGGGCGACAAGGGCGGCGACGTTTTCTACGACACCATCTCGGCGCTGCACAAGAGCGTGCGCGGCAGCCACCCCGATGCCGCGCTGTACTGGCTGGCGCGGCTGCTCGATGCCGGCATGGACCCGCGATATGCCGCGCGCCGCATCGTGCGCATGGCCTCCGAAGAGGTGGGCCTGGCCGACCCGCGCGCCCTGCGCCTGGCACTGGACGCCGCCGAGGTCTATGAACGCCTGGGCTCGCCCGAAGGTGAGCTGGCATTGGCGCAGGCTGTGGTCTACCTCGCCGTGGCGCCCAAGTCCAACGCCGTCTACCAGGGCTGGAACGCTGTGCGCGAACTGGTGCGTACCGACGGCACACGCCCCGTGCCCATGCACCTGCGCAACGCGCCGACGAAGCTGATGAAGGGCCTGGGCCATGGTGCCGGCTACCGCTACGCGCATGACGAAGAAGGCGGCTATGCGGCTGGCGAGCGCTACCTGCCCGAAGGCCTGCCGGCCGAACGTTTCTACGAACCGGTGCCGCGCGGGCTGGAATTGCGCATAGGCGAGCGGCTGGCCGAACTGCGCGCGCGGGACGACGAAGCACGCGCGGGCCGTTGAGCTTTCGGCGGCCCCGCACACTTCGCCGGTCTTGCTGTCCCTGTCGAGGGGGTAAGCACGCCCAAGGCCCGGGCTGAGCCGCACCTAGAATCGCGGCCCACTGCAGGCTGCACCGGCCTGCCGGGCACAGCGAGGCCGGTTTCTTGCATGTGCCCTGGCGAGCCGGCCTAGCGCCGCGGCAACCGGAGCTCCTACTCGATGGAAACTTTCTTCCAGCAGATCATTAACGGTCTGGTGTTGGGCGCGATGTACGCGCTCGTCGCCCTGGGCTACACCATGGTCTACGGCATCATCAACTTGATCAACTTCGCGCATGGCGAGGTGCTGATGGTCGGCGCCCTCGTCAGCTGGACCGTGGTCTCGGCGCTGGGCGATTCCGGCATGCCCGGCTACGTGATCATGGGCCTGTCGCTGGTCTGTTCGATCGCCATCTGTGCGGCCTTGAACTTCACCATCGAAAAAGCAGCCTACCGGCCGCTGCGCAGCGCGCCGCGATTGGCACCGCTGATCACCGCCATGGGCATGAGCCTGCTGTTGCAGACGCTGGCCATGATCATCTGGAAGCCCAACCCCAAGCCCTACCCGCTGCTGCTGCCCACCGAGCCCATCAACCTGGGCGGGCCCGTCATCACCGTCACGCAGTGCCTGATCCTGGGCGTCACCACCGTGTTGCTGGCAGGCCTGATGTACCTGGTGAACCGCACCAAGCTGGGCCGCGCGATGCGCGCCACGGCCGAGAACCCGCGCGTGGCCGCGCTGATGGGCGTGAAGCCCGACGTGGTGATCAGCGCCACCTTCATCATCGGCGCGGCGCTGGCCGCCGTGGCCGGCGTGATGTGGGCCGCCAACTACGGCACCGTGCAGCACAGCATGGGCTTCCTGCCCGGGCTGAAGGCCTTCACTGCCGCGGTGCTGGGTGGCATCGGCAACCTGGCCGGTGCGGTGGTGGGCGGTTTACTGCTCGGCTTGGTGGAAGCGCTGGGCGCGGGTTACCTGGGCGCGCTCACGGGCGGCTTGCTGGGCAGCCATTACGCCGACATCTTCGCTTTCGTTGCGCTGATCCTGGTGCTGACGCTGCGGCCGCAGGGCCTGCTGGGCGAACGTGTGGCCGACCGGGCCTGACGGAGGAGCAGCCAAGATGAAAAACAAGATCCTCGTTTTCGTGATCTGCGCGCTGGCGCTGCTGGCGCTGCCGCTGGTGGCCCAGCATTTCGGCCAGGGCTGGGTGCGCATCATGGCGCTGTCGCTGCTGTACGTGCTGCTGGCGCTGGGCCTGAACATCGTGGTGGGTTATGCCGGCCTGCTCGACCTGGGCTACGTGGCCTTCTACGCCGTGGGCGCCTACATGTACGCACTGCTGGCCAGCCCGCACCTGTGGGAGAACTTCGAGTGGATCGCGCAGGCCTTCCCCGATGGCCTGCACTCGCCGATCTGGGTCGTCATTCCGCTTGCGGCGGGCCTGGCGGCCATCGCCGGTGTGCTGCTGGGCACCCCGGTGCTGAAGCTGCGGGGCGACTACCTGGCGATCGTCACCCTGGGCTTCGGCGAGATCATCCGCGTGTTCATGAACAACCTCGAGCACCCGGTGAACATCACCAACGGGCCCCGGGGCTTGGACCGCATCGATGCGATGAACATCTTCGGCTTCAGCTTCGGCAAGGCCATCGAGATCGGCGACTACCGCATCAGTTCGGTGGTGCTGTACTACTACCTCTTCCTGCTGCTGGTGGTGATCAGCGTGATCATCTGCCACCGCCTCGAAACCAGCCGCATCGGCCGCGCCTGGATGGCCATCCGCGAAGACGAGATCGCGGCCAAGGCCATGGGCATCAACACACGCAACATGAAGCTGCTGGCCTTCGGCATGGGCGCCACCTTCGGCGGCGTTTCCGGCGCGATGTTCGCGTCTTTCCAGGGCTTCGTGTCGCCCGAGAGCTTCAGCCTGCAGGAAAGCGTGTTGATCGTCGCCATGGTGGTGCTGGGCGGCATGGGCCACCTGCCGGGCGTCATCCTCGGTGCGGTGATGCTGGCCGCGCTGCCCGAGGTGCTGCGTTACGTGGCCGCGCCGTTGCAGCAACTGACGGGCGGGCGGCTGGACGCCTCCATCCTGCGCCAATTGCTGATCGCGCTGGCGATGATCGGCATCATGCTGGCGCGGCCGCGCGGCCTGTGGCCGGCGCGTGAACACGGCAAGGCGGCACCGCAGCCGGTGTCGAACTGAAGCGGGCGGGCGTGAGCACAGTGAACACCATGAACACCAACACCGCACCCGTCTTGAAAGTGCAGGGCGTCAGCAAGCGTTTTGGCGGCTTGCAGGCCTTGAGCGACGTCGGCATCACCATCCTGCCCGGGCAGGTCTACGGCCTCATCGGCCCCAACGGCGCCGGCAAGACGACCTTCTTCAACGTCATCACCGGCCTGTACATCCCCGACAGCGGCAGCTTCGAGCTCGGCGGCGCGCCCTACAAGCCCAGCGCCGTGCACGAGGTGGCCAAGGCTGGCATCGCGCGCACCTTCCAGAACATCCGCCTCTTCGCCGAGATGACGGCGCTGGAGAACGTGATGGTCGGGCGCCACGTGCGCACGCAGTCTGGCCTGGGCGGTGCCATCTTCCGCACCGCCAGCTTCAAGGCGGAAGAAGCCGGCATCGCGCAGCGCGCGCAGGAACTGCTGGATTACGTGGGCATCGGCAAGTACGCCGACTTCAAGGCACGCACGCTGAGCTACGGCGACCAGCGCCGGCTGGAGATCGCCCGCGCGCTGGCCACCGACCCGAAACTCATCGCGCTGGACGAGCCTGCCGCCGGCATGAACGCCACCGAGAAGGTGGTGCTGCGCGAGCTGATCGACCGCATCCGCAAGGACGGCCGCACCATCCTGCTCATCGAGCACGACGTGAAGCTGGTGATGGGCCTGTGCGACCGCGTGACGGTGCTCGACTATGGCAAGCAGATCGCCGAAGGCCACCCCGCCGAGGTGCAGAAGAACGAAAAGGTGATCGAGGCCTACCTCGGCGCCGGTGCACATTGAGGGACGGCAGACGATGAGCCAGACCATGTTGAAAGTCAGCGGCCTGAAGGTCGCTTATGGCGGCATCCAGGCCGTCAAGGGCGTGAGCTTCGAGGTGCGCGAAGGTGAACTCGTCAGCCTGATCGGCGCCAACGGCGCCGGCAAGACGACCACGCTGAAAGCCGTGACGGGCACACAGCCCGTGGCCGAAGGCAGCATCGAGTACCTGGGCCGCGACATCAAGGGCCAGGGCCCCTGGGATCTGGTGAAGCAGGGCCTGGTGATGGTGCCGGAGGGCCGCGGCACCTTCACGCGCATGACCATCACCGAGAACCTGCAGATGGGCGCCTTCGTGCGCAAAGACAAGGAGATCGACGCCGACATCGAGAAGGTCTTCGCCATCTTCCCGCGCTTGAAAGAACGCCGCAACCAGCTGGCCGGCACCATGAGCGGCGGCGAACAGCAGATGCTGGCCATGGGCCGCGCGCTGCTGGCCCGGCCCAAAGTGCTGCTGCTGGACGAGCCCAGCATGGGCCTGAGCCCCATCATGGTCGACAAGATCTTCGAGGTGGTGGCCGACATCCACAGCCGCGGCACCACGGTGCTGCTGGTGGAGCAGAACGCCAGCCGCGCCCTCGGCCTGGCCAACCGCGGCTACGTGATGGACTCGGGCGAGATCACGATGACGGGCGAGGCCAAGGCGCTGCTCAACGACCCCAAGGTGCGCGCCGCCTACCTCGGCGAATGACGATGCAGCGGCGCGAACTCCTGGGTTCGGGCAGCGCGGCGCTGTTGCTCGCACTGGTGGGCGCGCGGGCTGCGCAGGCGGCGGGTTTCCGCCTGCAGACCGGCACCGTGCTGCCGCCCACGCCCGACACCTGGTCGTTCCAGGTATTCGAGAACGGCGATCTGGTGGGCGTGCAGCGCCAGGGTTCGCGCGGTCGCACCGAACTGCACATCGTTTCGGCCAGCAGCGGTTTCAAGCGTTTTGCGCAGCAGACCGAAACCGCGCTGGAGGCCGCCGACGCCGGCTGGGACTTCGTGGCCCTGGCCAACCGCGACCTGGTGGCGGTGCGGCGCAACGGCGCTTCGGGCAAGACCGAAGTGCACGTGCTCGACAGCAGCGCCGATTACCGCGCTTACAAGCTGCAGACCCCCACGGTGCTGCCCGCTACCGACCGCCGCTGGAGCTTCGGCGCGAATTCGAACGGCGACCTGGTGTGCATCAACCGCCTGTCGGTGACAGGCCAGACCGAGGTGCTGGTGCTTGACGCCAAGAGCCGCTACCAGCGCGTGGCCCTGCAGGCCGACACCGCGCTGCACGCCACCGACACCACCTGGGATTTCGGCGTGCTGCCCGACGGTGACATCGTGGCCTTCAACCGCGGCGGCAGCTCGGCACGCAGCGAGGTGCACGTGCTCGATGCCACGCGCCGTTATGGCGCCTTTCGCCGCCAGGCACCGACACCGCTGCCCCCAGTGACGAAGGCCTGGCAGTTTGCCCTGCGCAGCAATGGCGAGGTGTATGCGGTGCTCACCCAGGGCGGGGGCAGCGGCAAGACCGAGGTGCACGTCTTCGACGCACTCAGCGGCTGAGCCCAGCCGCCGCGGCGCGCCTACTTCAGGCCGCCCGACAGAAACTGCCGCAGGCGTTCGCTGCGCGGCCGAGCCAGCACCTCGCCTGGTGGGCCCTGTTCTTCGATGCGGCCCTGGTGCAGGAAGACCACCTCGCTGGCCACCTCGCGCGCAAAAGCCATCTCGTGCGTCACCACCAGCATGGTGCGGCCCTCGGCGGCCAGGCCGCGCATCACCGCCAGCACCTCGCCCACCAGCTCGGGGTCGAGCGCCGAGGTGGGTTCGTCGAAAAGCAGGATCTCCGGGTCCATGGCCAGCGCGCGGGCGATGGCGACGCGCTGCTGTTCGCCGCCACTCAGCTGCGCCGGGTAGGCGTCGCGCCGGTGGCTGAGGCCCACACGTTCCAGCAGCGCATGGGCGCGCACTACCGCCTCATCGCGGCTGCGCCCCAGCACGTGGATGGGCGCTTCGGTGATGTTCTGCGTGACGCTGCGGTGGGCCCAGAGGTTGAAACCCTGGAAGACCATGGCCAGCCGCGTGCGCCAGCGCTGCAGCTGCTGCGCATCGGGGCAGTGCAGGGCGCCGTCGGCGCCGGGACGCAGCGCCAGCGTTTCATCGCCGAGCTTCAGCGTGCCGCGTGTGGGTGTCTCCAGCAGGTTCAGGCAGCGCAGCAGCGTGCTCTTGCCCGAGCCGCTGGCGCCGATGAGGGCCAGTACGGCGCCCTTCGGTGCGTGCAGCGTGATGCCTTTCAGGACCTCGCGCGTGCCGTAGCGGTGGTGCAGGTCGGTGACACGCAGGCCGCCACCTTCCGGGGCCGTCGTCATGGCGAAAGCAGCCGCCCGTGGCGCAGCGCTTCGGCGCCCGCCACCTTGCCCAGCCGGCCACCGGCGCGTGTGTAGCGGCTGTTGCAACGTGCGTAGAACACGCCGCTGGTGGGCGCGTGCAGCGGTGTGGTCTGGCCGGAGATGGGGTCGATCAGCTCGGCCATCACATCGCCGGCCTGCACTTTCTCGCCCGGCTCGCGCACGAAGACCACCACGCCGCCGTGCGGTGCCACGATGGGCATCGAGCCGGCCAGCGGCGTGGCTGCGCATTGCAGCGGCGGCACCGGGGCGGGCGGCAGGTCGAGCACACCGCGCAGGGCCAGGTCATGCAGCAAGGCCTGGGCATCGGCCGCGGCGGTGGCGTGGGTCACGTCGTTCTGCCCGCGCAGCTCCACCGTCACGGCCAGGCTGGGTTGTGGTGGCAGTGGCAACGCGGGGCCCAGGCGTTCGGCCAGCGCGGGCCAGAGCATCGAGCAGGCTTCGTCGAAGGGGTCGCCGCCCGAGCGTTCGGCCAGCAGCACGGCACGAGCACCCAGGTACGCGGCCAGCGGCTGCAGCGCCGGCCAGCAGGCGGGTGTGGTGTAGAGGTGCAGCGCGGCTTCGCCGTCGCAGTGCAGGTCGAGCACGAGGTCGGCGTCGCAGGCCAGACCCAGCAGCAGGCGGCGCAGGCTGTCGAGCGTGGTGGCCACAGGCAGCGCGGCCACGGCCTCGCGCAAGGCGGCGCGGACGGTGGCGAGGTTGGCCGTGGCATCGCTGCCCAGCCGGTCTTGCACGGCGGTGAAGACGGTGTCGGTGAGGTCGGTGTAGCCGCGGTTGAAGTTCTCGCCACTGGCCAGTTCAAAACGGCCGTGGTGCTGGCCTTGCATCCACTGGTGCAGGCCGATGGGGTTGGCCGCCGGCAGCAGCACCACCTCGCCGCGCACGCGGCCTTCGGCCTGCAGCGTGTCCAGGCGCTGGCGCAGGTGGTGCGCCACCAGCATGCCGGGTGTTTCATCGGCGTGCAGCGAGGCCTGCACCAGCACCTTGGGGCCGCGGCCGGGCTGGCCGTAGTGCAGGCTGACCAGCGTTTGTGTGGTGCCCGGCGTGGGCGCGAGCAGTTCGTGGTGTTGGATCGTCATGCGCGGTGCCGCATCGCGGCTTCAGGAAGAACGCTGCATCGGCTGCAGCCAGCGCTTTTCAGCGGCGTGGAACAGCGCCACCAGCACGCCCGTCATCAGCAGGTAGAACACGGCGGCGGTGAGGAAGGCCTCGAAGGGCAGGTAGTGCACGTTGTTGAACTCGCGCGCGGCGCCGGTCAGCTCGGCCAGGGTCACCACGCTGGCCAGCGCGGTGCTGTGCAGCATCAGCACCACCTCGTTGCCATAGGCCGGCAGCGCGCGGCGCAACGCCGAAGGCAGCACGATGCGGCGCAGCAGCACCCAGCGTGACATGCCCAAGGCCCGCCCGGCCTCGATCTCGCCGGCAGGCACGGCGCGCAACGCGCCGTGGAAGATCTCGGTGGTGTAGGCGCAGGTGTTGATGGCAAAGGCCAGGATGGCGCAGAACGAGGCCGAACGCAGCCAGGGCCAGAAGATGCTTCCTCGCACCGCCTCGAACTGCGCCAGGCCGTAGTACAGCAGGAAGAGCTGCACCAGCAGCGGCGTGCCGCGCACGACATAGTTGAAGCACGCCACCGGCCCGCGCACCCAGCGTGAACGCGCCCCGCGCGCCACCGCCAGCGGCACCGCGGCCAGGCCGCCGAGCAGCAGCGCAGCCGCCAGCAGCTGCAGCGTGAGCCAGGCGCCCGCGGCGTACTTCGGCAAGGCCTCGGCAATGGTGGCCCACTCCATCAGTGTGCCCCCTGCGTTGGTGGCGCGGTCTGCCCCACCGAGAGCTTCTTCCGCGCCCAGGCAAACCCCAGCTCCGACAGGGCCGTGAAGGCCAGGTAGGCCAGCGCCACCGCGCCGTAGAAGAGGAAGGGCTCGCGCGTGTTACCCGCGGCCAGCGCGGCGCGGTTGGTGAGGTCGGACAGCCCGATCACCGAAACGATGGCCGTGCCCTTGAGCATCACCAGCCAGGTGTTCGACAGCCCCGGCAGCGCGTGGCGCAGCATCTGCGGGCCGACGATGCGCCGCAGCACCTGCCAGCGCGTGAAGCCGTAGGCCAGCGCCGCTTCCCGCTGGCCGGCGGGCACGGCGAGCATGGCGCCGCGCAGCACCTCGGCGACGTAGGCGCCGAAGATGAAACCCAGGGTCAGCACGCCGGCAACAAACGGGTCGATGTCGATGTAGCCCCAACCCAGGCGGTCGCCCAGGTGGTTGATGGCCAGCTGGCCGCCGTAGAAGATCAGCAGCATCAGCACCAGGTCGGGCACACCGCGCACGAGCGTGGTGTAGGCCAAGGCCGTGCGGCTGGCGCAGCGTGAACGCGACAGCCGCGCGCTGGCCCCCACCAGGCCCAGCGCCAGCGCCAGTGCCAGCGAAGTCGCCGCCACCCCCAGCGTCAGCAGCGCGCCCTGCAGCAGGCTGGGGCCGTAGCCGTGCAGGAACATGGGCCGGGTTTACTTCGTGTCGCCGTAGACGTCGAAGCTGAAGTAGCGGTCCTGGATCTGCTTGTAGGTGCCGTTGGCGCGGATGGCTCGGATGGCGGCGTTGAAACGTTCGGCCAGCGCGGTGTCGGCCTTGCGCACGGCGATGCTGGAGCCGGTGCCGAAGTACTTTTCGTCGGTGTAGTTGGGGCCGAAGAAGGCGAAGGCCTTGCCCTGCGGCTTCTTGAGCAGGCCGCCGTCGATGGCGACCGAATCGCCCATGGCCACGTCGATGCGGCCGGCGGCCAGATCGAGGTAAACCTCGTCGGCCTTGCCGTAGCGCACGATCTCGCTGGCCTTGAAGGTGTCGGTGACAAAACGGTCGTGGATGGTGCTGCGCTGCACGCCGATGCGCTTGCCCTTCAAGCCTTCAGGCGTGGCTTGCAGCGGGGCGCCGGCCTTGGCCACCAGGCGCGCCGGGGTGCTGTAGTACTTCTGGGTGAAGGCCACCACCTTGCGGCGTTCGTCCGTGGCCGACATCGAGGCGATGATGGCGTCGAACTTGCGCGCCTGCAGCGCCGGGATCATGCCGTCCCACTCTTGCGGCACCAGCGTGCACTCGGCCTTCATCTGCGCACACAGCGCCTGGGCCATGTCGATGTCGAAGCCCTTGATCTTGCCGTCGGGGCCCATCTCGCTGAAGGGCGGGTAGGCGCCTTCGACGCCGATGCGCACCTTCTTCCAGTCGGGGGCCTGGGCGGTGGCGGCCAGGGGCAGGGCGGCGGCGAAGGCCGCGGCGGCCAGCACGCAGGTGAAACGCTTGCGGTTCATGGCGGGGTCACTCCTGGCCTTGTTTGTCGGCTTCCGACGTGAAGCTGTCGGCGTAGAACTCGTCTTCCGGCAGGCCGCATTGCTCAACGAAATCGCGCTGCGCCGATGCCACGACGATGGGCGCGCCGCAGGCGTAGACCTGGTGTCCGGCGAGGCTGGGAAAGTCTTCCATCACAGCGCGGTGCACAAAGCCCGTGCGGCCCGCCCAGCCGTCTTCAGGCAAGGCGTTGCTCACCACCGGCACGTAGCGCAGCCAGGGCAGTTCGGCCGCGGCCTGTGCGCACCAGGCGTTTTCGTAGAGGTCGGCCGGGCGGCGGCCGCCCCAGTACAGCACGGCCGGGCGCGTCATGGCCTTGTGCTGCAGCTGCTGGATCAGCGCCTTGATGGGCGCGAAGCCCGTGCCGCTGGCCAGCAGCACCATGGGCTTGTTCGACTCCTCGCGCAGGAAGAAGCTGCCGAAGGGGCCTTCCATACGCAGGATGTCCTTCTCCTTCATCGCGCCGAAGACGTGGTCGGTGAACTTGCCGCCGGGCATGTGGCGGATGTGCAGTTCGATGGCCGGCGGGCTGCCCAGCAGGTGCGGCGCGTTGGCCATGCTGTAGCTGCGGCGCGCCCCGTCGCGCAGGATGAACTCGACGTACTGGCCGGCGCGGTATTGCAGGTTCTGGTTCGCAGGCAGCTGCAGCTTCACCACCGCCACGTCGTCGCTGGGCTTGCTCAGGCTCAGCACACGCGAGGGCAGCTTCAGCACCGGGTACTCGCCCGCGCCGGGCACGCTGCGCGCTTCCACCACGCAATCGGTCTGCGGGTGGGCGCAGCAGGTCAGGATGTAGCCCTTTTCTTCTTCTTCGGCCGTCAGCGCCTTGAGCTGGTGCGGTCCATGCACCACGCGGCCTTCCAGCAGCCGGCTCTTGCACGAGCCGCAGGCGCCGTCGCGGCAGCCGTAGGGCAGGCCCACGCCCTGGCGGATGGCGGCGGGCAGGATGGCCTCGTCGGCGTCGACAGTGAAGCCGCGCTCGGAGGGTTTCAGGGTGATCTGGAAGCTCATGGTGGCGGGTCTGTGCGCTGTGGGCGCGCTCGTAAACTCAAGTGCGAATTGTGCCCGGGCCCCGGGCACCGCCTGCCTTGCCGCCTGCCATGCCCTTGCCCGCTTTCACGCCGCCCGCCGCCGCCCGCCGCCCCACGCTCTTGATCGTGGGCTGTGGTGATGTCGGCCTGCGTGTGCTGCCGCTGGTGCAGCCGGGCTGGCGCGTGCTGGCGCTGACCTCCAGCCCCGCGCGAGCGCCCGAGTTGCGCGCGCTCGGCGCCATCCCCCTCATCGGCAACCTCGACGAGCCTGCCACGCTGGGCCGCCTGGGCGGCCTGGCCGATGCCGTGCTGCACCTGGCGCCGCCGCCGCTTCAGGGCCGGCGCGACCCGCGCACGCGGGCCCTGCTGCAGGCGCTGGCGCGGGGCGGGCGTGTGCAGCGCCTGCTCTACGGCAGCACCAGCGGCGTGTATGGCGACGCTGGCGGTGCCTTCTTCGACGAGACCCGCCCCGTGGCCCCCGGCACCGACCGCGCGCAGCGCCGTGTCGACGCCGAGGCGCAGCTGCGCTGGTTCGGCCGCCGCACGGGGGCGCGCGTGACGGTGCTGCGCATCCCCGGCATCTACGCCAGCAACCGCGAAGGCGGCCACCCGCGTGAACGCCTGCAGCGCGGCACCGCGGTACTGGCGCGCGAAGACGACGTCTACACCAACCACATCCACGCCGACGACTTGGCGCGCGCTTGCGTGGCTGCGCTGTACCGCGGCCGCCCGCAGCGCGTGCTGCACGCCAGCGACGACACGCAGCTGACGATGGGCGACTATTTCGACCTCGCGGCCGACCTGTGCAGCCTGCCGCGCCCGCCGCGCATCACGCGGGCAGTGGCCGCCCAGACCCTGAGCCCGATGCTGATGAGCTTCATGAGCGAATCACGCCGGCTCGACAACCGCCGGCTGAAAAACGAGCTGCGGCTGCGCTTGCGTTACCCGACGGTGGAAGACGGGCTGCGCCGCGGCTGAAGGCCTGGCGCACAGCGCCGTCAAGCGGCGTTCAAATGCCGGTGGCGCGGGCCAGGGTGGCGTCGCGGTCCACCGCATGCACCACCACGGTCATCAGCCGACCGTCACGCTCGATCTCCAGCTCCACCGCACGCTGCGGGCGCGGGTCGGCCCACAAGGTCTGCCACAGCTGCGACAGGGCACCCACACGGCGGCCGTCGATGCGCGTGATGCGGTCGCCGCTCTGCAGGCCGGCCACATCGGCCGGGCTGTCGTCGGCCACGCGCAGCACCCGCAGCTCGCCGCGCTGTTCGGCGCAGTTCAAACCCAGCCAGGGGCGCGCGCTGGCGGCCGATCGGCCGCGGCTGCGCAGTTCGGCCAGCACCGGCTGCAGCAGGTCCACGGGCAGGAAGAGGTTGCCCGGCAGGCGCTGGCGCGCCGGGCCGGGCTGCACATCGGGCAACGCGAGCGAAGCGATGCCCAGCAACTCGCCCTGCGGGTTGAACAGCGCCGCGCCGCTGTGCTGGTCGAGCGGCGGGCTGGTGTAGAGCGCGGTCTCGATGTGGTATTCCCAGGTGCCCGAAAAGGCGCGGCGCGAGACCAGGGTCACCGGCAGCACCTCGGCCTCTTCGCCGGCGCTGATGGCCGTCAGCGGCTCGGGGCCGGGCAGGGGCGGGGTGCGGGCCAGGGGCACCGCCGCGCGGCCCAGCGGGGCCAGCGCCTGCACGAGGCCGAAACCGGTGGCCACGTCGTAGGCGAGCACACGGGCTGGCAGCCGCACGCCTTCGTCGTTCACCAGGGCCACGGTCTCGGCTTCCAGCACCAGGTAGCCCACGGTGAGCAGCACACCGTCGTCGCCGATCAGCACCGCCGAGCCTTGGCGTTCGCGCCCCAGCGTGGCGGCCGAGCGTGCGCCGTCGACGGCCTGCACTTCCAGCGCGAACACCGCGGCATGGGCCCGTTGCAGGGCGCGGGAACGGGTTTCCAGTTCGCTGGCGGCGGCTGGTGGGGGTGTCGTGAGCCAGGGGGCCGCGAAGGCGGCCAGCAGCCAGGCTGCGGCCTGCCGTCGGCCGAGCAGGCCCCGCTTGTTGCTGCTTGCTGCGTCTGCCATGCGCACCCCCGGGCTGCGAAGAGCGCCAAGCATGGGCCCCGCGGCCGGCTGGCGCCAGCCTGGGGTTATCGGCGCCCGAAAAAGCGCCGTGCTTTCAGCGCCGCCGGCCGAAGGGCAGGCGGCGGCGCCAGATGCTGATCAGCACCAGCGCGCCCAGCATGCCGCCGAGGTGCGCGAAGTGCGCAATCTGGCTGCGCACGAACAAACCCAGCAGCAGCTCGGCCAGGCCGAAGACGGCCACCGCCACCAGTGCCGGCACCTCGACGGGCGGGATGGGGATGAGGTGGCGGCTCGTGATCATCACCACCAGCACCACGATGCCGATGGTGCGCAGCGGTTCGTAAGGCAGCACGATCAGCAGCATGGGCAGCAGGCCCACGAGATCAAAACGCCGCTCGGGAAAGCTCAGCGCATAGGCCAGCAGCAGGCCGTACAGCGCGCCTGAGGCGCCTTCGGTGATGGATCGCAGCCCGCCCAGCCAGGTGAAGGCCAGCTGGCACAGCGCCGCTGTGACGGCGCTCACCACCAGCAGCTGCGCCAGGCGCTTTTGACCCCAGTAACGCTCGAGCTCGCTGCCGAACATCCACAGGCCCAACAGGTTGAGCGAGAGGTGCATCAGGTCGAAGTGCAGCAGCGCGTAGCTCAGCAGCTGCCAGGGCATGAAGAACCCGCTGTTCAGCGGGTACAGCGCCAGCCAACGTTCCAAGGGCACCAGCTGCTGCAGGCAGAAGATGGCCAGGCAGGCCAGCATCAGGTTCTTGATCAGCGGCGGGATCTGCGGCATGGGGGGCAGGCGATGGGCGGTGCGGTGGTGGCCGACCTGGTGCCCCCGGCCAGACTCGAACTGGCACGCCTTGCGGCGGCGGATTTTGAATCCGCTACGTCTACCGATTTCGTCACGGGGGCGACACGCCTGGGCGAGGCCCGAAGCGGATTGGATTATCACATGCAGCCCCGGCGCCCCTCGGTGCCGCGGGGTGAGCGGCCGGTGGCGCGTGCCACACCCGCGCAGCGCTGCGACAATCGCCAGCCCGCAGCAGGAGCCCCTTCATGAGCGACCCGGCCCCCACGGCCTACAAGACCCTGGAAGACGCCATCGGCCACACGCCGCTGGTGAGGCTGCAGCGCCTGCCCGGTGCGGCCGGCGCAGCGCGCGGCAACGTCATCCTGGGCAAGCTGGAAGGCAACAACCCGGCCGGCAGCGTGAAAGACCGCCCGGCCATCAGCATGATCAAGCGCGCCGAAGAACGCGGCGACATCCGCCCCGGCGACACGCTGATCGAGGCCACCAGCGGCAACACCGGCATCGCGCTGGCGATGGCCGCGGCCATCCGCGGCTACAGGATGGTGCTGATCATGCCGGAGGACCTGTCCATCGAGCGTGCGCAGACCATGAAGGCTTTCGGCGCCGAACTCATCCTCACGCCGCGAAGCGGCGGCATGGAGTACGCACGCGATCTGGCCGAGCAGATGCAGAAGGACGGCAAGGGCCGTGTGCTCGACCAGTTCGCCAACGCTGACAACCCGCGCGTGCACTTCGAGACCACCGGCCCCGAGATCTGGGCCGACACCGCCGGGCGTGTGACGCACTTCGTCAGCGCCATGGGCACCACGGGCACCATCACGGGCGTTTCGCGCTACCTCAAGCAGCAGAACCCGGCGGTGCGCATCGTCGGCGCGCAGCCCAGCGAGGGCAGCCGCATCCCCGGCATCCGCAAGTGGCCCGAGGCCTACCTGCCCAAGATCTACGACCCGGCCAATGTCGATGAGTTGGTTTACGTGAGCCAGGCCGATGCCGAAGAGATGGCGCGGCGCATGGCCCGCGAAGAGGGCCTCTTCGCCGGCATCAGCGCCGCCGGTGCCTGCTGGGCCGCGCTGCAGATCGCGCAGCGGGTGGAGAACGCGACCATCGTGTTCATCGTCTGCGACCGCGGCGACCGGTATCTGTCGACCGGCGTGTTTCCTGCCTGAGCATGGAAGCGAAGTTCTGCCTGCAGTGCGGCACCGGCCTGGCCTGGATCACGCAAGAAGAAGACGGCGGCCCGAAGGCGCGGCAACGCTGCCCGGCCTGCGGCTGGACGCACTGGAACAACCCGACGCCGGTGCTGGCGGCCATCGTCGAGTGCACCGACCGCGGTGGCCAGGTGCTGCTGGCGCGCAACGCGGCCTGGAGCGGGCGCATGTTCGCGCTCATCACCGGCTTCATGGAGGCCGGCGAGACGCCCGAAGGCGGCATCGCCCGCGAGGTGCTGGAAGAAACTTCGCTGCAGGTGACGCAGACGCGCCTGGTCGGCGTCTACGACTTCCAGCGCATGAACCAGCTCATCGTGGCTTACCACGTGCAGGCGCAGGGCGAAGTGCGGCTGTCGCCCGAACTCGCCGAGTACAAGTTTTTTGCGCCGCAAGACCTGCGCTGCTGGCGCGCCGGTACCGGTTACGCGCTGGCCGACTGGCTGCGTGGGCGCGGCATCGAACCGCAGTTCATCGAACTGCCCCCCAAGACCTGAAGACAACAGCCCTGGACCTCGCCACCATGGACAACACCAAAGAACTCGACACCCGCGGCCTGAACTGCCCGCTGCCCATCCTGAAGACCAAAAAAGCCCTGGCCGACATGGTCACCGGTGAAGTGCTGCGCGTGGTGAGCACCGACCCGGGCTCCACCCGCGACTTCCAGGCCTTCGCGAAGCAGACCGGCAACGAGCTGGTGGAGCAGACGCAGAACGGCAAAGACTTCGTGCACGTCCTGCGCCGGCGCTGATTCAGAGCTCCAGGTTCTGCAGGTAGCTGCGGAAGCCTGGGCCCAGCACCGGGTGGGCCAGCGCCAGTTCGACGTTGGCTTCCAGGAAACCTTCCTTGCTGCCGCAGTCGTAGCGTTTGCCTTCGTAGCGGTAGGCGAACACCTTCTCGCGGCGCAGCAGGCTGGCAATGCCGTCGGTGAGCTGGATCTCGCCGCCCACGCCGCGCGGCTGCGTGGCGATCTCGTGGAAGACGCCCGGCGTCAGGATGTAGCGCCCGGCCACGCCCAGGCGTGAGGGCGCCACTTCCGGATCGGGCTTCTCGACGATGCGCGTCACGTCCATCACACGTTCGTTGACCTGCGTGCCCGCCACGATGCCGTAGCGCTTGGTGTGCTCGGCCGGCACTTCCTGCACCGCCAGGATGGACGCGCGCCACTCCTTGAACTGCTCGACCATCTGCGCCAGCACCGGGGGCGCGCCGACCATCAGGTCGTCGGCCAGCAGCACCGCGAAGGGCTGGTTGCCCACCAGGCGCTGCCCGCACAGCACGGCGTGGCCCAGGCCCAGGGCCTGCGGCTGGCGCACATAGATGCACTCCATGTCGTCGGGCTTCACGCTGCGCACCACCGACAGCAGCTCTTCCTTGCCCGCCTTTTCCAGCGCCACCTCCAGCTCGTAGGTCATGTCGAAGTGGTCTTCGATGGGCCGCTTGTGGCGCCCGGTGACGAAGATCATCTCGCGCACGCCGGCCGCGTAGGCCTCTTCCACGGCGTACTGGATCAGCGGCTTGTCGACGACAGGCAGCATCTCCTTGGGCTGCGCCTTGGTGGCGGGCAGGAAACGCGTGCCGAGACCGGCGACGGGAAAGATGGCCTTGGAGACGAGATTCATAGCGGGGCCTTTTGCAGACGGGCGAGTTGTTCTTCCAGCCGCGCCAGCGCTTGCCGGAAATCGGCCAGACGGGCGCGCTCCTGCTCCACCACCGCGGCCGGGGCGCGCGCGACGAAGCTCTCGTTGCCGAGTTTCGCATCGGCCTTGGCGATTTCGCCGCGCAGCCGTGCGACTTCTTTTTGCTGGCGCGCGATTTCCGCCTCGACGTCGATCTGCACGTGCAGCGCCAGCCGCAGCTCGCCGTTGACAGCCACCGGTGCGGCCTGCGTGGCCGCGGCGAAGGCGGCTTCATCGGCCAGCAGCTGGATCTCGGCCAGGCGGGCCAGCGCCTTCAGCACCGGCGCGGCGCTCTGCACGAAGGCTTCGTCGCCCAGGCACAGCAGCGGCACCCGCTCGCCCGGCTGCAGGCCCATCTCGCTGCGCAGCCGGCGCACCTCGGCGGCCACGGCTTTCAGGCGCGCCACCCAGGCGCAGGCCTCGGGGTCGATCTTGCCCAGCTGCGCCTCGGGGTAGCGCGCGGTGACGATGGTCTCGGTGTGCTTCACGCCGGCCACCGGCGCCACCACTTCCCACAGCTCGGCGGTGATGAAGGGCGCCAAGGGGTGCAGCAAGCGCAGCACGGCTTCCAGCGTGCGGATCAGCGTGCGGCGCGTGGCGCGCTGTTCGGCCTCGGAGCCCTGTGCGATCTGCACCTTGGCGATCTCGAGGTACCAGTCGCAGTACTCGTCCCAGACGAAGGCGTAGATGGCGTTGGCGACGTTGTCCAGCCGGTAGTCGGCAAAGCCCTGGGCCACGGCCGCTTCCACGCGCTGAAGTTCGCTGGCGATCCAGCGGTCGGCCTGGCTGAAGCGCATGTAGCCGTGGAAGGGGCCGCCGGGTTGGCATTCGGCTTTGGTGTGTTCCTTCAGGCCGCAGTCCTGGCCTTCGGTGTTCATCAACACGAACTTCGTCGCGTTCCAGAGCTTGTTGCAGAAGTTGCGGTAGCCCTCGCAGCGTTTGCTGTCGAAGTTGATGTTGCGGCCCAGCGTGGCGTAGCTGGCCATGGTGAAGCGCAGCGCATCGGCGCCGAAGGCCGGGATGCCCTCGGGGAACTCTTTCTCGGTCTGCTTGCGCACGCGTGGCGCGGTCTCGGGCTTGCGCAGGCCGGTGCTGCGCTTGTCGAGCAGGGGCGCCAGCGCGATGCCGTCGATCAGGTCCACCGGGTCGAGCACGTTGCCCTCGCTCTTGCTCATCTTCTGGCCTTGCGCGTCGCGCACCAGACCGTGGATGTAGACGTCGCGGAACGGCACTTTGCCGGTGAAGTGTGTCGTCATCATGATCATCCGGGCGACCCAGAAGAAGATGATGTCGAAGCCCGTCACGAGCACGGTGCTGGGCAGGAAGAGGTCGAGCTCCTTGGTCTTCTCGGGCCAGCCGAGCGACGAGAAGGGCACGAGCGCGCTGCTGTACCAGGTGTCGAGCACGTCTTCGTCGCGCTTGAGTTCACCGGTGTAGCCGGCAGCCGCGGCGCGCTCGCGCGCTTCTTCTTCGCTGCGCGCGACGAAGAGTTCGCCCCCCGTGCCGTACCAGGCCGGGATCTGGTGGCCCCACCAGAGCTGGCGGCTGATGCACCAGTCCTGGATGTTGTCCATCCAGTGGTTGTAGGTGTTGACCCATTGTTCGGGCACGAAGCGCACCTGCCCGCTGCTGACGGCGTCCCGCGCCTTCTGCGCGATGCTGCTGCCGTCTTTCGCGGGCTTGTTGACGGCCACGAACCACTGGTCGGTGAGCATGGGCTCCACCACCTGGCCGGTGCGCGCGCAGCGCGGCACCTGCAGCTTGTGCTTCTTGGTCTCCACCAGGAGGCCCAGCGCGTCGAGGTCGGCCACGATCTTTTTGCGCGCGACGAACCGGTCCAGCCCGCGGTAGGCCTCGGGCGCATTGGCGTTGAGCTTGGCCTCCAGGTCCAGCACGCTGATCATCGGCAGGCCGTGGCGCTGGCCCACGGCGTAGTCGTTGGCGTCGTGCGCCGGTGTCACCTTCACCACGCCGGTGCCGAACTCGCGGTCGACGTAGGCGTCGGCAATCACCGGGATCACGCGGTCGGTCAGCGGCAGCTTGACCTGTTTGCCGATGAGCGCCGTGTAGCGCTCGTCTTCCGGGTGCACCATCACCGCGGTGTCGCCCAGCAGCGTTTCGGGGCGCGTGGTGGCCACCACCAGCTGGCCCGTGCCGTCCTCGAGCGGGTAGGCGATGTGCCAGAGGAAACCCTCTTCCTCCTCGCTTTCCACCTCCAGGTCGGAGACGGCCGATTTCAGCTGCGGGTCCCAGCTCACCAGGCGCTGGCCGCGGTAGATCAGGCCCTCGTCGAAGAGGCGCACGAAGGTCTCGGTCACCACGGTGGACAGCTTCTCGTCCATCGTGAAGTACTCGCGGCCCCAGTCCACGCTGTCGCCCAGGCGGCGCATCTGGTTGGTGATGGTGGCCCCCGAGGTTGCCTTCCAGTCCCACACCTGCGCGACGAAGTTCTTGCGGCCCAGGTCGTGGCGGCTGAGGCCGTTTTCCTGCAGCTGGCGCTCCACCACGATCTGCGTGGCGATGCCCGCATGGTCGGTGCCCGGCACCCACAGCGTGTTGTGGCCGCGCATGCGGTGGTAGCGCGTCAATGCATCCATGATGGTCTGGT
The DNA here is from genome assembly GCA_001295865.1 of beta proteobacterium AAP65. Lineage (GTDB taxonomy): Bacteria > Pseudomonadota > Gammaproteobacteria > Burkholderiales > Burkholderiaceae_C > Rubrivivax. The sequence continues at coordinate 231,404 of LJHW01000002.1, forward strand.
TGAACGCGTGGCCCATGTGCAGCGTGCCCGTGACGTTGGGCGGCGGCAGCTGGATGCAGAACGAGGGCAGGGCCGGGTCCAGCGTCGGGGCGTGGGCCGGGCTGCGGGCCCACACCGGGCCCCAGCGGCCCTCGATGGCGGCGGGCTCGAAGGACTTGGCGAGTTCGGTCATGAGGGTGTGAGACAAAGCGATACAGGCCGGGGCGCCTGGCACGTGAAACACTGTCAACGTGCCGGCACCGGGAAGGGTTGTTGATTCTAGGTGGCGCCCCCGAGCGCCGCGCCTGCAGCCCACCCCTTCGAACCGGCCCGCCCAGGAGCACTTTTTGATGACTTGCCGCCCTTCGTTCATCCGCCTGCTGCGCCCTGTGGCCGCCGCCTGCGCCGCCCTGGCCCTGGCCGCCTGCGGCGGTGGCGGCAGCGACAACCCCACCGCCCCGGCCGCCAGCTGCTCGGTGGCCGACCAGCAGGCCTGGCTGGGCAACTACATGAACGACTGGTACTTCTGGTACCGCCTCTCGCCGCGCCCGCCGGCCAGCAGCTACAGCACCGTCGAGGCCTATTTCGACGCCTTGCTGTACACCGGCACCGACGCCAGCTTCCCGGCCGACCGCTGGAGCGGCAGCCAGAGCACCGAGAGCTTCAACCGCTTCTTCGGCGATGGCGCCACCCTGGGCTACGGCGTGGCCGTCAACGGCATCGAGGTCGACGGCGACAGCACGCGCGCGCTCTACGTGCGTTACGTCGAGCCCGGTTCACCGGCCGCGGTGCAGGGCGTGCAGCGCGGCGACCAGATCCTCAGCCTCAACGGGCTCAGCGCCGCCAGCGTGGTGGCCAGCGACGACTACGCCGTGCTCAGCCCGGCCCAGGCCGGCGACACGCTGAACCTCGTGCTGCGTCGCGCCGGCAGCGACCGCAGCGTGAGCCTGGCCGCTGCCGTCTACAACCTCAACCCGGTGCAGGGGGTGGCGGTGCAGACCAGCCCGCGCGGCCGGCGCGTGGGCTACCTGCAGGTGAAGGACATGATCGGCCAGGCGCTCACGCCGCTGGACACGGCCTTCTCGCAGTTCCGCACCGCGGGCGTGCAGGAGCTGGTGCTCGACCTGCGCTACAACGGCGGCGGCCTCGTCAGCACCGGGGGCACGCTGGCCAGCTACATCGCCGGCGCCCGCGGGGCCGGGCTCACCTACGCCTCGCTGCTCTACAACGACAAACGCGCCTCGGGCAACAACCAGAGCTTCGCCTTCAGCCAGCCTGCCGCGGCGCTGGGCCTGCCGCGGGTGTACGTGCTGACGGGCCCGCGCACCTGCTCGGCCAGCGAGCAGGTGGTCAACGGCCTGCGCGGGGCCGGGGTGGAGGTGATCACCGTGGGCGACACCACCTGCGGCAAACCCGTGGGTTTCCTGCCCAGCAGCAGCTGCGGGCGCACCTACAGCGTCGTCAACTTCGAGAGCGTGAACCACCGCAACGAGGGCCGCTACTTCGATGGTTTCCAGGCCAGCTGCCCGGCCAGCGAAGACTTCACCGCGCCCCAGGGCGGCGCGACCGACCCGTTGATGAACGCGGCACTGCGCCACGCCGACACCGGTGCCTGCTTCACCACCGCTGCCGAGGGCGAGCGCGCCGTGGCGCTGGCGGCGCGGCGCGCCGCCGTACGCACGCGCGGGGCCGTGGAGCCGGGTGAGAGCCGCGGGATGATCCCGCGCTGACTACATGAACAGGTGCTCGCCGGCGTTTTCGCCGCCGAGCACCACGTAGTTCACCTTCTTCAGGTCTTGCAGCACGCGCCCGCCGGCGTAGCTGATGCTGCTCTGCAGGTCTTCGCGCATCTCGCGCAGCGTGTCGGCCAGAGCGCCCTTGATGGGCTCGAGGATGCGTTTGCCCTCGACGTGTTTGTACTCGCCCTTGTTGAAGTCGGAAGCCGAGCCGTAGTACTCCTTGTAGCGCTTGCCGTCGACCTCCACCGTCGCGCCCGGGCTCTCTTCGTGCCCGGCGAAGAGCGAACCCACCATCACCATGCTGGCGCCGAAACGGATGCTCTTGGCGATGTCGCCGTGGTGGCGGATGCCGCCGTCGGCAACGATGGGCTTGGTCGCGACGCGGGCACACCACTTCAGCGCGCTGAGCTGCCAGCCGCCGGTACCGAAGCCGGTCTTGAGCTTGGTGATGCACACCTTGCCCGGCCCCACGCCCACCTTGGTGGCGTCGGCGCCCCAGTTCTCCAGGTCGATCACGGCCTCGGGCGTGGCCACGTTGCCGGCGATGACGAAGGTCTCGGGCAGGCGCTGCTTGATGTGCGCGATGGCCTTCTTCACGCTCTCGGCATGGCCGTGTGCGATGTCGATGGTGATGTAGTCGGCGCCCACGCCCTCGGCGGCCAGGCGGTCGATCACGTCGAAGTCGGCCGGCTTCACGCCCGAGCTCAGGCTGACGTAGAGGCCCAGCTCGCGCATGCGCCGCGCGTAGGCCACGTTGTCGAGGTCGAAGCGGTGCATCACATAGAAGTGGCCGCTGCGCGCCAGCATCTCGCTGATGGGCCCGTCGACCACCGTCTTCATGTTGCTCGGCACGACCGGCAGCGCGAAGCGCCGCGGTCCGAACTGGATGCCGGTGTCGCATTCGCTGCGGCTTTCCACGCGGCACAGGCGCGGCAGCAGCAGGATGTTGTCGTAGTCGAAGATTTCCATGCGCGCACCTCGTTCCGATGAAGGCGCCCAGGGTGCGGTGCACCGGGCGCAGGCTGCTCAGCCCGGTGGCCGAGTTTACGGGGCGGGCGTGGTGTTACGCTGGCCGGGAAATCACGCCCTATGCCTGCAGTACCCCCGCCTTCTTCCCGCCGGACGCGTCGCGAACGCTGGGTCTGGGCTTCGGCCAGCGTCGCGCTGGTGCTGTGGCTGGTGCTGGGCAGCCAGCAGCGCCTGGCGGGCATCGAGGCCGCCGAAGCGCAGCGCCTCACACTGCAGGCCCGCGCCATCGAGCAGAACCTGCAGCACCAGCTGGCCGGCGTCACCGCGGCCCTGCGCGGCTTGCGCAACGATCTGCCGGAGTGGCTGGAAAACGAGATCCCGGCGCGTGTGGGTTTGCGCATGGAAACGCTGTGCGCGGCCATACCGGGCATCCGCACCATGACCATGGTCGACGCCGAGGGCCGCACGGTGGCCGACGCGCGTCCGGAAGACTGGCCCGACGCCCCTGCCGTGGCGGCCTGGTTCGACAGGCTGCGCGCCCAACCCGACCTGCAGCAGGTGCACGTCTCCCCGCCTTTTCTGGCGACGGACGGCTCGCCCGCCGTGAACCTGGCCGTGACGCTGCGCGGCGACGACGGGCGTTTCGGGGGCGCCATCGCCGCCACGCTGGATGCCGAGTACTTCCGCACGCTGCTGGTGTCGGTGCTCTACGCGGCCGACATGAGTGCACGCATCGTGCACGACGGCCAGACGCTGCTGGTGGTGACGCCCGATGCGCTGCGCTTGCAGCTCTTCACACCTTCGCGTGTCAACGAAGTCTTCGAGCGCCACATGGCCAGCGGACAGGCGGCCACCATGCAATGGGGCGGTGCGGGCAGCGCCAACGAACGCATGGCCGCGCTGCGGACCTTGGATCTGTCGCGGCTGGGCTTCGGGCAGCCCTGGCTGATAGGCGTGAGCCGCGATGTCGGCGCGCTGCGTGCCGCCTGGCGCCAGCAGACCGAGTGGTTGGCGCTCGTCACCGGGGGGGCGGTGCTGCTCAGCGGCTTGCTCATGTTCGGCATGCAGCGCCGCCGCGCCGAAAGTGAGGTCGCCTTGGCCCAGCGCCAGGCGCGTGACGAAGCCGATGCCGAACGCCTGCGCCTGGCGCTGCACGGCGGCGATCTGGCGCTGTGGGACCTGGATCTGCGCACCGGCCTTGCCGTCGTCAACGAACGCTGGGCCACGATGCTGGGTCTGTCGCCCGACGAGCCCGGTGTCGGCAACCGCTGGACCGAGCTGGTGCACCCCGACGATGCGAAGCGTGTGGCCGCAGCGCAGCAGGCCCACCTCGACGGCTTGACCGAGGCTTTTGAGCAGCGTTACCGCCTGCGCCACGCCGATGGCCGCTGGGTGTGGGTGCTGGACCGGGCGCGTGTGGTCGAACGCGACGCGCAAGGCCGCCCGCTGCGCATGGTGGGCACGCACCTGGACACCTCGGCCCAGGTGCTGGCCGAAGAAGAGCTGCGCCGCAACGAGCAGAGCCTGGCGGTGACGTTGCGCTCCATCGGTGACGCCGTCATCGCCACCGGGCCCGAGGGGCGTGTTTCGCGCATCAACGACGCTGCCGCGCGGCTCATCGGCTGGCCGGGCGACAGCGCCATCGGCCTGCCGCTGACGGAGGTGTTCCGCATCTTCAACGCCGAGACGGGAGCGCCTGCGCCCGACCCCGTGGCGCGCGTGCTGGCCAGCGGCGAGGTGGTGGGTTTGGCCAACGGCACCGAGTTGCGGGCGCGGGACGGCGGTGTCTACCTGATCTCGGACAGTGCCGCGCCCATCCGCGCCGACGACGGCCAAGTGCAGGGCGTGGTGCTGGTGTTCAGCGACGTCACCGAGCAGTACCGCATGGTGCAGGCGCTGCAACGTTCGGCGGCGCGGCTGCGCATGGCCGGCCGCCTGGCTCGCCTGGGCGGCTGGCGCCACGACCCGGCGCGCGACGAGATCTGGCTGGCCCCCGAGGCAGCGGCCCTGCTGGGGCTGCAGGGCGAGCAGACCTGGCCGACAGCCACACTGCTGCGCCGGCTGCGCGCGCCGGAGCGCGAGGCCCTGCGGGCCGCCCTGGCCGCAGGCCTGCCTTTTGAGCTCGACATCGAGTGGCCGCGCGTGCAGCCCGGCCCGTTGCACCTGCGTGTGCTGGGCGAGCCCGAACCCGAGCAGACCGGGCGCAGCGCCTGCATGCAGGGTGCGCTGCAGGACGTGAGCGCCGCGCTGCGGGAGCAGCAGCAATTGCGCTTGCTGCAGACCGCCGTGGCCCAGCTGGAAGACGTGGTCTTGATCACCGAGGCGGCAGGCGCAGCAGCCGACGGCTGGCTGGGGCGGCACGAAGCGGAGACCATCGTCTTCGCCAACCGCGCTTTCGAGCGCCTGACGGGCTGGCACATCGACGAGGTGCAGGGCCGGCCCTTGTCGCTGCTGGCCTTGCCGGCGCTGCCGCTGCCCGGCAACGGTGCGGCACCACCGCCGGGCGACGGCGTGCCCGCCGAGCGCCTGATGCGGCGCAAGGACGGCAGCACCTGCTGGGTGGAGGAAGCCGTGGTGCTGCTGCGCGATGCGGCGGGGCACGTCACGCACCGGGTGACGGTGCAGCGCGACATCAGCGACCGCCGCAGCGCGGAGGCCAACGCCCGTGCGGCGCAGCGCGACCTGGCGGCCACGCTGGCCGCCGTGCCCGACCTGCTGTTCGAGCTGGATGCCAGCGGCCACCTGCTGAACTACCACTCGCCCCGCAGCGACCTGCTGTACGCGCCCCCCGAGGCCTTTCTCGGCCGCCGTGTGCGCGAGGTGCTGCCGCCCGATGCGGCCACCGAGGTCGAAGCGGCCCTGGCCGAGGCGCTCGCCACCGGCCACTCCGGCGGGCGGCAGTACACCTTGGACCTGGCGACCGGGCCGCGCAGCTTCGAGCTGTCGATGTCGCTGAAAGAAAGCACGCCGGGCAGCGCGCCGAACTGCATCGCGCTGGCGCGTGACATCACCGATCGCCTGCAGGGCGAGCGGGAACGCCAGCAGCTCGAACGTCAGTTGCGCGAGGCGCAGAAGATCGAGTCCATCGGCACCCTGGCCGGCGGCATCGCGCACGACTTCAACAACATCCTGCCGGCCATCCTGGGCAACGTGGCGCTGGCCGAAGAGGCGCTGCCTGCCGGGCACCCGGCCCGTGAAAACCTCGAGCAGATCCACAAGGCCGGGCTGCGCGCGCGCACGCTGGTGCAGCAGATCCTGACCTTCAGCCGCCGCGAGCCCCAGGCCCTGGTGACCCAGCCCCTGCAGCCGGTGATCGAAGAGACGCTGTCCTTGCTGCGCGCCACGCTGCCAGCGGCGGTGCGGCTGGAGACGCAGATGGAGGCCGCGCCCTTGCTCGTCGAGGCCGATGCCACGCAGTTGCAGCAGGTGGTGATGAACCTGTGCACCAACGCCTGGCACGCGCTGCCCGAGGGGCGTGGCCGCATCGAGGTGGGCCTGGACGCGCAGCCGCCGGCCGAGGGCCCACCCGGCCTGGCCGGGCCGGCCGCGGCCGGCGGCCCACCCGTCGAAGCCTGGGCCCACCTGTGGGTGGCCGACACCGGCGCCGGCATGGCGCCCGAGGTGCTGGAGCGCATCTTCGACCCCTTCTTCACCACCAAGCCCGTGGGGCAGGGCACGGGCCTGGGTTTGTCGGTGGTGCACGGCATCGTGCGCCTGCACCGCGGCCGCATGGCCGTGCACAGCACGCCGGGGGCGGGCAGCCGCTTCGATGTGCACCTGCCTCGTGTGGTGGCGGCCGCGGCCGCCGAGGCTGGGCCCGCTCCTGTGGAGCCCGTGGCCGCGCAGCCGGCGGCCGATGCCGACAGGGCCGGCCCGTGTGCCGAGCTGCTCTACGTGGACGACGACGAGGTCATGGGCCTGATGGTGCAGCGCCTGCTGGCGCGCGAGGGCCATACCGTCACCGCCTGCAGCACGCCTGCGCAGGCCCTGGCCCTGCTGCAGGCCACGCCGCGGCGTTTTTCACTCGTCATCAGCGACTACAACATGCCCGAGATGTCGGGCACCGAGCTCACGGTGCGCCTGCGCGCGTTGGCGCCGGGGCTGCCGGTGATCATCAGCTCGGGCTACATCAGCGACATGCTGCGCAGCGAGGCCGCGGCCCTGGGCGTGCGTGCGCTGCTGCAGAAAGAGCAGACGCTGGAGGCCTTGTCTCCGCTGGTGCAAGAGGTGCTGGCCGGGGGCTGAAACGCGCAGCGGCCAGGGGCGCCGTGCGGGGCCCCCTCCTAGAATGGCCGCATGACTGATGCCCCTGGCGCCGCTGCCCCCTCCCGCCTGCTGCAGGGCCTGAATGAAGAACAGCTCGCGGCCGTCACGCTGCCGCAGGTGCCGGCCCTGGTGCTGGCCGGCGCCGGCTCGGGCAAGACCCGCGTGCTCACCACACGGATCGCCTGGTTGCTCAACACCGGCCAGGCCAGCCCCGGCGGCGTGCTGGCCGTCACCTTCACGAACAAGGCTGCCAAGGAGATGCTCACGCGGCTGAGCGCCATGCTGCCCGTGGCGGTGCGCGGCATGTGGATCGGCACCTTCCACGGCCTGTGCAACCGCTTCCTGCGCGCGCACTGGAAGCTGGCCGGGCTGGCCCAAGGGTTCCAGATCCTCGACAGCGGCGACCAGCTCAGCGCCGTGAAGCGCGTGATCAAGGCGCTGAACCTCGATGAAGAGCGTTTTGTGCCCAAGCAGGTGACCTGGTTCATCGCCGGCTGCAAGGAAGAAGGCGAACGCCCGCGCGACGTGGAGGTCCGCGACGAACAATCGCGCAAGCTGGTGGAGATCTACCAGGCCTACCAAGACCAGTGCGAACGCGAAGGCGTGGTCGATTTCGGCGAGCTGATGCTGCGCAGTTACGAACTGCTGCGCGACAACGAGCCGCTGCGCGAGCACTACCGCCGCCGCTTCACGCACGTGCTGGTGGACGAGTTCCAAGACACCAACAAGCTGCAGTACGCGTGGTTGAAGATGCTGGCCCCGCCCGGGCAGATGCACCAGAGCGTGGTGGCCGTGGGCGACGACGACCAGAGCATCTACGCCTTCCGCGGCGCGCGCGTGGGCAACATGGCCGACTTCGAGCGCGAGTACCGCGTGCCGCGTGTCATCAAGCTGGAGCAGAACTACCGCAGCTTCGGCAACATTCTTGACGCGGCCAACGGCCTCATCAGCCACAACGCGCAGCGCCTGGGCAAGAACCTGCGCACCGAGGCCGGTGCCGGCGAGCCGGTGCGTGTGGTGGAGAACACCAGCGATTACGCCGAGGCGCAGTGGCTGCTGGAAGAAGCGCAGCAGCTGCACCGCAGCGGCACGCCGCGCAGCGAAATCGCGCTGCTCTACCGGAGCAACGCGCAGAGCCGCGTGCTGGAAAGTGCGCTCTTCAATGCCGGCGTGCCCTACCGCGTCTACGGCGGCCTGCGCTTCTTCGAGCGTGCCGAGGTCAAGCACGCGCTGGCCTACCTGCGCCTTCTGGAGAACGCCAACGACGACACCAGCTTCCTGCGCGTGGTGAACTTTCCCACGCGCGGCATCGGCGCGCGCAGCATCGAGCAGCTGCAAGACGCCGCCCGCATCAGTGGCCGCAGCCTGACGCAGAGCGTGGGCGCGGTGGCGGGCAAGGCCGGTGAGAAGCTGCGCGGCTTCGTCGAGCTCGTCGACAACATGCGCACGGTGACGCAGGGCCTGACGCTGCGCGAGATCATCGAACACATGCTGGCGCAGACCGGCCTCGTCGATTTCTACCGCACCGACAAGGAAGGCCAGGACCGCATCGAGAACCTGGAGGAACTGGTCAACGCGGCGGAGAGCTTCGTCACGCAGGAAGGATTCGGCAAGGACGCCGTGGCGCTGCCGGTGGACGAGCAGGGCGCTGGCGACGCGACAGCCCCGGCGCTGACCAGCGGCGACCCGGCCGCGCCCGATGCCGAGACGGGCGAGATCATGTCGCCGCTGGCGGCCTTCCTCACGCACGCCAGTCTGGAGGCCGGCGACAACCAGGCCCAGGCCGGGCAAGACGCCATCCAGCTGATGACGGTGCACAGCGCCAAGGGCCTGGAGTTCGACGCGGTCTTCATCACCGGCATCGAAGAAGGCCTGTTCCCGCACGAGCAGAGCCTGAGCGATGCCGACGGCGTGGAAGAAGAGCGCCGGCTGATGTACGTGGCCATCACGCGCGCGCGCAAGCGCCTGTACCTGAGCTTCAGCCAGACGCGGCTGCTGCACGGGCAGACACGCTACAACGTCAAGAGCCGTTTCTTCGACGAGATTCCCGAGCACACGCTGAAGTGGCTGACACCGCGGCAGCAGGGTTTCGGCTCGGGCTATGCGCGGGAGTACCAGCAGGCCTGGCAGCGCGGCAGCGGCTTGAGCGGCATCGTGGGCGCCGGGCGCGTGGAGCCGGCAGCGCCGCCGCCGCCCGCCTTTGTGGCCGCAGCGGCCGGGCAGGCCGCGGGCCTGCGCGTGGGGCAGACGGTGTTCCACACCAAGTTCGGCGAAGGCATCGTCACCACGCTGGAAGGGCGTGGCGCCGATGCACGCGCGCAGGTGCAGTTCGGGCGGCACGGCAGCAAGTGGCTGTCGCTGGCGATCGCCAAGCTGACGCCGGTGGACTGAAGGCGCGCGGCCCGCGCTGGCGGGCAGGGCGCTTCGGGCAGCGCCAGGGGCTCGTGGGCCGCAGGGCCTTGTCATCAGGCTGTCGCCGGCCGCCGCGTAGCGTGGCCGCATGGCTCTCACAACTTCTACGCGCTGGCCGCTGGCCGGCCTGGCGGCGCTGGCCGTGCTGCCTGCGGCGGCCCAAGATGCCGCCCGCGGCGCGCAGCTCTACCTGCAACTGCCCGATGCCGTGGCCAGCTGCGTCGAGTGCCACGGCCCCGACCCGCTGGGCAACCGCAACCGCCTGCTGAACGCAGCCCGCGGGCCGGCCGTGATCGGCGAGGCCATCAACAAGGCGGCCGCCATGGGCTACCTGCGCACGGTGCTGAGCGAGGCCGACCGCAGCGATCTTTCGGCCTACCTCGCGCGCGTGAACGCGCTGGAGGGCGCCAGCGCGGTGGTCTGGCCACGCACCGTGGAGTTCGGTAGCGTGGCCGCCGGGGCTGCCCTGCCTGAAAGCCGCGTGGCCTACACGAACCTGGCCGCGGCTGCGGTGACCGTGGCGCCGCGCCTGGTGGCCGCCGAGGGCCTGGCCCTGCGGCACGACTGCCCGGCTGCGCTCGCACCCGGGGGCACCTGCACGGCCTGGGTGGCGCTGGCCACCGGCACGCCAGGGCCGCGGCGCGGCACGCTGCTGTGGGAGGGGTCGGGCGACGTGCTGCCGCAGTGGGTGGGTCTGTCGGGCGAGGTGCGGGCCGCTGGCGGTGCCGGCCTGGGTGCGCTGGTGGCCGACCTGCCGCAAGACAGCCTGGCCCTGGCAGTGCCTGCCGACAGCACGGCCGTGAACGAGTTTGCGCTGGTCAATGCCGGCACCGCCGCGCTCACGCTGGGCGTGCCGGCCCTCACCGGCCCGGGTGCTGCCGCGTTTTCGCTGGCCGGCAGCAGCTGTACCGCTGCGCTCACCCTGGCCCCGGCCGCGCGCTGCACCGTGCGCCTGAGCGCACGTGCGCCGCTGCAAGGCCAGGCGCTGGCGCAGTTGCAGTGGCGCAGCGACGGCACCCACCTCACGCCGCTGCGTGTGGCCGTGCTCGCGCAGGGTGGTGCGGCGCCAACGCCTGCGCCGCCGCCCACTTCACCGCCACCGCCACCGCCACCGCCACCGCCACCGCCACCGCCACCGGCACCGGCACCGGCACCGGCACCGGCACCGGCACCGCCGGCAACCACGCCGCCCCCACCGGCGGCGCCAGCCCCCACGCCGGCCCCCACGCCTGCGCCGCCGCCACCGGCCGCGGTCGAGGGCGGCAGCGGTGGCGGCGGTTGCGCCACCGCGCTGCAGCCCGGGCGTGCCGACCCCGTGCTGCCGCTGGCCGTGCTCTTTGCGCTGCTGGCCCTGGGTTGGCGCCGGCCGCAGCGAGGGACGGGGGTCGTCGTCAAGCGTTCACCGAACTGTCACGTCACTTTCACCATGCAGACCTAGCGTTGCGGGAGTGACATCTTTCACTTTCTGCACGAGGCCTGCATGAACTCACGCGTTGACATTCCCGCCGCATTCGTTGAACCCGACGACCTCGACAACAACCCCAGCGCCAACACCCACTTCGTTGATGTGCTCGACCAGGGCATGCAGCGCCGTGGCCTCCTGCGCGGTGGCGTGGCCAGCGCGCTGGGCGCCATGTTCGCCCCCGTCGCCTTGACCGCCTGCGGCGGCGGCGATGACGGTGTGGTGGCCCCTGTGACGGGCACGCCTGCCACTCCCGCTGGCGTGGTGCCCCAGCCCCTGGCCTTTGCGGCCGTGGCCCGCACGACGGCCGACCGCAGCACCGTGCCGAGCGGCTACACCGCGCGCACCATCTTTGCCTGCGGCGACCCGCTGGCCGCGGGCGTGCCAGCCTTCAAGAACGACGGCACCGACACCAACTACGACCAGCGCAGCGGCGACTGCCACGACGGCATCCAGTACTTCGGCCTGAACGCCGCCGGCGCGCGTGACGACAACAGCAGCAGCCGCGCGCTGCTGGGCATCAACCACGAGTACATCACCCCGGTGCTGCTGCACGTCAATGGTCCCAGCGCCCGTCCCCGCCCTGCCAGCGAAACCGATATCGAAGTGGCCTGCCACGGCGTGAGCATCGTCGAAGTGGCCAAGGGCAGCGACGGCCAGTTCAGCTATGTGCAGAACAGCAGCTTCAACCGCCGCATCACCGGCACCTCGGTCTTCGAGATGTCGGGCCCGGCGCGCGGCCATGCGCTTTTCGTCACCAAGTTCTCGCCCACCGGCACGCAGACCCGCGGCACGATGAACAACTGCGGCAACGGCAAGACGCCTTGGGGCACGCTGCTGACCACCGAAGAAAACTGGAGCGGCTACTACTTCCGCGCCGCCGGCGACCAGGCACAGCGCAGCGCCAAGCTGAACGCTTCTTTCGCACGCTACGGCCGCAACGTCACCGCCACCGCGGCGGCGAACAGCCGCTACGGCTGGGAGACCTCGGGCACCGACGACAAGTACGCGCGCTGGAACACCAGCGTGGTGGGCACCAGCACCGACGGCAGCGACGACTACCGTCACGAGTGGTTCTGCCAGGGTTTCATGGTCGAGATCGACCCCTACAGCCCGACCTCCACGTTGAAGAAGCGCACCGGCCTGGGCCGCTTCGCGCACGAGAACGCCGCTTTCGGCAAGCCGGTGGTGGGCAAGCCGCTGGCCGTGTACATGGGCTGCGATTCGCAGAACGAGTACGTCTACAAGTGGGTGAGCACCGCGCTGTGGGACGCTGCCGACGCCAACCGCGCCGACCGCGTGGCCGTGGGTGACAAGTACCTCGACGCCGGCAAGCTGTACGTCGCCAAGTTCAACGCCGACGGCAGCGGCCAGTGGATCGAACTGAACGTCAGCAATGCCGCCATCGCGGGCGCCAGCTTCGGTTTCACCGAGCAGGCCGAGATCTACATCCACACCCGCATCGCCGCCGATGCCGTGGGCGCGACGAAGATGGACCGCCCGGAGTGGGTGGACGTGCACCCGACCACCGGCGAGATCTACGTGACGATGACGAACAACTCGTCGCGCCGCGTGGTGCCCACGGGCACGCAGAGCAAGGTGGACGCCGCCAACCCGCGCGCTTATGTCGACGTGGTCAACGGCACCGGCACGCAGAGCGGCAACGTCAACGGCCACATCGTGCGCTTCAAGGACGCCGCGCCCGAGGCCACCACCTTCACCTGGGACGTGTACCTCTTCGCCAGCGAGGCCAGCGCCGACCCGCGTCTGGTCAACCTCTCGGGCCTGACGGACGACAACGACCTCTCCAGCCCTGACGGCCTGGCCTTCACCAAGAGCAGCGGCCTGTGCTGGATCCAGACCGACGACGGTGCCTACACCGATGTCACCAACTGCATGGTGCTGGCGGCGGTGCCGGGCGTGGTGGGCGACGGCGCCGAGATGACGCTGAACTACGGCGGCGGCAACACCGTCACCACGCGCATGGGCAAGAAGCAGACGGCGCAGACCATGAAGCGCTTCTACGTCGGCCCGAAAGACTGCGAAGTCACCGGCCTGTGCGAGACGCCGGACGGCAAGACCATCTTCATGTGCATCCAGCACCCCGGCGACGGCATCACCGCCGCCGACCTGCCGGACCCGACGAAGTACGTCAGCCAGTGGCCGTCGAACGAAGGTTACGGTGCCGGCAAGCGCCCGCGTTCGGCCACCATCGCCATCACGAAGAACGACGGCGGCATGGTCGGCTTCGGCTGATACAGAAAGGCCTTTGCGCCCAACACCAAGGGCCCCTGCGGGGGCCCTTTTTCATGGCCGGGCAGCGCGTGTTGCGCTCAGGCCGAAGGGGGCTGCGGTTCCTCGGCAAGCCGCGCGGGGCCGCCGCCGAAGCTGTCGTTGAAGGTGAAGAGCACCGAGAGGTAAAACACCGCCGACATCACCATCAGGCCAGGTGTCAGCACCACGCCGACCAGTTGGATCAGGCCGAGCATGGCGAACAGCACGGTGCTGACGAGGCTGACGAGCACCACCAGCCCCGCCCAACCGGCGATGTAGCTGATGAAGGCACCCTTGCTGCGCCACACCGCCACCGTGCTGCTGAACAGCGCCTGCTGCACGCCCTGGCCGCCCCAGTGCACGAGCGCCGGCGCGTGCCAGTACGGCACCGACAGCAGCGTGCCCAGCGCCAGGCCCAGCAGCCCGGCAGTGCTGACGCCGGGCTCTGCCAACAGCGCGTCGATCTCGGGCTGTGCGGCCTCGCCCTTGGCCAGCAGCAGTTGCAGCCGGCCCCAGGCGCTGCCCGAGACGGCGTCGCACAGCATCAGGATGCACAGCACCAGCACGCCGTAGCTCACGCACAGTGTCAACAGCGCGCGGCGCCGCGCCGGGTCGCTGCGCAGCGGTTCGATGAACTGCCGCGGGTGCACAGGGCCGTCGAGCAGCGCCGACTGCCCCGCCACCATGAAGCCCAGCGAGAGCAGCGGCATGGCTGCGAACTGCAGCACCAGGCCCAGCAGCGGCAGCAAGGCCAGCAGCGAGACCGAGAGCGCAAAGACCGCGAGCAGGGCCGTGAAGGCCAGCGGCTTGCGGCCGAAGAGGCGGAAGGCGTCACCGATCCAGCGCGTGCCGCGCGAGGCTTCAACGGGTTTCAGCAGCAGGGGCATGGCGGCGACAGGGGGTCAGCGTGGAGGGTGCCAGGGTCGCTGGATGCGGTGCTGCAGCACACGCTCGAAGAAGGCAGGGTCTTTGGGGCTGAGCATCGCAGCGGCGCGCGGCAGGTGCCAGTCCCACAGGCGGCTGATCCAGAAACGCAGCGCTGCGGCGCGCAGCAAAGCGGGCAGGGCGCGCACTTCGCCATGCGTGAGCTCACGCTCGGCCTCGTAGGCCTGCATGAAGGCGGTGGCGCGGTGTTCGTCGAGTTCGCCGCTGTGCAGATCGCTGCACCAGTCGTTCAGGCAGACGGCGATGTCGAAGAGCCAGGTGTCGGTGCCGGCGAAGTAGAAGTCGAAGAAGCCGCACAGGGCGTCGGGCCCGGCGGTGTCGTCGAACATCACGTTGTCTCTGAAGAGGTCCGCGTGGATGGGCCCGGTGGGCAAGGCCTGGCCGGCCGGCGAGGCCGCCAGCACCTGCTGGTAGGCCAGTTCTTCGGTGATGAGCGCGGCCTGTGCCGGCTGCAGGTGCGGCAGCACCACGGGCACCGTCTCGGCCCACCAGGTCAGGCCGCGCAGGTGCGGCTGCTGCATCTGGAAGCTGGCGCCGGCCAGGTGCATGCGCGCCAGCATGGCGCCCACCTGCGCGCAGTGTGGCGCTTCGGGGCGCAGGCGGTGGCTGCCGGGCAGGCGCGTCACCACGCTGGCGGGCTTGCCGCCGACGCGGTGCACCAGGCGGCCATCGGGCGCCGGCTGCGGCGCGGGCACCGGGATGCCGCGCTCGGCCAGGTGCTGCATCAACTGCAGGTAGTAGGGCAGTTGGGTGTCATGGAGCCGCTCGAAGAGCGTCAGCACCCACTGGCCCTTGACCGTGGTGGCGTAGTAGTTGGTGTTTTCGATGCCCGACTGGATGCCGCGCAATTCGGTCAAAGGGCCCAGGCCCAGTTGCTGGCACAGGGCATCGGCTTCGGCGAAGCCGACCTCGGTGTAGACGGCCATACGCGGCGGGGAGAAGAGGGGGTTGAAGAGCAGACCGGCCGGCAGCGTGCCGCGGCCTAGAAGTCGAAGAGCGACCAGCCGCGCTGGCCGGTGGCGCCACTGCGCTGGCCCGAGGCGTCGCGACCGGCGGGGCCGACGATCACTTCGTAAGACTTGAGCCCGGTGGACTTGCTGTAGACGGTGATGCGCTGCAGATCGCCTCGCGGGCCGCGCACCTCTTCGATGCGCACGTCGTCGTCTTCGATCACGCGCACATTGCCGGACGGCCTGGCCGACCGCGCGCTGCGGGGGGCGGCGGCACTGGCCGAGGCCGGTGCGGGCGCGGCGGCGGACGTGGCCGCTGCGGCCGACAGGCGCGGCGGCGGGGGCACCTCGGCCGGCTGCGCGAGCAGCGCGGCCGGCGCCAGGATCGTCCACAGGGCCCAGGGCAGGGCGGCCAGCGAGGTGCGGGGAAGCATGTGCGTGATTCTACGGGCCGGCCCCGGCTCGCCTGGCCCGCTTGCACGGCGCGCCACAATGCCGCCATGAGTGACAAGCTGATGCTCCTGGTCGACGGTTCGAGCTACCTCTACCGCGCCTTCCACGCCATGCCCGACCTGCGTTCGCCCGAGGGTTTCCCGACCGGTGCGATCCACGGTTTCGTGGCCATGATGAACTGGTTGCGCGACCGTTACCCGGCCGAACACGCCGTGTGCGTGTTCGATGCCAAGGGCCCCACCTTCCGCGACGCCTGGTACCCCGAGTACAAGGCCCAGCGTGCGCCCATGCCCGACGCTTTGCGCGAGCAGATCGAGCCCATCCACGAGGTGGTGAAGCTGCTCGGCTGGCCGGTGCTGGAAGTGCCCGGCATCGAGGCCGACGACGCCATCGGCACGTTGGCGCGCGTGGCGGCGCAGAGCGGCCACCAGGTGTTGATCAGCACGGGCGACAAAGACCTGGCGCAACTCGTCACCGAGAAGGTGACGCTGATGAACACCATGGCCAAGCCGCCCGAGCGCCTGGACATCGAAGGCGTGAAGGCCAAGTTCGGCGTGCCGCCGGAACGCATCATCGACTACCTCACGCTCATCGGCGACACGGTGGACAACGTGCCGGGTGTCGAGAAGGTGGGGCCCAAGACGGCGGCGAAGTGGATCGCCGATTACGGCAGCCTGGATGGCGTGGTGGCTGCGGCCGACAGCATCAAGGGCGTGGCCGGCGAGAACCTGCGCAAGGCGCTGGACTGGCTGCCCATGGGCCGCAAGCTCATCACCGTGGTGACCGATTGCGAGCTCACGCCGCACGTCGAGGGCTGGCCGGGCCTGGACACGCTCGCCTTGCGGCCGGCCGACGAAGCGGGGCTGGTGGGCTTCTACAAGCGCTACGGTTTCCGCACCTGGTTGCGAGAGATGGAGGCCAAGGTGGGTGCAGGGGCCGCCGACGGCGCGCCTGCGACGGCGGCCACCGAAGCTGCCGCCGCCACCCCGGCCATCACCCTGGCGCGCGAGTACGAGACCGTCAGCACCTGGCCGCAGTTCGAAGCCTGGCTGGCGCAGATCCAGGCCGCGCCGCTGGTGGCGCTGGACACCGAGACCGACAGCCTGGACGGCATGCGCGCGCGCATCGTCGGCCTGAGTTTCGCCACCGAGCCCGGGCGTGCCGCCTACATCCCGCTGGCGCACAGCTATGCCGACGCGCCGGATCAGTTGCCGCTGGACGAGGCGCTGGCGCGTCTGCGGCCTTGGCTGGAAGACGCCAGCCGGCCCAAAGTGGGCCAGAACATCAAGTACGACCTGCACGTCTTCGCCAACCACGGCATCACGGTGGCGGGCTACCAGCACGACACCATGCTGCAGAGCTACGTGCTCGAAGCCCACAAGCCCCACGGCCTGGAAAGCCTGGCCGAGCGCCACCTCGGCCGCAAGGGCCTGAGCTACGAAGAAGTGTGCGGCAAGGGCGTGAACCAGATCCCGTTTGCGCAGGTGGACGTCGCGCGCGCCACCACCTACTCGGGCGAAGACAGCGAGATGACGTTGCACGTGCACCAGACGCTGTGGCCTGCGGTGGAGAAGGACGCCGGCCTGCGGTTTGTCTACGAACAGATCGAGATGCCGGTGAGCGTGGTGCTGGAGCGCATCGAACGCCACGGTGTTCTGATCGCGCCCGCCGTGCTGGCCGCGCAGAGCCACGCTTTGGGCGAACGCCTGCTGGCGCTGGAGCAGGAGGCCTACAACATCGCCGGCCAGCCCTTCAACATGGGCAGCCCGAAGCAGATCGGCGAGATCCTCTTCACCAAGCTGGGTCTGCCGGTGAAGAAAAAAACGGCCACCGGCGCGCCCAGCACCGACGAAGAGGTGCTGCAGGAACTGGCGGCCGACTACCCGCTGCCGGCCAAGATCCTGGAGCACCGGAGTCTCGCCAAGCTCAAGGGCACCTACACCGACAAGCTGCCGCTGATGGTGAACCCGCAAACGGGCCGCGTGCACACCAACTACGCGCAGGCGGTGGCGGTCACGGGGCGCCTCTCCAGCAACGACCCCAACCTGCAGAACATCCCCATCCGCACGCCCGAGGGCCGGCGTGTGCGCGAGGCTTTCATCGCGCCGCCGGGCCACGTGCTGATGAGTGCCGACTACAGCCAGATCGAGCTGCGCATCATGGCCCACATCTCCGAAGACCCGGCGCTGCTGCGCGCCTTCGCCGAAGGCCTGGACGTGCACCGCGCCACCGCGGCCGAGGTCTTCGGCGTGCCGGTGGCCGAGGTCAGCTCGGAGCAGCGGCGTTACGCCAAGGTCATCAACTTCGGCCTGATCTACGGCATGGGCGCCTTCGGGCTGGCCAGCAATCTGGGCATCGAACAGAAAGCGGCCAAGGACTACATCGACCGCTACTTCGCGCGTTTCGCCGGCGTGAAGCGCTACATGGACGAGACGCGCATCTCGGCCAAGACCAAGGGTTATGTCGAGACGGTGTTCGGCCGCCGTCTGTGGCTGCCCGAGATCAACAGCGGCAACGGCCCGCGCAAGGCCGGCGCCGAGCGCCAGGCCATCAACGCGCCCATGCAGGGCACGGCGGCCGACCTCATCAAGCTGGCGATGATCGCCGTGCAGCAGGCGCTGGACGCCGAGGGCCGCGCCACGCGCATGGTGATGCAGGTGCACGACGAACTGGTGCTGGAAGTGCCCGAGGCCGAACTCGATTGGGCGAAAGAAGCCATTCCGCGCCTGATGGCCGGCGTGGCGGCGCTGAGAGTGCCGCTGCTGGCCGAAGTGGGTGTGGGCCCGAACTGGGACCAGGCCCACTGACCGAACGGCGTCAGCCCTTCGTCGGCACCGAGCGCGGGGCCTCCTCGGCTTTGCGCTGCACCACGCGGTAACTCTCGCCTTCCACCCGCACCTCCAGGCCCGGCGTCGGCGCGGTGGGGCTGGTGAAGCTGCGCAGGCTGCCGTCGTCCATGCGCACGCGCACTTGAAAGGCAGTGCGCAGCTTGGCGCCGCCGGCCTGCACAGCCTGCACGCCTTCCACCGTGCCGCAGCTGCGGCACACATGCGCTGAGACCGCGTGTGCGCCTGGCAGGCTGGGGCGCGCGTCGGCGGCAGGCGAGCTGAGAGCTGCCGTGCCGGCTGCAGCGGGCCGGGCGTGCTGGGTGCCCAGCACCAGGCCGGCGGCCAGGCCGCTGGCGGCCAGGGCCAGGCCGCCCAGCACCAGCAAGGGCGGGCTGAAACGGCGGCGCTGGCGCGTGGGGATGATGATGTTCGCGGGCAGGTTCATGCGGGCCTCCTGGGGCGTCTTGTCTTTGGGGCAAGGGGAGGCCCACTGTGCGGCCGTGGTGCCGGCCCGCCTGTGACCGGGTGCTTCGCGCTGTGGCGAGATGTTCAGCCGGCCGGCCGCGCGTAACGCCACCACGGCAGGGCGCGCGTGAGCGACAACACCTGCCCGGCCTGCTGCGGCGCGTAGCCCGGCAGCGCCTGCAGCGCTTGCGCCCAAGCCGGGCTGGCCAGCGCGGCGCGCAGCGAGAGCATGGCGGTGGTGTCCAGGCGCGCTTTCAGGCAGACGAGGTAGTAGTCCTCTTCGGCCAGCGGTACGAAACGCAAGCCGCTGGCGCGCGCCGCGGCCTCCACGCCCAGCCCGATGTCGGCCACGCCGGCCGCCACCGCGGCGGCCACGGCCACGTGGGTGTCTTCGATGCGGGTGGCGTAGCCGTCGATGGTGGCCGCGTCCAGACCTTGGGCGGCGATCAGTTCGTCGAGCAGCAGCCGTGTGCCCGAGCCCGGCTGGCGGTTCACGAAGCGCCAGCGCCCGGCGGCCAGCGCATGCAGCAGCGCCGGGCCTGCCGCCCCCAGCGGGCCGGCCTCCAAGGCCACGGCCTCGCGCAACATCAGGCCCTGGCGTCGGCTGTGGCTGCCGATGAGTTTGTGTTCACCGGGCCGCAGCAGCGGCCGCAAAGCCTTCGCAAAACCCGAGCCCGCGGCCGCGCCGCGCGGCACGTGGAAACCGGCCACCGTGCAGCGCCCGTCCATCAGGCAGCGCAGCGCTTCCTGGCTGCCGGCAAAACGCAGGCCGATGTGCACGCCGTGCGCCTGCTCGGCGAGCTGCTGCAGCTGCGGCAGCGCGAGGTCGTGGCTGGCAAACACCTCCAGCAGCTGCAGCGTCGGGTCGTCGGCCAGCGCGAACACGCGGCTGAGCTCGGCGCGCAGCGCTTCCACGTGCGGCGTCATGCGCGCGCGGGCCTGGCGCTCGGCCCACAGCAGCCGTTCGGCAAAGGGTGTCAGCCGCGCCGGCTGGCCCTTGGCCCACACCACCAGTTCATTGCCCAGCACGGTTTCCCAGCGCTTGAGCGAGCCCCACACATGGCGGTAGCTCTGTTGCAGCTGTTGCGCGGCGTGGCTGATGCTGCCGGCCGCCTGCACCGCAGACAGCAGGTCGAAGAGCGGGTTCTCGATCTGCGCGCCGCCCTGGCCGCGCGCCTCGAAGCTGTATTGCAGGTGGATGCCGCGCGGGTTCATTGCCACACCGCTCAGGCGGGCGTGTAGGCCAGGCGCACGTAGATGGGCGCGAAGGCCTCGGCCTGCGTCACTTCCAGCAGGCTCTCTTTCGAGAGCTCGAGCATCGCGATGAAGGTCACCACCAGCACCGGCACGCCGCGCGTGGAGTCGAAGAGCTCTTCGAACTCGACAAAACGCCGGCCTTGCAGCCGCCGCAGCACGATGCTCATGTGCTCGCGCACGCTCAGCTGCTCGCGGCTGATGGTGTGGTGCTGGTTGAGCTTGGCGCGCTGGAGGATCTCGCGCCAGGCCTGGCGCAGGTCGTCGGCGTTCACCTCGGGCCAGCGGGGCGCCAGGCTCTGTTCGATGTGCACCTGCGCGCGCAGGAAATCGCGGCCCAGTTGCGGCAGGGCGTCCAGCTGCGCGGCGCCGAGCTTGATCTGCTCGTACTCCACCAGCCGGCGCACCAGTTCGGCGCGCGGGTCTTCGGGTTCTGCACCATCGGCCGTTTTCTTGGGCGGCAAGAGCATGCGGCTCTTGATCTCGATGAGCATGGCCGCCATCAGCAGGTACTCGCTGGCGAGTTCCAGGTTGTGGCGGCGGATCTGGTCGACGTACTCCAGGTACTGGCGCGTGACGCTGGCCAGCGGGATGTCGAGGATGTTGAAGTTCTGCTTGCGGATCAGGTACAGCAGCAGGTCGAGCGGGCCTTCGAAGGCCTCCAGGAAGACCTCCAGCGCATCCGGCGGGATGTAGAGGTCCTGCGGCATGCGGAAGAGCGGCTCGCCGTACAGGCGGGCCACGGCCACCTGGTCGACGACCTGGGGGCTGGGCGCGGCTTCGGCGCCCAGGGGCGCTGGCGGCAGTTCATGCGCCGTCTCGGGGCCGGCCTCGGCCGGCCGCGGCAGCACGTTCACACCTGGGTCTGGTAGACGTAGGGCTGCTGCGGCACCTTGGCTTCTTGCCATTCGGCCTGCTCCTGGCGGTTCAGGTCGCGGTCCCAGAGCAAGGCGCGGCCGGCGCGCTGTTCGGCCTCCAGGCTGGGCTTCTTGGCCTTCAGCTCCTCGATGAAGTTCGTCACTTCCGATTTGTAAGGCTTCCAGAACAGGGGCATGGCGGGCTCGTGGGGCAGACGGTCAGGGAACAGGGCCTCAAACAGAGGCAGAGCGCGCATTTTAGGCGGGCCGTGCCTAGGGTAAGACCTAGCGGTGCTTGCCCGCGGTCAGGCCGGTTTCGTCAGAAATCAGTAAGCGCTGCCGCCAAGAGTCGCCTGTCACCTGAAATTCGGGATTTCTGTGCTTCTTTTCCTATCCGCCGTGAAGCTGGTTTGCGAGATCGCTCTGATGGCGCTGCTCGGGCAAGGCGTTCTGGCCGTGCTGGCGGGCGACAAGCGCGACAGCAACTTTTTCTACCAGCTGCTGAAGGTGCTGACGCGGCCTTTTGTGGCGGCGGCGCGTTTCATCGCGCCGAAGCAGGTGGCCGACCAGCACGTCGGGTTCGTCGCCTTCTTCCTGCTGCTGCTGGTGTGGGCCGTGGTCACCTTCGAGAAGATCAGTTACTGCGTGGGCCAAAAGATGGTGGGTTGCCAATGAGTTCTTCTGCCAAGCCGGGCTTCGACTATCGCTGGGCCAAGTGGCGCGCCATGGCCTTGCTGGTGCTGGGCCGCCAGCAGGCTGCGCTGGAGGTTTTCAACGCCATGCAGGCCCGCTGGCCCAACGACGCCTACGTGCTGGCCAGCCGCGCCCACCTGTTGGTGCAGACCGGCCACACCGCGGCAGCGCTCGACGACTCGCGCCGCCTCGTGGCCTTGCGTGCCGAGCATGGCGGCACCTGGTTCAACCACGGCTACATGCTGGAAGACGCCGGCCATTTCGAGGAGGCCGAAGCGGCCTTTCGCCGCGCCACCGAACTCAGCCCCGAGCTCGACCGCGCCTGGTACGGGTTGGGCCTCGTGCTGATCCGCCTGCAGCGCTACGAAGAGGCCGTCAAGGCGCTGAAGAAGAACACCGAGCTGCAACCGATGTCGCCCTATGGCTGGTACCAGCTGGCCCGCGTGCATGTCGACCGGCAGCAGCCTGACGAGGCCGTGAAGATCATCCGCCACCTCAAGGGTTTCGAGCCCAAGGTGGCCGCGCAACTGGAGCGTGAGACGGGCTTGCTCGTCGCTTGAGTTTCCTGAAGAAGCCCGATCCGGGCCCCCGTGCAACCGTAGAAAACAACCGAGAGGTGACGACGATGAAGGTGAGCGAAAACCACCAGGCCTACTGGCGGAAAAACCTCAGGATCACATCGATCCTGCTGGCGATTTGGTTTGTGGTGACCTACGTCGTGGCGTATTTCGCCCGCGACCTGGCATTCAACTTTGCGGGCTGGCCCTTCAGCTTCTGGGTCGCGTCCCAGGGTGCGCTGGTGGTCTATGTGGTGATCATCGCCTTCTACGCCCATTACATGAACAAGCTCGACGTCGAACACGGCGTGTCCGAGGAGGAATGACATGGCAGGCTTGAGTTTTGAACCCCAGGCGGGGGTCTCCAACAAGGAGGCCAATGCCGCCTTCAAGAAGGGCCTGAACAAGGTCTACGGCTGGTACACCGGGGGCTTCCTGGCCTTCGTGATCGTGCTGGCCATCGCCGAGCAGATGGGCCTGTCGCGTTCCGCGATCGGTCTCGTCTTCCTGGCAGCCACCGTGGCCCTGTACGCCGGCATCGGCATCATGAGCCGCACCAACGACGCGGCCGAGTACTACGTGGCCGGCCGCCGCGTGCCCGCCGTCTACAACGGCATGGCCACCGGCGCCGACTGGATGTCGGCCGCTTCCTTCATCGGCATGGCCGGTACGCTGTACCTCACGGGCTACGGTGGTCTGGCCTTCATCATGGGCTGGACGGGCGGTTACTGCCTGGTGGCGCTGTTCCTGGCGCCCTACCTGCGCAAGTTCGGGCAGTTCACCATCCCCGACTTCCTCGGTGCACGCTATGAAGGCAACCTGCCGCGCT
Source organism: beta proteobacterium AAP65 (assembly GCA_001295865.1). Classification (GTDB taxonomy): domain Bacteria; phylum Pseudomonadota; class Gammaproteobacteria; order Burkholderiales; family Burkholderiaceae_C; genus Rubrivivax. Next base: position 254,336 of record LJHW01000002.1, read on the forward strand.
TCATCGGCATCCTGGCCGCCATCCTCTGCTCCTTCACCTACGTGGTGGCGCAGATCTACGGCGTCGGCCTGATCACCACCCGCCTGTCGGGCCTGGCTTTCGAGATCGGCATCTTCGTCGGCCTCGCCGGCATCCTGGTGTGTTCTTTCCTGGGCGGCATGCGCGCGGTGACGTGGACGCAGGTGGCCCAGTACATCATCCTGATCATTGCCTACATGATCCCGGTGGTGTGGCTGAGCGTGAAGCAGACCGGCGTGCCGGTGCCTCAGGCCGTCTACGGCTACCAGCTGGAGAAGGTCACGGCCAAGGAACAGCTGCTGATCGACGACCCGAAGGAAAAGGAAGTCATCGCCATCTTCAAGGCGCAGTCTGAAACGCTGGCTGCCAAGCTGAAGGACGTGCCGGCGGCCCTGGCGGCCGACACCGCAGCGGCGCAAGTCAAGGTGGCTGAGCTGAAGGCGGCCAATGCGGCGCCTGAGGCCATTGCCGCTGCAGAGAAGGCGCTGTCCGCGTTGCCGAAGGACGCCGAGGCCGCCAAGAAGGCTTGGACGGCGGCGAAGACCGCTGCCGACAACCGCGCCAAGCCGCTGGCCGGCATGCCGCGCCACGCTGCGCAGTACGCCGGTGACCCCAACGGCGATGCCAAGGCCCAGAAGACCTTCGACGACAGCCGTCGCAACTTCCTGGCGCTGGTGTTCTGCCTGATGGTGGGCACGGCCGCTCTGCCGCACATCCTGATGCGCTACTACACCACGCCCTCGGTGAAGGACGCACGGGCTTCGGTGACGTGGTCGCTGTTCTTCATCTTCCTGCTGTACTTCACGGCGCCGGCCCTGGCCGTGCTGGTGAAGTACGAGGTGTTCAACGTTCTGGTGGGCACGCCTTTCGACAAGCTGCCGGCATGGATTGCCGAATGGGCGCGGGTCGACCCCTCGCTGCTGGCGGTGTCGGACATCAACAAGGACGGCATCTTCCAACTGGGTGAGATGCGCATCGGTGGCGACATCATCGTGCTGGCCACGCCGGAAATCGCCGGTCTGCCTTACGTGGTGTCGGGCATGGTGGCGGCGGGCGGCCTGGCCGCTGCGCTGTCTACCGCCGACGGCCTGCTGCTGACCATCGCCAACGCGCTGAGCCACGACCTGTACTACAAGATGATCGACCCGAACGCGCCCACCGCGCGCCGCGTGATGATCTCGAAGGCCCTGCTGCTCATCGTGGCCCTGGCAGCAGCCTCCGTGGCGGCGCAGAAGCCGGCTGACATCCTCTTCCTGGTGTCGGCAGCCTTCTCGTTCGCGGCGGCGGCCTTCTTCCCGGCGCTGACCTTGGGCATCTTCTGGAAGCGCGCCAACAAGTGGGGCGCGAGCCTGGGGATGATCGCCGGCCTCGGCGTCACCTTCTTCTACATGGTGACCACCCAGCCCTGGCTGCGCGGCGTCTTCGGCGTGACCTCGCCGATCGAGCTGTGGTTCGGCATCCTGCCGATCTCGGCTGGCATCTTCGGTGTGCCGGTGGGTTTTGCCACCATCATCATCGTCAGCCTGCTGACCAAGGCGCCCAGCGCCGAAACCCAGGAACTGGTGGAACACGTGCGCTACCCGAACCTGAACACCACACGCGCCTGATTTCGCGCTGAACCTGGCAGGCCTTTGGGTCTGCCCAGGCCGCGTCCGCAAGGGCGCGGCCTTTTTTTTGCCGATCGCCAACTTGACGCCAGACAAGGCCAGCACGCACCGGCGTGCCTAACATGCAGGCCACGCTCCGCTCCTGCCGCATGCCCACCGAGAACCCTGCCGGCCCCAGTGCCCTGGACGCCCCGCTGCACAGCCTGCCGCGCCGCACGCCGCTGGCCTGCGCGGCCAGCACGCCGCTGGCCACGGCACTGCAGGCCATGCACACGCGGGCGGTAGGCTCGGTGTTGGTGCTCGATGAGCAGGGCACGGCGCAGGGCATCCTCACACGGCACGACCTTTTGGGCCGTGTGCTGCTGCCGCAGCAGCCCTTGAGCGCGCCCATCGCCACGGTGATGAGCCAGCCCGTGCACACGCTGGACGAAGGCCACACCCTGCTGGACGCCGCGCTGCTGATGGCGCAGCAGGGCATACGCCATGTGCCGGTGACGTCGGCGGGGCGGGTGGTGAACATCGTCTCCGAGCGCGACCTCTTCGCCCTGCAGCGACGGTCGTTCCAGGGCCTGGCCGGCCAGCTGCGCGGCGCGCCCGACCTGCCCGCGCTGCAGGCCGGCGCAGCCGAGATCCGCACCCTGGCAGCGCAGCTGCTGGGCCAGGGCGTGCACGCGCGCGCGATCACGGCGCTCATCAGCCAGCTCAACGACATCCTCGCTGCGCGCCTGGTGGCGCTGGTGGCGGCGCAGCACGGGCTCGACATGGCGCAAGCCTGCTGGCTGGCCTTCGGTTCCGAAGGCCGCGGCGAGCAGACCATCGCCACCGACCAGGACAACGGCCTCGTGTTCGTGAGCGGCACACCCGAGGCCGAACGCCCGCGCTGGCTGGCCATGGCGCACGAGGTGAACCTCGGCCTCGATGCCTGCGGCTACCCGCTGTGCCGCGGCGGCGTGATGGCCGGCAACCCGGCCTGCTGCTTGAGCACCGACGAGTGGGCGCAGCGCTTCGAGCACTGGATAGCACACGGCGCGCCCGAAGACCTGCTGCAGGCCAGCATCTACTTCGACCTCCGGCCGCTGTGCGGCAACTTCGCGCTGGCGCAGCCGCTGCAGGCCCTGCCGGCGCGCCTGGCGCAGCGCGCGCCGCGCTTCCTGAAACAACTGGCGCAGAACGCACTGCGCCAGCGCCCGCCGCTGAACTGGCACGGCGGCCTGCTGACCGAGCAGCACGCGGGGCAGGCCGTCTTCGACCTCAAGCACCAGGGCACGGCGATCTTCGTCGACGTGGCGCGCCTGTACGCCCTGGCCCACGGCGTGGTCGAAACCGGCACGCGCCTGCGCCTGCAGGCCGCGGCGCAGGCACTGCAGGTCGCCGAGCACGAGGGCCATGCCTGGGTGAGCGCCTTCGATTTCCTGCAGGGCCTGCGTCTGCGGGTGCAGGCGGGTGCCGGTGCAGCGGGCACGCCCGCCAACTTCGTGCCCCTGGCGGTGCTGGACGACATCGAACACCGGACCCTGAAAGAAGCGGCCCGCGTCGCACGGCGCCTGCTGCAGCGCCTGGCGCTCGACTACGAACGTTGACGCGGCCCGGCAGGCCCTGCAGCCGGCAAGCACCGCGCCGCCGCGCTAGCATGCACCGCACACATCGAGGGGCATGCGCATGGCCATCCCGGCATCCATCCAGCGCCGAGGTTTCCGCAAGTGGTACGAGCGTGAGCTGCTCATCGGTCACTCGCACCTGGTGCTCTTGCTGCTGAGCGTGGTCACCATCTTCGGCGCGATGGAAGCGTTTGCCGCACCCGGCGGCGCCAAGGCCTTGATGGGCGCCTGTGTGCTGGTGGCTTGCGCCATCGGCCTGTGGGCCTTGCGGCGCTACCTCTTCCTGCTGACACGGGCCGAGTTCATCGCCAACCAGGCGGTGTGCGGCCAGTGCCAGGCCTACGGGCGCTGGGCCGTGGAGTCCAGCCGCAGCGATGCGGCCGAGGGCAGCTACATGCGGGTGTGCTGCAAGCGCTGCGACGGTCGCTGGCAGATCGACTGGTAAACGCTTTCAGACCGCAGCCGCGGTGCCCAGCGCTGCGGCCACGTTGGGCACGATGCGCTCGGCACCCAGCACGGCCTCGAAGCCGGCGCGGCGCATCAGCGAGAGCGGCTGTTCGTTGACGCTGGCCAGCACCAGCGCCGTGCCCTGGCGTTGCAGCGTGCGGTGCATCTGCTCCAGCGCGTCCAGCCCCGTGCTGTCCATCAGCACCAGGCGCTGCATGTCCAGCACCAGCAGGCGGGTGCCCGCGGGCAGCTGCTCGGGCAGCGCTTCGACCTTGCCCACGGCGCCGAAAAAGAGCGAGCCGTAGAGCTCGAAGGCCTGCACACCCTCGGGCAGCGTCTGGCCTTCGGCCGGGCGGTGCGGTTTCACGCTGAACAGCGTGCCCATGCGCCAGATGAAAAACACGCAGCTCAGCACCAGGCCCACCTGCACGGCCACCGTGAGGTCGAAGACGATGGTGAGCACGAAGGTGCCCACCATCAGCAGCCGGTAGCCGCCCGAGAACTGGCGCAGGCGCAGGAACTGGTGGCCTTCGAACATGTTCCACGCCACGAAGAGCAGGATGCCGGCCAGCGCCGCCAGCGGCACCAGGCTGGCCAGCGGCGCGGCCACCAGCAGGATGAGCAGCAGCGTCAGCGCGTGCACGATGCCGGCAATGGGACTGGTGGCCCCGGCGCGCACGTTGGTGACGGTGCGCGCGATGGTGCCCGTGGCCGGGATGCCGCCGAAGAAGGGCACCACCACGTTGGCCACGCCCTGGGCCATCAGTTCCTGGTTGGGGTCGTGGCGCTTGAAGGGGTTCCTGGCGTCGGCCATGCCGTCGGCCACGCGCGCGCAGAGCAGGCTTTCGATGGCGCCCAGCAGTGCGATGGTGACGGTGGGGATGACGAGCTGCTGGGCGCTGGCCCAGGTGATGGGGGGCAGGTCGAAGTGCGGCAAACCGCGCGGCAGTTCGCCGAAGCGCGAGCCTATGGTCTCCACCGGCAGCTTCAACCACCACACCAGGGCCGTGAGCGTGACCAGCGCGACGATGGGCGCCGGCATGCGCGCCGCAAACCGCAGCGGCCGGTAGCCCAGGGCACCGGCCGGCAGCAGCGGGCTCGGTTTGAAGAGCCGCGGCCACAGTGCCAGCCCCGCCACGCAGGCCAGGCCGATGCCGAGTGCGTGCGGGTTCACGCTGTCGAGGTTCGCGTGCAGCGCGCCGATCTGCGCAAAGAACTCGCCGGGCATCTTCTCGATGTTCAGGCCCAGCAGATCACGCAGCTGCGACAGCGCGATCAGCACCGCGATGCCGTTGGTGAAACCGATGACGATGCTCACCGGGATGTAGCGGATCAGCGCGCCCAGCTTGAACCAGCCCAGCACGAACATCAGCATGCCGGCCAGCGCGGTGCTGATGAGCAGGTTGGTGAAACCGTAGCGCTCGATGATCCCGTAGACGATGACGATGAAGGCGCCGGCGGGCCCGCCGATCTGCACCTGGCTGCCGCCCAGGGCGCTGATGAGGAAACCGGCGACGATGGCCGTGATCAGGCCCTGCTCGGGTTTCACGCCGCTGGCGATGCCGAAGGCCAGGGCCAGAGGCAGCGCGACGATGCCCACCGTGAGGCCGGCACCGGCGTCGGTGGCGAAACGCTGCCGGTTGTAGCCCTTCAGCGCGTCGAGCAGGCGCGGGCGGAAGGGGTGGAGCTGGGCGGGCAGCACCGGCCCATTGTCAACCCGCGAGGCTGCCGCGCGGCTGACAGCGCACCGGGGCCGTTTTCAGCGCACGCGCATGCCCGGCTGCGCGCCAGGGAAGGGCTCGAGCACGAAGACCCCGGGCTGCGCCTTCTCGTCGGCGTGGCTGGCGGCCAGCACCATGCCTTCGCTCACGCCGAACTTCATCTTGCGCGGCGCCAAATTGGCCACCATGACCGTGAGCTTGCCGGTCAATTGCTCGGGCGTGTAATTCGCGGCAATGCCGCTGAAGACGTTGCGCGACTTCTCTTCGCCCACGTCCAGCGTCAGGCGCAGCAACTTGGTGCTGCCCTCCACGGCCTCGGCCTTGACGATCTTCGCGATGCGCAGATCGACCTTGGTGAAGTCGCCGATGGCGATTTCTTCGGCCAGGGCTTCGCCGCCGGGCAGCGGTGCGGCTGCCACCACCGGGGCTGGCGGCTCCAGCAGCGCTTCGAGCTGCTTCGGGTCCACACGCTGCATCAGGTGCTGGTACTCGCCAATGATGTGCGCGCCGAGCGATCGCTGCGCGTCGGCCCACTGCAGCGGCTCGATGCGCAGGAAGTTTTCCACCTTCGCGGCCAGCGCCGGCAGCACCGGCTTGAGGTAGAGCGTGAGGATGCGGAAGGCCTCGATGCAGACGCTGCACACGTCGTGCAGCGCGGCGTCCATGCCTTCCTTCTTGGCCAACTCCCAAGGCTTGTGCTCGTCGACGTAGGCGTTCACGCGGTCGGCCAGCAGCATCACCTCGCGCAGCGCCTTGCCGTACTCGCGCTCGTCGAAGTGCGTGTAGACGGTGGCGCTGTGCGCGCGCAGGCCGTCGAGCAGCACGCGGCCTTCCACGCCCAGGTCGGCACTCAGCTTGCCGCCGAAGCGCTTGTGCAGGAAACCCGCGGCGCGGCTGGCGATGTTGATGTACTTGCCCACCAGGTCGCTGTTGACGCGGGCGATGAAATCCTCGGGGTTGAAGTCGAGGTCCTCGACGCGGGCGTTGAGCTTGGCGGCGATGTAGTAGCGCAGCCACTCGGGGTTGAGGCCCAGCTCCAGGTACTTCAGCGGGCTGATGCCGGTGCCGCGGCTCTTGCTCATCTTCGCGCCGCTCACCGTGAGGTGGCCGTGCACGTAGACGTGGTCGGGCGTCTTGCGGCCGCTGAACTTCAGCATGGCCGGCCAGAACAGCGTGTGGAAGGTGACGATGTCCTTGCCGATGAAGTGCACCTGCTCCACCGCGGGGTCGGCGAGGTAGCTGTCCATGTCCAGGCCGAGCTTGCCGAAGAGGTTCTTCAGCGAAGCGAGGTAGCCCACCGGCGCGTCGAGCCAGACGTAGAAGTACTTGCCCGGGGCGTCGGGAATCTCGATGCCGAAGTAGGGCGCGTCGCGGCTGATGTCCCAGTCGCCCAGGCCCACCTTGCCGGCTTCGTCGCGCGCGAACCACTCGCGCACCTTGTTGGCCACCTCGGGCTGCAGGCGGCCGCTCTGTGTCCAGCCTTCGAGAAACTCCACGCAGCGCGGGTCGCTCAGCTTGAAGAAAAAGTGCTCGCTGGTGCGCAGCTCGGGTGTGGCGCCGGTCAGTGCCGAACGCGGGTTCTTCAGCTCAGTGGGCTGGTAGACGGCGCCGCAGACCTCGCAGTTGTCACCATACTGGTCGAGCGCGCCGCACTTCGGGCATTCGCCCTTGATGAAACGGTCGGGCAGGAACATGCCCTTGGCGGGGTCGAAAAACTGTTCCACCGCGCGCACTTCGATCAGGCCGTTGGCACGCAGCGCGCGGTAGATGTCTTGCGCCAACGCGTGGTTCTCGGGCGCGTCGGTGCTGTGCCAGTTGTCGAAGCGGATGTGGAAGCCATCCAGGTACTGCGGCCGGCCGGCGGCGATGCCGGCGACGAACTGCTGCGGCGTGAGGCCGGCCTTCTCGGCGGCGATCATGATGGGCGCGCCGTGGGCGTCGTCGGCGCAGACGAAGTGCACCTCGTGGCCCGCCATGCGTTGCAGGCGCACCCAGGTGTCGGCCTGGATGTACTCCATCATGTGGCCGATGTGGAAACCGGCGTTGGCGTAGGGCAGGGCGGTGGTGACGAAGAGCTTGCGGGTCATGCCTCGATTCTAGGAGCGGGCATCATCGTGGCCATGAACGCACCCACCGCCTGCGCCGCTGCCCTGCTGGGCGCCACCCTGCTGTTCGCCCCGGCCGCCCAGGGGCGCGACCTGGCCACCTGCCGCGCCGTCACCGACGCCGCCGCGCGCCTGGCCTGCTACGACGCGCTGCCGCTGCCACCGGGCGCCGCCGCCCCGGCCGCTCCGGCAATGCGTACCGTGCCGGCAACGGCGCCAAACCCGTCGGCAGCACCCGCCGCGGCCGCAGCGCCCGCCGCCGCGCCTAACTTCGGGCAAGAGCGCCGCGATGAGCCGCAAACCCTGCAGAGCAGCATCCCCGGCTTCTTCGAAGGCTGGGGCCCGCGCACGCGCATCCGTCTGGCCAACGGGCAGGTGTGGCAGGTGGTGGACGACAGCCAAGGCGCCTATGCGCTCACCGACGTCAAGGTCACGGTTCGGCGTGCGCTGCTGGGCGGCTTCGTGCTGGAGATAGAAGGCGCGAACAAGGCGCCGCGGGTGCGCCGCGTCGAGTAGCGCGGCCAACACCCTGGCGGCGGCCGGGCGAGGCCGGGCCGCTAGACTCCCGCGCCTCTGCCTTCCACCGGCTGCCCCCAGCCCCCAGACATGACCGCCACCGTTCAGGAAAGCGCGCTGCTCGACGCGCTGAAATCCGTCGTTGATGCCCACACCGGCAAAGACTTCGTCAGCAGCAAGGCGCTGAAGAACCTGCGCATCGAAGAAGGCGACATCGCCTTCCAGGTGGAGCTGGGTTACCCGGCCAAGAGCCAGCACCCGGCGCTGCGCAAGGCGCTCATCGCCGCGGCGCGCACCGTGCCCGGTGTGCAGAACGTCAGCGTGGAGATCACCACCCGCATCGTCAGCCATGCCGTGCAGCGTGGCGTGGCGCTGCTGCCCAAGGTGAAGAACATCATCGCCGTGGCCTCGGGCAAGGGCGGCGTGGGCAAGAGCACCACCACCGTCAACCTGGCCCTGGCCCTGGCCGCCGAGGGCGCCAGCGTGGGCATCCTGGACGCCGACATCTACGGCCCCAGCCAGCCCATGATGATGGGCATCAGCGGCCGGCCCGAAAGCGAAGACGGCAAGCGCATCGAACCGCTGGAAAACTACGGCGTGCAGGTCATGAGCATCGGCTTCCTGATCGAGCCCGACCAGGCCATGATCTGGCGCGGGCCCATGGCCACGCAGGCGCTCGACCAGTTGCTGAACCAGACCAACTGGTGCGACCTGGATTACCTGCTGGTCGACATGCCGCCCGGCACCGGCGACATCGCGCTCACGCTCAGCCAGCGTGTGCCGCTCACGGGCGCGGTGATCGTGACCACGCCGCAGGACATCGCGCTGCTCGACGCCAAGAAGGGCCTGAAGATGTTCGAGAAGGTGGGCGTGCCCATCCTGGGCATCGTCGAGAACATGGCCGTGTACTGCTGCCCGAACTGCGGCCACACCGAGCACATCTTCGGTGCCGATGGCGGCAAGAAGATGGCGGCTGAATACGACGTGGGCTACCTGGGCGCGCTGCCGCTGAATCTCAGCATCCGCGAGCAGGCCGACGCCGGCCGGCCCACCGTGGTGGCCGACCCCGAAGGCGAAGTGGCGGCCATCTACAAGGCCGTGGCGCGCCAGGTGGCGGTGAAGGTGGCGGCCAAGGCCAAGGATTTCTCGGCCAAGTTCCCCACCATCACCGTCAGCAAGGGCACCTGAGCCCCGGGTCTGCGTTTTCAGCGGTAAAGCTGGAAGCGCAGACCGTGCATGAAGAGGGCCTGGCCCGCGGCATCCAGAAACAGCGTGGACACCGGCAGGTTGGCGTAGGTGCCCGCGGCTTCGCCGATGGCGCTGAAGCCCGCGCCGGCCGTGCCCAGGTAGAAGGGCGCGCGCCCCAGGCTGCTGCGCCCGCCGCCCACCATCACGGTGCCGCTGCCGTTCACCGCCAGCGCCGGGTGGCGGATGCCGTTGTCCAGTTGCAGATCGGCGCCGCTGTAGCTGGCCAGCTCGTAGGCCGTGGGGTTGCCCGTGGCCGGCAGGTGCAGCGTGCCCACGCGCCCCACCGCGCTGTTGTTGCTGGCCGCCGTGCGGCTGTAGGCCACGTGGGCCGTGCCGTCGCTGCCCAGGGCCAGGTCCCAGCCCACCACACGGTCGGTGACATTGCTGCGCGTGAACAGGGCGCTGGCCGGCCTGAACACGGCCACCTCCAGCACCTGGCCGCGCGCGTTGCTCGGCGTGTAGCCGAAGCCCAGCACCGCTGTGCCGCCGCCATCGCCGCGCAGGCGCACATCGTCGAGTGAGAGGCGGTTGTAGCCGCCGGCCACCACCTGCAGTGCCTGCCACGCGCCGGCCACCTGGTGCGTGGCCACGAACTGCGACGCTGCATCGCCAGGCGCGGCGCGGTCGAACCAGGTCACCAACGCATCGCCGCTGTCGGCCAGGGCCGTGAGCAGGTGGTTGAGGTAAACCCGCCCGCCGTCCAGGCGTGTGGGGTTCTCCCAAGCACCGCTGCGGTAGCGGCGCGCAAACACCTGGGCCTGCTGGTTGAGGTTGCCCACGGTGTAGGCCAGCACCACGTCGCCGTTGCTGTTCACGGCCACGTCGAAGTTGTCGCCGGGCTGGCTCAGCGTGGCCACGGCTTCGGTGTTGAAGGTGGGTGTGGCCCCGCCGAGGTGGATGCGCGTGACATGGAGCGTGTTGCCGCTGCCCGTGGCTTCGCGCCAGGCCAGCGCGGCGTGCGCGCCAGAAACGGCCGCACGCGCGTTCGCCGTGGCGGCTGCGCTGGCCTCGCCGGCATCGGTGTAGCTGAGGGCTTCGCCATCCCGGCGCAGGAACAGCCGGTAGGGCTGCGAGACCCCCGGCTGCACGAAGCTCAGCACCGTGCCGCCCTGGCCCACGGTGAGCTGCCGGTTGGCGCTGGCCGGGGGCAGCGCGTTCTGTGCGCCCCAGCTACGCGCCGCCGCCGGTGCTTCGGTGCTGAAGCTCGCGAGCTGGGCGCTGAGGCTGTTGCCGGCGCGGTCGAGCGCGCCTTGCACCGTCAGCGTGTAGGCGGTGTTCAGCGCCCAGGTGGTGGTGGGGGTGAAGGTGGCGGTGCGCTCTTCGGCGTCCAGCGCCCAGCTGCCGGGCACCGGCGGGCTCAATGTGAAGGCCGCCGCGGCCACGCTGGCCGGCTGCATGCGCTCGTTGAAGTTCACCCGCAGCACCGAGGCCAGGCCCACCTGCGTGGCGCCGCTCAGCGGCAGGCCGGCGCCGCTGCCATAGGTGACGGTGGGCGCCGGGGCGGCGCGGTCGATGCGCAGGTTGCGCGCGGCCGATTGGAGCACCGTGTTGCCGCGCACCGCGCGGGCGAGCACGCTGTACTCGCCATCGGCCAGGCCGGCCAGCGCCAGGTTGGCCTCGAAGGGCGCCTGGCTGTCGGTGGCCACCAGCTGGCCGCCCAGCGTGAACTCCACGCGCTCGAACAGGCTGTCGGACTGCACGCTGGCCACCAGCCGCACATCGTCACGCGTGGCGGTGTTGCCGCTGGCGTCGGCGTTGCCGCCGTCGATGTTCAGCAGCACCGTGCGCGGGCTGATCGGCCGCGGCGACAGGCGCACGTTCACCGTGCCGCGCAGTTGCCCGGCGGCAAAGGCCTGCTCGCCGCGCTGAATGATGTTGAAGCCGTTGTAGGCATAGGCTTCCAGCACGCCGGCAAAGTCGCTGGGCACCTGGTAGCGCTGCAGCCAGCGGCCGTTGTCGAAGTAGAAGAAGTCGTTCCACTCGAAGGTGCTCAAGGCTTCGGGTTGCGGGGCCGCCCAGCGCGGGTTGACCAGGCGCACGCGGAACACGCACACGGTGTTGGCCGGCAGCGCGCCCACGGCGGCGATGCAGCCGGGGTTGAAGGTGTTGAAGGTGTTGAAGACCCAGGCGCCGTAGCGCGCGTCCCAATAGCTGAAGTGGCTGACATCGGCCTGCAGCACCACGGTGCCGGCGGCACTGCCGGCCAGCACGCTGACACGGCCTTCTTCGCGCCACAGGCCCGAGCGGGTGTCCAGCGCGTGCAGGCCGAGGTTGAGGCCGGCGCGCAGTTCGCTGCCGTCGGGCAGGGGGCTGGCGGGCACGGTCCAGCTCAGGCGCGCCGTGCGGCCGGGGGCCAGGTCCAGCGCCTGGCCGGCTTGTTCGAAGCGCAGCTTCACCGGTGCCAGCGCCAGCGTGGGGCGCAGGGTGCCGGTGGCGTCCACGGTGCCGGTGCCGAAAGGCGCCGCGGCGCCCGTCGGCACGGGCGTGATGCGCAGCGTGGCGGCGCCCGTGGCGGTGCTGCCATCGGGCCGGCGCAGCGCACCGGCCGGCACCTGCACACGCAGGCCGGCCGCGCTGTCGGTGATGTCGACGGCGGCGCTCAGGTCCACGGCACGCGCGGCGGCCTCGGCCGGCAGGGTGGCCTGCAGCGTGGCCGCGGCGGCGCTGCCGTCGGCCGGGGTGTCGATGCGCGTGCGCAGCGCGGCTTCCAGCAGGCCCGCCTTCTGCACGCTCACCACCAGCGGCACCCCCAGCGGCACGGCCGTCAGCGGGGCCAGGCCGTCGGCGTCGCTCTGCACCGTCTGGCTGCCCAGGCGCACGGCGGCATCGGCCACAGGGGCGCCGTCGGCGTCGGTGACCAGCACGGCCAGGCTGCCCGTCACGGCGGCGGCCGGTGCCGGGTTCACGGTGATGGTGCGCTCGCGGCTGCTCTGCAGGCCGGCGGGGTCGGTGGCCACCAGGCGCACGGTGTAGCTGCCCGGTTCGTTGAAGACCTGGGCCACGCGGGCGCCGCCGGCGCGTTCGCCGTTGCCGAACTGCCAATCGAGCGTGAGGGCGTCGTTGTCGGGGTCGCTGCTGGTGCTGCCGTCCAGCAGCACACCCTGGCCCTGCACCACGGTGGCAGGCGCGGTGAATTCGGCCACCGGGGCGCGGTTCACGGGGGGCGGTGCTGGCGGTGGGCTGGGCGGCGCGGTGGCTTCGCCGTCACCGCCCCCGCAGGCCGCCAGCAGCAAAGCGGCGGCGCAGGTCAGAGCGCAGATCGAGGGCTTGAGGGCTGGGTTCACGGAGTCTCCTGGGTGCAACATGGCTTCCTGGAGAACCCAAACGAGAACGCGGCTGTTTTCCCCTCAAGGCCGGGGCGTGGCGTCTCTAATAGCCACAGACAATCGGGTTGATTCCGTCAATCAATGCTCGCCATGCGGCGCTGTGACGAAAATGCAGAGGTCGGGGCGCAGTCCCCCAGGCCCTTGTCACCGATCACCCCTTTTCCATCACCCAACCTCAAGGAAACACGCCATGTCCCTGATCAACACCCAAGTCCAGCCTTTCAAGACCCAGGCCTTCCACAACGGCAAGTTCATCGAAGTGACCGAGCAGAGCCTGAAGGGCCAGTGGTCGGTGCTGATCTTCATGCCCGCCGCCTTCACCTTCAACTGCCCGACCGAGATCGAAGACGCGGCCGACAACTACCCCGAGTTCCAGAAGCTGAAGACCGAGGTCTACATCGTCACCACCGACACGCACTTCTCGCACAAGGTGTGGCACGAGACCAGCCCGGCCGTGGGCAAGGCCAAGTTCCCGCTGGTGGGCGACCCGACCCACACGCTGACCAACGCTTTCGGCGTGCATATTCCTGAAGAAGGCCTGGCGCTGCGCGGCACCTTCGTGATCAACCCTGATGGCGTGATCAAGACGGCCGAAATCCACAGCAACGAGATCGCTCGTGACGTGAAGGAAACCGTGCGCAAGCTCAAGGCCGCCCAGTACACCGCCGCCAACCCCGGCCAGGTGTGCCCGGCCAAGTGGAACGAAGGCGCCAAGACCCTGACCCCGTCGCTCGACCTCGTCGGCAAGATCTGACGAGCCCCCAGGCTCGCTAGCGCTCGCCACCCCCCGAGGGGGCTCTTGCAGCGGCCCGGCAGAGCCGGTTCCGCGCAAGGGGCTTGATCGGGGAGCGGTGCACGCCACCGACCCCGCTCCGCCGGCCCCGCCGGGCCGGCGGAGCCGTTTCTGAATCACCCATTTCCCAGGACGCCGCCATGCTCGACAGCAACATCCAAGCCCAGCTCAAGGCTTACCTCGAGCGCCTTCAGCATCCGATCGAGCTGATCGCCAGCCTCGACGACCGCCCGGCCTCGGCCGAGATGCGCGAGCTGATCACCGAGATCGCGGCGCTCAACGACAAGGTCACCGCGCGCTTCGACGGCAACGATGCCCGCCGCCCGTCTTTCCAGATCACGCGCCAGGGCGCGGACATGGGCGTGCGCTTCGCGGCGATTCCCATGGGCCACGAGTTCACCTCGCTGGTGCTGGCGCTGCTGCAGGCCGGCGGCCACCCGCCCAAGGTGGAGGCCGATGTCATCGAGCAGATCAAGGGCCTGGAAGGCGATTTCGTCTTCGAGACCTACATGAGCCTGACCTGCCACAACTGCCCCGACGTGGTGCAGGCGCTCAACCTGATGGCGGTGCTGAACCCGCGCATCCAGCACGTGGCCGTGGACGGTGGTTTGTTTCAGGCCGAGGTGGAAGAGCGTCAGATCATGGCCGTGCCCAGCGTCTTCCTGAACGGCCAGCCCTTCGGCAACGGCCGCATGGAGATCGCCGAGATCCTGAAGAAGGTCGACACCGGCAGCGCCGCGCGCGACGCCGCCAAGCTGGCCAAGAAAGAGACCTTCGACGTGCTGATCGTCGGCGGCGGCCCCGCCGGTGCGGCCGCGGCCGTGTACGCGGCGCGCAAGGGCATCAAGACCGGCATCGTGGCCGAACGTTTCGGCGGCCAGACGCTCGACACCCTGGGCATCGAGAACTACATCTCGGTGCTGGAAACCGAAGGACCGAAGTTCGCGATGGCGCTGGAAGCCCACGCCAAGGCCTACGACGTCGACATCATGAACGGCCAGCGTGTGGCCAAGCTGGAGCCCGCGGCGCAGCCGGGGGGCACCATCGCCGTCACGCTGGACAACGGCGCGGTGCTGCAGGGCCGCAGCGTCATCCTCAGCACCGGCGCGCGCTGGAAGAACGTCAACGTGCCCGGCGAAGCCGAGTACCGCAACAAGGGCGTGGCCTACTGCCCGCACTGCGACGGCCCGCTGTTCAAGGGCAAGAAGGTCGCCGTCATCGGCGGCGGCAATTCGGGTGTGGAAGCCGCCATCGACCTGGCCGGCGTGGTGGAGCACGTGACGGTGGTCGAGTTCGCCGAGCAGCTCAAGGCCGACGCCGTGCTCGTGAACAAGCTCAAGAGCCTGCCGAACGTCGAGATCTACACCAACGCGCAGACCACCGAGATCACCGGCGACGGCCAGAAGGTTGACGGCCTGGTGTTCAAGAACCGCGCCGATGGCAGCGAGCACCGCCTGCCGCTGGCCGGCGTGTTCGTGCAGATCGGCCTCGTGCCCAACACCGAGTTCCTGAAGGGCACGGTGGAGCTGAGCCGCTATGGCGAGATCATCGTCGACGCCAAGGGCGCCACCAACGTGCCCGGTGTCTACGCCGCGGGCGACGCGACGACGGTGCCGTTCAAGCAGATCATCATCGCTGCGGGTGAGGGTGCGAAGGCCGCGCTCAGCGCCTTCGACCACCTGATCCGCACGCCTGCTGCGGCTTGATGGCGGCCTGATCAGCCCTCGGCCTTCAGCCTCACCGTGAACACGGCGCCGCCCGGGGCGCCGTTTTCTTTGGGCTCGGCGTTGCCTGCTTCCAGCGTGCCGCCGTAACGCTCGACGATCTCGCGGCTGATCCACAGGCCCAGGCCCGTGCCTTCTTGCCGCCGCGTGACGAAAGGCTGGAACAGTTGCGCCAGCAGCTCGGGCGCCAGGCCCGGGCCGTTGTCGGCCACGGTGATGACGACCACCGGCGCCTCGGCCGGGCCGCTGTCGGCCGTGCTCAGGCGCAGGGTGCCGCCCTCGGCGGACGGCTGCAGGGCCTGCAGCGCGTTGACGATGAGGTTCACCAGCACCTGCTGCAGCTCTTGTGCGTTGATGAGCGGCAGGCGCGTGGCGCAGAAGTCGCGCTGCACCTGCACCCCCGCGCGCGAGATCTGGTGCCCGGCCAGCACCAGGCAATCGTCGAGCAGGCGCGCGGTGTCCACCGCTTCCACATAGCCCGCGAACTCACCGGGCCGCGCGAACTGCAGCAGCCGTGTCACGATGAGCCGCATGCGCTCGATCTGCGCGTCCACCAGCTTCAGCTCGGGCGCCACGCGCGCAGCGGCCTCGCCATCGAGCAGTTCACGCAGCAGGTCGAGGTTGCCCTGGATCACCGCGATGGGGTTGTTGACCTCGTGCGCGATGCTGGCCGTCAGCTGCCCCACGGTGGCGAGTTTTTCGGCCTGCACCAGCTGGCGCTGCGCGGCCTGCAGCGCGGCGGTGCGCTCGGCCACCTTGGCGTCGAGCTCGGCGTTCCAGCCTTGCAGCTGGCGCGTGTTGTCTTCGATGGTGGCGAGCAACTCGTCCAGATGCTGCGCCAGGCGGCCCACCTCGTCGGCGTTGGCCACCGGGCCCACGCGGGCACCGAGGTCGCCGCCTTCCACGCATTGCATGGTGGCTTCCATGCGTTCCAGCGGGTGGAAGATGCCGCGCGCCCAGCGCAGGCTGACGAAGGCCGCGACGATCATCACGCCGAAGAACAGCACGCCGATGCTGGCCAGCGCGGCGTACTTCAGCAGCACGAAGGGCCGCTCCAGCACGCCCACATAGAGCATGCCCACGCGCCGGCCCTGGCCGTCGGCCAGCGGCAGGTAGGCCGAGACGTACCAGTCCTGCACGACGAAGGCGCGGTCCAGCCAGGTCTGGCCCTGGCCCAGCACGGCCGCGCGCACGCTCTGCGAGACGCGCGTGCCGATGGCGCGCTCTTCGTCCACGCCGCCAAACAGGCGCACGTTGGTGCTGATGCGCACGTCATCGAGGAAGAGCGTGGCCGTGCCCTTGCTGCCCCACTCGGCAAAGGGCAGCGAGCCGGCCGGGTAGACGATCTGGTTGATGTGGTCGATGAAGGGCAGGTTGCGGTTGAGCAGCACGCCGCCCTGCAGGTGGCCGATGAGTTCACCGCGTTCGTTGCGCAGCGCGCGCGTGGACAGCAGCAGCATGGCGCGGTCTTCCACGGCGCGCTCGGTGGGCGCGGCGTTGCGCGTGTTCAGCAGCGGCACGGCCACACGTTCGCGCAGCGCCGGGCCCAGCAGGCCTTGCTGCGCGGGCGCCAGCACCTCCACGCTGGTGCCGTCGGCGCGGGTGGGGTCGGGCGGCAGCACCCGCAGGAAGTCGAGCCGCTCGCGGCGTTCAAAGCGCAGCAGCAGCGCCTGCAACTCGGCCGGCGAACGCAGCGCGCGCGCCAGCGCTTGCGATTCAGCCGCCGCGCTCACGCTGCCACCCACTTCGGCCAGCACACGTTCGAAGTAGCCGCTGGCCACGGCCAGATCAGCCCGCACCTTGGTGCGCAGCAGCGCGTCGAGGGCGGTGTCGGTCCACCACAACAGGCCTGCGCCCAGGAGCGGCAGCACGCCCAGCAGCGGCAGCAGCGTCAGCGCCAGCAGCTTGTTGCGGATGCTCAAGCGTGCGAACCAACCCGGCCGCGGCGCAGGGCTGGCGCTGCCGCCCGTGGGCGTGGTCACGCCGGGGTCCACTCCGCGCAGCGGCGTTCCAACGTGCGCCGCGAGATGCCCAGCAGCTGCGCCGCACGGGTCTTGTCGCCGTCCACGCTGTCCAGCACGGCCAGGATGTGGCGCTTTTCCAGTGTCTGCAGGTCGGTGATGCCGCCCGGCGCCAGACGCGCCGGTTCACCGTGGGTGCGCGAGAGGCTCTGGTACAGCGCCGAGACGTTCAGCGCACCGACGATCAGCGAACGTTCGATGAGGTTGCGCAACTCGCGCACGTTGCCCGGCCAGTCGTACTGCTGCAGGTAGTGCATCTCGTCATCGCTCACGGCGATGGGCGGCACGCCCAGGCGTGGCGCCAGCGTGGCGATGAAATGGGCCACGAGGTCGGGGATGTCTTCCTTGTGCGCGGCCAGCGGCGGCAGCTTCAGTTCCACCACCTGCAGGCGGTAGTAGAGATCGGCGCGGAAGAGACCGGCTTCCACCTCGCTGCGCAGCGGCCGGTTGGTGGCCGCTACGATGCGCAGCTGCAAGGGGATCTCTTGCTGGCTGCCCACGGGGCGGATGCACAGCGTTTCCAGCGCCCGCAGCAGCTTGGCCTGCATGGGCAGCGGCATCTCGCCGATCTCGTCGAGGAAGAGCGTGCCGCCCTGGGCGTAGACGAAGAGGCCGTCGTGCCCGGGGCTCCCGAAGAGTTCGGCCTCGATCTGCATCGGCGAGATGGCCGCGCAATTCACCGGCACGAAAGGCGCGTCGGGCGCGCTGCCCAGCCGGTGCAGCGCCTGCGCGGCGAGTTCCTTGCCGGTACCCGAGGCGCCGGTCAGCAGCACGGTGCTGTCGACCGCCGCCACGCGCTGCAGCGCGGCTTGCAGGCCCTTGATGACGATGCTGCGGCCCACCAGGCCGTCGGCCGGCGGCGTGTGGCGGTGCAGGCTGCGGCGCAGCACCCAGTTCTCGCGTTTCAGGCGTGCGCGCTCCAGGCCTTGGCGCACCGCGCCCAGCACCTGCGCGGTGCGGAAGGGCTTGAGCAGGAAGTCGCCGGCGCCGGCGCGCAGGGCTTCGATGGCGGTGTCGAGATCGGCGAAGGCCGTGATCAGCACCACCTCGGAGGCGTTGCCCTGTTCGCGCAGTTCCTTCAGCAGCGCGATGCCGTTTTTGCCGGGCAGCGTGATGTCGAGGATGAGCAGATCGCAGCGGTGTTTCTGCAGCAGCAGCTCGGCCTCTTCGGCCGAGCTCGCCCCGAGCACCTGGCCCACACGCGGCGCCAGGGTCTTGAGCAGGAAGTTGCGCATGCCGGGTTCGTCATCGACCACCAGCACGGTGGCGTTGGGCCAGTCTTCGGCTGGGGCAGGGCGTACTTCCATGGGCATGGATTTTAGGCGGGGGTGCGTCTGCCGCCGGGGTGCAGGGGCAGGGCCAGCGCGGGGCTCACGCTGGTCTAATGCGCGGGCCGTGAACCTCTTCGACGCCTACCGCTACCTCGCCGCGCTGGAGCAACACCGGCACTTCGGCCGCGCCGCCACGGCCTGCCACATCACGCAGCCCGCGCTGAGCAACGCGCTGCGTTCGCTGGAGACGCATTTCGGCGTTTCCATCGTGCGCCGCGGCCGCCAGTACGAAGGCCTCACGGCCGAAGGCGAGCAGGTGCTGGCCACCGCGCGGCGCGTGCTGCACGAGCAGGAGCGCCTGACGCAAGAACTCGCGGGCAGCGCCGCGCAGCCGCGCGGGCGGCTCGTCATCGGCACCGTGCCCACGGCCGAGCCGATCGCCGCGCGTTTTGCAGCGCGTTTGATCGAACGTCACCCGGGCCTGGTGCCGCAGCTGCGTTCGCTCTCATCGCAAGAACTGGAATCGGGCCTGGAGCGGCTGACGCTGGACCTCGCGCTCGGCTACACCGACCGGTTGGCCGACCTGCCGGGTGATCGCCTGCAGGCTTGGCCGCAAGTGCTGGAGCACTACCACCTGCTGCAGCGTGTGGCAGCGGGCGAGGCCTCGGGCCCGGGCCTGCGATTCGGCGCGCCCATCACCTGGCCCGAGGCCGCGGCGCGCCCGCTGGCCTTGCTGGGCCCGGAGATGCACAACCGCGTGATCCTGGAGCAGGTCTTCCGCAGCCAGGGCCTGGCGGTGGCGCCGGCGCTGGAAACGAATTCGGTGATGGCCTTGCTGGTGGCCGTGCACAGCGGCCCGCTGGCGGCCGTGCTGCCCGGCGCTTTGGTGGACACGCTGGCCGCACACGCGGGCTTGGAAGCGCGGCCGCTGACGGCGCCGGTGCTGCGCACGCCCATCGGCTTCATGACGGCGCGCGGCCAGCCGGCTTCGCGCGCCTTGCAGGCCGCACTGGCGCTGGCCTTAGACCCGGCGTGGCTGGCCGAAGCGGCGGCGCACACGGGGCCGCTGGCCTCGGGGTTGGCGCCGGGCTGATATCGCGATCAGGCGCCATCGATCAGCGCCGTGAATGGCGCGGTTCACCAAAGCCATTGGACAGCCGGCTGCGGCGTCGGAATGATCCGCCGCAGACCATGAACGCTGTTGTCATCCCCATCGTGCCGGTGCCTGCCTCAGGAGCCGAAGTCTCCAAAGAGGCGCAACGCCAGCGCCGGCGCCAAGCGCCCAAGGGCCGCAGCGTCGAGCCGCAGCACCGCGATGCGGTGGCCGCGCTCATCGGCCCCGGGCCGCACCGGCGCGAGCTGCTGATCGAACACCTGCACACGCTGCAAGACCACTTCGGCCAGCTCGCCACGCCGCACCTGGCGGCGCTGGCCGCGCTGGTGCGGCTCTCGCAGGCCGAGGTCTACGAGGTCGCGAGCTTCTACCACCACTTCGACATCGTGCGCGAAGACGCCGAGGGCCGCGTGCCGGCGGCGCCTGCGCTCACCGTGCGCGTGTGCGACAGCCTGACCTGTGAGATGGCCGGCGCGCGCGAGTTGCTGCAGCGCTTGCCGGCGCTGCTGGGCCCCGAGGTCCGCGTGATCCCCGCGCCTTGCGTGGGCCGCTGCGACACCGCGCCCGTGGCCGTGGTGCACCACCGGCCCGTGCCGCACGCGACGGCCGAGGCCGTGCAGGCCGCCACGCAAGCTGCGCGGCAGGGCGGCCAGCGCCATGACGATTTCGCCGCGCAGCAAGACTTCTCCGCCTACCGCGCCCTTGGGGGCTACGCGCTGTGGGCCGGCTGCGTGGCCGGCGAGCGCCAGCCCGAGCACGTGATCGCGCTGCTGGAAAACGGCGGCCTGCGCGGCCTGGGCGGCGCGGGTTTCCCGGCCGGGCGCAAGTGGCGCCTGGTGCGTGCGCAGCCTGCGCCGCGGCTGATGGCGGTGAACCTCGATGAAGGCGAGCCCGGCACCTTCAAAGACCGCCGCATGCTCGAAAGCGAGCCGCACCGTTTCCTGGAAGGCCTGCTCATCGCGGCCTGGGCCGTGGGCGTGGCCGGTGTCACCGTCTACCTGCGCGACGAGTACCACGGCCTGCGCGCGATGCTGCAACGCGAACTGGCCGCGCTGCAGGCTGCCAGCGCCACGGGCACGCTGCCGCCGCTGCCGCCTATCGAATTGCGCAGGGGCGCTGGCGCCTACATCTGCGGCGAAGAGTCGGCGATGCTCGAATCCATCGAAGGCCGGCGCGGCCTGCCGCGCCTGCGCCCGCCCTACGTGGCCGAGCGCGGGCTCTTCGGCCGGCCGACGCTGGTGCACAACGGCGAGACGCTGTACTGGGTTGCGCGCCTGCTGGCCGAAGGCGCCGAGGCCTACACCGCCCACGGCCGCCACGGCCGGCGCGGGCTGCGCAGTTTCTCGGTCAGCGGCCGCGTGCAAAAGCCCGGGGTGAAGCTGGCGCCGGCCGGCATCACGCTGCGCGAGCTGGTGGATGAATACTGCGGCGGCATGGCCGAAGGCCACACCCTCTACGGCTACCTGCCGGGCGGGGCCAGCGGCGGCATCCTGCCCGCGGCGCTGGCCGATGTGCCGATGGACTTCGACACCCTGCAGCCGCATGGCGCCTTCATCGGCAGTGCCGCCGTCATCGTGCTGGGCCACACCGACCGCGCGGTGGACGCCGCGCGCAACGTGATGCGCTTTTTCGAACACGAAAGCTGCGGCCAGTGCACACCTTGCCGCGCGGGCACCACGCAGGCCAGCCGCCTGATGGCCGGTGAGGCCTGGCCCGCCGAGCTGCTGGCCGAGCTGGGCAGCGTGATGCGCGAGGCCAGCATCTGCGGCCTGGGCCAGGCCGCGCCCAACGCGTTTGACAGTGTGCTGCGCCACTTTCCGCAGGAGCTGGCGCGATGAATGCCTTCAGCCGTGAAGCAGACGACGCGCTCAGCGCGCCGGCCGTGCCGCTGCAGATCGACGGCCAGCAGGTCTTGGCTCGCCCCGGCCAGACGCTGTGGGCGCTGGCCAAAGAACTCGGCATCGAGGTGCCGCACCTCTGCCACCGCGAAGGCCAGGCGCCCGAGGGCAACTGCCGCGCCTGCGTGGTGGAGGTGCAGGGCGAACGAACGCTGGCCGCCTCTTGCTGCCGCGCGGCCACGCCGGGCCTGGTGGTGCAGACCGCCAGCCCACGCGCGCAGAGCGCGCAGCGCCTGGTGCTGGAACTGCTGCTGGCCGATGCGCCCGCGGCCCAGCACAAGGCCGACAACGAACTGGAGGCCTGGGCGCAGAAGCTAGGCGTGGCGGGTTCGCGCTTCACGCCCAAGCCCGCGGCCGAACGCCCACGCAGCGAGACCAGCCATCCCGCCATCGCCGTGAACCTGGACGCTTGCATCCAGTGCACACGCTGCGTGCGCGCCTGCCGCGACGAGCAGGTCAACGAGGTCATCGGCCTGGCCCACCGCGGCGCGGCGGCGCAGATCGTCTTCGACATGGGCGACGCCCTGGGCAGCAGCAGCTGTGTGGGCTGCGGCGAATGTGTGCAGGCCTGCCCCACCGGCGCGCTGGCGCCGGCCGGCGGCGTGGCGCTGCAAGCGGCCGACCAAGTGGTGGACAGCCTCTGCCCCTACTGCGGCGTGGGCTGCCAGGTGAGCTACCACGTCAAGGACGACCAGATCCTGCACGTGGAAGGCCGCAGCGGCCCAGCGAACGAAGGCCGGCTGTGTGTGAAGGGCCGCTACGGCTTCGACTACGCACGCCACCCGCAGCGCCTGACGGTGCCGCTCATCCGCCGCGCCGACGCGCCCAAAGACCCGCACGCCGCCACCGACCCCGCCACGGCGCGCACGCAGTTCCGCGAGGCCAGCTGGGAAGAAGCCCTGGCCCTGGCCGGCGGCACGCTGCGCCAGCTGCGTGAGGCCCACGGCCCGCGCGCGCTGGCCGGTTTCGGCAGTGCCAAGGGCAGCAACGAAGAGGCCTACCTCTTCCAGAAGCTGGTGCGCCTGGGTTTCGGCAGCAACAACGTCGACCACTGCACGCGCCTGTGCCACGCCAGCAGCGTGGCCGCGCTGCTGGAGGGCATCGGCTCGGGCGCCGTCAGCAACCCAGTGATGGACGTGATGCAGGCCGAGGTGGTGATCGTCATCGGCGCCAACCCGGTGGTGAACCACCCGGTGGCGGCCACCTGGATCAAGAACGCAGCCCGGCAAGGCACGCAGCTGGTGGTGATGGACCCGCGCCGCAGCGAGCTGTGCCGCCACGCCGCCCACCACCTGGCCTTCAGGCCCGACACCGACGTGGCGCTGCTCAATTCGCTGATGTACGTCATCGTCGAAGAGGGCTTGACCGACGCACGTTTCATCGCCGAACGCACCGAGGGCTACGCGGCCTTCGCCGAGAACCTGCGCGGCTTCAGCCCCGAGACCATGGCCGCCGTCACCGGCATCGCGGCCGAGACCGTGCGCACCGTGGCGCGCCTCTATGCCCAGAGCCGCGGCAGCATGATCCTGTGGGGCATGGGCGTCAGCCAGCACGTGCACGGCACCGACAACGCGCGTTGCCTCATCGCGCTGGCGCTGATGACGGGGCAGATCGGCCGCCCCGGCACCGGGCTGCATCCGCTGCGCGGCCAGAACAACGTGCAGGGCGCGAGCGATGCCGGGCTCATCCCGATGATGTACCCCGACTACCACCCCGTGGGCGACCCCGCCGCGCGCGCCGCCGCCGCCGCGCTGTGGGGCGTGGCGCCCGAAACGCTGGACGCCGACAAGGGCCTGACGGTGGTGGAGGTGATGCAGGCCGCTGCGGCGGGCCGGCTCAAGGGCCTGTACGTGATGGGCGAGAACCCCGCGATGAGCGACCCCGACGCCACCCACGCCCGGGAGGCGATGGCGAAGCTCGACATGCTGGTGGTGCAGGACCTCTTCCTCACCGAAACGGCGTGTCTCGCCGACGTGGTGCTGCCGGCCAGCGCCTTCGCCGAGAAGACCGGCAGCTTCACCAACACCGACCGCCTGGTGCAACTGGGCCGCCGCGCGCTGGGCCTGCCTGGGCAGGCGCGGCAAGACTTGTGGATCCTGACGGCGATGGCCGAGCAGCTGGGCCTGGACTGGCACGGCTATGGCGCCACGCCCTCTGACTGCGACGCTGCCGCCGGCCGCGTGTTCGACGAAATGCGCCAGCTCATGCCCACGCTGCAGGGCCTGAGCTGGGCGCGGCTGCAACACGAGGGCGCCGTCACCTACCCCTGCACCGATGCGCAAGCGCCGGGCGAGCGTGTGGTCTTCACCGAGCACTTTCCGCGGCCCGGCGGCAAGGCGCTGTTTGTGCCGGCGCAGCTGATCCCGGCCGACGAGCGGCCCGACGCCGACTACCCGCACGTGCTCATCACGGGCCGGCAGCTGGAGCACTGGCACACCGGCAGCATGACGCGCCGCAGCGGCGTGCTCGACGCGCTGGAGCCCGACCCGGTGGTTTTGCTGCACCCGCAAGAGCTGGCCGCGCTGGGCGTGGCGCCAGGCGGGCTGGTGACGCTGCAGTCGCGCCGCGGCGAGGTGAGCCTCTACGCGCGCGCCGACGAAGGCACGCCGCCGGGCGCCGTGTTCGTGGCCTTCTGCTGGTTCGAGGCCGCCATCAACCGCCTGACCAACCCGGCGCTGGACCCGGTGGCCAAGATCCCCGAGTTCAAGTACTGCGCCGTGCGCTTGCGCGCTGGCGGCGTGGCGCCGGGGCAGGGCAGCTTTGGCGGCGGCCAGCGCTGGCGTGAACAGGCCGGTGCCGCCATGCCCGGCTGAGCCGCAGCCGCGTGCACCGGGGGTTACGCCAAGCGCGGCCTCACTTGACAGTGAAACGCGCCGTCGATGCTTTGCCCGCGAGCCTCACCACGGCCACGGCCTTGGTGCCCGGGCCGACCTTGAAACTGCCGGTGGCTTCGAACCTGTTGCCAGCTGGTTGGAGCTCGACCTCCTGCCTCTCGCTGCCGGTCAGCAGCGTGAGCTTGGCGGTGGCCCGGCTCAGATCGGCCGCCTTGCCGTGGTCGCGCAGGTAGAGCTGGATCACGGTCGGCCTGGCCACCAGTTCGTAATCCATGTCCTTCACCTCCACCACCACACCGCCGTGCAAGGGTGCGTGGTCGTGTGGGCCAGGGCCGGCCAGGGCCGGGCTGGCGAGGGCCCAGGTGATGGAGGCCAGCAGCGTCAAGGTCTTCATGGGTTTGCTTTCGAAAAAGTTGCGGGTGCAGCGGGGGTGGAAATCAAAGTGCCTCGGCGCTCTGTTGGTTCAGCAGCGCTTCGGCCGCTGGGCGGCCGAACAGCCAGAACATGACGGGCGTGAGGAAGGTGTCGAGCAGGGTCGCGCTGATGAGGCCGCAGAAGATCACCACCGCCACCGGGTGCAGCACCTCGGTGCCGGGCTGCTCGGCCTCGAACAGCAGCGGGGCCAGCGCAAAGGCCGTCACCAGCGCCGTCATCAGCACCGGGCTCAGGCGTTCGAGCGAGCCGCGCATGATCATGGGCAGGCCGAAGGCCTCGCCCTCCAGGCGCATCAGGTTGATGTAGTGGCTGATCTTCAGGATGCCGTTGCGCACCGAGATGCCGGCCAGCGTGATGAAACCGACCAGGGCCGCCACGCTCAGTGGCTGGCCCGAGAGCCACAGCCCGATGACCGCGCCCACCAGCGCGAGTGGGATGTTCACCATGACCAGCGCCGACAACACGGCCGACCGGTAGCGGCTGTACAGCACCACGAACATCAGCGCCAGCGACACGAGGGACAGCAGGCCCACCAGGCGTGCAGCCGCTTCCTGCGCCTGGAACTGCCCGCCCAGGGTGATGAAGCTGCCTTCGGGCAACTTCGTCTCGGCCACCGCCTGGCGGATGTCGGCCACGATCTCCGACAGCGCACGCCCCGAGGCATTGGCCGACAGCACGATGCGCCGCTTGCCGTCGTCGCGGCTGATCTGGTTGGGGCCGTCGCCTTCTTCCACGGTGGCGATCTTCGACAGCGGGATGCGCCCGGTCGGCGTCTCGATCAGCACCTGGCTCAGGCCTTCCACCGAGCGTGCCGATGCCGGCAGCCGCAGCACCAACGCAAAACGCCGGTTGCCTTCGGCGATCTGCGTGAGCGTTTCGCCTTCCACCAGTGCCTGCAGCGTGCGCAGCACCTGGGCTGTAGGCACGCCGTACTGCGCCGCGGCGTCGTGATCGATGCGCACCTGGATCTGCGGCGCCAGCACCTGTTTTTCGATCTGCAGGTCGGTGATGCCCGGGATGCGGGCCAGCTTCTCGCGCAGCAGTTCGGCCTGGCCGCGCAGCACATCGAGGTCTTCGCCGAAGATGCGCACCGCGATCTGCGAGCGCACGCCCGAGAGCATGTGGTCGATGCGGTGCGAGATGGGCTGGCCGATTTCCAGCGCCGCCGGCAGGTGCACCAGGCGGGCACGGATGTCGGCCTTGATCTCGTCCATGCTGCGCCGAAGCTCGGCCGTGGGCTTGAGGCCTACGTCGAGCTCGCTGACGTGCACACCTTCGGCGTGTTCGTCCAGTTCGGCCCGGCCGCTGCGCCGCCCCACGTGCGTGACCTCGGGCACCTGCCTCACCAGCATCTCGGCCTGGCGTGCCAGCGCCGAAGATTCCGTCAAGGTGACGCCCGGGTTCAGGCGCAGGCCGATCAGCAGCGTGCCTTCGTTGAAGGGCGGCAGGAAGGTCGTCGGAAAAAACGGCACCGCCGCCGCGGCCACCAGCACCGCGGCCCCTGCCGTGGCCAGGGCAGCCCGGGGCCGCTGCAGCACAGCGTGCAGGCTGCGGCGGTAGCGCGCCTTCAGCCAGGCCAGCACCCGGGTGTCGCCGTGGTCCAGGTTTTTCATGTGGGGCAGCAGGCAGTAGCTGAGCACCGGCGTCACCGTCACCGAGACCAGCAGCGACGCGAGCGTCGCGACGATGAAGGCGATGCCCAGGGGCACGAAGAGCCGGCCTTCCAGCCCCGGCAGCGCAAACAGCGGCACGAAGACCAGCACGATGATCAGCGTGGCGTACAGGATGCCCGAGCGCACCTCCATCGACGCCTGGGCCACCAGCTTCAGCGGGTGCATGCGCTCTTGCGGGCTGCGTGCCTGGTCGGCCTTCAGCCGCCGGATGATGTTCTCGACGTCGACCACCGCGTCGTCGACCAGCCCGCCGATGGCGATGGCCAGGCCGCCGAGCGTCATGGTGTTGATCGACAGGCCGAAGTAGCGGAACACCAGCGCCGTGGCGCAGATGGACACCGGTATCGCCGTCAGCGCGATGAGGGTGGGACGCAGCGTGCCGAGAAAGAAAAAAAGGACCACCGCCACGAAGATGGAAGCGCCGATCAGCTTGCCCTGCAGCGTGGTGATCGAGGCATCGATGAAGCTGGCCTGGCGGAAGGTCACACGCGGCATTTCCATGCCTGCCGGTAGTGAGGACTTCAGGCCCTGCAGCGCTTCTTCGATGGCGCGGGTGAGTGCGATGGTGTCGGCCGTCGGCTGCTTTTGCACACCCAGGATCACGGCAGGCTTGCCGTCGATGCCGGCATCGCCCCGCCGCGGCGCCGCGGCGAAACTCACCTCGGCGACCTGGCGCAACAGGATGGGCTGGCCTTCTCTGGCGCCCAGCGCCAGCTGCTGCAGGTCTTCGAGGCGGGCCGTGCGGCCCAGGTGCCGGATCAGCACCTCGCGGCCGTTCAGTTCCACGAAGCCGCCCGAGGTGTTGGCCGAAAAGCCACGCAAGGCGGCGCTGAGCTGCTCGTGGGTGATGCCCAGTTCCGCCATGCGCAGCATGTTGGGCTGCACCTGGAACTGGCGCACCTCGCCACCGATGGGGATGACCTGCGCCACGCCCGGCACCGACAGCAGCCGCGGCCGCAGCACCCAGTCGGCGTATTCGCGCACGGCCATCGGGCTGGTTTTCTGCGGATCCAGCGGGATGGCGATCTGCAGGATCTCGCCCATGATCGAGCTCACCGGCCCCATGTGCGGCACGATGCCTTCGGGCACGCTGTCGGCCAGGCCCGTCAGCCGCTCGGACACCAGCTGCCTGGCGCGGAAGATGTCGGTGTGCCAGTGGAACGTGACGTAGAGAAAGGACAGTCCGGCCGACGACACCGAACGCACCGATTCCACGCCCGGCAGGCCGTTCATGGCCGTTTCCAGCGGCAAGGTGATGAGTTGCTCCACCTCTTCGGCGGCCATGCCGCCGGCCTCGGTCATGAGAGTGACGGTGGGTTTGTTGAGATCGGGGAACACGTCCACCGGCGTGGTGGACAAGGTGTACGCACCGCTGGCCATCAGCACCACGCTGGTGATGAGCACCAGCAGCCGGTTGGCGAGGCTGTTGTGGAGTAGCCACTGGAACATGTCAGCGCACCTGGTTGATCAAGCCCGCACCTTGGGTGGCGACGCGGTCGCCCGGCGCCAGACCCGAAGTGATTGCGGCCAGCACGCCGTCCAGCGGCTCGGCGGTGACGGTGCGCGGCTCGAAACGTTCCGGCGCGGTCTTGACCCAGACGATGGTCTGGTTGGCCGGGTTCTTCATCAGCGAGGCCACCGGCACCGCAATGCCCTTGACCCGCGTCCGGGTCTGCAGGAACACCCGCACCGGCTGGCCGACGGCGAGTGGCGCCAGCACGGCGCCCTGCGCGCGGAAGGTCAGCGGCAAAGCCTGCTCGCGCAAGCTGCGCGAGGTACCGATGAAGTCGAGCGGCACCCGCTGCCCACCCACGGCCACCGATGCGCTGGCGATGTTCGAAGCGATGGCGGTGTCGAAGGCCAGGGCCTCGATGTGCAGCCGCGCGGGGTCGACGATCTCGAAGAGCAGCTCACGCGCGTCGACCACCTGGCCGGCCACGCCATGGGCCGAGGCGACCACGCCCGACACCGGCGCCACCAGCGCCTCGCGCGCGGAAAGGCCGCCCGCCACGGCAGCGGTGCGTGCTGCCAGGCTGGCGGCTTCGTTCTCGGCGGCCTCGATCTCCTTGCGCGGCACGGTGTCGGCCAGTGCCTGCAGGCGGGCCACACGTTGCTCGGCCAGCGCCCGCGCGGCGCGCAGTTCGGCCAGCTGCGCGGCCTGGTTGGCGCGCTCCAGGGGCGCGGCCGAGGGCAGCACATAGGCCAGCACCTCGCCTTTGCGCACCGCCTGCCCGGGGCTGGGCAGGCCGCGCGGGCCGGGTTCGATGCGGCCGGCGTTCAGGGCCTGCACCTTGCCGCCGGCGTTCGGGTCCATCAGCACGCGGGCGCCCAGCTCCACCGTGCGCGGCAGCTCGGCCGCTGCGGCCACCACCGTGCGCACGCCGAGCTGGCGCTGCGCCGGCTTGGGCAGGAAAACGCTGCCATCGGGCAGGCGCTGCGGCCCGTTGGCGCTGGGCGCTGCGGGGGCGTCGCCATGGTCATGGCCCGGGCCGGCCTGCACGGGGCCGAGGCCGCCCAGCGTGAACAGCAGCGCCGCGCTGGCGGTGATCAGCGTGCTCTTCATGCGGCACCCCCGGCGCGCAGGCTGCGCACAGCCCGCAGGCGGCTTGCGCCCCAGGCGAACAGGGCCAGTGCCGCCAGACCGCCGGCGCCCCAGGCTGCGTAGGCCGGCCACGGGTGTGTGTGCGCAGGCGCGTCGGCGTGGGCCGCGGCAGGGATGTCGAGCTCGCCGGCCAGCAGGTCGATGTCGGTGCCTGCGGTCACCGTGGCGGTGATGGCCAGCACACCGGCTTCGGGGGCCGCGAGCAGCAGCACCTCGTAGGTGTTGTCGCCGGGCTGGCCTGGCGCGGCCTGGGCCTGGCGGGCCTGGAACTTGGTACTGCCGATCTCCAGCTCGATCTGCGCGCCGCGCACCGGGCTGTTGTCGCTGTAGCGGTCGAGGTAGAGCGTGATCTGCCGGCCGCTGAGCACGCCGACGAGTTCGAAGAGCTCCGACTCGGCGGTGAAGCGTGGCAGGGCCGGGCTGGTGGCGGCGGGCGCCGCGTGGCCGTGGTCGTGCCCTTCGCCAGCGAAGAGGGCCGGGGCGCAGAGCAGGGCGGCCAGCAAGATGGCGGCCGATGTGCGGGGGGTGTTCATGGCAGGGGTCCTGAAAACTGCGATGGGGGTGGTCGGCGCGGCTTCACTGGGGCAGCAGGCCCAGGGCCTGCCGCCAGGCGGAAATCGCCGCGGCGAGTTCGATGCGGGTGCGCGCCAGCTGGCGCTCGGCCTCGGCGGCCTCGGCTTCGATGCGCAGGCGCGTGGGCAGGTCGGTTTCGCCGAGGCGGAAGGACTTGTCGAAGAAACCGCGCGATTCGCGGGCGAGCTGCGCGCGGCGCGCCGTGGCCGCCAGCTGGATGCGGGCGGCGTCGACCCGGGCCTTCGCAGCTTCGCGTTCGGCCCGTACACGCCCACGCTCCAGCGCCAGGTGGGCCTGGAGCTCGGCGGCCTCGGCGCGCGCGTTGGTGGCGGTGGCTTCGTGGCGCGGCCCGCCGCCGAAGGGGATGCGCAGGGCCAGCGTGAGGGTCTGCCGCGCGGCTTCGCCGTAGGCGCCGCGCTCGCGGGTGGTCGCCAGCACCAGCTCGGGGTTGGCGCGCGATTGCACCGCGGCCAAGGCGGCGGTGCGCTCGGCGACCGCGGCGCTGTCTTGCAGCGCCTGCAGCGCGGCGTGTGTTGAAGGATCGGCTGGTGAAGCGCCCGGGTCGGGTTCCGCGAAAACTGCGGCATCGCCGGTGGTGGCGGGCGCTGCACCGGTCAGGGCCCGCAGCTGCAGCTGCGCCGCAACGAGCGCGGCCTCGGTCTGCGCGAGGTGCGCTTCGGCGCTGGCCACGGCCGCATCGGCCTGGTGCTGGTCGGCGCGGGCCAGATCACCGGCCTTCGTGCGGCGCGCCACATCGGTGGCCAGGCTTTGGGTGTTGTCGAGCTGCTCGCGCGCACTGGCGGCCTCGATGCGGGCGCGCTGCCACTGCCACCAGGCTTCTCGCACCTCGGCTGCCAGCCGCAGCTGCGCGGCCGTGGCGCGGCTTTCTGTGGCGGCACTGGCCGCCGCCGCCAGCGCGGCGCTGCGGCTGCGCTCGCCGGGCAACCACAGCGGCACGGCGATACCCACTTCGACTTCGCGCGCGCCCTGGTTGTGGTGCAGCCTGTCGGTCTGCTTGGAGATTTCCAGGGCCGCGGGTTCAGGTGTCCAGGCCCGCGCGGCCTGCGTCTGCGCCCGCGCCGCGTCGCGGCGGGTTTGCAGCGCCAGGGCCTCGGGCTGCCGTGCCCAGGCGGCGTGGAAGGCCTGCGTGAGGCCGGTGCCGAGGTCAGCGGCGTGAGCTGCGTTGGGGGCCCAGGTGCCGGCGAGGCAGGCTGCGGCCGCCACCGTGGCGCGCAGCAGCGA
Organism: beta proteobacterium AAP65; assembly: GCA_001295865.1. GTDB lineage: Bacteria > Pseudomonadota > Gammaproteobacteria > Burkholderiales > Burkholderiaceae_C > Rubrivivax. Next base: position 285,102 of record LJHW01000002.1, read on the forward strand.
TGTCTTGATGCTTTGGGTTCGGTCCATCCGATGCTCCGGTGTTGAAAACACGCAAGGGAGATCGGCGAGCGACGACCCAAGGGTCGCGCCGTGCCCGAAGGCGCTGCAGGCTGCGGCGCGCACTCAGGCGCGAACGGGCTTCGAAAGAAGGGAGAGACCCGCCTCGCCGATCAGGCGAGCGGCCGCCACTGCGGGCGTTCGGGTCGGGTGGGTGCGCAGGCGGCACCACTTTCGTCGAGGGCAGCGCTGGGCTGCACCGTCGACAGGGCGTCGGGCGGCCCGATGCCCAAGCTCGGCATCACGCCGCAGCTGCTGTGGCAGTGGCCGCAGTCCAGCTCCAGAGCGCCCGGGGCTTCTTCGCCGCTGGCCTCGGTGGGCGTGCCTGGCTCGGCCAGCGGCCCGGCGCCGATGTCGGCGTGCGGCGGGTGCGCGTGGTGACCGAAGTGCGCAGCACCGGCCTCCGTTTCGTGCCCGCAGTACGCGGCCACCGCCGCCCAGCTGAACTGGAGCGGCAGCAGGGTCAGCAGAGCGATGGCGATGAAGCGGTACACGGCCGGAAGTCTAGCGCTTGGGGCTTCAGGCCGGCGTTGGCGCCAGGCTCAGCTCGGCGCGCGCCTGTTGGATGACCGACCGCGCGGCACTCAGCGCCAGCAGGCCCATCACGGCGGCAACGGCGAGGTCGGGCCAGGCGCTGCCGGTGCCGAACACGCCCAGCGCCGCGGCCATGACGGCCAGGTTGCCGATGGCGTCGTTGCGGCTGCACAGCCACACCGAGCGCATGTTGGCGTCGCCCTCGCGCCAGGCGTAGAGCATCACGGCCACCGACACGTTGGCCAGCAGCGCCAGGGTGCCGATGGCGCCCATCGTCACCGGCTCGGGCACGGTGCCGGTGGTGGCCGACCAGGCGGCCCGGCCCAGCACGAAGAGACCGAAGGCGCCCATGCTCAGGCCCTTGAAGAGGGCGGCGCGTGCGCGCCAGCGCAGCGCCATGCCGAACACCAGCAGCGAGATGCCGTAGTTGGCCGCGTCGCCCAGGAAGTCGACGGCATCGGCCAGCAGCGACACCGAGCCGGCGTGCAAGCCGCCGACGATTTCAATGCCGAACATGGCCGCGTTGATGACGAGCGCGGCCCACAGCACGCGCCGGTAGCGGGGGCTCAGGCGGGCGGGTGGGGCGGTGCAGCCGTGGCTGCAGCAGGCGTCAGACATGGCGGGCTTTCGAGGGTCGATGCCGGCATTTGAAACCCTGTAGCCGCTCCAGAGTCAAGGGGCTATGCTGTGGCGGCCGTGCCAGGCTGCAGTACAGACCGGCCCCGCCTGCGCCGACAGCACGGCGAACAGGGCCGCTGGCGCATGGGCGGCGTGGTGATGGAGGAGCAAACCATGAAGATCGGCGAACTGGCCCTGGCCGCGCAGACCCAGGTCGAGACCGTGCGCTACTACGAGCGCGCCGGGCTGCTGCCGCCCGCGCCGCGCAGCGCAGGCAACTACCGCATCTACGGGCCCGAGCACGTGGAGCGGCTGGCCTTCGTGCGCCACTGCCGTTCGCTGGACATGACGCTGGAGGAGATCCGCGTGCTGCTGCGCTTCAAGGACGCGCCGCAAGCGGCGTGCGGCGAGGTCAACGCGCTGCTGGATGCGCACATCGGCCACGTCGCCACCCGCATGCGCGAGCTGCGCCTGCTGCAGCAGCAGCTCAAGGCGCTGCGCGCTTTGTGCGGCGGTGCCCGCGATGCGGCGCACTGCGGCATCCTGCACGAGCTGGCGCAGGCCTCGGCCCCGGCGGCTGCCAGGGCCGCCCAAGCGCACGTGCCCGGGGCGCACGCCAGCCGCGGCGGCCGAGCCCCGGGCGCCGCGTCCTAGGCCTGCAGTTGCGCCAGTTCCTGCACCGTGTTGGCGTTGGCAAAAGCCGCGGCGTCTTCGAACACCACCGTCGCGCAGCGGTGCTGCGCCGTCCAGCGGTCTATCTTGGCCTGGCCGGCGTGCAGGTAGGCCACCAGGCTTTCCATCAGCTCGGTCTTGAGCAGGCAGAACACCGGCTGCACCTGCACCTGGCCGTCTTCCAGCGTGGCCGCCATCGCGATGTCGGCGCCTTCGGCCGCGAGCGCGGCGGCAAGCTTCTCCACCAGGTCGCTGGGGAAGTTCGGCGTGTCGCAGGGCACGGTGACGAGGAAGGGCGTTTCGCAGCGCTCCAGCCCCGCCAGCCAGCCGGCCAGCGGGCCGGCGAAATCGCCGATGGGGTCGGGCCACACCGGCACGCCCATCGATTCATAGGCCGCCAGGTTGCGGTTGGCGTTGATGAGCACGTGGCCCACCTGCAACTGCAGGCGCAGCAGCGCGTTCATCGCCAGCGGCAGGCCGCGGAAGTTCTGCAGGCCCTTGTCGACACCGCCCATGCGGCTGCCGCGGCCGCCAGCCAAAACGAGGCCGGTGATGTCCTGCGGGTCTATCTTGGCAGGCAAGCTGCTCATCAAAGCTCCAGCATGTCGAAGGCCTGCGTCTCCACCGCGATGAACTCGCGCGTGAACACCGCCACCGCGGTCCAGGTGCGGGCTCGGGGTTGGTTGATGACGGCCTCGCACAGCTGCGCCACCCAGGGCTGCACGTGGTTGCGGAAGAAGCGGCGCTGCTGTTCCAGGTTGCACACGGCCACGTCGTCGCCGGCGATGAGGTAGCGCATCACCTCCAGCACGTAGCTGATGTGGTCTTCGGTCTCCAGCGCGCCTTCTTCGCGCGTGAGGCCCAGCGCGGCGAGATCGGTGCGCAGCGTGGCCAGCGGCTTTTCGTTCAGGTAGCCGGCCAGGTAGTAGGACCCGTAGGCAAACACCTCGGGCTTGCCCACGCCATGGAAGAGCGCGTTGTGCTCGTCGGCGGCGGCTTCCAGCGTGGTGCTGCGGAAGGCAGCCACCAGGGCCTCCCAAGGGCCTTCGAGAAAGGCGCCGCTTTCGGGTGCTTGCGTCACGGCCACGCGGAACTGCTCCAGCAGATCCGCATCGGGCGGCGCCAGCCACAGGCGGGCCAGCAGGCCGTAGAGCTCGGCGCGTTCGAGTTCTTCGGTGTCGCCGGCGGGGGCGAAGTTGACGGGGGCGGTGCTCATCGTTGGGCTCGGGCTGGCGGTGTGATCACAGGTCGGTGATGCGCACTTCGTTGGGGTTGCTGTACATGTCGACCACGCGGCAGTCGCTGCACATCTTCAGGCGCTCGACCGCGGCGCCCTGGAAGGCGGCGTGGCCTGAGAGCTTGCTGATCATGTTCTCGATGGCGCGCACGGTGCCGAAGGGTTTGCTGCACTTCACGCAGACCCAGGGCTTGGCTTCGGCGATGACACGCGCGTTCTTGCGCGCCTTGCCGCCGTCGGCGAGCCACAGCCGCGGCTGCAGGGTGATGGCGTCTTCGGGGCAGGTGGTGGCACACAGGCCGCACTGCACGCAGTTCTTCTCGATGAAACGCAGCTGCGGCGCTTCGGGGTTGTCGGCCAGCGCGGCCTCGGGGCAGGCGCTGACGCAGCTCAGGCACAGCGTGCACTTGTCGGCGTTGACCTGCAGCGTGCCGAAGGGCGCACCGGCCGCAGGCAGCGGCACTTCGTCCACCGGCTGCGGGGCCTGGGCCAGCAGGTGGTCGATGGCGAGTTCCAGCGTGGCGCGCTTCTCGGCCTGCGCCGCGTAGGCCGCGGCACGCTTGACGGTGGCCGCGGGCGGCTGGCGCAGCGCCGCATCCAGCGCGGGCAGGTCGGCCGCTTCGATCAGCGCGAAGTGTGTGCCGCTGTAGCCCAGGCCGTTCAGCACGGCCTGCGCCACGTCCATCTGCTCGCGCAGCGCATGCCGGTACTCGGGCGCTTCTTCTTCGGTCAGCAGCACCCACACCTGGCTGGCGCCCTGGGCGATGGCGGTGAGCCACAGGTCCAGGCCCACGCTGGCGGTGTGCCACAGCGCCACCGGCAGCACGCGGGCGGGCAGGCCTTGCAGGGCCTGCTTGCGCGGCGCACGCGTGGCGCGGCCCAGGGCTTCGATCTGCCGTGCGCCGGCGCCTTCGCTGTGCAGCAGCAGCGCGGCCGGGCCGTGTTTCGCCGGACCACTGGCATGGGCGTAGGCGGTGAGCATCGTGCGGATGCGCCGGCCCTGGTCCACCGTGCCGGGGTAGGCGAAGGCCATCGCGCCGCTCGGGCACACGGTGCTGCAGGCGCCGCAGCCCACACAGAGGTAGGGCTCGACGATCACGCCGCCGGCCAGCTCGCCCTTGGTCTTGCCCTTGCGCGAGGCGTCGCTGCGGATGGCCTTCGTGCTGCAGACGTCGATGCAGGCCGTGCAGCCCGTCTGCTCGTTGCGGCTGTGCGCGCAGAGCTTGTGCGTGTACTTGAAGAATTTGGGCTTCTCGAACTCGCCGGTCAGTTCACGCAGTTTCAGCACGGCGGCCTGCAGGGCCCGTGCATCAGCGGCGCCGGGCACAGAGAAGTAGCCCTGGGGCGGCTGGTGCTGCGCGTAGGCGGGCTCGGCACGCAGGTCGAGCACGAGGTCGAAGTTCTCTTCGTGCGCGATGGGCTCGCGGCTGAAATCGATGGCGCCGGCGGCATCGCAGACGCGCACGCAATCGCGGTGTTTCGTGCAGGCGTCGAGGTTCACCTGGTAGTCCATCCCGATGGCGCCTTCGGGGCAGGCCATCACGCAGGCATTGCAGCGCGTGCAGACGTCCAGGTCGATGGGATTGCCGCTTTCCCACTGCACCTCGAAGTTGCCGAGCCAGCCGCGCAGGGAGGTGACGCGGCCGTTGCTGGTGGCTCGCGCGTGGCGCTGGCCGATAGGGGTGGACGCTGCAGCGCCGCCGCTGACGAGTACGCTGACATCGAGCTTGTCTTCCAGGAGGGCCGCGGCTTCTTCGGCCGCAGCCGCCGGCCCGATGACGAGGCAACGGCCTTGCGAGCGGTAGGTGACCGTGGGCACGGGCTCGGGCGCGGGCAGTTGCGCGGCTGCAATCAGCGCGGCCATCTTGGCCATCGCGTTGCCGCCGTCGGCGCCCCAGCCGCCGGTCTCGCGCAGGTTGACGAAATGGATGGGCCGCTCGGTGACCCGCGCCGCGCCTTCGGTCTCGTCGTTCAGTTCGAGGAAGAGGCGGCTTTCCTGGGTGCAGGCCACCAGCAGCTCATCGCCGCTGGCGCCCGTGGCCTTGGCCGCGCGTTGGAAGGCGCCGGCCTCGCGCCGGCACAGCAGGGTGTGGACGGTCTCCAGCCCCTCAGTGCTGGCGCCCGGCGTCTTGGCCAGCGCCTGGCTCAGGGCCGGGGCGTCCAGCGTCATCGTCTGGTTGCAGTTGCACAGCAGTGTCTTCATCGGCGGCAGAAGTTGGGGTGGGGTCGGCCTCGGCCAGGGCGGCGCTGGGCGCGGCGTCGGCTTCGGTTTCTTTTTCGGGGGGCAGGGCGGGCGGGGCCGCAGCTGCAAGTTGAGCTTGGGCTTGCGCCTTCGCTTCGGCCTCGTCTTCGTCGGCAAACAGGCGCAGCGCCTGCGACTGCACCATCTTGCGCAGCATGCCTGCGGGCAGCGGATCGGGCACGCCGTAGTCGTCGATGTAGATGTCCAGCCCGTCCATCACGTTGAAGTGCGGGTCGGTGAACAGCTTCTTCAGCGCTGCGTTTTTCACCTCGGGCGTGACACCCTGGGCCACGAAGCGGGTGTAGTCGGATTGCGGCGTGAGTTCGGCCACGTCGGCCAGCGTCGGGGCAGGCGGGGGCGGTGCGGCCTGCGGGGCGGCGGGCGCGGCTGCGTCGGTGGCCACGCCCGCTGGCAGCCCCACCACAGCGGGCGAGGGTGCGGCTTGCCGGGCCACGGCAGGCGGTGCTGCCGCGGGCGGCGGCGCCTCGGGCACCGGCGGCACCGGCAGGCCTTCACGCACCGCTACCTTGCGCCGCGACCAGCGGCTGAAGAAGTTGCTGTCGGTTTCGTCGGCCATGGCGGGTTTACTCGCTCGGCGGGCCGTCGCCGGCCGAGCGTTCGCCTGGCGCGATGAAGCTCTGCGGCCGGCGGCGCTTGCGTGGTTCGGGGCGGTAGTGCTCGTCGGTGAAGGCCTGCAGTGCGGCCTGCACTTCAGGCGGCAGCGGAATGTTGTCGACCTGCTCCTGCGCATCGAGCAGGCGCCCGGCCTCGTGGTACGAAACCGTCACGAAGAGCGGCGTTGCGGTAGGCGCTGCGGCGCCATCACCACCATCCTCTTGCCTTCGCCACATCACGAACCACACGGGTGTGCCCGAACTCAGGTTCAGGTAGTAGCCCTCGGCTTCGTCGCGGTGCAGGCGCACGGGCATCTGCGGGTAGAGAAAACTCGCGGTCTTGCCGTCGTCGCGCAGCAGGCGCGGTGCGGTGCCGAACTGGCCTTCGTCGAGCAGCACGTCGACGACACGAAAACGCCAATCCTCCCAGCGGTTGGGCTGGTGCTGGCGGTCGATCTGCACGGCCACGTGGAGGATGGGCTGGGTGTCCATGGCGATGCGTCTGGGCTGGGGGCAGCAGGGCACGGGGGCCTGCCGAAAGGCCGCGGATTCTAGGTCGCGGTATGCACTGGTGTGCAAGGGCAGACCCAGGCCTTTGGCATCGCAGGTGCACCCCCAGGCCGCGCCTTGCGCGAAGCTGACACGGGCCGCGACAAGTTGTCGCGCCAACTCCGGGTGGACACGGATTGAAGGCGCGGCGCCGACCACGGGTAATACCGGGGTAAGGTATGCATGCGCCCGCATCGGCGTGCCCCACGCAGGAGAGCACCATGAGCACGAAGTCTGACAACACCTCCCCCGACAGCAACAACCTCACGCGCCGGCGCATGTTTGCCGGTGCCGGCGGGGTGGGCGCCCTGGCCGCCGTGGCCGCCGTGCTGCCCAGCGTGAAGACCGAAGCCCCGGCCGAGGTGCAGGCCGCCGCCACCGACGACAAGGACGGCGTCTACCGCGTCACCGAACACGTCAAGCGCTACTACCAGACCGCCCGGGTCTGACACCCGCCGCCTGAGCCCCTGGCCCCCATCAAGGACAGCCCCATGTTGTTGACTCGCAAGTCCCAAGCCACCGGCGCCGCTTCGTCGCGCCTGGTGTCCACCCTGGCCCGCGGTGTGTCGCGCGCCATCCCCACCATGGACCGCCGCGCCTTTCTGCGCCGCAGCGGCCTGGGCGTGGGCGCCGGCATCGCCGTCTCGCAACTCACGCTGGTGAAGAAGGCCCAGGCCTCGGACGCCAAGCCTGCCGAGGGCGGTGCCAAGCAGGTGGAAGTCAAGCGCACGATCTGCGGCCACTGCTCGGTGGGCTGCGCGGTCGACGCCGTGGTGGAAAATGGCGTCTGGGTGCGTCAGGAGCCGGTGTTCGACAGCCCCATCAACCTGGGCGCGCACTGCGCCAAGGGCGCGGCGCTGCGTGAGCACGGCCACGGCGAGTTCCGGCTGAAGTACCCGATGAAGCTGGTCAACGGCAAGTACCAGCGCATCAGCTGGGACGAGGCCCTGAACGGCATCGCCGCCAAGATGAAAGAGTTGCGCGAGCAGAGCGGCCCCGATTCGATGTTCTTCATCGGCTCGTCGAAGTTCAACAACGAGCAGGCTTACCTGCTGCGCAAGTTCGTCAGCTTCTGGGGCACGAACAACACCGACCACCAGGCCCGCATCTGCCACAGCACCACGGTGGCTGGCGTTGCGAATACCTGGGGCTACGGCGCCATGACCAACAGCTACAACGACATGCAGAACGCCAAGGCGGCGATGTATATCGGTAGCAACGCCGCTGAAGCCCACCCTGTGAGCATGCTGCACATGCTGCATGCCAAGGAAACCGGCTGCAAGATGATCGTGGTCGACCCGCGCTTCACGCGCACGGCGGCCAAGGCCGATGAATACGTGCGCCTGCGTTCGGGCGGTGACATCCCGTTCATGTACGGCGTGATGTGGCACATCTTCAAGAACGGCTGGGAAGACAAGAAGTACATCGAGGACCGTGTCTACGGCATGGAGAAGGTCCGAGAGGAAGTGCTGAGCCAGTGGTCGCCCGACAAGGTGCAGGAGGCCTGCGGCGTCGACGAGGCCACCACCTACAAGGTGGCCAAGATCATGAGCGAGAACCGCCCCAGCACCATCGTCTGGTGCATGGGCCAGACCCAGCACACCACCGGCAACGCCGTGGTGCGCACGTCCTGCCTGTTGCAGCTGGTGCTGGGCAACGTGGGCAAGAGCGGCGGCGGTACCAACATCTTCCGCGGCCACGACAACGTGCAGGGCGCCACCGACGTGGGCCCCAACCCGGACAGCCTGCCCGGTTACTACGGCCTGGCCGAAGGCTCGTGGAAACACTTTGCCAACGCCTGGGGCGTGGACTTCGAGTGGATCAAGAAGCAGTACGCGCCCGGCATGATGACCAAGAGCGGCATGACGGTGTCGCGCTGGGTCGACGGTGTGCTCGAGAACAACGAGCTCATCGACCAGAACAGCAACCTGCGTGGCCTGTTCTTCTGGGGCCACGCGCCGAACTCGCAGACGCGCGGTCTGGAAATGAAGCGCGCGATGGACAAGCTCGACCTGCTGGTCGTGGTCGACCCCTTCCCGAGTGCCACCGCGGCCATGGCCGCCATGCCCGGCAAGCCCGAAGACCAGAACGCCAAGCGCGAGGTCTACCTGCTGCCCACCACCACGCAGTTCGAGACCAGTGGCTCCATCACGGCGTCGAACCGCAGTGTCCAGTGGCGTGAGAAGGTCATCGAGCCGTTGTGGGAGAGCCGCACCGACCACATGATCATGACCCAGCTCGCCGAGAAGCTGGGCTTCAAGAACGAGCTGGTGAAGAACTACAAGATGGTCAAGGGCAAGGGCGGCATGGAAGAGCCCGAGACCGAATCCATCCTGCGCGAGATCAACAAGAGCGTCTGGACCATCGGCTACACCGGCCACAGCCCCGAGCGCCTGAAGGCCCACATGCGCAACATGCATGTGTTCGACATCAAGACGCTGCGCGCCAAGGGTGGCATCGACAAGGAAACCGGCTACAAGCTCGACGGTGAGTACTTCGGCCTGCCCTGGCCTTGTTTTGGCACGCCCGAGATGAAGCACCCGGGCAGCCCCAACCTGTACGACACCAGCGTGCACGTGATGGAAGGCGGCGGTAACTTCCGCGCGAACTTCGGTGTCGAGCGGGATGGTGTTTCTTTGCTGGCTGGTGATGGCTCGCACAGCAAGGGTGCCGACCTCACCACCGGCTACCCCGAGTTCGACCACCTGCTGTTGAAGAAGCTGGGCTGGTGGGGCGACCTCACCGAGGCCGAACAGAAGGCTGCCGAAGGCAAGAACTGGAAGACCGACCCCTCGGGCGGCATCATCCGGGTGGCCATGCAGGTGCACGGTTGCCACCCCTTCGGCAACGCCAAGGCGCGTGCCGTGGTCTGGAACTTCCCGGATCCGATTCCCAAGCACCGCGAGCCGCTGTACAGCAACCGCCCCGATCTGGTGGCCAAGTACCCGACGCACGACGACAAGAAGGCCTTTTGGCGCCTGCCCACGCTCTACAAGACCGTGCAGGAGAAGAACAAGGACATCGGCCAGAAGTACCCGCTGATCATGACCAGCGGTCGTCTGGTCGAGTACGAGGGCGGCGGTGAAGAAACGCGCTCCAACAAGTGGCTGGCCGAGCTGCAGCAGGACATGTTCGTCGAACTGAACCCGCGTGCCGCCAACGACCGTGGCATCCGCAACGGCGACTACGTCTGGGTGAAAACACCGCCGATGGAAGGCGTGGCCGGGTTCCAGGGCATCCGCGTGAAGGCGCTGGTGACCGAGCGTGTAGACGCCGAGACGGTGTTCCTGCCCTTCCACTTCTCGGGGCGCTGGGGCGGTGTCGACCTGAAGCCCTACTACCCCGACGGCGCGGCGCCTGTCGTGCGCGGCGAGGCCGTCAACACGGCCACGACCTACGGTTACGACAGCGTCACGATGATGCAAGAGACCAAGACCACGGTGTGCCAGATCGAGAAGGCCACGGCCTGAGCGGGCGGCTTGAAGACCCCCGCTTGACGACCATCGATCTACTGGAGTTCAGAACATGGCAAGAATGAAGTTCATCTGCGACGCCGAGCGTTGCATCGAGTGCAACGGCTGCGTTACCGCGTGCAAGGCCGAAAACGATGTGCCCTGGGGCGTGAACCGCCGCCGCGTCGTCACCCTCAACGACGGCCTGCCCGGCGAGCGCAGCATCTCGGTGGCCTGCATGCACTGCAGCGACGCACCCTGCATGGCCGTGTGCCCGGTCGACTGCTTCTACCGCACAGAACAGGGCGTGGTGCTGCACGACAAGGACACCTGCATCGGCTGCGGCTACTGCAGCTACGCCTGTCCCTTCGGCGCACCGCAGTTCCCCACCAATGGCACCTTCGGCCTGCGCGGCAAGATGGACAAGTGCACCTTCTGCGCCGGTGGCCCGGAAGACAACACCAGCGCCGCCGAGAACGAGAAGTACGGCCGCAACCGCCTGGCCGAAGGCAAGCTGCCGGCCTGCGCCGAGATGTGCAGCACCAAGGCCCTGCTGGGTGGCGACGGTGACGTCGTGGCCGACATCTTCCGCACCCGCGTGCTCACGCGCGGCAAGGGCAGCGAGGTCTGGGGCTGGGGCACGGCTTACGGCAAACCCACGGGCGGTGCGCAGAGCACCGGTGCCAAGTCATGAGGGCTGCGTGGATGAGCGTGGCCGCCGTGGCGGCCGCCGTGACCCTGTCGGCCTGTACCGAGAAGCCGCAGACCTCGAGCCAGCGCAAGAGTGACCAGGCCCCCTACGCCACGTCCAACGGGGCTTACACCGCCGGCACCTGGAAAGAGGGCGATTCGAAGGCCTGGGAGCGCCAGCTCAGCACGCGCGCCCAGAACGGCCAGAACGAGTACAGCCGCGCCAGCGCGCCCTGAGCCCACGCGCTCTGCGACACGGGGAGACCCCATGACGACATCCATCCGAACCCTGCTCGGTGGCCTGGCACTGGCCGCGGCCACGCTGGGCCCGGTGCAGGCGCAGCCCGCCACGCCGGCCCAGGGCGCCCCTGCAGCCGAGGCCCCGGCGGCCAAGAACGGCCCACCGGCCGGTTTCGTGGCACCGGCCGAGCCGCGTGCCGACGAGAACAACGCCGAGCGCAACAAGACCCAGCCCGGCAACAACGCGCCGGTATGGCGCGCCGTGCGTGAAACGGGCGGCCTCACGTCGCTGCCCGGCGCCGAGAAGGGCGTGCTGATCCAGCCTTTTGTGCAGTACCCCGGCTCCAAGTTCACCACCGCCGGCGAAGCCTGGCGCCAGGTGCGCAACCAGTGGATCCTGCCCTACGGCGGTTCGCTGTTGCTCATCGTGGTGGTCGCCATGGGCCTGTTCTACAAGGCCAAGGGCAGCATGGGCGGGCACGAGCCCGACACCGGCCGCAAGATCGAGCGTTTCACGCCGCTGGAGCGCGCCGCCCACTGGACGAACGCCATCGCCTTCGTGGCGCTGGCGGTCTCGGGCGTGATCATGGCCTGGGGCAAGTTTTTTCTGCTGCCCATCCTGGGGGGCACGCTGTTCGGCTGGCTGACCTACGCGCTGAAGAACCTGCACAACTTCGCCGGGCCGCTGTTCGCGGTGTCGCTGTTGATCGTGCTCGTCACCTTCGTCAAGGACAACTGGCCTTCGGCCGACGACTGGAAGTGGATCAAGCACGCCGGTGGCCTCTTCGGTGCGGAAGAGGTGCCCTCGCACCGCTTCAACGCCGGCGAGAAGATCGTCTTCTGGGGCGGCGTGCTCGTGCTGGGCTTCATCGTCGTGGCCTCGGGCCTGGTGCTGAACATGCTCGTGCCCGGCATGGCCTACCTGCGCAGCGACATGCAGATCGCGCACATGGTGCACGCCGTGGCCGGCGTGCTGATGATGGCCATGTTCCTCGGCCACATCTACATGGGCACCATTGGCATGAAGGGCGCGTACAGCGCCATGCGCACGGGTTACGTGGACGAAGGCTGGGCGAAGGAACACCACCGCTTGTGGTACGACGACGTGCGCGCCGGCCGCATCCCGGCCCAGCGCTCGGGCCAGGCCGCGCCGCTGGGTGCGCCGGCTTCGGGCCACGCCGACTGACGCTAGAAGGACGATGCCTGACATGAAGAAGAACCTGATCCTGGCCGGCGCCGCGCTGGCCATGCTGTCGGTGGCTGCAGAAGCCAAGCTGCCGCCCCTGAGCGACGAAGCCAAGGCCAAGGCCGCCGAGGCCGCCGCCAAGACGGCGCACGCCGGTAAGGTGAGCGGCTACCAGCTCTGCTTGTCGATGGAACGTGTGGCCAAGGGCTACTACGAGCAGGCCAAGAAGGCCGGCAAAGAGACCAAGCCCGCCACCGCCACGCCGCCTTGTGCCGACCCCGGCCCCTTCGTCTACACGCCGCCGGCGCCGGCGGCCGCCCCCGGCGCAGCGCCGGCGCCCGCCGTGGCGGCTGCACCGGCGGCCAAGAAGTAAGGGCACCGGCCCTTGGCCGCGATGGCACCTTCGTCCCCCGAGGCCTTGCCCCTGCCTGCAGCCCTTCCGCTGCAGCCGGTGGCTGGCGCGCCGCGTCTCACGGCCGCGCAATGCGAGTTGCTGCGCGAGATCACCATCCTCGACGAGTATGGTGAGCGCCGCTGCATCCACATCCCGGCTGAGCGCCCGCTGACGGTGTTCGTCGACAAGCGCGAACTCGTGACGCTGATGACGCTGGGCGCCTGTCCCGAGTTGCTGGTGCTGGGCTACCTGCGCAATCAGCGGCTCATCGACCGCGTGCAGGAGGTCGAGTCCATCACCGTCGACTGGGACGTCGGCGCTGCCGCCGTGCGCACGCACGCGGGCGTGAGCGACATCGAGGCCAAGACCGCGCAGCGGGTGGTCACCACCGGTTGCGGCCAGGGCACGGTTTTCGGCGACGCGATGACGCAGCTGGACACTGTGCGCCTGCCCAGCTCTGCCAGCGCGCGTATCCGCCAGAGCACGCTGCACCGCATGCTGGAAACGATGCGCCAGCAGGACAGCATCCACCGCAAGGCCGGCTCGGTGCACGGCTGCGCGCTCTTCGGCCTGCATGCCGGTGGCGGCTGCGAGAAGCTGTTTTTCGTCGAAGACGTGGGCCGCCACAACGCCATCGACGCCATCGCCGGCTGGATGGGTCTGCACGGCATCGGCGGGGCCGACAAGGCTTTCTACACGACGGGCCGGCTCACCAGCGAGATGGTGATGAAGGCGGCACAGATGGGCGTGCCCATCGTCGTCTCGCGCAACGGCGTCACGGCCATGGGGCACGAGCTGGCTTCGCGCTTGGGCATGACGCTCTTCGGCCGTGCGGCCAACCGGCACTTCCTGTGCTACTCGGGGTTCGAACGCTTCGACTCCGAGCCCGAACCGCAGCGCGCTCCCGTGCGTGTGGTGGCGCAGTCCGACTGAGTGCTGGGTGCGCCGGGTGCGCACCGCCGCAACTCAGACCAGGCCGTCGAACATCCAGACGTCCACCCAGCCGCCCTCGGCCACCGAGCCCTGCTCGTGGCCCAGCACCACCAGGCAGTTCGCTTCGCTCATGCTGCGCAGGATGCCCGCGCCTTGCGAGCCCGCCAGCCGCACCTGCCAGCCTTCGGGCCCGCGCTCGACGATGCCGCGCTGGAACTCGGTGCGCCCCGGCCGCTTGCGCAGCGCGGTGGTGCAGCGCGCCTGCAGCACGGGCAAGGGCTGCGGCGTGGCACCGGCCAGCTGCAGCAGCGCCTCGCGCGCAAAGCTGTAGAAGGTGACGAGCGCGGCCACCGGGTTGCCGGGCAGCGCAAACAGCCAGCAAGGCGGCTCGCCAGCATCACGTTTCAGCGGTCCGAAGGCGAAGGGCCGGCCGGGCCGCATGGCCACCTTCCAGAAGGCCACCTCGCCCAGCTTCGCCAGCACGGCGCGCGTGTGGTCGGCATCCCCCATGCTCACACCGCCGCTGGTGAGCACCACGTCGGCCTCGGCCATGGCGCGGGCCAGTGTGGCCTGCAGCGCGGCGGGCTCGTCGCGAACCAGCCCCAGGTCCAGCACCTCCATGCCCAGGCGCTGCAGCGCGGCCATCAGGCTGTAGCGGTTGCTGTCGTAGATGCAGCCGGGCTCCAGCACCTGGCCCAGGGTGCGCAATTCGTCGCCGGTGGAAAACAGCGCCACGCGCAGGCGGCGCAGCACCGTGACCTCTGCGATGCCAAGCGAGGCCACCAGGCCCAGGTCGGCCGGCTTCAGCACACGCCCGGCGCGCAGCGCGGGCTTGCCCACGGCCAGGTCTTCGCCGCGGTGGCGGCGGTTCTCGCCGGTGCGGATGACGCCTGGCTCGATGTGCACGAGATCGCCGCCCGGCTGCGCCTGCACGCGGCACAGCTCCAGCGGCACCACGGTGTCCAGCCCGGTGGGCATCACCGCGCCCGTCATGATGCGCAGGCACTCGCCAGCGCCCACGGCGCCCGCCCAGGGCGCGCCGGCGAAGAGCGTGCCGACGGCACGCAGCGTGGTGGTCGCGCTGGCCTGCAGCGCCTGGCCGGCGAAGGCGTAGCCGTCCATGGCCGAGTTGTCGTGGGCGGGCACGTCGATGGGCGACAGCAGGTCGGCTGCCAGCACGCGGCCCAGGGCCTGCGGCAGTGGCACGGTTTCGTGCGCGGTGATCGGCTGCAGCGCCGCGGCGATGGCGGCGCGCGCTTCGTCGACGCTGAGGTTGCGGTCACCCGCCATCAGGGGCGAAACGCCGAGTTCGGTGCGGGGGTCGGGCATGCGGTGGGTGCAGCGGAAAACGTGGCGGGCCGGGCGGCGTGCGCCGGTGCATCGATTTTGCCTGTGCCCAGGGCGCAGCCGGCGCGGCCTATGCAAGCCCGTGCCTATCGGTCGGCCGCCGCGCTGGCGGCAGAATCCCGCGCTTTGCCCGCGGCGCCCTCGCCACCCATGAACACCGTCTCCGACAGCCTGCAGCTCGCGGCCCAGCTCATCCTGGGCCTGGACGCGGCCTTGCTGCACATCGTGGGCCTGTCGCTGCAGGTCAGCGGCCTGGCCTGCGCGGTGGGGGCCGTGTTCGGCCTGCTGCTGGGTGCCTGGCTGGCCGTGGCACGCGTGCCCGGCCACGCGGTGCTGGTGTGGGCGCTGAACACGCTGCTCGCCCTGCCTTCGGTGGTGGTGGGGCTGGCCGTGTACCTCTTGCTCTCGCGCGCGGGGCCGCTGGGGCACTGGGGCATCCTCTTCACGCCGACGGCGATGGTCATCGCGCAGAGCATCCTCGTCGTGCCGCTGATCGCCGCATTGGCGCGCCGCCTGGTGCTGGAAGCCATGGCCCAGGGCGGCGACCAGCTGCGTTCGCTGGGCGCCACGCCGCTGCAGGCCGCCGGGCTGATGCTGCTGCACACGCGCGTGGGCGTGCTCACGGTGCTGCTCACGGCCTTCGGCCGCGCCATTGCCGAGGTGGGTGCGGTGATGATCGTGGGCGGCAACATCGACGGTGTCACACGCGTGATGACCACTGCCATCGCGCTGGAAACCAGCAAGGGCGACCTGCCGCTGGCCCTGGCGCTCGGCGTGGTGCTGCTGGCCGTGGTGGGCGTGGTCAACCTCGTGATCGGTGCGCTGCAGTGGCGCGGCGGCACGGCCCTGCGCGGGCCGGAGGCGCTGGCTTGAGCACGCCCGCGCAGGCGCCGCTGTTGATCTCGCTGCACGGCGCGGCCGTGCGTTTCGGGCCGGTGCAGGCCTTGCATCCGCTGAACCTGCAACTGGCGCAGGGCGAGCGGCTGCTGCTGGTGGGCGCCAACGGTTCGGGCAAGACGACACTGCTGCGCGCGCTGCACGGCCTGGTGCCTTGCACGGGCCAGCGTGTGCTGCACAGCGCGCCGGGGCAGGCCGCGCCGACGCTGGCGATGGTGTTCCAGAAACCCTTCATGCTGAGCCTCTCGGTGCAGGCCAACCTGCGCCTGGGCCTGTGGCTGCGCGGTGTGCCGCGCGCGGAACGCCAGCGCCGCTGCTTGCAGGCGCTGCAACGCGTGGGCCTGGAGGGGCTGGCCGAGCGGCCGGCGCACGCGCTCTCGGGCGGGCAGCAGCAGCGCCTGGCCATCGCGCGCGCCTGGGCGCTGCGCCCGCAGGTGCTGCTGCTCGACGAGCCCACGGCCCACCTCGACCCCAGCGCCAAACGCGAGGTGGAAACGCTGGTGGCCGAGATCGGCGCCGAGGGCACGACCGTGGTGATGAGCACGCACAACCTCGGCCAGGCCAAACGCCTGGCCACGCGCGTGGCCTACATGGAAGGCGGCAGGCTCGTGGTCGACCTGCCTGTGCAGCGCTTTTTCACCGACACCCTGCCGCCCGAGGCGACACAGTTCTTGCGTGGCGAACTGCCCTGGCAGGGCGCGGAAGCGGCCTCAGGCCCGCGCTGAACCCGCGCAGCGCGACTTCACAGCCCGAGCGCGCGCCGCAGCCCGCGCCCGCCCAGCGGTACCGGCTTGGGCAGGCTCAGCAAATCCACCATCTGGGCGCAGCGTGGCGCCTGCAGGCCGTGCGCCTGGGCCAGGCGCACCACCGCACCGCAGATCGCGTCCACCTCGGTGGGGCGCCCCAGGGCCAGGTCGTCGGCCATGCTGCTGCGCGCCTTGTCGTCGATGCGCAGCATGCGAGAGGCCACGCGCGTGAACAGCCAGTTTGGCAGCTGCAGCACGAGCGGCAGGCGCGCGGGGCGCAGCGCCGTCATCTGCGCAGGCGCGATGCCGGCGGCGCGCAGCGCGGCCAGGGCTTCCTTCTGCAGCGCGGCGAAGACGACACGGCAGTCGCGGTCGAGCAATTCGGCGCGCAGGGGCAGGCCGGAAAGCGCGTTGACCGGGTTGTTCAGGTTCAGCAGCAGCTTGCCCCATTGCACGGGGCGCAGGTCGTCGTGCAGCTTCAGGCGCAGGCCCGCCGCCTGGAACACCGGCACCCAAGGCTGCAAGGCCGGCGCGGCTTGTGCCGCCAGCGGCCCGGTGGTGCCGCGGTGGAAGTGCCCAGGGCCGATTTCGGCGATGTTGAAGGGCACCATGCCCGGCAGCCAGGCCAGCGCCGGGGCGGCGGCCGCGCCGACCTCGGCATTGGCCACACCGTTCTGCAGCGAGAGCACCGGCGTGCCAGCCGGCAGCACCGCGGCGAGTTCGGCAGCCGCCTCGGCGCTGGCGCCGCTCTTGACGCACAGCAGCACCAGGGCTGGCGCCAGACCAGCGGGCACGCTGCCATGCACCTGCAGCGCGGCCGCCGGGGTGTGGGCGCGGCCGCCTTCGAGATCGGTGCCGGTCAGGCCGTGTTCACGCAGGGCATGCAGCACCCGCGGGCGGGCGACGAAATGAACATCGGCGCCGGCGCGCAGCAACTGGCCGCCGATGTAGCAGCCCACCGAGCCGGCGCCCATGACGAGCACCGCGCCCGGCATCGTCAGGCTCATCGGGTGGCGGGGTGGGCGAGATCGCGCAGCACGGTGGGGCCGGCGCGGCGCTCCACTTCGGCCATCAGGCTGCGGAAGAGGCCCGCAGGGGCCAGCATCTCCAACAGCACGAACATCGGCGCCACGAAAAGGCCCACGAGGTCATCGACAAAGGCCGGCTTGCGGCCCTCGTAATAGTGGCCGACGAACTGGATCACCCAGCCGACGACGAAAAATCCCGCGCCCCAGGCCAGCCAGGTGCCCGTGCCGCCTTCCACGCGGTGCGCCAGCCACGCGAGTGCCAGCCAGACCGCGGCCGTGACCAGGCCGAGTGCCGCAGCGCCGCGGCTCAAGGTCCAGACGATGACCAAGGCCAGCAGCAGCCAGGCCGGCGTGAACAGCACACCGCCCAGTTCGAAGGCCGGGCGCGACAGCAGCACCAGCGCGCCGAACATGATCATGGGCACGCCGACGAAGTGGGTGGCGATGTTGCGACGGTCGCGGTGGTACTCGGCGTACTGCGACAACAGGTCGGTGGCGCTGCGAAACGGGGTGGCCATGCACGTGCTCCTTGCAAGCGGCAGATGCTAGCGCAGCCCTCCTAGAATCACAGTTGCTAGGCACAACCCGGGATGCGCATGACGATCAAGAGCGACAAGTGGATACGGCGCATGGCCGAAGAGCACGGGATGATCGAGCCCTTCGAGCCCGGCCAGGTGCGCCAGTCGGCCAACGGGTCGCGCATCGTGAGCTACGGCACCAGCAGCTACGGCTACGACATCCGCTGCGCGCCGGAATTCAAGGTCTTCACCAACATCTACAGCACGGTGGTGGACCCGAAGAACTTCGACGAGAAGAGCTTCGTCGACATCGAGAGCGATGTCTGCATCATCCCGCCCAACAGCTTCGCGCTGGCGCGCACGGTGGAGTACTTCCGCATCCCGCGCAACGTGCTGACCATCTGCCTGGGCAAGAGCACGTACGCGCGCTGCGGCATCATCGTCAACGTCACGCCCTTCGAGCCCGAGTGGGAGGGCTATGTGACGCTGGAGTTCAGCAACACCACGCCGCTGCCGGCCAAGATCTACGCTGGCGAGGGCTGCGCCCAGGTGCTGTTCTTCGAGAGCGACGAGGTCTGCGAAACCAGCTACAAAGACCGCGGCGGCAAATACCAGGGCCAGCGCGGCGTGACCTTGCCCAAGACCTGAGGGCACCCGGGCCGCCGAGGGCCTGAAGTGGCCGGTTTTGCGGCCCTTGTTCAAGGGCATGCCGGCGTGCCGGGCTGCGAGCATCGGAGCCACACGCCGGCACCGTGCCGGCACCGGAGACCGCGATGCCGCAGCCCGAAGCCCGAGCCGACCGCCCAGCCGAAGCCCACCCCGTCACCGCCGTGCTGGCGCCGGTGCTGGCCCTGCCCATCATCGAGATGGCGCGCTTTCGGCGCCTGATGAACTACGAGGGCTGGGAGGTCGACCTGCCGCGCATGTGCGTGGACACGGCCTACGCCTACCAGTGCCTGGCCACGGCCCACACCAGCAGCGACGAACGGTTGCGCAGCACCGCACTGCGGCTTTTCGAAGCCTACGACCGCAACGCGAGCCCTTCGCCACTCTTGCACTGAAGGCGGGCCAGGCCCGCGCGACGGGCAGGCAGAATGCCCCGGCCGGGCCTCGCCCGCGCCAGGAGGGCAGGGCGATGAAGTGGGAAGGCCACGAACAAAGCGACAGGGTCGAAGACCGCCGCGGCATGGGTGCTGGGGGCGGCATGCGCGGGCCGGGGGGCGGCGGGCGCAAGCTGGGGCTGGGTGCCATCGTCGTCGCACTGGTGGCGGGCTGGCTCTTCGGCATCAACCCGATGACGGTGCTGGGCCTGCTCGGCGGTGAAGGCGGCCTGGCCGGCGGCGCACCCACCTCACAGACGCCGCCGGCGGGCGCCGCAGCACCCTTGCAGGACAAGCCGGCGGTTTTCACGTCCACCGTGTTCAAGGACACCGAGCGCGTCTGGACGCAACTCTTCCAGGCCGCGGGCAGCCGCTACGAGGCGCCGACGCTGGTGCTCTTCCGCGGGGCCACCCCCACGGCCTGCGGCAGCGGCAACAGCGCCATGGGCCCGTTCTATTGTCCTGGCGACGGCCAGATCTACATCGACCTCGACTTCTTCGACACGCTCTCGCGCCGCCTCGGCGCACCGGGCGACTTTGCGCAGGCCTACGTCATCGCGCACGAAGTTGCCCACCACGTGCAGAACCTGATGGGCGTGACCGGCAAGGTCGATGCGCTGCGCGGCCGCAGTTCGCAGGCGCAGCAGAACGCGATGTCGGTGCGCGTGGAACTGCAGGCCGACTGCCTGGCCGGCGTGTGGGCCCATCACTCGCAGCGCAGCAAGGGCTGGCTGGAGCCGGGCGACATCGAAGAAGGCCTGCGCGCCGCCGCGCAGATCGGCGACGACACGCTGCAGAAGGCCTCGCAAGGCCACGTGGTGCCCGAGAGTTTCACGCACGGCACCAGCGCGCAGCGGGTGAGCTGGTTCCGCCGCGGGCTGGAAGGCGGCAGCATCGCGCAATGCGACACCTTCGCGCGGGCCCGCTGAACCCGCGCCCGCGGCAAGTCGCGCTTGTGTCGCCTCAGCGGCCTTGCAGGGCTTGCGGTGCCTGCGAGGCCCAGTAAGCCGCCCGCTCGTCGAGCCAGCCTTCGCCGCGGCGCAGCCTGAGCCAGGTGTTCAGGAAGTTGAGGAAATCGGGGTCGCCTTTGCGCAGACCCAGGGCCACGGGGGTGTGGCTCAAGGCCTGCTCACCCTGCGGCAGGAAAAGCTTGTCGGGCGCCCGCGTCAGCAGCGTTGCCGGCGCCAGGGTGGGCACCAGCGCGGCATGTGCAGCACCCTGGATCACGGGCAGCAGTTCGTTGCCGTCCACCCGCATCACCTGGGCCTTGGGAAAGAGCCGACGCGCCAGCTTCTCCTGCGCGGTGTTCGAGAAGACCGCGATCTTCACGTCAGGCTGGTTGTAATCGGCCAACTGCAGCCGTTTGCCGGCGCGGGCCCGGCTGGCCACGAGGTGCACACCTTCGCTGGCAGCAGGCTCGCTGAAGTTGATGATCATCGCGCGCTCTGTGGTCATCCACAGGCCGGTGGCGAGCAGGTCGAAGCGGCTGTCGAGCAGCTCTTGCATCATGAAGAGCGCCCGGGTCTCGATGAACTCCACCGGCACATCCATCTCCTGCGCCATGCGGCGCATGAGGTCGATGCTGTAGCCGCTGAACTCGCCGTTGGCGCTGCGCATCACCATCGGGTCGACGGTGATCACGCCCACCCTCAGGACCCCGCGCTTGCGGATGGTGGCCAGGGTGTCCACCGCTGGGGGGCGCATCACCGGGGACACGTCGGCCCTGCCTGCAGCGGGTGCGCTGGTGACGGCCCCGACCGGCAAATCGCCGCCTGTCGGGGCCGTTTGCGCGGCGGCGACCGTGGCTGTGGTCAGGCCCGCGAGGGCCAAGGCCCAAGGGGCGATCCGGACGCGAAAGGTCCGCAGGATGGGTTCTTTCATGGGCTTCCTCGTTCCCTCTTGGGGTGCGAGGAAGCATAGCCGAGGCCTTGCCCGGCGTGCCCGCAGCGGTCGCGCAACCGTCGTATCAAGCGTCGATGAGCGCTGGATCCCAGGCGTGCACCACCTGCCGCTGCTGGCCGAGCCCGTCGATGCCCAGCGTCATCACATCGCCCGGCCGCAGGTACACCGGCGCGGGTTTCATGCCCATGCCCACGCCCGGTGGTGTGCCGGTGGTGATGAGGTCGCCAGGCTCCAGCGTCATGAAGCGGCTGAGGTAGCTCACGATCTGCGCCACGCCGAAGACCATCGTGGCCGTGTTGCCGGTCTGGCAGCGGCGGCCGTTCACGTCCAGCCACAGGCCCAGTTGCTGCGGGTCGCCCACTTCGTCGGCCGTCACCAGCCAGGGGCCGATGGGGCCGAAGGTGTCGCAGCCCTTGCCCTTGTCCCACTGGCTGCCGCGTTCGAGCTGGAACTCGCGCTCGGAGATGTCGTTGACGACGCAGTAGCCGGCGACGTGCTGCAGCGCCTGGTCTTCGCTGACATAGCGGGCGCGTGTGCCGATGACCACACCCAGCTCCACCTCCCAATCGGCCTTCACCGAGCCCTGCGGCAGCACCACGGGGTGCTCGGCGCCCACCGCGCAGTTCAGCGTCTTCATGAAGACGATGGGCTCCTTGGGCACGGGCAGGCCCGATTCGGCCGCGTGGTCGGCGTAGTTCAGGCCGATCGCGACGAACTTGCCCAAACCCGACCAGGGCACAGCCAGCCGGCCCTGCGGCACCTCGGGCAGGCTCTGCACGTCGATGCGGGCCAGCGCGGTCAGCGCCGCGGGTGCCAGCGTGGCCGGGTTGATATCGCCCAGCAGTGCATGCAAGCAGCGCACGCGGCCTTGGGCGTCGAGCAGGGCGGGGCGTTCCTGGCCCTTGGGGCCGTGGCGCAGCAGTTTCATCGGGTGTTGGTGTGGGATGAAAAAGGAGGGTCAGCCGCGGCCGACAAAAGGCATCTTGGTGGCCATCACCGTCATGAACAGCACGTTGGCCGAAGGCGGCAGGCGCACCATGGCCATGAAGCTGTCCACCACGGCTTGCAGGTCCATGCGCGCTTCTGGCCGCACGCTGCCGTCGGGCTGCGGCACGCCCACCGCCATGCGCGCCGTCATGTCGCTGGCGACGTTGCCGATGTCGATCTGGCCGACCGCGATGTCGAAGGCGCGGCCGTCGAGCGAGGCCGATTTGGTCAGGCCCGTGATGGCGTGTTTGGTGGCCGTGTAGGCCATGCTGCCCGGGCGCGGCGCGTGCGCCGAGATGCTGCCGTTGTTGATGATGCGGCCGCCCATGGGCTGCTGCGTGCGCATCAGCCGGAAGGCGTTGCTCAGGCAGTAGAAGGCGCCGTTCAAGTTGATGTTGACGGCCTGCTGCCAGGCTTCGTCGCTGTAGGCGTCGGGCAGCGTGCCGGGCAGCATGATGCCGGCGTTGTTGAAGAGCAGGTCGAGGCGGCCGAAACGCTGCGCCACGGTGTCGAAGAGCTGGCGCACGGCGGCGGGGTCGGCCACGTCGCAGGGCAGGGCGGTGGCTCTCGAGGTGTCGATGCCGGCCGCGCCGGCCGCGGTGATGGCAGCCTGCAGCGTGCTTTCGCGGCGGCCGACGAACACCACCTGCCAGCCCTCGCGCAAGAGCGCGGTGGCGCAGGCCTGGCCGATGCCGCTGCCAGCACCGGTGACAAGAGCAATCTGGGTCATGAAGGGCAGCCGAGGAGTGAAGGGCGGCGGCGATGATGCACCATGCTGGTTTTGCGTCCCGCAGGCAGCACCCCATGGAATTCACCCAGGTCATCCTCTATACCGACACCGACGGCCGCGCGCGCTTCCGCGAGCAAGTCATCCCGCTTACCGAAGGCAAGCCGCAGGCGCGGCTGTCGGCGCTGATGCCCAGCGGCGGCTTGCAACTGCGCATGAGCCCGGTGGGCTTTCGCAGCGAGTTCCACTGCACCGGGGCGCCGCAGTGGCTCTTCGTGCTGGGCGGCATGATGGAGATCGGCCTGCAGGACGGCAGCACGCGCCTGTTCAAGCCCGGGGACCATTTCTACTCGGCCGACACACTGCCCGAGGGCGCCACCTTCGATCCACAACTGCACGGCCATTGCAGCCGCCAGGTGGGCGACGAGCCGCTGGTCACGGCCTTCGTGCGCAGCTGAACCCGGCCCGCGTCGCGCGCAAGGCCGGCGGAGTGGCTCAGCCGATGCGGCCCAGCAGCAGGTACTCCATCAGCGCCTTCTGCACGTGCATGCGGTTCTCGGCTTCGTCCCACACCACGCTCTGCGGGCCGTCGATGACCTCGGCGGCCACCTCTTCGCCGCGGTGCGCGGGCAGGCAGTGCATGAAGAGGGCATCGGGCTGGGCGAGTTGCATCATCTGCGTGTCCACGCACCAGTCGGCGAAGGCGGCCTGGCGGGCTGCGTTTTCGGCCTCGTAGCCCATGCTCGTCCACACGTCGGTGGTGACGAGGTGCGCGCCAGCGCAAGCCGCGGCCGGGCTCTTGAACACCTTCAGGCAGCCGGGGTTGGCCAGCGTCGACAGGCGTGCGTCCAACTCGTAGCCGCTGGGCGTGCTCACGTGCAGCGTGAAGCCCAGGATGTCGGCCGCCTGCAGCCAGGTGTTGGCCATGTTGTTGCCATCGCCCACCCAGGCCACCACCTTGCCCTGGATGGAGCCGCGGTGTTCCTGGAAGGTGAACACGTCGGCCAGGATCTGGCAGGGGTGGTACTCGTTGGTCAGCCCGTTGATCACCGGCACGCGCGAGTTGGCGGCGAAACGTTCGATCTTCGCCTGCTCGAAGGTGCGGATCATCACGATATCGACCATGCGGCTGATCACGCGCGCAGCGTCTTCCACCGGCTCGTCGCGGCCGAACTGGCTGTCGCCGCTGGTGAGGTTCACCACCGAGCCGCCCATCTGGTACATGCCGGCTTCGAAGCTGACGCGCGTGCGCGTGCTGGCCTTCTCGAAGATCATCGCCAGCGTGCGGTCGACGAGAGGCTGGTACTTCTCGTAGTTCTTGAAGCGCGTCTTGATGATCCTGGCGCGTTCGAAGAGGTAGCCGTATTCCTCGGCCCGCAGGTCCTTGAACTGCAGGTAGTGGCGCATCAGCGAATGACCCGGTTTCACGCGCAGCCTCTCCGCTTCAAGCCGTTTCGGCCAGGAAGGCCTGCACCAGTGGCGCGAGGATGACAACGATCTGCGCCGCCTCTTGGGCCGTGAGGATGAGCGGCGGCACGATGCGGATCACCTTGTCCGCCGTCACGCTGATCAACAAGCCGGCCTCGGCTGCGCGGCCCAGCAGCACGCCGCAGGGGCGGTCAAGCTCGATGCCGATCATCAGCCCGGCGCCGCGGATCTCTTTCACACCTGCCAAGTGCCCCAGCTCGCGCTGCAGGCCTTCGCGCAGCAGCGTGCCCACGGTGGCGGCGTTGGCCAGCAGCCCGTCTTCTTCGCAGATGCGCAGCGTTTCCACACCGGCGCGCATGGCCAGCGGGTTGCCGCCGAAGGTGGTGCCGTGGTTGCCCGGGCCCAGCACGTTCAGCGCACGCGGCCCGCAGACCACAGCGCCGATGGGCACGCCCGAGCCCAGGCCCTTGGCCAGCGGCATCACGTCAGGCTGGATGCCGGCCCACTGGTGTGCGAACCACTTGCCAGTGCGGCCAATGCCGCACTGCACCTCGTCGAGCATCAGCAGCCAGCCTTGCTGGTCGCACAGGCGGCGCAGGCCTTGCAGGTACTCCCAGCGCGCGGGGTTCACCCCGCCTTCGCCCTGGATGGTTTCCAGGAACACGGCCACCACGTTCGGGTTGCTGTGGGCCACCGCTTCCACTGCAGCCAAGTCGTTCAGCGGCACGCGCACAAATCCTTCCACCAGCGGGCCGAAGCCGGCCTGTACCTTGGGGTTGCCGGTGGCCGAGAGCGTGGCAATGCTGCGGCCGTGGAAGGCCTTTTCGTAGACGATGACCTCGGGGCGTTCGATGCCTTTGTCGTGGCCGAACTTGCGCGCGATCTTCAGCGCCGCCTCGTTGGCCTCCAGCCCGCTGTTGCAGAAGAAGGCCCCGGCCAAGCCGGAGATCTCGCACAGCTTGGCGGCGAGTTGCTCTTGCAGCGGGATCTCGTAGTAGTTGCTGCAGTGGATCAGCTGCGTGAGCTGGTGCTGCAGCGCCGGCACGAGCTTGGCGTGGTTGTGGCCCAGGGTGTTGACGGCGATGCCGCCCAGGCCATCGAGGTAGCGCTTGCCGTGGGTGTCCCAGACCCAGCAGCCCTGGCCGTGCGACAGCGCGATCGGCAGGCGGCCGTAGGTGTTCAGCACGTGCGGCATCGGGCGCGCGGGGGCAGCCGCGGCTGCCGGGGTGGCTTGGGCTGCGGCCAGCGTGTTGGCCAGCGCGGTCTCGGGTGCGTTCATCGTCGTTCCTTCCAGGCCCCAGAACAAAATGCCGGCGCTGACGTTTCCGTCACGCTCCGGCATTGCGAATTCTAAAGGTGGGCCCCAAGGCGTCGATGCACATCCAGGCCCTTCAGGCCCGAGGGCCCGGCATGGATGCTGCGACGCAACAAACCCAAGGCACAATGCAGGCCCTGCATGGGCCCCCCAGGCGCCTGCGCTTGAACCCGGCAGGCCCACGAGGCCGGCCGCCTCCGATGAGCTTCCAAAAACCCCGCCAGTTCACCATCCAGGGCCTGACCCTCGAGGGCCGCACCTTCCGGCCCAGCGACTGGGCCGAGCGCCTGGCCGGTGCCATGTCCTGTTTCAGGCCGGGCGGCGGCGCCGGGGGCATCGCTGCCTACATCGGTTATTCGCCCTACTGCGTGCCCCAAGTGGTCGCAGGGGTGAAGTGCGTGATCGTCAGCGAGGCGCTGCAGGGCATCGAGCCCATGGCCTGGGATTTCGTCATGAACTTTGCGCGGGACAACCACCTGCGTGTGACCGAAACCACCCCTGACACTGGCGCTGGCTGAACCCGGTGCCACCAAAAACAAAGGGCCCGCTGTTGCGGGCCCTTGTTCTTGCACCTGATCGACCGGTTCGTCAGGCGGCGAGCGCCAGCGCCTTGACCTTGGCGGCCAGACGGCTCTTCAGGCGAGCAGCCTTGTTCTTGTGGAAGATGCCCTTGTCAGCGACCGAGTCGATGACACTCTGGGCGGTCTTGAAGGTGTCGGTAGCTTTGGACTTGTCGCCACCCAGCACAGCCTTCTGCACGTTCTTGACGACGGTGCGGAAGCGCGAGCGCGAGCGCAGCGAGGTGTTGGCGGCGTTCAGCTTCACGTCCTGGCGGGCGCGCTTGCGGCCCGAGGCGAGGCGAACGGTTTTCTTCTTGGCTTTGGACGAAGTGGCCATGCTTTAGATTCAGCTTTCGAACTGGTCGTGAAGGTGCAAAGACTGTCGAGTATAGCATGCTGACGCGGCCTTGCGGTAGCGCAGCTGCCGGCGTCTCTATACTCGCGCCCCTTGTGAACCTGCTCAAGGCCGCCTCCACCGTTTCGTTGATGACGCTGATCTCGCGCATCACGGGCCTGGTGCGTGAGCAACTCGTGGCCGCCACCTTCGGCGCCAGCGCCGTCACCGACGCCTTCAACGTCGCTTTCCGCATCCCCAATCTGTTCCGGCGGCTCTTCGCCGAAGGTGCGTTTTCGCAGGCCTTCGTACCGCTGCTGGCGGCCACGCGCGCCACCGAGGGTGATGCGCCGACCCGCTTGCTGGTGGACGCCGTGGCCACCGTGCTGGCCTGGGTGCTGCTGGCCACCTGCGTGGTGGGCGTGGCCGGCGCGCCGGTGCTGGTGTGGATGATGGGATCGGGCCTGGAGCGTTTCGACACGGCCGTGCTGCTCACGCGCTGGATGTTCCCCTACATCGGCTTCATGTCGATGGTGGCGCTGGCCGCGGCCATCCTGAACACCTGGAAGCAGTTTGTCGTGCCGGCCATCACGCCGGTGCTGCTGAACCTGAGCGTCATTGCCGCGGCCTGGTGGCTGGCGCCGCTGATGCCACGCTGGGGCCACGACCCGGTGCTGGCCCTGGCCCTGGGCGTGATGGCCGGTGGCCTGCTGCAGGCGGCGGTGCAGATACCGGCGCTGGTGCGTGTAGGCTGCCTGCCGCGCATCGGCCTGACGCCGGCGCGCATAGCCGCGGCCTGGCGGCACCCTGGTGTCAAGCGGGTGCTGAAGCAGATGGCGCCGGCACTGCTGGGGGTGTCGGTGGCGCAGCTCTCTCTGTTGATCAACACGCAGATCGCCTCGCACGTGGCCGTGGGGGCGGTGTCGTGGCTGACCTATGCCGACCGGCTGATGGAGTTCCCGACCGCGCTGCTGGGTGTGGCCATGGGCGTGGTGCTGCTGCCGCAGCTTTCGGCCGCGCAGGCGCGTCAGGACACGGCCGCCTTCTCGGGCATGGTCGACTGGGGCCTGCGCCTTGTGTTGCTGCTGGCCCTGCCCAGCGCGTTGGCGCTGCTGATCTTTCCGCAAGCGCTGGTGGCCGTGCTCTTCCATTACGGCGCCTTCCGCGCCGAAGACGTGGCCATGACGGTGCTGGCGCTGCGCGGCTATGGAGTCGGCCTGCTCGGGCTGGTGGCCATCAAGGTGCTGGCGCCCGCCTTTTTCGCTCGGCAGGACATCCGCACCCCAGTGAAGATTGCCATCGGTGTGCTCGTGGCCACGCAGGCGCTGAACGTGGTGCTCGTGCCATGGCTGGGCCATGCCGGGCTGGCGCTGAGCATCGGCCTGGGGGCGCTGGTCAACGCCGGTCTGCTGCTGGGCGGCCTGCTGCGCGCGGGCACCTACAGGCCGCAGCCGGGTTGGCTGGGTTTCGCGGCCAAGGTGCTGTTGGCCAACCTGGTGCTGGGCGCCGCGCTGGCCGCGGCTGCAGCGGGTATCGACTGGGTGGGCCTGCAGGCGCAATGGGCCTTGCGCGTGGCGGCCGTGGCCGGCGTGCTGGGTGGCGTGGCGCTGCTGTACTTCGGCGTGCTGGCCGCCTGCGGGCTGCGCCTGCGGCAGTTCATGCGCCGCGGCTGACCTAAACTGCACCGGATGTCCTTGCCTGTGCCCCCGCCCGTGCAGTTTGCAGCGCCCAGCGCGCTTGAATTTTTTGCCTCGCTGGTGGCCGACGATGCCAGCCTGCCCCTGCTGGAAGCGGCCGTCGCCGTGGCGCAGGACGAGATGCCCGGCCTTGATGTGCAGGCCGCATTGGCCGAGGTGGACACCCTCGCCGAGCGCCTGTGCCGCCGCGTGCCGGCCGATGCCGCCCCGCTGCAGCGCCTGCGCCTGCTGAACCAGTACTTCTTCCACGAACTTGGGTTCGCCGGCAACGTCAACGACTACCACGACCCCCGCAACAGCCTGCTGCCCGAAGTGCTGCGCACACGGCGCGGCATCCCGCTGACGCTGGCGCTGCTGTACATCGAGATCGCGCGGCCGCTGGGGCTGGCGGTGCAGGGCGTGTCTTTCCCCGGGCACTTCCTGGTGAAGCTGGCGGTGGCGGGTGGCGAGGTGGTGATCGACCCCTTCACGGGCCAGTCGCTCACGCGCGAAGCGCTGGAAGAGCGCCTGCTGCCCTTCCGCCGCGCCCCCGATGCCGGTTTCAGCGCGCCCACGCTGGCCGCCTGGCTGCAGGCCGCCAGCGCCAGCGAGATGCTGGCGCGGCTGCTGCGCAACCTGCGGGAGATCCACCGCCAGGCCGGCGACCTGCCGCGCTGGCTGGCCGTGCAGCGCCGGCTGGTGCTGGTGTTGCCGCATGCCTGGGCCGAGCACCAGGAGCTGGCCCTGGTCCATGCGCGGTTGGGCGAGCACGACGCCGCAGCGCAGGCTTTGGCGCTCGGCGAGGCCTTGCGCGCCGACGCTGCGCGTGCCGATGCGCCCACGGCCGACCGGGCCCGCCGGCGCCATGCACCTTGAAGCCCGCTTGCCGCCCATGAAGCAGATTCCGCTGCCCATCGGCCCTGCGCCCGCGCCCGACCTGCAGAACTTCCTGCCCGGTGGCAATGCCGCGGCCTTGCAGCATTTGCAGGCGCTGCTGCTGCCAGCCGCCCCGGTCTATCTGTGGGGTGCTTCAGGCACGGGCAAGACGCACTTGTTGCGCGGCCTGGCAGCGCGCTGCCAGGCCGAAGGCCAGCGCGTGGGCTGGTTCGACGCCGACGAGCCGCTGCCCTGGACGCTGCAGCCCGACTGGGCCCTGGTGGTCATCGACCGCTGCGAAGCGCTGTCGCCAGCGGCGCAGCAGGCGGCCTTCGCGTTGTTCATCGACGCCACCACGCACGCCGTGCAGGTGGCCGCCGCCGGCCGGCTGCCGCCGGTGGACCTGCCGCTGCGCGACGACCTGCGCACACGGTTGGCCTGGGGCCATGTCTTCGCGCTGCAGCCCTTGAGCGATGCCGAGACCCGCGCCGCGCTGCGTCGCGAGGGCGACCGCCGCGGCATCCTGCTGCCAGACGAACTGATGGACCATTTGCTCACCCATTTCCCCCGCGACCTGGGGCACCTGATGAAGCTTTTCGACCGCCTCGACAGCTTTGCCCTTGCAGAGGGCCGGCGCCTGACCGTGCCCTTGCTGCGCCGCATGCTGGCCGAACAGCCCGGCGGCACGGCCGCTGCCGACGAGGTGCCTGCCGCATGAACCTGGCCCTCTTCGACCTCGATGGCACGCTGATCCCGAAAGACAGCGACCATGCCTTCGGCGAGTTCCTCATCACGCTGGGCTGGGCCGATGCCGGCACCTTTCGCCGCCGCAACGACGGTTTCTACGAAGACTACCTGGCCGGCCGGCTCGACATCGACGCCTATGTCGATTTCGCCACCTCGGCCTGGCGCGAACGCAGCCCGGCCGAGCTGGCAAAGGCCACGGAGCGTTTCCTCGAGATCATCGTGCGGCCCATGCTGCACCCGCAGGCGCTGGACCTGGTGCAGCGCCACCGCGAGGCCGGCGATCTGCTGGCGGTGGTGACGGCCACCAACGATTTCGTCACGCGGCCGATCGCCCGGCTTTTTGGCGTGGACGAACTCATCGCCACCACGCTGCAGCGTGATGGCGATGGCCGCGTGACCGGCCGCATCGAAGGTGTGCCGTCTTTCCGCGAAGGCAAGATCACCCGCGTGCAGGCTTGGCTGGCGGCCCGTGGGCAAAGCCTGGCCGAATTCGAGCGCTGCACTTTCTACAGCGATTCCACCAACGACCTGCCGCTGCTCGAGCACGTCAGCAACCCCGTGGCCACCAACCCAGGCCCGGCGCTGGAGCGCATCGCGCTCGAGCGCGGCTGGCCTGTCCTGAAGCTCTTCCCATGATCAAAAAATTCATCCAGCGCCTGCTGGGCCAGGGCGAAACACCCGGCGCACCGGCAGCAGCGGCCGCAGCCGCCACCGAGCCGCCCATTCCGCTGGGCCAACGCACCGAGGTGCCGGCCAGCGAACACCGCATCGACCCCACCTTGCTCGACGCCAACGCCGTGCGCGTGGTGAAGACACTGAAAGATGCGGGCTACGAGGCCTACATCGTCGGCGGCGCTGTGCGCGACCTGCTGGTGGGCATGCGCCCGAAAGACTTCGACGTTGCCACCGACGCCACGCCCGAGCAGGTGAAGTCGCTGTTCCGCCGCGCCTTCATCATCGGCCGCCGCTTCCGCCTGGTGCACGTGGTCTTCGGCCGCGGGCGCGAGCACGAAACCATCGAGGTGAGCACCTTCCGCGCCTACATGGACCCGGCTGCCACCGATGCCGTGGCCGGCAACGAGAAAACCGCCAAGAGCGAGATCGCCGACAAGAAGCACGTCGTAGACGCCAGCGGGCGTGTGCTGCGCGACAACGTCTGGGGCCCGCAGATCGAAGACGCCGCGCGGCGCGACTTCACCATCAACGCGATGTACTACGACCCGGTGACGCAGACCGTGGTCGATTACCACGGCGGTCTGGCCGACGTGCGGGCGCGGCTGCTGCGCATGATCGGCGACCCGGCCACGCGCTACCGCGAAGACCCGGTGCGCATCATCCGCGTGGTGCGTTTCGCGGCGAAGCTGGGTTTTGCGCTGGAGCCGGCCACGCTCAAGCCCATCGCCAAGGCCGCGCCGCTGCTCAGCAACGTGCCCATCTCGCGCCTCTTCGACGAGATGGTCAAGCTGATGCAGACCGGCCACGCGCTGGCCAGCGTGGAGCAACTGCGCAAGTTCGGCTTGATCGGCGGCAGCCTGAACATCTTCCCGGTGCTCGACGCCGCCCTGGCCCCGTCGCAGCCCAACCCGGTGCGCGAGAAGTTCGTGCGCCAGGCCCTGCAGGACACCGACACCCGCGTGGCCGAGAACCGCAGCGTGGTGCCCAGCTACATGCTGGCCTGCATGCTGTGGCACGACGTGCAGGAGCGCTGGGCCACGCTGCGTGCCGCGGGCGAGCCGCCGGTGCCGGCGCTGCAGCAGGCCATCGACGCGGTGTTCGACGCGCGCATCGGCGACATCTCCGGCCGCGGCAAGCTGGCCGCCGACATGCGCGAGGTCTGGTTGATGCAGCCGCGTTTCGAGCGCCGCACGCCCAGCGGCGCGGCCTCGCTGGTGGCGCAGGTGCGCTTCCGCGCCGGTTATGACTTTTTGCGTCTGCGCGCCGACTGCGGCGAGGTGCCGCAAGATCTGGCCGACTGGTGGGAAGACTTCCACCTCGGCAATGACGAAGACCGCGAAGCCCTGCTGCGCGACGTGAAGCCCGCATCGCGCGGCCCCAAGCGTGTGCTGGCGCGCGCTGGCGAAGCGCCCCGCACGGGCAACGCCGCAGGCGCTGAAGCAGACGAGGGTGGCGAGGGCGATGACGAAGCCGACGAGGCCGACGAGGCCGACAACGCATCCACTGGCGAAACGGCCGAAGGCAACACCGCCCCGCGCAAACGCCGGCGCCGGCGCCGCCGCCCGGGCGGTGCCCGGCCTGCTGGCGGTGGTGAAGGCGGCCCGCCCGCGGCATGAGCGCGCGCGTTCGGGCCTGCATCGGCCTGGGCGCCAACCTGGGTGATGCCCGCGCCACGCTGCGTGCGGCCGTGGCGGCCTTGGCAACGCTGCCTGGCACCGCGCTGCTGCAGGTGTCGCACGTCTACCGCAGCGCGCCGGTGGATGCGCGAGGCCCCGACTTTCTGAACGCCGTGGCCACGGTGGAGACCACGCTCGCGCCCCTCGAACTGCTGCAGGCGCTGCAGGCTGTCGAACACGCGCACGGCCGCGAACGACCGTTCCGCAACGCCCCGCGCACGCTAGACCTCGACCTGCTGCTGCACGGCGAAACCGTGATGGAGACGCCTGAGCTCACCCTGCCGCACCCGCGCCTGCACGAGCGCCACTTCGTGCTGGCGCCGCTGCTGGAGTTGGTACCCGATCTGCAGCACCCGCTGCTCGGGCCGCTTCAAGCACTGCTGCCGCAGGTGGCGGGGCAGGCTGTGCTTCGCCTGCCCGAGGTGCTGACCGGCGCGCCGTGAGCGCGCGCAGGGCTGGCCGGCCAGGGCGCAGGCCCGTCCTAGAATGACCGTGACAGTTTTGTGACTATTGGGTGACGCTGCCTGCACCGGGCCGGCGCGCCTTTCCGGAGCGAGCATGGTCTTTGGCAGGTTCTTGCCGCGTGAAGGCAATTTCTTCGCGCTCTTCAACGAGCACGGCACGCACATCGCCGAAGGCGCGCGGTCTTTCCTGGAGATGGTGCGCGCCTACGGCGACCCCACCGAGCGTGAACGCCACGCCCAGGCCGTGGGCGCCAGCGAGCGCGCCGCCGACAAGGTGACGGCCGAGGTGCACCGCCTGCTGCACCGCAGTTTCATCACGCCGCTCGACCGCGACCACATCCACCGCCTGATCAACAGCATGGACGACGTGCTCGATCTACTGCAGGACACCAGCGAGGTGATGTCGCTCTACGACCTGCAGACGCTGAGTGACGAGGTGCTGCGGCTCTCGGAAATCTCGGTGCGCTGCTGTGAGCGTGTTCAGGGCGTGCTGGCCCTGCTGCCGCGCCTGAAAGAGGCCGAGGTGGCCGAGTCGGTGCTCAAGACCTGCGAGGAGATCGACCAGCTCGAATCCGACGCCGACCGCGTGATGCGTTCGGCCATGTCGCGCCTGTTCCGCGAAGAGCCCGACACGCGACAGCTCATCAAGCTCAAGGCCGTCTACGAGCACCTCGAATCGATTTCCGACCGCTGCGAAGACGTTGCGAATCTCGTCGAAGGCATCGTGCTCGAGAACAGCTGAGGCACAGTCATGGAACCCGTGACCATCGCGTTCTGGGTGGTGGTGATGCTCGTCGTGCTGGCGCTGCTGTTCGATTTCATGAACGGCTTCCACGACGCGGCCAATTCCATCGCCACCGTGGTCTCCACCGGCGTGCTCAAGCCGGGGCAGGCCGTGGCCTTCGCGGCCTTCTTCAACGTCATCGCCATTTTCTTCTTCCAGCTCAAGGTGGCGGCCACCGTGGGCAAGGGCATCGTCGATCCCGGCATCGTCGACCAGCACGTGGTGTTCGGGGCACTGGTGGGCGCCATCGCCTGGAACCTCATCACCTGGTGGTACGGCATCCCTTCGAGCAGTTCGCATGCGCTGATCGGCGGCATCGTCGGCGCCACGCTGGCCAAGGCCGGCACTGGGCCGCTGGTGTGGGCTGGGGTGCTCAAGACGGTGGCCTTCATCTTCATCTCGCCGATGATGGGTTTTCTGCTCGGCTCGCTGCTGATGGTGGCGGTGTCGTGGATCTGCCTGCGAATGTCGCCCATCAAGGTGGACAACGTGTTCCGGCGGTTGCAGCTGGTGTCGGCCGGGATGTACTCGCTGGGCCATGGCGGCAACGACGCGCAGAAGACCATCGGCATCATCTGGCTGCTGCTGATCGCCGCCGGCTACAGCCAGGCGAGCGACAAGATGCCGCCGGGCTGGGTGATCTGGAGTTGCTACCTCGCCATCGGCCTGGGCACGCTGTTCGGCGGCTGGCGCATCGTCAAGACCATGGGCCAGCGCATCACCAAACTCAAGCCCGTGGGCGGCTTCTGCGCCGAGACCGGGGGCGCCATCACGCTCTTCGTGGCCACCGGTCTGGGCGTGCCGGTCAGCACCACGCACACCATCACCGGCGCCATCTTCGGCGTGGGCTCGGTGCGCAATGCATCGGCGGTGCGCTGGGGACTGGCCGGTCACATCGTGATGGCCTGGATCGTCACGATCCCGGCGACGGCCTTGATCGCCGCGATCTTCTACGGGCTCAGCACGCTGGTGTTCTGAGCGCGGGTCCGGCCGGGGCCCTTCAGGCGCCCATCTGCCATTCGAAGAACTTCTGCCCGCCGAAGGCAATCGTGCCCATCAGCACACCGCCGCCCAGCAGCAGCGCCACGATGGCGGCCAGCACGGGCCCCCAGCGTGTGCCGCGGCCGGGTTGGCCGGGGTTGTGGCGGGCGTCCCACTTCTCGTCGGGCGTGAGTGCGTAGACGATGGCCGTGAGCATGGCCAGCGAAAACATCAGCCCGAACACCGGGATCAGCAGCCAGGCCGTGCGGTCGTCCTGCCCCAGGTTTTGCATGCGCACCACGCCAGCCAGGCCCAGCAGCGTGGGCAGCGGGTGCAGCCAGCCGAGCAGGTCTTTGGCGCCGTGCAGGTAGAAGCGGTGAATGCCGAGCGTGCCCAGCAGCAGGGCCAGCCAGGTGGCGAGGGTTTTGGATCGGTAGCGCAAGGGCATCGGGCAGGCGGTGGGGCAGGGCGTTGAGAGGCGTGCCTGTGCGATGAAGTTCAGCAGGGCAGCCGAGCAGTTTATAATGCGCGGTTTTCGGCGCCGGTCGCACGTGGGAACACGGGCGGCGTATCTACGGTGCCGGCCGCGGCTGGTAGGCCCCAAGCGAACGCTTGATGGGTCAACCGGCCACCCAGGTGGTCTTGCCCGGTGTGTCTCCCGTGGCGTGTTCGCCCAGCACTGTTCCCAAGGAAAACTCACATGGTCGTGATCCGACTGGCTCGTGGCGGCGCCAAGAAGCGCCCGTTCTTCAACATCGTCGTGGCCGACAGCCGCGAGCGCCGTGACGGCCGCTTTATCGAGCGCGTGGGTTTCTACAACCCCGTCGCCTCGGGCGCCGAGCAGCCGCTGCGCGTGGCCATGGACCGCCTGACCCACTGGGTTGGCGTTGGCGCCCAGATGTCGCCCACCGTGGCACGCCTGGTCGACCAGGCCAAGAAGGCGGCCTGAGGGTTGTTGGTCCTGCACCCATGAACACGGCCCCCCGCGCCGCGGCCGACACCGACCTCGCGTCGGTGCCGGCTGACGC
The DNA here is from genome assembly GCA_001295865.1 of beta proteobacterium AAP65. GTDB lineage: Bacteria > Pseudomonadota > Gammaproteobacteria > Burkholderiales > Burkholderiaceae_C > Rubrivivax. The sequence continues at coordinate 320,316 of LJHW01000002.1, forward strand.
GGTGGAAGTCGGCCGCGTCATGGGCGCCTGGGGCATCAAGGGTGGCATCCGGGTCAAGCCCTTTGCCGCCGACCCCCAAGCGCTGTTTTCGTCGAAACGCTGGTTCCTGCGTCCGCCCGAAGGCCCACGGCCTGCGGCGGGCTCTGGTGTCTTCCCGACGCTGCTGCGCATCGCCACCGCCAAAGAACACGGCGATGGTGTCGTCGCCACCGTGCACGACATGGACGACCGCAACGCGGCCGAGGCGCTGAAGGGCGCCACCGTGTTGATCGCACGCTCCAGCTTCCCGACGCCCGACGAGGGCGAGTTTTATTGGGTCGATCTCATCGGCTTGCAGGTGCACAACCGCGCCGGCACGGCCCTGGGCGCGGTGGTGGGTCTGATCGAAACCGGCCCGCATTGCGTGCTGCGTATCCAGCCCGCCGATGCCACGGCCGACGAAGTGCTGATCCCTTTCGTCGATGCCTATGTCGACGGTGTCGACCTCGGCGCCAAGCGCATCAGCGTCGACTGGGATTTTGAGCCCGACGCTGACGCCTCCTGAGGCCCCCGCGGCCCGCACGATGCGTTTCGACGTCATCACGCTCTTCCCCGAGCTCTTCGCCCCGCACCTGCAGCACGGCATCACGCGCCGCGCCTACGAGAGCCGACGGGTCGACGTGCGGCTGTGGCAGCTGCGCGATTTCGCCGACGACAACTACCGCCGTGTCGACGACCGCCCCTACGGCGGTGGCCCCGGCATGGTGATGCTGGCCGAGCCGCTGCAGCGTGCGCTGCAGGCCGTGGCGTCTGACCGTGAGCAGGCACGGCCCGCCGTGGTGCACTTCACCCCCACCGGCCGCCGCCTCGACCAGGCGCTGGTGCAAGACTTCGCGCAGGGCCCGGGCGCGGTGCTGCTGTGTGGCCGCTACGAGGGCATCGACCAGCGCCTGCTCGACGCCCACGTCACGCACGAGATCAGCCTCGGCGACTTCGTGCTCTCCGGCGGCGAACTGCCTGCCCTCGCGCTGCTCGATGCCGTGGCGCGGCTGCAGGAGGGCGTGCTCGCCGCGCCCTCGCACGAGCAAGACAGTTTTTCCGACGGCTTGCTCGAAGGCCCGCACTTCAGCCGCCCGGAAGTGCTGCAGATCGAAGGCCAGGCGCAGGCCGTGCCGCCGGTGCTGCTTTCGGGCCACCATGGCGACATCGCACGCTGGCGGCGTGAACGTTCGCTGGAAACCACGGCGCGCCGCCGGCCCGAACTGATCACGGCAGCCCGTGCCGCCGGGCGCCTGAGCAAGCAGGACGAACGATTCCTCGTCTCGCTCGGGCTATAATCGTAGGCTTTTCGATCCTCTGCCGGGCCACCGCCCGGAGCGCGGGCTTCAGGCCCGATGCCCCGGCGAACAATTCCGCAACAGCCCGCGACACGATCACTTCGGAGAAAACCTTGAACCTGATTGCCATCCTCGAGCAGGAAGAAATCGCTCGCCTGAACAAGACCATCCCGGCCTTCGCCCCCGGCGACACCGTGATCGTCAGCGTGAACGTCGTTGAAGGCACCCGCAAGCGCGTGCAGGCCTACGAAGGCGTGGTCATCGCCAAGCGCAACCGCGGCCTGAACAGCAGCTTCATCGTGCGCAAGATCTCCAGCGGCGAAGGCGTGGAACGTACCTTCCAGACCTACAGCCCGTTGATCTCGAGCATCGAAGTCAAGCGCCGCGGCGACGTGCGCCGCGCCAAGCTGTACTACCTGCGTCAGCGCAGCGGCAAGTCGGCGCGCATCAAAGAAAAGCTGGCTTGATGAGCCGCAGCGCCCGCACCCGGGTGCTGCCGATAAAGGCCGCCCCCGGGCGGCCTTTTTCATGCCCGTTCGCTGGGGTGCAGGCGTGAGCCGCCCGCGCATCCTCGACCCCCGCGCGGTACCGGTGGTGGGCATCGACACCCACCTGCCGCCCGTGCCGGCAGCCCATCTGCGCGCTGCGGCCTTGCGCCAGCGCTTTTCGGCTGCACCGGCCTGGCAACCCGAGTTCACCGGTGACGGCCGCCCTTTCAGCGGCCGCGAACCGTCCCATGCCGCGGTGCTGGTGCCGCTGGTGCAGCGCCCGGCCAGCGCCGATGACGACGGCCTGCACGTGCTGCTGACACGCCGCACCGAACACCTGCGCGACCACGCCGGGCAGATCAGCTTCCCTGGCGGCCGCAGCGAGCCGGAAGACGGCAGCCCCGAGGCCACGGCCTTGCGCGAGGCGGCCGAAGAAGTGGGCCTGGCCCACCACGAGGTGGAGGTCATCGGCCGCCTGCCGACCTACACCACGGTGACGAGTTTCGTCGTCACCCCCGTCATCGCGCTGGTGCGGGCGCCCTACACGGTGGCGCTGGACAGCTTCGAGGTGGCCGAGGCCTTCGAGGTGCCGCTGGCCTGGCTGATGAACCCCGCGCACCACCGCCGCCACCTCTTCACGCACGAGAACGAAGAACGCCAGTTCCTCTCGATGCCGTGGCCTGGCGCGGGTGCCGACGGCCAGCCGCGCGAGTACTTCATCTGGGGCGCGACGGCCGCGATGCTGCGCAACCTGTACCGCTTTCTCAGCGCCTGATCGCACGCCCGGCGGCGTGCGGCAAAGCAGCCCCTATCATTCGCCGCGATGAGTTTCTTCGCCGTCCTGTTCGCGCTGCTGATCGAACAGCTCAAGCCGCTGCCGCGCGACAACTGGGTGCACGAAACCCTGATGGCGTGGGTGCGCTGGACCGGCCGCAATTTCGACGCCGGCCAGCCCCATCACCGCGTGGTGGTGTGGTGCGTCTCGGTCTTGGCGCCGGCCGTGCTGGTGGGGGCCCTGCACCTGTTCATCAGCCACTACAGCCTGCTGCTGGCGCTGGCTTTCGACGTGGGCCTGCTGTACCTGACGCTGGGCTTCCGCCAGTTCAGCCACTACTTCACCGACATCCGCGACGCGCTGGAGCGAGGTGATGAAAACGAAGCTCGCCGCCTGCTGGCCGAATGGCGCCACCTCGACGCCAGCGAACTGCCGCGCACCGAGGTGCTGCGCCATGTCATTGAACACGCGCTGCTGGCCGCGCACCGCCACGTCTTCGGCGTGTTCTTCTGGTTCGTGCTGTTCTCGGCGCTGGGCTTCGGGCCCATGGGCGCGGTGTTCTACCGCATGGCCGAGTTCTCCACGCGCTACTGGAGCTACCGTCACCGCAGCCTGGACGCACCCGGCAACGACGGCCTGCTGGCCCTCAGCCAGCGCTTGTTCAGCCTGATCGACCACGTGCCCGCGCGGATGACGGCCTTCGGCTTCGCCGTTGTCGGCAACTTCGAAGAAGCCGCGGCCAGCTGGCGGCGTGATGCCACGCTGTGGCAGCACCCGAACGAAGGCGTGATCCTGGCCGCCGCCGCGGGCGCGGTGGGCGTGCAACTGGGCGGGGCTGCGGCCCCGGGCGTGACGCCCGACCGCAGCAAGACCTTCAACGCCGGCGGCGATGCGCGCATGGCCGATGCCCAAGGCTCCACGTCTGGTGCGCCGGCCCAGGCCGGCCACCTGCACAGCGTGGTGGGCCTGGTGTGGCGCTCGGTGGTGCTGTGGATGCTGCTGGTGGCGCTGCTGACGCTGGCGCACGTGGTCGGCTGAGCCCGGGCTGGTGAGCCCCGCGCTCACCAGCGCTTCTGCGACAACTCTTCGAACAGCTCGCCGTAGATGCGCTGCCGCGTCGGGCTGATCTCGCCACGCGCCGCCGCGTCTCGCACGCCGCAGCCGGGCTCGTGCAGGTGGCTGCAGTTGTGGAAGCGGCAGTGGCCCAGCGCCGCGGCGTAATCGGGCATCAGCGTGGCGAGCTGCTCGGGCGCCACCTGGCGCAGGCCGAATTCCTGGAAGCCGGGTGAATCGATGAGCGCGGCACGCGCTGCGGTGCGGGTGTCGGCCTCGGCTTCAACACCATCCAGCCAATACCAGCGTGTGCTCGTGGTCGTGTGGCGCCCTGTGTTCAGCGCCTGCGAGATCTCGCCCACCTGCGCCTCGGCCTGCGGCACCAGCAGGTTGATCAGCGTGCTCTTGCCCATGCCGCTGGGGCCCAGCACCAGCGTCGTGCGGCCGGCCAGCAGCGGCCCCAGCGTGGCGCGCGCGGCCTCGGGTTCGCGCTTGAGGGCGAGTTCGATGACGGGCGTGCCCATCGCGCGGTAGGGGGCCAGGCGCTCGCGCGCCACGGGCGCGCCGGGCAGGTCGGTCTTGTTCAGGCCGATGCACACCGGGATGTCGGCCGCCGCGGCGGCGATGAGCGCACGCGTGAGCTGCGATTCGCTGAACACGGGCTCGGGCGCCACCAGGATCAGCAGCAGGTCGAGGTTGGCCGCGAAGGACTTGGTGCGCCACTCGTCCTGGCGGAAGAGCAGGTTGCGGCGCTCGACCAGGCTGTCGATGACACCGCTGTCGCCGCTGGTCGACCAGCGCACACGGTCGCCGACGACGAGCTCGCTCTTTTTGCCCCGGGTCAGGCACAGCACGCGCTGGCCCTCCGGCGTTTCCACCATCACCTGGCGGCCGTGGGCGGCCACCACCAGGCCCGGCGGGTGGGGTGCCAGCGTCAAGGCTGCAGCGCGTCCAGCTTGGCGGCGCAGATGAAGTCGTTGATGGAAATGCCGCCCACCGAGTGCGTGTTGAAGCGCACCGTGCAGCGGTTGTACGAAACCAGCAGGTCGGGGTGGTGGTCTTCCACGTGCGCCACCCAGGCCACCGCGTTCACGAAGGCCATGGTGCGGTGGTAGTCGGCGAAGTCGTAGCGTTTCTGGATGGCGCCCTCCACCAGCGCCCAGCCGGGGGCGGCGGCGAGGTGGGTATCGATCTGCGCCGCCGGCATCGGCGGCTGGCCTTCCAGGGGCTGGCAGTGCAGGGCGGCCAGGGTCGTGGGGGTGGCTGTCATGGCGGTCGTCGCGGGCTCAGGCAGGGGCGGGATGGGGGTGGCTCAAGACGGGCGCGGGCAGGGCCGCGAGCCGTTCAGAAGCGGGGGGGTGCGAGTAGTAGAAGCGCACGTACAGCGGGTCGGGCGTCAATGTGGCGGCGTTGTCTTCGTGCAGCTTGAGCAGCGCGCTGGCGAGCTGGGCGCCGTCGGCCTGCGCGCTGGCGTAGGCATCGGCCTGGAATTCGTCGCGGCGCGAGAAGTGCGCCATCAGGGGCGAGATGAAGTAGGTGAAAGGTGGCAGCGCCATCATGAAGAGCAGCAGCGCCAGCGCGTCGTTGGGCGCTGCGATGTTGGGCTGCACGCCCAGGCCGGCATAGAAGCCGCTCTGGCCGGCCAGAAAGCCCAGCAGCGCCAGGCCGGCCAGGCTGAAGGCGAAGATGCCGACCATGCGCTTGAGCACGTGTTTGTGCTTGAAGTGGCCCAGCTCGTGGGCGAGCACGGCCTCCACCTCGCCGGGCGTCAGGCGCTGCAGCAGGGTGTCGAAAAACACCACACGCTTGGCCGCGCCCAGGCCCGTGAAATAGGCGTTGGCATGGGCCGAACGTTTGCTGCCGTCCATCACGAACAGGCCTTTGGCGGCAAAACCGCAGCGCTGCATCAGCGCCTGCACACGCTGCTTCAGCGCTTCATCGGGCAGCGGCTCGAACTTGTTGAACATCGGCGCGATGACGGTGGGGTAGAGCACCATCAGCACGAGGTTGAACACGACCCAGGTGATCCAGGCGTACAACCACCACAGCCCGCCGCTGGCGCCCATGATCCACAGGATGACGGCGGCCAGCGGCAGCCCGATCAGCACGCCCACGGCTGCGCCCTTGGCCAGATCGGCCAGCCAGAGCTTGGGTGTCATGCGGTTGAAGCCGAAACGCTGCTCCACGCGGAAGGTGCTGTAGGCCTCCAGCGGCAGGTCGAGCAGGGCGCCGATCAGCGTGAAGGCGGCCAGCAGCGCCAGCTGGTAGACCAGCGGGCCGCTGATGGGCAGCAGGTGGTCGACGAGCCAGAGGTTCAGGGTGTCCAGCCCTCCCAGGAGCGTCCAGCCCAGCAGCACCAGGGTGGAGAAGGCGGTGGCGAACAGGCCCAGCCGGCCCTTGGCCAGCGTGTAGTCGGCGGCCTTCTGGTGGGCCTGCAGCGTGACGGTGCCGACAAAGGCCGCCGGCACGGCGTTGCGGTGCTGCGCCACGTGGCGCATCTGCCGCGTGGCCAGCCACAGTTTGACGGCCAGCGAGAGCAGCAAGGCCGTGGCAAAGGCCAGGGTGATGGGGTCGGAATGCATGGGGCGCGAGTGTAGGCGTGGGCGAGAATCCGGCTTTCCCTGCACGCGGCAAGACACCATGAGCGACACAAGCAACCCGGCGCCGACCTTGGCCCCGAGCGAACAGAACCTGATCTGGATCGACCTGGAGATGACCGGCCTGCTGCCCGACAGCGACCGTATCATCGAGATCGCCGTCGTCGTCACCGACCCGCACCTCACCGTGCGCGTGGAAGGCCCGGTTTTTGCGGTGCACCAGAGCGACGCCGTGCTCGACGGCATGGACAACTGGAACAAGGGCACGCACGGCAAGAGCGGCCTGACCGAGCGCGTGCGCAACTCCACCGTCGACGAAGCCGCGGCCGAGGCGGCGGTGATCGAGTTCCTGAAAGCCTACGTGCCCAAGGGCAAGAGCCCGATGTGCGGCAACAGCATCTGCCAGGATCGCCGCTTCTTGGCGCGCGGCATGCCGGCGCTGGAAGCGTTTTTCCACTACCGCAACCTCGACGTCAGCACGCTGAAAGAGCTGGCGCGGCGCTGGAAGCCGGCCGCCATGGAGGGCTTCAAGAAGGCCCAGGCGCACACGGCGCTGGCTGACATCCACGAGTCCATCGACGAACTCATCCACTACCGCCAGCATCTGCTGGCGGTGTGAGCCTTCTCACTTCGGGCTGATCTTCAGGATCTGCCCGTCGTCGGTGCTGCCCCACAGCGCGCCGTCGGGACCGGGGACGATGCTGCGCAGGCGCAGCTTGGGCAGGTCCGCGGTTTCCACGTTGGCAGCCTTGCCTGACCCATCCAGCGTGACGATGTCAAGGCGCTGGTCGCGCATCAGCGCCACCGCGAGCTTGCCGTTCCAGCCCTTCCACTGCGCGCCTTCCAGGAAGGCCAGCGGGCCCATGCCCTGCGAACGTTGTTCGTTGTTCCAGGCCGGCAGCATCGCCTTCGGGAAACGCTGGGTGTCGGTCATCGGCATCGTGAAGGGGTTGCCCGAGTAGCCGCAGTAGCCATCGTTGCAGCGCAGGTCGGGGCGGTTCTGCGGGTCCCAGCCGCCATTGCCGCCGGCCACCAAGGCGGTGAGCTCGTCGCTGTGGTTGGGGCCGTGTTCCGAGGTGTAGGCCTGGCCCGCGTTCGGCTGCCCTGCAGGCCTGAATGCGATGCCCTGCACATTGCGGTGGCCGTAGGTGTAGATGCGGGCATCGAAGCCCGCCGGCGCGTTGTTGCCGGGCGCGGCCTTGCCGTCGCGGTCCACGCGCAGCACCTTGCCGCCCAGGCGCTGGGGGTCTTGCGGCAGCCCGGGGTCGTGGTTGTCGCCGGTGGTGATCCACAGGTAGCCGTCCGGTCCGAAGCGGATGCGGCCACCGCTGTGTGCGCCCGGGCCGCCAACGCGGCGGGCGTCCTTGAAGGCGATGTCGGGCACGATGTCGGTGCGCTGGCCCACGGTTTTCCAGTCGGCGCCCACCTGCAGGCGCACGACGCGGTTGCCGCGCGGGTCGGTCTGCAGGTTGCTGGCGGTGAAGACGTAGACGTAGCGCTGGCCTTGCGCGAAGCCCGGGTCCACCGCCACGCCGTGCACGCCGCTCTGGCCCTGGCAGAAGATGTCGGGGGCGGCGAGCACCGCGCCTTCGGTGCCCCAGAGGTGGCGCGTGCTGCCGTCGGGCAGGCGCACCCACAGGCCGTGGCACTTCTCGGTGTAGAGCATCGCGCCGCCGGGCGCAAAAGCCAGGTCCCAGGGGCCGCGCACTTTTTCCATCACGGGGGTGACGGTGAGCTTGGGGGCCTGGGCCCAGGCCGGCGGCGACATCAACGCCAGCACGGTGGCCATCAACGGGGGCAGTGCGAGCGCAAGGGCCAGGCGCTGCGGCTTCAAGGAATGGGGCTTGGTCATGGAATGCACCGCTTGTCGCGGCTGTGTCACCGGAAGTTCATAGACTATCCGGTCATGAGCGACACCAGCCCCCCACCCGCCCAACAGCCCCAGGCCTTGCAGGCGCAGCGGCAGCCCCCGGCCGTGGCCCTGGCCGAGGACCGCACCAGCGCGCTGCGCGAGAAGGCCGCGCAGACCGCGGCGCTGAACCTGCTGGACCGCGAACGTTCGCTGCTGCAGTTCAACCGCCGCGTGCTGGCGCAGGCGCGCCGCGATGACGTGCCGCTGCTGGAGCGGCTGCGCTACGTCACCATCGTCAGCAGCAACCTCGACGAGTTTTTCGAGGTGCGCGTGGCCGACTACATCGAGGCCGTGCGCCAGCCCGGCAGCGGCATCACGCAGGCCGACCTGGCCGCGGTGGCGCAGGCTGCGCACGAACTCATCGACGAGCAGTACACGCTGTTCAACAACGAGGTGATGCCGGCCTTGGAGGCCCAGGGCATCAAGGTGCTCAACCACGCCCAGCGCAACGCCGCGCAGCGCGCCTGGGTGGAAACCTTCTTCGAGCAGCAGGTGCGCCCGCTGCTGGTGCCGCTGAGCCTGGACCCGAGCCACCCCTTCCCGCTGGTGGCCAACAAGAGCCTGAACTTCATCGCCAAGGTGGGCGGGCGCGACGCCTTCGGGCGCGAGAACCAGATCGCCATCGTCAAGGTGCCGCGTGTGCTGCCGCGCGTGATCTGCCTGCCCGCGGCGCTGACGCCCGGCTACCAGGGCTTCGTGCTGCTGACCAGCGTGATCCGCGCCCACCTGGGCACGCTGTTCCCGGGGCGGCAGGTGCAGTCGTTTTCGCAGTTCCGCGTCACGCGCGACTCCGACCTCGAGGTCGACGAAGACGATGTGACCAACCTGCGCCAGGCGCTGCGCAGCGGCCTCACGCTGCGGCATTTCGGCCAAGCCATCCGCCTGGAGGTGGTGAACACCTGCCCCGACGAGCTGACGGCCTTTCTGCTGGAGCAGTTCAGCCTGCCCGAGGTGGCGCTGTACAAGGTCAACGGGCCGGTGAACCTGGTGCGCCTGAACCAGCTGATCGACCAGGCCGAGGCGCCGACCTTGCGTTTCCCGCCGTTCGAGCCGCGCTGGCCCGCCGGCCGCCTGTCACCTGGCCGGCCCATCTTCGAGCAGCTGCGCCAGCGCGACGTGCTGCTGCACCACCCCTTCGAGAGCTTCGAGCCCGTGGTGCAGTTCCTGCGCGAGGCCGTGCACGACCCCGACGTGCTGGCCATCAAACAGACCATCTACCGCACCGGCACGCAGAGCGTGCTGATGGACCTGCTGATCGAGGCCGCGCGCCGCGGCAAGGAAGTGCTGGCCGTGGTGGAGCTGAAGGCTCGCTTCGACGAAGAGGCCAACATCAACTGGGCCGAGCGCCTGGAGGCCGTGGGCGCGCAGGTGGTCTACGGCATCGTCGGCCTGAAAACCCACGCCAAGATGCTGCTGGTGACACGCCGCGAGACCACCGCCCCGGCGCGTGGCAAGAAGCCGGCGCAGACGCGGCTGCGCCGCTACGCCCACCTGAGCACCGGCAACTACAACCCGCGCACGGCGCGCATGTACACCGACCTGGGCTACCTCACCGCCGACCCCGGCCTCACGGCCGACGCCGACGCGGTGTTCCTGCAGCTGGCCAGCCAGACGCAGGTGAAGCCGCCCAAGCACCTGGTGACGGCGCCCTTCGGCCTGCACAAACGCATGGTCAAGCACCTGGCGCAGGTGGCCGAAGCGGCGCGCGCCGGCAAGCCCGCGCGCGTGGTGGTGAAGATCAACGCGCTCACCGACCCGCAGCTGATGCACGCGCTGATCGAAGCCAGCACCGCCGGTGCCAGCATCGACCTCATCGTGCGCGGCGCCTGCATGCTGCCGCCGGGTGTGCCCGGGCGTACCGAGAACATCCGCGTGCGCTCGGTCATCGGCCGCTTCCTCGAACACACGCGCGTGTTGTACTTCCGCTGGGGCGAAGGTGAGGACGACGAGGTGCTCTACCTCAGCAGCGCCGACTGGATGAGCCGCAACATGTTCCGCCGCATCGAGCTCGCTTGGCCGGTGCGCGACGCGGCGCTGCGCCAGCGCATCATCGACGAGGCCCTGGTGCCCTACCTGCACGACAAACGCGACGCCTGGGTGCTGGACAGCAGCGGGCGCTACAAGCGTGTGTCGGAAACAGGCGCCAGCGCCCAGCGCGCCTTGATGCAACGCCTGGGTTGAAGCCCCGCAAGTTCGGCATGGACCTCATCCTCTGGCGCCACGCCGAAGCCCTGGAGATGCGCGAGGTGCAAGACGACCTCGACCGCGCGCTCACCAGCAAGGGCGAGCGCCAGGCGCAGCGGGTGGCCGGCTGGCTGAACCGCCAGCTGCCCGCCAGCACGCGTGTGCTGGTGAGCCCGGCACGCCGCGCGCAGCAGACGGCGGCTGCGCTGGACCGCAAGCTCAAAACCGTGCCCGCGCTGGCGCCTGACGGTACCGTGGAGGGCCTGCTGCACGCCGTGCGCTGGCCCGATGCGCGCGAGCCCGTGCTGGTGGTGGGCCACCAGCCCGTGCTGGGGCTGGCGGCGGGTTACCTGCTTTCGGGCCAGGCGCAGACCTGGGCCGTGCGCAAGGCCGCCGTGTGGTGGCTGCGCGCGCGTGAGCGTGAAGGCGTACTGCAGGTGGTGCTGCACGCCGTGGTGTCGCCCGAGCTGGTCTGACGCCGCCGCTTCACGGGCGCGCCGCGCGCTGAAGCCCCCAGCCGCCCAGCGCGAGCAGCGCCAGGCCCAGCAGGGCCAGCAGCAGCAGGTGCACCGGCACGGGGGCTGCGTGCACCACCGGCTCGAAACGCGGCTGCCGCGCCACGTCCTCCGGGCCGAAAGGCCGCTCGGTGAACAGGTAGGGGTAGAGCTGCTCGCGCAGCCGCGCGTGGAAGCGTGTGATGGCGTCCTGGTAGGCCAGCTGCGCCGGCAGGTCGGTGCCGGCCACGCGGTGCAGCACGGTCTGCAGCGCCACCGAGGGCAGCAGCCAGCCGGCACGTTCGGTCCACCGCTGGCGGGCCAACAGGCCTTGGCGGTAGGCCGCCACCTGCGCGGCCACGCTTTCGTCGCCCAGCTGCTGGAAGGCGTAGTACCACTTCCAGTGGAAGCCTTTGGGCAGCGGCGCGGTGTCGCGCCACGCGGGGTGGTTCACGAAGAAGCGTTCCAGCGTGGTTTCACGCGGCTCGTCCCAGGCGCCGTGCACGGCCTGGCGCTGCGCCAGCATCAGCTCGGCGCCTTGCGACACGGGCAGCGCCCGGGTGATGGCCGCCTGCACCAGGCTGGGCAGCACCAGCGTCAGCAGCGCCCAGGCGCCCACCAGCAGCACGGCGTTGGTGGCCGAGCGCCAGCGGCCCGCGGCCACGGCCAGCGCCAGGCCCGCCCACACCGCCACGTAGGCCGCCGTGGCGCCCAACACCGCCGCCAGCGCGCCCGCCGGCAGCCCTTGCCACAGCGCGCCGGCCAGCACGGGCAGCCCCAGCGCCACGAAGGCCAGGCCGGCGCGCAGGCCGGCGCGCCGCGCCCACAGGCCGCGGCCACCGCCGGGCAGCGCCACCAGCGTGGCCAGGCGGCCGGCGGCGCGTTCGCCGCTGACCAGGTCATACAGCAGCACGATGAGCAGCAGCGGCGCCAGGTAGACGAGCACAAAGGCGTAGTCCAGCCGCCCCAGCAGCGCCAGCTCGGGGTTGTGCGTCTCGCCTTCGTGCAGCTGCGCCTGCAGCGCCAGCGCACGCACGCGCAGCAGCTGCGGGCTGGTGTCGCGCAAGCCCTGCGCGAGGAAGCTGGCGGGCGCGGGCGGGTCCCAGGTGGCGTGGAAGCTGTAATAGGCCGCGGCGCCGGCGTCGCCCTTCTGCACGTGCGGGCGCGCCTGCACGGCCAGCTCTTCGGCGTTCAGCGCCAGCACGCGGGCCAGTGTGGCCTGCTGGCGCGCCTGCTCGCGCAGGCCGCCCAGCACCGCCAGGGTCGACAAGAGCAACAGGATGAGCAGCGCTGCTACCGCCGTGCGCGAGCGCAGCATCAGCTGGGCCTCGAAGTGCCAGGCCCTCATGGCTGCCCCCTGCCGAGCCGTCGCGCGGCCCAGAACAGCAAGCCGCCGAGGCCGATCAGCCAGGCCAGCAGCACGGCCGCGGCCGGCAGCGCGCGCTGCAGCGTGGAACTGCTGGCCTCGGGCCGGTGCTCGAAGTCGGCCACGCCTTGCCAATGCACACGGCTGATGCGGTCGTCGCGGCTGGAGCGGTCGGTCTGCAGCGTCATCTGCTCGGCCTGCAGGCGGTTGAGCGCCTGCACCATCTGGTAGCGGTGGGCCTCGGCGCCTTCCATGAAACGCCGGTAGGCCTGCAGGTCGGTGCCGGCCAGCACCATCGAGAGGCGCCGCAGCGCCAGCACCGGGCTCAGCACCGCGAAGCGGTCCACCCAGGCCTGCTGCGCTTCCTGGCGCGCAAAACTTTCGTTGGCATGGCGCACGAAGAGCTCGCTGGTCTGGCGCTCGCTCTCCATGGCCACCAGGCCCTTGTAGTTCAGCGGCAGGTCTTCGATGCGGCTCACGCCGTACTGCGCCAGCATGCGCTGGCGGAAGGCGGCGTGGCGCACGTCACCGGCGTTGTGCGCGTCGGCCAGGGCCGCCAGTTCGCGGCGGATGGTGATGTCGGTCTCCACGCGCGTGGGCAAGGGCGCCTGCGTGCTGGCGAGTTCCGACGCCGCGCGCGGCAGCACCACCACGGCCGCCACCCACAGCGCCAGCAGCACCAGCAGCGCGTCGCGCCCGCGCCGGCACAGCGCCGACACGGCCACCACCACCAGCACCCACAGCGCCAGCGCCACCGCATAGCCCAGCGCCAGGCCCAGCGCCGGCAGCACTGGGGCCTGGCCGAAGGCCACCGTCGCAGCCAAGGCCAGCGCCGCTGGCAGCAGCATCAGCGCGGCCACGCCGCCCAGCGCCAGCGCCTTGCCGGCCACCAGCGTGCGCGCCGAGAGGCCTTGCGCCAGCAGCGAGCGCAGCGTGCCGGCCTCGCGCTCGCGCGCCACCGCGGCATGGCCGATGAAGACCAGCAGCAGCGGTGCCAGCACCTGCAGCACGAAGGCCGGTGTGAGCTGCCCGAAACGCAGCAGCAACGACGACTGCCGCACCTCGCCGAAGTTGGCGCTGTTCTGGCGGTGGCCTTCGAGAAAGAGTGTGTGGCCGGTGTAAGCGTCGGTGCCGGGGTCGAAGGCCGCCAGCGCGCCCAGCGGGCGGAAGGCGAAGTGGCCGTAATGCACCATGCGGTGCGGGTGGCGGTCGGGCTGGGCTTCGAAGGCCTCGTCCATCTGGTGCTGGTGGCGTTCACGCTGGGCGGCGGCTCTGCTGCGCTGCTCCCAGGCGGTGAAGGCGGCCACCGCGGCCAGCAGCAGCCACAGCGCCAGCGCCAGCGGGGCCACGCGGCCGCGGCGCAGCCAGCGCCCCTCTTCGCGGGCGACGAGCAGGGCGGCGTTCATGCAGGAACCCCGGGCGCGGTGGCCTGCGTGGCTTGTGCTGCGTAGCGGCGGTGCAGCGCCAGCACATCGAAGCGCGCTTCGCCAGCCGCCGCCACCTCGTCCTGCAGCCGGCCGCCGCTGATGAAGCCGATGCGGTCGGCCACCTCGGCCACGCCCAGCAGGTCGTGCGTGACCATCAACACTGCCACGCCGCGTTCGCGCAGGCGGCCGAGCAGGCGGTTGAACTCGGCGCAGGCCTGCGGGTCCAGGCCCGAGGTGGGCTCGTCCAGCAGCAGCGCGGGCACCTGGCGCGCCAGCGCCAGCGCGATGGCCACCTTCTGCCGCATGCCCTTGGAGAAACCCCCCACGCGGCGGCCGTGTGCCGCAGGGTCCAGGCCGGCCGCGCTGAGCGCCTGCGCCAACGCTTCGGGCGCCGCCGCCTGCCCGGCCAGCTGCAGCAGGTAGGCCAGGTTCTCCTCGGCACTGAGATGCTCGTACAGGGCCACGTTCTCGGGGATGTAGGCCAGGCAGCGCCGTGCTGCGGTGGCGTCGGCCGCCGGGTCGATGCCCTGCACCCGCACGCGCCCGGCGCTGGGCTGGAGGAAGCCGAGGAAGAGGCTCAGCGTCGTGGTCTTGCCGGCGCCGTTGGCGCCGAGCAGGGCGTAGATCTCGCCGGGCTGCACCTGCAGGGTCAGGCCTTGCAGCACCGGCTGCGCGCCGTAGCCCGCCACCACGCTCTCGGCCAGCAGCACAGGCCCGGTTGGGTTCTGCGGATCGTGTGTCATCGCCGCCCCGCTCAGAAACGCGCCTGCAGGCCCAGCGTGGCGCTGCGGGCCGTGCCTGGCGTCACCCAGACGCGGCTGAAGCTGCTGGTGTAGTAGGTCTCGTCGAAGAGGTTGTCGACGTCCAGCGTCAGGCGCAGCGTGCTGCTCAGCCGCCAGTTCGCCACCAGCTTGGCGGTGGTGTAGGCCGGCAGCAGGAAGCTCGGGTCGCCGGCCTGGCCGACGCGGCTGCCCACGTGCGTGAAGCCGCCGCCCACGCCGTAGCGCTGGCCGCTGATTTCGCCCTCAAACACCGCCAGCACGCTGCCGTTGATGCGCGGTGTGTTCAGCAGCCGCGTGCCCACCAGCGCGGCCGTGTTGTCGCGCGAGATCTTGACGTCGTTGTAGACGAGGCTGGCGTTCAGCCGCCATTGCGGCGTGAGCTGGCCGCTCAAGTCGAACTCGGCGCCGCGGCTGGTGATCTCGCCCGTGGCCACCGAGAAGCTGGTGTTGGCCGGGTCGGTGCTCAGCACGTTGCGCTTGCGGATGTCGAAGACCGCAGCCGTCACACCCAGGCGCTGGCCCGGGCTTTCCCACTTCGCGCCGAGCTCCAGCGCGCGGCCGGTTTCGGGCTCGAAGGGGGTGCCGTTGCGGTCGGTGCCCACGTTGGCGCGGAAGGAGCGGCCGGCGTTGGCGTACACCGTCCAGGCCGGTGCGGGCAGCCAGCTCAGGCCCAGGCGCGGCGAGGTGGCGCTGGGCTCTTGCTGTTGCGTGGTGCTGTTGCGTCGGTTCAGCAGGCTCTGGCGGTAGCGGTCCAGGCGCACACCGGCCACCAGGCGCCACTGCGGCGCCAGGGTCACGGCGTCTTGCAGGTACAGCGCGGTGTTGCGCTGTGTTTCCAGCGTGCTGGTGTTCAGCGGCGGCACCGGCTGGGTCTGGCCGTAGACCGGCGCAAAGATGTCGATGGCGTAGGGGCTGGTGGCCGTGGGGTTGGCGCGCAGCATCACGCTGTCCATCTCGAAGCGGTAGGTCTCCACGCCCACCAGCAGCTCGTGCGCCATGCCGGCGATCTGCTGCGTGCCTTGCAGCTCGGCCTGCAGCGCGGTGTCGTCGGAGTTGTAGTCGCGAAAGCGCCGCTGGCGCGTCAGCAGGCCGCTGGCCTGCAGCGCCGTGGGCTCGGTGGAAAAGCCCAGCAGGTCGGTCTCGCGGTAAGACAGCGCCACGCGGCCGCGCCAGGCGTCGCTGAAGCTGTGGGCCAGCACGAGCTGGTGCGTCTGGTTGCGCACGGTCACGTCGCCATCGGCCGGCTCGCCCAGGAAACGGCTGCGCGGGATGGCGCCCAGCTGGCCGTTGACGGCCACCACGCCGCGGTCCAGCGGCGTGCGGTGGCGCAGGGCTTCGCCGCGGTAGTCGAGCGTGGTGTCGGCGCCGATGCGCCAGGTCAGCGCCGGGGCCACCACCTCGCGCGAGGCGGTGACGAGGTCGCGGAACGAGTCGCGCTTCTCCACCGCCACGTTGAGGCGGTAGGCCACGCTTTCGCCCAGCGGGCCGCTGCTGTCCAGTGCGCCGCGGCGCAGGTTGAAGCTGCCGAGGTAGAGCTCGGCGGCATGGCCGGCCTGCCACAGCGGCTTCTTCGAGACGACGTTGAGCGTGCCGCCCGGCTCGCTGCTGCCGTACAGCGCGGCGGCCGTGCCCTTCAGGAACTCGATGCGCTCGATGCCGGCCAGGTCGCGCGGGGCGTTGAAGCCGCGGCCGCTGGGCAGGCCGTTGAAGAGCGTGGCCATGCCGACGTTCTGATCGCCCGGCAGGCCGCGGATGGCGATGTTGTCCCACAGCCCGCCAAAGTTGTTCTGGCGCGAGACGCCGCCGACGTAATCGAGCACGTCGTCGAGCTTGGTCGCGCCCAGGTCGTCGATGGCCTGGCGCGTGACCACACGCACCGATTGCGGCAGCTCGCGCAGCGGCAGTTCCGATTTGGCGCCGGACGCTTCGGCGCCGTGGTAGGCGCCCGATTGGCGGCGGCCCACCACCTCGATGGTGGTGGCAGCAGCTGTGCTGGCAGCGGCGGGCGCTGATGGGGCGGTCTGGGCCGAAGCGATGGAAGCGAAAGAGAAAGTGGCCAGGGCCAGGGCCAGGGCGGCCGGCAGGGGGGCCAGCGCGGGGGCGGTGTTCATTGGAAATCAAACCCAGGTGGACCCCGCGCGCCCAGGGGGCGGCGGGGCCGGGACGACAAAGCGGTACGCGGCCCGGTGAGGGCCGTGTTCGTGGCGAAGCTCAGAACCGGCCGCGCAGGCCGGCGTCGTCAGTGCACCGGGGGTGGTGCACGCGCGGCATAACGCCGGCGCTGGGGTTCGGCTGGGCCGGCCTCGGCCGGCGCGCTCAGGTGCAGCCTGGGTTGGGCTGCAGCGGGCAACGCCAGGCCTGCGGGCGCCAGCAGGGCAGTGGCCAGCTGGGCGTGGCTGGAGCACCAGGTGCAGCTGCCATGCGCGCCATGGGGCGCGGGCTCGTCGGCCGAGTGCCTGGTGTCGTGGGTGCCTTCGTGCCCAGCGTCGTGGCCGTGTGCGTGGGCGCTGCTGGCGCTGTGCTCGTCGCAGATCGAAGCACCGTGTGCAGGGCCCAGGCCCTGCACGTGTTCGTGCCCGGCCCCGGCGTGCAGGTGTGTGGCCGCATGCAAAGGCACGCCGATGGCCGTGCTGAAGAACACGGCGAGCAGCAGGACACGGATCCAGAGGGCACGCATGGGGGCCGCGATGATAAGTGCGGCCCGGGCCGCAGCGCCGGGTTTCAGCCCGGCAACACCAACCTCAGGGGGCCGCTGCGCGACCAGGCCAGGGCTTCCTCGCGCAGCAGGAAGAGCGTGCGCGGGTGGGTCTCGGCCCAGGCTTCGGTGTAGCCCAGCAGCGCGTCACGCCCCTTCACGCGCAGCGACAGGGCCTGCACGTCGATGGCACCGCGGGCGTGGGTCTTGATGGCCGCCAGCCGCAGGCACAGCACCTGCCAGGCGAAGGTTTCGCTGGCCAGTTGCGGCTCGATCTTGCGCAGGCCGCCGCGCTGGCCCAGCACCAGGTCGGCAATGCGGCGCTGCTGGCTCTGCGAGAAGCCCGGCGCGTCCACGTTCGAGAGCAGATAGGCGCTGTGGCGGTGGTGGTCGTGGTGCGAGACCATCAGCCCCAGCTCGTGCAGCGCGCAGGCCCAGCCGAGTTCGCGGCGTGTTTCGGCCTCGGCGTCGGGCATCACCTCGTCGAAGAGCTTCAGCGCCAGCGCGGCCACGCGCGCGCTCTGCACGGTGTCGACGCGGAAGCGCTGCTGCAGCTCCAGCACCGAGGCTACGCGCGGGTCGCGCAGCGCGCCACCGCCGGCGGGCCCGCGGGCGGCCAGCAGGCGTTCGTGCAGGTCGAAGACCACGCCCTGGCGCAGCGCGCCCTTGGCCGGCCAAAGCGTCTCGATCTGGAACTGCGCCGCCAGCGTGTACAGGATGGCCAGCCCGCCCGGCAGCACCGCGCGCCGCTCGGGTTTGAGGCCCGGCACCTCGATCTTGTCGATGTGCCCGGCTTCGATGCAGCGTTCTATGCACCAGCGCAGCGCCGCCGGCGTGATGCGGCCGTCGCTCTGGCCCGAGGCCTGCAGCAGCTGCGACACCGCGCCCGCCGTGCCCGACGAGCCCAGCGCCTGCACCCACTTGTCACGCGCAAAGGGTTGCAGCGCTTCTTCCAGCTCGGCCCCCGCGGCCACCTGCGCGGCGCGGAAGGCCGCCGCGGTGAGCGCGCCGTCTTCGAAGTAGCGCAACGAGAGGCTCACGCAGCCCACGCCGAAGCTCTCGGCCACCAGCGGCTGGCTGCCCTGGCCGAGGATGAGCTCGGTGCTGCGCCCGCCGATGTCGATGACGAGGCGGCGCTCTTCACTCGGCTGCAGCCGCGCCACGCCGGCGTAGATCAGGCGTGCTTCTTCGCGGCCCGAGATGATCTCGATGGGGAAGCCCAAGGCCTCCTGCGCGCGCAGCAGGAAGGCGTTGCGGTTGCGCGCCTCGCGCAGCGTCTGCGTGGCCACGGCGCGCACCTGGCCGGGCGCAAAACCCGCCAGCCGCGCCGAGAAGCGCCGCAGGCAGGCCAGGCCGCGCTGCTGCGCTTCTTCGGTGAGCATGCCGCTGCCGTCCAGCCCGGCGCCCAGGCGCACGGTTTCCTTGAGGTAGTCGATGCGCTTGTAGCGGCCGTGCGGCAGTTGGCCGATTTCGAGGCGAAAGCTGTTCGAGCCGATGTCCACGGCGGCCAACGGGCCGGCCGGGTTCACGAGGGATTCCATAGCTCCGATCGTACCCGGGGCCCTCGCGGACAATCGGGCGCAGCGCGCCGGTTCGCGCGCCCCAACCGAGGAGACAGCGCATGCTCAAGGAAGACTTCGACACCCTGGTGCCCGCACAGACCACGCTCGACGGCCTGAACCGCCGCCAGTTCGTGGGCCGCAGCGTCGGCACCGGCTTTGCCGCTGCCGTGCTGCCGGTGATGGCGCAGACCGTGGTGAAGACCGACAGCCAGGGCCTGGTGACCGGCGAGGTCACCATCGACGTGAACGGCTTCAAGATGCCGGCCTACCGCGCGGCACCGGCAGGTCGTACCAACGCGCCGGTGGTGCTGGTGATCAGCGAGATCTTCGGCGTGCACGAGTACATCGCCGACGTGGCGCGGCGTTTTGCCAAGGCCGGCTACTTCGCCATCGCGCCCGAGCTCTTCGTGCGCCAGGGCGACCCCACCGAGTACGGCGAACTCGCCAAGCTCATCGCCGAGGTCATCAGCAAGGTGCCCGACCCGCAGGTGATGGCCGATCTCGACGCCACCGTGGCCTGGGCGCGGGCCCAGGGTGCCGATGCCAGCAAGCTGGGCATCACCGGCTTCTGCTGGGGCGGGCGCATCACCTGGCTGTACAGCGCGCACAACCCGGCGGTGAAGGCCGGCGTGGCCTGGTACGGCCGCCTGGTGGGCCAGCCCAGCGCGCTGCAGCCCGCGCACCCGGTGGACGTGGCCGCGCGCCTGCACGGCCCGGTGCTGGGCCTCTATGGCGAGAAGGACACCGGTATCCCGCTGGACACGGTGGAGCAGATGAAAAAGGCGCTGGCGGCCGGCGGTGCGGCCGCGAAGAAGAGCGAGTTCGTCGTGTACCCCGAGGCGCCGCACGCCTTCCACGCCGACTACCGCCCCAGCTACCGCAAAGAAGCCGCCGACGACGGCTGGCAGCGTGCGCTGGCCTGGTTCAAGGCCCAGGGCGTGGCCTGAAGCCGCACTGAGACCGCCGGCTGAGACCGTTGGCTGGGGCCGGCGCTTGACACGCTGGCTAAGATGCCCGCAACAGGGTCGGCTCTTCGCCGGCCCGTTTTCTTGATGACGCTTCTCTACATCGTTCTGGCCACCACCTTCGGCAGTCTGCTGTCGGTGGTGGTGGCGGCTTCGCTCACGGTGGCCGTGCTCGGCCGCGTGGTCAAGAGCCTGGTCAGCCTCTCGGCCGGCGTGCTGCTGGGCACGGCGCTGCTGCACGTGCTGCCCGAGGCCTTCGAGGGCCGCGACCCGCAGGTGCTGTTTGCCACCCTGCTGGGCGGCCTGCTCTTCTTCTGGCTGCTGGAAAAGGCCGAGCTCTACCGCCACGACCACCACCACGACGGCGATGGCCACCACCACCATCACCACACCGACGCCGAACGCGCCGGCCGTGGCGGCCTGAGCGTGCTGGTGGGCGATTCGGTGCACAACTTCTGCGATGGCGTGATCATCGCCGTGGCCTTCATCGCCGACCCCGCCCTGGGCGTGGTGACGGCGCTGGCCATCCTCGCGCACGAGATTCCGCAGGAGGCTGGCGACTACATCGTGCTGCTCAACGCCGGCTTCTCGCGGCGCAAGGCGCTGCTGTTCAACGCGCTGTCAGGCCTGGCGGCGGTGGCGGGCGGCGTGCTGGGCTACTTCCTCGTCGGCACCTGGGACGAGGTGCTGCCCTACATGCTGGTGGTGGCCTCCAGCAGCTTCATCTACGTGGCCGTGGCCGACTTGCTGCCGCAACTGCAGCAGCGGCTGAACTGGCGCGAGACCTTCACGCAGATCGGCTGGCTGGGCGCCGGTCTGGCCCTGGTGCTGCTGGCCACCGCCGGTTTGCACAGCGGCCACGCGCACTGAGCAGGTTTACCGGACGACCAGCACCGGCAGCGTGCTGTGTGTCAGCACCTTCTGCGTCTCGCTGCCCAGCAGCAGCGCGCTCATGCCGCGCCGGCCGTGCGAGGCCATGACGATGAGGTCGCAGCCCTGCGCCTTGGCGTGTTCGAGGATGGCCTCCCAGGGGTGCAGCGCCTCTACCGTGTAGCCCTTGCTGGCCACGCCCGCCGCGGCGGCAGCTTCGGACACCGTCTTCACGCGCGCGCCAGCCACACGCTCTTGTGTGTCGAAGAACTCCTGCGGCGGCACGGGTTGCATCTCGGAGATGGCGCTGTAGGGAAAGGGCTCTTTCACCGCCAGCACGCAGAGTTCAGCGCCTGTCAGCTTGGCCAAGCCCAGGGCCGTCTGCAAGGCCTTGGCGGTGATGTCGGACCCGTCGGTGGGGAAGAGGATGCGCTGGTACATGGGGGTGCTCCTGTGCGCGGGCATCAGCGAAGGTGCTGCCGCTGCGGACAGTGTGCACCCTTGAGGCGACAGGGCCTTGATGCGCCTCAAGGCGACTTCAAGCCCGCCTCAAGCCCGCCTCGAGCGGCGCACGTTTTCAGCCACGCGCCACCGGTCGGGCCGGGTCGCTGCACCACTCGCTCCACGAGCCTGGGTAGAGCGCCGAAGTGCCCAGCCCGGCGTGCGCCATGGCCAGCAGGTTGTGGCAAGCCGTGACGCCCGAGCCGCACTGGTGCACCACGGCGCTGCTGTCGGCGCCGCCCATCGCTTCGAACTCGGCGCGCAGCTGCGCCGCGGGTTTGAAGCGGCCGTCGGGGCCGAGGTTGTCCTTGAAGAAGCGCAGCGTGGCGCCGGGGATGTGGCCGGCCACGGGGTCCAGCGGTTCCACGTCGCCGCGGTAACGCTCGGCCGCACGCGCATCGAACAGGCGCAGCTCGCCAGCGGCCAGCGCGGGCAGGCGCGCCTGCAGCGTGGCGGCGTCCAGCGTGGGCATGGCCGGTGCCAGCGCAGGGTAGGGCGCCACCGGGCGCGCGGCCGTTGGCGCGCTGCTGAGCGTGCCGCCCGCGGCCACCCAGGCGGCCGGGCCGCCATCGAGCACGGCCACCTCGGCGTGGCCCAGCCAGCGCAGCAGCCACCAGGCCCGCGCGGCATAGGGGCCGCCTTGGGCGTCCAAGGCCACCACCTGCACGCCGGGCGCGACGCCCCAGCGCCCGGCGCTGGCCGCCAGGGCCTCGCGCGTGGGCAGCGGGTGGCGGCCGTTGTGGCCCGTTTTGGCGCCCGAGAGGTCGCGGTCGAGGTGCACGTACAGCGCGCCGGGCAGGTGGCCCGCGGCGTGGGCCCGCTCACCGGCGGTGGTGTCGGCCAGGTCGAAGCCGCAGTCCAGCAGCACCAGCGGTGCTGGGCCCTGCGTCAGGGCCATCAGTTCAGTCGCAGTGATGAGCGTGGTGTGCGCCATGGCGGGAGGCTCCTGCTTCAGGTTTCGGTGGGGTTGGCGTCGGGGCGCGCCGGGCGTGCACGCAGCAGCGTGGCGGCCACGCCGGCCCCGATGATGAGGGCCATGCCGGCCAGCGCCTGTGCGGTGATGGGGTCGTCGAAGAGCCACACGCCCAGCACGAAGGCATAGGCGATGCCGAGGTATTGCAGTGTCGCGATGCCCAGCGTGGCACCGGCCGTGTAGGCGCGGGTCATCAGCCACTGCGCACCGGTGGCCAGCGCACCGATGGCCGCCAGCAACAGCACACCTTGCACGGTGTGGCCGTTCAGGGGCCCCGACAGCAGCGCCAGCGCCACGCCGGCCAGCACGCCGGTGGTCGAGAAGTACAGCACCACCCGCTCGCTGGGCTCGCCAGCGCGGCCCAACGCCGTCACGCCCAGGTAGGCCACTGCCGAGAGCACGCCCGAGAGGAGGCCCACCAGCCCACCCCACAGCTGCTGCGGGTCGAGCGTGGGCCGCAGCACCAGCGCCACGCCGGCAAAGCCGACCAGCACCGTGGTGACGAGCCGGCCGTCCACCTGGGCCTGCCCCAGCATCACGCTGCCGCCGATGAGGAAGAGCGCAATCCACACCGGCGCCGTGTAGTTCAGCGTCATCGCCGTGCCCAGCGGCAGCACGCTCACCGCATAGAACCACATCACCAGCGCCACGGTGCCGCTGACGCTGCGCCAGAAGTGCATGCCCGGCACCGGCGTGCGCCAGGACAGGCCGCGCGTGCGCAGCGCCACCGCCATCAGCACCAGGCCGATGAGCGAGCGGTAGAGCACGATCTCGCCGGTGCTGTAGTGCGCCGAGGCCAGCTTCACGCAGGCCGCCATCAAGGCGAACAGCAGCGAGGCACCGAGCATGCAGGCCGGAGGCGACACCTTCACGGCGTGGCCCCCGGCGGTGCCTGCTGCGCCGAGCGCGCGGCGGGCACCCCAGGGTTGTGTTTCAACGGTGGCCCGGCTCCATGCCCATCTCGCGGCGGTACCACTCGTGGAAGTGCTGCATGCCGTCTTCCATCGGGCTCTGGTATGGGCCGGCGTCGTCGTCGCCGCGTTCCATCAGCGCCTTGCGGCCGGCGTCCATGCGCAGCGCGATCTCGTCGTCTTCAACGCAGGTTTCCATGTAGGCGGCCTGCTGGGCGTCGACGAACTCGCGCTCGAAGGCGCCGATTTCCTCGGGGTAGAAAAACTCCACGAGGTTCAGCGTCTTCTGCGGCCCTTGCGGGAACAGCGTGCTCACCACCAGCACGTGCGGGTACCACTCCACCATCACCGTGGGGTAGTAGGTCAGCCAGATGGCGCCCTGCGCCGGTGGCTCGCCGTTGCGGTAGTTCAGCACCGCCTGGTGCCAGCGTTCGTAGGTGGGCGAACCCGCCTTCGAGAGCGCCTTGTTCACGCCCACGGTCTGCACCGAGTGGTGCTGGCCGAACTCCCAGGCCAGGTCTTCGCAGCTGACGAAGCGGCCCAGGCCGGGGTGGAACGGGCCGACGTGGTAATCCTCCAGGTAGACCTCGATGAAGGTCTTCCAGTTGTAGTCGCACTGGTGGAGGTGGGCGCGGTCGAACACGTAGCCGCTGAAGTCGAGCTTGGCGGCGGTGCCGGTGGCGCTGAGCTCGGCCAGGTCGGTGGCGACGGCGCGGCCGTTGTGCTCGAACAACAGCCCGTTCCAGCTCTGCAGCGGGTAGTTGCGCAGGTTCAGGCAGGGGTCGTGGTCGAAATGCGGCGCGCCGACCAAGGCCCCGTGCAGGTCGTAGGTCCAGCGGTGCAGCGGGCACACCACGTTGCGGCCGGTGTTGCCGCGGCCCTTCAGCATGATGGCCTGGCGGTGGCGGCAGACGTTCGAGATGAGCTCGATGCCGTCCTTCGTGCGCACCAGCGCACGGCCTTCGCTTTCCTGCGCCAACGCGAGATGGTCGCCGACCTCGGGCACGGCAAGCTCGTGCCCCAGGTAGCGAGGTGCATGCTGGAAGATGAGTTCAAGTTCGCGGCGGAACAGGCTCTCATCGAAATAGCTGGAAACAGAAAGTTGAGTGCGGCTGCGCTCAAGAGCTTCGAGACTGATGCTCAGGTCCGACATGATCCGAATGGATCCTCCCCGTCAAGGACATCGACCCTGCCGCCCGGTGGCCCCGCGAGCGGCAACGAAAACAACAAGGGCCGGCGGCAGGGCCGACCCGAAAGAGGGCGCGATTCTAGCCGTGCCCCATGACAGCCCTGCTCGGGCCCGACCCCGGCGTTTTGTGCCCCGGTCGCTTGACTAGAATGCCCGGCTTGATTTCATCACTCGAAATGCCCCGCAGCCCCGCCTCCGCCCCCAAGCCCGAAACGACAGCCCCTGCGACCTACGAGCTGGCGCTCGCGGAACTCGACCGCCTCGTGGTGCAGATGGAAGGCGGGCAGTTGCCGCTGGACGAGCTGCTCGATGGTTACCGCCGCGGTACCGACCTGCTGGCCTTCTGCCGCGGCCGCCTGCAGGCCGTGGAAGAGCAGGTGAAGGTGCTCGAAGACGGCCAGCTCAAGGCCTGGACGCCCACATGACGGCCGCCCAACAAGCCGCCGGCGATTTCGACGCCTGGGCGCGCCGCCAGCTGGCCGATGTGGAAACGGCGCTGGAGACCTGGGTGCCCATCAGCGCCCCGGCCGGTCTGGGCGAGGCCATGCGCTACGGCGTGCTCGACGGCGGCAAGCGGCTGCGGCCGCTGCTGGTGCTGGCCGCCTGCGAGGCCGTGGCGGGCCAACGCGCCGCGGCCCTGCGCGCCGGCGTGGCGGTGGAACTCATCCACGCCTACAGCCTGGTGCACGACGACATGCCCTGCATGGACAACGACGTGCTGCGCCGCGGCAAGCCTACGGTGCACGTGAAGTACGGCGAAGCGCAGGCCATGCTGGCCGGCGATGCCATGCAGGCGCTGGCCTTCGAGGTGCTGACGCCAGAGGTCGAACCTGCGTTGCCGCCAGCCCTGCAGGCGCGCCTGTGCGCGTTGCTGGCCCGCTCGGCCGGTCACGCCGGCATGGCCGGTGGCCAGGCCATCGACCTGGCCAGCATCGGCCGTGCGCTGGACGAAGCCACGCTGCGTGACATGCACCGCCGCAAGACGGGTGCGCTCTTGCAGGCCAGCGTGCAGATGGGCGCCGCTTGCGGCGCCTGTTCGCCCCAGGCCTGGGCGGCTTTGAACGACTACGGCGCGGCCATCGGCCTGGCCTTCCAGGTGGTGGACGACATTCTCGACGTCACCCAGGCCTCCGAGACCCTGGGCAAGACCGCCGGCAAGGACCAGGACCACAACAAACCCACCTATGTCTCGCTGCTGGGCCTGCCCGCCGCGCGCCAGCACGCCGAGGCCCTGCGCCTGCAGGCGCATGCGGCGCTCGCGCGCAGCGAGCTCGGCGCTGCCTCGGGCCTGCTGGCCGTGCTGGCCGACAAGGTGGTGGAGCGAGAACACTGACATGACGAACTTGCTCGACAAGATCCACAGCCCGGCCGACGTGCGCAAGCTCGGCCGCACCGAGCTGCCGCAGCTGGCGCGCGAGCTGCGCAACTTCGTGCTGCACACCGTCAGCCAGACCGGCAACGGCCACCTGGGCAGCAACCTGGGCACGGTGGAACTCACCGTGGCGCTGCACTACGTCTTCAACACGCCCAACGACCGCATCGTCTGGGACGTGGGCCACCAGACCTACCCGCACAAGGTGCTGACGGGCCGCCGCGAGCGCATGCACACGCTGCGCCAGCTGGGTGGCGTGGCCGGCTTCCCCAAGCGCGACGAGAGCGAGTACGACACCTTCGGCACCGCGCACAGCAGCACCAGCATCAGCGCCGCCCTGGGCATGGCGCTGGCCAGCAAGCTGAAGGGTGAAGACCGCAAGGCCGTGGCCGTGATCGGCGACGGCGCCATGAGTGCCGGCATGGCCTTCGAGGCCCTGAACAACGCCGGTGTCAGCCACGCGGGCGTGAACGCCGACATCCTGGTGGTCCTGAACGACAACGACATGTCGATCAGCCCGCCTGTGGGGGCGCTGAACAAGTACTTGGCGCGCCTGATGAGCGGCAATTTCTACGAAGCCGCGCGCCAGAGCGCCAAGGCGGTGCTGAAGAACGCGCCGCCGCTTTTCGAGTTGGCGCGGCGCTTCGAGGAGCATGCCAAAGGCATGGTCGTGCCCGGCACCATCTTCGAGGAGTTCGGCTTCAACTACGTCGGCCCCATCGATGGGCACGACCTCGAGTCGCTGATCCCGACGCTGGAGAACCTGCGCGCCAAGAAGGGCCCGCAGTTCCTGCACGTGGTCACCAAGAAGGGCTACGGCTACAAGCCGGCCGAAGCCGACCCGGTGAAGTACCACGCGGCCTCCACCAAGTTCAACGTGGACGAAGGTTTCCCGGCGGCCAAGCCCGGCGGCAAGCCCACCTTCACGAACATCTTCGGCACCTGGTTGTGTGACATGGCCGAGGCCGATCCGCGCCTGGTGGGCATCACCCCGGCCATGCGCGAAGGCTCGGGCATGGTCGAGTTCCACAAGCGGTTTCCGGCGCGTTACCACGATGTCGGCATCGCCGAGCAGCATGCCGTGACCTTTGCCGCCGGCCTGGCCTGCGAAGGGCTGAAGCCCGTGGTCGCGATCTACAGCACCTTCCTGCAGCGCGGCTACGACCAGCTCATCCACGACGTGGCACTGCAGAACCTGCCCGTGGTGTTTGCGCTCGACCGCGCCGGCATCGTCGGCGCCGACGGCCCCACGCACGCGGGCCTGTACGACATCGCCTATGTGCGCTGCATTCCCAACTGCAGCATGCTGGTGCCCAGCGACGAAAACGAGTGCCGCACCGCGCTGACCACCGCCTACCGCCAGAACCACCCCGTGGCCGTGCGCTACCCGCGGGGTGCGGGTGCGGGCGTGGCGGTGCAGCCCGGCTTCCAAGAGTGGCCCTGGGGCAAGGGTGTGGTGCGCCGCACGGGCGGCACGGCCGCCGAATCGCGCCTGGGCCAGCGCGTGGCCATCCTGGCCTTCGGCACGCTGCTGCACCCCGCGCTGCAGGTGGCCGAGAAGCTGGGCGCCACCGTGGCCGACATGCGCTTCGTCAAGCCCATGGACACCGAACTCGTGCTCGAACTCGCCCGCACGCACGACGCGCTGGTGACGGTGGAAGAGGGCTGCATCATGGGCGGCGCCGGCAGTGCCGTGCTGGAGTGCCTGGCCGCTGCCGGCATGGCGGTGCCGGTGCTGGTGCTGGGCATCCCCGACGTCTTCACCGAACACGGCGACCCGGCCAAGCTGCTGGCGATGTGCGGCCTGGACGCCGCCGGCATCGAAGCCGCCATCGTGCAGCGCTACGGCCAGCGCCCGCTGCTGGCGGCCGTGAACGCCTGAAACCCATGCCGGGCTGCCGCGGGTGAAGGCGGCTGCCCGGGGCGCGCTGTTCGAGCTTGGCGAACGCTGCGTATCAACCGCGTGACGCTGCGGGTGCGGAAAAGCTGTCATCCTCCCGCCCCTTATGACGAACATGACCGACGCCCTGCACATCCCCGACACGCAAAGCGAGCGTGACGATCGCCACCTCGCCATCCAGCGTGTGGGCGTGAAGGACGTGCGCTACCCGCTCAGCATCGAAGTGGCCGGCGCCGTGCAGCAGACCGCCGCGCTGTGGGCGCTGGACGTGGCGTTGCCGGCCGAGAAGAAGGGCACGCACATGTCGCGCTTCGTGGCGTGGCTGGACGCGCTGGCGCTCTCGGGCGAGCCGCTGGACGCCGCTTCGCTGCGCGCCAAGCACGCCGCCATGCTCGACAAGCTGGGCGCTGACGAGGGCCGCATCGAAGCCGCCTTCAGCTTCTTCATCCGCAAGCGCGCGCCCGTTTCGGGCCTGCAGAGCCTGCTCGATTACCAAGGCCGCTGGATCAGCGAAACCCGCGCTGGCACCACGCGCGTGCACGCAGAAGTGGCCGTGCCCGTGAAGAGCCTGTGCCCCTGCAGCAAGGAGATCAGCGACTACGGCGCGCACAACCAGCGCAGCCTCGTGACGCTGCGCGTGGAACTGCTGCAGCCCGTGCCCTGGCACGAGCTGGTGCGTTTTGCCGAAGACAGCGCCAGCAGCGAGATCTGGCCGATGCTGAAGCGGCCCGACGAGAAGTGGATCACCGAGCACGCCTACGAGAACCCGAAGTTCGTGGAGGACCTGGTGCGTGACGTGGCGCTGCGCCTGAACAGCGATGCGCGCATTGGGCGCTACCGCGTGGATGTCGAGAACTTCGAGTCCATCCACAACCACTCGGCCTACGCGCGCATCGAGCGCGCGTAGGCCTGGTCCACGCGCATCAAGCGCGCGTAAGCGACGGGCACCGCGCCCTGCAGCCACCGCCCCCGCGGCGGCTGAAATCCGCCACCAACCCGCCGGGCCGTGATGCAGATCACGGCCCGGCGGCGCTTTGGGCCGGGCCGGGGGGCTTTGTAGGAATTTGCCTGACAAGCCCGCTGGCAAAAGAGGGACTCCAGCCACGGAGATGGGCTGATGTTGCAGCCCATCTCCGATCCCTACAGTTCGTTTCATCGGCTGGCCCCCACCAGCTACCACGACGAACCGAAGACCAAACCCCGGAGCCGCACCATGAACACCGACCAGATCCTCGCCGAGATCCGTGAAGCCAACCTCTCGTACCTGATGCTCGCCCAGAGCCTGGTGCGCGCCGACAAGGAGCAGGCCCTGTTCCGCCTGGGCGTGAGCGAAGAGACCGCCGCGCTGATCGGCAGCCTGACGCCCGCCCAGATGATGAAGGTGGCCACCGGCAACACGCTGCTGTGCCGCTTCCGCATGGACGACGACATGGTGTGGAACCTGCTGACCAACCACGGCAAGGGCGCCGCCAACGACGGCATGAGCCGCCTGCACGCGTCCATCTTGATGGCTGGTCGCCATCAAGAGGCCGCATGAACGTAGGCCCCAACGCTCGCTAGCGCTCGCTGCCCCCCGAGGGGGCTCTTGCGACGGCCCGGCAGAGCCGGTTCCGTGCAAGGCACTTGATCCAAGACAGAAATCACAGGACGGAGAAACACCATGGCCCGCAGCAAGAGCATCCTCACCGAAGCCAAGCAGATCGAACGTGCGGTCACGCTGATCAACCTCGGCGCGCGCCTGCAGGTGCTGGAGAGCGAGACCGACCTCAGCTACGAGCGCCTGCTGCGCCTGTACAAGGAAGTCGCGGGCAAGAGCCCGAGCAAAGGCCAGCTGCCGTTTTCCACCGACTGGTTCATGACCTGGCAGCCCAACATCCACTCGAGCCTGTTCCTGAACATGCACGAGTACCTGAACAAGACCGCCGCGCTCGACGAGATCGACACCGTCATCAAGGCCTACCAGCTCTACCTGGAGCAGATGCAGGCGCAAGGGCTGGAGCCGCTGCTCAGCGTCACACGCGCCTGGCGCCTGGTGAAGTTCGTCGACAACGGCATGCTGACCATGACGGCCTGCAGCAAGTGCGGCGGCCACTTCGTCACCCACCCGCACGAGATCGCGCGCCACTACGTCTGCGGCCTGTGCAACCCGCCGGCGCGTGCCGGCAAGGGCAAGCTGGCCGGCAGCCTGGGCGGCGAAGCCCTGCACGCGCACTGAAACACCGGGAGGCCGGCGTGCACAAATGCACGCCAGCTGCATCAAGTGCGCGCTCGGCGCGCCGATACCGAAACCATTGGGGTGGTTTCGGTGTCGTTCCAGGGTCACCACAGTTTTTTGTTCGTCTCCTCCTGGCACAGTTTTCTGTGCTTTCAACGGGTCCCTCGGGACCCGTTTTTTTTCGTCGGAGCGCCGAAGTAGGGCGGCTGGCACCCTGTTTATCCCGGCCTGACGGCGTGCATCGCGGCCGACACTCGGCAGCAGCATGAGCCCCGTTCCTCGTCCTTCGCTGCAGCCACCAGCAGCCCCGCTCGCCCCGACCGCCTCGCCTGCGCGGCGCGGCTGGGCGCAAGGCCTGCCCTGGCCCTTGCCGGCCCTGGCCGTGTGGGGTGGGGGCTGGGGCTTGTGGCTCGGCCTGGCGGCCGCGGGCCTGGCGCCGGCACTGGCTTTTGGCGCGGCCTTGGCGGCCAGCACGGCGGCGGCACTCACCTGCACCGGCCGTTGGCGGCAGGCCATCGCGGCAGCCGGGTTGCCGCTGTCGGCCTGGGCGCTGGGCGCGGCGGGCGGCATGCCGCCTTGGGTGTGGTTGCTGCTGCTGCTGCCGGTGCTGGCGGTCTACCCGCTGCGGGCCTGGAGCGACGCGCCGCTGTTTCCCACCCCGGCCGAGGCCTTGCACGATCTGGAGCGCGTGGTCGGCACGCCGCAGCGGGTGCACGACGCCGGCTGCGGCCTGGGCCACGGTTTGGTGGCCCTGCGCCGCCTCTGGCCGCAGGCGCAGCTCAGCGGCGTGGAGTGGAGCCCCTTGCTCGCCTGGGCCACCCGCTGGCGTTGCCGCGGTGCGCGGGTGCAGCGTGGCGACATGTGGGCCGTGGGCTGGCGCGACTTCGATCTGGTTTACCTCTTCCAGCGCCCTGAGAGCATGGCGCGCGCCTATGCCAAGGCCCAGGCCGAACTGGCCCCGGGGGCCTGGCTGGTGAGCCTGGAGTTTGCGGTGCCGGGCGTCGCCCCCGTGGCCTGCCTGCAGGGCGAGGGACGCAAGCCCGTGTGGATATACCAACCCGTGCCCTTGCCGGGCGCGTCATCGGCTGCGCAGCGGCCCCCCTCAATCCCGGCGTCAGGCAGCCGATAACAGCAGCACACCGCCGTGGGCCTGATGCCTGGGCGGCAAGCCACGCGGATCACTCCACATGTTCGTCATCATCGGTTGGGTCGTCGTGCTCGGTTGCGTCTTCGGCGTGTTTGTCGCGCACGGAGGCAACATGGGCCCCATCCTCAAGGCGCTGCCTTGGGAAATGGCCATGATCGGCGGCGCCACGCTGGGCGCCTTCCTGGTGAACAACCAGATGACGGTCATCAAGTCGACCATCGCCGGCGCCTTGAGCTGCTTCAAGGGCAGCAAGTACACCAAAGCGCGCTACATGGAGTTGCTGGCGCTGTTGTTCGACATCCTGCAGAAGGCGCGCAAGGAAGGCCTGATGTCCATCGAGAAGGACGTCGAAGACCCACACAGCAGCCCGCTGTTCCAGAAGTACCCCGGCGTGGGCAACGACCACCACGTCACCGAATTCATCACCGACTACCTGCGCATGATGGTCTCGGGCAACCTGAACGCCCACGAGATCGAATCGCTGATGGACAGCGAGATCGAGACCCATCACCACGAAGCCCACGCGCCGGTGGCGGCCATCCAGCGTGTGGCCGGTGGCCTGCCTGCCTTCGGCATCGTGGCCGCCGTGCTGGGCGTGGTGAAGACCATGGGCAGCGTGGGCCAGCCGCCCGCGGTGCTGGGCGCCATGATCGGCTCGGCCCTGGTCGGTAC
Organism: beta proteobacterium AAP65; assembly: GCA_001295865.1. Classification (GTDB taxonomy): domain Bacteria; phylum Pseudomonadota; class Gammaproteobacteria; order Burkholderiales; family Burkholderiaceae_C; genus Rubrivivax. Next base: position 351,682 of record LJHW01000002.1, read on the forward strand.
CTTCCTGGGCATCTTGCTGGCTTACGCCTTCGCCGAGCCCGTGGCCGGCCTGCTGGAGCAGAAGGTCGAAGAAAGCGGCAAGGAACTGCAGTGCATCAAGACCACGCTGCTGGCCAGCATGCAGGGTTACGCGCCGCAGGTGGCCATCGAGTTCGGCCGCAAGGTGTTGCTGTCGACGGTCCGCCCCACCTTTGCAGAACTCGAGAGCCACGTGAAGGGCAAGAAGTGATGCCGCTGGAGAAACACCATGGCAGGTGACGCGAAGAAGCTCCAGCCGATCATCATCAAGCGCGTCAAGAAGGGTGGGCATGCGGCCCACGGCGGCGCGTGGAAGATCGCTTATGCCGACTTCGTGACGGCCATGATGGCCTTCTTCCTCCTGATGTGGCTGTTGGGCAGCACCACCGAGGGCGACAAGAAGGGCATCGCCGACTACTTTGGTTCGCCGCTGAAGCTGGCCCTGCTCAACGGCGGCAGCGGCTCGGGCGACTCGTCGCACGTGGTCAAGGGCGGCGGCCAAGACCTCACGCGCAGCACCGGCCAGGTCAAGCGCGGCGAGATCGAGTCCACGCGCGCCACCGTCAACATCCACCAGCTCAAGGCCGAGCAGATGCGCGCCGAGATCGCGCGGCTGGAAAACCTCAAAGAGAAGATCGAGAACAAGATCGCCGCGAACCCCAAGCTCGAAGGCCTGGGCAAGCAGATCCTGCTGGAGATGACACGCGACGGACTGCGCATCCAGATCGTCGACGCCGAGGGCCGGCCGATGTTCCCGAGCGGCAGCGCGAGCGTGGCGCCCTCCATGCGTGAACTGCTGCGGGAGTTGGGCGGCATCTTGTCCGAGGTGCCCAACCGCCTCACGCTGGAGGGCCACACCGACGCCTTGCCCTTCGGCAGCAGCGAGCGCGGCTACAGCAACTGGGAACTGAGCGCCGACCGGGCCAATGCCTCGCGGCGAGAGCTCGTCACCGGCGGCTTGCCCGAAGAACACGTGCTGCGTGTGCAGGGCCTGGCCTCCAGCAACCCCTTCGATCGCCGAGACCCGGCCTCGCCGGCCAACCGGCGCATCAGCATCGTGGTGATGACGCGCGAGGCCGAAGACGCGCTGTTCCGCACCACGCCCGAAATGCCCGAAGAAGAAGCGGCTGCGGCCGAACCCGAAGCCTCGCGAACGGGCGGCAACTCGCCCTCAAGTCCCGCGCCGGTCCTCCGATAAACCCACAAGACTCCACCCTGCCGAGGTTCTGCCCCATGAGCACGCCCACCGACCTGAAGTTCCTCATCGTCGACGACTTCTCCACCATGCGCCGCATCGTGCGCGGCCTGCTCAAGGAGATGGGCTGCAACAACGCCGACGAGGCCGAGGACGGCGCCGTGGCATTGGGCATGCTGAAGGCGCAGAAGTACGACTTCGTCGTGTCGGACATCAACATGCCGAACATGAACGGCTTCGAGCTGCTGAAGGCGGTGAAGGCCGAAGACAGCCTGAAGCACATCCCCGTGCTGATGGTGACGGCCGAGGCGCGCAAGGAAGACATCGTGCTCGCGGCCCAGAGCGGCGCTGCCGGCTACATCGTCAAGCCTTTCACGAAGGCGACGCTGGAAGAGAAGGTGCAGAAGATCCTGCAGAAGCTGGCCACCACCGCCTGATCCACCCGCCGCAAGCACGGAGCAACAACATGAAGATGGAAGACATTGGCGCGCTGAAACCCGCTGACCCCCTGGCCGTATCGCCTGAGGTGTTCCAGCAGATCGGCTCGATCACACGCCTGCTGCACGACACCATGCAGCAACTGGGTGTGATGCCCAAGCTGCAGACCGCCACGGAAGGCATTCCCGATGCGCGCAGCCGCCTGACCTACATCGCCCAGAAGACCGCCGCCGCCGCCGACAAGGTGTTGAACTCGGTGGACGAGGCCAAGGCCGACCACGCCGCCATCAGCGCCGCGACGCGCGACATGGCCGCCGCCATCGTGGCCAACCCGGTGAAGGCCGTGGCCAGCGGCGCGGTGCTGAACTTTGTGCAGGACGTGGAAGCGCGCACCGCCCGCATCGACGCACACCTTACCGACATCATGATGGCGCAGGACTTCCACGACCTGACCGGCCAGGTGGTGGCCAAGGTGGTGAGCCTGGCCAACGAGCTCGAAGACAGCCTCGTGAAGCTGCTGGTCAGCGTGGTGCCGCCTGACCAGCGCGAGAAGGTCGACCCCAACGTGCTGAACGGCCCCGTGGTCAACGCCGAAGGCCGCACCGACGTGGTGACGAACCAGGGCGAGGTCGACGACCTGCTCGCCAGCCTCGGCTTCTAGCCGGCAGCGCCAAACCTCCAGCTGGACACCGTCCAGCCGGTCCAGGCCATCACCTCGTGATAGACGGTGGTGGCTTTTTCGTTTTCAGCAGCGCCCAAGGCCACCATCAGTGGCAGCAGGTGGTCTTCCTGCGGATGCGCGATGCGCGCTGCGGGGGCGGAGGCCCACTGCTGCAGCCGCGTGCTGCGCTCGGCCGGTGTGCTGCGCTCCAGCGTCTCGTGCAGCCAGGCATCGAAGGCGGCCGAGGGTGCCACCGCGCCCGGCCCGCGCAGGCGCAGGTTGTGGAAGCTCAGGCCGCTGCCCACGATGAGCACGCCCTCGTCGCGCAACGGCCCCAGTGCGCGGCCGGCGGCCAGGTGCTCGGCCGGGCTGTAGCCCATCTTCAGCGACAGTTGCAGCACGGGCACCTCGGCCTGTGGGTACATCACCGCCAGCGGCGCGAAGGTGCCGTGGTCGTAGCCGCGCGTGGCGTCCTGCGCGGCGGCGATGCCGGCGCCCAACAGAAGGTCTTGCACACGCTGCGCCAGCGCGGGCGCGCCGGGGGCCGGGTAGCGGATGCGGTAGGTGTGCTCGGGGAAGCCGTGGTAGTCGTAGACCATGCCTGGCCGGGCGCCGGCCTGCGCAGTGAACACGGGTGCCTCCCAGTGCCCCGAGATGCACAACACCGCACGCGGCGGGGTGCCGCCGGCTGCGGCCTCGGCGGCCACGCGCTGCAGCGAGGCGGCCAGCGCGGCCATCGGCGCGGCCATCTCGGCCATCCACGGCCAGGGGCCACCACCGTGCGAGATGAAGTAGGTGGGCAGGCGGGCAGGGTGCGCGTTCATGGGCGTGCTTTCTTCACGGGCTGGCCTGCAGTGTGGTGCCGGCTTGCGCTGGCAGGGTTCACAGGCCCTGCACGCAGCCTGCAGACGGCTTGGATGGGCTGGGCGCGGTGCAGCGAACACCTTCGGCTTTACCCCGCTTATCGCCCTCAAGTTGGCAGGGCGGCGCGGCACCATCGCTGGGCTCCCTCCTGGAGCGCACCGTGCCATGGCCGACGACAACCAAGACCGCCAGTTACCCGCCTCAGAACGCAAGCTGAAAAAAGCGCGCGAAGACGGCCAGGTCGCGCGCTCGCGCGATCTGGGCCACTTCGCGGCCCTGGGCGGCGCCGTGGCCTTGCTGGCAGCGCTGGCGCCGGTCCTCAGCAACTGGATGAGCGAACTGGTCACGCAGGGCCTGCGCTTCGATGCCGCCAACGTGCAGAACCCCAGCCGCATGGTCGAGCGCCTGGGCGAGCAGACGCTGTCCATGCTGGTGGTGCTGGTGCCGTTGTTCGGCGTGATGGTGGCAGTGGCCCTGGCCAGCGGGCTGCTGGCCGGCGGCTGGAACTTCACGATGAAGGCGCTGGAGCCCAAGTTCGACAAGCTCAACCCCATCAGCGGCCTGGGGCGCGTGTTCTCGGTCGACCAGATGACGCAGACGCTGAAGGCCAGCTTCCTCTCGCTGCTGCTGGGCATGCTGGGCGGCGTGTACCTGTGGATGCACTGGTACGAGCACGCCACGCTGCTGGCGCAGCCGCTGGCCACCGCGCTGGGCTCGGCCGGCACCTTGATGCGCAACGGCCTGCTGATGATGGTGGGGCTGCTGGCGGCCTTCGCCATCGTGGACGTGCCGCTGCAGCGTTTCATGCTGGCGCGCCGCCTGCGCATGAGCGTGCAGGAAGTGAAGCAGGAACACAAAGAGACCGAGGGCAACGCCGAGGTCAAGGGCCGCATGCGCGCCAAGATGCGCGAGCTGGCCAGCCGCCGCATGCTGGCCGCCGTGCCCGAGGCCGATCTGGTGGTGATGAACCCCACCCACTTTGCCGTGGCGCTGAAGTACGACGAATCGAAGATGGGCGCGCCGCGCGTGGTGGCCAAGGGTGCCGACCTGCTGGCCTTCAAGATCCGCGACATCGCCAAAGAGAACAAGGTGCCCGTGCTGCAGGCGCCGCCGCTGGCGCGTGCGCTTTACGCCCACGCCGAGGTTGACCAGGAGATCCCGGCGCGCCTGTTCAGCGCCGTGGCGCAGGTGCTCGCCTGGGTCTACCAGGTGCGCGACGCCGCCGCCCACGGCCGCATGGCCGCCGCCGCGGCGCCCACGCCCGAGGTGCCGCCGGAACTCGACCCCCTGAACCCCGCCTACGCCGCCGCCCAGGCGCGCAAATTCAACAAGCAGGAGCCTGAGCTGTGAGCCCCATGCTGGCCCGTTTGAATGCCTGGTTCGGCCCTGCGCAAAGCGCCGTGGCCAAGGGCATGGTCTTGCCCGCCTTCGTCGTGATGATGCTGGGCATGATGGTGCTGCCGCTGCCGCCCTTCGTGCTGGACCTGCTCTTCACCTTCAACATCGCCCTGGCCATCACGGTGATGATGGTGAGCGCGCAGATGGTCAAGCCGCTGGACTTCGCAGCCCTGCCCACCGTGCTGCTGGTGACGACACTGCTGCGCCTGAGCCTGAACGTGGCTTCCACGCGCGTGGTGCTGATGGAAGGCCACACCGGCACCGGCGCGGCCGGCAAGGTGATCGAGGCCTTCGGCCACTTCCTCATCGGCGGCAACTTCGCCGTCGGCCTGATCGTGTTTGCCATCCTGGTGGTCATCAACTTCGTCGTGGTGACCAAGGGTGCCGAGCGCATCGCCGAGGTCGGCGCGCGGTTTGCGTTGGACGCCATGCCCGGCAAGCAGATGGCCATCGACGCCGACCTCAACGCCGGCCTCATCGACGAGAAGATGGCGCGCCAGCGCCGCGCCGAGGTGGCTGAAGAAGCCGACTTCTTCGGCTCCATGGACGGTGCCAGCAAGTTCGTGCGCGGCGACGCCATGGCCGGCCTGCTCATCCTCTTCATCACCGTCATCGGCGGTTTTGTCATCGGCCTGGCCATGCACGGCATGAGCGCCGGCGAAGCCGCCGGCGCCTACGTGACGCTGGCCGTGGGTGATGCGCTGGTGGCGCAGATCCCGGCACTGCTGATCAGCGTGGCCAGCGCGATGGTGGTCTCGCGCGTGGGCAAAGAGCAGGACATCGGCACGCAGATCCGCGGCCAGGTCTTCGATTCGCCGCAGGCCCTGGGTGTGGCCGCCGGCGTGGTGGCGCTGCTGGGGCTGATTCCGGGCATGCCGCACCTCGTGTTTCTGCTCGTGGCCTCGGGCCTGGGTTTGCTCGCCTGGCAGTTGCTGCGGCAGCGCAAGAAGGCCGCCGCCGCGCCCGAGCGCAGCGCCAGCACCGAGGTGGCCCCCGCCAACGCCGAGGCCAGCTGGGACGACCTCACGCCCGTGGACACCTTGGGCCTGGAGGTGGGCTACCGGCTCATCGCGCTGGTGGACAAGGCGCGCCAGGGCGACCTGCTGGCGCGCATCAAGGGCGTGCGCAAGAAGTTCGCGCAGGACGTGGGTTTCCTGCCGCCGCCGGTGCACATCCGCGACAACCTCGTCGAACTCAAGCCCAGCATGTACCGCGTGACGCTGCGCGGCGCCGTGGCGGGCGAGGGTGAGGCCTTCCCGGGCATGTTGCTGGCCATCAACCCGGGCGGCGCCACGCAGCAGCTGCCGGGCACCAAGACCACCGATCCCGCCTTCGGCCTGCCCGCGGTGTGGATCGACGAGCGCCACAAGGAGATGGCCCAAATGGCCGGGTTTACGGTCGTTGATTGCGCGACCGTCGTGGCGACCCATCTCTCACACTTGATGCAGGTTCAAGCAGCGAAGTTGCTGGGCCGCGTGGAGACCCAGCAACTCGTTGATCACGTGACGAAACTGGCCCCCAAACTGATCGAGGATGTCGTGCCCAAGATGGTCGGAATTGCCACCCTGCAGCGTGTGCTGCAACTCTTGCTGGAAGAGGGTGTGCACATCCGCGACATGCGCTCCATCGTCGAATGCCTGGCCGAACACGCCAGCACCGTCACCGACCCCGGCGAGCTGGCCCGCCGTATCCGCGTGCACCTGGCCCCGGCCATCGTGCAGCAGATCTACGGCACGACGAAAGAGCTGGACGTCATCGCGCTGGACCCGGAACTGGAGCGCCTGGTCACGCAGGCCCTCAGCAGCCCGCACGGCGCGGCGCTCGACCCCGGTGTGGCCGACACGCTCAGCCGCAGCGCCGCCGACACCGCGCGCAAGCAGGAAGACATGGGCCACCCGGCCTGCCTGCTGGTGCCCGACCTGATCCGCGCGCCCATGGCCCGCCTGCTCAAGCGCGCCGCCCCCCGCCTGAAGGTGCTGGGGCACAGCGAGATTCCTGAAACCCATTCGATCCGTATCGGTTCCATCATCGGAGGCACGGCATGAACTTGAAGCGCTTCACGGCCCGCACATCCCGCGAGGCCCTGGCCCTGGTCAAGCAGGCCTTCGGCGACGACGCCGTCGTGATGTCCACCAAGCCCTGCGCCGAAGGCGTGGAGGTGCTGGCCATGGCCCCTGAGAGCTTGCATCAGCTGGAGCGTGTAGGGCAGCAGGCCGAGCGCGTGCAGGCGCAGCCGGTGCCGCGCGCGCCGCAGCCCTCCACGACAGGCAGCCGCCTGCGCGAGCGTCTGGACCCGCGTGTGGAGCCGCGTCTGGACCCCCGCGCCGAAGCCGTGCGCGCCGCGCTGCAGGAACGCCACGAGCCGAGCTTCGACGCCGAGGTGCAGCAAGACGTGGAGCAGCTGCAGATGAGCACGCTGTCCTTCCAGGACTACGTGCGCCAGCGCATGCTCAAGCGCCGCGAGGCCGAACTGGCCGCCGCCAACGCTGCGGCCGCTGCGGCAGAGCCCTTGCGCCCCGCACAGCTGCCGCCCAGCGTGGCCCCCATCGAGGCGGCGCGCAACCGCGCCGTGCGCCGTGAGGCCCCGGCCGCCGCCGCGCCCCGCGAACTGCCGGTGCTGCGCGACGAGGTGAGCATGCACGAGGCGCCGCACGCGGCCATGCCCAGCCTGGGTGGCATCGCCACGCCGCCGCTGCCGGCCGTGCCCAGTGTCATGGCCCGCGGTGAACAGATCCAGCTGCAGGCGCAGGCCGCCGCCGAACTCGCCACCAAAGCCACCGACCGCGGCGACATGATGAACGAGCTGCGCAGCATGCGCGGCCTCATCGAGCAGCGTTTCGGCGCGCTGGCGTTCATGGAAAAGCTGCAGCGCCAGCCGCGCCAGGCCCAGCTGGCGCAGCGCCTGCTGGACACGGGTTTTTCGCCGGCGCTGATCCGCAAGCTGGTCGAAAGCCTGCCGGCCGAAGGTGACGAACTCGCCTGGGCCTCGGGCGTGCTGGAACGCAACCTGCCCACGGGCGAACGTGAGCCGGCCTTGGAAGAAGCCGGCGGCATCTACGCCCTCATCGGCGCCACCGGCGTGGGCAAGACCACCAGCACCGCCAAGCTGGCCGCGGCCTTCGCCACGCGCCACGGCGCGGCCAACCTGGGCCTGATCACGCTGGACGCCTACCGGGTCGGCGCGCACGAGCAGCTGCGCACCTACGGCCGCATCCTGGGCGTGCCGGTGCACACCGCGCACGACCGCGCCAGCCTCGAAGACCTGCTTGACCTACTGAGCGCCAAGAAGATGGTGCTCATCGACACCGCCGGCATGGCCCAGCGCGACAGCCGCACGCGTGAGCTGTTGGACATGCTCTCGCACCGCGCCATCCAGCGCCTGCTGGTGGTCAACGCCAGCGCCCAGGGCGAGACCATCGAAGACCAGCTCGCCGCCTACGCCGCCAACAACTGCCGCGGCATCGTGCTGAGCAAGCTCGACGAGGCCGTGAAGCTGGGCCCGGCGCTCGATTCGATGATCCGCCACAAGCTCAAGGTGCTGGCGGTGGCCAACGGCCAGCGTGTGCCCGAAGACTGGCACCGCTTGAGCGCCAACGCCCTGGTGCAGCGCGCGCTGCGCAGCCAGGCCGGCGCCGCCTGGAAGCTGGACGACAACGACGTCAACCTGATCTTTGCGGGCCTGCCCACGGCCAAGGCGGCCGCCGTGGCGCCCCTGCATGTCTGAGACCGAAAGCCGCACATCCCCCATGCGCGATTTCTACGCCCCCTCCGACCGCATGCCGCTGGACCAGGCCGACGGCCTGCGCCGGCTGTTTGCCGGCCGCCGCCGCCATGTGCTGCCGCTGGCCGCCAACCCGCACGTGGCCTTCAGCGGCCTGGTGCTCGACCGCCTGGCCGCCGTGCTCGCCGCCCAGGGCCACGAGGTGCTGGTGGTCGACGCCGCCACCACCGCGCCGCCGCCGCACGAGCTGGCCGGTGTGGACCTGGCGGCCTGCATCGAACCCATCGGCCCGCGGGTTTCGTACCTGCCGGCGCGCGGCATGCCGCCGGCCTTTGTCGACACCCGCGGCTCGGCCGGCGCTTTCATCGACGCCGTGCAGCAAGCCTGCCCGCAGGCCGAGGTGGTGCTGCTGCACGCCGAGGCCACCGACCTGGCCCGGCTGCTGAAGCACCGCGCCGCACGCCCGGTGCTGCTGGGCGCCGACCACCCCGAGAGCGTGAAACACGCCTACGCCAGCGCCAAGCTGCTGGTGCACCGCTGCGGGCTGATGACCTACGACCTGCTGCTGGCCGCGCCGCCGAATTCGCCGCGTGCCGCCAGCATCCCGGCCAGCCTGGGCGGCTGTGCCGAGAACTTCCTCGGGGCGATGCTGCGCCACAGCGCGCTGGTCGACCCCGCGGGCGACCCGGCCGCGCCGGCCGACGCCGCGCTGGCCCGGCTGCTGGCCGAGCAGCTGGCGCTGGACGAGACCGCGCTGGGGGCCTGGACAAGCTCGGCGCCTATGTCTTTGCCGGGCGCGCCGCCGCCGGCCGCGCGCACGCCCCGCACCGCACAGATCCCGAACCGCCCCGCACATCCGTAGAGGCATGCACATGTACACCGCCAAGGGACAACTCGACGCTGGCGCCCTGCTCAAGCAGTACCAGCCCCTCGTGCGCCGCCTCGCGCACCAGATGATCGCCAAGCTGCCGGCCAACGTCGAACTCGACGACCTCATCCAGGTCGGCATGATCGGATTGAGCGACGCGCTCTCGCGTTTCGACGCTGCGCAGGGCGTGCAGTTCGAGACGTTTGCCACCCAGCGCATCCGCGGCGCCATGCTCGACGAGCTGCGCGGCAACGACTGGATGAGCCGCGGCGACCGCCGCCACCAGCGCAGCATCGAAGCCGCCGTGCACAAGCTCGAGCAGCGCCACGGCCGCGCGCCGAGCGAAGGCGAAATCGCCCGCGAGATGGGCCTGAGCCTGACCGAGTACCAGGAGCTGCTGGGCAAGGTGCGCGGCACCCAGCTCATCTACCTGGAAGACATGAGCGGCGACGAGGGCGACGACGACTACCTCGACCGCCACGTGGTCGACGCCGGCGCCAACCCGCTGGCGCGCATGCAAGACCAGCGCATGCGCGAAGCGCTGGTGGAAGCCATCAAGAACCTGCCCGAGCGCGAGCAGTACGTCATGAGCATGTACTACGAACACGACATGAACCTGAAGGAAATCGCCGCCGTGCTGGGCGTGACCGAAAGCCGCGTTTGCCAGCTGCACAGCCAGAGCATCGCCAGGCTGCGCACGCGGCTGCGCGAATGGTGAGACCTTCTCATGTTCAAGGCTGCCTTCAAGCCGGCCGCCCACCCGGCAGACGCGCCTCGCACCGAGCCCACCGAACACCCGGCAGCGGCTGACGCGGCGCAGGCGGGCGCGGCCGGGCGCTTCATCGGCCAGCTCGGGCGCCAGGCCTCGTCGCTGGGCCGGGAAGCGGCCGAGGTTCGCGGTGTCATCGACGACACGCTCAAGCTCGCGAACAACCAGGCGCAGGCGCTGCAGGCCCTGGCGCAGCAGCTGCAAGAGGTGGTGCGTGCGCAAGCCGCCATCGACCAGGAAACCCAGCAGGGGCTGCAGGCCGTGGCGCGTGTGGGCGATGCCGTGCAAGGCGTGAGCACCGAGGTCGGCGGCATCGTCGACACGCTGCGCCAGGTGTCTGAGGCCGCCGGCGACATCACCCGCATTTCTTTGCAGACCCGCCTGGTGGCCTTCAACGCCAGCGTGGAAGCCAAACGTGCCGGCGAGGCCGGCCGCGGTTTTGCCGTGGTGGCCGATGCCGTGAAGGACCTGGCGGCGCAGGTCGAGAGTTCATCCAAGCAGATCGCGGGCACGGTGGGCCGGCTCGATGCGCGCATCGGCGCGCTGGCGCGCGAGATCAGCCGCGATGCCCAAGCCGCAGGCGGTGAAGGGCAGGGCGGTGCGGTGCACCGCGCCATCGACGAAGTCACGCAGGGCGTGCGCCGCATCCACGCGGCCAGCCAGGCCAGCCAGCAGCTGTGCGACGGGCTGGGCGGCCAGATGGGCCGCATCGAAGGCGAGATGCGCCAGACCACCAAGGCGCTGGACACCGCACTCGGCCGCACCGAGACCTTCCTGAAGATCTCGGAAGAACTCGCCGAAGGCGCCGCCGAAACCGGCGTGGAGACCGAAGACACGCTCTACATCCGCGCCGTGCAGCAGGCGGCCGGGCAGATCGGCCAGCTGCTGGAAGAAGCGGTGCGTTCCGGCGCGCTGCGGCAGGAACAGCTCTTCGACGAGCAGTACCAGCCCGTGCCCGGCACGCAGCCGCAGCAGCACATGACGCAGTTCGTGCCGCTGGCCGAACGCCTGTTTCCGCAGGTACAGGAAAAGCTGCTGTCGCTGTCGGACAAGGTGGTGTTCTGCATCGCCGCCGACCGCAACGGCTACATCGCCTGCCACAACCGCCAGTACAACCAGCCGCAGCGCGCGGGCGACGTGGCCTGGAACACGGCCCACAGCCGCAACCGGCGCATCTTCAACGACCGCACGGGCCTGGCTTCGGGGCGCAACACGCGGCCCTTCCTGCTGCAGACCTACCGCCGCGACATGGGCGGCGGCCAGTTCATCGTGATGAAAGAAGCAGCGGCGCCGATCACAGTCAACGGCCGCCACTGGGGCGGGCTGCGCCTGGCCTTCAAGTTTTGAGAGGCCCCTTGCCACGGCGACGCATACTGTATAAATTGACAGTATGCCAGCCAGCTCCACACCGCCCGCCGCCACCCTGATGTTCGTGCCCCGCCACGCCGACGCCGGCGTGCACAAGGGCCGCGGCACCGCCTGGGCGATGGAGCACCGCTTCAGCAGCGAGAACCGCAGCGATTTCGACGACGGCTGGGGCACGCTGCAGCAGGCCGCGCAGGCCGAGACCCTGGCACCAGCCACCCAGCTGATCGAGGAGAACGTGCGCGGCATCCTGTCGGGCAACGATTCGCCCGACATCGGTTTCGACCTCTCCATCAACCCCTACCGCGGGTGTGAACACGGCTGCATCTACTGCTACGCGAGGCCCAGCCACAGCTACCTCAACCTCTCGCCGGGCCTCGATTTCGAGACGCGCATCGTCGCCAAGGTCAACGCCGCCGAGAAGCTGCGTGAGGCGCTCTCGGCGCGGGGCTACACGCCGGGCCAGCTGAACATCGGCTCGGTGACCGACGCCTACCAGCCAGCCGAACGGCGGCTGCGCATCACACGTTCGTTGATCGAGGTGCTGTCGGAAGCGCGGCACCCGTTTTCCATCATCACCAAGAGCAGCCTGGTCGAGCGTGACATCGACCTCATCGCGCCCATGGCGGCGCAGCGGCTGGCGGCCGTGTATGTGTCCATCACCACGCTGGACCCGGCGCTGGCCCGCGCGCTGGAGCCGCGCGCCGCCGCACCGCACCGCCGGCTGCGCACCATCGAAGCGCTGGCACGGGCCGGCATCCCGGTGGGCGTGAGCGTGTCGCCGGTCATTCCTTTTCTCAACGAGCCCGAGCTCGAAAAGGTGCTGCAGGCCGCGCGTGATGCCGGCGCCAGCTCGGCCTTCAGCATCGTGCTGCGCCTGCCCTGGGAGGTGAACCCGCTGTTCCAGCAATGGCTGGAGCAGCACGTGCCCGAGCGCGCCGCGCGCATCATGGCCCGCGTGCGCGAGATGCGCGGCGGCAAAGACAACGACGCCCGTTTCGGCACGCGCATGACGGGCCAGGGCCTGTGGGCCGAGTTGCTGCGCCAACGCCTGCACAAGGCCTGCCAGCGCCTGGGCCTGAACCGGCGGCGCGCCGAGCTCGACCTCACGCGTTTCCGCCGGCCGGCGGCCTGGGCGGGGCAGGGCCAGCTGTTCTGATCAGACCGCGGCGTCGCTCGCCACCAGCGGCGGCGCTTCCTGCGGTGTGTTGCCGCGCAACTGCAGGCCGCCCGGTGAACGGCCCGAACGCTGGATGCCGGCGATGTGCCCGCCCGACAGCCCGGTGCGGCGCACCAGCTCGCTGGCGCGCGCGGCCAGGGCGGCGGCATCGGGCAGCACGGCGGCGTGTTTGCGCGCCAGCAGCGCGGCCATCTCCAGCAGCTTGGCGTTGAGCGTCTGTTCGCCTTGCTCCAGCAGCAGCTGCACCGCGGCGGCCGGTTCGCCCTTCATGGCTTTTTCCATGGCCTGCTCGGTGGTCGCCAGCAGCTGCGCCTGGCAGCGGCGCACGATGGGCACGGCCACTTCGCTGCGCCGGGCCGCGGCGCAGAGCACCTCGCCCACCGCCTTGCTGACGCAGAAGCGCAGCGACACACGCTCCACCAGGGCTTCGTGGTCGGCGGCCGGGCGCACGTTGCCTGGCACACGTTCCCACAGCGACACCGCGATGTTGGCGGCCTCCAGGTCGAAGTCGTCTTCGCTGGCGGCGGCCAGAAACTCGCGCAGCAGCGGCAGGGTGTTCTCGGGCTGCGGGCTGAGCAGGCCGGTCAGCGCCTCGGCCGCTTTTTCGAAGCGCGCCAGGCGGGTCGAATCGGGCTGGCGTGCGCGGTGGCGGCGCAGCTGTTCGCGCATCGCGGCCACCTGCGTGGTGTCACCGCGGTCGAAACGCAGCATGGCGATCAGCAGCAGGCTCAAGGGGTCGAAAAGCTTGCTCTGCGCGCCCATGCCCAGCGTGCGCTCCAGGAACTTCAGCGCATCGTCGGCTTCGCCCTGGTAGAAGGCCAGCGCGCCGGCGTGCTGGTTGCGCAGCAGGCAGCCGGGCGTGAGCTCGGCCGCGGCGCGGTACTCGCCCAGCGCGGCTTCGAAGTCGCATTGCTCCACCAGCAGCCGGCCCATCAGGTCGTGCGCGTCGGCCGAGCCCGGGTCTTGCGCCAGCGCCGCCTGCACGGTGCGGCGCGCCGCAGCGGCGTCGCCCAGGGTCGATTGCGCGCGTGCCACGCCCAGCTGCGCCCAGGTGGCGGTGGGCTTGGCCTTCACCAGGTGCTCGAACAGCGTCTTGGCGTCTTCCGGGCGCTGCAGGCCCATCATGAGTTCGGCGGCGAGGCGGCCGCAGTAGGTCCAGTAGGGTTGCTTTTCCTGGAAGCGCTTGACGGCGTGCACCAGTGCCACCTGCGACTCACCGGCGTCCAGCGCCTTCAGCACGCTGCCCAGTTCACGCTTGCGGTTGCGCGCTTCCAGCAGCTTGCTGCCCAGTGCGGCGGCGGTGTAGGGGCGGATGAGGAAGCCGTCCAGCGCCGATTCGGCCGCCTCCACCACCTGGTGGTAGCTGGCTTGCGAGGTCACCATCAGGAAGACGGTGTTGTGCGGCAGCAGCTTCTCGCGCCGCAATTCGTCGAGCAGGTCTTGCCCCGAGTAGTCGCTGTCTTCGAACTCTCGGTTGCACAGCACGATGTCGAACTTTTCGCGTTCGAGCAGCAGCCGCGCGTCTCGCACGCGGTTGATGGCCGTCACGTGGCCCACGCCGGTGTCGCGCAGCTGCGCCGAAGCCACGCTGCGCAGCAGCGGGTTGCCCTCGACAAGCAGGGCGCGCGCGAGGTGGATGTCGCGGTCGATCATGGCGCTTCACTCCGAAGGCGCCGCAGCGCCGAAAGCCAGGGGGCAGTACACGGCATCCCCTGGGTATCGGCGCTGGCGCCTCGGAACTGAAGGCAGGGGCCCGGCATGGCCGCCGGGCCCGGCTTACTTGAAGAGGTCCTTGACCTTGTCGGTCCAGCTCTTCGAGTTGGGCGAGTGGCGGTCGCCGCTCTTCCTGAAGCTGTCGTCCAGCTCTTTGAGCAGCTTGCGCTGGTGCTCGGTCAGCTTGACCGGCGTTTCCACGCTGACGTGGCAGTACAGGTCGCCCGGGTAGCTGCTGCGCAGGCCCTTGATGCCCTTGCCGCGCAGGCGGAAGGTCTTGCCGTGCTGCGTGCCCTCGGGCAGCTCGATCTCGGCCTTGCTCGCCAGGCCCGGCACTTCGATGGTGCCGCCCAGGGCCGCGGTGGTCAGGCCCACGGGTACGGTGCAGTGCAGGTCGTCGCCGTCACGCTCGAAGATCTCGTGCTGCTTGACGCGGATCTCGATGTAGAGGTCGCCCGCCGGGCCGCCGTTGGTGCCGGGCTCGCCGTTGCCGGCGCTGCGGATGCGCATGCCTTCGTTGATGCCGGCGGGGATCTTCACCTCCAGCGTCTTCTGCTTCTTGATCTTGCCCTGGCCGTTGCAGGTGGTGCAGGGCTCGGGAATGATCTTGCCGCTGCCCTGGCAGTGCGGGCAGGTCTGCTGGATGCTGAAGAAGCCCTGGCGCATGTGCACCGTGCCGGCGCCATTGCAGGTGGTGCAGGTCTTGGCGCTGGTACCGGGTTTGGCGCCGCTGCCCTTGCAGGTGTCGCAGGTGTCCCAGCTGGGCACGCGGATCTGCGTTTCCTTGCCGAAGGCGGCTTCCTCCAGCGTGATCTCCATCGCGTAGCTCAGGTCGTTGCCGCGGTAGACCTGCTGGCCGCCACCGCCACGCCGGCCGCCGCCCTGGCCGCCGAAGATGTCCCCGAAGATGTCGCCGAAGGCTTCGGCGAAACCGCCGAAACCTTCACCGCCCGGGCCGCCGCGGCCGGCCATGTTGGGGTCGACGCCGGCGTGGCCGTGCTGGTCGTAGGCCGCCCGCTTCTGCGGGTCGGAGAGCATCTCGTAGGCCTCCTTGGCCTCCTTGAATTTCTCTTCCGCAGCCTTGGCCTCGTCGCCTTGGTGGCGGTCGGGGTGGTGCTTGGCCGCCAGGCGGCGGTAGGCCTTCTTGAGGTCGTCGTCGCTGGCGTTCTTGGGAACGCCCAGCACGTCGTAGAAATCGCGCTTTGCCATCGGAATTCTCAGCGGTGTGGAAGTGAAACCGCCGCGTTGGGGGCCGGGCAGGGCCCGGCGCCTCGAACGCGGCGCAATATCCCGTCAGGCCCGCAGGCCCGACGGTGGCTCACTTCTTGACTTCCTTGAAGTCGGCGTCGACCACGTCGTCATCGGCCGGCTTGCCAGCCTTGGCGCCGCCCTGTGCGGGGGCTTCTTCGCCGGGGGCTGCACCGGCCGCAGCGGCGGCCGCCTGGCTCTCGGCGTAGACCTTCTCGCCCAGCTTCTGGCTGGCCGTCATCAGCGCTTCGGTCTTGGCTTCGATGTCGGCCTTGTCCTCGCCCTTGAGCGCTTCTTCCACGTCCTTCACGGCCGCTTCGATCTTCTCTTTTTCGGCCGCGTCGAGCTTGTCGCCGTGCTCGGTGAGGCTCTTCTTGACGCTGTGCACCATGCCGTCGGCGGCGTTGCGGGCCTGCACGAGTTCGAGCTTCTTGGCGTCTTCGGCCGCGTTGCTCTCGGCGTCCTTCACCATCTTCTCGATCTCGGCTTCCGACAGGCCCGAGTTCGCCTTGATGGTGATCTTGTTTTCCTTGCCGGTGGCCTTGTCTTTCGCGCCCACGTGCAGGATGCCGTTGGCGTCGATGTCGAAGGTCACCTCGATCTGCGGCAGGCCGCGCGGCGCCGGCGGGATGCCTTCGAGGTTGAACTCACCCAGGCTCTTGTTGCCCACGGCCAGCTCGCGTTCGCCCTGGAAGACCTTGATGGTCACGGCCGGCTGGTTGTCGTCGGCCGTGCTGAAGGTCTGGCTGAACTTGGTCGGGATGGTCGTGTTCTTCTTGATCATCTTCGTCATCACGCCGCCGAGCGTTTCAATGCCCAGGCTCAGCGGTGTGACGTCGAGCAGCAGCACGTCCTTGCGCTCGCCGCCCAGCACCTGGCCCTGGATGGCCGCGCCCACGGCCACGGCCTCGTCGGGGTTGACGTCCTTGCGCGGCTCTTTGCCGAAGAACTCCTTGACCTTCTCCTGCACCTTGGGCATGCGCGTCATGCCGCCCACGAGGATGACGTCGTCGATGTCTGCGAGCTTCACGCCCGCGTCCTTCACGGCGATCTTGCAGGGCTCGATGGTGCGCGAGATCAGCTCGTCCACCAGGCTTTCCAGCTTGGCGCGCGTGAGCTTGATGTTCAGGTGCTTGGGGCCCGAAGCGTCGGCGGTGATGTAGGGCAGGTTGACGTCGGTCTGCGTCGAGTTCGACAGCTCGATCTTCGCCTTCTCGGCCGCTTCCTTCAGGCGCTGCAGGGCCAGCACGTCCTTGGTCAGGTCGACACCCTGTTCCTTCTTGAACTCGGTGACGATGTAGTCGATCACGCGCTGGTCGAAGTCTTCACCGCCCAGGAAGGTGTCGCCGTTGGTGGAGAGCACCTCGAACTGCTTCTCGCCGTCGACATCGGCGATCTCGATGATCGAGATGTCGAAGGTGCCGCCGCCGAGGTCGAAGACGGCGATCTTGCGGTCGCCCTTGCCATGCTTGTCCAGGCCGAAGGCCAGGGCCGCGGCGGTGGGCTCGTTGATGATGCGCTTGACTTCCAGGCCGGCGATGCGGCCGGCGTCTTTCGTCGCCTGGCGCTGCGCGTCGTTGAAGTAGGCCGGCACCGTGATCACGGCTTCGGTCACTTCTTCACCGAGGTAGTCCTCGGCGGTCTTCTTCATCTTGCGCAGCACTTCGGCGCTGATCTGCGGCGGCGCCAGCTTCTTGCCGCGCACCTCGATCCAGGCGTCGCCGTTGTCGGCCGCGGCGATCTTGTAGGGCATCAGGTCGATGTCCTTCTGCACTTCCTTTTCCGTGAACTTGCGGCCGATCAGGCGCTTGGACGCGTAGACCGTGTTCTTCGGGTTGGTGACGCTCTGGCGCTTGGCGCTGGCACCGACCAGGATCTCACCGTCTTCCTGGTACGCAATGATCGACGGCGTGGTGCGCGCACCTTCGCTGTTCTCGATCACCTTGGTGGTGTTGCCTTCCATCACGGCCACGCACGAGTTCGTGGTGCCGAGGTCGATGCCGATGATCTTGCCCATGGTCTTTTGCTCCGTAGAGAGTGGAATTCGGTTGTTCTGGAGTTGTGGATAACTCGCCGGCTTTCAAGGGGGCCGGCTTGTGGATCTTGTTATTTCGGCGCGGCCACGGTCACGAGGGCCGGGCGCAGCACGCGGTCGGCAATCAGGTAGCCGCGCTGCAGCACCATCACCACCGTATTGGCGTCCTGTTCGGCCGGCACCACGCTGATGGCCTGGTGCTGGTGCGGGTCGAACTTGGTGCCCGCCGGCGGGTTGATGGCCATGACCTTGTTGCGCTCCAGCGCCGCGCTCAGCTGGCGCAGCGTGGCGTGCGTGCCTTCCAGCAACTGCTCGTTGGTGGCGTTCTGGATGGCGATGGCAGCTTCCAGGCTGTCTTTCACCGGCAGCAGGCTTTCGGCGAAGGCTTCCACGGCGAACTTGCGCGCCTTGCTCACCTCTTCATCAGCCCGGCGGCGTGTGTTTTCGGCCTCGGCCTTGGCGCGCAGGAAGCTGTCGTTGGCCTCGGTCAGCTTGGCCTGCAGCGCGGCCAGTTGCTCTTCCAGCGTGGGCGCCGGGGCGGCGGTCTGGCTGTCAGGCGCTGCCGGGGCGGCGGTTTCGGGGGTGGCAGAGGAGTTCGGTGTCTCGTTCATGGTGTGCGATGAAAGCCTGTGTAGACAGTGGGGATGGCGCCCGGGGTTTCAAGGCCCCGGCCTGCGGTGTTGTTCGCGCGGGCACTGCCGGCCCGCTGGCGTGCCTGGCCCCGGCGGGCCGGCCGTGGCTCAAGAGCGCCCCGGGCCCTCGTCGATGCTCGCGCTCCAGCGCTGCCAGTCGGCGATCTGCCGGCGGTCGCGTTTGGTGGGGCGGCCGTGGGCCAGGGTGTCGGCCGGCTCCACGCCCATGCGCCGGCGCGCAGCCGCGGCCTCGCGCGCGGCCACGCTCTGCGGCGTTTCGGCGTAGAGCGCCTGCGCCACCGGCGCCGGACCGCGCACGGCACTCAGGCCCAGCACTTGCAACTCGCGCAGCACGGGCCCTTGGCGGATGGCGAGCAGATCGCCGGCCTTGAGCTCGCGCGCCGGTTTGGCCGGCTGCCCGTTCACGCTGATGCGGCCCAGACCCGCTTCTTCAGCGGCCAAAGCGCGCGTCTTGTAAAGCCGGGCCGCCCACAGCCACTTGTCCAGGCGCAGGCGGTCCAGGGGCGGTTTTTCGGGCATGTCTGACGGCGCAGGTGCGCCGGTTTACTGCTTCGCGCCCATGGCCAGCGCGCGTTCGCGCTGCGCGGCCAGGTCCTCGGCCTCACCGGCCGCTGCGCGCGTGGGCCACCCCTGCAGGTGGCGCAAAGCGAGGTCGGCCAGCGCCTGCACGAAGACGGGCGAATCGTTGACGCAAGGCACGTAGTGGAAGGTCTCGCCGCCAGCGTGCAGGAAAGCTTCGCGCGCTTCCTGGTTGATCTCTTCCAGCGTTTCCAGGCAATCGGCCACGAAGCCCGGGCAGGCCACGTCGACCCGCTTCACACCTTGCTGGGCCATGGCCACGAGCGTGGGCTCGGTGTAGGGCTCCAGCCATTTGGCCTTGCCGAAGCGGCTCTGGAAGGTGACGACGATCTGGTCTTTCGTCAGCCCCAGGCGCTGGCCGAGGTGGCGCGCCGTGACATGGCACTGGCAGTGGTAGGGGTCGCCCAGGTGCAGCGAGCGTTCGGGCACACCGTGGAAGCTCAGCACGAGCTTCTCGCCGCGGCCGTGTTCGGCCCAATGCGCCTCGATGCGCTGCGCCAGCGCCTCGATGTAGCCGGGCTCGGCGTGGTACTCGCCCACGAAACGCAGCTCAGGCGTGCGGCGCGCAGCCAAGGCCCAGCGCATCACCGCATCGCCCACGCTGGCCGTGGTGGCCGCGGCGTACTGGGGATACAGCGGCAGCACCAGCACGCGCGTGGCGCCGGCGGCGCGCAACTCGTCCATCACGCTGGCCACCGAAGGGTTGCCGTAGCGCATGGCGTGTTTCACCAGCACCTGGTGGCCGGCCTGCTGCAGCGTGGCGGCCAGGCCGGCGGCCTGGCGCTGTGTCCACACCGCCAGCGGCGAGCCCTCGGGGGTCCAGACGCTGGCGTACTTGGCGGCCGAGGCCGCCGGTCGGGTGGGCAGGATGAAGCCGTTCAGGATGAACCACCACACCAGCCTCGGGATCTCGACGACGCGCGGGTCGTTGAGGAACTCGGCCAGGTAGCGGCGCAGCGCGGGGGCTGTGGGCTCGTCAGGGGTGCCCAGGTTGACAAGCAGCACCGCAGTGCGGGCGGCTTGGCCGTGTCTAAAACCGGGTTCTTCGCGAAAACTCATGCAGGGTGTGCTCAGTTCCGGTCAAGGCCGCTGTGCCCGCTGCGGCGCGCCAACTCGGCAAGGATGGATTGCAGATCGACCGGCTTGCTCCAGCAGCCGTCGAAGCCGGCTTCCTGCGCCGGGCCGGCCACCAGTGCGGTTTCGTCCGCGGTGCACAGAAAGGCAGGCAGCGTCGGCGCCTGCAGCTGCGCGCGCAGCGCCGGCAGCAGGGCGTAGCCGTTGGTGTCGGGCAGGTGCAGGTCGACGACCAGCAGGTCGGGCCGCCAGCGTTGCACGACTTCCATCGCCTCGGCGCCGCTGGCCGCGGTTTCGGTCTCAACGCCGCCGGCAAACCGGCAGGCCTCGACGAACAGCAGGCTGTTGATGCGGTCGTCGTCGATGTAGAGCACGCGCATGGGCGGGGTGCAAGCTAGCGCAAGGGCAGCAGCGGCTGCGGTTGGGTGTCGGCCAGGCGCAGCACATCGAAGCTCACGCAGGCCGAGGCCGGATCGGACGGCGAGCCGCCCAGGCCGATGCTGCCGCTGCCGTGCAGCGTGCAGCCGCCGCGGCGCAGGCTGACGATCTCGCCGTCGTTGAAGCGCACGTAGGTGCCGTTGTAGGACAGGTCGGTGAGCTGGAAGCTGCCGCTGTGCCAATCAAGCCGCGCGTGCGAGCGCGAAACGCGCGCATCGTCCACGCAGAAGGCCACCTGCGGGCTGCGGCCCAGCACCACGGGCATTTGCGCCGCGCCGAAGACGCGGTGCTGGCCGCCCCACATCAGACGCAGGCCGTCGGGCTCGCGCACCTCGGTCACGTCGCCGAACTGCGTGGGTGCGACGTCCAGCGCGCCGCGGCGGCCGCCCATCACGTGCACCTGCACCGGCTCGACCCGGCCCCGCAACACCAGGCGGTCGAGATTGCGGAAGCGCAGCTTCATCTCGGTGGCCAGGCCGACCATCACCTCGGCGGTGATGAGGGTCTCGTTGTCACCGGCGTGGTCGAGCAGTCGGGCGGCCACGTTCACGGCGTCGCCGAAACAATCGCCGGCCATCTCCACCACTTCGCCGCGTGCCGCTGCCACCTGCAAGCGCAAACCGCGCAGGCCCGAAGAGGCCCCGCGTTCGCTGCCGCGCGTGACCATGCCTTCCAGCACGTCGTGCATCTGCAGGGCCGCCTGCACGGCCGCTGGCGGGTGGTCGAACACGGCCATGAGGCCGTCGCCGAGGGTCTTGACGACATGCCCGCCGTTGCCCGCCACCGGGCCGCCCAGGGCGTTGACGCAGTGCGTCACCACCGAGGTGGCCTCGGCATTGCCCAGGGTCTCGTACAGGCCCGTGCTGCCGCGCAGGTCGGCAAACAGCACGGTGCGGTCCGAGATTCGGGTCATCGCCGCGCGCCGCTTGCGGTCAGAGGTTGTCGAGGTAGGTGCGCAGCTTGTCCGAACGGCTCGGGTGCTTGAGCTTGCGGATGGCCTTGGCTTCGATCTGGCGGATGCGCTCGCGCGTCACATCGAACTGCTTGCCCACTTCTTCCAGCGTGTGGTCGGTGCTCATCTCGATGCCGAAGCGCATGCGCAGCACCTTGGCTTCGCGTGGGGTCAGGCTGTCGAGGATGTCCTTCACCACGTCGCGCAGGCCGGCCTGCATCGCGGCCTCGATCGGCGCGGTGTTGTTGGTGTCCTCGATGAAGTCGCCCAGGTGCGAATCGTCGTCGTCGCCGATCGGCGTTTCCATGGAGATCGGCTCTTTGGCGATCTTCATGATCTTGCGGATCTTGTCTTCCGGGATCTCCATCTTCTCGGCCAGCGTCGGGGCATCGGGCTCGTAGCCGAATTCCTGCAGGTGCTGGCGCGAGATGCGGTTCATCTTGTTGATGGTCTCGATCATGTGCACCGGGATGCGGATGGTGCGCGCCTGGTCGGCGATCGAACGCGTGATCGCCTGGCGGATCCACCACGTGGCGTAGGTCGAGAACTTGTAGCCGCGGCGGTATTCGAATTTGTCCACCGCCTTCATCAGGCCGATGTTGCCTTCCTGGATGAGGTCGAGGAACTGCAGGCCGCGGTTGGTGTACTTCTTGGCGATGCTGATGACCAGGCGCAGGTTGGCCTCGATCATCTCTTTCTTCGCGTCGCGGCTGGCCTTCTCGCCCTCGTTCATCTTCTTGTTGATGAGCTTCAGGTCTTCCAGCGGCACCACGGCGCGGCTTTGCAGGTCGGTCAGCTTGGTCTGCAGTTCCTGCACGGCGGGCAGGTTGCGCTGCAGCACCGGGCCGTAAGGCTTGCCCGATGCGATTTCCTTTTCGGCCCACTTCAGGTTCATGACGTTGGGCGGAAAATTCTTGATGAAGTGGTCTTGCGGCATGCCGCACTTGTCGACCACGATCTTGCGGATCTCGCGTTCGTAGCGGCGCACGTCGTCCACCTGGCTGCGCAGGATGTGGCACAGCTTCTCGATGGTCTTGACGGTGAAGCGGATCGTCATCAGGTCGTCGCTGATGGCGTGCTGCGCCTTGTTGTAGGCCGGGCTCTTGTAGCCTTCCTTCTCGTAGGCCTTGCGCATGCGGTCGAAGTGGCCGCGCAGGGCCTCGAACTTCTCCAGCGCCTGCTTCTTCAGTTCTTCGAGCTTCTTGGTCAGCGCCTTGCTGCCGCCGGCGCCGTCGTCGTCGTCTTCCTCGTCGAATTCGTCGAAGTCTTCTTCGGCCACGTAGTCGTCGGCCTCGTCGCTGCTGATGAAGCCGTCGACAACTTCAGAGATCTGCATCTCGCCGGCGGCGATCTTGTCGGCCATCGACAGGATCTCGGCGATGGTGGTGGGCGATGCGCTGATCGCCAGCATCATGGCCTGCAGGCCGCCTTCGATGCGCTTGGCGATCTCGATCTCGCCTTCACGCGTGAGCAGTTCCACCGTGCCCATCTCGCGCATGTACATGCGCACCGGGTCGGTGGTGCGGCCGAATTCGCTGTCGACGGTGGACAGCGCGGCTTCGGCGGCTTCCTCGGCTTCTTCTTCCGTGGCAGTGGTGGCACCACCGCCGGCCACCAGCAACGTGGCGGCGTCGGGCGCCTGCTCGTACACCGCGATGCCCATGTCGTTGAGCATCGAGACGATGGCCTCGAGGATCTCCTCGTTGACCAGCTTCTCGGGCAGGTGGTCGTTGATTTCCTGGTGCGTGAGGAAGCCGCGCGTCTTGCCCATCTTGATGAGCGTCTTCAGCTCCTGGCGGCGCTTGGTGGCTTCTTCTTCGGTGAGCGCCGTCTCTTCCAGGCCGAACTCGCGCATCAGCGCGCGCTCTTTGGCGCGCGAGACCTTCATGCGCAGCGGCTTGGCCTTGACGACCTTTTCGCCGTCGCCGCCTTCGGCACCCTCGGCACCGTCGGCTTCCGCTTCGGCTTCGGGATCGGCTTCGCCCTCGAGTTCGGCGTCGATGTCGGCCAGGTCCACGTCTTCTTCGGGGGCGGCCTTGGCTTCGGCGCCCTTCTTGCCTTTGGCCGGTGCTTTGGCTGCGGTCTTCGCGGCGGCCTTGCCCGCCTTCGCGTCGGCCTTGGCCGGGGCCGCCTTGCTGGCCTTGGCAGTGTCCGCCTTCGCTTCCGCCGCCGCTTTCGGCTTGGCAGCCGGGGCCGGTGCCGCAGCGGTCTTCGCAGCCTTGGTGGCCTTGTCGGCAGCAGGTTCGGCGGCGGTCTTGGCAGCGGGCTTCTTGGCGGTCATGCGTTTCCTTGGTGCGTGAGAGGCGTCTGTCGCGGGGCGGGCTCTGGTGCCCATCGTCCCTCATCACGCTCCGGAGGTGGGTCGGCAGCCCTGCCACGGCAACACGTCAAAACGGCAGCGTGCCGTGTGGCGAATTCGACGGGCGGGTTCGGCTGGCGGTGCCTGGAGCGAGGGGGGCGCTGGGGCGGCGCAGAGGGCGCTTGCGCGGCAAACCGCGGATTATACCCAGCCACCCTCGGTAATGCTGGATGGCATGGGCCCACCAGCAGGCCCTGCAGGCCCTGCCGGCTCACCCCCCAGAAGCCGCCAAAGCTGCTTTCAGCCGTGCGATCTGCTCGTGCAGCGCACGCAGTCGCTGCAGATCGTCTGCGGTGGTGGCGCCGGCTTCCACCAGGGCCTGGGCCTGCTGGCCGAGGTGCTCCACCCACAGCCGCTGCATCACGCGCTGCAGGTCTTCGAAACCCTGCTCTTCGTCGGCCGCGGCGCTGGCCACCCAGGCGCGCGCAGCGTCGGCCCAGCTCTCGGGCGCCAGGGCCTCGTCGAGCGCGGCCCAGGTCTGCGGGCCGTGTTCCGTGAGCTGGCGCTCCAGCCACGCCACCGCCTCGCCGTGCACGCCGCCAAAGCCGTGCAGCAGCTCGTGGTCGGCGGGCGAGAGGCGTTCCCACCAATCGCTGTGGCGCAGCAGCAGGCGCAGCGCCAGGTCGGCCGGCCCGGCCGGTGCGCGCCGGCCGGCCCGGCGCAGCGGCGCCTGCAGTGGCGGTGGGCCGCTGCGCGGGCGCTGCGCGGCGGGTGCCGGCGCCGCCGCGCCGCCCCACAGCGAAGACAGGTCGGCCAGCGCCAGCTGCGCCTGCCGCGCCAGCTCGGGCAGCAGCTGGCGCTTGAGCGCACCGTCGGGCAGTGCCATCCACAGTGGCTTGGCCTGCGCCAGCATGCGGGCACGGCCCTCGGCGCTGGAAAGATCGGCGTCTTCGGAGGCCAGCTCGATGAGCTGGCGCGACAGCGGCACGGCCTGCACCACCTGCTGCTCGAAGGCGGCGGCGCCGAGCTCGCGCACGTAGGTGTCGGGATCGTGCTCGGGCGGCAGGAAGAGGAACTTCACGCTGCGCAAGTCGGTGGCGTGGGGCAGGGCGGCTTCCAGCGCACGCGCTGCGGCGCGGCGGCCGGCCTTGTCGCCGTCGAAGCTGAAGACCACGCTGTCGGTGAAGCGGAAGAGCTTCTGCATGTGCTCGGGCGTGCAGGCCGTGCCCAGCGTGGCCACGGCGTTGGCAAAGCCGCTCTGGGCCAGGGCCACCACGTCCATGTAGCCCTCCACCACCAGCGCGTAACCCTTGTCGCGCAGCGCCTGGCGGGCTTCGAACAGGCCGTAGAGCTCACGCCCCTTGCTGAACACCGGCGTTTCCGGCGAGTTCATGTACTTGGGTTTGCTGTCGTCGAGCACGCGTCCGCCGAAGCCGATGACCTTGCCGTCGACGCCGCGGATCGGGAACATCACGCGCTCGCGGAACCAGTCGTAGCGGCTGCCCTCACTGGCACCGCCGGCGGCCGGCGTGCCGCCGCCGTCATCGCCTTCACGCAGGCGCACGAGGCCGGCTTCTTCGAGCAGCGGGTCGTCGTAGTTCGCGAACACGCCAGCCAGCGTGCGCCAACCCGGCGGCGCGTAGCCCAGGCCGAAACGCGCCGCGATGACGCCCGTGAGGCCGCGCTTCTTGAGGTAATCGATGGCGCGCGGGTGGGCCTTGAGCTGGCCACGGTAGAAGTCGGCCGCGCGCTGCAGCACATCGCCCAGCGAGAGGCGGCGTTCGCGCAGCGTGTCGCGTTTCTGGCGTTCTTCGGGGCTGACCTGCTCTTCGGGCACCGCCAGGCCCACGCCCTGCGCCAGATCGCGCACCGCCTCCACAAAACTCAGGCCCAGGTGCTCGGTGAGAAAGCGGATGGCATCGCCGCTGGCGCCGCAGCCGAAGCAGTAATAGAACTGCTTGGACGGGCTGACCGAAAAGCTCGGCGATTTTTCGCCGTGGAAGGGGCACAGCCCCATGAAGTTGGCGCCGCCGCGCTTGAGCTCGACGTGGCGGCCGACCACGTCGACGATGTCGACGCGGGACAGCAGTTCTTGCAGAAAACCGGCAGGGATCACCCGCCGAGTCTAGCCACCGCGGCTGCGCCGCCAGCCCCGGGCCCGCCGCCCGGCAGGATGCCGCCATAGCCGCGCACCCAGGCCGCCACCTCTTCCACCGGCATGGGCGCGGCGATGCCCGTGCCCTGGCCGATGCGGCAACCCAGCTCCAGCAGCGTGCGGGCCTGCTCGGCGTGTTCCACACCTTCGGCCACGACGGTGCAGCCGAAGGTGCGGGCCAGGCCGATCACACCTTCGACGATGGCGCGGTCTTGCGTGTCGTCGAGCATGTGGTGCACGAAGCTGCGGTCGATCTTCAGCACGTCCACCGGCAGGCGCTTGAGGTAGGCCAGCGTCGAGTAACCGGTGCCGAAGTCGTCGAGCGCGAACTTCACGCCGGCGGCCTGGCAGCGCGCCACCAGCGCCGAGGTGGCGTCGATGTCGGCATGGGCCACGGTCTCCAGCATCTCCAGCTCCAGGTGCGGGGCCAGCGGCTCGGCGTGGCGGGCCAGCAGTTCGGTCAGGCGCTGCGCGAAATCGGGCTCTTGCAGGTGGCGCGCCGAGACGTTGACACTGACCGAAAAATCGAAGCCATCGCGCCGCCAGCTCGCCAGGTGTTCGAGCGCGCGCGAGAGCACCCAGTCGCCCACGCTGGACGACAGCCCCGTGGTCTCGATCAGCGGCAGGAATTGCAGCGGCGCCACCAGACCTTGCTGCGGATGCTCCCAGCGCAGCAGTGCCTCGAAGCCCAGCACGCGGCCGCTGGCCATGTCGACCTTGGGTTGGTAGAAGAGCACGAACTCCTGCTGGTCCAGCGCTTCCTGGATGCGGCCCAGCGCCATCACACGCTGCTCGGCACGGCGGCGGTGCTCGGGGTCGAAAAAGAGGTAGCCGTTGCGGCCGGCCTGCTTGGCGCCGTACATCGCGTTGTCGGCGTGGCGCAGCAGGGTGTCTGCGTCGCTGCGGTCGATGGGGTAGACCGTGGCGCCCATGCTGGCGGTGATCTGCACGGGCTCGTGCGTGGGGTCGACCACGTAGGGCTGCGACACCACGCGCAGCACACGTTCCACGGCCAGCCGGCCTTCTTCCAGCGTGCCGGCGCGCAGCAGCATCACGAACTCGTCGCCGCCCAGGCGCGCGGCGATGTCGGTCCAGTGCTCGCGGCTGCGCAGGGCGCTGCGCAGGCGGTCGGCCAGTTCGGCCAGCAGGCGGTCGCCGGCGGCGTGCCCGTGGCGGTCGTTGACGGGTTTGAAGCGGTCGAGGTCGAGGTAACACACGACGAGCAGGTAACCGTCGCGGTCGGCCGAGCGCATGGCCTCGTCCATCAGTGCCGACAGCCGCGTGCGGTTGGGCAGGCGCGTGAGTTCGTCGAAGTGGGCCTGGCGTTCGAGCTGGTCGCGCTGGCTGTGCTGCTCGGTGACGTCGCTGATCACCAGCACGTGGTACTGCCGCGGGTCGCTGCTGCCGGCCGGCGCCGGCACGGTGCTGATGGTGGCGTGCAGCATGCAGGGCGTGCCGTCGCGCCGGCGTTCGAGCAATTCGCCGCGCCAATGGCCGTGGTCGCGCAGGCTCACCCACATGGCCGCGCGCTGCTCGCGCGCCACCGGGTCTTCGGGCGCGGGGCGCAGCAGCGAAGGCACGGTGCCGATGAGCTCTTCGCGCGGCACACCGAGGATCTGCGTGTAGGCCGGGTTGACATCGAGCGCGCGCAGGTCGGGGTCGGTGATCAGCAGGCCCTCGTGCAGGTGCTGGAAGAGGCTGGCCGACAGCCGCTGGCGCTCGAGCGCCTCGCGTTTGTCCTGCATGTCGGCCAGCGTGGCCAGCAGGCGCAGTGGGTGGCCGGCGCCGTCGCGCTCGATGACCATCAAGGTCACTTCGGCCCAGCGCCAGCCACCGCCGGCGCCAGGCATGCGCAGCTCCAGCTCGCGCCGGCCGGTGTGGCCGCTGCTGAGCGCCTGCACGGCCTCGTCGAGCAGGGGCTGGTCTTCGGGGTGCAGGCGGGCGCGCCAGGCCGTGGGGGTCCAGGCCGGTGCGCCGTGCCCGCTGAGCGTGCGCCAGGCGCTGGAGGCAAAACTCTCGCCACTGTCGAGGTGCCAGTCGGCCACGCCCAGGCGCGAGCCGTCGAGCGCCCATTCCCAGCGTTGTGAACGTGCCCGCCACTGCACCGTGGCGGCATGCGCCAGCAGCACCAGGCCCAGCGTGCCGGCCAGCCACACCCCCAGCACCGCGTGGGCGGCGCTGTCCGGCCAGGCGGCACCGGCCGCGGTGCCCACGCTGCCGTCACCGAGGCCGCCCGCGGCCATCAGGCCGACGAGCAGCACGCCACAGCTGGCCCAGGTGAACTGTTCACGCAGGGCCAGCAGGGCCAGCAGCAGGGGCGCGCCCACGAGGCCGAGCGCCAGCACGGCCGGTGAGCGTGTGTCGGTGGCCCAGGCCATCAGCGCGATGGCCAGCGCCAGGCCGAGCAAACCCAGTGCGCTGCGCCAGCCGGGCAGCACACGCTGCGGGGTGTTGAGCAGGCTGCGGTCCAATGCCAGCGCGGCGCTGGCGGTGGCCACGGTGCCCAGCACCAGGGCCATCCAGCCTGTGCCCATCTGCGCCAGCCACGTGCCGGTGCGGCCGCTGCCCGAGCCCGGGCCGGCCAGCACGCCCAGCCAGGCCGCGGTGAACAAGGCCACGGGTGGCGCCACGACGCTGAGCACGACGCTGACGAGCGCCGCGATGTCGTGCGCGCGGTCGAGACGGGTGTCGAAACGCAGGTGCCGCAGCACCAGCCAGCCGCCGGCCGTGCCGGCCGCCACGGCCGCCGTGCACAGCAGGCTGAGCAAGGGCGGTTGGCCCAGGCTCAGCAGCGCCATCAGCAGCCCCAGCAGGGCGCCCAGCCAGGCCGCCAAGCCGCCGCGCCAGCGCGCCGCCAGCGCCAGGCCGGCGGGCAGGGCCGCGGCCGACCAGGGCGCCAGCGCCGGCAGGCTCCAGGCGCCGGCGGTGGCCAGGAGCAGCGAGGCCAGCGCCAGCCCCGCGCCGCGCACCAGCATCAGGGCGCGGGTGTGCCACGTTGCCACCCGCAGCGACAGCGGTGCACCGCCGCGGGGGCCGAGCGTGGGTTGTTCGTTCAAGGGGACAAAGGGGCGAAACGCAGCCCGGCCCGGGGTCGGGCCTGCAGGGTGCGCCGGCGCCGGTTCAGACGGCGAAGTCGGACAGCTGCGCGCCGCCGGCCAGTGCGGCAGTCAACCACTTGGGCTTGAGGCCGCGGCCGCTCCAGCTGTCGCCAGTGGCGGGGTTGCGGTATTTGGCGGCCACCTTGCTGGTGGCCGCCTTCTTGGCCGGCGCCAGGGGTTTGGCGGCGCCGATGTCGGCCAGCGTCAAACCGTATTCAGCCATCAACGCGCGGACCTTGGCGATGGCCTCACCGCGCTGCTCGCGCTGGAAATCGGCAATCTGGCGCTCGAGTGCGGCTTTCTGGGCGAGCAACTGGTTCAGGGTGTCTTGGGACATGGTCAAACGCTCCGTTGCAGTGGGGATGGCGGAATATACGCGGCGGTGCTGTCGCGGCCCCACCCGATATGCCCTGCGAGCCTCGCCGGTTACTCAGGCCGCCGGTGGCACATACCCTGCCGGCTTGTCCGCATCGCCACCAAACAAGAACTGCTCCATCTGCCGCGCCAGATACTGCCGGGCGCGCGCGTCAGCGAGGTTCAGGCGGTTTTCGTTGACGAGCATCGTCTGGTGTTTTTTCCAGGCCTCGAAGGCCTCTTTGGAAATGTTTTCGTAGATGCGCTTGCCGAGTTCACCGGGGTAGGGCGAAAACCCCAGGCCTTCGGCTTCTTTCTTGAGATACACACACTGCACCATGCGGGCCATGAGACGGTCTTCCTTCAGAGTTTCTTGACCAGCACTTGCGAGCGCCGGTCCCAGTTGTATTTGCGTTTGCGCGCTTCCGGCAACCATTCCGGGTCGACGGGCGTGAAACCGCGTTTGATGAACCAATGCATCGTGCGCGTGGTGAGCACGAAGATACTGTCGAAACCGCCGGCGCGGGCGCGCTGCTCGATGCGCTTGAGCAGCCTTTCGCCGTCGCCCTGGCCCTGGCTCAGCGGCGAGACGGTGAGCGCCGCCATCTCGGCGGTTTTTGCTTCGGGGTAGGGGTAAAGCGCGGCGCAGCCGAAGATGATGCCGTCGTGCTCCACCACGCTGTAGTAGCTGATGTCGCGTTCGATTTCGGTGCGCTCGCGGCGCACCAGCGTGCCGTCGCGCTCAAACGGCTCGATGAGCTGCAGGATGCCGCCGACGTCGTCGCTGGTGGCTTCGCGCAGGCTTTCGAGCTTTTCGTCCACCACCATGGTGCCCACGCCGTCGTGCGTGAACACCTCCAGCAGCAGCGCGCCGTCTGTGGCGTAGGGCAGGATGTGGCTGCGTTCCACGCCGGCCTCGCAGGCCTTCACGCAGTGCTGCAGATAAAAGGCCGTGTCGGTGGGCAGCGTGGGCGGGGGCAGGGCGGCGAGCAGGCGCTTGGCGTCTGCCAGTGCAAGTTCGGTGTCGATGCTGCTTTCGGCATCGGCTTGGTCTTCGCGGATGCCGGGCATCTCGGTCATGAAAACCAGCTTGTCGGCCTGCAGCGCCACCGCCGTGGCCGTGGCCACATCTTCCATCGTCAGGTTGAAGGCTTCGCCCGTGGGGCTGAAGCCGAAGGGCGAGAGCAGCACCAGCGCGCCGATGTCGATGGCGCGGCGGATGGCCAGCGAATCAACACGCCGCACCAGGCCGCTGTGGATGAAGTCGATGCCGTCGACGATGCCCACCGGTCTGGCGGTGAGGAAGTTGCCCGAGACCACGCGCACGGTGGCGTTGGCCATGGGCGTGTTGGGCAGGCCCTGGCTGAACGCGGCTTCGATCTCGAAGCGCAGCTGGCCCGCCGCTTCTTGCGCGGCGTCAAGGGCCACCGGGTCGGTGATGCGGATGCCGCGGTGGTAACGCGAGACGTGGCCCTTGGCGGCGAGCTGCTCCGTCACCTGCGGGCGGAAGCCGTGCACCATCACCAGCTTGATGCCCATGGCGTGCAGGATGGCCAGGTCTTGCACGAAGGTGTTGAGTTTGCCGGCGGCAATGGCTTCGCCAGCCAGCGCCACCACGAAGGTCTTGCCGCGGTAGGCGT
This sequence comes from beta proteobacterium AAP65, assembly GCA_001295865.1. GTDB lineage: Bacteria > Pseudomonadota > Gammaproteobacteria > Burkholderiales > Burkholderiaceae_C > Rubrivivax. The sequence goes on from LJHW01000002.1 coordinate 382,397, forward strand.
GGATGTACGGCGCCACGGCGCGGAACCACGGAACGAAGGTGTGCGGGAAGACGAGGCTCATGAGGGGGCCGACATCTGGGGGTCGACAGGTGGGCCGATTGTGCAGCAGCATGCTGGCCCCTCAACCCGCGCGCACGGCCCGCCGGGCCTGCCGAGACCGACCCCCAGGAGCCCAGGATGGACGTCTTCAAGACCCACGGTGCCTTCAGCTGGAGCGAGCTGACCACCCCCGACCCGGCCGCCGCCGCCGCCTTCTACGGCGAACTCTTCGGCTGGTCCGTCAAGGCCCCCGACCCCAACATGGCCGACTACCGTGTGGCCTCGCTGGGCGAGACCATGGTGGCCGGCATCTGTGCGCCCTTCCCGGACGCCCCGCCGGCGCCGCCGCACTGGGGCGCCTACGTCACGGTGGACAACGCCGACGCCAGCGCCGCCAAGTGCGCCGCGCTGGGTGGCAAGGTACTCGTGCCGCCGATGGACGTGCCCACGGTCGGCCGCATGGCCGTGCTGCAAGACCCGCAGGGTGCGGTGTTCAGCGTGATGACCTACAGCGAGAGCTGAACAGCGCCGCGGGCCGGGCGCGGAGATAATCCGCCGCCCGTGAACCTGCCCCCCAAGCCGGCCCCGGCCCTGCGCGCGAACCCCCGCGTGCCGCCGCGGCCCATCCCGCCCATCACCTACCCCGAGTCGCTGCCGGTCTCCGGCCGGCGCGACGAGATCGCGCGCGCCATTCGTGACCACCAGGTGGTCATCGTCTGCGGCGAAACCGGCTCGGGCAAAACGACGCAGCTGCCCAAGATCTGCCTCGAACTCGGCCGCGGTTTGGGCGCCGGCGGCACCGGCCTCATCGGCCACACGCAGCCGCGCCGCATCGCGGCCAGCAGCGTGGCCAAGCGCATCGCCGAAGAGCTGAACAGCCCGCTCGGCGACGTGGTGGGCTACAAGGTGCGCTTCCAAGACCGCCTGCAGCCCGGGGCCAGCGTCAAGCTGATGACCGACGGCATCCTGCTGGCCGAGACCGAGCGCGACCCGCTGCTGCGCGGCTACGACACGATCATCATCGACGAGGCGCACGAACGCAGCCTCAACATCGATTTCCTGCTGGGTTACCTGAAGCAGCTGCTGCCGAAGCGGCCCGACCTGAAGGTGGTGGTGACCTCGGCCACCATCGATGCCGAGCGCTTTGCGAACCACTTCGCTGGCAAGACCGGGCCTGCGCCGGTGATCATGGTCAGCGGTCGGCTCTTTCCGGTGGAGCAGCGCTGGCGGCCCTATGAAGAATCGCGCGAATTCGATCTGGACAACGCGATCGCCGAGGCGGTGGACGAACTCTGGCGCGCCGCGCCCGGCGACATCCTCGTCTTCCTGCCGGGTGAGCGTGAGATCCGCGAGGCGGCAGACCACCTGCGTCGCCACCTGCTGCAGCACGCCAAGGGCGGCCCCACGCCCGAGGTGCTGCCGCTCTTCGCGCGCCTGAGCCAGCAGGAACAAGACCGCGTGTTCGAGGCTGGCAACGGCCGGCGCATCGTGCTGGCCACCAACGTGGCCGAGACCTCACTGACGGTGCCGGGCATCCGCTACGTCATCGACGCCGGCACCGCGCGCGTGAAGCGCTACAGCTGGCGCAACAAGGTCGAGCAGCTGCAGATCGAGGCCATCAGCCAGGCCGCAGCGAGCCAGCGGGCCGGCCGTTGCGGGCGTGTGGCCAATGGCGTTTGCATCCGCCTGTATGGCGAAGACGATTTCAAGGGCCGGCCGCGTTTCACCGACCCCGAGATCCTGCGCAGCAGCCTGGCGGGTGTGATCCTGCGCATGAAGGCGCTGCGCCTGGGCACGGTGGAGAACTTCCCCTTCGTCGAGCCGCCGCCCGGCAAGGCCATCGCCGACGGCTACGCGCTGCTGGCCGAGTTGGGCGCGGTGGACGACGACAACGAGCTCACGCCCATCGGCGTGGAACTCAGCCGCCTGCCGCTGGACCCGCGGGTGGGCCGCATGATTCTTGAGGCGCGCAAGCACCAGGCGTTGAGCGAGGTGCTGGTGATCGCCGCCGCGCTCAGCGGGCAAGACGTGCGCGACCGGCCGCAAGACCGCGCGCAGCTGGCCGACGAGCGCCACAAGCCCTTTGACGACGAGCGCAGCGAGTTCATGGGCACGCTGAAGCTGTGGAAGTGGATCGAAGAAGGGCGGGGCACGCACGGCCACGCGCAGCAGCGCGAGGCCAAGGTCGACAGCCACAAGCTGACCAACCGGCAGCAAGAGCAACGCCTGCGCGATGCCTTCATCAGCCCGCGCCGCGTGCGCGAATGGCGCGACATCCACAGCCAGCTGCTCACGGTGGTGGCCGAACACGGCTGGCGCCTGAACGATGCGCCGGCCACCTACGAGCAGGTACACCTCTCGCTGCTGGCGGGCCTGTTGGGCAACATCGGTTGCAAGAGCGACGACGAAGACTGGTACCTCGGCGCGCGCGGCATCAAGTTCTGGCGCCACCCGGGTGTGAACCTCAGCAAGAAGCCGGGGCGCTGGATCGTCGCGGCCGAACTCGTGGAAACCACGCGCCTCTTCGGCCGCGGTGTGGCGGCCATCGAGCCGCAATGGATACCGCCCCTGGCTGGCCATCTGCTGAAAACCCAGCTGTTGGAGCCGCACTGGGAGAAGAAGGCTGCCGAGGTGGTGGCGCTGGAGCGTGCCACGCTCTACGGCATCGTCATCTACAACAACCGCAAGGTGAACTTCGGGCGCATCGACCCCGTGGCCGCGCGCGAGATCTTCATCCGCGAAGCGCTGGTCGGCGACGAGTGGGAAACGCGGCTGCCCTTCCTGGCGCACAACCGCAAGCTCATCGCGCAGGTGCAGGAGCTGGAGCACAAGGCGCGCCGGCAAGACGTGCTGGTGGACGACGAGCTCATCCACGCCTTCTACGACCAGCTCTTGCCCAAAGACGTGTGCAGCGGCGCGGGCCTGGAGCGCTGGTACCGCGAAGAGAGCAAAAAGCAGCCCCAGCTGCTGCAGCTGACGCGCGAAGAGCTGATGCGCCACGAGGCCGCCGGCATCACCACCGACAGCTTCCCCAAGACCATACGCCTGGGCGGCATCGACTGCACGGCCACCTACCTGCACGAACCGGGTGATGCCAAAGACGGCGTGACGGTGGCGGTGCCCATCTACGCGCTGAACCAGGTGAACGACGAACGCTGCGAGTGGCTGGTGCCCGGCATGCTGCACGCGAAGGTGCTGGCCCTGTGCAAAACGCTGCACCAGCGCCCGCGCTCGCGCCTGGTGCCGCTGCCCGATTACGCGGCCGAGTTCTGCGAGCTCAGCACTTTCGGCCAAGGCAGCCTGATGGACGTGCTGCTGAAGGCGGTGCGTGAACGCACGCAGATCGCCGTGCAGCGCAACGACTTCAAGCTGGAGCAGCTGAGCCCGCACCTGTTCATGAACTTCCGCGTGGTCGATGAACACGGCCGGCAGCTCGGCATGGGACGCGACCTCGCGCACCTGAAGGCCGAGCTGGGCGGGCTGGCGCGCACGGCTTTCCAGGCCTTGGCCGTGTTGAAGAAGGCGGCGGCGCCCACTGCACCGGTGGCACCGCCGGCACCGGCATCGGCATCCGCTGCAAGCCCGGCTTCGCGCGGCGTCACCGCCGCTGTTGCCGCACCGCCCCCGGCGCCGGCTGCCGCCGCGAAACACACCTCCTGGGCCTTCGGTGAGCTGCCCGAGCTGATGGAAGTGCGGCGCGGCGCGCAGACGCTGATCGGCTTTCCTGCCCTCATCGACAAGGGCCAGCACGTCGAGATCGAGGTCTTCGACGAGCCCGAGGCCGCCGCCACCCAGCACCGCGCCGGCCTGCGGCGGCTGGTAGCGCTGCAGATCAAGGAGCCGCTGAAGTACCTGGAGAAGAACATCCCGGGGCTCACAGCCATGGGCGGTGCCTACATGAGCCTGGGCACGCTGGAAGAGCTGCGCGCACAGATCATCGACCTGGCCGTGGACCGCGCCTTCCTGGCCGACCCGCTGCCCGCGGACGAACGCAGCTTCAACAACCGCGTGGCCGAAGGCCGCACACGGCTGAACCTCATCGCGGCCGAGGTGGCGCGTCAGGCCGGCGTGGTGCTGGCCGAACACGCTGCTGCACAGCGCAAGCTGAAAGACAGCAAACCGCCGCGCGAGGTGGCCGACGACATCAGCGGCCAGCTGCAGCGCCTGGTGGGCAAACGTTTCCTGATGGAGACCGACTGGGCCGCGTTGCAGCACCTGCCGCGTTACCTGAAGGCCGTGGTGCTGCGCCTGGACAAGCTGCGCGCCGACCCCGCGCGCGACGCCACCCGCCTGGCCGAGCTGCGCCCGCTGCAGCAGCGCTGGCAGCGCAAGCTGGCCGACCTGCGCGGCGCGCCGCACGCACGGCTGGAAGAGTACCGCTGGCTGCTGGAAGAGCTGCGCGTGAGCCTCTTCGCGCAAGAGCTGCGCACGCCGCAGCCCGTCAGCGTGAAGCGGCTGGACAAGGCCTGGGCGCAGATCGAGGTTTGACCGCCGGCCTGCGGCGGCATTGCCGTGGTTTTGCGCAAGGTCAAAGCGTTCTGCGAATCATTCGCATTAACATACGCGTCTTCTCAGGCTCTGGCGGCGCTGCCGCACCCGACCATGTCCTTCGCCCGTTCCTTCTTCCGTCTGGCCGCCGCCGCGCTGGCCGTGGCCGCCCTGGTGCCTGCTGCGCAGGCGCAAGACAAGGTGCTCAACCTCTACAGCGCCCGCCACTACCAGACCGACGAAGCGCTCTACGCCGATTTCACCAAAGCCACCGGCGTGCGCATCAACCGCGTGGAGGCCGACGACGCCGGCATCCTGGCGCGCTTGAAGGCCGAAGGCTCGGCCAGCCCGGCCGACGTCATCCTCTTGGTGGATGCCGCGCGCCTGTGGCGCGGTGAGCAGGAAGGGCTGTTCCAGCCCGTGAAGTCGGCGGTGCTCGAGCAGCGCATCCCGGCGCAGTTCCGCGGGGGCGCCAGCGCGCAAGGCGCGCAGTGGTTCGGCATCTCCACCCGCGGCCGCGTGGTGGTGTACGACAAGGCCCGGCTGAAGGCCAGCGATGTCGACACCTACGAAAAGCTCGCTGCTCCGGCGCTGAAGGGCCAGCTTTGCGTGCGCAGCGGCTCGCACCCCTACAACCTCAGCCTCTTCGGCAGCATGCTCGAGCACCTGGGTGCGGCCGGCACCGAGGCCTGGCTCAAGGGCCTGGTGGCGAACATGGCGCGGCAGCCCAAGGGCGGCGACACCGACCAGATCCGCGGCGTGGCCAGCGGTGAGTGCGGCGTGGCCATCACCAACACCTACTACTTCGCGCGCCTGGCGCGCTCGAACAAGCCCGAAGACCGCGCGGTGGTCGAGAAGGTGGGCCTGATGTTCCCCAACCAGGCCAGCTGGGGCACGCACGTCAACATCGCTGGTGCGGCGGTGGCCAAGAACGCCAAGAACCGCGAGGCCGCGGTGCAGTTCCTCGAGTACCTGGCCAGCGACAGCGCCCAGCGCTACTTCGCCGATGGCAACAACGAGTACCCGGTGGTGGCCTCGGTGCCGGCCAACGCGGCGCTCACGGCGCTGGGCCGCTTCAAGGCCGAGACGGTGCCCATCGCCAAGGTCGGTGCCAACACGGCGCAGGTGCAGCAGATGCTCGACCGCGTCGGTTTCAAGTGACCGCCGGCTGAAGGCCCGCCGGTCGGGCGGGCGGTGGCAGCCACTATCCTCGCGTCGTCACGATCGACAAGAGGAGGACGACGATGACACGCACTGCCACCTTCGTGGCCGGCCAGGCCCTGGGCCTGCTGGTCTGGGCCTGCACCAGCTTCGGCGCCGCCTTCGCCCAGGCGCCGGCCACCCCGCCGGCCGCCGCCGAACTGCCGCCGCCCGACCTGTTCTTCGAACGGCCGGAGATCGGCGAAACCAAACTTTCGCCCTCGGGCCGCTGGCTCGCGCTGGGTTCGCGCGCCGGCGGCTCGCGCACCGCGCTGGTCATCGTCGACCTGCAGACCTGGAAGCCGCTGGGCGTGGCCGCGCGCATGCGCGACGCCGACATCTCCGAATTCCATTGGGTCAACGACGAGGTGCTGGTCTTCAGCGTCACCGACAGCCAGGCCGGTGGCGGCGACCAGCGTTTCGGCGCCGGGCTCTTCAGCGTCAACCGCAACGGCCAGGGCCTGCGCGAGCTTATCCGCACGCAGTGGGAACAAGAGGCCAGCAGCGGCCGCTTGCCGTCGCGCGCGCTGTCGCCGCGCCACAGCCTGCTGCACGTGCCCTCGGGCGACGGTGAGGAGGTGGTGGTCGGCGAAAACCTCTACACCGAAGCTGGCCAACCCCAGGGCATGCTGGCCAAGCGCCTGAACGTGCTCACGGGGCGCGCCACCAACCTCTCGCAAGGTCTGCCGCCGCACGTCGACGAGTGGTGGTTCGAACCCGACGGCCAGCCGCGCGCGGTGATGTCGCGCCACCAGGGCCGCAGCCGCTTCTTCTGGCGCGACGCCGGCCAGGCGCAGTGGCGGCAACTCATGGATGCGCCGAGTTTCGAGTTGCCCTGGGCGCCGCGTTTTGTCGATGCCGACGGCGCCTTGTGGGTCGCACGCAGCGCCGGTGCCGAAGGGCGCGCGCAGTTGACGCGTTTCAATTTTCAGACGGGCGCGCCCCAGGCCGAGCCCGTGCTCGACACGCCGGGCTTCGACTTCACCGGCGAACTTGTCACCGAAGGCGACGGCGGCAAGGCCCTGGGCCTGCGTGTCACCACCGACGCGCAGACCACGGTGTGGTTCGACGCCGGCATGGCCGCGGTGCAGGCCGAACTCGACCAGCGCTTGCCGGGCCTCATCAACCGCCTCAACTGCCGCCCCTGCACTGGCCCCGAGACGACGGTGCTGGTGCGCAGCTTCTCCGACCGCCACCCGGGTCAGATCGGCGTCTACTGGCCGGCGCAGAAGCGCTTCCGCGTGCTGGGTGCGGTGCGCCCGCGTGTGGAGCCGGCGCGCATGGCCACCACCGATTTCCACCGCGTCAAAGCCCGCGACGGGCTCGAATTCCCGGTGTGGGTTACACGCCCTGCCGGCGCCCAGGGCGCCTTGCCGGCGGTGGTGCTGGTGCACGGAGGCCCCTGGCTGCGCGGGCGCCATTGGGAGTGGGACGCCTACCCGCAGTTCCTGGCCTCGCGCGGCTACGTCGTCATCGAGCCCGAGTACCGCGGCAGCACGGGTTACGGCCAGCGCCTGTACCGCGCCGGCTGGAAGCAGTTCGGTCAGGCCATGCAGGACGACATCGCCGATGCGCTCTTGTGGGCCGTCAAAAGCGGGCAGGTGGACGGCCGGCGCGTGTGCATCGCCGGCGCCAGCCATGGCGGTTACTCCACGCTGATGGGCCTGATTCGCCACCCCGAGCTGTACCGCTGTGGTGCCGCCTGGGTGGCCCCGAGCGACCCGCGGGTGCGCTACGAATGGCGTGCCGACAGCGACCTGGACGACGAGTCGCGCCAGTTTTCGCTGCCGGTGCTGGTGGGCGACCGCGTGAAAGATGCCGCCATGCTCGACGCCGTGAGCCCGGTGCTGCATGCCGACAAGCTGCGCGCACCGCTGCTGCTGGGCTATGGGGGCGAAGACCGCCGCGTGCCACTGGTGCACGGCGAGCGCATGCGCGAAGCCCTGCGCAAGGCCGGCCGCGAACCCGAATACGTGGTCTACCTCGACGAAGGCCACAGCTGGGTGAAGCTGGACACCCAGGTCGATTTCGCGCAACGGCTTGAGCGTTTCCTGGCCCTCCACCTCAAGTAAGGGGAGACCCTGGGGCGGGTCCGGGCACGCTCCCTAGAATGTCAGATTGCGTCGGCTTCGACAGACCACCCCAGGGTCGAAGCTGGACTGTCGGCCACCCGCCTTGATACGTCCCGGAGGACCTCGTGACCTTGCGTTCTGCCTTGCTGCTTGGCGTTCTCCTCCTCGGTACCGGGGTTGCGCACAGCCAGACGCAGCCAGCGTCTGCAGCCGCCAAGACCGAGCCGGCCAAGGCCGAGCCCGCCAAACCTGAAGCCGCCAAAGCCGCAGACGCCGAAGCCGCTGCTGCGATGGCCCGGGCGCAGCGCATGGCGGCCAACCCGCTGAAGGTGATCATGAACGCCAGCCGCATCCGCCGGCGGGTGGGCGAGGCTGAGGTGCCGCCTGTCGCGCCCGAAGTGGTGCGGCCCGTGGCCCGTGCCGTGGCTGCCCCGGGCGCCGGGGCTTCCCGTTCGCTGGGTGCTCCCGCGGCGCCTGCCGCACCAGCCGCGGCGGCCGGGGCGCTGGCCAGCGGCGGCGCGGCCACCCCGGCCCGTGCAACACCCAATGCAGCAGCCTTGGCGGCGGCGGTGCTTGCCGAGCGGGCGGCGGCGGCGCAGACGGCGCAGCCTTCCGTCACGGCGGCAGCCTCGGCACCGGCGACCGCGGCTCTCGTCGCCACCGGCCAGCCGGCTTCCACGGGGCTGCCCGGCGCTGCGGCAAGTTCCACGGCGGCGGCATTGCCCGAGGCTGCGGTGCCTGCCACCGGCAGCGTGCCCGCGGTTGTTGCCGCACCCACAACCGCGCCGGCGCCGGTTTTGACGGCCGCCTCGGCACCTGTGGCCCCGGTGGTGGCTGCGCTGCCCCCGGTCACCGAGCCTGCTGCAGCCCCGGCGTCGCGCAGTGCGGCCGCAGCGGCGCCACCGCGCGCCGAAGCCAGCGCAGGGGCCAACACCGCCACTGCCGTGGTGGCCCAGCCCAAGCTGATCAACATGGTGGAGCCTGACATCCCGGCCCGCGTGCTGATCGACGGGCCGCGTGTCACCGAGGTCATGGCCGATCTTTTCCTGCGCGACGACGGCACCGTGATCTCGGTGTCGCTGGTGTCTTCGGTGCCGCGCAGCTGGCACCGCTACGTCATCTCGGCCCTCGAGCGCTGGCGCTTCGAGCCGCTGCCCGAGGCGCGTGTGCACCGCGTGCAGCTGGTCTTCGGCGAATAAGGCCTGCGCGGGCGCTCGGCAGGCGCTCGGCAGGCGTTCAGGGCTGCAGCACTGCCAGTGCGCGGTCCATGCCGCCGGCCGTGATGGCGATGTTCGCCTGGGCCTGCACCTTGGGCTTGGCGTGGAAAGCGAGGGCGCAGCCCGCCGCGCCCATCATCGGCAGGTCGTTGGCGCCGTCGCCCACCGCCAGGGTCTGCGTCGGGCTGATGCCCATCAGCTCGGCCACTTCCAGCAACACGCGGCGCTTTTCTGCGCCGTCCACCACCGTGCCCCAGGGGCGCGGCACCAGCTCGCCGGTCAGGCGGCCGTCTTCCACCTGCAGCACGTTGGCGCGCGAAAAATCCAGGCCCAGGCGCTGCTGCACCCGTTCGCTGAAAAAAGTGAAGCCGCCACTGACCAGCAGCGTCTTCAGGCCGGCAGCGCGGCAGGCCTGCACGAAGGTCTCAACGCCGGGGTTGAACTGCAGGCGCTGCGTGTAGACCTCTTCCAGCGCCTGCACCGGCACGCCGCGCAGCAAGGCCAGGCGGCGGCGCAGGCTCTCGGAGAAATCGGTGATCTCGCCGCGCATCGCAGCTTCGGTGATGGCCGCGACCTCGGCCTTGCGGCCCGCCGCCGCCGCGATCTCGTCGATGCACTCGATGTTGATCAGCGTGCTGTCCATGTCGAAGGCGACGAGCCGGAAGTCGCGCAGGCGCAGTGGCAGCGACAGGCCGCGCACCCAAAGGCCGGGTTCCAGTTCGGTGGCGGGCGAGGCAGGGGTGGGGGTGTGGGCTGACATGACGCCGCGATGCTAGTGGATGGACTGCGGGCGCCGGCCCGCTGCGCGCTATCGTCTCGGCCCAACGACACAGTGCTTCACCCCGAGCCCGCACCATGGCTTACATGCTTCTCATCGTCGAACCCGTGGGCCAGCGTGCCCAGCGCACCGAGGCCGAAGGCCGCGCCCTCTACGCGGCGATGCAGCGCTTTGGCGAGCAGCTGGCCGCGCGCAACCAGTTGCGCGCCGTGGAATCGCTGGCTTCGCAGGAGGGTGCGGCCCGTGTGCGCGCGCCATTGGGCGCAGCGGTGCAGGTGGTCGACGGCCCGTTTGCCGAGGCCAAGGAGATGATCGGCGGCTTCTTCCTGCTGCAGAACGTGAACCGCGCGCAGGCCATCGCGCTGGCGGCCGAGTGCCCGGCGGCGCAGTGGGCCACGGTGGAGGTGCGGGCGCTGGCCCCGTGTTTTGACGGCAGCGCAGCCTGAAAAGCGGCGCGAAGGGCCGCGGCTTGTCGAAAGCGGCGGCGCTGCTTCGTCGTGCGAGAAAGGAGACCCGACCATGATCCAAAGCCTCTTCGTCAACCTGCCGGTGGCCAACTTGGCGCGCAGCCAGGCCTTCTTCAGCGCCCTGGGCCTCGGCTTCAACGCACGCTTCACCAACGAGCAGGCCGCCTGCCTGGTGGTGAACGAGCACATCTCGTGCATGCTGCTGCAGCGGCCCTTTTTCCAGGGCTTCACGAAGCTGCCGGTGGCCGACGCCACCGCCGCCACCGAGGTGCTGCTGGCCCTGCAGGTGGGCAGCCGCGCCGAGGTGGACGGACTGGTCGCCAAGGCCCTCGCCGCAGGCGGCACCGTGCCCAACGAAAAGCAGGACCTGGGCTTCATGGTGCAGCACGGCTTCGCCGACCCCGACGGTCACCAGTGGGAGGTGTTCCACATGGACGAAGCTGCCGCCCCGGCGCAGTTCTGACGCTGCCAGCAGCCGGCTCCCCATGCACCACGCCGCCGTGCACCAGGCCATCAGCGCGGTGTGGCGACAAGAGTCGGCGCGCATCGTGGCCACCGTGCTGCGGCGCGTGCGTGACCTCGCGCTGGCCGAGGAGCTGGCGCAGGACGCACTGATCGCCGCGTTGGAGCACTGGCCGCGTCAGGGCCTGCCAGCCAACCCCGCGGCCTGGCTGATGACGACCGCGCAGCACCGTGCGCTGGACCACCTGCGCCACGCTCAGATGGCGCAGGCGCGGCACGAAGACATCGCCGCCGACCGCAGCGCACGGGGCGCCGACCTGGTGCCCGACATCGCCGAGGCGCTGGACGACACGCGCGAAGGGCTGGCCGACGACGTGCTGCGGCTGATGTTCGTGGCCTGCCACCCGCTGCTGGCGCCCGAGGCGCGGGTGGCGCTGACGCTGCGCCTGGTGGGCGGGCTCAGCACGCAGGAGATCGCGCGTGCGCACCTCGTGCCCGAGGCCACGGTGGCGCAGCGCATCGTGCGTGCGCAGCGCACGCTCTCGCAGGCCGGGTTGACTTTCGAGGTACCGCGCGGGCCCGATCGTGCGGCGCGCCTGGCCTCGGTGCTGGCGGTGGTTTACGCCATCTTCAACGAAGGCCACAACGCCAGCGCCGGCGACGACTGGATGCGCCCGTCGCTGTGCGACGAAGCCATGCGCCTGGCGCGCCTGCTCGCCACCTTGGCGCCGCACGAACCCGAGGCACTGGGCCTGTTGGCGCTGCTGGAACTGACCGCCGCCCGCGCACCGGCTCGGCAGGACGCCGAGGGTCGCCCCGTACTGTTGGAGCAGCAAGACCGCCGGCTGTGGAACACCACGCTGCTGCAGCGCGGCCTGGCGGTGCTGGCACAAGCCCAGGCGCTGGAAGATGAGCTGCCGGAGGCCGCGACCGGTGCCTACGTGCTGCAGGCCGCCATCGCCGCCTGCCATGCCCGCGCCGCCACCACGGCGGCTACCGACTGGCCCGCCATCGCCGCCCTGTACGAGCGGCTGGCCGCGGCCGCGCCATCGCCCGTGGTGCAACTCAACCGCGCGGTGGCCGTCTCGCGCGCCGAGGGCCCGGCGGCCGGGCTGCAGGTGCTGGCACCGCTGCTGCACGAGCCTGTCATGAAAGCCTACCCCTGGCTGCCGGCCGTGCAAGGCGACCTGCTGGCGCAGCTGGGCCGCTGCGCCGAAGCCCGCGCCTGTTTCGAGCGGGCGGCAGAACTTGCCGGCAACACCCCCGACCGCGCACTGATGCAGGCGCGCGCGGCTGCGCTGGCAGGCCCTGGGCCCGCGACTTAAACCGCCGCCCGCACCGGCCCCAGGTGCTTGAGCAGGTCGCGCAGGTAGTGCGCGCGGTCGGCGGGCTGGCTGATCTCACGCTCGATGCGCAGCTTGTCGTTGCCGGCGAACTTGATCACGCGGTTCTTCTGCACCAGCTCGATGATGCGTTGTGGGTCGATGGGCGCCTGCGGCCTGAAGGTGATGTTCATCAGCTTCGGACCCGCGTCGATCTTCTGCACGCCATAGGGCTTGGCCAGCACACGCAGGCGGTGCGTGTCGAAAAGCGTCTGGCCTTGCGGCGGCAGTTTGCCGAAGCGGTCGGTGATCTCTTCAAGCAGCGTGTCGATGGTCTCGGGCTTTTCGGCCGAGGCCAGGCGCTTGTAAAGGTTCAGGCGCGTGTGCACGTCGCCGCAGTAGGCATCGGGCAGCAGCGCGGGTGCATGCAGGTTGATCTCGGTGGTGGCCGCCATCGGGTTCAGCAGGTCGGGTTCCTTGCCGGCCTTGAGGCTGCGCACGGCCTCGCTGAGCATGTCGTTGTAGAGCTGGAAGCCCACCTCCATCATGTTGCCGCTCTGGTGTTCGCCCAGCACCTCGCCGGCGCCGCGGATCTCCAGGTCGTGCATGGCCAGGTAGAAGCCGCTGCCCAGCTCTTCCATGTCCTGGATGGCCTGCAGCCGCATGCCGGCCTGCTTGGTGAGGCCTTCCACGTCGGGCACCAGCAGGTAGGCATAGGCCTGGTGGTGGCTGCGGCCCACGCGCCCGCGCAGCTGGTGCAACTGCGCCAGGCCGAACTTGTCGGCGCGGCTGATGACGATGGTGTTGGCACTCGGCACGTCGATGCCGGTCTCGATGATGGTCGAGCACAGCAGCACGTTGTGCCGGCCGGCCACGAAGTCGCGCATCACGCTTTCCAGTTCACGCTCGGGCATCTGGCCGTGGGCGATGGCGATGCGCGCTTCGGGCAGCAGCTCCAGCAGCTTCTGGCGCCGGTTCTCGATGGTCTCCACCTCGTTGTGCAGGAAGTAGACCTGCCCGCCGCGCTTGAGCTCGCGCAGCACGGCTTCGCGGATGACGCTGCTGCCCTCGCTGCGCACGAAGGTCTTGATGGCCAGGCGGCGCTGCGGTGCGGTGGCGATGACGCTGAGGTCGCGCAAACCTTCCAGCGCCATGCCCAAGGTGCGCGGGATGGGCGTGGCGGTGAGCGTGAGCACGTCCACTTCCGCACGGAATGCTTTCATCGCCTCCTTGTGGCGCACGCCGAAACGGTGTTCTTCGTCGATGACGAGCAAACCGAGCCGGTTGAACTTCACGTCGGGGCTCAGCAGCTTGTGCGTGCCGACCACGATGTCCACCGTGCCGTCGGTGATGCCGTCGATGGCCGCCTTCACTTCCTTGGGCGTGCGGAAGCGCGACATCTCGGCGATCTTCACCGGCCACTTGCCGAAGCGGTCGACCAGCGTCTGGTAGTGCTGCTCGGCCAGCAGCGTGGTGGGCGCGAGGATGGCCACCTGCTTGCCGCTCATCACCGCGACGAACGCGGCGCGCAAAGCCACTTCCGTTTTGCCGAAACCCACATCGCCGCAGACCAGGCGGTCCATCGGCCGCGGGCTCACCATGTCTTGAATGACGGCGTGGATGGCGGCGCGCTGGTCTGCCGTTTCTTCGAAGCCGAAGCTGGTGGCGAAGGCCTCGTAGTCGTGCGCGCTGAAGCGGTGAGCGTAACCCTCGCGCGCGGCGCGGCGGGCGTAGAGGTTCAGCAGTTCGGCCGCGGTGTCGCGCACCTGCTCGGCGGCCTTGCGCTTGGCTTTGTCCCATTGCGGGCTGCCCAGCTTGTGCAGCGGCGCTTCGTCGGCGCTGACGCCGGTGTAGCGGCTGATCAGGTGCAGCTGGCTCACCGGCACATACAGCGTGGCCTTGTCGGCGTATTCCAGGTGCAGGAACTCCGACACGCCTTCGCCGAGGTCCATGTTCTTCAGCCCTTGGTAGCGGCCGATGCCGTGGTTCATGTGCACCACGGGGTCGCCCACCTTCAGCTCCGACAGGTCCTTGATCAGCGCATCGACGCTGCTGGTCTGCTCCTGCTTGCGGCGGCGGCGCGCTTCGCGCGTGGTGGCGAAGAGTTCGGTCTCCGTGACGAACTGCACCGAGACACCCGCCTCGGCGTCATGCCAGTGGAAACCTTCGGACAGCGGCGTGGTGGCGATGGCCACCTTCTCAGGGCCATCGAGAAACTCTTGCAGCGTGCCGGCCGAAGGCACGCTGAGCTTGTTGTCACGCAGCAGTTCCAGCAGGCTCTCTCGGCGGCCGTCGCTTTCGGCCACCAGCAGCACGCGGTGGGCGCCCAGGTTGATGTGCTGGTGCAGCTTGTGCAGCGGCTCGGTGGCGCCGCGGTCGATGCTCAGGTCGGGCAGCGGGCGCGCCCACTCCACGGGTTCCTTGCCGCGCAGCGCCAGCGTGGCGTGGGCCTGGGTGCGCGTGAAGAACTCTTCCGCCGGCATGAAGAGGGTGGCCGGCGGCAGGATGGGCCGCTCCGGGTCGTGCTGCAGGAAGCGGTGGCGCTCGCGCGTGTCTTTCCACCAGCCTTCCAGCGCCTCGTCCACGGCGCCATGCAGCACCAGCGCGGCGTTTTCGCCGAGGTAATCGAAGATGGTGCCCGGGCTGTCGAAGAACAGCGGCAGGTAGTACTCGATGCCGCCGCTGGCCAGGCCGGTGTCGATGTCCTTGTAGACGCGGCAGCGGGTCGGGTCGCCCTCGATCTGCTCGCGCCAGCGCGCGCGGAAGGCCTTGCGCGCGGCTTCGTCCATCGGGAACTCGCGGCCGGGCAGCAGGCGCACCTCGGGCACGGGGTAGAGGCTGCGCTGGCTGTCGGGGTCGAAGGTGCGGATGCTGTCGACCTCGTCGCCGAACAGGTCCACGCGGTAGGGCACCAGGCTGCCCATGGGGAAGAGGTCGATCAGGCCGCCGCGCACCGCGTACTCGCCCGGGCTCACCACCTGGCTCACGTGCTGGTAGCCCGCCAGCGTGAGCTGACTCTTGAGCTTGGCTTCATCGAGCCGGCTCTTCTGCTTGAACTGGAAGGTGGTGCCGGCCAGGAAGGACGGCGGCGCCAGCCGCGTCAGCGCCGTGCTGGCCGGCAGCAGCACCACGTCGACCTCGCCGCAGTGGATGCGCCAAAGCGTGGCCAGGCGCTCGCTGATCAGGTCTTGGTGCGGGCTGAAAGTGTCGTAGGGCAGGGTCTCCCAGTCAGGGAAGACGGCCACACGCAGGCCCGGCGCGAAGAAGGGCAGCTCGTCCGCCAAGCGCTGCGTGTCGGCGGGCTCGGCGGTGAAGATCGCGAGCAGGCGCTTCGCCTCGGCGTGGCGCTGCGCCGTGCGGGCCAGCAGCAGCGCGTCGGCGCTGCCCGTGGGGCGCGGGAGGCTGAAACGTTTGCCTGGCGCGATGTGGGGGATGTGCATGTGGCTCGCGGGGATGCTCGGAAAAAGGGGCCCGTCAACGGCAGCAGCCCCGGCACGCCGCTGCGGGGCTTGAACGCAGCGGGCATGGCGGGGCTTGGATGGGGCCAATTCTAGAATCCGACCCCATGACCGAGCTTGCTGCCCGCTGTTTTGCCCTGGTGCCCTGCGCAGGTGTCGGCCTGCGGGCCGGGCAGGGCGGGCCCAAGCAGTACAGCACCGTGGCCGGGCGCAGCGTGGTGGCGCACACCTTGGCTGCGCTGGCGGCTGTGCCGCAGCTGGCGCAGACGCTGGTGGTGCTGTCGCCCGACGACATGCAGTTCGAAGCCCACGTGCCGGTGTTCGGCGGCTGGCTCACGCGCACGGGCGGCGCCACGCGCGCGGACAGCGTGGCCGCGGGTCTGCAGGCGCTGCGCGCACAGGGCGTGGCCGAGCACGACTGGGTGCTGGTGCACGACGCCGCCCGCTGCTTGCTGCAGCCGGCCGCCGTGCAACGCCTGATCGAAGCCTGCCGGAACGACGCCGTCGGCGGCCTGCTGGCCCTGCCGCTGGCCGACACGCTGAAAGCCGCCGGCCCCGACGACCGTGTGAACGCGACACTCGACCGCAGCGCCAAGTGGTTGGCGCAGACGCCGCAGATGTTCCGCCTGGGCCTGCTGCAGCGCGCGCTGCACGAGGCTGCAGCGACCGGCGTGAACGTCACCGACGAAGCCAGCGCCATCGAGGCCCTGGGCCTGGCGCCCCAGCTCGTGCCCGGCGAACTGGAGAACTTCAAGCTCACCTGGCCGGCCGATTTCGCACTGGCCGAACGCCTGCTGGCGAGCCGCCCCTGAATTCCACCCTGGACCCCTCATGAACCCGCTCCATCTCCGCATCGGCGAAGGTTGGGACACGCACCAGCTGACCACCGGCCGCCCGCTGGTGCTGGGCGGCGTGACCATTCCGCACACGCACGGCCTGCTCGGTCATTCAGACGCTGACGCGCTGCTGCACGCCATCACCGACGCCTTGCTGGGCGCCGCGGCCCTGGGCGACATCGGCCGCCATTTCCCCGACACCGCGGCCGAGTTCCGCGGGGCCGATTCGGTGGTGCTGCTCACCGAAGCCGCGCGCCGCGTGCGCGAAGCCGGCTACCAGATCGTCAACGTCGACAGCACCATCGTCGCGCAGGCGCCCAAGATGGCGCCGCACATCCCGGCGATGTGCGCGCGCATCGCGGCCGCCCTGGGCCTGGCGCTGGACGCGGTGAACGTGAAGGCCAAGACGGCCGAGAAGATGGGCCCGGTGGGCGAGGGCCGCGCCATCGAGGCGCGCGCCGTGGCGCTGCTTTGGCGCGAGCCGCCGGTGACGGGCTGAGCTTCAGCGCGCGCCGCGCCAGCGCCGCCAGGCCCAGCGCAGCAGCAGCACCGCGGCCAGCGCTGGCACGAAGGCCACGGCGGCCATGAACAGCGCTTCGAGATCGGCCGCCGCTTCGGCGCCGCGGCCCTCTTGCGCTGCCAACAACTGCTGGCCCAGCTGGCGCAAAGGCGCGGGAAAGTGGTCGGGCTGCGCGTACCAGTAGCGTGCCAGCAAGAGCGCCAGCACCGCAGCGGCCGCCACGCTGGCCGCGGGGCCGGCCCAGCGTTTCATGTCACCAGCACCTTGGCGTAGGCCTTCAGCGTGCTGCCCGGGATGGGCTGCAGCTTTTCGCTGCGGATGAGGCTGCGCACCAGGTTGAACTCGATGGGCTTCTCGATCGTGATGCAGCCCTCGCTGATGCCCAGCGGGCCCTTGGGGTGCAGGCGGAAGTTGCCGCGCGCGATGTCGTTGCACTTCACCACGTCGTCGACGCTGCCGTCGTCGGCGTAGAGCGCCAGCCATTCGCTGCGGTCGTTGAAGAGGTTGCGCAGCGGCCCGAGCAGCCCGCCAGATTCGCGGTCGATGATGTAGTAGCTGCCTGGCGGAATCGGCCCGCGGCCCGGTATGCAGGCGTGCTGCCGCTGGTTGACGTACACGCCCATGCCCGAGAAGGCATCGAAGGACTTCGCGCCGATGCGCAATTTGCTCAGGGGCTTGCCGTTCAGGGTGAAGCTGCAGCTCAGCATCGTTGTGCTCCAGGGGTGCGCCAGCGGTGGGCCCGGGCGCGTCAGATCGCGCGTTTCAGCCTGAGGTGCGCCACCAGCCCGCCGTCTGAGGCGTTGGCCAGCTCCAGCGTGCCGCCCATGCGCTGCATCGATTTTTCGACGATGGCCAGGCCCAGGCCGGCGCCCGTGGCCGCGGTGCGCGCGGCATCACCGCGGAAGAAGGGCGTGGTCAGCTGCGAGAGCTTTTCGGGCGCCACGCCCGAGCCGTGGTCGCGCACGCTGATGATGGCCCAGGGGCCGGTCTTGACGTAGGTGATCAGCACCTCGGCCAGGCCGGTGTCGGTGCCGCGGCCGTAGCGGCGTGCGTTCTCGAAGAGGTTGAGGAACACGCGCGCGAGCTCGGTCTCGTCGGCCAGCACCTGCAGGTCGATGGCCACGCGCGAGGTGATGCGGATCTGGCCCGGGTCGCGGAAGAGCGAGGCTTCGCGGTCGATCAGCGGCGACACCAGCACCGGGCGCAGCTGCGAATCGCCGGGCCGCGCGTAATCCATGAACTTGTCGATGATGGCGTCGAGCTGGTCGATGTCCATGGCCATGTTGCGCTTGGCCTCTTCGTCCTCGACGCTCATCTCGGTTTCCAGCCGCAGCCGCGCCAGCGGCGTGCGCAGGTCGTGGCTGATGCCGGCCAGCATCACCGCGCGGTCTTCTTCCACGCGTGCCAATTCGCGCGCCATGCGGTTGAAGCCCATGTTGACCTCGCGGATCTCGCTGGTCAGCGTGTTTTCGTCCAGGCGTGAATCGAGGTCGCCCTCGCGGATGCGGCTGGCCGCGAAGCTCAGCTGCTTCAGCGGCCGGTTGATCAGGCTGGCGATGGCCACCGAGCCCACCAGCGTGGCCAGCAACGCGATGCCCGTCCAGGTGAGCAGTGTCTCGCGGTTCACACCTGCCTCGTGCGCGGGGCCGGCCTGCAGCCAGAAGTAGTCGCGTGTTTTGTCGCGTTCACGCTCGATGGAAAAGCCCACCCACAGGCCCTGCACGCCGTTGACGCTGCGTGCGGCGATGGCGTCGTCGCCCAGCACGCTGCGCAGCTCCTGGCCCACGCGGCGCGAGAAGCGGTCGGTCTCGAAGGTCTCCCAGGTGTCCTTGGGTTCACGCGGCGTGACGCGGGCGCCGTCTTCAGCCGTCAGGCTCTTGAGCAAGGCCACGCGGCTGATGCCGTCCGAGGTTTTCAGCGCCGCACGGGCCAGGTTCACGAGGCCCGCGGTCTGTTGCGCAGCCTGCACGGCGCGCGGTTCGAGCTCCAGCGCGCGCAGCGTCTGCAACCACGCGAACACCCCGCCGGCCAGCAGCAGGGCCAGCAGAAAGAATGTGCGCCAGAAAAGGCTCAGGCCCAGGGCTTTGCGGCGTGGCACGGCGGCTTCAGCAGCTCAAACTCGGTGTCAGTTCGCGCCATCGGGCACGAAGACATAACCCACGCCCCACACCGTCTGGATGTAGCGCGGCTGTGCCGGGTCGGGTTCCAGCATCTTGCGCAGGCGGCTGATCTGCACGTCCAGGCTGCGGTCGAAGGGCTCGAACTCGCGGCCGCGTGCCAGCTGCGCCAGCTTGTCGCGGCTCAGCGGCTGGCGCGGGTGGCGGACCAGGGCCTTGAGCATGCTGAACTCGCCGGTGGTCAGGGCGATCTGCTCGCCGTTTTTGCTGAGACGGCGCAGGCTGAGGTCGAATTCGAAAGGCCCGAAGTTCACAACCTGCGCTTCTTTGCTGGGCGCGCCCGGGGCCTCGGGCGCGGGGCGGCGGCGCAGCACGGCGTGGATGCGCGCCAGCAGCTCGCGCGGGTTGAAGGGCTTGGGCAGGTAGTCGTCGGCGCCCACCTCCAGGCCCACGATGCGGTCGACGTCTTCCACCTTCGCCGTGAGCATGATGATGGGCGTCTGGTCGTTGGCGGCGCGCAGGCGGCGGCAGATGCTCAGGCCGTCTTCGCCCGGCAGCATGAGGTCGAGCACGATGAGGTCGACCGTCTCGCGCGTGAGCACCCGGTTCAGCGCCTTGGCGTCTTCGGCCAGCAGCACGTCGAAGCCCTCTTGCGCCAGGTAGCGGCGCAGCAGGTCGCGGATGCGCGCGTCGTCGTCGACGACCACGATGCGGTCGGGCCTGGCGTTGGCGGGTGGGGTCATGGGGGCTCCCGAATTTGTAACAGCCGCATTGTGGGGGCCTCAGCCGGCGGGTCCGGCGGAGGTCTGACCATCTGTTACAAGTCTTTCGGCGCGGCTTCGAGCGCACTTTTTTCTGCGGGCATGCTCCAAACGCCAGCGCCACCACCGGCCCACCTTGGGCCCATTGAGGAAACCATGAAAACAAGCTTGTCCACGCCCGCCTTCTTCAACGCCGCGCCGCGCCGTGCGCGCGCCCTGGCCGCCGGCAGCCTGGCGCTGCTGGGCACGGTGGCCCAGGCGCAGATGCTGCCGCCGCCGCAGAACGTGGTGAACCTGTCGGCCACGGCCAGCGTGGAGGTGACGAAAGACTGGCTCACCGTGGTCTTCTCGACCACGCGCGAGGGCACCGAGGCCGCCGCCGTGCAAAGCCAGCTGAAGCAGGCGCTGGACGCCGCGCTGGCCGAAGCCCGCAAGGTGGCCAAGCCCGGCCAGCTCGAGGTGCAGACCGGCGGCTTTTCGCTCACGCCGCGTTATGCGCCGCCCAACCCCAGGACGCCGGGCGTGCCCGCTGGCATCAACGGCTGGCAGGGCCGCACCGAACTGGTGGTGGAAGGGCGCGACGTGCAGACCATCGCGCAGCTGACCTCGCGCGTGCAGACGCTCACCATCGCACGCGTGGGCTTCTCGCTCTCGAACCAGGCGCGCGACAAGGTCGAGGGCGAAGTGGCCGCGCAGGCCATCGCCAGCTTTCGCGCGCGGGCCGAGTCCGTCAGCCGGCAGTTCGGTTTTGGCAGCTACACGCTGCGCGAGGTGAACGTGGGCAGCGACGGCTCGCAGCCCATCGCCATGGCGGCCGCGCCGCGCATGCTGAGTGCGCGCTCCGTGAACATGGAAGATGCGGCCTTGCCGGTGGAAGCCGGCAAGCAGCTGGTGAGCGCCACCGTCAGCGGCAGCGTGCAGTTGGTGAAGTGAGCCGGCGGACCGTCTGCATCACTGCGCGGTCCAGCCCCCATCCACCGCCCAGGCCTGGCCGCGCACGTTCTGCGCTGCCGGGCTGCACAGGAAGATCGCCAGCTCGGCCAGCTCTTCCGGCGTGGTGAACTGCAGCGAAGGCTGCTTCTCGGCCAGCAGGCGGCGCTTGGCCTCTTCATTGCTCACGCCCTCGGCAGCGGCGCGGGCGTCCACCTGCTTCTGCACCAACGGGGTCAGCACCCAGCCCGGGCAGATGGCGTTGACGGTGATGCCAGTGGTGGCGGTTTCCAGCGCCGCGGCCTTGGTCAGGCCGACGATGCCGTGTTTGGCGGCCACGTAGGCGCTCTTGTTGGCCGAGGCCACCAGGCCGTGGGCCGAGGCCACGTTGATGATGCGGCCCCACTTGCGCGCGCGCATGCCGGGCAGGGCGGCGCGCATCGTGTGGAAGGCCGAGCTGAGGTTGATGGCGATGATGGCGTCCCAGCGTTCCACCGGAAAGTCTTCCACCGGCGCCACGAACTGGATGCCGGCGTTGTTGACCAGGATGTCGCAGCTGCCGAGCTGCTGCTCGCAGGCGCGCACCATCGCCTCGATCTCAGCCGGCTTGCTCATGTCGGCACCGTGGTGGGCGGCCTCGGGGTCGTGTTCACGCACCTGGGCCAGTGCCGCTTCGACATCGCCGAAGCCGTTGATCATCACGCGCGCACCGTGCAGCGCGAGCGTCTTGGCGATGCCCAGGCCGATGCCGCTGGTGGAGCCGGTGACGAGGGCGGTCTTTCCGTTGAGCATGCTGGGGGCCTTGGGCGGTGGTTGATACGATGAAGCCATTATTCCCATGCCCGCCTGACCCCACCATGACCGAACCGCGCCTGGCCCATGTGCAATGCCTCGGAACTCGCGGCCTGCACCGCATGGCCTACTGGGAATGGGGTGCGGCCGACAACCCGCGCGTGCTGGTCTGCGTGCACGGCCTCACGCGGCAAGGGCGCGACTTCGACACCCTGGCGCGCGAACTCAGCAGCGAGTACCGCGTGGTCTGCCCCGACGTGGTGGGCCGCGGGCAAAGCGATTGGCTGGCCGACCCGGCCGGCTACGGCATCCCCACCTACGTGGCCGACATGGTGACGCTGGTGGCGCGCCTGAACGTGCCGCAGGTGGATTGGGTGGGCACGTCGATGGGCGGCTTGATCGGCCTGATGCTGGCCTCGCTGCCAGGCAGCCCGGTGCGGCGCCTGGTGATCAACGATGTCGGCCCGGCGCTGCAGGCCAGCGCGCTGCAACGCATCGGCAGCTACGTCGGCCTGCCGGCGCACTGGCCCACGGTGGAAGCCGCAGCTGATGCGCTGTGGGCCATCTCCCAAGGCTTCGGCCCGCACACGCGCGAACAGTGGCTGGCGCTCACGCGGCCGCAACTCAAGAGCGACGGTGCCGGCTTCAAGCCGCACTACGACCCGGGCATCGCCGTGCCTTTCCGCGCCGTGACGGGCGAGGTGGCCGCCGCTGGCGAAGCCGCGCTGTGGGCCGCCTACGACCGCATCAGCGCGCCCACGCTGCTGCTGCGCGGGGCCGAGAGCGACCTGTTGTCACCCGAGACCGCGTTGGCCATGACCGGGCGCGGCCCCCGCGCGCAACTGCACACGCTGCCGGGCGTGGGCCACGCGCCCACGCTGGTGGCCGACGACCAGCGCGCCGTGGTGCGCGAGTTTTTGCTGGCCCCGTGAAGACCGACGACACCGCCACGCCCGGCGGTGCCGCGGCCATCGTGCACCTCGCCAGCGGTGAGCTGCCCGCAGGTGCAGCCGACCCCGTGCAGCGCGCCCGCGCCTTCGCCGAGCCGCTGCTGGCCGGCCAGGTGCTGGACACCGGCGAAGACGCCTACGCACACGCCGACGGCACGGCCGAGGTGCTGCGCCACATCGGCGGCGGGCCGGCGCTGTGCGCCGCGGCCTACCTCGTCTACGCGGGTGATTTCCTGCAGCGCCCTGAAGAGGTGGTGCACAAGGCCTTCGGCGAAAGCTACGCCAGCCTGGTGACGCTGACGCGCAAGCTGGTGCAGATCCAGCGTGCCGCGCGCACTGCGCAGCCGGGTGAAGGCCTGCAGGGCCAGCAGACCGAACGTGTGCGCAAGATGCTGCTGGCCTTCAGCCGCGACCTGCGGGTGGTGCTGCTGCGCCTGGCCTCGCGCCTGCAGACTTTGCGCTGGCATGCAGCCAGCAAACTGCCTTGCCCCGAAGCGCTGGCCACCGAATCGCTGCAGGTCTTCGCGCCGCTGGCCAACCGGCTGGGCATCTGGCAGATCAAGTGGGAGCTGGAAGACCTGGCTTTCCGCTTCCTGCAGCCGCAGGAGTACCAGCGCATCGCGCAGCTCGTCGACGAAAAGCGCGCCGAGCGTGAACAGGGCGTGGCCGCTGCGCGCGAGGCGCTGGCCGCGCTGCTGGCCGGCGCTGGGCTGCAGGCCGATGTGCAGGGCCGGCCCAAACACCTCTACAGCATCTGGAAAAAGATGCAGGGCAAAGGCCTGCCCTTCGAGCGTGTGTTCGACACCCGCGCGCTGCGCGTGGTGGTGGACGACGTGGCCGCCTGCTACATGGCGCTGGCCCGCGTGCACGAGGCCTGGGCGCCGGTGGACGGCGAGTTCGACGACTACATCGCGCGCCCCAAGCCCAATGGCTACCAGAGCCTGCACACCGTGGTGCGCGGCGCCGATGGCCGGCCGCTGGAGGTGCAGATCCGCACGCGCGCCATGCACGAACACGCCGAGCACGGCGTGGCCGCGCACTGGATGTACAAGGAGGCCGGTGTGAAGGGCTACGCCGGCGTCAGCGCCGCCGGCGATTTCGAAGACCGCGTGGCCGAGGCGCGCAAGGCCGTGCTGCGCGAACTGCTGGCCTGGGAACGCGACTTTTCTGCACAGGGCCAGGCCGGGCAGGGGGGCGAAGGCGCCGCCGCTGCGCAGGTGGTGGAGAGCGACCGCATCTACGTTTTCACGCCCCAGGCCACCATCATCGACCTGCCCGTGGGCGGCACGCCGGTGGACTTCGCCTACGCGCTGCACACCGACCTGGGCCACCGCTGCCGCGGCGCCAAGGTTGATGGCGTGATGGTGCCGCTGGGCACACCGCTGCAGTCGGGCCAAACCGTGGAGGTGGTGTCGGTGAAAGAGGGCGGGCCGTCGCTGGACTGGCTCAACCCCGAACTGCGCTACCTGGCCAGCCCGCGCGCGAAGGCCAAGGTGCGCGCCTGGTTCAACGCCGAGCAGATGGCACAGACCGTCGCGCGCGGCCGCGAGGCCGTGGAAAAGCTGCTGCAGCGCCTGGGCAGCACGGCGCTGGAACGCCAGGCGCTGGCCGAACGTCTGGGCTTCAAGAGTGCAGAAGCGCTGTTCGAGGTGGTGGGCAAGGACGAGTACTCGCTGCGCAACATCGAGAACCTGCTCAAACCCAGCGAGCCCGACCCGGAAGACGACAAGGTGCAGCTGCACCGGTCGCGCGCCGAGGCCGGCGGCGGACGTGGCGGCGTGCTGGTGGTGGGCATGGATTCGCTGCTCACCACGCTGGGCAAGTGCTGCCGGCCGGCGCCGCCGGACGCCATCCGCGGCTTCGTCACCCGCGGCAAGGGCGTGGCCGTGCACCGCGCCGACTGCAGCAACCTGCGCCAGATGGCGCAGACCTCGCCGGGGCGGGTGATCGAGGTTGCGTGGGGCCAGCCCGGGGGCGACAAGGCGGCGGTCTACCCGATGGACGTGGTGATCGAAGCGGCCGACCGCGGCGGCCTGCTGCGCGACATCGGCGAGGTGTTCGCGAAGGAGAAGGTCAACGTGACGGGCGTGAACACACAAAGTGCCAAGGACGGCAGCACCGCGTGGATGACCTTCACGGTGGAAGCCACCGACGCGGCGCGCCTCGGCCCCGTGCTGGCGCACCTGGCGCGGGTGCCGGGCGTGCGTCACGCACGGCGGCGCTGAAATGCAGCAAGACGGCGCGCGTGCTGGAGCGCGGAAAAACTTGATGTATAGTCACGGGATTCCCCAGGCGCGTAGCTCAGCTGGTTAGAGCACCACCTTGACATGGTGGGGGTCGTTGGTTCGAGTCCAATCGCGCCTACCAAATTCGGTAGAAGAAACAAGCACCTCGCGGCAACGCCAGGTGCTTTTTTCTTGGCCCTGGCTCGGGTGTCAGCCACTCACAGGCCGGCCCGCGCCGCAGCGTCCATGGCCACTTTGCCGCCCGCGGCTGCGGCCGTGCTGACGAAAGTGCCCCAGGCGATGTCGATCAGACTCAACGCCAGCGGCCAACTGCGCAGGGTGGCCAGGTTGGTGAGGTCGTAGGTCGCGTAGGCGAAGAAGCCGAACAGCGCCGCCATCGCCAGCGTGCGGGCCCAGGGCGCCCCGCCATCCTGCGGCGCCACGGCGAAGATCACCACGCCCATCGCATACAGCAGGTAGAAGAGCACGGCCACGCCCATGCGCGGTTCATCGGCCATCAGGTGGCCGATGCCCTGCGTGTACATCGGCTTGGCGATGGAGCCCAGCCACAGCAGGTCCAGCAGCACCATCACGGCGGCCGTGCCGGCATAAGCGGCGAAGTATCGGGTCATGCGCACCTTGCTGATCGGCCCACGTTGGGGCCCTGCGCTGCCGATGATGGCTCAGGGATGCTGCGTCCGCCGTGCGGCGGCGCACAGCGCCCGCGCGGCCCATCCACACCCGGGGTGCGTTGCCCCACAGACCCCGCCAGGCGGCTTCCCTAAGGTGGGCAGCAAGCGCCAGGACCAGCCCGGTTCTGTGTCGCCTTCACCTGAAAGCCAAGGACACAGCATGCAAACCAACGACAGCACACGCAGCACCGCCGCCCTGCACATGGGCAACGGCTCCGGCCCTGGCCCGGCGCTGATGGGCGCCCACACGCTGCTGGGCAACGACGTCTGCAACAAAGACGGCGAAGACCTGGGCAACATCAAGGAGTTCATGATCGACATGTCCACGGGCCACGTGAGCTACGCGGTGTTGTCTTTCGGCGGCCTGCTCGGCATGGGCGACAAGCTCTTCGCCGTGCCCTGGGCCGCGCTGAAGCTGGACACCGTGAACAAGCGCTTCACGCTCGACGTGCCCAAGGCCACGCTGAAAGACGCCCCGGGCTTCGACCAGGACCACTGGCCGGCCATGTCCGACCGGGCTTGGGCCAGCGGCGTGCACAAGTTCTACGGCACGCCTTACTCGGCCGGATGAAGCCGGGTCTGGCCCGATGAGGCGGCGCCTTCGCTTCGCGGGCTGGGCGCGCAGTTTCGAGCGTGGGCTGGCCGCGATGACGCGCTTGGCCCTCGCCTCGGGCACTGCCGGCGCGCGGGCCTACTGGCTGTTCAGGCCACCCGGCGTGTTGCCTGGCGAGCGCCTGCCGCTGGTGTGTTGATGCTGCACGGCTGCAGCCAGGACTGGAGCGGCAGCGCGCAGGGCCATCCCTGCAGCGATGCCGCAGGCCCGGACGCCTCGCGCATGGCCTGCGCCTTCGCTGCAAAGCAGTTTCGCCAGCCGCCCTGACGGCCGGGCCCTGCTGGGTTGGTTTTCAGCTCGGTGTGGGGGTGCCAGCCATGCGGTCGTGCCGCAGGAAGAACTTGCGCGCCAGGGCCACCAGCTGGGGCGCGGTGGGGTGGTCCACAGGCTCGTAGCCCGCGATGTGCGGCGCCAGTGCCGGGCGGTGCTTTTCAGCGTAATGGCGGAAGTCGGCGAGCCCGGTCTTCGAGCCCGTCACCAGCACTTCGGGGATGCCCGCCAGCGCGTCGCACACCGCGGCATAGAACTCGTGCTCGCTGCGCACGCCGCTGGCATGGCGTGCGGTGTGGTGGGTGTGGGCCTTGATGCGCTGGCTCTCCAGGTGTTCAGCATCGAACTGCAGGATCTCGGCGCTTTGGTGGTCGATGCGGAGCACGGCGTGGAAGGTGGTCATGGGTGCCTTTGGCAGGGTGAAAAGCAGGACGAAAGACGGCGCAGGTTTGCTGCGTTCGGAATGAAGGGCTGGGGATGTTTCAGGGCTGGGTGGCCGGCCAGCCACGCTGCTGCGTGCCGGCACCCGGCCGGCGCTCGTGGCTGCTTTCGCAAGGCACGCAGCGGCAGGCCCAGGGCTCGGCCTTCAAGCGGTCGAAGGGGATGTCGTTGTGGCAGTCGGCGCAGCTGCCGAATCCGGGCCCTGCCAGACGCGCCAGCGCGTCGTTCACGGCCTGCAGCTCGCGCTGTTCATGCGCTGTCAGCGCCGCAGCCACCACGCGCTCGGGTGCGCGTTGCGCTGCGTCGTCGCCATCCTGGGCCAGCACTTCGGCGGCGCGCTCGGCCGTGTTCAAGCCGTGCAGATGGGTCGCCAGTTGCGCTTGCAGGCCGGCCTGGCGCTGTTCAAGTTCGGCCTGCAGCCAAGCGCGCTGGCCGGCGGTGATGGGGATGCTCATACGGTCTCCTGATGCAGGCTTTCAGCTTGCGCTTGCCGGCGGGAGCCCGCTTTGCGCCGCATCAAGGAGCCTAGGGTTTTGGATAACAGGGCAAGCGTTGGTGCAGTGCGGAAAAAGCGCCAAGCCGCGCTTAACATGGACCGAACCCTCTGCGAACGAGCATCCCCGACTGCATGACCGCCAACGTGATCCTTGAGACTCGCGCCCTGACCAAGGAGTTCAAGGGGTTCGTGGCGGTGAGCCAAGTCAACCTGCAGGTGCAGCGCGGCAGCATCCATGCGCTGATCGGCCCCAATGGCGCCGGCAAGACGACCTGCTTCAACCTGTTGACGAAGTTCCTCACGCCCACGTCCGGGCAGATCCTGTTCGACGGTGAAGACATCACCGCCGAAACACCGGCGCACATCGCCCGCCGCGGCGTCATCCGCTCTTTCCAGATCTCGTCGGTGTTCCCGCATCTCACGGTGCTGGAGAACGTGCGCGTGGCCTTGCAGCGGCAATTGGGCAGCTCTTTCCAGTTCTGGCGCTCTGAGCGTTCGCTCGACGGCCTGAACGACAAAGCCATGGCGCTGCTGGCGCAGGTCGATCTTGAAAAGTACGCCACGCTCACCGCGGTGGAGCTGAGTTACGGCCGCAAACGCGCGCTGGAGATCGCCACCACGCTGGCCATGGAGCCCAAGCTGATGCTGCTGGACGAACCCACGCAGGGCATGGGCCTGGAAGACGTGGACCGCATCAAGCAGCTCATCAAGAAGGTGGCGGCCAGCCGCACCGTGCTGATGGTGGAACACAACATGAGCGTGGTGGCCAGCATCGCCGACACCATCACCGTGCTGCAGCGCGGCGCCACGCTGGCCGAAGGGCCGTATGCCGAGGTCTCGAAGAACCCGGCCGTCATCGAGGCCTACATGGGCAGCGCCAACACCGAACTGAAAGGCGCGCACTGATGGCCACGCCCTTTCTTTCGGTGAAAGACCTGCACGGGTGGTACGGCGAATCGCACGTGCTGCACGGCATCAGCTTCGATGTGCAGGAGGGCGAGGTCGTCACGCTGCTGGGCCGCAACGGCGCAGGCCGCACGAGCACCATGCGCGCCATCATGGGCTTGATCGGCAGCCGCAAGGGCAGCATCCAGGTGCGCGGTGTCGAGACCATCACCATGGCCACGCACCGCATCGCGCGCCTGGGCATCGGCTACTGCCCCGAAGAGCGCGGCATTTTCAGCAGCCTGTCGGCCGAAGAGAACCTGATGCTGCCGCCCACGCTGGGGGCTGGCGGCATGAGCATCGACGCCATCTACGCGATGTTCCCGAACCTGAAGGAACGGGCGCAGAGCCAGGGCACGCGCTTGAGCGGCGGTGAACAGCAGATGCTGGCGGTCGCGCGCATCCTGCGCACCGGCGCCAAGCTCTTGCTGCTGGACGAGATCTCCGAGGGCCTGGCCCCGGTGATCGTGCAGAAGCTCGCCGAGATGGTGAGCACGCTGCGCCGGCAGGGCTACACCATCCTGATGGTGGAGCAGAACTTCCGTTTCGCCGCGCCGCTGGCCGACCGTTTTCTCGTCGTCGAGCACGGCGAGGTGATCCAGAGTTTCGCGCAGGCCGAATTGCCCTCGCGCATGGAGCGCCTGCACGAGTATTTAGGGGTCTAGCCGCGCGCTGGACGCCTGTTTCTGAAGCACCCCAAGGAGACTGACATGCAACTGAAGAAGATCGCCGCCGCCTGCACCCTGGCCTGTGCCGCAACGCTGGGCGCTGTTGCGCCTGCGCAGGCGCAGATCTCCGGTGACACCATCAAGATCGGCATCATCACCGACATGTCGGGCCTGTATTCCGACATCGATGGTCAAGCCGGCGTGGAGGCCATCCGCATGGCTGTCGCCGACATGGGCGGCAACATCAACGGCAAGAAGATCGAGGTTCTCTACGCCGACCACCAGAACAAGGCCGACGTGGCCGCGGCCAAGGCGCGCGAGTGGTTCGACACGCAGGGCGTGGACATGCTGATCGGCGGCACCAACTCGGGCACCGCACTGGCCATGGCCAAGGTGGCGGCCGAGAAGAAGAAGGTGTTCATCGCCATCGGCGCCGCGACGGCAGCCTTGACCAACGAGCAGTGCAACCCCTACACCGTGCACTGGGCCTATGACACCGTGGCGCTGGCCAAGGGCACCGGCAACGCGGTGGTGAAGCAGGGCGGCAAGAGCTGGTATTTCCTGACGGCCGACTACGCCTTCGGCGCGCAGTTGCAGAACGACACCAGCAACGTCGTGAAGGCCGCCGGCGGCAACATCGTCGGCGCCGTGAAACACCCGCTGTCTGCCAGCGACTTCAGCAGCTTCCTGCTGCAGGCGCAGAGCAGCAAGGCGCAGATCCTGGGCCTGGCCAACGCCGGGGGCGACACCATCAACAGCATCAAGGCGGCCAACGAGTTCGGCATCACGCGGACGATGAAGCTGGCGGGTCTGCTGGTCTTCATCAACGACATCCACAGCCTGGGCTTGAAGACCACGCAAGGCATGTACCTGACGGACAGCTGGTACTGGAACCGCGACGCCGAGACGCGCGCCTGGAGCCGCAAGTTCTTCGAGAAGATCAAGCGCATGCCCAGCAGCATCCAGGCCGGCGACTACTCGGCTGCACTGAACTACTTGCAGGCGGTGAAGGCCATCAACAGCGACGATGCCGACAAGGTGCTGGCCAAGATGCGTGGCACCAAGATCAACGACATGTTCGCCAAGGGCGGCTTCATCCGCGGAGACGGCCGCATGGTGCACGACATGTACCTGATGCAGGTCAAGAGCCCCGACAAGAGCACCGAACCCTGGGACTACTACAACGTGGTCCAGACCTTCAAGGGCGAAGAAGCCTGGACGACCAAGGCCGAGAGCAAGTGCGCCCTCTGGAAATGACGGCAGCGACCGCCTGAGCTGAACCCCGCGCGCGATGGATATCTTTGGCATTCCGATCCAGGCCTTCATGGGCCAGCTTCTGCTGGGCCTGGTGAACGGCTCGTTCTACGCCATGCTCAGCCTCGGGCTGGCGGTGATCTTCGGTCTGCTGGGCATCGTCAACTTCGCGCACGGGGCGCTGTACATGATGGGCGCCTACGTGGCATGGCTGGGCGCCGAGTACGCAGGCATCGGCTTCTGGTGGAGCTTGCTGCTGGCGCCGCTGGTGGTGGGCGCCATCGGCGTGGTGATCGAACGCACGCTGCTCAAGCAGCTGTACAAGATCGACCCCATTTACGGCCTCTTGCTCACCTTCGGCCTCGCGCTCATCGCCGAGGGCGTATTCCGCGACCAGTTCGGTGTGTCGGGTCAGCAGTACCCGGTGCCGGAACTGCTGCAGGGCGCCACCAACCTGGGCTTCATGATCCTGCCGAACTACCGCGGCTTCGTGATCTTCGCGTCGCTCTTCATCTGCCTGGTGACCTGGTTCATCATAGAACGTACGCGCCTGGGCAGCTACCTGCGCGCCGGCACCGAGAACCCGTCGCTGGTGCAGGCCTTCGGCGTGAACGTGCCGATGATGGTGATGCTGACCTACGGCGCCGGCGCCGGCCTGGCCGCGATGGCTGGTGTGCTGGCCGCGCCCATCATCCAGATCACGCCGCTGATGGGCAGCAACCTGATCATCATCGTCTTCGCGGTGGTGGTGATCGGCGGCATGGGTTCCATCCTCGGCTCCATCCTCACCGGCCTGCTGCTGGGGCTGGTGGAGGGCCTGACGAAGGTCTTCTACCCCGAGGCCTCCAGCATCGTCGTCTTCGTCATCATGGCCATCGTGCTGATGATCCGGCCCGCCGGCCTGTTCGGAAAGGAGAAGTGAGATGAGCACTTCTTCCGCGAGCGGCGGCGTGGACATCCAGCGCTGGAGCAAGATCGCCTGGGGCGTGGGCTTGGCGCTGCTGGTCGCCGCGCCTTTCCTCGGCGTCTACCCGATCTTCATGATCAAGGCGCTGTGTTTTGCCATCTTCGCCTGCGCCTTCAACCTGCTGCTGGGCTACACCGGGCTCTTGAGCTTCGGCCACGCCGCCTACCTGGGCGCGGCGGCCTATGTCACGGGCTGGCTGGTGCGCTCGGCGGGTTTTTCGCCCGAACTCGGCATCCTGGCCGGGGCGCTGTCGGGCACGGTGCTGGGCGCCCTCGTCGGTTTCATCGCCATCCGCCGCCAGGGCATCTACTTCGCGATGATCACGCTGGCCATGGCGCAGATGATCTACTTCGTCTGGCTGCAGGCGCCCTTCACGGGCGGTGAAGACGGCCTGCAGGGCGTGCCGCGCGGCACGCTCTTCGGCCTGATTCCACTGCAGAACGATCTCGTCATGTACTTCGTGGTGCTGGCGGCCTTCGTGGGCGTGTTCCTCGCGGTCATCCGCATCGTGCACTCGCCCTACGGCCAGGTGCTCAAGGCCATCCGCGAAAACGAGCCGCGGGCCGTTTCGCTGGGGTATGACGTCGACAAGTACAAGCTGCTGGCCTTCGTGCTCAGCACCACGCTGGCCGGCCTGGCTGGTGCACTGAAGACCGTGGCGCTGGGTTTTGCCACGCTGTCAGATGCCCACTGGTCGCTCTCGGGCGAGGTGGTGCTGATGACGCTGCTGGGCGGTATGGGCACCTTCGCCGGGCCCGTGGTGGGGGCTTTCACCATCATCGGGCTGCAGAACTTCCTGGCCGACCGTGTCGGCTCGTGGGTCACGGTCATCATCGGTGCGATCTTCGTCGTCTGCGTCGTCGGCTTCCGCCGCGGCTTCGTCGGGGAATTGCTGGCCTGGCTGAAACGCCGCCAGCCCAAGCAGCCCTGAGGGGCCGGGCGACGCCCCGTCGCCCATCGTTCGGCACCACCGTTCGCCCCGTGCAGCGGGCCTTTCGTCGCAGGCGGCTGCCGCCAGCCCTGCGGCGCCGTTACGCTTGCGGCTTCTGTTCTTGTCTGCCGGCGTGCCCGCGCGCGCCACCGAAGCCCATGCATCCCTCTCTGCCCGCCCACGCCCGCCCCCGTGTCCTCGTTGTGGCCCTGGCGGCCGTTCTGGCTGCTGCGCTGGCCGGTTGCGGCAAGCCCGGCGCCGGGGGGCCGTCCGCCGCCGCCTCTGGCGCTTCGGCGGCCAAGGCCGCGGCGCCGGTGCTGCTGCTGGCCCCCGAAGACCTGCTCACGCTCCAACCCAGTCGGCTGGCCAGTGGCCCCGTCATCAGCGGTTCGCTGCAGCCCGAGCGCCGTGCCGACCTGCGCGCCGAGGTGGCCGCGGTGGTGCTGCAGGTGATGAAGGAGAACGGCGACACCGTGAACGCCGGCGACACGCTGATGAAGTTGGACGACACCGCCATCCGCGACAGCCTCACCTCGGCCGAAGAAGCGCTGCGCGCCTCGACCCAGGCTTTCGAACAGGTGGAACGCCAGGTGGCGCGCCTGAAGACGCTGCAGGCCCAGGGCATGACCTCCACGCAGGCGCTGGAAGATGCCGAGGTGCGACGCAACAACGCGCAGAGCGATCAGGTGGCGGCGCGCTCGCGCGTGGTGTCGGCGCGCCAGCAGATGGCGCGCACCATCGTGCGTGCGCCTTTTGCCGGCGTGGTGAGCGAGCGCAAGGTCTCGGTGGGCGACACCGTGCAGGTGGGCCGCGAGCTGGTGAAGGTGATCGACCCGCGCAGCATGCGTTTCGAGGGTCTGGTCTCGGCCGACCGCATGCACGAGCTCAAGCTCGGCCAGCCGGTGAGCTTTCGTGTCAACGGTTTTGCGCAGGGCGATTTCACCGGCAAGGTGCAGCGCATCGAGGCCGCTGCCAATGCCGTCACGCGTCAGGTGGAGGTGATCGTCGCCTTCGCCACGCCGGCGCAGGCGCCGCGCGTGTCGGGCTTGTTCGCCGAGGGGCGCGTGGAAACCGGTGGCACCGAAGGCCTGTCGCTGCCCGGCCAGGCGGTGGTGCGCGCCGGCGAACTGGCCCATGCCTGGAAGCTCAACGGCAACACACTGGCCAAGGTGGCGTTGCGCCTGGGCGAGCGCGATGCGCGCACTGGCGAGACCCCGGTGCTCTCCGGCCTGGTGGCGGGCGACCGCATCTTGCGCAGCCCAGGCAGTTCGCTCGTGGATGGGCAGAAGTTCGAGCTGGCCAAGCCCGTGGCCGCGGCCGCGCCGGCCAGCGCCGTGAATTGAGGTTGCGCCATGTTCCTCTCTGAATTCAGCATCAAGCGCCCGGTGGCGATGATCGTCATCATCCTGGCGCTGATGGCGCTGGGCCTGCTCGCCTTGAGCAAGCTGCGCGTCAACCAGATGCCCGATGTCGAGCAGCCGCTGCTGGTGGTGCAGATCCCGTACCCCGGCGCCAGCCCCGACACCGTGGAGCGCGAGGTCGTCAACCGCATCGAGAAGGCGCTGCAGGGCATCGCTGGCGTGACCGACGTGCGCAGCACCAGCAACGAAGGCAGCGCGCAGCTGTTACTGATCTTCAACTTCGACAAGAACATGATCGAGGCGGCCGACGAGGTGCGCAACGCCATCGCCTCGGTGCGCTACAAACTGCCGGTGGAGATGCGCGAGCCGGTGCTGCGCCGGGTCGACCCCGCGGCCCAGCCCATCATGCAGCTGGCGCTGTCTTCGAAGACGCTGACGCACGCGCAGATCTCGCGCCTGGCCGAAGACCAGCTGGCCGACCGCTTCCGCGGCATCGGTGGCGTGGCGGTGGTCAACGTCAACGGCGCGCTGCGGCGTGAGCTCAGTGTGCTGCTGCGTGCCGAGAAGTTGCGTGAGTACGAAGTCAGCGTCACCGAGGTGGTGGCGGCGCTGCGCGCGCAGAACGCCACGGCGCCGGTGGGCAAGGTGCGCGGCACGCTGCAAGACCAGAGCATCCGCCTGGTGGGCCGCATCGAAAGCCCGAGCGAGTTCGGGCAGATCGTCATCAAGCGCCGCGGCAGTGAACTCGTGCGCCTGGCGCAGGTGGCCGAGGTGAAGGACGGCTTCGCCGAGCTCACGAGCTTCTCGATGCGCAGTGGCAACCCGAACGTGGGCCTGTCCATCACGCGCACGCGCGAAGCCAGCACGGTGAGCGTGGCCGACGACATCCGCAAGCTGGTGGCCGAAGTCAACAAGACGCTGCCCGCCGGCACCCAGCTGGAGGTCACGCAAGACGGTGGCGAAAGCGCCTCCAGCAGCCTGTACAACGTGATCCACGCGCTGGTCTTCGGCGCCGGCCTGACGATCTTTGTCGTCTACATCTTCCTGAACTCGTGGCGCAGCACCTTGATCACGGCGCTGAGCCTGCCCACGAGCGTGATCGCCGCCTTCATCGCGGTGTGGCTCTGTGGCTTCACGCTGAACTTCATGAGCCTGCTGGGCCTGAGCCTGGCCATCGGCGTGCTGATCGACGACGCCATCGTGGTGCGCGAGAACATCGTGCGCCACATGGAAGCCGGTGAAGACCGCCGCACCGCGGCGCTGAACGGCACGGCCGAGATCGGCCTGGCCGTGGCGGCCACCACCTTCAGCATCGTGGCGGTGTTCGTGCCGGTGGCCTTCATGCCCGGCGTCAGTGGTGAGTGGTTCCGGCCCTTCGCGCTGACGGTGGTGGCCTCGGTGATGGTGAGCCTGTTCATCAGCTTCACGCTCGACCCGCTGCTCTCGGCTTACTGGGGCGACCCGGTGGGTCACCACGCGGCGCCCAAGCGCGGCATCAGCCGCTGGCTGGAACGTTTCAACCAATGGTTCGACCACCAGGCCGACCGTTATGGCCGCGTCATTGCCTGGGCGCTGCACCACCGGCGCTGGATGGCGGTGTTCGCCGTGCTCAGCCTGGTGGCCGCCATCGGCCTGCAGGCCAAGTGGGGCGGTTCGAGCTTCTTGCCCTCTTCTGATTTCGGCACCATCGCGGTGGACGTGCGCACACCGGCCAGCAGCAGCTTGGCGTACGCACGCATGAAGGTGGAAGCCGTGGCCCAGCTCGCCCACACGCTGCCCGAAACCAAGGCCACCAACAGCTCCATCAACGCCGGCGGCGGGCGGGTGTATGTCGACGTGGGCAAGAGCACGCAGCGCAACCGCAGCGCGCAGGCCATCGCAGCCGATCTGCGCAAGCTCACCGCACGCCTGGTGGGCGCCGAGTACGTGGTGCTCGACGACCTCAACAACGGCGCGCAGAAGCCGGTGCAGATCCGCTTCACGGGCCCCGACACGCGCCAGCTGCTGGAGATCACCAGCCAGTTCATGGACAAGCTGCGCACCGTGCCCGGCGCGGTGGACGTGGGCCTGTCGGAGCAAGACCCGCAGGACGAGATGAAGATCGAGCTCGACCGCGGCCTGGCCAACACCCTGGGCATCAGCGTCAACGATGCGGCCCAGGCCCTGCGCGTGGCTTTCGCGGGCGTGGAGGTGGGAGACTGGGTCGACCCCAGCGGCGAAACGCGCGACGTGGCCGTGCGCCTGCACCCGCAAGACCGCGTGGACGCCGGCAACATCGAGCGCCTGCCCATCGCCGTGAGCGGCAGCAACCGCATGGTGCCGCTGGAGCAGATCGCCACCGTCACCATGGGCAAGGGCCCGAGCCAGATCCAGCACAACGACGGCAAGCGCACCATCAGCGTGGCCGCCAACGTGCAGGGCCGCTCACCCGGCGAGGTGACGGCCGAGGCCATGAAGCTGGCCCGTGCCATGAGCTACCCGCCGGGTTACGGGCTCGAACTCGCGGGTGCCTCGAAAGACCAGCAGGAGGTCTTCACGCAGATGGGCATCGCGCTGATTTCGGGCATCGCGCTGATGTACCTGGTGCTGGTGATGCAGTTCAGCAGCTTCACCGCGCCGCTGGCGGTGATGCTGTCGTTGCCGCTGTCGCTGATCGGCGTGGTGGTGGCGCTGCTGATGACCAAGGGCACGCTGAACCTGATGAGCTTCATCGGCGTGATCATGCTCATGGGCCTGGTGGCGAAAAACGCCATCCTGCTGCTGGATGCCGCGCGTGTGCTGGAAGCCGAGGGCGTGGACCGCGAAGACGCCTTGATGACCGCGGGCCGCAAGCGCCTGCGCCCCATCTTGATGACGACCTTTGCGCTGGTGGCCGGCATGTTGCCGGTGGCCATCGGGGTGGGAGAGGGCGGTGAGTTCTACCGTCCGATGGCCGTGGCCATCATCGGCGGCACGATCACCAGCACCATCCTCACCCTGCTGGTGGTGCCGAGCTTCTACGACAGCATCGAAGTCTCGCGCGACCGCATGGTGGCCAAGTACGGCCGGCGCGAGGAGCGTTGGAACCCGTTCTTCGCCTTCGTGCTGACCTTCCTGGAAGCGCTGGCCACCCTGGTGTTCTTGCGCCTGCTGTGGCGCCTGCTGGTGCGCGGTGTGCGCTGGGCGCTGCGCGGCGGGCGCAGCGCGCCTCAGCGTGCTGCAGCCACCTGAGTGGTGGGCGTGTGGGCTTTGGCCGCGCCGGCGCGCTCGGCCGGGCCTTGCAGGTTGATGGCCAGGGTCAGCAGCGTCAGGGCCACGGCAAACACGACGGGTTCCGTCGGCAGCGGGCGGTGGCGGCGAACGGGCGGCGGGGGGGCGATGGCTGGTCCGGTGTTCACGTTCGGTACTCGCAACAAGGTGTACGAGATTGGGACACAGCCCCGTGTCTTTGCGGTGAAATGCGGCCCCGCCCGGCCGTGATGAATTCCCACGCAGCCCCACGCCCGGCGCCCACTTCGATGATTTCCCCCCCGAATGAGGGCCCGGCAGGCCTGGCTGGCGGGCCCACGCCCGAGGTCCTGCCCGACGGACCCGAACTGCTGCGCCTGCTGGCCGCCGTGGAGTCTCTGGTGCGTGCCGCCGGCGGCTTGATCCTCGAGGTCTACGCCGGCGATTTCGCCGTCGACACCAAAGCCGACGCGTCGCCCGTGACCGTCGCCGATGAACGGGCCGAGGCCCTCATCACGCCGGCGCTGCAGGCCCTGACGCCGGCCTGGCCGGTGGTGGCCGAAGAGGCCGCTTCGCGCGGGCAGGCGCCGGCGGCGGCGCGCACCTTCTGGCTGGTCGACCCCCTGGACGGCACGCGCGAGTTCGTGAACCGCAACGGCCAGTTCACGGTGAACATCGCGCTTGTCCACGAAGGCGCCCCCGTGCTGGGCGTGGTGCTGCAGCCGGTGGGCGACCGCCTGTACACAGGCGTTGTGGGGCAGGGCGCCTGGCTGGAGGAGCAAGGGCAGCGGCAGCCGCTGCGCGTGCGCGCCGTGCCGGCAGCGGGCTGGTGCCTGGCAGCAAGCCGCTCGCACGGCGACGAGGCTGCCCTGCAAGCCTGGCTGCACAGCGGTTGGGCGCCGGTGGCCGGCGGCTTGCCGGTGGCCGAGCGCGTGAATGCCGGTTCTTCGCTCAAGTTCGGTTTGGTGGCGGCCGGCCAGGCCGACGTCTACCCGCGCCTGGGCCGCACCATGGAATGGGACACCGCGGCCGGCCACGCCGTGTTGGCCGCTGCCGGCGGGCGCGTCTGTACGCTCGACGGTGCGGCGCTGCGCTACGGCAAACCCGGCTACGAAAACCCGCACTTCGTGGCCTGGGGCGGCGCCGGGCCGGCTTGAATCTGGCGCCAGGCCGATGTGCCGCAGGCCGGGGGCCGCCGGGGTAAGCCCCCGGCTGGGCTGCAGAGGCCGACTCCTAGAATGAACCGCAGGCGCCCCGTGGCGCGAGATCCCGAGGAAAGCCCGCATGCCGTCCAGCCGCCGCACCCAGGCCCCCGCCTCCGACGAGGCCGCAGCCAGCCCGGTGCGCACGCTCAAGAAGTACCCGAACCGGCGTCTTTACGACACACGCACGAGCAGCTACATCACGCTGGCCGACGTGAAGCAGATGGTGCTGTCGTCCGAAGAGTTCGAGGTGCGTGACGCCAAGACCGGCGAAGACCTCACGCGCAGCATCCTGCTGCAGATCATCCTGGAAGAAGAATCGGGCGGCGTGCCCATGTTCACGACGCCGGCGCTCGCGCAGATCATCCGCTTCTACGGCCACGCCATGCAGGGTGTGATGGGCACGATGATCGAGAAGAACCTTCAGGCCTTCAGTGAACTGCAATCGCAGTTCCTGAACCAGAGCAAAGGCCTGTACGACCCCAAGCACCTGAGCCCCGAGGTGTGGACGCAGTTCATGACCGGCCAGGCGCCCGCACTGCAGAACATGATGGGCAGCTACCTGGAGCAGAGCCGCAGCGTCTTCGAGAAGATGCAGGCGGCCGGTGGCCTGTTCCCAGGCATGCCGGGCTTCGCGCCACCGAAGAAATAGCGCGCGCGGCCCGGGTGGCGCGCGATGCTGGAAAATCGCGCAATGAACGCACCCACCACCGACGCCGGCACCGCCAGCGCCCAGAACGCCGCCAAAGCCCCCACCGTGGGTTTCGTCTCGCTGGGCTGCCCCAAGGCGCTCACCGATTCCGAGCTCATCCTCACGCAGCTGCGCGCCGAGGGCTACGAGACCAGCAAGACCTACGCCGGCGCCGACCTGGTGATCGTCAACACCTGCGGCTTCATCGACGACGCGGTGAAAGAGAGCCTCGACACCATCGGCGAGGCCCTGGCCGCCAACGGCAAGGTCATCGTCACCGGCTGCCTGGGTGCCAAGGCCGGCGACGACGGCGGCAACCTGGTGCGCCAGATGCACCCCAGCGTGCTGGCCGTGACGGGCCCGCATGCCACGCAAGAGGTGATGGACGCCGTGCACACCCACGTGCCCAAGCCCCACGACCCCTTCATCGACCTGGTGCCTGAGGCACGGGGCATTGCCGGCATCAAGCTCACGCCGCGCCACTACGCCTACCTGAAGATCAGCGAAGGCTGCAACCACCGCTGCACCTTCTGCATCATCCCCAGCATGCGCGGCGACCTCGTCTCGCGCCCCATCGGCGATGTGCTGAACGAAGCCCGTGCGCTTTTTGAGAGCGGCGTGAAGGAACTGCTGGTGGTGAGCCAGGACACCAGCGCCTACGGTGTCGACGTGAAGTACCGCACCGGCTTCCACGACGGCCAGCCGGTGAAGACGCGGCTGCTCGAACTCGCCACGCGACTGGGCGAGATCGCCGAACCTTTTGGCGCCTGGGTGCGTTTGCACTACGTCTACCCCTACCCGAGCGTCGACGAGATCCTGCCGCTCATGGCGCAGGGCCGTGTGCTGCCTTACCTCGACGTGCCTTTCCAGCACGCCCACCCCGACGTGCTCAAGCGCATGAAGCGCCCCGCCAGCGGCGAGAAGAACCTCGAGCGCCTGCAGCGCTGGCGCGAGCTGTGCCCTGAGATCGTGGTGCGCAGCACCTTCATCGCCGGCTTTCCGGGCGAGACCGAAGCAGAGTTCCAGACACTGCTCGATTTTGTGCAGGAAGCCGGCATCGACCGCGCCGGCTGCTTTGCCTACTCGCCCGTGAAGGGCGCGGCGGCCAACGACATCCCCGGCATGCTGCCGCAGGAGGTGCGCGAAGAACGCCGTGCGCGTTTCATGGCCGTGGCCGAGGCCGTCTCCGCGCAGCGCCTGCAGCGCCGCGTGGGCGCCACGATGCAGGTGCTGGTGGACCACGCGCCCGCGCTGGGCCGCAAGGGCGGCGTGGGCCGCAGTTATGCCGATGCGCCCGAGATCGACGGCGTGGTGCGCCTGCTGCCACCCGAGAAGGCCAGCAAGACGCTGAAGGTGGGCGAGTTCACACGCGCCCGCATCGTGGCCGCCGAGGGGCACGACCTCGTGGCCGTGCCGGTTTGAGTTTGCGGCAGGACCCGCCCATGGCACGCGAGCTGAGCACCGAACTCATCCACCACGCCTACCAGCCGCCGGCTGGTTTTGCCGCACCGCAAGAGCCGGTGCACAAGGCCAGCACGGTGGTCTTCCCGAACGTGGCCGCGATGCGTGCGCGCGACTGGCGCTACAAAAACGGCTACACCTACGGCCTGCACGGCACGCCCACCACCTTCACGCTGGAAGAGCGCATCGCCACGCTGGAAGGCGGTACCGAGTGCGTGCTGGTGCCCAGCGGCCTGGCCGCGGTGGCGCTGGTGGGGCAGGCCTTGCTGTCGGCCGGCGACGAAGTACTGCTGCCCGACAACGTGTACGGCCCCAGCCTGCAACTGGCCAAGGGCGAGTTCGCGCGCTGGGGCATCACGCACCGGCTTTACGACCCGATGGACACGGCCGGCTTCGCCGCGCTGCTGGGCCCCAAGACCCAGCTCGTGTGGCTGGAAGCGCCGGGCTCGGTGACGATGGAGTTCCCCGATCTGGCTGCGCTGGCCGCGGCCGCCAAGGCACGCGGTGTGGCCACGGCACTCGACAACACCTGGGGCGCCGGCATCGCGCTGCGCGGTTTCGAGCACGGCATCGACATCGTGATGCAGGCGCTGACCAAGTTCCCCAGCGGTGGCGGCGACGTGCTGATGGGCAGCGTGGTCACGCGCGACGCCGCGCTGCACGAGCGTATCAAGCTCACGCACATGCGCCTCGGGCTGGGTGTGGCCGGCAACGACGCCGAACTCGTGCTGCGCTCGCTGGCCACCATGCCGCTGCGCTACGCCGCACAAGACGAGGCCGGGCGCGCGCTGGCCACTTGGCTGGGCCAGCGGCCCGAGGTGGCGCAGGTGTTGCACCCGGCCTTGCCCGGCAGCCCGGGCCACGAGCACTGGCAGCGCCATTGCACGGCGGCGGCCGGGCTGTTCTCGGTGATGCTGCACGAGCGCTACAGCGCGCAGCAGGTCGAAGCTTTCGTCGATGCGCTGCAGCTCTTCCGCATCGGCTACTCATGGGCCGGGCCGGTGAGCCTGGTGGTGCCTTACGAACTGGCCGGCATGCGCAGCGCGGCGGCCGTGCAGCAGCCGCACTTGCGCGGCCACCTCGTGCGATTCTCGATGGGCCTGGAGGCCGTGGCCGACCTGCAGGCCGACCTTCTGCAGGCACTGGAGCGCGCCTTGCGCTGACCCGTGGCCCATGAGGGCGCGGGAGCAGGAAGGCGAGACGGATGCTGGGCTCAGAACACGGTCACCCCGGTTTGTGACCTGCTGTCTTCTCCCTCAAAGCTGAAATAGCGGTCGCGGCCATTGCGTTTGGCCATGTACAGGGCCTCGTCGGCCCGCAGCAGCAGTGCTTCTGCGGTGGTGTTGGCATCGGGTACACAGGTGACGAAGCCGCCGGAGAGCGTGACATGCCCGGCCGTCGGTGAGGCGGGGTGCGACAGCGCGGCGCCCTGGAAGACGCGGCGCATGGCCTTGACGAGTGTTGCGGCGCCACTGCGCGAGGTGTCGGGCAGGATGAGCGCGAACTCTTCGCCACCGTAACGGGCGGCCCGGTCGGCAGGGCGGCGCGCCAGGCCCTGCATCAGCATGCCCACGTGCTGCAGGCAGCGGTCGCCAGCGGCGTGGCCCAGGTGGTCGTTGTAGGTCTTGAAGTGATCGATGTCGCACAGCACCAGCGTCAGCGGCACCTGGCGCCGCCGCGCTTCTGCAATGGCGTTTTGCAGGGCTTGGTCGAAGCCGCGGCGGTTCAGCAGGCCCGTCAGGCCATCGTGGGCCACTTCGCGTTGCAGCCTTTCGTTGGTCTGCTCCAGCTGCTTCGACAGCTCCACCAGGCGCTGCTGCATGGCGCGCATGCGCCGCAGCGCACGCAGCTTGGCCTCGAGCACGCGCGGGTGTACGGGTTTGGTCAGGTAGTCGTCGGCGCCGGCGTCGATGCCTTCGGCCAGCTGTTCGGCGCGCGAGAGCGAGGACAGGAAGACCACGGGCGTCCAGTGCCCGGCTTCGGCCTCCCGAACTTGACGCATCAGCCACAGCCCGTCGTGCTCAGGCATGTCGATGTCACTGAGCACGACGTCGGGTCGGTACTTCTTGAACATCGACAGCGCCCACTCGGCGTCGGCCGCTTCGATGACACGGTGGCCAAAGCTGTCGATGAGGCTGCTGACATGGCCGCGCACAGCGGCGTCATCATCAACGACGAGCACCGTCATTGGTTCGCGTGAGTTCTGGGGGTGCATGGAGGCAGCAGTTGGGCCACGGCTTGGGCTTGCCCTTGGCCCCACCTTATCGACAGCACCGCGCTGCGGCTTGAGCGCCTGGCGCCGGGCGCCTGCGTCGCAGGCCGGTGCGCCGCTGCCGGGCCGCAGCAGCGCGGGCCGATGCTCAGGGCTGCGCTGGCGGCCGAGTGAAGAGGTGCACCCCGGCCGCCGTGCCCTCGCCCCCCGTGAGCAGG
Organism: beta proteobacterium AAP65; assembly: GCA_001295865.1. Taxonomy (GTDB): domain Bacteria; phylum Pseudomonadota; class Gammaproteobacteria; order Burkholderiales; family Burkholderiaceae_C; genus Rubrivivax. The sequence goes on from LJHW01000002.1 coordinate 424,660, forward strand.
AAGGTGGCGAAGGCCAGGCCATCGGCATTGCGGCCGACAAAATGGCCGCTGAAGCTGCTGCTCAGCGGTGTGAAGCCGCTGCAGCCGTTGCATTGCCCGCTGCTGTAATTGCCGCCGAAGCCGCCTGAGGCCAGGCGCGTGTCGAAGGTGGCGTTGCCGTTCAGGCCGCTGAAGTTGAGCGCGCCGATGTCGAAGCCCAGGTTGCGCAGCTCCACCGCGCGCGTGGCGAAGTTCACCGCCACCGTGCCGGTGGCATTGACCAAGGTGCCGCCGCGCGGCGAGAAGACCGCGGTGCCGGTGTCCGGCATCGTGCGCGTGGCATCGGCCAGCAGGTAGTTCACGGTGCCGAGTTGCGGCGCCACGAGCGGGCTGCCGCTGATGGTGACCGTGGCGCTGGCACCGGGGGCCGAAGCCCAGGCGCCCCAGTAGGCGACGCTGCCATCGCCCAGTGTGGCGTTGCCCAGGGGCTGCGCGGTGGCGCCACCGATCTGCGCCACCGGGTTGCCTGCGCTGCCCAACGCTTCCAGCACCGTGCCGTCGGCGCCGGTGCTGACGCGGAAGCTGTCGGAGCGCCATTCGCCCAGGGTGGAAACCTGCGCCGTGCCCAGGCCCGGCAGCACCGCCGTGTAGGCGATGCCGGCCACGATGTTGGGCACGAACTGCGTGCCCGACCCCGGTGGCGTGGTGCTGAAGTCGCTGGTGCGTGCCTGCTCGGCGGTGCTGGCCAGCGGCACCGTCACCACGGTCTGCCCGGCGGCCAGCGCGGCCACGGCGCGTGCGGTGTCGACCGCGAAGGCTGCACGGCCGCGGTCGACCGCAGCGCCGGTGGCGGCCAGCAGCACGGCGCGGGCCTGCACGCCGCTGCCCAGGCTCACCTCGGGCATGGCTTGTTGCTGCTCGGCGGCCAGCGCAAAACCGGGGTCGAGCTGCGCTGCGCGTGCGAACTCGGCCTTGGCCTCGGCAAAACGGCCCTGGTCTTTCAGATCCAGCCCTTGCGAGAAGGCGCGGAAGGCCTCCAGGTTGGTGGTGGCAAACCGTTCGATACGCGCCCGCACCTCGGGCGACAGCTGGTCGAGCGGAATGCCGGCCGCGCGCAGGATGCCGAAGGTCATGGCCTTCTGGGCGCGGAAGAGGGCGTTGATGTCACCGCGCTCGTTGATGACGCCCAGGCTGCGCGAGCTGCGGCTGTCGATGACGGCGCCTTCGAGCGAGAAGCCCGAAGGCGTGGTCGCGGCGGCAGGCGAGGGCGCTGCGGGCTGCGCGCTGGCAGGTGCGACCCAGCACAGGCCCATCAGCAGCAGCGCGGCCGCCGCGGCGGTGTGTGTTTGCACGGTCTTCATGGCTGTTGCACCTCGAAATTGCCCACCACCACCTTTTCGGCACGCATCAGGCGCCCCGAGCGCACGGCCGAAGCGGTGTCGGCCAGGCCGCTGTCACCGAGCTTGGCTTCGTTGACGAGCAGCTGCACCTTCTCGCGTTCCAGCACCTTCAGGCCCGGCACCTTGCTGAGGTCGGCGATGATCATCGCGGCCAGGCCCTTGGCCATGGCGCGGAAGTTGGCGTCGCCCTTGTTGACGAAGGCCTGCACCGCGATGCTGCCGGGCTCGGGCGGCGAGCCCACCACCTCGGCCTCGCGCTGCACGGCGCTGGCCACTTCTTGCTGCAGCTGCACGCTCGACAGCAGGGTCAGCGTCTGCGGCACATCGCGGGCAGCGGCGCCCTCGGGGTCTTCGCGCGCGTACTGCTGCAGCAGCTGCACGGCGGTGGCGTTGTCGGCGCGTTTCAGGGCCAGCAGGCCCAGGTAGTAGGGCACCAGGGTCTCGCCCGGGGCCAGCGCGCGCACACGTTCGAAGCCTTGCGTGGCGGCGGCGTCCTGGCCGTCGCGGAAAGCGGCAATGCCGGCCTGCAAGGTGGCCGCCACTTCGGTGCGCACACGCGTGGCCTCGGCCTGGCTGTTGCGGTCGTCCAGCAGGGCTGGCAGGTCGGCCAGCACCTCGGGCCGGCTGCTGGCGTCGGCCCAGCGGAAGGCGCGTGTGCGCAGCACCGAACGGCCGCCTTGGTATTCGAGCACCGCCTCGCCTTGCGCGATGCGGCCGTACAGCCCCTTCGGGAGCGTGCAGCCGGCGGCGCAATCCTGCAGCTTCAGGTAGCCGCGGGTGCGGATGCTGCGCTCGGCCAGGGCCACGCGCCACTCGGCGCCACCGGTGCTCAGGCGCAGGCCGCCGGCGTTCAGCGCCACGGTGTTGCTGGCTGCGTTCAGGCGCAGTTCGCTGCCGGCGGGCAGGGCGATGAGGGCACCCGTGGTGGTGCGCAGCTGCACCTGGCCGTCCACGCCGGTCTGCACCAGGGCGCCGGCCGGCAGCGCCCCCGTGCGCGCCGGGGTGCCGTTGATGCGCACATCACCTTGCACTTGCACCAGCAACACCTCGGTGGGTGCTGCCGCGGCTGCGGGTGCAGGGGCCTGCGCCTGCGCCGGCGGCAGGCACAGCGGCACCAGCAGCAGGGCAGCCTGCCAGGCGCGGCTGCGAAGGATCTGGTAGCGGTTCATCGCGGCCCTCAGTACTGGTAGCGGAGCTTCAGCGACACCATCTTGCGGCTGCTGTCGTAAAGATCCTGGTTCGAACGGTTGCGCGTCCAGACGGCGTCGCCTCGCACCGACCAGCGCTCGTCCAGTGCGTAGCTGGCCACGAGGTCGGCCGACAGCGCGCTGTCTTTCCGGTCGGTGCCGAAGCCGATGTCGGTGCCGCCGAAGATCTGCCGGTAGGCGGTCAGCCCCACGCTCAGGCGCATGCCGGGCATCGGTGTCATCGCGCCGAAGACGCGAACCAGCGGCACGTGGCGGTCGAGGTCGGCGCGCAGGCGCTGGTTGTCTTCGTGTGTCCAGCTCATGCGCAGGCCCACCGAAGGCGCGCCGGGCAGCTGCGGGTAGCCCTGCGTGAACATCACGCCCAGTGTGGTGGCGCGCGCGTCGCGCACACGGTCGGCCTCGGCGTGGCGGAACTCGGCGTACTGCGCAAAGCCCAGCATCGACAGATCGGCCGCCAGCGAGAGGTTGCTCTCCAGCCCCAGCTGCGTGGTGCTGCGGTAGCGGTTGCCACCCACCTGCAGCGTGCTGCTGCCCAGCGTGAAGCGCCACAAGGCGCCGGCGCTGAGCTGCGTGAAGCCGGCGTAGACGCCCGCGTTGGTGAGGTTGTAGGCGGTCTCGTCGGCGTTGCCGCGGTGGTCGAGGTCGGCCCCGGCGAAGACCGACAGCCGGGGCGTCACGCGCGTCTGGTGCTGGCCGCCCAGCGCCACCTGGCCGTAGCTGTCGGCCACCTGGCGCGACGGGCTGCCTTCCAGGCTGATGGTGCCGAAGACCAGTTGCAGTTCGTCGCGAAAGGTGCCGCCGTTGACGTTGTTGTCGTGGCCCAGGCCCGCCTCGACGTACAGGCGGGCGCTGGCGCGGCGGTCGGCCGCCTCGCGCGACTGCATGGCCTGCAGGAAGCCGTTGATGTTGGCCCGCACGCCCGCTGGCGGGTTGTAGCGCAGCACGAACTCGAACTCGCTGCGCGCCCGGGTGTACTCGCCCAGCAGGAAGTAGCCGCGCGCCAGTTCGAGCCGGGCGCGGTCGTTGGCGGGCACGGCCGAGAGGTGCCGCTCCAGCGCGAGCAGGCCCTCGGGGATGCGGCCGGTGTTCACCGCCGCCACGCCGAAGAGGAAGTCGAAGTGCACATCACCCAGCAGCTGCGGCTGGCGCTGGGCGGTGCTGTAGGCCTGTTCGAACTGGCCGGCTTCCACCTGGCGGCGCAGGTCGTCCAGCGGCGCGGCCTGCGCCGTCAGTGGCAAGGCCTGCAGCAGCGGCAGCAGCGCGGCCAGGCACAGGCGGGCCCAGGCCCGGTGCGCAAGGCGGGGGGGGCGCAAATGTGGGAGCTTCATCGGTGAGGGCCGCGACGGTGCGCGCATTGCATTCAAGGGCATGGGGGGCCTTCAGGGCGCTGGGGGCGTTGCCGGCGGGTTGCGGAAACTGCCGGCACCCGCCAACAGCTGGCGCAGGCGGGGCTCGAAGCTCAGCAAGGGCAGGCTCTGCAGCGCCGGCACGCTGACGCGCGCCGGGTCGCCGGACAGCAGGGCCTCGATGGCCTGCGCCACCGCCGCGGCGGCTTCTGGGCTCATCGGCGACGATGCCAGCGCGGGCGCCGGGCTGGCGCCACCCTCGCCGGGCGCAGTCAAGAACGCGGCCAGTTGGGTGAGCGTTTTTTCCGCGGCAGCCACCGCCACCGGGTCTGCCAGCACGGCCAGGCCTTGCGGCCCATCACCGCCGCCGGCGTTGACGTCGTCCACGCGCGGCGGCGTGGGCAGCACCAGCAGCCGGCCGCTGCCGTAGCTCAGCGTGTAGTTGCTGGCGCTGCCGCTGGTGAACTGCGCGTTCGAGGTTTCGAGCGCAAAGAGCGAAACGCCCCGGGCGCCCACGCTGGCCGGCGGCGCGCTGACGCTGATGCTGCCGATGCTGTCGCCGTTGACGAGGCCGCCCGTGCTGGTGCTGAAGCCGTAGCTGGCGGGGTTCTGTGCATCTTCGAAACGCACCACGCTGTTGGCGGCCACGGTCAGCGGCCGTGGCTGCACCTGCAGCGTGCCGGGCACGTAGCTCAGCAGGTAGTTGGCGAGGTTGGCATTGCCGCCGCTGGCGTTGCTGGCGTTGATGGCATAGCTGCCCACGTTGGCGCCCGCATCGGCCCCGGCGCTGCTGAGCGTGACGCTGCCCAGGCTCTCGCCCTGCACCAGGCCCGAGGCGCTGAAGGCCGAGCCCGGCAGGCCGCGGCTTTCGCCGTAGACCTTCTCCAGGCTGTCGGCCGTCAAAGTGGCATTGCGGCGCAGGATGTTCGCGCTGGTGCTGAGCGCCGGCGTGGTGAGCAGGTAGTTGCTGGCGTCGGTGTCACCCAGTGTGAGGCCGCTGACGGTGATGGCGAGCCCGCTGCCGGCGTTGGCCCCGGCAAAACGGCTGCTCGCTGCAGTGAACGACAGCACATCGCCCGCCAGCGCGTTGCTGGCGAAAACCACCTCCGCGCCGTCGGTGCCGTCGTAGACCTTGTCCACGCCCGTGGCCGTCACCACCAGGCTGCGCGGGCTGATGTCCACGCTCAGGCCGCTGGCCACCAGGCTGTAGTTCGCGGCGTCGCTGCCGCCCAGGCCGAAGCCGGCACCGCCCACCGTCACTGCCTTGCCGGTGCCGACGTCTTTGGTGGCCACCGTGCCGCTGACGCCGCTGCCCAGCAGCTGCACGTTGTCGCCGACGAGCACGCCTTGCACGCTGCCGGCGCTGGTGTCGAGCGCCACCGCGGTGGTGCCGTCGTAGATGCGGCTGAGCGCCGCCACGCCCAGCAGGGCCAACGGCCGTGGCGCGATGTCGACGGTGAGGCCGGCGGTGCCGGTGATCTCGTAGTTGATGGCATCCACACCGCCCAGCGTGAGGCCGCTGATCGCCACGGCCTTGCCCGTGCCGGCGGTCTTGTCGACCATGGTGCCGGTGTTGACGCTGCCGCCGGGCAGGTTGAGGCTGATGTCGTCGCCGGCGATCACGTCGCCCGAGGCGTTGCCCACCACCAGCGTGCCGGTGATGCGCACGTCGCGCGTGCCGTCGTAGACGCGGCTTTCGGCCTGCAGGCCCGACAGGCCGCTGACGTTCAGCGGCCGGCGCGTCACGCTGGCGGTCGTGGTGGCGCTGTCGGTGGCCAGCACGTAGTTGCTGGCATCGCCGCCCTGCAGCGTGATGGCGCTGATCTGCACGGCCTTGGCGTCGCCGGCGTTTTTCGCGTCGGCGCCGGTGAACACCGCGGTCTGGGCGCTGGCCACGGCGTCGCCATCCACCAGGCCGGCCAGCGTCGCGCTGACGGGCGCGCTCGTGCTGCCGTCATAGACGCGGCTGCCGCCGCTGTAGCTGATGTTCAGCGTGCGCGGCGTGATGTCGGCCGTTGCCGTGCCGCTGGGGTTGGTGAGCAGGTAGTTCTGGGCGTCGGCGCCCGCCAGCACCGCGTTGCTGAAACTCAGGTTCTTGCCCGTGCCGACGTTGCGGGCGCCTTCGCCCGTGAACTGGCCGTTCGCGGAAACGGTGAGCACATCACCGGCCAGCACATCGGCTGAGGTGCCCGACACGCCGACGTCGATGGTGCCGTCGTAGACGCGGCTCAGGCCCGTCCACACCGCGGTGAGCGGGCGCGGCGTGATGTTGACCGTCACGCCCGTGGCGGCGGCCACGCTGTAGTTGCCGGCGTCGGCGCCGCTGAGCGTGACCCCGGTCACCGTCACGGGCTTGTTGTTGCCTGCGTTTTTGTCGCCCAGCAGACCGGCTGTCGTGCCCGTGGGCGGGGCTGCGACGGTGACGTCGTCACCCGCGATGAGATCTGCGGTGTTGGCCCCCAGCGTGCCGCTGCCCAGCACGCTGATGGCCACGGCCGTGGTGCCGTCGTAGACGCGGTCGGTCGCGGTCACGCCGGTGAAACCGTCGATGCGCAAAGGCCGCGGCGTGACGCTGGCGGTGGTGCCGCCGCTGCTGATGTTGAGGCTGTAGTTGGCCGCATCGCTGCCGGCCAGCGCGATGTCGCTGATGGCCACCGCTTTGCCGTTGCCGGCGTTCTTCGCGCCGGCGCCGGTGAACACCGCCGTCTGGGTGAGCCGGGCGTCGTCGCCCGCCACCAGGCGGTCGAGGCTGCCTTCGACCGGCGCGCTGCTGCTACCGTCGTAGACACGCGTGCCGCCGGTGTAGCTGACCACCAGGGCCCGCGGCGTCACCGTGCCGGTGGCCGTGCCGTTGGGGTTGAGCAGGCTGTAGTTGCCGGCATCGGCGCCGCTGAAAGTGACGCTGAGCACCTCGGCCACTTTGCCGCTGCCTGCGTTGCGTGCGCCCGTGCCGGTGTAGGCGCCGGTGCCGGTGATGCTGAGCACGTCGCCGGCCACGATGTCGGCCGAAGTGCCGGTGAGGGCAGCGGCCGTGCTGCCGTCGTATTCGCGTGTGGTGGCCGTGTACACGGCCGTCAGCAGGCGGGGCGAGATGTTGACCGTCACGCCGCTGGTGGCGGTGATGCTGTAGTTCGCGGCATCGGCGCCGCCGAGGTTCAGGCCGGCCACGGCCACGGGCTTGTTGCTGCCCACGTTTTTGTCGGCCACCGTGCCGGTGGTGTTGCCGGTGGGCGGTGCGGTGACGGTGACCACGTCGCCGGCCACCACGTCTTGCGGGTTGGGGGCGATGGGGCCGCTGGCGCTCACCACCACGGCCACGGTGGTGCTGCCGTCGTAGACGCGGTCGGTGGCGGCCACGCCGGTGAGGCCGTCGATGCGCAAGGGCTTGGGCGTGATGCTGCCGGTGGCGGTGGCCGAGGTGGCGGTGAGGCTGTAGTTGGCCGCGTCGCCGCCCTGCAGCGTGATGCCGCTGATGGCGATGGGCTTGTCGGCACCCACGTTCTTGCTGCCCGTGAACACCGCCGTCTGGCTGAGCTGCACGGCGTCGCCGGTGATGAAACCGCTGCCCGTGGCTTGCACCAGGGCGGAGGTGGTGCCGTCGTAAACCTTGGCCAGGCCGGTGTAGCCCGGGGTCACGGGCCTGGGTGTGATGCTGGCAGTGGTGCTGCCTGTGGTGTTGATCAGGGCGTAGTTGACCGCATCGGCGCCGCTGAGTGTGCCGTTGAGCACGCTCACCGCCTTGTTCGTGCCGGCGTTGCGCGCGCCGTCGCCTGTGAACACGCCGGTGCCACCGATGAGCACCACGTCGCCACCGATGATGTCTGCCGACGTGCCCGTGGCCGTGGCTGCCGTGCTCCCGTCGTAGACGCGGTTCACGCCCGTGTAGACCGCGGTGAGGACCTTCTTCGCGATGTCCACCGTGATGCCCGTGGTGGCCGTCACGACGTAGTTGCCGGCATCGGCGCCGCTGAGCGTGAGGCCGTCCACGGCCACGGCCTTGCCGGTGCCGGCCAACTTGTTGGCCATGCTCCCGGTGGTGATGCCGCCTTCGGGCAGGTTGATGCCGACGGTGTCGCCCGCCACGATGTCGGCGCTGCTGGGGGCGATGCTGCCGCTGCCGGACACCACCACCGCCACCGTGGTGGTGCCGTCGTAGACCCGCGGCGTGGCCGTTGCGCCCGTGATGCCGTCGATGCTGATGGGTTTGGGCGTGATCCCGCCCGTGGCCGTGGCGCTGGCGTTGACCAGCGCGTAGTTGGTGGCGTCGGCGCCGGTGAGGGCGATGTTGCTGATGGCGATGCCCTTGCCACTGCCGACGTTCTTGGCTCCTGCGCCGGTGAAAACGGCGGTTTGCGTGAAGCCGATCTGGTCGCCCGCCAGGACGTTGGCGTCGCTGGCCGTCACCGGCGCGGTGACACCGCCGTCATAGACGCGCGTGCCGCCGCTGTAGACGGCGGTCAGCGGCCGCGGGGTGATGCTGGCGGTGGTGCTGCCGGTGGGGTTGAGCAGGCTGTAGTTGTTGCGCTCGGCCCCGCTGAGGAAACCGCCCGTCACGGCCACGGCCTTGCCGGTGCCGACGTTCTTGCCCTCGCTGAAGCTGCCGCTGGCCACGATGCTCAGCGCACCGCTGTCCACCGAGAGGATGCCGGTGGAGGTGCCGACGATGGTGGCGCCGGTGCTGCCGTCGTAGACGCGGTCGAGCGCGCCGTAGCTGGCCGTCAGCGGCCGCGGCGTGATGTTGACCGTGAGGCCTTCGCCCCCCACCACGTAGTTGGCGGCCGAGGCGCCCGTGAGCGTGAGACCGGTGATGGACACCGGCTTGTTGGTGCCTGCGTCCTTGGTGGCCATGGTGCCGGTGGTGATGCCGCCGGCGGGCAGCACGACGCTGACCGTGTCGCCGGCCAGCACACCGCTGGGCAGCACCGTGGCCCCCGCGGTGCTGAGCTGCACGGTCACGGTGCCGTCGTAGACGCGGCTGGTGGCCAGCACGCCCGTCACGCCAATCAGGCGCGGCGTGATGCTGGCCGTGGTGGTGGCGGTGCTGTTGAGCACGCTGTAGTTGGCCGCCTGGGCACCGGTGAGCGTGATGCCGCTCACGTTGACCACCTTGCCCGTGCCCACAGCGCCATCGCCCGCAAACGTGGCCGCCTGCGCGAAGCCCACCTGATCGCCGGCCACCAGGCCCGCCGAGCTGCCGGTGACGTTGGCGCTGGTGTCGGCCAGGCCGTTGTAGGCGCGCGCCAGGCCCGTGTAGCCGACCGTGATGCCCTTGGGCGTGATGCTGCCCGTGGTGCTGGCCGTGGTGTTCAGCAGGCTGTAGTTGGCAGCGTCTGCGCCCCCGAGCACGATGCTGGTGACAGCGATGGGCTTGTTCGTGCCGACGTTGCGTGCGTCAAGGCCGGTGTAGATGGCGTTCTGCGTGTAGCTCAGGGCGTCGCCGGCTACGGCATCTGGCGAAGACGCGCTCACGGCCGCGCTGACGCCACCGTTGTACTCGCGGCTGACGCCGGTGTAGACGGCCGTCAGAGGACGCGGCGTGATGTTGACGGTGACACCTTCGCTGCCGTCGATGCTGTAGTTGCCGGCATCGGCGCCGCTGAGCGTCAGACCGCTCACCGTCACCGGTTTGCCTGCCCCCACACCCTTGCTGGCGATGCTGCCGTTCGCGAGGCCGCCAGTGGGCGCCACCACCGTCACGGCATCCCCGCCCACCACGCCAGTGGCACCCAGCGTTCCGACGCTCAAGGTCACGCTGGTGCTGCCGTCGTAGTTGCGGTCGGCGGCCGTCACGCCGGCCAAGGCCAGCGGCTTGGGCGTGATGGCGGCCGTGGTGCTTGCGCTGGTCGTGCTCAGCGTGTAGTTGCCCGCAGCGGCGCCCGTGAAGGCGATGTCGGTGATGCTGACGTTTTTGCCGGTGCCGGCATCCTTGGTGTCGAAGGTGGCCGTGCGCGTGAGGCTGATGGCGTCGCCGATGAAGATGCCCGAGGCCGAGGTGTTGAGGCTGACGGTGGCAGCCGTGCTGCCGTCGTAGACCTTGTTGACGCCGCTGAACACGGGCGTGATGCCCTTGGGAGCGATGCTGCCCGTCAAGGTGGCCTGTGCGTTGAGCAAGGTGTAGTTCGCGGCATCGGCGCCATACAAGCTGTTGGTGGTGACGACCACCGTCTTGCCCGTGCCGGCGTCTTTCGACTGCGTGTAGCTCGTGGGTGTGGAACCGGGGGTCACGAAGTAGCCGTAGCCGCAGGTCGTGCAGTAGGTCTGGTCGGCAAAGAATCGCACCACATCGCCGGGCACGATGTCGGCCGAACTCACGCTGAGTGCCGCAAAGGCATTGCCGTCGTAGACCTTGTCGACGGCCACGTAGCTGGCGGTCAGCGCCTTGCGGGTGATGTCGACCGTGACACCTGCGCTGCCGCTGAGCGTGTAGTTCGTGGCGTCGGTGCCGCCCAGGCTGAAGCCAGGCACGGTCACGGCCTTGCCGGTGCCCACGTTCTTGTTGGCCATGGTGCCCACGACCGTGCCCGAACCGGGCACGGTCACCGTCACGTTGTCGCCAGGCACGAGTTGGGTCGTGTCGACCGCCGCACCGGAGACGTTGACGCTCACGTTGACGGTGCCGTCGTAGGCGCGGCTGGTGGCGCTCACGCCAGTCACGGCCAGGGGGCGCGGCGTGATGCGGCCTGAGGTGGTGGCACTGGTGTTGTCAAGCACGTAGTTGCCGGCGTCGGTGCCGCTGAGGCTGGCGTTGCTGGCGGTGATGGTCTTGGTCGTGACACTGGTGCCGCTGTAGGCCACGTTCTTGTCGGTATAGCGCGGTGCGTCGTAGCTCAGCACGAGGTTGTCGATGCCGTAGCCCGTGGTGCCCGCCAGCAGGTAGTTGCCAATGCTGGAAGCGTAGGCATAGGGCGTGACGCCCGTCGCCGCGTCGGTGCCGTCGTAGACCTTGTCGTTGCTGGTGCCGAAGTAGTCGGCGTAGAAGAACACCGTGGCGCGGGCGATGTCCACGGTGGCCGTGGCATCGGCGAGCACGTAGTTGCCAGCGTCCACACCCCGCAGTTGCAGGCTGCTGCCAGGCACCAACACGCTCTTGCCTGTGCCGGCATGGCGGTCGGCCATGTTGGCGCTGACCGTGGTGCTGCGAAGTTGCAGCACGTCACCGCTGACCACACCACTCAGTTCGCCGGTGGCGGTCTGCACGTTGACGGCCGTGCCCTGGTTGTACTGGCGGTTGTTGCCGCGCAGGCCATTGACGGTGAGGCTGCGCGGCGTGATGTCCACCGTGACATCGTTCAGGCCGGCGATCACGTAGTTGCCGGCGTCGGCGCCGGTGAGCGTTGCACCCAGCACCGCCACAGGCTTGGCCGTGCCGACGTGTTTGTCGGCCAAGGTGCCGTTGCTGACGCCGCTGACGTTGGCCGTCACATCGTCGCTGCCGATGACGCCGCTGACACTGCTGCCGTTGGCGCTGACGGCCACCGTGAGCGAGCCGTCGTAGGCGCGGGAGGTGGCGGTGAAACCGCCCACGTTCAGTGGCGCCGGGGTGATGCTGGCGGTGGCGCTGGTGGCGCTGACGAGCTGGTAGTTCGAGGCCTTGCCGGTGGCGCCGTCGGCCAGGCTCAAACCGGTGACCGTCACGGCCTTGTTCTGCCCGGCCTGGCGGGTGTCGAAAACGGCGCTGGCAACGGCGGTGTTCACGGTCAGCGTTTCACCGGCCACCAGGCCTGCGGGCTGGGCGGTGGCCAGCAGGGTGGCGTTGCGGGTGCCGTCGTAGACCTTGTCGGCCACCACGCCAGCCAGCGTGAGGGGCCGTGGCGTGACGCTCAGCGTGGCGTTGCCGCTGACGGTGAGGTCGTAGCCGTTCTGCACCGAGTAGACGCCGGCGGCGCCAATGGCGTAGCTGCCGACATCGGCCGAAGGCGTGCTCACGAAGATGCGGTCGGGCTGGTCGATGGCACCGTTGATGGCGGTGAGCGTCGCGTTGCCGAAGGACAGGGTGCCGTCGTAGACCTTGCTGGCATCGGCCAGCGTGAGGGTGCGCGGCGTCAGGAAACGCGACAACAGCGGTGCCGTGTGGCCTTCGTAAAGACGCCACACCGTGCCCCCGGTGCCGGTGGTGTTGAGGTCCCAGCCGCTGAAGCTGGCGGCCTGGCGCATCTCGGCCGTGCTGCGTGCCGTACCGCCGCCCAGGCTGGTGGCCTGGCCGGTGCTGCTGCTGTCCCAGTGGCTGTCGGTGACCACGCTGACGCTGCTGGCGCGGCCGGCCAGCAAACCGCCGGTGAAGCTCGAGTTGCCGCCCGTGGCCGCTACCGCCCCGGTGGCGTAGCCGCGCAGCACGCTTTGGCCGCCCGTGGCGTAGCCCACCAGGCCGCCCGCGTAGAGCCGGCCGCCTGTGGCCGCCAGTTCGATGGCACCGCTGGCGTAGGCATCCACCACGGCCGTGCCGGCGGTCTGCCCCGTCAGGTAGCCCACCAGGCCGCCGGCGTAGATGTCCGCAAAACTGCCCAGCGTGCTGCCTGAGGACAGGCTGACGCGGCCAGTGGCGTAACTGGCGTTGATGTCGGCCAGGTTGCTGGTGCTGGTGTGGCGGCCGTTGTAGTAACCGACCAGGCCTCCGAGGTACTTGTCGTTGTTGGCGGTGCTGCCCTGCACGTCGCCCGTGGCGTAGCTGCCCACGATGCCGTGGCGCCCATCGAACAAGCCGACCAGGCCGCCGACGTAGAAAGGCCCGCTCACGTCGCCGGTGGCGTAGCTGTTGGTGATGTCGTCGGCGCGGCCGGTGGCGGCCGTGCGGACGTAGTAGCCGACCAGCCCGCCGCTCAGCGAACCACCGTTCACCGGGCCTGTGGCGTGGCTGTTCAGCAGGGCCGAATGCCCGCTGCCGTTGTCGAAGTAGCCGATGAGGCCGCCGCTGTTGCTGCCGCCGCTCACGGCACCCGTGGCCCGGCTGTCGTTCACGGGCCCCGCCTCGGCGTTGTAGACGCCCAGCTGCCCGATCAGCCCGCCGACATCGCCGGCGTTGGCGATGCCCGTCACCGAGCCGCTGGCAGAACCGTTGGTCAGGCTGCCGCCGGTCGTGCTGTCGGCCGCGTAGAAGTAGGCGCGGCCGATCAGCCCGCCCACGCGCGCGCTGCTCACGGTGGTGGACGAGCGCACCGCGCCCGAGGCAGACACGTTGCTCATCGGCCCGTAAACGTTGGCGTAACCCAGCAGGCCGCCGCTTTCGACGCCGCCGGTGACCGAGCCCGATGCGCTGCTGTTGCTGAGGGCGCCGCCCAGGTACTGCCCCACCAGCCCACCGGCGTAGTAACCGCCGAAAACGGCGCCGCTGGCATTGCTGTTGCTGATGGTGCTTCGCTGGTTGTAGCTGCCGAAATAGCCCACCAGGCCGCCCACCATCTCGTTGCTGTTGGCGGCAACGGCATCGACCGCGGTGACGTTGCCGCTGGCACTGACGCTGTCGAGCACACCCGAGTAGAGGTAGCCCACGAGACCCCCGGCGTAGATGGCGCTGGCATCGGCGCGCACGGCCCCCGTGGCATGGCTGTTGGTGATCTGGAGGTCGGGGCCCAGCGTGCAGAAGTAGCAGCCCGCGCCGTACTGGCCGACCAGGCCCCCCAGGTACACCGCGCCGTCGCTGAGGCCGGTGACCGCGCCGCTGGCGTTGCTGTCGGTGATGCTGCCGGCGTCGTGCTGGCCGACCAGGCCCCCGCCTGAGCCCCGCGTGAAGACAGCGCCCGAAGCACCGGCGCGCAACAGTCGGGCGGTGCCGGTGACGTAGCCGATGAGGCCCCCGGCCATGCCCAGGCCGTTCACGGCCCCGGTTGCCGTGGTGTCGGTGAAACTCACCGTCCCATCGGCCTGGCCCACCAAGCCGCCAGCACGGCCAGGCGAACTGACAGCACCGCTGGCTGAACTGGAGCTCACCGCGCCCGCCGTGCGCCCGACCAGGCCTCCGGCCGCCGCGGCGCTCCTCGTGCCAGAGGCCGACACCGCGGCCCCCGACGTCAGGCCGGAGATGCTGCTCGCGTTGCTGTAGCCGATCAGCCCACCGACCCAGTAGGTGCCCGAGACCGTGCGGCTGGCGCTGTTGGTGTAACTCAGCGAGGTGGCCGTCAGGGCGCTGCTCGACACGTAGTAACCCACCACGCCGCCGGTTTGCGTGCCGCCGCTCACGTTGCCCGCGGCGGTGATGCCGCTCAGGCCGCCGCTGAGGTTGAAGTAGCCGATGGCGCCGCCCACGCTGTAGGTGTTCGTGTCGGTGCTGCTGACCTCGCCCAGGCCATCGACGTTGGTGATCGAGCCCGAGCCGCTGGCGAAACCCACCACGCCACCGGCATCACCCGCACTGCTCACGGCGCCTTCGCCGCGCAAGGCCTGCAGCGCTGCGCTGCCGCTGAAGTAGCCGATGACACCGCCGGTGTAGCGGCCGCCGCTCACCGCCCCGGTGCCAGTGGCGTTGTTCATCGAGCCCGAGAGCGAGAGCACGCCCACCACGCCCCCGACCCCCGCCGATGTCGAACTGCTCGTCACGTTGCCGGTGGCCCGCAGTTGCACCAGCGTGCCACCGCCATCGGCGCGGCCCACCACGCCACCAGCGTCATCAGACGCGCTGATGCTGCCGGTGGTGCGGATGTTCGTGACGCTGCCCGCCGTGCGGCCCGCCAGGCCGCCGGCGCTGCCGCTCGTGCCCGTGCTGCTGACGTTGGTGCCGATCACCCAGGGGTTGTCGGCCGAAGCCCCTGTGATGCTGGCCGTGGTGGCCATGTAGCCGACGATGCCCCCCGCGTGCGCACCACCGCTCAGGTTGGCGGGGGTGTAGGTGCCGCTTGTGATGGTCGCGTTGCTGGCGTAATAGCCCACGATGCCGCCGGTGTAGAGGCCGCCGCTCACGGCACCTTCCACCGTCACGCCGCTCCAGCCTCCGGCCATGCCGAAGTCACCCACCAGGCCGCCCACGCCGCCGGCCGTGCCGCCCTGCACGGTGCCACGCACCGTGGCGCCGTTGATGGCGGCGGTGCCCGAGCCATAGGCTTGCCCGACCAGGCCGCCGACATCGCCAGCCCCGGCCACCGTGCTGGTGAGGGCCGTCGAGCCGTTGACGATGCTGGCGGTGCTGTCGAAGCTGCCGACCAGGCCGCCTGTGATGCCCGAAGTGCCGGTTCCGCCCTGCACCGGCCCGCTGGCGCTGCCGCCATCGAGGTTGCCGGTGTTGTTGTAGCGGCCGACCAAGCCGCCCACCTCGCCCGCGGTGCTGTTGCTGGCGACCACGGCGCTGGCGCTGCTGCTGCTGATGCCGCCGCTGCCCACGGCATGCCCGATGAGCCCCCCCACCAGCCCGCCGCCTGTGACGCTGCCGCCGGCCGAACTGGCCGAGACCGCGCCGCTGCTGCGGCCGACGATGCCGCCTGCGGCACCGCCAGTGCCGCTGGCCACCACGGACGAAGAGGCGCTCAAGCCGGTGACGCTGGCCGCCTGGTTCATGTAGCCGATGAAACCGCCGACCCAAGAGCGACCGCTGATGGTCTTGGTGGCGCTGTTCACGCTGCCCAGGGTGGCCGCGGAAATGGCCGTGGTCGGGTTGTAGTAGCCCACGACACCGCCGGTGTAGGTGCCCCCGCTGACGTTGCCCGCAGCGGTGATGCCGCTGAGTGCGCCGGTCAACGCCAGGTAGCCCACAGCGCCGCCGACGCTGTAGCTGGCTGTGTCGGCGGAAACGACCGAGCCCAGTGCTTCGGCCGAGGTCAGTGAACCGGTGCCCGTGGCAAAACCCAGCACACCACCCGCATCACCTTGGCCCGAGACGTTGCCTTCGGTGCGCACATTGCTCAGGCTGCCGGCATCCAGGTAGGCGACCAGGCCCCCCGTATAGCGGCCGCCGGTGACGGCGCCGGTGGCTGTGGCGTTGCTGATGTTGCCGCCGCTGTGGCGGCCCACCATGCCGCCGACGGTGATGTTGAAGTCGCCCGTGCCCGCAGACAGCGCGGCCGTCACGGCCCCGGTGCTGCGCACATCGGTGAGCGTGCCAGCGTCGACCTCACCCACCAGGCCGCCGGCGTTGACGGTGGTGTTGTTCGCCACCGTGGCGCTGACCGCACCGGTGGCCACGCTGTCGCTCACGCCGGCCGCGGCGTTGTTGCCCGCCATCAGGCCCACCAGCCCACCCACGCGCACGGCACTGCCGTCGGTGGTGGCGGCCGCGACGGTGGCGCTGCTGCGCACGTTGTTCAGCGTGGTGCTGCCGTTGGTGTAGCCAGCCACGGCGCCCACGAACATGCGGCCGCTGACCGAGCCCCCCACCAGCTGGAAGTTGCGCAACGTGGCGTTGTTCGTACTCGCGAACAGGCCCACGGCGTTGGCGCCGCTGCCGCTGCGCTCGATGGTCAGGCCCGTGATGCTGTGGCCCAGGCCTTCCAGGATGCCAGTGAAGGCATTGGTGGTCGTCACGCTGGTGGCGGCTTCGTTGCCGATGGGCGTGAAGCCGTTCGTGGCCGTGCTGCTGGCGTCGATGTCCACGGCCAGCGCGTAGCGGCCGGCCAGGCCACTTTGCAAGGCCTGCAGGCCGGCCACGTCACGCACCAACGTGTAGGCCTGGTTGGCGATGGTCAACGAGGCGTTGGCGCCGCTCAGGGTGATCTTGGGGCTGGTGGTGTCGGTGCTCAGGATGCGCAGCGCGCCGCCCGTGCCCGGCGTGAGCACCAAGCCGGCTGCAGCACCCGTGGCGCTCAGGTTGGCGTTCAGGTTGATGTGGCGGCTGGCTTGCAGGGTGAGCGTGTTGTCGCTGCTCCAGCTGACATCGGCATTGACGTGGATGTCGCCCGGCTCGCTGCCGGTAGCGGCCGTGGCCAGCGTGATGCTGGTGGAAGCCAGGTTGCTGGCCAGCGTGTCTGCGCCGATGCCGGAGGTGGTCTGCGCACCGGCGCCTGCGGCCACCGTGAAGTCGGTGGGGTCGATGAGCCAGTGCCCGGTGGCCGCGCTGCCGCGGCTGTCGACGCGCGTGTCGCGGGCGATGCTGACGTGGGCCGCCGAGGTTTCGACCTGGCCGCCCCGGCCGTTGACGGCGCTGACATCGATCTGGCCGGCCAGCACCAGGCGGCCGCTGCCCATGTCGCCCTTCACGCCGATCTGGCCGGCGTTGCCGCCCGCCGGCGCGGCTGCCGAGAGCGTGCCGGTGCTGGCCACCTGGTCGCCCGTGATCCAGATCTCACCGCCCCGTTCCACCAGCGTGTTGGCGCGCACGATGCCGCTGTTGTTCACCAGCGAGCCAGCGATGTCTTGTGCCGAACGTGCCGTCAGCGTGACCACGCCGCCATCGGCCTGGATGCGGCCCGCGTTGTCGACCTGACCGGCCACGAGGCCCGGCGTCACGGCCGCCGACACCAGCCCGCTGCCGCTGATGCTGACGGTGGCCGCGCGGCCCGAGGCCAGCACCACCGAGCCGGCATCGACCCGGATGTCGCCTTCGTTCACCACCTGCTGGCCGAACAGTGCCAGGTAGCCGCCAGCGCTGGCCTGCAGGCTGCCCTGGTTGCGCACGGTGCCAGGGCCGCTGTTGCTGCTGAAGACGTAGCGGCCGTCGGCGAAGTCTTGCTGCGTGATGTCGAGCGTGGTGGCCACCAGTCCGCCCACATCGACACGCGCGCCCGGCGCAAAGAGCACGCCGTTCGGGTTGGTGAGGAACACCTGGCCGTTGGCGCGCAGTTGGCCGTAGATCTCGGTGCCGCTGTGGCCGAGCACCCGGTTCAGCGCCACCGAGTTGGCGCTGGGCTGGCGGAATTCGACCGTGGCGCCGCTGCCGATGTTGAAGCTCTGCCAATCCAGGCCGAGCTTGGCGCTGTTCTGCTGGATCACCAGCAGGTTCGGGCTTTGCACGAGGCTGCCGCTGCCCACCACCACCTGCCCACCCGACGGCAAGCTGCCCGGGGCTACCTGCGCCAGGGCCAGCGTGCCCGGGCCGGCCCAGGCTGCGAGCAGCCAGGCCAGCAGGCGCGACAGGCGCAGCAGGCGCGGCCGCAGCCTTCCAGCGCTGCGGCGTGCGGCTCGCGGTGCGCGCAGCGCGGCAGCTGCGGTCGCCTTCGGCGCTTTGGCGGTTCTCGTCGTCTTTGCAGGGTCGGCGGTTCGGCTGGGCATGGCAGGGCTCCGAGCGGCGGGCGTCAAAGGGGCAGCGCCGGGGCGCTTCATGGCGACAGCACCACTTGCAGGTAGACGCGGGGTTGCGGGTCGCCGCCTTCGGCCGTGGGCACCCGCGTGCCGCGCCAGGCGATCGAGGCGCTGACACCGAGGTCGGCGCCGCTCCATTGCACCGTGAGGCCGGTGCCCGAGAGGCGCGGCTGGTTGCCCGCCAGCAGCAAGGGTGTCGGCTGCCGGTTGATGCGGCCTTCAGCGCGCTCGTGGAAGAGACCCCAGCTGACGCTGCCCCCCAGGTAGGGCTGCGCATAGCGCGCTTCGACGCTGACCAGGCCGCCTTGGTCGACCGAGGCTTCACCGGGCGCGTAGGCCCGCACGGCGCCCGGGCCGGCGAGGCTGAACTTCTCCGAGCTGTCGAGGTTGCCGCCGCTGGCCTGGCCGGCCAGGCGCAAGGTGAGGCTGAAGGGTCCGCCCAGGGCCTGCTGGCGCAGCAGCTGGAAGCCGAGCTTGCCATAGCTGCGCGCCGTCTGCAGACCGGCGGCGTCGGCGGCGCGCTGCCCGTCGTCGAGCAGACGCAGTGCACCCAACGCCGCCGTCACGCGGCCGGCTGAAACACCGCCCCAGGAGTCGCGGTGGTCGGCGCTGAGGGTGAGCTCCAGGGTGTTGTTGCGCTTGGGCGCGCTGCGGCCCACGAGCTGCACTTCGTCGCGCAGCTGCTTCATCTCGCCCGCCATGCGCAGCGCGAGGTTGGTATTGGCCTGGCGCAGCAAGGGGTAGTTCAGCTCCACGCCGAAAGTGTTGGCATGGCCGGTGGCCCCCAGTTCGCGGAAGCTGCCGGCGAGCTCGTAACTCAGGCGTGAAAGGCTGGCGCCCAGGCGCAGGCCGTCACCGCCCACGGGCACGAGCGTGGCCAGGCTGCCACTGACCAGCCCGCCCTGGCGCGAGACCATCGCGCGCGCGTCGGTCTGGTCGCCCCAGCCGGAGACGTTGCGCAGTTGCAGGCCCAGGCCCACACGCAGCTCGCCGGTGGAGCGGGCGCCGTGGTTGTCGGCGCTGACGCGCAGGCCCAGCGGCTCGTCTTCGGCCACCGACACCACCATGTCGGCACCGCCGGTGCGCGCGCCCGGCGTGAAGGCCGCGCGCGCCGTGACGCCGGCGATGTCGTTGAGCAGCAGCATCTGCCGCTCCACATCGGCCAGCAGCACCGGCTGGGGCGCATCGGCCCGCGTGGCGAGGCGGTCGGTGTGGGCCTGGATGACTTCGTCGCGCAGGCGCACGTCTTGCGCCGTGACGATCTGCACTGCTTCGAGCTGGCCTTCGAGCACGGCGATCTCGATGACACCGTCGGCCACGCGCTGCGCCGGGATGTAGGCATAACTCAGCAGGTGCCCGTTGCGCTGGTAGTGGCGCGTGAGTGCGCCCGCGGCTTCGTTCAGTCCGTTCAGATCGAGCCGGCGGCCCACCCAGGGCTTGAGCATCTCGGCCAGCAGCTCTGCGGGGTAGGAGCGGGCACCGCTGACCCGAAAACCCTGGGCCTGCACCGACACCCCCTCGGGCAGCGTGAGCGTGGGCCGCACGGGCGCGTCCACCACCCGCGGCGCCGTGGTCGGCGGCAGGGCGGGCAGGGCGG